>DASXDO010000046.1:0-26721 GCA_036490555.1 Solirubrobacteraceae bacterium | reverse complement strand
CACCTTCCATCAATTGCTTGACTTCATAGATACGATCCGAGCATGGGAGCGGTGACGCGTCTGCGAGGATGGCTTTTGCCTGTGCTTGTACTCGCGCTCGCGCTGCCCGCCGCGAACGCCGGCGCGACGGTCACCCAGAAGCGCGCGTTGAAGGTCGCGCTGCACGCGCTCGGCGGACAGGCCTCGGGGGAATTCGCCGTCTACTCGCTGGGCAAGCCGCTGCCGCCCAAGTCCTTCGTGCTCGACGGCGGGCCCGATGCTGCTTCGCAGGTGAAGACGAAGGAGACGAAGCAGGGAGCTGTGCTCGAGTGGTCAGGCAGCGCGCCCGCGACGAAGCAGAAGGCGTGGCTGTTCTGGGCGGACCTCGAACCTGGCGCAGACTTCGAGCACCCGAGCGTGCTCGTGCTCGTCTCAGTGTCCTCAGGCAAGGTCCTGGAACGGCGCGATCTCTCCTGGTGGCCGATGCTCGACGGCAGGAAGGCGGAGTTCGCGGGTCCTGCGCACGCGACCGGCAAGGAGCTCGTCTACGAAGCGCAGGCCGCGACTGCGGCGCGTATAGGGCTCGCACAGGCGTTCTCGTCCGCGAGCCTCGCCGCCAGCCCATTCTCGCCGCCGGTCGCGACGAGCTCCGGGTTGAAGCGCGAACACAAATGCGGCGAAGCGAAAGCTTCAGGTCTCACGCGCAAGAAAGGCTGCTGCGAGGAAGGCGCAAAAGCGGCGGGCCTCTATCGCAGTAAAGACTGCTGTGAAAGCGCGAAAGCCGCGGGGCTCTATCGCAGTAAAGACTGCTGTGAAAGCGCGAAAGCCGCGGGCCTCTATCGCAGTAAGGACTGTTGTGAAGAAGGCGCGAAAGCAGCAGGTCTGACGCGCTCCAAAGACTGCTCCGAAAAGGAGACCGGCTCGCCGCCGTTCCCGGCGCCGCCGTCCCAGCCAAAGCGGTTCCCGCCGCTTGGCCTGCCGCTGAAGCTGCCGCCCGAGCTGATGGCAGGGACGCTCGTGCCAGGGCTCTCGCTGAGCCACGACTGCATGATCGTCGCGGTCAACCACAGCGAGCCGCTCTTCGCGACCGACTACGAAGCGATGCGCACACTCGCGAGCCGGCTTGGCATCCCGTTCGCCTCGGTTGTCTCCGCAGAGGAACTGGAAGCGCAGCTGACGGCCTTCGAAAAGGCCGGCTGCACCGATGTCCTGTTCTACATGTCAGGCCACGGCTCGCCTGCGCCGCACAAGATCCGCGACCTGTACACGAGCGCGAACCCGGTCGTGCTGATCGGGGACGAGGAGAAGGCGAAGTGGGCGCCGCTGGACAAGGACGGCAACTTCCAGTTCAGCGCCTCGATGCTCGTGCTCGACGGGCCAACCGTGCTGCGCCTCCTGGAAGCGCACCCGAAGCTGCAGGCAAAGCTCGTGATCGACGCCTGCTACGCGGGGCGCTGGACCGCATTGATCAAAGAAGACAAGGTGAAAGGTCAGATCCAGGTGGTCGCCGCCTCCTCCGACGATACCCACGCGTCCTGGCAGGGGAATACGAAAGGCGAAAAAGTCGACGCTTCGGCGGCCGTGCCAAGCGTCTTCACCAACGCGCTGACGGTCGGGATCGTGAACTGGGCGACTAACGCGAGCGAGCTGCACGCGACCCAGGGGACGCTCGCGAGCGGGATCGCCGACGCGTTCGGCAAGCTCGTGCCGAACATGACGGGGATGGTCGGCAAAGACAGCAGCTTCATGCTGCCAAGCAACCTCTCGAAGCTGACTGAGCAGGATCCGACGATCACGACCGACCTGAACGGGACGATCGTGCCGCCGAAGGCCTACAAGCAGGCCGAAGAAGAAGCGAAGGCGAAAGGCTCGACCGGCGAAGAAGCCCCGAAACCGCCCGGCGGCGAAGCCTCCAAACTACCGCCGCCCGAAGAACACGTGAGCGTCATCCACGGCTGCCCAAGCTCTGCGCAGCTGCACGAGCTCGCAGAGGACGCGACGCTCGAGCTCGACGCGGCCTGCACGCTGGAACTGCCCGAACCGCTGACGATCCACGAGGGCGAAAGCCTGCGCATCGTCGGCGAAGACGGCGCGACGATCGAGCTCTCAGAAGAAGCCTACTATCGCGAACTGCGCGGTCTGATCACCGTCGAGCCCGGCGGCACGCTGACGCTCGAAGGCGTGACGCTGCAGAACGGCGAGACCGAAGCGGCGTACGGCGGCAGCGGCGAAGGCGGCGAATTCGGCGAAGAAGGCGAAGGAGCGGGCGAAGAAGGGACCGCCGGCGAAAAGGGCGATGACGGCGAAGTCGGCGCTCCAGGACAGGGCGGCGCGATCCACAACGAAGGCGAGGTGACGGTTAGCGACTGCCGCTTCGTCGACGATGGCGCCTTCGGCGGGGCCGGCGGCGACGGCGGCATGGGCGGCTGGGGCGGCCGCGGTGCCGGAGGCGCATATGGTACGAACTTCATGGGCCTGGCAGGCGGCCGCGGCGGCGACGGCGGCCCCGCTGGCGACGGCGGCGAAGGCGGCATTGGCGGGCCCAGCCAGGGCGGCGCGATCTTCAACGCAGCGGGGGCGACGCTGACCGTGGCCGGCAGCGCCTTCGTCGAGGACTCAGTCCATGGGGGAGTTGGCGGCGAGGGCGGCGAGGGCGGCATCGGCGGTTACGGCGGTGGCGGCGGCCCGGGCGAATACGGGACCTTCGGCACCGAACCGGCGCCCGGCACGACGGGCGCCGGTGGCGCCGGTGGCACCGGCGGCAACGGCGGGGTGGGAGGCGATGGCGGCAAGTCCGGCGACGGCGGGGCCGGCGGCATCGGCGGCTCAGCCGAGGGTGGCGCGATCTACAGCGAAGGCACGCTGACGGTGACGGACAGCGTCTTCGAAGAAGACGAAGCGCGCGGCGGCGAAGGCGGCAACGGCGGCTTTGGGGAGTACGGCGGCGGCGGCGGTGACGGCGGTATCGGCGGCGGGGGTGGCCAAGGCGGCAACGCGGGCTGCGCGACAGGCGATGGCGGCTGCAAACAGAACGGCGGTCATGGCGGCAACGGCGGCAAAGGTGGCAAAGGCGGCGACGGCGTCGAAGGCTCGGCAGGCGGCGCCAACGGCGACGGCGGCGACGCGGTCGGCGGCGCGATCTACTCGACGATGACGATCGACACGAGCAGCGACACGTTCGTAGGTGACGCGGTCGTGCGCGGTCCCGGCATTGGGCCCGGCTGCCCGTCGCTGCGCTTCGACTGCCCAGGGCCAAGCGCCGGAATCGAATCCTATCCGGGACCGAAGGGCCTCGCTGGGCAGCCGGGCACCGGTGGCGCCGGCGCCGGCGGCGGCGTGCAGGGCGCCCCAGGGGCGAGTGGGACACCCGGCAGCGAAGGCGTGGGCAAGCCTTCGGGGCCCGAAGGCCCGCAGGGGCAGCCAGGGACCGCGTCCTCGCCCGACGTGTACTTCTAAGCTGCGTCAATGGCTGACGTAGTGATGGACCGCGAGCTCTCCGGTGGCGCCTTCGAGCGCCAGGAGAGCCGCTTCCGCGACTGGGTAGGGCTCGACCCGCGCAGCGGGCAGCAGGGCGTCTACGCAGTCGAGCCCGGCCGCTACCACCTCTACGTCTCGCTCGCCTGCCCTTGGTGTCACCGCACCGCGATCGTGCGCAACCTCGCGGGTCTGCAGGAGGCTGTCGGGATCTCCTATGTCGCGCCGTATCGCGACGCGAGGGGCTGGGAGTTCAGCGGTGAGCGCTTCGAGGATGGGCCAGGAGGGGACTACGTCGACAGGCTCTACCACTGGGCGTTCATGTCTGAGGGCTATGCGGCGAGCGATCCCGCTTTCGAGGGCAGGGTGACCGTGCCCGTGCTCTGGGACGCCAAGGCAGGCAGGATCGTCAACAACGAGAGCAGCGAGATCATCAGGATGTTCGCCTCGCAGGACTCGCTTGGCGCGCTGGGCAGGCCGCTCGACCTCTACCCGGAGGACCTGCGCAACGAGATCGACTCCATCAACGCGCGTGTCTACGACACGATTAACAACGGCGTCTACAAGGCGGGCTTCTCGCGCAAGCAGGAGTCCTACGAAGAGGCCTTTGGCGAGCTGTTCGAGAGCCTCGCCTGGCTGGAGGAGCTGCTTGGTGAGCGGCGTTATCTGGCCGGCGAGCGCATCACCGAGGCCGACTGGCGCCTGTTCCCGACGCTGCTGCGCTTCGACGAGGTCTACCACGTGCACTTTCGCTGCAACTACAGGCGGATCGTCGAGTACCCGAGCCTCTGGGGCTACACGCGCGAGCTCTACCAGTGGCGAGGGGTGGCGGAGACGGTCGCGATGGACCAGATCAAGCGTCACTACTACACGACCCACGACGAGCTGAACCCGAAGCAGATCATTCCGCTCGGCCCGAAACCGGACTGGCTCGAGCCGCATGGGCGCGGCTGAGCAGCGCATTTCGCTACACTCGCGATCACCGTCGCGACTGGCGCTCGGGGCCGCGATAACGGCTCAGGTGGAGTCCACCACCGGGGAGCGACGATGCAGTATCGCCGCGCGCCTGGGCACTCTCTAGATGGTCGTAAACCCGCGGGTTCCAACAGCGAGGTAGTAGCCCATGACGCCGAACGGCACAACAGAGCAGACGCTCCAGATCCCAGTCGAGATGAAGCCTGGCGACGGGCGCTTTGGCTGCGGCCCTTCAAAGGTCCGTCCCGAGGCCGTCGCCCACCTGGCGGCCGGCGGCGCTGCTGTGATTGGCACATCGCATCGCCAGAAGCCCGTGAAGTCGGTCGTCGCCGAGATTAGGGCAGGCCTCGCCGAGCTCTTCTCCGCGCCAGAGGGCTATGAGGTCGCGCTGGGCAACGGCGGCGCGACTGCTTTCTGGGACGCCGCGGCGTTCGGCCTGATCGAGTCAGGCTCACTGCACATGACCTATGGCGAGTTCTCTTCGAAGTTCGCGAGCGTGACGCGCGACGCACCCTTCCTGCGCGACCCGATCGTCGTCAGTGCAGAGCCAGGGGGCGCGCCTGGCGCCGCCGAGGTGGAGCAGGCGCTGGCAGGCGCGAGCGAGGCGCCAGACGCGATCGCCTGGGCGCACAACGAGACCTCGACAGGGGTGATGGTGCGCGTGCAGCGGCCTGACGGCGCCGGCGATGCGCTCGTCCTGATCGATGCGACCTCCGGCGCCGGCGGCCTGCCGGTCGAGCTGAGCGAGGTCGACGCCTACTACTTCGCGCCGCAGAAGAGCTTCGCCGCCGACGGCGGGCTCTGGGTCGCGATGCTGAGCCCCGCTGCCCAGGAGCGGATCGCGAAGATCGGACAGTCAGGGCGCTTCACACCGGCGTTTCTCTCGCTGCCGATCGCGCTTGAAAACTCGCTGAAGGACCAGACCTACAACACGCCGGCGCTGGCGACGCTGCTGCTGCTCGCCGACCAGGTCCGCTGGATGCTCGAGGGCGGCGGCCTTGACTGGTGTGTGGCACGCACGAGCGCCTCCTCGCAGCACCTCTACTCGTGGGCCGAGTCATCGTCGTTTGCGACGCCGTTCGTCGCCGATCAGGCGCAGCGCTCGCTCGTCGTCGGCACGATCGACTTCGCCGAGCAGGTCGACGCCGCCGCGGTCGCAAAGACGCTGAGGGCGAACGGGATCGTCGACGTCGAGCCCTACCGCAAGCTGGGGCGCAACCAGCTGCGGGTCGGCATGTTCCCCGCCGTGGAGACGGACGACGTGAAGGCCCTCACAACCTGTATCGACTGGGTCGTGGAAAGGCAGGCATCATGAGCGCGTATGGCGGCGCTGGCCGGCGTCCTCGCTTGCTCGTGTGCAGAGCACACGTCGCTCGCTGCGTCCTTGGCCAGCTTGCCCTACGTGCCCATGCGAGCGATCTGAGGAGAATCTGATGAGCGACTCCAAGCCGAAGGTCCTCGTGAAGGAGAAGATCGGCGCCTCTGGCATCGAGTTGTTGAAGCAGCACTTCGACGTCGACCTCGGAGTCGACTGGGAGGACGGCGAGCTCGAGCAGCGGATCGGCGAGTACGACGGGATCCTGATCCGCTCCGCGACGAAGATGACCCCTGACCTGATCGCGAAGGGCGAGAAGCTGCGCGTGATTGGCAGGGCGGGGGTCGGCGTCGACAACGTCGACGTCGAGGCCGCGACCGCAAGAGGCGTGATCGTTGCCAATGCGCCGCAGAGCAACGTCGTGACAGCGGCCGAGCACACGCTCGCGCTGCTGCTCGCGCTTGCCCGCAATGTGCCTCAGGCGCACGCCTCGCTCACGGCAGGCAAGTGGGAGCGCTCGAAGTTCTCAGGCGTCGAGCTCTACGAAAAGACGCTGGGGGTGCTCGGCTTCGGGCGCATCGGCCAACTCGTCGCGCAGCGCGCGAAGGGCTTCGGCATGCGCGTCGTCGCGTTCGACCCGTTCGTCTCAGCGGAGCTCTTCAGGGAGCTTGCGGTCGAGATGGCGGAGAAGCCTGAGGACCTCTACGCCCAGGCGGACTTCGTGACGATCCACCTGCCAAAGACGCCTGACACCGCGAACTGGCTGAACGCCGAGGCGTTTGCCCAGATGCGCGACGGCGTGAGGATCCTCAACGTCGCAAGGGGTGGCCTCGTCGATGAAGCGGCGTTGAAGGACGCCCTCGACTCCGGCAAGGTCGCGGGCGCCGCGCTCGACGTGTTCCCCTCAGAGCCAATGACGGAGAGCCCGCTGTTTGGCTACAAGAACGTGATCGTGACGCCACATCTTGGCGCCTCGACTGCGGAGGCGAACGACAGGGCGGGCTACCAGAGCGCCGAGCAGATAGTCGCCGCGCTCACAGGCGGGGTCGTCTCCACGGCGGTGAACGTGCCCTCGATCGCCGCCGAGGACATGGAGATGCTTGGACCGTTCCTGCCGCTCGCGACGCAGCTTGGCAAGCTCGCGATGGCGATTGCGGAGGGCAGCTCGGTCGAGCGCATCGAGGCCGCCTTCATGGGCAGGATCGCGGAGTTCGACACGCGCCTCTTGACGCTCGCGGTGATCTGCGGCGCGTTGCAGGGCAGGGCGGAGGAGGACGTGAACCTCGTCAACGCCCCCTCGATCGCAAGCCAGCGCGGGATCGTCGTCGAGGAAAAGTCCGTGACCGAGGCGGAAGACTTCAACGAGCTGATCAGGGTGACCGTGATCGCCGGCGGCGAGCGCGTCGCCGTCGCGGGCACCGGCATCGGCCCGCACCGCATCCCGCACCTCGTCGAGGTCCAGGGCCGGCGTCTGACCGTCGAGCTCGCCCCGTTCGTGACGGTCTTCCGCTACGCCGACCTGCCAGGCATGATCGGCAGCGTCGGCAACATCTTCGGCAAGCATGGGATCAACATCTCGTCCGCCGCCGTTGGGCACACGCCCGATGGCGCAAGTCACCGTCGTGCCGGCGTTGACGGTGCCGCAGCGAGCCAGGACGGCTCACAGCGGCTCGCGGCGATGGTCGTGACCACAGACGTCGCCGTGCCCCAGCAGGTGATCGACGAGATCGTCGCCTCCGAGGGCTTCGAGCGCGGCTGGGCCGTCGTGTTGGGCTGAGAGCTGCACACCGCTGCGATCGGGTAGGCTCGCGCAGCGATGCGCAATGTAGTGCTCACTAAGCACGGTGGTCCTGAGGTGCTGCAGGTGCAGGAGCGCCCCGATCCGACGCTCGGCGTCGGCGAGGTCCGGCTGCAGGTCGCTGCCGCGGGCGTCAACTTCGCCGACGTGATGGCGAGGGTCGGCTTCTATCCGGACGCGCCGAAGCCGCCCTGCGTGCTCGGCTACGAGGTCGCAGGCACGGTCATCGAGCTGGGGGAGGGCGCGGCGGAGGCTGGGCTCGTCGTCGGCCAGCGCGTCGTCGCCGGCACTATGTTCGGCGGCTATGCCTCAGAGGTCGTCGTGCCAGTCGGCGATGTCGTGGCGCTGCCCGACGGGTTGAGCTTCGAGCAGGGCGCGGCGATCCCGGTCGCCTATGCGACCGCCTGGGCTGCATTGATCGGCTACGGCAACCTGCAGCGAGGCGAGCGCGTCCTGATCCATGCGGCGGCAGGCGGCGTCGGCACCGCCGCGACCCAGATCGCAAGGCGCCATGGCGCGGAGGTCTACGGGACCGCCTCGCCCAGCAAGCACGAGCGCATCCGCGAGCTGGGGGTACAGCATCCACTCGAATACGCGGACGTGGAAGCGGCGGGTCGTGGCGCGAAGCGAGGCGGTGCGGGTGAGGGTGGTGGCGCGAACGGGGCACCCGGCGACGGCCTGCCGCGCTTCGACCTGATCATGGATGCGCTCGGCGGGCGCAGCCTGCGCCGCAGCTATGAGCTGCTGCGCCCAGGCGGCAGGCTCGTCGCCTTCGGCGCCTCGGGCGCGGTGTCCGGCGAGCGACGCAACCTGATCGCGGGGCTGAAGACGATCGTCGGCATGCCGCGCTTCAACCTCGTCGGGCAGATGTCGAGCTCGAAGGCTGTGATCGGCCTGAACATGCTGAGCCTCTGGAAGGACCGCGGGACGCTTGGGCCCTGGATCGAGCCGCTGAGCGAGCTGCTCGCGGACGGCACGATCGCGCCTGTCGTCGCCGAGGCCTTCGCCTTCGATCGCGCCGGCGAGGCGCACCGGATGATCGCCGAGCGGCGCAATGTCGGCAAGGTCGTGCTCGTCCCGTAGGCGACGTGCCGAGTGGGCGACGCGTCTTGTGGGCGAGACCGCCTGCGACGGTGCTAATCTGCCCTGAAATGTCGTTCGCGCCGTCTCTTCGACTTCTCCTCCTCCCCCCTCGGGGGGAATAACGCGTGGCGGCCGCGTGCCGCAAACCCATCTGGAGGAAGTTCGAAGAAGACCCTAGTAAAAGGAGCATGAACGACACATGAGCGACTCAAACGGCCGTGACCCCAACGACAGGGTCCTGATATTCGATACGACGTTGCGCGACGGCGAGCAGTCTCCCGGCATCTCGCTGAACACCTCCGAGAAGCTGGAGATCGCCCAGCAGTTGGCGCGCCTTGGCGTCGATGTGATCGAGGCGGGCTTCCCGATCACCTCGCCAGGTGACTTCGAGGCGGTGCAGAGCATCGCAAGAGAGGTGATCGACCCGGCGCCGCCGGTGATCGCAGGCCTCGCGCGCACGCACGTCGCCGACATCGACGCCGCCTGGGAGGCGGTGCGCGACGCGGCACGGCCCCGCATTCACGTCTTCATCTCGACCTCTGACATTCACATCGAGCACCAGCTGCAGACCACGCGCGAGGATGTGAAGGGCCAGGCGAGAGCCGCGGTCGCACACGCGAAGCAGTACCTCGAGGACGTCGAGTTCTCACCGATGGACGCGACGCGGGCAGATGTTGCGTTCACAGCGGAAGTACTGCAGATCGCGATCGACGAGGGCGCAACGACGATCAACATCCCCGACACCGTCGGCTACGCGATGCCCCAGGAGTTCCAGGTCTACCTCGGCAGGCTCTACGAGCTGGTCCCAGACCTGAGCAAGGTGACGCTCTCAGTGCACTGCCACGACGATCTCGGATTGGCGGTCGCGAACTCGTTCGCGGGCGTGCTCGCGGGCGCGCGCCAGGTCGAGTGCGCGATCAACGGGATCGGCGAGCGGGCAGGCAATGCCTCGCTGGAGGAGATCGTGATGCTGCTGCGCACGCGCCACGCGGACATTGGCATCGATACCGCGGTGAACACGCGCGAGCTGGCGCGCACGAGCCGCCTGGTCTCGCGTTTGACCGGCTATCCGGTGCAGCCGAACAAGGCGATCGTCGGGCGCAACGCCTTCGCGCACGAGTCAGGCATCCACCAGGACGGCGTCCTGAAGGAGCGCTCGACCTACGAGATCATGGATGCGACCGACGTTGGCCTCGACACGAACTCGATCGTGCTCGGCAAGCACTCCGGGCGCCACGCGCTGCGCCAGGCGCTGGAGGACATGGGCTACACCGTGCAGGGCCAGGCTCTGAACACCGCCTTCAAGCGCTTCAAGGAGATCGCGGACAAGAAGAAGGTCCTGACAGCGATGGACCTCGAGGCGCTCGTGACCGACGAGCTGCGCAGCGAGATCAGCGGCTACAGCCTCGACTTCTTCGAGGTCCAGGCGTCCTCGCGGCGGCCGCCAAGCGCGAAGGTAGGCGTGCAGATGCCTGACGGCAGCGTCGCGGAGGGCTCCTTCACCGGCGACGGCCCGATCGACGCGGTGCTCGCCGCGATCAACGCGGCGACAGGCTTGAAGGCGGAGCTACGCGACTTCAAGATCAGCGCGGTGACAGAGGGCCAGGACGCGCTTGGCGAGGTCTCGATCGTCGTCGGCGTCGAAGGCGGCTCAGGCTCAGGCCAGGCAGTCTCCACCGACATCGTCGAGGCGGCGGCGAGGGCCTATGTGCGGGCGCTTTCGGTCGCGGTTCAGCACGCCAAGGAAGCCGATGCGGGCGTTGTGCCCGTGCCGGCGCCCTGACGGTTGGAGGCGGACATGACCAACGACACCCACGCCCAGCGCGTGCACAAGGCGTTCTCCCATCAGGCGTCGGCGTTCGAGAACGCGCACCACAACCACGTCTTCACGACCGATGCGAGCTGGCTCTTCGAGGACCTGCGCTGCGGTCCGCAGGACACGCTGCTCGACGTCGCCGCGGGCACCGGGCACGCGGCGCGCCAGCTCGCGAGCCGCGTGCGCTTCGCGATCGCGCTCGACGTGACCGACGCGATGCTGAAGGCAGGCAAGGCGGCCGCCGAGCAGCAGGACATCGAGAACCTCGTCTTCATGCGCGGCGACGCGCTCGCGTTGCCATTCCTCGACGAGAGCTTCGACGTCGTGCTCTCGCGCTTTGCGACCCATCACATACAGCGGCCCGACCTGCAGCTCGCCGAGATGGAGCGCTGCCTGCGTCATGGCGGCCAGCTCGCGCTCGCTGACATGGTCGCCGACGACGATGAGCAGCTTGCGGCCAGCCAGAACCGCCTCGAGCGCCTGCGCGACCCCTCGCACGCGGGGATGCTGTCAGTCTCGTGGCTGGCGGCTTCGATGGAAGGGCTCGGCCTCGAGCAGATCGCGGTGCAGTCGCGCATCATCGACCGCCCCGTCGAGCCATGGCTGCAGCAGTCAGCCGCGAGCGCCGACGTCGCCGAGGCGATCCGCGCCGAGCTGCGCGAGGAGATCGCCGGCGGCCCAAAGACGGGCTTCGCGCCACGCGAAGCGGACGGCGAGCTGCGCTTCGCGCAGGCGTGGGCGTGCGTGACGGCCGTGAAGACTGCGAGATGATGTGTATCACGCGTGATACACTCCTTGTATGTCCGAGGTGAGCATCCGTGAGCTGCGCAACCACGGTGGCGAGGTCGTCGATCGAGCGATGCGCGGGGAGCAGATCACGATCACGCGCTCAGGCAAGGCTGTCGCGCGGCTGCATGCCGTTGCCAGCTCCCCGCTCACAGCAGAGGTGCTGCTGAGTCGCTGGCGCAGATTGCCCGCGATGGACGTTGCGAAGTTGCGCAGGGACATCGACGACCTGCTCGACGCAAGCTTGTGAGCGAAGAGGCCGGGTCTGTCCCCGCTAATGCAAGGGGAGTTCTCGATACCTCGACTGTCATCCTGTTGGGGCGTCTGACCGATCCGGCGGCGCTGCCAGAAGAGCCGCTGATCACTGCGGTGACGCTTGCGGAGCTGTCCGTCGGGCCGCTGGTCGCCGAGGACGATGAGGGGCGTGCGGTGCGCCAGGCTCATCTGCAGCAGGCCGAGGCGGACTTCGAACCGCTGCCATTCGACGCAGACGCCGCACGTGCCTTCGGACGCGTGGCCGCTTCGATGCGACGGGCGGGTCGCAAGACGAGCGCTCGGACCTACGATGCGATGATCGCTGCGATCGCCCTCGCTCACAATCTGCCCGTTTACACTGCCAATCCATCTGACTTCAGTGGAGTGGATGGGCTCGAGGTGATCCCAGTGTCCGTTCCCGACGCGGGGTAGGCCAGGGAGCGGACAGCATCCGCTTGCGTCTGTGATAACGTACGCGCGTATGGCGAACCCGCAACAGACTTCGGCCGGCGCAACCGATCAGACTGACGGGCAGATGCCCGCGGATCCGCTCGATCCGGCGGTGATCGGCGCGCGCGTGAAGGCGCTGCGCGAGGCGTCCTCGCTGTCGCTGCGCGAGCTCGCGTTGCGTTGCGGCGTGAGCGCGCCGATGCTCTCGCAGGTGGAGCGCGGGGAGACGAGCCCGACGCTCGTCGTAGCCGCGCGCATCGCGGCGGGCCTGGATCTGCGGCTCTCGCAGCTGCTGCGCCTCGACGAGGACGGCGCTGTGACGATCGTGCACCATGGTGAGCGCCGCCGCGGGGGCAACCGCCGCAGGGGACACAGCTTCGAGGTGCTGAGCTCCGCGCAGCCAGGACAGCGCGCCGAGCTCTCACGACACCTGCTGGCGCCAGGGGGGGCGACCGGAGCCCCAGACGGGGTGGGTGGGGAACCGTTACACGAGCCAGGCAGCCGTGAGACCGCTCTGGTCGAGCGTGGCAGCGTGACACTGATCTGCGATGGCGAGAGACACCTGCTCGCAGAGGGCGACTGCGTCACCTTCGACGCCGATCTGCCCCATCACTTCGAGAACCAAGCCGACGTCGAGGCGTCGCTGCTGGCGGTCGTCGCCGCCGGGCTGCGGCGCAGCTAGGCACCAACCCATAGGAGACCAATGAGCAAGTCGCTGTTCGACAAGATCTGGGAGGCCCACGAGGTCGGAAGTGCCGACTCAGGCCTGATCTATATCGACCTGCATCTCGTTCACGAGGTGACGAGCCCGCAGGCCTTCGACGGGCTGCGCCTTGCAGGTCGGCAGGTGCGCCGGCCAGACCGCACGCTCGCGACCGCCGACCACAACACGCCGACAGACGGCACGATGGCCGCCGCGCTGATCGCCGACGCGCTCTCGCGCGTGCAGGTCGAAACGCTCGAGCGCAACTGCGAGCAGTTCGGCGTGCCCGTCTACTCGCTGGGCTCCAACCGCCAGGGGATCGTGCACGTGATCGGCCCCGAGCTGGGCGTGAGCCAGCCAGGCATGACGATCGTCTGCGGCGACTCGCATACCGCGACGCATGGCGCCTTCGGCGCGCTCGCATTCGGGATCGGCACGAGCGAGGTCGAGCACGTGCTCGCGACACAGTGCCTCGTCCAGCATCGCCCGAAGTCGATGCAGATCCGCTACGAGGGCGAGCTTGGCTTCGGTGTGACCGCGAAGGACCTGATCCTCGGCACGATCGGCCAGATCGGCGTCGGCGGGGCGACGGGGCACGTCGTGGAGTACGCAGGCCCAGCGATCGAAGCGCTCTCGATGGAAGGCCGCCTGACCGTCTGCAACATGACGATCGAGGGCGGCGGGCGCGCCGGCATGATCGCGCCCGACGAGACGACCTTCGCCTGGTTCACCGATGAGGAGCGGCCCGGCGCGCCAAAGGGCGCCGATCTGGAGCGCGCGTTCGAGCGCTGGAGCGGGCTGCGCAGTGATGATGGCGCGAGCTTCGACAGCGAGGTCGTGGTCGACGCCTCGGCGCTCTCGCCGCAGGTGACCTGGGGCACGAACCCGGGGATGGTCGCGCCTGTGACCGCGAAGGTGCCAAGCCCCGAGCAGTTCGAGAGCGAGGTCGAGCGCGAATCGACAGAGCGCGCGTTGCACTACATGGGCCTGGAGGCGGGGATGCCGATCGAGGAGATCGGGATCGACCGCGTCTTCATCGGCTCCTGCACGAACTCGCGCATCGGCGACCTGCGCGCGGCCGCCGAGGTGATCGCCGGTCGCAAGGTCGCAAGCGGTGTGCGTGCGATGGTCGTGCCGGGATCGCAGCAGGTGAAGGCGGTCGCCGAGGCCGAGGGCCTCGACCGCATCTTCACCGACGCAGGCTTCGAATGGCGCGTCGCCGGCTGCTCGATGTGCCTTGGCATGAACCCGGACGTGCTCGCCGAAGGCGAGCGCTGCGCCTCGACCTCCAACCGCAACTTCGAGGGACGTCAGGGCCGCAACGGCAGGACGCACCTGGTCTCTCCGCAGATGGCAGCCGCCGCCGCGATCGAGGGTCACTTCACCGACATCAGAAACTGGAGCTGAGGAAGAGCGATGAAAGCGATAAGCACGATCGCCGGCAAGGTCAGTCACCTCGACCGCGCCGACGTCGACACAGACCAGATCATGCCAAAGCAGTTCCTGAAGCGGGTCGAGCGCACCGGCTTCGGTGAGTTCCTCTTCTATGACTGGGCGAAGGAGCCAGGCTGGGACCTGCCCGCGAACCCGATTCTCGTCACGGGCGAGAACTTCGGCTGCGGCTCCTCGCGCGAGCACGCGCCCTGGGGGCTGCAGGACTACGGCTTCGAGGCGGTGGTCGCGCCAAGCTTCGCCGACATCTTCTACGGCAACTG
The DNA here is from genome assembly GCA_036490555.1 of Solirubrobacteraceae bacterium. GTDB lineage: Bacteria > Actinomycetota > Thermoleophilia > Solirubrobacterales > Solirubrobacteraceae > Palsa-744. The sequence goes on along the minus strand of DASXDO010000046.1, from coordinate 12,372 downwards.
CACGAAGATCGGGCTGCTGCCCGTGCCGATCGATGCCAAGCACTGCAAGGCGCTTGCGGCCGCGGGGGCGGGCGAGGTCGACCTCGACGCGCTCGAGGTTCGCTACAGCGACGCCTCCGGCAATCAGGTGAAAGTGCCCTTCGAGATCGATCCCGAGACGCGCCGGCGGCTGCTGAACGGGCTCGACGACATCGGCGTGACGCTTTCCGAGGAGCAGCTGATCGCAAACTACGAGGCTGCTCGCGACACGCGGCTCGTACCGACGCCCGTGACGACCGCGCTGTAAACAAGCAACGCTACCCCCAACCCTTAAATATATTTTTGAGAAAAAGGAGATGACGCCTTGGCGCATCGCATAGTCACGCTGCCCGGCGATGGGATCGGGCCTGAGATCATGGCGCCGACGCTCGAGCTGCTTTCCAAGCTCGGCGACTTCGAGTTCGAGGAGCACGCCTTTGGCGGCGCGAGCATCGACCAGCACGGCGTCGCATTGACCGACGAGACGCTTGCGGCCTGTCGCGCCGCCGATGCGGTGCTGCTCGCCGCCGTCGGCGGGCCGAAGTGGGACAGCACCGACCCGAACGCGGCGCGTCCCGAGCAGGGCCTGCTCGACGCGCGCAAGGGACTGGGCCTCTACGCGAACCTGCGCCCAGTCAAGCCACTGCCCGCGCTGTACGACTCCTCGCCGCTGCGGCGCGAGCGCATCGAGGGCACCGACCTGCTCGTCGTGCGCGAGCTGACCGGCGGCATCTACTTCGGCGAGAAGACGCGCACCGCCGATTCCGCGAGCGATCTCTGCACCTACACCGTCGCGGAGATCGAGCGGATCGCGCGCACGGCGTTCAAGGCGGCGCGCTCGAAGGTCGTGAGCGTCGACAAGGCGAACATCCTCGAGACGTCGAGGCTCTGGCGCGAGGTCGTGAGCGGCTTGCACTCGCGCGAGTTTCCGAACATCGTGCTCGAGCATCTGCTCGTCGACAACGCCGCGATGCAGCTCGTCTCGGCGCCACGCCACTTCGACGTGATTCTGACCGAGAACATGTTCGGCGACATCCTCTCCGACGAGGCGGCGATGCTGACCGGCTCGATCGGGCTGCTGCCAAGCGCGTCTCTGGGCGAGGACGGACCCGGCCTCTTCGAGCCCGTTCACGGCTCCGCGCCAGACATCGCCGGCAAGGGGGTCGCCAACCCGCTGGCGATGTTCCTCTCCGCCGCGCTGCTGCTGCGCCACGGCCTGGGTATGGAAGACGAGGCGGCGGCGGTAGAATCGGCCGTTGACCGGGCATTGGCTGGAGGTCTGCTCACACCTGACCTCGGCGGAGGGGCAGGGACTGCGGAGGCGACGAAGGCGGTGCTCGATCAGCTCGGCTGAGAACGGCCGAGACGAGCCCAGGCACAAACCGACAAGGAGCAGCGAGCAGTGGAGCCGACCGACCTCATCTGGATGAATGGAGACTTCGTCGCCTGGGATGAGGCACAGGTCCACGTCCTCGCCCACGGCCTGCACTACGGGACCGGCGTCTTCGACAGCATGCGCTGTTATGAGACAGAGCGCGGTCCCGCTGTGTTCCGCAACGTCGACCACCTCGAGCGGCTGCGGCGCTCAGCCGAGCTCTACTACATGCCGCTGCCCTTCTCGGTGGCGGAATTGCGCCAGGCGACGCTCGAGCTCGTCGCCCGCAACGGCCTTGGCTCCTGCTACATCCGCCCGCTCGTCTACCGCGGCTACGGCCAGATGGGCCTGAACCCGCTGGAGGCGCCCGTCGACGTGATCATCGCCTGCTGGGAGTGGGGCGCCTACCTCGGCGAGGATGGCAGCCGCGACGGCGTGCGCGCGAAGATCTCCTCGTGGCGGCGAATCAGCCCAGGCTCACTGATCCCGCACGCGAAGGCCTCAGGGCAGTATCTGAACAGCGTGCTGGCGAAGGTCGAGTCGCTGAAGGCAGGCTACGAGGAGGCGATCCTGCTCGACGACGACGGGCACGTCTGCGAGGGCACAGGCGAGAACGTCTACATCGTGCGCGAGGGCGAGATCATCACGCCAGGGCATCAGAACTCGATCCTCGACGGTGTGACGCGCCGCGCGATCATCCAGCTTGCGAAGGACCTTGGATACTCGGTCTGCGAGCGCGACGTCGCGCGCGCGGAGCTCTACCTCGCCGACGAGGTGTTCCTCTCCGGCACCGCTGCGGAGATCGTGCCAGTGCGCGAGATCGACGACCACACGATCGGCTCAGGCAAGCCAGGCGAGATCACGCAGGTGCTGCAGAGCACCTTCGACGATGTGATCCACGGGCGTTCAGAGCGCTATCTGGAGTGGCTCGACTTCGTCGATGCGAATGCGGACAAGGGCTCAGGCGCGCAGGCTGAGGGCAGCCCAGCCTCCGCGCCTTCGGCCGGAACGGCGTAGCGAATGGGTGAGATCGAGCTCTACGACGCCACCCTGCGCGACGGGATGGGCGGTGGCGGCATCGACCTCACGGTGCGCGAGAAGCTGCAGGTCGTGCGCCGTCTCGACGTGCTCGGCGTCGACATCATCGAGGCGGGCTTCCCCGCGTCCAACCCGAAGGAACGCGAGCTCTTCGACCTGCTCGCAGAGGAGAGCCTGCCGACAGCGCAGATCGCCGCGTTCGGGATGACGCGGCGGCGCGACACGCGCCCAGAGAACGACCCCGGCCTCGCCGAGCTCGCCGCCTGCTTTGCGCCGATCGTGACGCTCGTCGGCAAGAGCTCGACGCTGCAGGTCGAGGTCGTCGTGCGCGTCAGCCACGAGGAGAACCTGCGGATCATCTCCGACTCGGTGCGCTTCCTCGTCGGCGCCGGCAAGCGCGTGATCTTCGACGCGGAGCACTTCTTCGACGGCTACGAGCTCGACGACGCCTACGCATTGGAATGCGTGCGCGCCGCCGCGGAGGCGGGCGCGGAGCGCGTCGCGCTCTGCGACACGAACGGCGGCTCGCTGCCAATGCAGATCCAGGAGTCTGTGAGCGCCGTGCGCGAGGCTTTGCCAGAGCTCGAGCTCGGCATCCACACCCACAACGACTCCGGCTGCGCCGTCGCGAACACGCTCGTCGCGGTGCAGGCGGGCGCGACCCAGGTGCAGGGCACGATGAACGGCATCGGCGAGCGCACCGGCAATGCGAACCTGATCACGATCATCGCCGATTTGCAGCTGAAGATGGGCTTCAACCTGCTCGACCCCGAGCGCATCGCGATGCTGACAGAAACCTCGCTCTTCATGGACGAAATGCTGAACCGCACACCAAACCCCGGCCAGCCCTACGTCGGCAAACACGCCTTCGCGCACAAGGCGGGCCTGCACGCCGCAGGCGTGAGCAAAGACTCGAGCACCTTCGAGCACGTCGACCCCGAGCTGGTCGGCAACGACCGCGACCTGTTGGTCTCCGAGCTCGCAGGCAGGGCGACGGTGATGGAGAAGGCCCTGGAGGCAGGGCTGAAGCTCGACGAGCTCTCCGCCCAGCGCACCGCCCAGAAGGTGAAGGAGCTCGAGCACCGCGGCTTCCAGTTCGAGGCCGCAGAGGCGTCCTTCGAGCTCTTGATGCGGCGCGAATCGGGCCAGTACGCAAAGCTCTTCGAGCTGGAGTCCTGGCGCGTGATCGTCGAGAAGCGCGCCGATGGCCGCGTGATCACGGAGGCGACGATCAAGATCTGGGTCCCCGACCGCAAGACGGGCTCGCGCTTCCTGCGCACCGCTGAGGGCAACGGCCCCGTGAACGCGCTCGACAGGGCGCTGCGCGAGGCGCTTGTCGAGATCAACCCGAAGCTGCGCGAGATCGACCTCGTGAACTTCAAGGTGAGGATCCTCGACGAGGAGAAGGGAACCGGCGCGATCACGCGCGTATTGATCGACTCGACCGACGGCGAGGCGGTGTGGGGCACGATCGGCGTCTCCGAGAACGTGATCGAGGCCTCCTGGGAGGCGCTCGTCGACGCGCTGGAGTACGGCATGCAGCCGCGCGAGGGAGGCGGCGACGACAACGCGCCGGCGCCCGGCGCGGCGCTGCGCACCGCAGGGGGCTGAGATGGGCAGGCGGCGATGGGTGGCGAGGCAGCCGCGGGTGGTGAGACAGCCGCGGGCGGGGCTGCTGGGGTGAGCGCAGCCGGCCGTGAGGACGAGACGGCGCAGGTCGTGCCGCTCGCAAAGCCCGTCCTGGGCGTCGAGGAGGAGCAGGCGGTAATCGAGGTGCTGCGCTCAGGGCGACTCTCGCTGGGCGCCCGCACGCTCGAGTTCGAGCGTCGCTTCGCGGAGCGCGTGAGCGCGCCGCTGGCCTGCGCAGTCTCCTCCGGCACGGCGGGCCTGCACCTCGCGCTGCGCGCCGTCGAGGTGGGAGAGGGCGACGAGGTCGTGACGAGCCCATTCTCGTTCGTGGCCTCTGCGAACGCGGTGCTCTACGAGCGCGCAAGGCCGGTCTTCGCGGACATCGACCCTGTCACGCTGAACCTCGACCCCGAGGCCGCGGCGGCCGCCGTCGGCCCGCGCACGAAGGCGCTGCTGCCCGTGCACATCTTCGGCTATCCCGCCGACATGCCCGCGTTGGAGAGGCTCGCAGCGAGAAAGGGGCTTGCGATCGTCGAGGACGCCTGCGAGGCGCTCGGCGCGACACATCGCGACGGCGTCCCCGTCGGCGGCCGCGGCCACCCTGCGGTCTTCGGCTTCTATGCGAACAAGCAGCTGACGACCGGCGAGGGCGGGATGGTGACCCTGGGCGACCCGGCCCTGAAGCAGCGAATCGACTCAGAGCGCAACCAGGGCAGGGCGCCGAACATGGACTGGCTCGACCACGACCGGCTCGGCTTCAACTATCGGCTCTCGGATGTCGCCTCCGCGATCGGCCTCGCCCAGCTCGATCGCCTCGACGCGATGCTCGCGGGACGCACGCGGGTTGCGGCGCTCTATCGCGAAGCGCTGGCGGGCATCGAGGGTCTCGCGCTGCCCTGCGAGGACGTCGCTGGGGCTTCAGATCCCGAGGGTGCTGAGGGCGGCGGCGTCGACCGTCGCGGCTGGTTCGTGTTCGTCGTGCAGCTGCCAGCGGGTGTCGACCGCGACGCGACCGTGGAGGCGCTCGCAGAGCGCGGCATTCAGAGCAAGCCCTACCTGCCCGCGATCCACCTGATGAGCTTCTACCGCGAGCGCTTCAGCCACCGCGAGGGCCAGTTCCCCGTCTGCGAGCGCATCGCCGCCCGCTCGCTGGCGCTGCCCTTCTTCCCGGAGATGAGCGAGGGGCAGGTGCAGCGGGTGGCCCAGGAGCTCGCGGGAGTACTGGAGCCGCGGAGGGTTTCTGCGGCTTGAGGCGGGTTGGCTGCGTGGCGTAGAGCGGAGTTGGCTGTGTGGCGTGAGGCGGTCGGCTGGTCAGGGATCGGACGGTCGGCTGGTCAGGGATCGGACGGTCGGCTGGCCAGGCTCGGGCGATCGGCTGACGGGGCTCGGGCAGTAGGTGTGATGGTTGAAAAAACGAGTGCCAGGGGAACGGAGTGACTGTCAGACAGTAGACGTCCCTGGCACTCGCTTTGGATGTTGATGCATGATCGCCACCCTGTAGATTCCCCGCGATGTCCCGCTTCCGCGAGCCACAGCACCCCGACTTTCAGAGGATGAACGTCTCGATCGGCTTCGACATCAGGCTCTGGCCGCAGGACATCGCCCAGTCGAAGGCCCACGCGAAGATGCTCGCCGCCCAGGAGATCATCACGACGGCCGACCGCGACGCGCTGCTCTCCGGGCTCGCAGAGGTAGAGCGCGAGCTGGCGGACGGGGCCTTCGTCGTCGAGCCCGCAGACGAAGACATCCACATGGCGATCGAGCGGCGCCTGACGGAGATAACGGGCCCCGTCGGTGGCAGGCTGCACACGGCGCGCTCCCGCAACGACCAGGTCGCCACCGATCTCGCGCTCTACGTCAAGCAGGCGGCCGCGACCGCGGAGCAGGCGGTGACAGGGCTGATGGCGACGCTGCTCGACGCTGCGCAGCGCCACCTCGACTGGCCGATGCCCGGCTATACGCACCTGCAGCGCGCGCAGCCCGTCTATCTCTCCCACCACCTGCTCGCCTACTTCTGGATGCTTCAGCGCGACCGCGCGCGCTTCGCGTTCGCGCGCGGCGAGGCGGACCGCATGCCGCTCGGAGCCGGTGCGCTTGCAGGGGTGAGCTTCGAGACCGATCGCGAGCTCGTCGCGGCGGAGCTCGGCTTCGCCGAGGTCGTGCCGAACTCGATCGACGCCGTCTCCAACAGGGACTTCGCGCTCGACTATCTCGCCGCCGCGGCGACCTGCGCGACGCACCTCTCGCGCCTCGGCTCGGAGCTCGTGATCTGGAGTAGCGAGGAGTTCGGCTTCTGCGAGCTGCCAGACGCCTGGAGCTCCGGATCCTCGATCATGCCGCAGAAGAAGAACCCAGACGCCGCCGAGCTGCTGCGCGGCAAGGCGCCGCGCATGGTCGCCCACCTCACCGCTCTTTATGGCGTGATGCACGCGCTGCCGCTCACCTACAACAAGGACATGCAGGAGGACAAGGAGCAGGTCTTCGACGCGGTCGACACGATCGAGCTCTGCCTCGCCGCGGCGACGGGCATGATCGCGGGCGCGCGCTTCGACCGCGAGCGCCTGCTGAACGCGTCAGCCGACGAGCTGATCGCCGCGACCGACGTCGCGGACATGCTCGTGAAGCAGGGGGTGCCCTTCAGGGAGGCGCACGGGATCGTCGCCGGGCTCGTGCGCAGCGCGGTCGACAGCGGCCGCACGCTCTCGCAGCTGAGCGACGAGGAGCTTGCGGCGCACAGCGAGGCGCTTGCGGGGCAGGACGGCTCACGGCGCTACCACGAGGTGCTCGCGCACTCGTCCTGGCTGGAGTCGAAGGTTTCGCAGGGCGGCACGGCGCTTGCGCGCGTGGGCGAGCAGATCGCCCTTGCCAGTCGTGTGCTGGACGATGCGCGCGCGTGACGCCGCTGCCACGCTCCTTCTACGACCGTTCCGTGCTCGAGGTCGCAAAGGACCTGGTCGGATGCGTCGTCGACCATGAGGGCGTCTCCGGCGTGATCGTCGAGACCGAGGCCTACCACGACAGCGAGCCCGCCTGCCACGCCTTCATCGGCCTCACGCCGCGCACCCGGATCCTGTTCGAGGCGCCAGGGCATGCCTACGTCTACCGCTCCTACGGCATCCACGCGCTGCTCAACGCCGTCTGCGAGCCAGATGGCATCGGTGCCGCCGTCCTGATCAGGGCGCTGCAGCCGCTGACGGGAATCGACCTGATGCGACAGCGGCGTGGAGTGGAGGCGGAGAGCGAGCTCTGCTCAGGGCCAGGCAAGCTCACGCAGGCGCTCGGAGTCGAGCTGAGCGAGAACGGCGGCGATCTCTGCGGCGGCGGTCCGATCACGATCTGCACGCGCCCGCGGCAGTGGCGCGACCCGGAGATTGTCGCGGGCGTGCGCATCGGCATCACGAAGGCGGTGGAGTTGCCCTGGCGTTTCAGCGTCGCGGGCAACGAGCACGTCTCGCGGCCGCGACCGTGCTGAGCGCGTTCTCCTAACCGGTCTCGCGTTCGGTGCGAGGCCGGGTCGGGCTTGCGATCGACTCAGGCGGGCTCGACCAGCTCAGCCGCCTGCGCTTGCGCCGCCGGTGGGCGCGGTTGCGCCGCCCGTAGCGCCGCTCGGCTCCGAGGGCGCGGCCGGGGCCTCCTGCGTGGCTTCCTGTTCGACAGGTTCAGTTGGCGTCGTCGGCTCCTGCGGGGCCTCTGTGGGGGTCGTCGCTTCGCTTTCGACCGGCGTTTTGGTCGTGGGCGCCGTCGCTTCTTCGGTCGTGCCCGTGCCTGTGCCCGCTGCGCCAGTTCCGCGTTCGGTCTGGCCGCCTTCGGTCCCCGTCGTCGCGCCCGTCGTCGGCGTTTGAATCGTCGGCGTCTGAACGGTCGATGCCGCGCCGCCGTGCTCGGAGAGGCCATTGCGGTGATCCGCCTTCGCGTTCGCGCGTTCCTGTTCGATCGCGATCGCGGAGAGCATGAAGTCGTGCCAGATCAGCGCGGGGTAGGTGCCGCCGTAGACGGGCTGGCCGTCGAAGTCCGTTGTCATTTCCTTCGCGCCTTCGGGGAACCCGACCCAGACGGCGACCGTGTACTTGCTGTCCCAGCCGACGAACCAGGCGTCGACGTAGTTGCTCGTCGTGCCCGTCTTGCCAGCCGCGAACTGGCCGATCGCCGCGGAGGTGCCGGTGCCCTCGGTGATCACGGTCTCGAGCATTTCGGTCTCGGTCTGGGCGATCGAGCTTGGCAGCACGCGCCTGTAGCTTGGCCTGTTGATTTCGTGGTGGTGTCCGTTGGGCAGGTCGTGGTGCGGCGAGACGACTTCCTGGATGCCGACGGGCGCGCCTTTTTCGCCGGCGAGCGAGCCGCTCACGCGCTGTCCGCCATGGGCGATCGTCTCATAGGCATGGGCCATGTCCAGCGGTGTCACACCGACCTGGAGTCCGCCGATCGTCATCGCGTAGTTCGTCGAGATCGGCGTCGTGATCCCCATCTCATGGGCGACATGGGCGATCTTCTTCGTGCCGACCTTGATCCCGACTTCCGCATAGATCGAGTTGTCGGAGACGGCGGTCGCGCCGATCAGCGTGTTCGTGCCCGTGTAGGAGCCTTCGTCGTTGTGTACGACAAAGAGTTCTGAGGAGTGGGGGACGTGGAAGACCTTCACCCTTGACGGCCAGACCGAGTAGGGCGAGATGCCGTCCTCAAGCGCCGCCGCGAGATCGAACGCCTTGAACGAGGAGCCTGGCTGGCGCTCGCCCTCGGTCGCGAGGTTGAAGGGACTCGTTTCGTAGTCGCGTCCGCCGACCATCGCGCGCACGTCCCCAGTCGAGTTTTCGATTGCGACGACCGATGCGGTCGGGCCTTCCGGGTTGGAGAGGAATGCGGAGACGGAGTGTTCGGCGGCGCGCTGCAGTTCGAGGTCGAGCGTCGTCTTCACGTGCAGGCCGCCGTAGAAGGCGGCGGTCGGACCGTAGCGTGAGATCACCTGCTGGGAGACCCAGCTCGTGAAATAGCCAGCGTCGACGTTTTCGGCGATCTGTTCGCGTGGCGGCCTGATGTCCGACGGCGCTGGCAGCGCCGCGGCGAGGCCTTCGTCGTAGACGCGTTTGTCGATGTAGCCCTGCAACTCCATCTGCTTCAGCACGATGTCGCGCCGTTCGCGCGCTTCCTGCGGATGGGTGACGGGGTTGTACTCGGTAGGCGACTGGATGATCCCCGCGAGCAGCGCCGCCTCCCAGGGCTTCAGCTCGCTGACGCAGAGGTGTTCGGGCGTGCCGCAGCCGAGATGGTTGACGTCCTGTCCGAAGTACGTCTTCGCGGCGGCCTCGATGCCGTAGGCACCGTTGCCGAAGTAGATCGCGTTGAGGTATTCGGTGATGATCTTTTCCTTGCTCCAACGGTGATCGAGATGGAAGGCGAGCGCCGCCTCCTTCAGCTTCTCGAAGAAGGTTCTGTGCGCCTGGGCCTGCAGCGCGTTCTTGACGAACTGCTCCTCGATCGTCGAGGCGCCCTGGGTGCCGCCGCCGCCGAAGATGTCGTGCACGAACGCACGGGCGATTGACCGCGGATCGATCCCCGCGTTCGTGTAGAAGCGCTTGTCCTCGATCGAGATCACCGCCTCCTTCACGATCGGCGGGATCTGCTGGGGGCTGACGAGGATCTGGTTCTGCTTGCTCAGCACCGCATAGGGGTGCCCATGGTCATCGAGCAGGATCGAGTTGCTTGCGTGCTGATACTGCTGCTTGTCTTCCAGCGCGGGCAGGTCCGAGGCGACAGCCATGAACATGCCAAAGGCGAAGGAGATCCCACCGAGCGCAAGCAGTGCGATCAGGATCGCAAGGAAGCGCAGGCGCTTCAGGCGCGGCTTCGCTTTGCGCCGCGCGCGCCAAGCGCGAAAGCGCACGCGCCAGGAGAGGCGCAGGCTTGCGAGGCCGCGGTCCGCGGCTTTGCGCCAGCCAGGGCGCGGCGGCGCAGCGTCTTTGGGCCAGCTAGGGCGCTGCGAAGCGCGGTTGCCGGCGCGGTGCGGCGGGTCTGCTGGCGGGGCGGCACGACTCAAGAGCAGCGGAAGACTCTAGCATTGGCCCTCTGATGCGGAGCATCTTCGACACGGCCTGTGAGGGTCCCTCAACCGAGGATGTGGGCCGTGGCGCCTGACACCGGCGCGGGCGTCTCTGAGCGCGAGATCGACGAGTCGTCTGCGGCGCAGGCCATCGCCCTGCTGGGCAACGCCGTCGAGAGCCTGCCAGAGGGCGAGCTCGCCGCGAAGCTCGCCGCAGCGACGTCCGCAGGCAGGCAGCTGCGCGTGAAGCTCGGGATCGACCCGACAGCGCCTGACATCCATCTTGGGCACGCCGTCGTGCTGCGCAAGCTGCGCGAGTTCCAGGACCTTGGGCATGCTGTCGTGCTGATCATCGGCGACTTCACCGCGAGGGTCGGCGATCCCTCGGGGCGCTCGACGCTGCGTCCGCTGCTCTCAGAGGCGGAGATCGAGGCGAATGCCGCGACCTTCCAGGCCCAGGCGCTGAAGATCCTCGATCCATCCCCAGAGCGGCTCGAGGTGCGACACAACAGCGAGTGGCTCGCGATGCCGACCGCGAAGCTGCTCGAGCTGATGCGCAGCACGACCGTCGCCCAGTTGCTCGAGCGCGACGACTTCTCCAAGCGCATGCAGGAGCGCCGCCCAATCTCGCTGCTCGAGCTCACCTACCCGCTGCTGCAAGGCTACGACTCGGTCGCGATCAAGGCTGACATCGAGCTTGGCGGCACCGATCAGAAGTTCAACCTGCTGCTTGGCAGGGACATCCAGCGCGTCTACGGCCTGCCAGGCCAGGCGACCCTGACGATGCCGATCCTCGTCGGCACCGATGGGCATCGCAAGATGAGCAAGTCGCTTGGCAACCACATCGGCATCACCGACGAGCCGCAGGAGATGTTCGGCAAGACGATGGCGATCCCAGACGAGGCGATGGGCGAGTACTACAGGCTCCTGCTGAGCCGCGAACAGCCACAGGAGCTCACGCCACGCGATGCGAAGCGGCTGCTCGCGCGGGAGATCGTCGCCTGGCTGCACAGCGAGGAGCAGGCGCTCGCTGCGGAAGCGCAGTTCGACAGGATGTTCGTCGATCACAAGCCGCCTGATGAGATCGAGGAAGCGAGCTTCCCCGCGGGCGATGGCCCTGTGCACCTGCCCGCGCTGATCGCCGACGCCTTCGCGATCTCGCGCTCAGAGGCGCGCCGCCTGCTCGAGCAGGGCGCCGTCCAGCTTGGCGAGCAGCGCTTGAGCGTCGAGCAGACCGACCTGCCCGCTGAGCGGCTCGACGGCCAGATCCTCAAGGTCGGCAAGCGCCGCTTCCGGCGGTTGCGGGCAGCCTGAGCGAGTCGGTCCGGGTCTTGGGCAGCCGTTTCGGCCTCGCCGGAGAAGATCTGCGTGGGACGCAGGCGTCCATAAGATCGTGGTCCTAGGCGCCTTCAGGACAGGCTGCAAGGGACTTTCGCGTCCGGTCAGCACGCATCCGTCCGCGAGATGCCCTACAGTCCACGACTGAGCGTCCGCATGGACGTTTTTTGGAGCGTCGAACGGCAGGGGAGACGCCACTAGGCGTCGGTGTCGTTTGGCGCTATACTCCCTCGTCGGCCCATAGCCGCCCTAGGGCGCAGGGTCTTTCGTTCGGCCTTCATAGAGAAGCCCTCTGAAGAGGCACGGCGGTCTTTGAAAACTCAACAGCATGCGCACCGGCGATCGACCATCGATCGCGGTGTGCGTCCAGGTTCGACCCGCCGTCGAGCGCGCTTCTGCGTGTCCTCGAGCGGCGGTACAAGAGTCAAGAAGTAGGACAAACCCCGTCATGGTTGCGGGACCACGTGTATAGGTCTCGCCGACTTGGCGCTCGACGGTTTCGGCCGTCAGGCGCCAGAAGTCCATGACAGCTTTTCGTGAAGCACTTCACGGAGAGTTTGATCCTGGCTCAGGACGAACGCTGGCGGCGTGCTTAACACATGCAAGTGGAGCGACGAACCAGGGCTTGCCCTGGGGCAAAGCCGCGAACGGGTGAGTAACACGTGGGTGTACCTGCCCCGATGACTGGGACAACCCGAGGAAACTCGGGCTAATACCGGATGTGCCCGCAAGGGTAAAGGAAGCTTTGGCCTCCGCATCGGGATGGGCCCGCGGCCCATTAGCTTGTTGGTGGGGTAATGGCCTACCAAGGCAACGATGGGTAGCTGGTCTGAGAGGACGATCAGCCACACTGGGACTGAGACACGGCCCAGACTCCTACGGGAGGCAGCAGTGGGGAATCTTGCGCAATGCGCGAAAGCGTGACGCAGCAACGCCGCGT
>DASXDO010000045.1:0-100320 GCA_036490555.1 Solirubrobacteraceae bacterium | reverse complement strand
ATGGAAGGTGGGTCGTACATGTACGACCCACTGGACGGGTCGCATGCGACCCGTCCCAGAGTGGCGCATGCGCCACTCCGCCGGCCTGCGCATGCGCAGGCCGGGACCTACCCACCTCTCTCTAGAAAGAGGTCTCTATCCAGTCCATGCCGGAGCGCAGCTCCTTGCCGACGTGCTCGACCTCGGTGTCTGCCTGCTCGGCGCGCATGCGCTTGAAGTTCTCCTGACCAGCCCTGTTCTCCGCGATCCACTCGCGCGCGAAGTCGCCGTCCTGGATCTCTTTCAGGATGTCCTTCATACGCTCGCGCGTCTCGGCGGTGATCACGCGCTTGCCGCGCGTGTAGTCGCCGTACTCCGCGGTGTTGGAGATCGAGTAGCGCATGCCCGCGAGGCCCTTCTCGTGCATCAGGTCGACAATCAGCTTCAACTCGTGCAGGCACTCGAAGTAGGCCATCTGCGGGTCGTAGCCAGCCTCGACGAGCGTCTCGAAGCCCGCCTGGACGAGCTCTGAGGCGCCGCCGCAGAGCACGGCCTGCTCGCCGAAGAGGTCAGTCTCGGTCTCGTCCTTGAAGCTCGTCTCGATCACGCCGCCCCTCGTGCAGCCGATGCCCTTCGCGTAGGCGAGCGCAAGCGCCCTCGCGTTGCCTGTCGCGTCCTGGTGCACCGCGACGAGACCTGGCACGCCAGAGCCTTCGGTGAACTGGCGCCTGACGAGGTGCCCTGGGCCCTTTGGCGCGACCATCGCGATGTCGACGCCAGGCGGCGGCTGGATCTCGCCGTAGTGGATCGAGAAGCCGTGGCCAAAGAGCAGCATGTTGCCCTCTGAGATGCCATCGGCGATCTCGGCCTCGAAGACCTGTCTGTGCAGCTCGTCTGGGAGCAGGATCATCACGAGATCGCCCCTGCTCGCGGCTTCGGTGACGCTGAGGACGGTGAGGCCCTTCGACTCGGCCTTTGCGACCGAGGCGGAGTCGGCACGCAGGCCGACTACGACGTCGACCCCCGAGTCCTTCAGGTTGAGCGCGTGGGCGTGTCCCTGGGAGCCATAGCCAATGATGGCCACGGTCTTTTTGTCAAGCAGGTTTAGATCAGCGTCGTCGTCGTAGAGCATGCGCGCAGGCTATCTCACCGGCCGAATACGTCAGGCCTCGGCGCTCGCGAGGAGGGTCGCGGCCGGGATCGCAAGCGTGCCGTCTGCGGCAGTGAAGGGCGCAAGGCGCTCCGCGACGGCCCGCTCGATCGCCTCGACCTCGGCGGGCGGGCTCGACATCACCGCGTCGTGAAAGCCCGGCGCGAGATCGAGGCTCACCTGCCAGAACTCGGCGAAGTCCTGGTGGCGGCGTGTGAGCGGCAGCGAGCGTGTATGGACCTCGACGAAGCCAGCCGCGCCGATCAGCTCGGCGAGGGCACGCGGGTCGGCGAGCGCGAACATGCCAGGGCGGTAGCCGCTCTCCTGTGTAGGGGCGGGCAGCAGGCCGCGCTCGATCAGCTCTGCGGCCAGCAGCGAAGCCCAGGGGTTGCTTGCGGGCGTGTCCCAGACCGCGAGCGCAAGCCTGCCGCCAGGACGCAGCACCCTGCGCAGCTCGCGCAGCGCCGCCTCGGGGTCGGCCATCAGCATGATGCCCCAGCGGCAGAGCGCCGCGTCGAGGCTCGCGGTCGGCAGGTCGAGCCATTCTGCGTTGAGCTGCTTTGTCTCGACGTGCTGAAGACCAAGCTCCTGTGCCCGCTGCGCCGCCGCGGCCACCATCGCCTGCGCCTGGTCGCCGACGATCGCGCTGCCGCCAGGCTGGACCTGCTGGGCGGCGGCGAGTCCTGTCTCGCCGACGCCTGCGGCGATGTCGAGCACCGCCATGCCAGGCTGGAGCGCGAGCGCGGCGAGCAGGGCATCTGAGGCCGGACCCGCGAACTCGCGCATGAGGCCCTGCCAGCGCGCCCAGCCAGGCGCCGCGCTCTCCCACTGCTCGAGGCTCTGGTTGCGGTGGGTCTCAGGGTCGAAGGCGCTCATGCGATCTCTCTACGCAGGAGCTTGCCAGAGCTCGTGCGCGGCAGCGGCTCAGAGACGATTACGACGCGCTTCGGGACCTTGTAGGGCGCGAGGCTGGCGGCACAGTGGCCAAGCAGCTCCCGCTCGCCAGGCGCCGCGCCCTCGCGCAGCACGACGATCGCCGTGACCGCCTCTCCCCACTGCGGATCGCTGCGGCCGATCACCGCCGCCTCGATGACGCCAGGATGCGCTTCGAGCACCGCCTCGACCTCCGCCGGAGAGACGTTCTCGCCGCCAGAGATGATCGTGTCCGCCTTGCGGCCAGTGACGTGCAGGTTGCCGCGCTCGTCGAGCCTGCCAAGGTCGCCTGTGTGCAGCCAGCCGTCCTGTGCAAGCGCGCCCGTCGAGATCGTCGGCCCCGCGAGCAGGATCTCGCCGTCGTCGGCGATCTCGACACGCGTGCAGAACAGCGGTCTGCCGGCGCCAAGGTCGACTGAGGAGGAGTCTTCGAGCGCAGCGATCGGCACGGTGCTCGCCTGCGAGCAGGACTCGGTGAGGCCGTAGGTCTGGCTGACGCGCACCCCCGCCTCGCGCGCGCGGTCGAGCAGCGCGGGCGGCACCGGGCCGCCGCCTGCGAGCGCGAGCCGTAGGCGGGGCGGGTCCTTCAGGCCCGCGTCCAGCAGGCGCGAGAGCGTCGTCGCAACAACGCTTACGAGCGTGATCTCCTGCTCCATCAATGCGGTCAGCGCCGCCTGTGTCTCGAAGCGCTCGTGCACGACCGCGGTGCTCGCCGCGATCGCGCTGCGCACGAGGATCGAGAGACCGCCGACGTGGCAGACAGGCAGCGTGGAGAGCCAGCGCTCGCGCGGGTCGCTGCCAAGCGCGACCCCCGAGCCGAGCGCGCTCCAGAGCAGGTTGCCGAACGTGAGCTCGACGCGCTTCGGGGTCGCGGTCGTGCCCGAGGTGTGAATCGTGAGGGCGACCGCCTCGAGGTCATGCGTGACACGGCGCACCACGGTTGCTGGGGCCTGCCGCGGCGCGGCCGCGCGCTCGAGTGGCGCATCGATCAGCGCAGCCGCGCCCTGCGCGCGCTCCTGCCGCTCAGCCTTGGAGTGGCGCAGGTCGAGCGGCACCGCCGTCGCGCCCACAAGCCAGCAGGAGTGCAGCGCGATCGTGAAGGGGATGCCAGGGCCAAGCGCGATCGCGACGGCATCGTCGCGCGCCACCCCGCGCTGCGCGAGCTCCGCAGCGCCCGCCTGGGCAGACGCAAACAGCTCCGCGTAGCTGAGCGTTTCGCCGCCGCACTCGACGGCGCTGTGTTGCGGCGCGTCTGCCGCCGCACGCGCAAGCCATGCCTCGACGATCATCGCGCACAGGCTAGCCACTAGCCTTCGCGGGCAGCCAGACAGAAGAACGAAGGGAGAGACGAACCCATCATGCCCCCGATCAGCTGGGACACCGCCGGTGAGTACGAGGACATCCGCTACGAGAAGTCAGGCGGGCAGCGCGCAGGCATCGCGAAGATCACGATCGATCGCCCAGAGGTCAGAAACGCCTTCAGGCCGCAGACGATCGTCGAGATCTCCAGGGCGCTCGACGACGCGCGCGAGGACACGTCGGTCGGCGCGATCATCCTGACCGGCGAGGGACCGCTCGCGTTCTGCTCAGGCGGCGACCAGCGCGTGCGCGGCGACTCCGGCTATCTCGCCGAGGACGCCTCAGGCAAGGCGGGCATCGGCCGCTTCCACGTCAC
This sequence comes from Solirubrobacteraceae bacterium, assembly GCA_036490555.1. GTDB lineage: Bacteria > Actinomycetota > Thermoleophilia > Solirubrobacterales > Solirubrobacteraceae > Palsa-744. Next base: position 96,583 of record DASXDO010000045.1, on the reverse strand, counting down.
CGACCTGCACATCCAGATGCGGCGGCTGCCAAAGCCGATCGTCGCGATGGTCGCCGGCTACGCGGTCGGCGGCGGGCACGTATTGCACCTCGTCTGCGATCTGACGATCGCCGCAGACAACGCGATCTTCGGCCAGGTCGGCCCGAAGGTCGGCTCCTTCGACGGCGGCTTCGGCGCGGGGCTGCTCGCGAACGTCGTCGGCGCGAAGAAGGCGAAGGAGATCTGGTTCCTCTGCCGCCAGTACGACGCGCAGGAGGCGAAGGAGATGGGCCTCGTCAACACCGTCGTGCCACTCGAGCGGCTTGAAGAGGAGACGGTCCAGTGGTGCGAGGAGATGCTCGCCCTCTCCCCCTTCGCGCTGCGCCTGTTGAAGGCGAGCTTCAACGCCGCCGAGGACGGCCTCGCCGGGATCCAGCAGCTCGCCCACGACGCGAACCTGCTCTTCTACGGCAATGAGGAGGCCCAGGAGGGCAGGGATGCCTACAAGCAGAAGCGCAAGCCCGACTTCGGCCGCTTCCCACGCCGGGCGTGAGATGAGCGAGATGAGCGCCCGCGCGGGCGAGATCGTCGCAGGGCCGCGCAGCCCCGTGCACATCTGGGTGATGGCGGCGCGCGTGCGCACGCTGCCGGCGGCGATCGCGCCGGTGCTCGTCGGCACCTCGCTCGCGCTGGGGGCCGGCCACTTCGCGGCGCTCGCGTTCCTCGCCGCGCTGCTTGGCGCGATCTTCATCCAGGTCGGCACGAACCTCTCCAACGACTACTCCGACGCGCGCCGCGGCGCCGACGCGGAGGACCGCCTTGGCCCGGTGCGCGTGACCGCGGGCGGCCTCGTACCGCCGAGCCAGGTGCTGATCGCGACCTACCTCACGTTCGGCGCCGCGGTGCTCTGCGGGGTCTACCTCGTCGTCGTCGCGGGCCCTGAGCTGATCGCGGTCGGCGCCGCCTCGATCCTCGCCGGCGTGCTCTACACCGGCGGCCCGCGCCCCTATGGCTACGAGGGCCTTGGCGAGGTCTTCGTCTTCCTCTTCTTCGGGATCGTCGCCGTGACGGGCTCCTACTTCGTCCAGGTCCAGGACCTGCCCTGGCAGGCGTTTGGCTGCGCGGTGCCGGTTGGCCTGCTCGCGAGCGCGATCCTCGTCGTCAACAACGTGCGGGACCTCGAGACCGACCGTCGCGCCGGCAAGCGCACGCTCGCGGTGCGGCTCGGCAGGGAGCGCACGCGCATGCTCTATGCGGCGATGGTGATCGGCGCGTTCCTGCTGCCGCTGCTGCTGTGGCTCGCCGGCGGCATGACGCCGTGGCTGATGCTGAGCTGGCTGGCGGCGCCTGTCGCGGCGCCGCTGATCAAGCTCGTGCGCACGCGCGTCGACGGGCCCGCGCTCAACGGCGCGCTTGCAAAGACGGGCGCGCTGCAGCTGCTCTTCTGCCTGCTGCTTTCGGCGGGGATCCTCGCCGGCGGAGGGATCGGCTCCTAACGCGATGGCGATGCGGCTCAGCATGCGGCGGCAGCTGCTGCGCTTCAAGACGCCACTGCCGACCGCCTTCGGCGAGCTCTCCGAGCGGGAGATCGTGACGGTGCAGCTGACCGGGCAGGACGGCATCAGCGGTTTTGGGGAGGCCGCGCCGCTGGCGCCATACGACGGGATCGGCATCGAGCGCACGCTCGAGGCCCTCGAGCGTCACAGCCAGGTCTTCGCCGAGCTCGACGACGGAGCGCTGCCGACGAACCTGCTCGACGCCTGCCGCAATGCCGACCCCCTCCCCCAGGCGCTCTCAGCCATCGACCTCGCGCTCTGGGACAGGGCCGGCCGACGCGAGCGCAAGCCCGTCTGCGCGCTGCTCGTCGACAACCCCGCAGACGCCGTGCCCGTGAACGCGACACTCGCAGCGCTCGACCGCGCCGGCGCCGCGCGTGAGGCGGCGAAGGCTGTCGCGGGCGGCTTTCGCTGCCTGAAGGTGAAGGTCGGCATCGGCGACGACGCTGGCCGCGTCGCGGCGGTGCGCGCCGCTGCCGGCCAGGAGGTCTCGCTGCGCCTAGACGCGAACGGCGCCTGGAACGTCGAGCAGGCGGTGAGCACGATCAACGCGCTCTCCGCGACGGGCCTCGAGCTCGTCGAGGAGCCGACCCATGGGCTCGCCCAGGTGCGCCAGGTGCGCGACCAGGTGCCTGTACGGATCGCAATCGACGAGACCGCCGCGGAGCCGGGCGCGCTTGCCTCGGGCGCCGCCGATGCGGTCTGCCTGAAGCTCTCGCGCTGTGGAGGCATCTCCGGCCTGCTGGCCGCCGCCTCACTCGTGCGCGCCTCAGGCGCCGAGGTCTACATCGCCTCTACCTTCGACGGCCCGCTTGGCGTCGCAGGCGCGTTGCACGCCGCCGCGGCGCTCGCCTCGCGCGGCCCGCTCGCGCCCTGCGGGCTCGCGACGCTCTCGCTGTTCGAGGGCCTCGAGGACCGTCTGCCCGCGCATGGCGGCGAGGTCAGAGTCCCAACAGGTCCCGGGCTTGGGGTCGAGCCGCTCTAAGAGCTCACAGGCGCAGCGGCGATTGCGTCTGCGACCGCCCTTGGGCTCTCGAGCAACAGGCTGTGACCACCGGCGAGGATGCGCAGCTCCGCGTCTGGCAGGAGCGCCGCCATGCGCTGTGCGATCGCGACGTACTTCGTGTCGCGTTCGCCGGCGAGCAGCATCACGGGCAACGCCAGCTGCGGCAGGCGCTCCCAGAGCGGCGCCATCCTGCCTGTGCTCAGCCCGCGCATCGCGCTGGCGAGCGCGAGCGGGTCGTTGCGGCGGTGGTCGGCGCTCGCCAACTCGCGTACCTCTGGCGGATCGGCAGCGAACAGCGGCTGGCTGCGCCAGCGTTCGATGAAGCGCTCGAACGGGCTTTGCTCGAGCTCGCGAGCAAGCTGCTCGTCGGACTCGATGCGCTCCCGGCGCGCCTGCTCGTCCTCGATGCCAGGGCTGGTCGAGACGAGCACGAGCCGTTCGATGCGCTCTGGCGCCGCAAGCGCGAGCTGCTGGGCGATCCTGCCGCCGAGCGAGTATCCGCAGAGCGCGAAGCGCGGCGGGCTCACGGCGAGCACGCGCTCGACGCAGTCCTCGAAGGTGATCGGCCCGCGGCTGGCAGAGCCATGTCCGAGCAGGTTGAGCGCGAGCGGGCTGTAGCGTTCTGGGTGCAGCGCCGCGATCACGCCGTCGAAAGCACGTGCTGTGCCTGCAAAGCCATGCAACATCACAACACTCTCAGCCACCAAGCCATCGTATTCCAGTGAGCGCCGGCGAAGACAAGCATCTGCTACTTAGCGCGTTCGTCGACGAGCTCGTGCGTTGCGGGATGCGCGACGCCTGCACCTCGCCTGGGTCGCGCAACACGCCGCTGCTGCTCAGCCTCGCGCGCGACTGCCGCCTGCGCTGCCACTCCCACATCGACGAGCGCTGCTCTGGCTTCTATGCGCTTGGCCTCGCAAAGGCGAGTGGCCTACCGGTCGCCGTAACCTGCACCTCGGGAACCGCCGTCGCGGAGCTGCTGCCGGCCGCTGTCGAGGCTTACCACGCGCGCGTGCCGCTGCTGCTGCTGACGGCGGATCGCCCCCCGGAGCTTCGCGACGTCGGCGCCGGGCAGACGATCGACCAGGCGAGGATCTTCGGAAGCGCGACCAAGTGGTTCTACGAAGTCGACGTCGACGGCATCGACGCAAGCCATCTCGACACGGTGCGGACGCTCGCCTGCCGCGCCTACGCGACCGCGATCGAGGGCAGGCCGGGGGTCGTGCACCTCAACTTCCCGCTGCGCGAGCCGCTGATCGCCAGACAACCACCGCCGCCTGACCCGAGCGGACGCCCGGAAGGCGCGCCGTTCGTGCAGCGCGATCGCATCGTGTCGACGTCGGCGGCAGCCATCGCAAAGCTGCGCGAGCTCGTTCTCTCCGCGCGCCGCGGCGTCGTGATCGCCGGGCGCGACGAGCGTTTCGCCGCCTCCGGCGACGGTCAAGGGCTGGCGGAGCATCCGACGCTCGCCGGAGCCGCCTCCGCCGTTGAAGGCCGACAGCCGAACCTTGCAGCCGCGGCTGCCGCCTTCTGTGAGACGCAAGGCTGGGCGCTGCTCGCCGATCCACTTTCGGCGGCGCGGCGCGGCGTAGGCGCGATCGCCCACTATGACGCCTTGCTGCGCGACTCAGGCTTCGCTGAGCAGATGCAGCCCGATGTCGTGATCCGCGTCGGCGACCTGCCCACCTCCAAGCCGCTGCGGACCTGGCTGGCGGGCCTGGAGAGCACAAGGCAGATCGCGCTCGACCCCGAGGGCGCCTGGCAGGATCCGGCGAGCGTACTCTGGGAGTCGCTTGCAGTCGATCCCGCGAGCGCTCTGTGGAAGCTCACGCCTGAGCCGACGGAGCCAGACACGGTTGCCGCAGAGGCAGCCGCTGCGCTGACAGGGCGCGACCAGGCAGCCCGTGACTGGCTTGCGTCCTGGCACAGCGCCGATGAGCGCGCCGCGGAGGCGATCAACGCAACGCTCGCCTCGCAGGATGACGTCCTTTCCGAGCCGGCGGTTGCCGCCGAGCTGGGCGTGCTGCTGCCAGCCGAGGCAACCCTGTTCGTCGCCTCCTCGATGCCCGTGCGCGACATCGAGACGTTCTGGCCAGTGCGTGAGGATCCACCGCGCGTGCTCTGCAACCGGGGGACGAACGGGATCGATGGCACCGTCTCGGCCGCCTTCGGCGCGGCCGCCGCAGACCTCGGTCCGGTCACGCTGCTGATCGGCGACGTCGCGCTCGCGCATGACATCGGCGGCCTGATCGCCGCAAGGCGCCTCGACCTGAAGCTCACGATCGTGCTGCTGAACAATGGCGGTGGCGGGATCTTCGACTTCCTGCCTGTTGCCGCCGCAACCGAGCGGGACCTCTACACCGAGCACGTCGCCACCCCCCCTGGCCTCGACTTCGCCGATGCGGCCGCGCTCTACGGCCTGCGCCACGAGCTGGCCGGCGACGTTCCCGCCTTCCGCGAGGCCCTCGAGCGCGCGTTCGCGAGCCCGCAGAGCACGATCGTCGAGGTCCCAGGCGATCGCGCCGCGAACATCGCGCTGCACCGCGAGGTTTGGCAGGCCGTCGCCGCCGCGGCCCAGGGCGGTCAGCCTCCAGGGTTTGCCGCGTAGGCGCGCGCAGAGCCCCGCTCAAACACAGCGCCAGGCACGCGTCAGTGGTTTCGATGCCTGGAATGCGCCTTCTTCGAGGGCAAAGCCACAAGCAATACACGCTTCTTTACCGCCTTCCCTCCATCGACGTCCACGAGCAACGTCGCGGCGAGCCGGTGACCAGGAGCATGAGCGAGCATCCTCCTGCCCTGAGCGGTCAGATCGAGCACTATCCTGCCCACCTGGTTTGGGACCAGCGAATATGTCGCCTTCGCGAATACCTCCGACTTGGTCGATGTCTGCCTAACGAGCTCGATCGAGCCTGAGCACGAGGCGTGCGCACAGCCAATGCGGACCGCCACGGAATGCCTGGGTAGCTTGAGCCTCGAGCCCGCGAGCGCGAGCCTGATCTTCGGTGCCACCACTTTGACCGGCGGGGCGGGCGGCGGCGCCGCGACCGGTGGCGTTTGTGACCATTCGCCGCTGAGCTCGATGCTGTAGCCGAAACCTGAGGATTCATCCTCGTCGTCTGGGCTGACCTCTACGTAATGAAGCCCAGGATTTTCGAACGTATAAGCGACTCCCTGCAATTCAGTGCTATACCCCGACCCCGGACCGCTGTGCAATTCCACGGGTTTGCTCGGCGCAGAGCCAGCTTCAAAGAACCTCGCAAATATGTACCGCGACTCATCGGAAGTGTTGCCAGACGCATAGTGCATCACAACGGTCGCACTGTTCTGAGTCGTGTAGAACGCGATCCAATCGACCTCCCCCTCAGCATTCCACGTATCGCTATAGGAGCCACCGCAATAGAGCACAGCCGTACTCGGACTGTCCTCAGTCCCAGGAGACAACGCACCACTCGCAGGACATGCCGGTTCTGCCATCGCAGGCGACACGTCGCCCAAGGTCAGGCACGCGACACTCACCAGGATTCCAGCGGCGGCACACAGCAGGCGCCCAGCGAGCCCCATGCGGGCCGATCGCGCGCGCTTCGCGCGGAGCCGACCGACCTGGCCAGGCCCCAGCAACTCATCATCTCGTCCAGCGCTACTCATTCCGGTCCCCGCCTTCCCTCGCAAACCCGTGCGTGCACCATCGTACCCTTAATTCGGCTACGCAGTACTATCGTGCCACTTCGTCACGGCATCCTTGCCGGCTCATCAGGCGCGGTCCTATGAGAAGGCCGCTCAGCCGGCGAGCAGCGGCAGCAGTGCGGCGAGCTTGATCTCGGTCTCGGCGAGCTCGGTCGCGGGGTCGGAGTCGCGCACGATGCCGTTGCCTGCGTAGCAGCGGGCGACGTTGCCGCGCAGCAGGGCGCAGCGCAGCGCGACGCAGAATTCGCCGTCGCCGGTCGCGTCGGTCCAGCCGACGGGGCCCGCGTACCAGCCGCGGTCGAGGCCCTCGAGCGCGGGGATCAGCTTCAGGGCGGGACCCGCTGGCTCGCCGCCGACGGCGGGGGTCGGGTGCATCAGCGCGGCGAGCGCGATCGCATCGAGCGGGGAGGCGAGCTGGGCCCTGATCGGGGTCGCGAGGTGCTGGACGTTGGCGATCTTCGCGAGCTGCGGCTCACGCGCGGCGGCGATCCAGACCGAGTGCGGGCGCAGCGTGCGTTCGATGCGGCGCGCGACGATCGCGTGCTCCTCGCGGTAGCTCTCTGAGCGCAGCAGCTGCTCGCCGAGGTGGTCGTCGACGGCGGGATCGGCGCTGCGCCGGTTGGAGCCCGCGAGCGCGAGCGTGCTGACGCGCTGGCCCTCGCGGCGCACGAGCAGCTCCGGGCTCGCGGCGATCAGGGTTGCGTCGCCGCGCCCGACGCAGAGCACGAAGCAGGTCCCAAACGCCTCGCGCAGCACGCCGAAGACGGCCGCAGGGTCATAGACGTTCGGCGCGTGGACCTCGACCTCGCGCGCGAGCACGACCTTCTCGATGCCGCCCCTTGCGATCAGCTCTTTCGCGCGAAAGACGGCAGCTTCGAAGTGCTCAGGGGGCATCGCGCTGGAGACGATGTGGCGACCAATGGGGTCAGGGTCGAGCAACGGCAGCGGCGCAGAGCGCAGCTCCGCGAGCCGACCAAGCAAGCGCTGCAGCAGCTGCTCTGGCGTGTCATCAGGTTGAGCGAGGGCGGTGAGCGTGAGGCACACGCTGTGATCGGCACGCGCGAGCGCGACCTCTGGCACCTTCAGCGACGCCGGCGCGAAGCCGTTCCACGCTGGGGCGCGTCCGCCGTTCTCTGCAAAGGCGAAGCCGCCTAGCGCAACGGGGCCAGCCTCGCCTACGCCCTCGCCCCAGCAGACGCCGCCTGCCGCAAGCTCGCGCCAACGGCGGCCGAGCTCCTCGAAGCGCTGCGGGCCATCGGCCTCCAGAGAGGTCGCCTCGCCAAGCGCCGCAAGCGCCATGCCGCCGCGCTCGGGCTGCTCGAGCAGGAACCAAGGCTCACCGCCGCGGCGCGAGGCGACCGCAATCGCGCTTGGGTCGAGGTCCTCTGGCAGTGGCAGGATCAGCGATGCGAGCGTCGCCACGCCGCGGCGGCGCGCGCGCGTGACCGCGGAGTCGAGCACAGAGGCGAGCAGCTCACGCTGGGAAGCGTCAAGCGGCGGGAGCGGAGCAGCGACAGGACTGTCCGGCCGATCTGAGCGCACATTGGCGAGCGCTGCGGGAGCGACAGGATTACCCAAGCGACCTGGGCGCGCATCGGCTACGGCTGGTGCGGCGGGGTTGGCTGGCTCCACCGCTTTGAATCTTACCTTTGTGAGCGGCTTTCAAACCCACCGCAGGTGCCTGCAGGCGAACCGCGGGCGCTGCCTGCCCTCAGGTCTCGCCGCGGCCGCGCGAGATCGCGATCTCGCCGGTGCGCATCATCTCGATCATGCCGAAGGGACGCACCATGCTCTCGAAGGCCTCGATCTTCTCGGTCGTGCCCGTCACCTCGACGATCACCGAGCGCTTCGTGACGTCGACGATCTTGCCCCTGAAGATCTCGGTGATCTGCATCAGCTCGCCACGCTCGCTGCCGTCGACGGCGACCTTGAACAGCGCGAGCTCACGCGTGACCGTGTCAGTCGGCTCGAGATCCCTGATCTTCAAGATGTTGATCAGCTTGTGCAGCTGCTTTGTCACCTGGTCGATCGGGTGCAGCGCACCGTCGACCGTGAGCGTCACACGCGAGATCTCATCGTCCTCGGTCGGCCCGACCGTGAGCGTGTCGATGTTGAAGCCCCTGCGCGCAAACAGGCCTGCAATGCGGCTGAGCACACCAGACTTGTTCTCGACGAGAATCGAGAGCGTGTGCTTGCGCCCGGTGCGCATGCTGCCCGCAGCCTCCAGCTCGTCGAGGCTCAGGGGTGCTGCCGTCTCGGTCATCCGACCATCTCGCGCGCCGGCTGGCCGGCGGGGATCATTGGGTAGGTGTTCTCCTCGCGCGTCACCTTCACGTCGACGACGACGGGGCCCTCGATCGCAAGCGCGCGCTTCATGTCCTCGACGAGCGTGTGCTTGCTCTCGCAGCGTATGCCCGTCGCACCGTAGGCCTCGGCGAGCTTGACGAAGTCGGGGTAGGCGCCCGTCTCGACGTGGCTGTAGCGCTTGCCCCAGAAGAGCTCCTGCCACTGGCGCACCATGCCGAGGTAGCCGTTGTTCATGATGAAGACCTTGATCGGGATGCCCTCCTGGGCGCACGTCGCAAGCTCCTGGGCGTTCATCTGCACCGAGCCGTCGCCGGCGATGCAGCAGACGACGCGGTCGGGGCAGCCAACTGCCGCGCCCATCGCCGCGGGCAGGCCGAAGCCCATCGTGCCGAGACCGCCCGAGTTGATCCAGCGGCGCGGCGCAGGGAAGTGGTAGTGCTGGGCGGCCCACATCTGGTGCTGGCCGACGTCGCTCGTGAGGATCGCCTCGCCGCCGGTCGCCTCGTAGAGCGCCTGGATCATGTACTGCGGCTTGATCTCGGCGTCCTCGCTGTCCTTGTAGGCGAGCGGGTAGCGCCTGCGCCAGCTCTCGATCCGCTCCCACCACTGGTCGAGGCGGCTGCTGTCGGGGCTGAGCGCCCTGTACTCGACGACGAGCTTGCCGAGCACGTGCTTGGCATCGCCGACGATCGGAATGTGCGCGGCGACGTTCTTTGAGATCTCGGCGGGATCGACGTCGATGTGGATGAACTTCGCCTTCGGCGCGAACTCGGAGAGCTTGCCCGTGACGCGATCGTCGAAGCGAGCGCCGATCGCACAGATCAGGTCTGCCTCGTCCATCGCGTAGTTGGCGGCGCGCGTGCCGTGCATGCCGAGCATCCCAAGCCACTGCGGATGAGGCTTCCCATCACCCACCGCGGGAAACGCGCCAAGGCCCATCAGCGTGCAGGTGACGGGGAAGCGATCGGCGGTCGCGAACTCGAGCAGGTCGCTGGAGGCTTCGGCGCTGACGACGCCTCCGCCCGCGTAGATCACAGGGCGCTGCGCCGCCGCAAGCGCCTTTGCGGCCTGGCGGATCTGCTTCTGGTTGCCCTCGAGCGTCGGCTGATAGCCGGGCAGGTGCACGTCGCTGACGGGCTCGTAGACGATCTCCTCGCGGGAGAGATCTTGGGGGATGTCGATGAGCACGGGTCCAGGGCGACCGCTGCGTGCGATGTAGAAGGCCTCGTGGATCGCGCGCGGGATTTCAGCTGGGTCCTTGATCATGAAGGAGTGCTTGACGATCGGCATCGTGATCCCGATCGTGTCGGCCTCCTGGAAGCCGTCGGTTCCAAGCAGCTCGGTGCGCACCTGGCCGGTGATGAACACGACAGGCACCGAGTCCATCATCGCGTCGCAGATCGGCGTGATCAGGTTCGTCGCCCCTGGGCCGCTGGTCGCAAACGCGACGCCAACCCGGCCCGTCGCCTTCGCATAGCCCTCGGCGGCGTGTCCGCCGCCGGCCTCGTGGCGCACGAGGATGTGCTTGATGCCGCCATCGACGAAGGCGTCATACGTCGGCAGGTTCGCGCCTCCGGGCAGGCCGAAGACGACGTCCACGCCCTCCGCCTTCAGGCATTCCATGATCGCGTCGACAGCGCGCATAACGGCAGTCTAACAGCGGCGTTTTGGCTGGTCAGCTGGCGCCGACGCCAAGACCGATGCCCAGCGCGATCGCGCCGCCCAGCGTCACGACCATCAGCGAGGAGCGCAACGAGACGTCGAGGAAGCGGTTGCGCACCCAGGCGATCGTGCACAACTCGATCGCGACGACGATCGCCGCGACCTCGATTGCCGTGTGCACGTTGGGTATGAGGAACGGCAGCGTGTGGAAGATGCTGCCGACCGCCGTCATCAGGCCGGTGATCACGCCGCGCACGACCGGCGAGCCCCTGCCGGTGCGCTCGCCCGTGTCCGAGAGCGCCTCGGAGAGGCCCATGCTCACCCCAGCGCCAAGCGCAGTCGCGATCCCAACCACGAACGCGGTGTGCGAGTTCGCCGACACGGCGGCGGCGAAGATCGGCGCCAGCGACGAGACGGTGCCGTCGATCAGGCCGACGAGGCCAGGCTGGACGACGCGCAGCACGAAGTCCCTCTCGCTATCGAAGCCAGCTCTGCCGATCACCCGTGCGATCGGTCCCTTGCTGCGCCGAATGAGTGTCTCCTCGCTTGCCGCCATCTGCGGCTACAATAGCAAGTGACTTCAAATAAGGGTCACCTAAGTATTATAAGGTGAGGCTAATTTAGGACTGCCTAATGACGATCGTTCAGGAGACAGACAGCAAGCTGGAAGCGCGCCTGCGCGCAGGCGGCCACAGGGTCACATCGCAGCGCATCCTCGTCTACAGAGCGCTCTGCGCCGGCGGGCACCTCACCGCTGAACAGGTGCTCGCAGCCGTCTCCAAGGGCCTGCCACGCATCTCGCTGCCGACGATCTACGCGACGTTGGAGCTGCTCGAGGGCATCGGTCTGGTCCATCGGTTGAACGCGGGCACCGGAGCGCTGCTGTTCGAGGCGCGCATGACACCGCACTCGCATGCCGTCTGCCGCAGTTGCGGCGCGGTCCTCGACATCGACGAGGCGCTCGTCAAGCCGGACGTGCTGACGCGCGCAAGCGTCGCAGGCTTCGAACCCGATGAGGCGCAGCTGCTCGTCTGGGGGACCTGTCAGGCCTGCCGGCCACTGCGTTCCATCGATTCGGACATGACAGCGACCTCGGGCAGATCGAGCTCCATGCCGCAGCGCATGCAGAGCGCGTCGTAGATCTTCGTCACATTGCCGCAACGCGGGCAGGCGCGGCGCAGCTCATCGCGCTCGAAGCGGTAGGCGATCGCGGCAAGCAGGCCGAAGATCGGCACGAGGCCCGAGATCAGGAACCAGAGCCAGAACGAGCTGCCCTTGATGCGGCCGACGACACCGCCGGCCAGCCCAAAGCAGACCGCGATCACGACGTAGCCCATCGAGGCCGTCGAGCCCATCGCCTTGCCTCTAGAGCAGTATTCGCAGGGCCCACACGACAGCCACGACCGCAAGCACGATCACGACGATGCCGGCGAGAGCCGCGACGATGTGGATCACGAAATGCAGCAGCACCCACGCGGCGACCGCGAGGATCAGAACCGCAAGGATCGTGCGCCCGAGCGAACGGGAGGATGATTCGTTCATGCCCTTAGCGTAGACGGTCGAGAGGCGCCCGCGTCGCGGAGGATATGCAGGCAGCTAGGCGCGTCAGGCAGCCCAGGCTCAGAGGCCGAGCTGCTCGGCGATCAGGCGGTTGACCTCGCCGCCGTCGGCGCGGCCCTTGGTCTCGCGCATCACGTGCCCGACGATCGGCCCGACGGCCTTTGCGTTGCCGCCGCGCACGCGCTCGGCGGCGTCTGCGTTCGCCGCGATCGCAGCCGCGACGACGCCTGCGAGCTCGTCCCCCTCGCCGAGCGCGCCGAGGCCTTCGGCCTCGACGATCGCCGCCGGATCGCCGCCCTCGGCGACGAGGCGGTCGAGCACCTGGCGCCCGGCGCCGACGCTGATCTGCTTGCCTGCGACGAGGCCGGCAAGCTGCGCAAGCGCGGCCGGCGCGACCTTTGAGCCGGCAGGATCATCGCCCTCTCCCAGCCGCGCGACGAGGTCGACGTTCACCCAGTTGGCGAGCGTCTGCGCGGGCGGCGCAGGATCCGCACTGGCGGCGAGCGCCTGCTCGAAGTAGTCGCCAAGCTCCTCTCTGAAGGCGAGCAGCCGCGCGCTTTCCTCGCTGAGGCCATGCGCTTCGCGCAGACGCTGCTCGCGCGCGAGCGGCAGCTCGGGCATCGCCGCATGGGCGCGCTCCAGCATCTCTGGCGAGATTGCGACTGGCAGCAGGTCGGGCTCGGGGAAGTAGCGATAGTCGTGCGCCTCCTCCTTGGAGCGCAGCGAGGTGATGCGGCCCGAGGCCGGATCGAAGTGCAGCGTCTCCTGGGTCACGCGCTCGCCGCGTTCGAGCAGCTTGCATTGGCGCTCGATCTCGGCGCGGATACCGCGCTCGATGAAGCGGAAGGAGTTCATGTTCTTCAGCTCCGTCTTGACGCCAAGCTCCTGCGAGCCGACGGGTCGCACCGAGACGTTCGCGTCGCAGCGCAGCGAGCCCTCCTCCATGTTCACGTCGCTGACGCCCAGCGCCCTGAGCGTGACGCGCAGCAGGCGCAGCCACTCGCTCGCCTGCTCGGGAGAGCGCAGGTCAGGTTCGGTCACGATCTCCGCGAGCGGCGTGCCGCCGCGGTTGAAGTCGACGATGCTCGCGTCGGAGCCGTGGATGCGCCCGCTCGCGCCGACGTGCACGAGCTTCGCCGCGTCCTCCTCCAGGTGCACCCTGTGGATGCGCACGTCGCCGAGGTGACCGCCACCGCAGAGGGGCTCGTCGTACTGGGAGATCTGGTAGCCCTTTGGCAGGTCCGGATAGAAGTAGTTCTTGCGGTGGAAGATCGAGCGCGGCGCGAGCTCGCTGCCGAGCGCGAGCCCGATCATCAGGCCGAAGTGGACCGCGCCGGCGTTGGCGACAGGCAGCGCCCCGGGCAGCCCGAGGCAGACCGGACAGGTGCGCGTGTTCGGCGGCTCGCCGAAGGACAGCTCGCAGCCGCAGAACATCTTTGTCCGCGTCGCGAGCTGAACGTGGATCTCGAGGCCGATGACCGGCTCGTAGGCGCTCTCGCTCATGCGAACGCAATCCTCATGCGAATGCCGCCGTCGTGTCGAAGCCGATCGCCTGTTCGAGCGCATGCGCAACCTCGAGCAGCCTGTTCTCGCTGAACGCAGGCCCGACGAGCTGGAAGCCGACCGGCAGGCCCCTGCCTCCAGGGCCGAGGCCCTCGCCAGCGAGGCCGCAGGGGATCGAGATCGCAGGCACGCCCGCGAGCGACATCGGCACCGTGAAGTAGTCGTTCATGTACATCGTCCACGGGTCCTCGCTGCGCGAGCCGAGCTCGAAAGCGACGCTCGCCGCGGTCGGGGTGACGATGAAGTCGACCTGCGCAAAGGCGTCGCGGAAGTCCTCGGCGATCTTCGTCCTGACCTTCTGGGCGCTGCCGTAGTAGGCGTCGTAGTAGCCAGCCGAGAGCGCGTAGGTGCCAAGCATGATGCGACGCCGGACCTCTGGGCCGAAGCCGTCGTGACGCGTGCGCATGTACATGCCGAGGATCCCACGCTCGTCCTCGGCGCGCGGGTCGACGCGCAGGCCGTAGCGCACCCCGTCGAAGCGCGCGAGGTTAGAGGAGCACTCCGCGGGCGCGAGCACGTAGTAGGCGGCGAGCGCGTGCGGGGCGTGCGGTAGCTGCACGTCGTGAACGCTCGCGCCAAGCCGCTGCGCGAGCTGCAACGTCGATGCGAACGCGCCGGCGACGCCCGCTTCGATCCCGCCGGCGTCACCGCTCAGCTCGGAGGCGACGCCGAGGCGGATCCCGTCGAGCTCGAGACGGCTTGGCAGCGCGACAGGTTCGGGGAAGGGCAGCGAGGTCGCGTCGCGCGGGTCCTTGCCGACCATGTGAGACAGCAGCAGCGCAGCGTCGCCGACGCTGCGCGTGAGTGGGCCGGCCTGGTCGAGTGAGGAGGCGAACGCGATCATCCCGTAGCGCGAGACCGCGCCATAAGTTGGCTTCAGCCCGACGATCCCGCAGAAGGCAGCAGGCTGGCGGATCGATCCTCCCGTGTCGGTGCCAAGCGCCCACGGGGCGAGGCCGGCTGCGACCGCGGCGGCACTACCGCCGGAGGAGCCGCCTGGCACGCGCCTGCGATCCCAGGGGTTGAGCACGGGACCGAACGCGGAGTTCTCATTGGAGGAGCCCATCGCGAACTCGTCCTGGTTGGTCTTGCCGAGCAGCGGCGCGCCGGCGTCACGCAGCTTCGCGACGGCTGTCGCGGTGTAGGGCGGCACGTAGCCCTCGAGGATGCGTGAGCCAGATTGGCTCGGCGCGCCCTCTGTGCAGAAGAGATCCTTGACCGCAAGCGGCACGCCCGCAAGCGGCGCGCCCGTGGCTGGGACGCTTGGCGTCTCCTCAGCCAGCCAGGTGAAGCAGTTCAGGGCGCCCTCGCCGTCGGCGCCATGCTCGGCGGCGCGCTGCAGATAGGCGTCGAACAGCTCTGCCTGGTCGAGATCGCCAGCGTTGACGGCGGCGATCGCCTCGCTCGCGGTGAGGCCGATCAGCTTCTGCTCGCTCATGCGCAACGAGCCTCGGTCGGGGCGGTCGCGCGCAACGCCGACGAGCTGGCTGGCTGCGCCTCGCTCATGCGTTCGGGCTCGGCACGAGGAACCCGTCGTCGCTGACGGCGGGAGCGTTGGCGAGCGCGACATCACGCGGCAGGCACGGCTGCGGCGTGTCCTCGCGCAGCGCGGGGCGGGTGGGGATCCCATCACCGACGACGTGGGCAGTCGGCAGCACGTCCTCGAGGTCGAGCTCACCGATCTTCGCGACGTGGTCGAGCACCGCGGAGAGCTCCTGCTGCATCGCGGCGATCTCCTGCTCGCTCAGCGCAAGGCGCGCAAGGCGCGCCACATGGAGGACCTCGTCACGATCGATCACCGGCGGCATTCTAGGGAGCGTGTGCGCAGCGCGAGCGCGGCGCGATCTAGAGCTTGCGCACCGGGACGTTCGTGGGACCGTAGAGCTCGGGGCGTTCGTCGCGCAGCGACTGCCAGCTGCCGCCAAGGATCAGCAGCGCGCCCGCGAATGCGAGCCAGGCGCCGACCAACAGCCCGCTCGCGCCGTGCGGGCGCTCGCAGAGCCGCACGATCGCACAGATGCTCGCGACGAAACCGAAGAGCGTGCTCCAGATCGCGCTTGCTACGGGCACGGCGGTCGTGCGCTCGAAGACGTTTGCGAGCAGCAGAAAGAGCCCGCCCGCGGCGGCGATCAGCAGGAAGACGATCGTCGGGCCGAACGTGCTCCAGGCGCCAAGGCGCCCAGAGGCGTCGGCGCCTGCCGCGCCGACCGCGCCCCCGTACCAGGGCAGGATAAGCGCGACGATCACGCAGGCAGCGCCAAGCGTGGCAAGCAGCTCCCCAAGCCGGATCCGTCGCAGGCGCGCGCTCACGATCGCCCCCACGCCGCCGCAGACGCCCGGCGGCACGAGAGAGATGCCCCCCACGGCTCCGCAGACGCCCAGCGGCACACGAGAGATGCCATCGCCGCGCTCATCGACCCTGCGCGTGCCGGGCACGCGCCGCATCGAGTGTGTTGCGCATCAGCATCGCGATCGTCATCGGCCCGACCCCGCCAGGGACCGGCGTGATCGCCGCGGCGATCTCGGAGACAGCGGCGAAGTCGACGTCCCCTACCAGCCCGCTCTTGTTGCCCGCCTGCTCGGGTGTGAGCCTGTTGACGCCAACGTCAATCACGACGGCGCCCGACCTGACGTGCTCGGCGCCGATCATTCGCGGCCTGCCCGCCGCGACGATCAGCACGTCGGCGCCAGCGCAGGTGGCGGCGAGGTCGCGCGTGCGCGAGTGGCAGACGGTGACGGTCGCGTTGGCGGCGAGCAGCAACGCCGCCATCGGCTTGCCGAAGAGGTTCGAGCGCCCGACGACTACCGCATTCATGCCCGACAGCCAGGAGCTGTCCGGGGTCTCAGCCTCTGCGATCAGCGCCCCCTCCGGCCCCCGCAGGCTCGCGAGCAGCTCCATCACGCCGATCGGAGTGCAGGGGCGCATGCCCTGCTGGCCAAGCGAGAGCCTGCCGACGCTAACGGGCGTGAGGCCGTCAACGTCCTTGCTCGCGTCGATCTGCTCTGTGAGCGACGGGCCGTCGAGCTGCTCGGGCACGGGCAGCTGCAGCAGAATGCCGCTCACCTCCGGATTCTCGTTCAGCTGTGCGAGCGTCTCGGAAACCTGTGCGTGGCTGGCGCTCTGCGGCAGCCTGATGTCGAATGCTTTCATCCCGACCTCGGCGCAGGCGCGCTGCTTGCCGCCGACATAGACCGCGGACGCGGGGTCGTCGCCGACGAGCACTGTCGCAAGGCCAGGCACGACGCCGGTGCTGCGCGAGAGCTCGGCGACGTCCTCAGCGACCCTGGCGCGCACACGTGCCGCGATCGGCTTGCCCTCGATGATCGTCGCGCTCATCTGGGCGGGATCGTAGCGTTCGGCCAGGAGCCCGTCCCGCGGGCCATCATTCAGCGCCGGCTCACGGGCGCGTACTCGGCGACGAGCTTGCGCTCGCTGCCATCGCCGGCGAAGCGCACGATGATCACGCCTGGCTCGATGCCTGTGACGACGCCCTCGCCGAAGGAGGCGTGGATCACGTCCTCGCCGAGGCGGAAGCTGGGCGCGACCTCCGCCGGCTGCCTGCGGCCTACAGCGCCACCGCCGCTACCGCCAAGGCCCGCGGCGACGCGCACCTCGCCGCGGCGGCTGACCACTGGCTCGCCGGCATCGAAGCGGCCGCCCCGTCCACGCCAGCCACCGCCACCGCCGTAGGAGCCAAAGCGCGTCTGCTGCTCTTCCTCGAAGTCGAGCAGCGAGGCAGGCAGCTCGTCGAGGAACGAGCTTGGCAGCGTCGGGGCAGGGTCGCCGAACAGCCGGCGGTTGCGCGCATAGGTGAGGTACAGCCTGCGCATCGCGCGCGTGACGCCGACGTAGAAGAGGCGCCGCTCCTCCTCGAGGCCACCTTCGTCGAGCGCGCGCATGTGCGGGAAGACGCCCTCCTCGCAGGCGGCGATGAAGACGTTCGGGTACTCGAGGCCCTTCGCGTTGTGCATCGTCATCAGCGTGACGAGGCCGTCGTCGTCGCGGCGCGAGTCGGAGTCCGCGCGCAGCGCGGACTCCTGCAGGAAGAGGTTGAGCGGGTCGGATTCCGCCGCTTCCTGCTCGCGCGGCAGCAGCTCGAGCGGAGCGTCCGCGCCAGGAGCCGCGGCCGGGATGGCGCTGTCCAGGTCCGCGGTGGCCGGGGTGGCGCCGTTCGCGTCCGCGTCGACCGCCGGCTCGGTGGCCGCGAAAGGCTGATCCTGCTCGCCGACCCACGCCGGGTCGCGCTCATCGAACTCCCGCGAAACGTCGATCAGCTGCTCGAGGTTCTCGAGGCGGCCTTCCGCCTCGCTCCAGCGCGGCGACTCCTTCGCCTCTATTTCCAGCGCCTCGACGTAGCCGCTCTTGCGCAGTACCTGCTCGAGCAGTTCGGCGATCGCGATTTCGCGGCCAGCGGAGGCGCGCAGCTCGCTCATCGTGCCCATGAAGCGGCCAAGCGCCTTCGCCGCGGCGGCGCCAAGACCAGGAACGTTGCCAGGCTGTGCCGCGGCGTCCCAGATCGAGATGCCAGTAGAGCTCGCGTGCGCAAGCACCCGCGCGACCGAGGTCTGGCCGATCCCGCGGCGCGGCGAGTTGACGATCCGCTGAAAGCTGACGACATCGTGAGGGTTGGCGAGCAGCGAGAGGTAGGCGACCGCGTCCTTGATCTCTGCGCGCTCATAGAACTTCGTGCCACCGATCACCTGGTAGGCGATCTCGCGGCGTGTGAGCGCATCCTCGATCACGCGCGACATCGCATTGGTCCTGTAGAGCACCGCGATCTCGGCGCGCGAGGCGCCCTCGTCGAGCAGCCGCTCGATCTCGCCGACGACGTAGCGCGCCTCCGCATGCTCGTCGGGGAGGCTACGCACTGCTATCGGCTCGCCCTGCCCAAGCTCACTCCAGAGGTGCTTGGCGATACCGCTCTCGTTGTTGGCGATCACGGCGTTGGCGGCAGAGAGAATCGTCAGCGTCGAGCGATAGTTCTGCTCGAGCTTGACGACGTGCGCGTCAGGGAAGTCGTGCTCGAAGTCGAGGATGTTGCGCACATCAGCGCCTCTGAAGCTGTAGATCGACTGACTGTCGTCGCCGACGACTGCGAGGTTGCGATAGCCCTCGCCGTCGACGAGCAGGCGCAGCAGCCTGTATTGAGCGCGGTTGGTGTCCTGGTACTCGTCGACGAGCACGTGCCGAAACGAGCGCGCATAGCGGGCGCAGACTTCCTCGTTGCGCTCGAAGAGGCGCACGGTCTGGCAGAGCAGGTCGTCGAAGTCCATCGCGTTCGTCGCCTCCAGCTCGCGCTGGTAGAGGCGGTGGGCTTCAGCGAGCATCTCCTCGAAGCTGCTACCCGCCTGCTGGCGCACCGCCGCCGCGTCGAGCAGGGCGTTCTTGGCCTGGGAAATCTGCGACTGGATCGCCGCCGGCGTGAAGCGCTTAGTGTCGACACCCAGCTCGTCGAGGCAGTGCTTGACCAGGCGCCTGGAGTCGGCCTGGTCGTAGATCGTGAAGCTGCGCGTGTAACCGAGCAGCTCCGCCTGAGCGCGCAGGATGCGGGCGCAGGCAGAGTGGAATGTCATCAGCCACATGCCGCGCGTCTGGTGCCCAAGCAGCCGTTCGACGCGCCCGCGCATCTCCGCCGCCGCCTTGTTGGTGAAGGTGATCGCGAGCACCTCCGAGGTCTTCACCTGCCCGGTGAAGAGCAGGTAGGCGATCCTGTGCGTGAGCACGCGCGTCTTGCCGCTGCCCGCGCCGGCGAGGATCAGCAGCGGCCCCTCGCCATAGGTCACAGCGTCGCGCTGGGGCTCGTTGAGGCCCTCGAGCAGCCCCTGAACACGCTTGGAATCGGCAGCTTCCGCCATCACGCCAGCATAGATGCGCGTGCGGCTGCCTGGGCGCTTTTGCGACGCCCGCTACGATCGCCGCGATGCCGCTGCTCGACGAGGTGCGCAAGGGCTGCGCGGAGATCGCCGCGCAGGGACGTTACGTACAGATCGACCTCGACGCGCTCGCGGAGCTGACGCCGGCGCCGCCGCCGCAGCTCGACGCGCGCTTCCACTACCTCGACGGCTCCGCCGAGGATGTCGCCGACTTCACGCTCGCGCTCGACGCGATCAACTTCGGCTCAGGCTGGTTCCCGCAGCTGCGCAAGCGCACGCTGGACGGCCGCAAGCTGGGCGGCTACCTCACGATCGCCGCGGCGTTCACCGAGCACGCCCACGCAAACGGCCCACCGACCGCGGACTGGCTGCGCGCGGTGCGCGCGGAGCAGCTCGCGGGAATCCTCGGCCAGGACTCAGGCGGCGAGCTGATGAGCCTCTACGCGCAGGCGCTGCGCAGCCTCGGCCGCTTCCTCGGCAAGCGTCGCGCACTCGATCTGCTCGCCACGGCGGGCAACTCAGCCGAGCGGCTTGCGGAGATGCTCGCGCGGGGCATGTCGATGTTCGCCGACCGCGGCTTCTACAAGCGCGCCCAGATCGTCAGCAGCGACCTCGCGCTCGCGGGCGTCGCGCAGCCGCTGGACCTCGACCGCCTCACGATCTTCGCCGACAACCTCGTGCCGCACGTGCTGCGCTGCGACGGCGTGCTCGTCTACGACGCGGAGCTGGCCGCGACGATCGACGCGGGCGCGATCCTGCCGCTTGGTGGTGCCGAGCGCGAGATCAGGGCCTGCGCGCTGCACGCCTGCGAGCTGATCGCGCAGCGCACCGGCACGCCGCCGCGCACGCTCGACAACTGGCTCTGGAACCGCGGGCAGGCGCCGCAATACAAGTCACTCCCCAGGCACCGCTGCCGGACCGTCTTCTACTGAAGAGCCCGCTAAGCGTGTCCGCGCACGACGGTCACCTTGCCGTGCGTGGTCGCGGGCGTCCTGTAGACGTCCTGCGCTTCGATCTGCACGGCCATCTTCAGGCGATGGTGCTTGCGCAGCAACTTCAGTAACGGCTTGGACAGTTTGAAGGTGACGCTCGCACTGCCACCTGCCTTTGCTCTGAAGACATCATGGCCGACAATCGCCGTGACGGGCAGGCCGAGCCCGGCCGCCTTCGTCTTGAACGAGAGCGTCACCTTGCCCTTGCAGCCGCTGCTGGAGGGGCACTTGACGCGCAGGCGCGCGACTCCGCTGCGGCCCACCTTCACCTTGTGGGAGACGACGTGGGCGCCCTTGAAGCCGGGGCGCTTGGATCCACCGTTGCCCTGCTTGGCGGCGATCGTCACCTTGCCAGCCTGCGTCGTCGAGTTGCCGTTCGCGTCAGTCGAGGTGACCAAGACGGAGTAGGTGCCAGGCTTGGCGAAGGTGTGCGTGACGCTCGCGCCCGTCGCAGTGCTCGCATCGCCGAAGGCCCAGGTCGTGCTCGCGACCGCGGAGAGCTGGTCCTTCGGCGTGACCGCAAAGCTGACGGGGCTGCCTTCGACGCCATTTGCAGGGATCGAGAGACCTTCGAGCAGTGGGCCGCCAGCGTCGAGCATGCTCTGCATCACGCTCACGCCTGAGCCTGGGGATGCCGCATAGCCAACGAGGCCGTCCCCCTGGCCGTCGAGCGCGACCGAGAGCTGCGTCTCCAGGCCAGGCCCACCGGTCTCGATCGTGTCTTCGGCAGGAGAGACGATGACCGGCGCTTCGAAGACGCCGCCTGCGGGACGGTAGCTCGCAGCCGCGGTTTCGCCGATTTCGGGCTCATAGACGATCAGCATGTCGCCCGTGGCGTTCTCGGCGAGCGACGGGATCAGGCCGAGCGGCGCGATCGCGCGCGGAGGCGAGAGCGGGCCGCCCTTCGGTCCGCTGGCGAAGTCGACCGACGGCCCGAGCGGATATTCGCCCGTCCAAGCGACGGAGGGTTCGCCGGCGGAGTCCACCCCAACCGCGAGGTACTGTTCGGCAGCCTTCGCTTCAGGCAGTTCGACCGGAGCGAGCTGGCCGCCTGCTGGGCGCTCCATCAGGTGCAGGACGCCGCTTTGCACCCAGCCGACCGCGGTGTCACCAGCCGCGTCCGTCGCGATCGCCGGGAATGGGAGCAGCGTCGATTCGAAGCTTGCCGAGATCGGTGCGACGGCGAAGTGGCTGGCCGCGGAGGTGCGCGTCGCGCCCTTCACCAGCATCTTGCCGCCTGCGGCGCGTTCGTTCCAGACGACCGTCGCTTCTCCCGCCGCGTCGATCGCGACGCGCGGATGTTCGCCAAATTCGCCTTTCGCGGAAAGCGTCTGCGTTGCGCCGAACTGACCACCCGCAGGGCGGTAGCGCGCTTCCACCAGCCATTCAGAGCCGGCTTCGCGAACCCAGGCAACGACGGCGGCGCCGTGTTCGTCAATTGCGATGGCAGGAGCTTCCGCGGTCCCGCTGCCTGTACTGAGTGTGATCGGCGCAGAGGCCAACCCGCCCACCACGCTCGCCCCTTCGATCGCCCCGTTGCCTGCGTTCTCCCAGACCACGAGCACTTCGCCGCCTCCGTCGACGGCAACCTGGGCGAAGAAGCAGTCTTCCGCCGGCGGCGAGAGCTTCAGCGCAGCCCCGAACTGGCCGAAGGGCTGGCGCACCGCGACTTCGACGACTTCGTTGGCGCCATTGGATCGCTGCCAGCTGGCGGCCGCGGCGCCGTCTTCGGCCATCGCGACGTCGCCATATTCGGCGTCTTGGCCAGGCGCGCTCAGCGCTCCAGGCGCCAGCCAGGTCGGGGTTGCGCCCGCGGCTGCCGGCGTTGCAAGCAACGCGAGAGCCGCGAGCAGCGCGGCACGCTTGATCGAACCCATAGATGCGAAGGCTACCCGCCCGCGGGGCTGCGACCGCTCACTTCACGCAGCGGTCTGACCTCGGCGACCTGCTCGACCTCGGCGCCCGTCAGCTCGCCGATCCTGCGTTCGAGCTCGGTGATGCGCGCTGCGAGCGCCTGCATCGCCTCAGAGATCGGGTCTGGCAGGTGGATCCAGTCGGCGTCAGGACCCTCAGGGCGGCGGCCCTCGACGCGCACAGGGCGCCCAGGATTGCCGACGACCGTCGAGTTCGGCGGCACGTCAGCGATCACGACGCTGTTCGCGCCGATCTTCGCGCCATGGCCGATCGTGATCGGGCCAAGCAGCTTTGCGCCAGAGCCGATCGTCACGTTGTCCTGCACCGTCGGGTGACGCTTGCCCGTCTGGAAGCCTGTGCCGCCAAGCGTGACGCCCTGGTAGAGCGTGACGTCGTCGCCGATCGTCGCCGTCTCGCCGATCACGACGCCTGAGCCGTGGTCGACGAACAGGCCCCTGCCAATCTGCGCCGCAGGATGGATCTCGATGCCAGTGAAGGCCCTCGCCGCGAGCGCGATCGTTTTTGGCAGCAGCGGCACGCCCGCGTCGTGCAGGGCGCTGGCGACCCTGTGGCAAAGCAGCGCATGGATCCCAGGCCAGGTCGCGAGAATCTCGACAGGGCTGACATCGCGCGCGGCAGGATCGCGCTCGCGCGCGGCGGCGATGTCGCGCCGCACCTCTCCAGCAACCCTCGCAAGCGTGCGAAGCCCGACCATGGGCACAGAGTAGCGACGCTTGCAGCCGCCCAAGGCTCCCTGACGGCCCCAGTCAGAGCGCGTGCAGAGCGCCGGCGCCCAGGAATCCTGCCCCGGCCAGGCAGATGGAAGCCAACCCCGCCCAAGAAACCCCGGAGGGGTTTCCTTTCTTACTCTCCACTCAACGCAGTCGGAGCGAAGAACGCCTGGGAGACGTAGCGCTCCCCTGAGTCGGGCATCACGACGACGATGCGCTTGTTCTTGGCTGCAGGGCGCTGGGCGACCTGCAGCGCCGCCCAGAGCGCCGCGCCGCAGCTGATCCCTGCGAGCACGCCCTCCTCGCGCGCACAGCGCCAGGCGGTCTCGATCGCGTCTTCGTCGCTGACGCTCAGCACCTCGTCGAGCAGCTCTCTGTTCAGCACAGGCGGCACGAACCCAGCGCCAATCCCCTGGATGCGATGCGCCCCAAGGCAGCCGCCAGAGAGCACCGCCGAGCCCTGTGGCTCGACCGCGACGATCTGCAGCTTCGGGTTGCGCCTGCGCAGGTGCTCGCCCACCCCGGTGATCGTGCCACCTGTGCCAACACCTGCGATAAGCACGTCGACGTTGCCGTCGAAGGCCGCTTCGATCTCAGGACCCGTCGTGCGCCTGTGCGCCTCAGGGTTCGCAGGGTTTGAGAACTGGTCAGGCAGGAAGGTGTCCGGCTGCTGGGCGAGCGTCCTCGCCGCCTGGACCGCCTCGCCCATGCCGCCAAGCGACTCCGTGACCTGGACCTCGGCGCCATAGAGGCGCAGCAGCGCCTCGCGCTCTCTGCTCATGCCCTGCGGCAGCGTGAGCACGAGCCTGTAGCCCCGCGCCGCGCAGACGAACGCGAGCGCGATCCCTGTGTTGCCGCTCGTCGCCTCGACGATCGTGCTCCTGCCAGGCTCGATCCTGCCCTCTCGCTCGGCCGCCTCAATCATCGCGACGCCAATCCGATCCTTGACCGAGCCGCCAGGGTTGAACGCCTCGAGCTTCGCGTAGAGCTCGACCCCCTGCGCAAGGCGAGGGATGCTCTCCAGCATGCGCTTCAACCTGACGATCGGAGTCCTTCCGACAAGCTCCGAAATGTTGATCGGAATTGCGCCCATCCAGATACGACAATAGGGCAAACACGGTACGTATTGGTTGCGTATCAGCATCTCGCGTGCGTTAATGCCGACGATGCAAGGGGAAATTGAGAATGGAGGCGAGAGCGTCGAGCGCTGCGTGCTGACGCTCGTTGGCAACGTCGTCGACATCCTCGTCCTCGAGGACTTCCGCTTTGGGCTGCTGAGCGCCCTGCACGAGACGGTGCCTTCAGACATCGTCTCCTTCAACGAAGTAAGCCCCGACCCGAGCCTCACCTTTGCGCTCGCCGACCCGCCGCTTGGGGAGAGCTCCCACGAAGCATTCGGTCGGTTCGCACACGAAAACCCAATCCTCACCTTTTACCAGCGCACAGGCAGTGGCCGCGCGACCCGCTTCTCGGACGTGAGCACCGTCGAGGAGCTGCATGCGACCGACCTCTACAAGGAGGTCTACAGACCGCTCGGGGTCGAGCATCAAATCGCGTTCACGCTGCCCTCCCCCGCCGACTTCGTGCTCGGCATCGCGCTGAGCCGGCGAGAGCACGACTTCAGCGACTTCGAGCGCGACCTCCTGAATCTTGCGCGGCCCTTCCTGATCCAGGCATACCAAAATGCGATCACCCACAGCAGGCTGTTGGCAGGCGAGGCGAAGCCGCCGACGGCCGCGACGGGCCGTGAGGAGCGGGCAAGCGAAAGGCTGCCGCTGGCGCCACTGATGCGGCTCGGACTGAGTGAGCGCGAGGCCGAGGTCCTGCGACTCGTCGCGATGGGGCGCTCCGATCGCGCGGCCGCGAACGAGCTCTCGATCAGCCCGCGCACCGTGCAGAAGCACCTGGAGCGCTGCTACGCGACCCTGGGCGTCCACAGCCGCTCCGCGGCGGCCCAGATCGTCTGGCGGGTCGCAGACGTCGATGGGGGCGAGATCTAGCCAGCTCGCTGGCCTCTCAGATGTAGTACATCGACGCGCCCGCGTCGCGGGTCTCGCGCTCGATCACGTCGGCGATCGTGATCTGGGCGAGCACATGGCGCGCCGCCTCGGCGGCCTCCGCGAAGACGCCTACGGCGTCGCGACCAAGCGGCCCGTCGAGCAGCTCGACGACCTCGAGGACCGTGACCTCGGCGGGTGGCCTGGCGAAGCGATAGCCGCCCTTCACGCCGCGCTGCGAGCTGAGGACCCCCGCCCTGCGCAAGACCGCGAAGAGCTGCTCGAGGAACTGCACAGGCACATCGCGCTTGCGCGCAAGCTCGCCAATCGGCACAGGCTGCCCATCGTCGCTGCGTCCAAGCTCGGTGAGCGCCCTGACCGCATACGGTGACTTGCTGGTGATCGAGATCATCGATCAATCACGCAGTCGATCGTATGCGACTCCGACGTTCGTTGCAATCAGCCCCGCGTTTCGTTGCAATCAGCCCGTAAGGCGGTCGAGGAGCAAGCCATGCAAGGACGCAGCGAGCGAAGTGTGCTTTGCACACGAGCGAGCGAGGACGCCGCATGGCGCCGCTCATCGATCGCCTTACAGCCAGCCGCGCTCAGTCGCGATCAGAACCGCCTGAGCGCGGTCGACGGCGCCAAGCTTGCCGTAGATGTTGTGCAGGTGCGTGCGCACCGTGCTCGTGGAGAGCGTGAGCTCGTGGGCGATCTGCTTGTAGACCTTGCCATCCGCAAGCCGCTGGAGCACGCTGAGCTCGCGGTTGGAGAGCGGGCAAGGGTCGACGTGGCGCTGGCGCTGGTTGGACGATCCAGGCAGCTCATAGAGCACCCTGCGCAGGTCACGCGGCGTGAGACCAAGGGTCCTCGCGCCGCGCAGCATCTCCGCGGGCGATACGGCGTCGCCCTGGGCATAGTGGGCGAGCATGTCCGCGAGCCTGACGATCACAGACTCCTCGCCAGCATCGTCGTTGTGATGGCGCTCGATCACCTTCGCGATCGTGGGCGCAAGGCCCCAACGCCTCGCGAGCACGCCACCGACGAGGGCGTGGTCGATGCCAAGTTCCCTGCGCTCCTGGCGAACCCGCGCCTCAGGCGTCTGGGCATCCTGGTGGATCTGTCCCGGATAGCCAGGGTAGGCGTGGATCAGGACGAGCTTGCCAATGTCATGCAGAAGGCTCGTGACTGTGAGCCTGTCGCGGTGCTCATAGCCGATCTCGCCTGCGATCCTGTCAGCCGCGTGCTGGGTGCCAAGCGCGTGCAATCTGAAACGCTCAGGGACCGCCTCCCAGGCGCTCGAGCGCTCGAAGAAGTCGAAGGTCCTCGCTCTGCGCGCAAGCGCGCCAACCGAGTCAGGCGAGAGGCGCTCGATTGCGGATGGGATCGTGTCGATGCGGCTGCGACCGCTGTGGTCGCGTCCTGCGAGACGCAGCACCGCGACCATCAGCGCGACGTCAGACTCGACCGTTGTGACGACCTCGCTGCTGACAACGTTGTCCTTCGAGGCGACGGTGAGCAGCCTGTCGCGAGACTCGACAAGCGCAGGGAAGTGCTCAAGCGCTTCGAAGGCAGTCGTGAGCCTGCGACCATGGCCTTCAGGGTGCCGCGAGGAACCCGCAGCAGCTGCCGCTGGCGCCTTGATGCCGTCTGGGACCGCTGTCGGTCGCGGCGAGCCGTTGGCCGCCGTAGCTCCTTGCTTTGAGGCCGTTACCTGCATGCGCTGCTGTACCCCTGCTTGTCCGCCTGCTTGTCTGTTGAGACCGCTTGCGTCAGCGGTGCTATCCGGCTTGCGTCAGCGGTGGTATCGGCAGGGTTGGAGGATTTATTGAGGCCGGAGCGCCTGGTCAAGACGCTTTAGGGTCTGCCCACGCCCAAGCAGGGCAACACTCTCAAAGATCCCAGGCGAGACGGTACCGCCCGCAATCGCGACACGCAGCGGCTGGTAGACCTCGCGCGGCTTGACGTCAAGGCGCTGCACCAGACCCTCAAGCGCGTCCTGGACATGCTGCACGTCGAACTCCTCGTCAGGCAGCGCAGCGAGCACCGTGCGCACCTCGCCTGCGACACGCACGCCGCCATCCGCAAGCCAGCGCTCGCGGGCCTTCTCGTCTGTCTGTGGCGAGCTGAGCAGGAAGCCAGAAAGCGGCCAGAAGTCGGCGAGCGTGTGGATCTTCTCCTGACTGATCGCAACAGCCGCAAGGAAGCGCTGGGCGTCCGCCGCGATCGCGGCGGACGCGTGAGGGTCTGTCGCGTGAAGGAACCGCTCGATCTGCTCTGCGAGCGCCTCCGGGGCGAGCTGCCTGATGTAGACGCCGTTCATCCAGCGCAGCTTCACCTCGTCGAATCGTGCAGGGTTGTGGCTGACGCGCTCGAGCCTGAACTGCTCGACGAGCTGATCCATTGCAAGAATCGTCTCATCGTCCTCGCTGCCCCAGCCAAGCAGGGCGATGTAGTTCCTCACGGCAGCGGCGAGATAGCCCGCGTCGCGCAGCTCCTGGACTGAGGCGGCGCCATGGCGCTTGGAAAGCTTCTTGCCGTCAGGCCCATGCAGCAGTGGCAGGTGTGCATAGATCGGAGCGGGCGCACCCAGCGCCTCGAGCACAAGCAGCTGCTTCGGCGTGTTCGAGAGGTGGTCCTCGCCGCGCACGACGTGCGTAATGCCTGCATCGAGGTCGTCAACGGCGACGGCGAAGTTGTAGAGCACTGAGCCATCACCGCGCGCGATCACAGGGTCGTCGAGGTGGACGTGCTCGAAGCGAGCCTGCCCTCTGATCGCGTCATGCACGACCGTCGCGCCCTCGTCAGGCACCCTGAGCCTGACAGCGCCAGCGTTCTCAGGCTCGCCCCTGAAGCCTCTGTCGGCGCCATGCGCTGCCTTGTAGGCCTTCACGTCCTCCGCGGTCGCGTTGGACCTGTAGGCGTGCCCACTCTCCAGCAGGCTCTCGAGAACCTCCTGGTGGCGCTCAGAGCGCTCAGTCTGGAAGATTGGCCCCTCGTCCCAGTCAAGCTCGAGCCAACGCAGCGCGTCGAGAATCTGCTCGACGTTCTCAGGCGTCGAGCGCTCCCTGTCGGTGTCCTCGATGCGCAGCACGAGCACGCCTTGGCTGCTGCGTGCGAGCAGCCAGTTGAACAACGCAGTGCGCGCGCCGCCAATGTGCAGCGCGCCAGTGGGCGACGGGGCGAACCGCAGGCGCATAGGTGAGCTCATAGGATTGGCGCATGCTATCTGCGCGTGGGGAGATGCGATGCTGATCGGCGCCCACGTCTCGACCTCTGGGGGCCTACCAAAGGCCGTGGAGCGCGGCGTCGAGCTCGACTGCGACGCGATCCAGATCTTCAACCAGTCGCCGCGCATGTGGCGACCCACCGTGTACCGCGACGAGGACGTCAAGGCGTTTCGCGAGAGGTTGGCGGAGAGCCGCGTGCAGGCCGTGATGATCCATGCCGTCTATCTGATCAACTGCGGCAGCGAGGACGCTGAGATCCGCAAGAAGTCACTGACCTCGCTCACGCATTCGCTGCGCACCGGGCAGCGCATCGGCTCCTGCGGCGTGGTCTTGCACGCCGGCTCGGCAAAGACAGGCGATGCGAAGATGGCGATCGCGCGCGCCGGCAAGACGATCAGGGCGGCGTTGGACGACAGCGAGGGCTGTGAGCTGCACCTCGAGGACACCGCAGGCGCCGGTGGCACGCTCGGCAGGTCCTTCGCAGAGCTCGCAGAGCTGATCGAGGCCGCAGGCGGCGAGCAGCGGCTTGGGGTCTGTCTCGACTCCTGCCATCTGCTCGCGTCCGGCTATGACATTCGCACGCGGCCAGGCATGGACAGGGTCCTGAAGGAAGCAACGACAGCGCTCGGCAAGGGCCGTATCCGCTCGCTGCACCTGAACGACTCCCAGACGCCGCTTGGCTCCAACCGTGACCGGCACGCGAACGTCGCCGAGGGCGAGCTGGGACAGGCGGGCTGCGCGGCGTTCCTCTCTGAGCCGAGCTTCAAGGGCATGCCCTGCGTGCTCGAGACCCCTGGTGTGCAGCGCAGCGGCCCTCGTCGTGAGGAAGTCGCGCTCGCGCGCAAGCTGCTCGAGCGGGGCACGAAGGCGCGCAAGGGCGCGAAGGCGACAGGCGCCAGCAAGACCGCGAAGGCGAAGCGTTCGCGTTAGCTGCTCAGGCGGCCGCGGTCGCAGGCGCGAGCAGCTCAGGCGGCCGCCGCCGCATCAGTCGCAGGCGCGAGCAGCTCAGGCGGCCGCTGCCGCCGCATCAGTCGCAGGCGCGAGCAGCTGCTCGACCTCGGCGATCAGCGCAGGGGTGTGCTGCACCTTGTAGTCCTCGCCGCACCGCAGTAGCCGTGACGAGCTCGCACAGGTGACCTCTAGGAGCACCTCCGTGGGTCCTGCGAAGTTCTCGAAGACTTGCTTTAGCTCGCTGATCGCATCGAGCGTGAGGCGCGAGAGCTCCAGCCGCAGCCGCAGCGGCTCGGTCGGCGGCGCGAGGGGCTGCTCATCCACGCGCCTCCCACCCTCGCGCGTGCCGGTGCCCGCGGCAGCACGGGCTTCCCCGCCGCCGCGCGAGCTCGCGCCACGTGTGGCGTCAGCGGCCGCGTTGGCGCGCTGCACCTCCTGCTCGTCGGGCTTGAACTCCTCGACGGACTGGACGATGAGCGCCGTCTTGCCGGCTTCCTTGTGGTCCACCCTGCCGCGTACGAGCACGACCGTGTCGACCGCGAGCGCTTGCTCATGCTCGGCGAGAGCCTTGCCGAAGACGATCATCTCGACGGCACCCTCGAGGTCGTCGAGCGTCGCGAACATCATCGGGTCACCGTTGCGCGTCCTGATCCGCTTCGCCTCGGCGATGATGCCGCCAACGCTCACCCAATCCTTGTCGCGGCGCTCCTCGAGGTCGGCGAGCGAGCAGTCGGCGCGTGCCCGCAGCGCGGCGCGCAGCGGCTTCAGCGGGTGCTCCGAGACGAACAGCCCAATCGCCTCCTTCTCGATCGCGAGCAACTCCGCTCGGTCGAACTCCTCGGCGGGGATTGGCGGGTGCGTGGGACGCGCAAACGCCGCCTGAGCGCTGGCGCCCGCCGCAGCGCCGCTTGCCGGCGCCGCGATCTCCTGTAGGTCGAAGATCGAGCCCTGGCCGATCTGAGCGTCTTGCTGGACCTTCTGACCAGCAGCCTGTGCGCGCTCCAGCATCGTGAGCATTCCCTTGCGGCTCGCGCCGGTCGAGCCAAACGCACCGCACTTGACCAGCGCCTCGATCGCCTTCTTGTTCACCGCCCTGCTGTCGACGCGCTCACAGAAGTCCCACAGCGAGGAGAACGGATGGCTGGGGGCGGGTTGGCCGGCACCGTCAGGTGCGGCCTGAGCAAGGTGGTTGGGGGTGGGCTGGGCGGAATCCAAATCCTCACGCGCCTGCTTGATCGCCTCGACCGCCTGATAGCCGACGCCCTTCACGGCGTCAAGGCCAAACCTGATGCTGCCGATCGCGCCCTCGCTTGGCGGGCCGACGGTGAACTCGTGATCGGAGAGGTTGACATCAGGCGGCAGGATCTCGATCCCCATCTCCTCGCAGCGCGCGACGAAGAAGGGGACCTTGTCCTTCGTCGACATCACCGATGAGATCAGCGCCGCCATGTACTCGG
Source organism: Solirubrobacteraceae bacterium (assembly GCA_036490555.1). Lineage (GTDB taxonomy): Bacteria > Actinomycetota > Thermoleophilia > Solirubrobacterales > Solirubrobacteraceae > Palsa-744. Next base: position 66,120 of record DASXDO010000045.1, on the reverse strand, counting down.
CGGGGTGGTTCGCCTTCAGCCAAGCGGTCCTGTAGGCGATCAGGCCGTAGCAGGCGGCGTGAGACTTGTTGAACGAGTAGTCAGCAGATTTTTCGTTGGTCTGCCAGAGGAACTCGATCACCTGCTCCTTCGTGCCAGAGGCCCTGCAACCGGCAAAGAACTCAGGCTTGAGCGCCGCCATCGCTTCGCGGTTCTTCTTGCCGATCGCCTTGCGCAGATCGTCGGCCTTCGCGCCGGAGAAGCCTGCGATCTCCTTGGAGATCTGCATCGCCTGCTCCTGATAGAGGATCACGCCGTTGGAGGATTCGAGGATCGGGCGCAGGCGCGGGTCAGGGTAGGAGATCGCTTCGGGGTTGTGCTTGCCCCTCGCGTAAACAGGAATCTGGTCCATCGCACCCGGCCTGTAGAGCGCGTTCAGCGCAATCAGATCGTTGAGCTCGGTCGGCTTGACCCTCTTCAGTGCCTCGCGCATGCCCTCCGACTCGAACTGGAAGACCCCGATCGATTCACCCCTGGCGAGCATCTCGTATGTCTTGCGGTCGTCGAGCGGCAGCGTCGTCATGTCAGGGCGCTGACCAGTGGAGCGCCCGATGATGTCGAGCGCGTCCTCGATCACGTCGAGGTTGCGCAGCCCAAGGAAGTCCATCTTCAGCAGGCCGATCTCCTCGATCGGCTTCATCGAGAACTGGGTGACCGTCTTGTAGGCGCGCTCGCCGTCGGGACCGCCGCCGGCGTCGGCGAGCTGCAGCGGCACGATGTCGGTGAGCGGACGGTCGGCGATCACGACCGCGGCGGCGTGGATCGAGGAGTTGCGGACGATGCCCTCGAGGCCCTTCGCGACGTCGATGATCGTGCGCGCGTCAGGCTCCTCGTCGTAGGCCTTGCGCAGGGGTTCGCCCCCTTTCAGGCACTCCTCGAAGGAGGGCGCCCTGCCCATGATCGGGTCTGGGATCAGCTTCGCGAGGCGGTCGCCTGTCGCGTACTCGTAGCCAAGCACGCGCGCCGCGTCGCGCGTCGCCGCGCGCGGGAACATCTTGCCGAAGGTGACAATCTGGGCGACCGACTCGCGCCCGTACTTTTCGGTCACGTAGCGCATCACGCGCTCGCGCCCGCGCACCGAGAAGTCGATGTCGATATCAGGCATCGATACGCGCTCAGGGTTGAGGAAGCGCTCGAACAGCAGGTCGTAGCGCAGCGGATCGACGTCGGTGATCGCCAGGCAGAAGGAGACGATCGAGCCTGCCGCCGAGCCGCGTCCCGGGCCGACGGCGATCCCATTCTCCTTCGCGAACTTGACGAAGTCCCAAACGATTAGGAAGTAGGCGTTGAAGCCCATCCTGTCGATCACCGCAAGCTCCATCTCGACGCGCTGCAACGCCTCCGCTGGCGACGGGTCGCCATAGCGCAGCGCAAGGCCCTCGAGCACACGCGCGCGCAGGTACTCGCGCTCGTCCATCCCGTCAGGCGTGGGGAAGCGCGGGATCAGCTGACCGCCAAGCTCGAGGTCGACGTTGCAGCGCTCCGCGATCTCGACGGTGCTCGCAACCGCCTCAGGCCACTCCTCGAAGGCGCTCGCCATCTCCGCGTTGTCGCGCAGATAGAACTCGTTGGTGTCGAAGGTCATCTTCGGCTGCGCAAGCGTGCTCTTGGTCTGCACACAGAGCAGCGCGGTGTGATGGTCGTAGTCCTCGCGGCGCAGGTAGTGCACGTCGCCGGTGCCGACGAGCGTGCCGCCCATCTCCTTCGCGATCCTGACGATCCCCTCGTTGCACTTGTCCTGGATGTCGATGCCGTTCTTCTGGACCTCGAAGTAGACGTTCTCGGCGCCGAAGACGCGCACGAGATCGTCGGCGTGCGCACGGGCATCCTCAGGCCGGTCTTCGCTGAGGCGCTGGCAGAAGCGCGACGCAAGGCAACCCGTCAGTGCGATCACGCCCTCAGAGTGGCGCTCGAGCTGCCCGAGGTGCACGGTCGGCTTGCCGCGCTGCAGGCCCTCGAGGAAGCCAGTGGAGGAGAGCTTGACGAGGTTGCGGTAGCCAACGTCCGTGGCGGCGATCAGGGTGAGGTGGTTGCGCTCGACCTTGCCGCGTGGGGGTGTGTCGCCCGTCGGCGGATCGACGAGATATGCCTCACAGCCGAAGATCGGCTTGACGTCATGCTTCTTGCAGGCCTTGTACAGCTCGACCATGCCGTTCATCACGCCATGGTCGGTGAGCGCGATCGCTGGCTGTCCGAACTCGGCTGCGCGTGCAACGAGCGCGTCCACCTTGCACGCCCCGTCGAGTAGCGAATACTCGGAATGGACGTGCAGATGGGCGCAGGTCGGTGTGCTCACCGCAGGGATACTAGGCGGCGAAGCGGCGGAGTCCCTGGACCCTGTCGGTCCACGTGAGCAGCAGCTCGAGCGAGGCGACGTCACCCTCGACGAGGATCTCCTCGCCCTCGGACAGCGGCTGCCCAGAGAGCATCCGCAGGAAGGCGTCTTCGCCGAGTCGCACCGTCGCCGCGGGCTGCGGCTGGTCGGGCCCGCGCTCACCCTGAACGCGCGTGACCTGCAGCGGCATGCCAGCGCGTACGCCCACGTCGAGCACAGCACCCTGTCTGCCCTCGATTGAGAATGCGACCGCGAAGGTGTTGGCGTTCGTCCACTCGGGGACGACCGCCTCTGCAAGCGCGGCGAGCAGTAGGCCGGGCCAGACCTGAACGCCTGCCGTCACCAGCTCCGTCAACGCGAGCGGCTTGCGGCGCGCCGAGAACAGGCGGCGCGCACGCCGCCTGCGACCAGGTGTGCGCAGGCCTTTGGGGCGGCGCTGGATGCCGCCGGCCGCGAACTCGGCGAACGCGGCCGCGGGGCCCTCGAGCGTGAAGTCCGGGTCGAAGGCAGCGTCTTCCTCGCGCTCGGCGTTGCCGACGCCGCGCACAGAGGCTCCGCCATCGGCGATCTCGATCTGGAACGCGCCAAGCTCCTCGATGCGCAGCAGATAGCGCAGGTCCCCCTTGACGATCGGGGCCTGCGCTGGCAACAGCTCGACGATCAGCTCGCCTGCGAGTCGCGCGCCACCGTGCTCGGACATCTGGCGGATCGCGGGAGCGAGCCAGCTGCGGGTCTCCTGCTTGCCCTGCGGCAGTGGTGGAGCGTAGGGCACGGCCGTCGGAGGCGTCTGGCTGGGCGCGGTCTCGCGACGTTCGTTGAGCTCACCGACCGCGGCGACGCGCGCGCGCAGCCGCTCGACGGCCGAGGCGAGCGCCTCGGCCATGTGCAGACCCTTGGCCTGCTCCTGCCCAGCGACTTCCTCTTGCCCAGTTGCCTCTTCCTGCGCAGCTGCCTCTTCCTGCGCAGGCTTCGGCAGCGTCGAGGTCGGTTGTGAGCCAGATGCAGAGCCTGTGCCGTTGCCATTTCCGTTGGTGCCGCTGGCGCCTGCATGTGAGGCGACGGATGCAAGCCCAGTTGAAGGCACGTTCGGCTGAGGCGCGGCAGGCGCAGACTCCGTCGGCTTGGGAGAGGCTGCCGTGGACGAGGCGGCCTCGGGCGACGAGGCGGCCTCGGATGACACGGCTACCTCGGATGACACAGCGGCCTCGGAGGAGACTTGCTCTGAGGTCCCGCCAGGCGTGGAGACCGTCGCAGCCTCTCTGGTCAAGCCGTTGGCAGCTGCTGCGGCAGCGATCTTCGGCGGACTCTCCCTGGAGAGTCCCTGGGACACGACGACCGCAGGCGCAGGCTTCTCAGCGCTCGCAGGCGCGCTCTCCGCCTCGATCGCGGCGACGTCGCGCAGGCGGCGCGCCACGCGCTTGAGCTCTACGACGAGATGCTCGACGCGCTGCCGTTCGTCGCGCAGCTTGCCGAGCTCGTCTTCGGCCGCGATACGCGCCTGGCGCTCGCTCGCAAGCTCCCGCTTGAACTCGCCGACCCGCCGCTCGAGTCCCTCGATCCGCTCCTGGATCTCGCGCTCGGCGTCGCGCAGCTGCTGTTCGCGCTCGACGAGACGTTGGGAGAGCAGCCGCAGATCCTGCTCGCGCGTGGCAAGCCGCTCAGAGACAGAGCGCAGCTCCTCCTCGCGCGCGGCAAGCCTCGCGGATACCGAGCGCAGCTGCTGCTCGCCGTCGTTCAGCCGTTCTGAGGTGGCGCGTAGCTCGTACTCGCTGGAGCTGAGCCGTTCCGTAGCGCTCGCGCACTCGCGCTCGGCGCCGCGCAGGCGATCCTGCATGCCGGAGAGACGACCTTCCAGGTCGCGCGCCGACTCCTCTGCCGTCTCTGCACGCCGCAGCAGCACCGGGTCACCCTGCAGCTCGCTCCTGCGCGCGCGCCTCTCTGCGAGCACGTCGCGTTCGAAGTCGCGCGGCGGCAAGTTGCCGGGGTTCTCGTCTTCCCTGGTCATCACCACCTGATCAGACTACGACCAGCGTCGGACGACCTCCACCGCTTGGTTTGCCCGGACCCTCGGAGCTGCGTCAGGACTCGTTGCGCAGGCGCCAAGCCATGCGCGACTGCAGCGAGAAGATCTCGATGAAGCCAGGCGAAGCGGACTGCGAGAACAGGCCCCCGGACTCCGCGAAGCTCGCCAGCGATGCGTCATAGACGGCGTTCGGCGAAGAACGTGTGACCACGCGCACGCCCCCCTTGTAGAGCTTCAGACCGATACTGCCGGTGACCTGAGCGTTGACCGCCTCCATGTAGGCGTCGAGGTCGCCGCGCAGCGGCTCCCACCAGAGGCCCGCGTAGACGAGGTACGCCCACTGCGAGTCGAGCTGCGGCTTGAAGCGGTTCTGGTGAATCGTACCGACGAGCCGCTCGAGCTCCTCGTGCGCGGGGAGCACGATCGCAGCAGCTGGCACCTCGTAGATGTCGCGCACCTTCAGCCCGACGATCCTGTCCTCGATGTGGTCGACGATCCCGACGCCGTGACGAGCACCGATCTCGGCGACCGCTTCGAGCAGCTCGACGAGCTCCATGCGCTGCCCGTCCAGCGCGACAGGCAGACCACGCTCGAAGTCGAGCGTCAGCGTCTGCGGCTCGTCTGGGGCCTGCTCGGGCCGCGTGACGAGCTGGAAGACATCATCCTCGGGCGCGTGGTCGAGGTCCTCGATCCAGCGCCCCTCAGAGGAGCGCCCCCAGAGGTTGTCGTCGATCGAGTAGGGCGTGACCTCGGTACCGCCCTTCACCGGGATCCCGTGCTCGCGCGCGTAGGCGATCTCCTCCTCCCTGCCCATCTGCCAGGAGCGCACCGGCGCGATCACCTTCAGCTCTGGGGCGAGCGTCGCGACCGTCGCCTCGATCCGCACCTGGTCGTTGCCCTTGCCGGTGCAGCCATGGGCGATCGTGTCACAGCCGCTCTTGCGTGCGTATTCGACGGCAAGCTTCGCGATCAGCGGCCTGCCGAGCGCGGTGAACAGCGGGTAGCCGCCGCCGTAGAGCGCGTTCGCCTTGATCGCAGGCGCGAGGAAGTCGCGCGCGAACTCCTCGCGCGCGTCGACGATGTGGCAGTCCAGAGCGCCGAGCGTGCGCGCCTTGCCCTCGATCACGCCGTAGTCCTCGCCAGGCTGGCCGAGGTTGACCGTAAGCGTCACCACCTCCGCCTCGTAGCGTTCCTGGATCCACTTCAGCATCACGCTCGTATCGAGCCCGCCGGAGTAGAGCAGCAGCACGCGGCCGACGTTCTCGGGGTCAGCCTCGTAGCTCGTCGTGGGGCGCGGCAGCGCGTTGGTCGTCTCGCTCATGGCGGCGAAGGCTAGCGATAGAGCCGAGCGCTTGTCTCTGGCGCGGAGCGCAACTGCGCCGGGCAGCAACTACGCCGAGCGGAAAGCCCGAATCCGCTCAGAGGTCGAGCAGAAAGTGCAAGACCCTGGCGATTTGGAAGAGGACCGGCACATCCACGCGTCCAAGTCTCGCGATCAGGCGCTGCTCGGAGATCGACTTGACGTCCTCGCACTTGGCGTAGCTGATCTCGTCGAGTCCCGAATCGCCTCGGTCGATCCCCACATGAGATGGCAGCCCGCGAGCAGCGGTTGTCACCGGGACGACGATCACAACGCCGGCAGCGCTCTCGTTGAGGGGGTCCGCGGAGACGATCACCGCCGGCCTACGTCCTGACTGCTCGCGTCCCGTCGGCTCGCCGAAGTCAACGAGCCACACCTCCCCTCGCCTAGCGCTCACGAAGAGAGGTCATGCAGCGCGCCGCTCTCCGCGGCACGCTCGGCTTCGACGCTGCACCACACCTTCTCGTCACCACGGAGTCGTGCGTATCCGGCCGAGAGCTCGTCGAAGAACACACGCCGCTCGAGTGCGTCCGCGGCATCGTCGACCAGTTGGCTCATTGAGCGTCCGGTCGCACGTGCGAGCCTCGCGAAGCGATCGCGCGTCGGCTCGCTCACTCTGATGGTCGTCGTACTCACGCTCACAAGTCTACTAATCAGGCGCTGAAAATGTAGACAACCTGAGTCTGCAACATTTTCGTGCCCGATCGACAAGAGCAGGTATGCGCTACACACGGAGAGCCGCCACCCGCAGCGCCAACGAAACTGACCCCGGTGCCAGGGGAACTGGCCGTGACGCCGAGTCGGTGGCCGGCTCGATCGTCGAGTCACAGGCGTTCGAGGCCGCGTTCGAGGCGAACTTCCAGGTCATCCACCGCTTCCTGGCGCGCCGCGTCGGCGCCGAGCTGGCCGACGATCTGGCAGCAGAGACCTTCGCAGTCGCCTATAGGCGCAGGGCGACCTTCGATTCGCAGCGCGGCGAGGTGCGCCCCTGGCTGTTCGGGATCGCGACCGTGCTGCTGCAGGCCCACAGGCGCCGCGAGCGGCAGATCTTCGCGCTCGAGGCGCGGCTCGCGCGCGAGCCGCCCGACGCCGCGCTTGGCGCTGATGCCGAGCGCAGCGCATTTGCAACCTCGCTCGCGCCACGCCTCGCCGACGCGCTCGCCGAGATGTCGGCTGGGCGCCGCGACGTCCTGCTGCTGCATGCCTGGGGCGAGCTCTCATGCGAGGAGATCGCGGTCGCGCTCGGGCTGCGCGCGGCCACCGTGCGAGCCCGGCTATCGCGCGCCCGCGCCCATCTGCGCAAGCAGCTCGACGACCTCGACCCTGCCCTACCAAGGCTCTCCGACAAGGAGAGCCAACGACTTCTGGAGGAATGCAAGACATGAACGAGCTCGACCTCGTAAAGCAGTTGCGCGACGACGTGCCAGCGCCTTCGAGCGCCGCCTGGTCGCAGGCTCGCGCCGCGATCGCCGCGGCCGAAGCTCACGATGAGCAGGCCGCACCCGGCGGCGCCGGCCTCTGGGGCCTTCCGCGCAGACGCGCGGCGCTTGGCACGTCGGCCATCGGCGTGCTCGCCGCGACAGGCGCGCTGCTCGCGACGGCTCCTTGGAGCAGCTCGCCCGACTTCCTCGCCCAGGCTGCAGCCGCGCTCACACCCGATGCGGGGACCGTCCTGCACGAGAGCTGGGAAGCGACGGCCGCTCCGCAGGACAGGAACAACCCCGAAGACACCAAGGCATTTGCGACAGGGCCAGATCAGCTGTGGATCGAAGCTGGCGCCAAGCCGCGCTACAGAGCCCTGGTCGAGCCTCGCAGCTACGGCAGCGGATCCCCCGCCGGCATCGGTGGCCGCTACACGGTGGACACCGTCTACACATCCGAATCGACGGAAGGAGACTTTTCGGAGCGTCTTGCCCTGGCACTCAAAGGCCAGCCACTGGAAATCGGCGGGACGCTCACGACGAAGGGCGGCACAGGCTCAGGTGAAATCCCACAGAGCCTCACGTTCGTGCCCCCGGACGAACTGTGGTCGGCGAACATGCTCGTCTCCCTGGGCCCGCCGCTGCCAGGCCCCGAAGCCGAAATCGACGACAACGTCGCCGATCCTGTGAGCGAGCTGCGCACAGCGCTCGCAGAAGGAAGGGCCCACGAAGCGGGGACAACGCAGCTGGAAGGCCGCACGGTGGAGCGCATCGACTTCGATCCTCCCGCCGCGGGAACGCCGACAAACCTCGTCGACCCGCAGTACGTCTACTCCCACTCTTACGCCTACGTCGAACCAGAAACGTTCCACCCCGTCGAAATCGTCCTGAACGGCAGCTACTACCGAGTGCTGGCCTACGAATATCTGCCAGCCACGACTGCAAACCTCGAGCTCGCGAACATCGAAGCGCAGCACCCGAACGCCACGATCGCGCCCGAAGGCCGCGCGCCGACTGAAGCCTCAGCCGGCTAGGACCGCCCGCAGTCGTGTAAGCGCCTGCTCGACGTGAAGCGGCTCGACGATCAGCGGCGGCAAGAGCCGCAGGGTCGCCGGGCCGGTCGCGTTGACGAGCAGGCGCTGCTCCAGCAGCGCCCTGCGCACTATCTCTGGCGCTGAGACGTCGAGCTCGCACGCGAGCAGCAGGCCGCGGCCGCGCACGCTCAGCACGTGCGGCAGCTCGGCAAGGCCCTCGGCGAGCTGCCGACCGCGCTCGCGCACCTGCTCCAACAGCCCGGGATCGTCCGTCAGCTCCAGCGCGGCGAGCGCAGCGCTTGCGGTCACCGGGCCACCCGCGAACGTCGAGCCGTGGTCACCGGGCTCGAACACGTCGGCCAGGCGCGGCCCCGTGATCAGGGCGCCGATCGGCAGGCCGCCGCCGAGCGCCTTCGCTGTCGTGATCGCGTCGGGCACCACGCCGATCTGCTCGTAGGCCCAGAGCGTCCCTGTGCGACCCATGCCGCATTGGACTTCGTCGAAGATCAGCGCGGCGCCGTGCTCGTCGCAGGCCGCGCGCGCGGCGCTCAACAGCTCCTCGGAGAGCACGTTGATGCCGCTCTCGCCCTGAATCGGCTCGAGCAGCACCGCCGCGGTCTGGGAGTCGACCGCCGCCGTCAGCGCCTCCGCGCTTGGCGGCACAGCCCTGAAGCCTGGCACCAGCGGCGCGAACGGTGCCTGCTTGGCCTCCTGCGGCGTCGCCGAGAGCGAGCCGTAGGTGCGCCCGTGAAAGGCGCCATGAACGACGACGAGATCGCCCGCCGGCGAGGCCTTGCGCGCGAGCTTGATCGCCGCCTCGTTCGCCTCCGCCCCTGAGTTGCAGAAGAAGACCTTGCCACCGAGGCTGCTCTGCGAAAGGCGTTGAGCGAGGCGCATCGCGGGCTCGGTATAGAAGAGGTTGGATACGTGCATCAGCACGCCGGCCTGCTCACGCACAGCCGCGACGACGCGCGGATGGCAGTGCCCGAGATTGGTGACGGAGATGCCGCAGAGGAAGTCGAGATACTCGTTGCCCTCGACGTCCCAGAGCGAGACCCCCTCCCCGCGCACGAACTCGACAGGCAGCCGCGCATAGGAGCGCATGACGCTGCCCCGCTCGAGCTCCTGCAACTCGGCGAGGCTCACGAGCCTGCGCCGATCTTCGTGCCGATGCCTGCATCCGTAAAGAGCTCGAGCAACAGCGAGTGCGGGATGCGCCCGTCGATGATGTGCGCGGCGCCGACGCCGCCGTCGATCGCATCGACACAGGCAGCGAGCTTCGGGCGCATGCCACCGTCGAGGCTCTCCAGCGCTGTGCGCACCTCGTCCGCGGTCGCGGTCGCGATCAGGCTCTCCGCCTCCTGCGGGTCCTGCAGCCAGCCTGCGACGTCGGTGAGGAATACGACCTTGTAGGCGGCCAGGGCACGTGCGACGGCGCCGGCGGCCTCGTCGGCGTTGATGTTGTAGGAGCTGCCCTCGCGGTCAGCGCCAACGGAGGCGATCACGGGGATGTAGTCGCTTGCGACGTGGTTGAGCACGTCGACGTTGACGCGCTCGATGCGCCCGACGAAGCCGATGTCCTGGCCGTCTGGCCCGGACCTGCGCGCGACGCGGAACAGAGAGCCGTCGTCGCCGCAGAGCCCGACCGCGGGCTGGCCGTGGCGGTTGATCCGCAGCACGATCTCCTTGTTGACCTTGCCGACGAGCACCATCTTCGCGACCTCGACCGTGTCCGCATCGGAGACGCGCAGCCCCGCGACGAACTCGACCGGCAGCCCGAGGCGCTGCATGTAGGAGGTGATGTCAGGACCGCCGCCGTGCACGACGACCGGGTTGAGCCCGACGTACTTCAGCAACACGACATCGCGCGCGAACTCCTCGCGCAGCGCCTCGTCCTCCATCGCCGCGCCGCCGTACTTGATCACGACCGTCTTGCCATGGAACTCCCTGATGTAGGGCAGCGCCTCCAGCAGCGTTGCAACATCCCTCACATCTCAGCCCCCCTCAGTTCCCGCCCCATGGCCATACGTGGTCATGTCGTGTAATCGGCGTTGATCGTCACGTACTCGTGCGAGAGATCGGAGAAGAAGACCTCGGTCTCGGCGCCGTCGCCGGGCAGCGTCAGCTCGTATTCGACCTCGTCGCGCTCGATCGCCTTGCGCATCTCCTGTTCGTCATAGGGCACCTCGACGCCGCCACTGCAGACGAGCGTGCCCTCGACGCTGATGTCGAGCGCGAGCGGCGGGCGACCGGGGCGCCAGTTGGCAAGCGCGGCGCCAGCCGCCTGCACGATGCGGCCGAAGTTCGTGTCGCAGCCGTGCAGCGCGGTCTTCACCAGCGGCGAGTTGGCGACCGCCCGCGCGACATCCTCCACGTCCTGCTGCTCGCCGCCACGCACGAGCACGCGCGCGATCCGCTTCGCGCCCTCGCCGTCGCGGACCATCAGGATCCCGAGCTGGCGCAGCAGCGCGTCGAGCGCCTCGCCAAAGCGCAGCTCGTCCTCGCTCTCGGGCTCGACGACGACGCCACTCTCGCCAGAGCAGATCAGGATCGCGGTGTCGTTCGTGGAGAGCTGGCCGTCGACGGAGCAGCGATCGAAGGAGCGCTTCACACAGACGCCGAGCAGCAGGTCGGTCGTCTCCGACTGCAGCGCCGCATCGGTCTCCACGAAGCAGAGCATCGTCGCGAACTTCGGCGAGATCATCCCTGCGCCCTTGCACTGGGCGCTCAGCTTCACGTTGCCAGAGGGCAGCTTCACCTCGAGGTTCACGCGCTTCTCGAAGGCGTCGGTCGTCTGGATCGCCTTCTGGAAATCGCCGTCGCCGTCGCGGCGCAGCTGCGTGCGCGCCTGCAGGATCCCGCTCAGCATGCGGTCGACCGGCAGCAGGTGACTGATCCCGCCTGTCGAGCCGAGCGCAACCTGCTCTGGTGGCAGACCGAGCGCAACCGCCGCCGCACCCTGGGTCTTCGCCGCGTCGTCGAGCCCACGTTTGCCGGTCGCGGCGTTCGCGCAGCCGGAGTTGGCGAGCACGCCGCGCAGCTGCGTCAGCGAGCAGCGCTCGCCGGTCAGCATCACGGGCGCCGCCGGCATGCCGCTCGCGGTGAAGCGCGCCGCGCTGCTCGCCGCCTCCGCGTCGCAGATCAGCAGGCCGAGATCGTGGTTGCCGCTCGGCTTGATCCCGCAGGCGACTCCCGCCGCGCGAAAGCCCTCGGGAAGCCCCGCGTCTGGCGCGAGCTCACTTACGTGCTCGGGCCGCTGCACCCAGCGCGAGCCGAAGAACGGGCTTGGCGGTCCGGCCACCTTCCGGTCGCCATATATGTCTTTTCCAGCGCTCACAAGAGCCCCTCCGTCTCTGGGTGACCAAACATGATGTTGAGGTTCTGGATCGCCTGCGAGGAGGTGCCCTTCCAGAGGTTGTCGAGAGCACCGAAGGCGATCACCTTGCCGGTGTGCTCGTCGGCCGCGGCGAAGACCCTGCAGAAGTTCGTCTCGCGCACCTCGCGCACGCCAGGCGGCTCGGAGACGACCTCGACGAACGGCTCTGCCTCGTAGGCGGCCGCGTAGAGCTCGGCCAGCCGCTCCGCTGAGACGCGCTCGCTCGTCGTCACGTAGCAGCTCGCCATCTCACCCTGGTCGAGCGGTACGAGGTGTGCCTGGAACTGCACGGGCAGCTCTGTGCCGAGCAGCGCGAGTTGCTCCTCGATCTCCGGGGTGTGCCTGTGTTTGGCGACCTTGTAGGGCGTGATGTTCTCCGCCGCGTAGGAGAGGTGCGCGGTCTCGGCGGGCGCCGTCCTACCGGCACCCGAAACCCCCTGCTTGGCGTCGATCACGACGTCGGCGATCAGCCCTGCGCGCGCGAGCGGCATCAGCGCAAGCAGCGAGGCGGTCGGGTAGCAGCCTGGGTTGGCGACGATCTCCGCGCTTGCGATGCGCTCGCGGTGCAGCTCGGTGAGCCCGTAGACGGCGTGCGCGAGCAGCTCGGGACGCGGGTGCGGCCCGTACCACTGCTCGTAGGTGGCCTGGTCGGAGAGCCTGAAGTCGGCGCTCAGGTCGATCACGCGCGCGCCGCGCTCGCGCAGCAAAGCGACCGTCGGCGCTGCGGCCGCATGCGGGTAGGCGACGATCGCAGCATCGAGGTGGCCTGCGCGGTCGAGCATCTGTCCGTCGAGCTCCTCGACGGCAAGGGGCACGCGATAGCGCGGGTACAGCTCCTGCAGCTCCCGCCCCACCTCGGAGCGTCCGGTCAGCGCAGCCAGCTCGAAGCCTGGATGCCGCCAGAGCAGGTGCGCGGCCAGCGCACCCGCGAAGCCTGTCGCACCGGCGACGATCACCCGCGGAGCGCCTGAGGCGAAGACCTGGGATGAATGCGAGTCAGCCACGCAGCTCACCGCCGATCTGCGTCAGCGCCGCGAGGATCTTCGCGCGCAGTGGCTCGACGTCCTCATCGGCAAGCGTGCGGTCGGGGGCGCGGAAGCTCAGCGCCAACGCGAGTGAGCGCCTGCCCTCCCCCACCTGCGGGCCTGTGTAGACGTCGAAGACCTCGGCACTGGCGAGCAGCTTTCCCGCGGCGCCGCGCACGACGGCGATCGCCTCCGCGGCGGGCACTTGCACTGGCAGCGTCACAGCGAGGTCGCGGTGCAGTGCGGGGAAGGAGATCAGATCGGTGTAGGCATGTTCTACGTCTGCCAGCTCGATCAGCAGGTCCAGGTCGAGCTCCATCGCACATGGCCGTCCTGTTCCACCGCCGTCGCTGCCAAGCTCGAAGCCATTCGTCACTTCTGGATGCAACTCGCCGATCCAACCGATCTGCGTCCCCGTGGCCAGAACCTTCGCACTCCGTCCTGGGTGCAGGAACGGCACCGTCGAGCACGGCTGGCAGTCGACGGCGATCCTCAGGACATCCGCGAGCGCTTCCAGCAACGCCTTCACAGCGAAGAAATCCGCATATGGAGGGTCGGCGGCATCCCATGTCACCGGCTGCAACCTGCCCGTGAGCAGCACGGCGATCGATGTGCGTTCGCGCACGCCCGTTTCGGATCTTGCATTCTCGAAGACGGTGCCAACCTCGAAGAGATGGAGATCGTCGACGCCACGCGAGCGGTTGCGTGCAGCAATGTCGAGCAGCGATCCGATCAGCGTCGTGCGCAGCAGTGCCTGCTCTTCGGAGAGAGGGTTCTCCAGAGCGACTGCGCCGCTGCGAAGGACGTGATCGACTGGCAGTCGCAGCTTGTCCGCCAGCGCAGGCGAAGCGAAGGTCCATCCCAGAACCTCGTAGAGACCGCGGCCGACGAGCGCATCGATCGCACGGCGCCGCAGGCGCTGGCGCTCGCTCAGCATCCCGTAGGCGCCGCGCCTTGCAGGCAGCGTCGCGGGCAGCCGCTCGAGCCCGTCGATGCGAGCGACCTCCTCGATCAGGTCGGCTTCGCGGGTCACGTCGGCGCGCCGCAGCGGCGGCACCGTCACGAGCAGGTCGAGGTCCGGCTCCGCGGCGCCTGGCGGCTGCTCGCCGTCGACTGGGCTAGCCTCGAAGTCGAGCGCGCGCAGGATCTCCTGAGAGCGGGCGGGCGAGACCGGCACGCCGAGCACGCGCGCAACCCGCCGCGAGCGCAGCCTGATCTGCGCCGGCTCTGGTAGCGGCTCGCAGACGTCGATCGTCCCAGGCCGCGGGTCGGCGCCGCAGAGCTCGCGCATCAACCAGGTCGCGACCGCCTGGGCCTGCATGCACTGCTCGGGAGCAAGCCCCTTCTCGAAGCGCGAGGAGGCCTCGCTGCGCAGCCCCAGCGCCCAGGAGGTGCGGTGGATGCTTGGGCCATGCCAGTTGGCGACCTCGATCGCGACCGTGGACGTGTCCTCCTGGACCTCGGAGCGGCTGCCGCCCATCACGCCGGCGAGCGAAGTTGGACCCTCCGCATCCTCGATCACGACCATCTCCGCGTCGAGCGTGCGCTGCTCGCCGTCGAGCGTCAGCAGCCGCTCGCCCGCGCTCGCACGCCTGACCGTCAGCGTGCCACCCACGACGCGGTCGAGGTCGAAGGCGTGCAGGGGCTGGCCTGTCAGGAGCATCACGTAGTTGGTGATGTCGACGACGTTGTTGATCGGGCGCTGCCCGGCGGCGCTCAGCCGCGCCTTCAGCCACGGCGGCGAGGGCGCGATCTTCACGCCATCGAAGACGCGCGCGGTGAAGCGCGAGCAGAGGTCGGGGCAGTCGACCTTCACCGTGAGTCCGTCGATCTCGCCGGCGTCCTGCGTAGCGGCGTCGGCATGCCCCTGCTCATCCCCGTCCTGCGGCCACGGCGGCGGCGCCAGCGGCGCGCCTGTTGCCGCGTGCAGCTCGCGCGCGACGCCGTAGACGCCGAGGCAGTCGGGCCTGTTTGGAGTGATCTCGAGCTCGATCACCTCTGTGGCAATCGGCAGCGCCTGCGCGAGCGGCGCCCCTGGCGCCAGATCCACGCCGCTTGGCAGCATCCCTGACGCCGCGAGCTCGTTCAGAACGGCGATGCCCTTGTGCCCAGGCCCGATCGCGAGCTCGTCCTCGGCGAGGATCATCCCCTCCGAGGCGACGCCCCGCAGCTTCGCCGCCTTCAACTTCGTCCCGTCCGGCATCACCGCCCCTGGCAGCGCAACCGCAACGGTCTGCCCCAGGGCCACGTTCGGCGCGCCGCAGACGATCACAGCCGGGCCCTCTGGGCGCGCAGAGCCAAGATCGACCTCGCAGACGCGCAGCCTGTCCGCGTCCGGGTGCGGCTCCACGCTCAGGACGCGCCCGACGACGAAGCGCTCGAGCTCCCACACCCCGTGGTGGTGGATCGCCTCGACCTTCGTGCCCGTCATCGTCAGCCGCGACTCGATCTCCGCGACCTCCAGCCCAGGATCGCAGTGCTCCAGCAGCCACTCCAGCGGAACTCTCATGCCCAATACCTCACACGGGACACGCCCCCACAGGCTCGCAGGGCAAGCTGACCAAGGACGCAGCGAGCGAAGTGTGCTCTGCACACGAGCGAGTGAGGACGCCGGTCAGCGCCGCCATGCGAGCCTGTGGTCATCCGAACTGCTCCAGGAACCTAATGTCATTTTCGAAATAGAGCCGCAGGTCGGGGATGCCGTGGCGCAGCATCGCGATCCGCTCGACGCCCATCCCCCAGGCGTAGCCCTGGACCTTCTCTGGGTCATAGCCAGGCGCGTTGCGCTCGTTGCTTGGCACGCTTGCGAGCACGTTCGGGTCGACCTCGCCGGCGCCCAGCACCTCCAGCCAGCCCTCGCCCTTGCAGAGCGGGCAACGCGAGCCGTCGCGCATGTGGCCTTTGCCGGAGCAGTTGAAGCAGGAGACGTCGACCTCGACGGAGGGCTCGGTGAAGGGGAAGAAGTGCGGCCGCAGACGCACGTCGCGCTCGTCGCCGAAGACTGCCTGGGCGAACGCCAGCAGCGTGCCCTTCAGGTCTGCCAACGTCACGTCCTCGTCCACCGCCAAGCCCTCGATCTGGTGGAACTGGGGCGTGTGCGTCGCGTCGCTGTCAGGACGGTAGACGCGCCCGGGGATCACCACATAGAGCGGCGGCGGGCTCGCTTCCATCGCACGCACCTGCATCGGCGAGGTGTGCGTGCGCAGGACGACGTCCTCGGAGACGTAGAACGTGTCGGTACGCGCCCGCGCGGGGTGCGTCGGACTGTGGTTCAAGGCGTCGAAGTTGTAGTGGACTGTCTCGACCTCAGGGCCATCGAGGACGGTGAACCCGAGCCCGAGGAAGATGTCTTCGAGCTCCCGCGTCATCGCGCTGATCACGTGCAGGCGCCCGACCTGCTGCGGCGGCGTGCCGGGCAGCGTCACGTCGATGCGATCGCCCGCGAGGCGCGCGTCGAGCTCGGCTGACCCGAGTTGCTGCGAGCGCTGCTCGATCAGCCGCTCGAGCGCCTGGCGCGCACCGTTGGCCTCGCGTCCAACCGCGGAGCGTTCCTCTGGTGGCAGCTGTGCGACGCCGCGCAGCAGCACCGGCAGCTCCGCCTTGCGTCCCAGGTAGCGCACGCGCAGCTGCTCCAGCGAATCGCTGTCTGCGGCAGCGGAGATCTCCGCCTCGGCTTCGGCGTGCAGCTGCCGGATCCGCTCGAGGTGTGAAGCGCTCATGCGCGGACCCTAGATGATGCGTCGCGTGTCAGCTCGTAGAGCGCGACGGTCGCCGCCATCGCCGCGTTCAGCGACTCCGATGCGATCGGGATGTGAGCGACCAGATCGCAGGCCTGGAGCAACTGCTCTGGCAGCCCCTCACGCTCGGCGCCGAGCAGCAGCGTGAGCGGCCGCTCGTCCCGGTCCAGCTCGTGCAGTGGCAAGCCCTCACGCGTCGCGAGCGCGACGGTGCGCCCTGGCAGTCGCGAGAGGTCGATGCCGGGCGGCTCACCCACCCCCTCCCCCCTCACCATCGACACGTCGAAGATCGCGCCCATGCTCGCGCGTACCGCCTTCGGCGAGTGCGGGTCAGCGCAGTTTGGCCCGAGCGCCACGCTCGAAACGCCGAATGCGTGTGCGGAGCGCAGCACCGCGCCGACGTTGCCCGGATCGGAGAGCCCATGCAGATAGAGACAGAGCGGCCCTGTCGGCGCCTGTGCATAGCGCTGCGGATAGACCGCGAGAGCCCGCGTGCCGGACGCGAGCGTGCAGGCGCTCGCAAGCGCGTCAGGCTCGACGTCGATGAACCCTTCGCCGCCGATGCCGCTGCCAGCGAGTCGATACCCGACCAAAGGCTTGCGCCCTGCGAGCGCGGCAGCCTCGATCAGGTCCTCGCCCTCAGCGACGAAGCTCTGGCTGCGCTCGCGCTCGCGCCGCCGCCACAGCTTGCGCAGTTCCTGGAGCTTTGGGTTTTGTGGGGATGTGATTGTCGTCATCAAACGAAAAAGGGCGCCGTCCTTGAAAGGAGCGACGCCCGGGAGGCTGATCTCGTTGTCTGCTTGCTTTGAGGTCAGGCAGCCAACGCCTCGCGGGCGATCTCCGCAAAACGTCGGAATGCGTCAGCGTCGTGGACGGCGATGTCCGCGAGCACCTTGCGGTCGAGCTCGACGCCGGCCTTTGAAAGGCCATGCATCAGCTGCGAGTAGCTCATCTCGTTCTGGCGCGCTGCGGCGTTGATGCGCGTGATCCACAGCCGGCGGAAGTCGCGCTTGCGGTTGCGCCTGTCCCTGTAGGCGTAGGCGTCCGCCTTCATCAGCGCCTCCTTCGCGCGCCGATAGCCGGAGTTCGCCTCCCCACGGAAGCCCTTCGTCAACGCGAGAGTCGCGCGCCGCTTCTTGCGGGCGTGCAGTGAGCGCTTCACCCTGGTCATGAAACCCTCAGCAGCTTCTTCACGCGCGGCGTGTCGTCATCGGAGAGCACCGCCGCTTTGCCGAGATGGCGCTTGCGCTTCGGCGACTTCTTCTCGAGGATGTGGCTCGTGAAGGCGTGCCGGCCGCGAACCTTGCCGGAGGCGGTCACCTTGAAGCGCTTCTTTGCGCCCGAATGAGTCTTCATCTTCGGCATCGAGCGCTCGATTATGACACGACTTCGCCGCTGGGGGCTGCCTCGGCGTCGGCGTCGGCTCCCTCAGGAGCCACGACAGCCGTCTCTGAGCCCGCCGCGTCCGTTGCTTCTGGCGCCGTATCCGTTGTCTCTGGCGCCGTATCCGTTGTCTCTGGCGCCGTATCCGTTGTCTCTGGCGCTGCATCGGTTGCCTTCGGCGCAGCATCTGTTGCCTCGGGTGCGGCGTCCGTTACCTCGGCCGCGGCATCTGTTGCCTCGGCCGCGGCATCTGTTGCCTCGGCTGCGGCATCTGTTGCCTCGGCTGCGGCGTCCGTTACCTCGGCTGCAGCAGCTGTTGCCCCTGGCGCTGCCGCGGGGGCCTCGCCGGCCTCGGTCGCGTCGCCGGTCTCAGCCGCGTCGTCCTCGCCTCCGGCACCATCGAGTTTGCCTGAGAGGACCGCCTTCGAGGGCGCGAGCAGCATCGTCATGTTGCGCCCCTCCTGGACGGGCCGCTGCTCGACGACGCCGAGCTCGGTGAGCTCCTCGGCGAGACGGTCGAGAATCGCTGTGCCACGCTCGGGGTGCGTCACCTCGCGCCCGCGGAACATGATCGTCACCTTCACCTTGTCCTTGTGGCGCAGGAAGCGTTCGACGTGACCCTTCTTCGTGTCGTAGTCGTGCTGGGCGATCTTCGGGCGGAACTTGATCTCGCGGACGGTGATCTGCTGTTGGTGCTTGCGCGCCTGCTTCAGCTTCTGAGCCTGCTCGTACTTGTACTTCGAGTAGTCGAGGACCCTGCAGACGGGCGGTCGCGCCTCGGGTGCGACCTCGACGAGGTCGAGCTCGCGTTCCTGGGCGAAGCTGAGGGCGTCGGCGATCTTCATCACGCCGACCTGCCTGCCCTCATCATCGATCAGACGGACCTCGGGCACACGAATGCGCTCGTTGACTCTCGTCAGATCCCGCTCAGGCGGGCGCCGGTCGAATCTGCGGGGGACCGGCACTAGGTGTAGATCTCGCGCTTCAAGCTCGGGCTTGGGCGCGGCGCATTGGTCGGACGCGAAGCTTCAAGGCGCCGGAGTATAGCGGCCTTTCGACTTCGCGCAAGTGAAACTTCCCTGCTCATGAGCGCCACTTCGCCGCTCATGAGCGTCTGCTCACCTCATCGAGCAGGCGCGCCTGCACCTCTGCGAGCGGCACGCCCGCCTGCTGCTCGCCGTGGCGTTCGCGCAGCGCGACGGTGCTCTCGCTCGCCTCGCGCTCGCCGACGACGAGCATGTAGGGCAGCTTGCGCAGCTCCGCATCGCGGATCTTGCGCCCCAGCGACTCGCCGCGATCGTCGAGCTGCACGCGCAGGCCCTGGCCTCGCAGCTGCTCTGCGACCTGCGCCCCGTACTTCGCTGCGGACTCGGAGATGCTCAGGACGATCGCCTGGACGGGCGCGAGCCAGAGCGGCAGCTCGCCTGCGTAGTGCTCGATCAGGATCCCGATGAAGCGCTCGAAGGATCCCAGCAGTGCGCGGTGGATCATCACGGGCCGGTGCTCCGCATTGTCGGCGCCTGTATAGGTCAGCTCGAAGCGCTCAGGCATCATGTAGTCGAGCTGGACGGTCCCCAGCTGCCAGGAGCGCCCGATCGAGTCGGTCATGTGCAGGTCGATCTTCGGCCCGTAGAAGGCGCCGTCGCCTGGGTTCAGCTCGTACGCGAGGCCGATCGCGTCGAGAGCGCCGGCGAGCGCCCGCTCGGCGCGGTCCCACATCTCGTCGGTTCCCAGCCGCTGCTCAGGGCGCGTCGAGAGCTCCAGACGTGGCTCAAAACCGAAGATCTCGTAGATCGCGAAGCCGAAGCGCAGGCACTCCAGGACCTCCTCCTGGACCTGGTCCTCGGTGCAGAAGATGTGGGCGTCATCCTGGGTGATGTGACGCACGCGCAACAGCCCGTGCAGGACGCCGCTCGGCTCGTGGCGGTGCACGAGCCCAGCCTCGGAGTAGCGGATCGGCAGGTCGCGGTAGGAGCGGCGGGAGTCCTTGTAGATCTGAACATGGGCGGGGCAGTTCATCGGCTTCAGCCCCATTGGGCGCTCCTCGACCTCGGTGAAGTACATGTTCTGCTCGTACTTCTCCCAGTGCCCTGACTGCTTCCAGAGGTCGACGTCGTAGAGGATCGGCGTCTTCACCTCCTCGTAGCCGCGCTGCCGGTTCTCCTTGCGCCACAGCTCCGTCAGCTCGTTCCAGATCACCATCCCAGCGGGCTTCCAAAAGGGGCTGCCAGGCGAGAGCTCGGAGAACGAGAACAGCTCCAGCTCGCGTCCCAGCTTGCGATGGTCTCTCGCGCGTGCCTGCTCGAGCCGCTCGAGGTGCTCGTTCAGCTCGCGCTTGCCGAAGAACGCCGTCCCATAGATGCGCGTCAGCATCTTGCGTTTCGAGTCCCCACGCCAGTAGGCGCCTGCGACCGACTGCAGCTTGAAGGCCCCAACGCTCGCGGTGCTGGGTGCGTGCGGCCCGCGGCAGAGGTCGGTGAACGGCCCGTTCTCGTACAGCGAGACGGTCCGCAGCGGCTCGCGATCGCCGCTTGCGGCCGCGGTCACGAGGTCGTCGATCAGCTCGACCTTGTAGTCCTGCCCCTCCTGCAGGAAGCGCTCGCGCGCCTGCGTCACGGATACGTCGCTGCGCGTGAATGGCTCGGCCGCCTTCACGTGCTCAGCCATCCTCGCTTCGATCTCGGGGAACGCCTCCTCGGAGAGCGCCACACCCTCAGGGAAGTCGAAGTCGTAGTAGAAGCCGCCGTCGATCGCGGGGCCGATCGAGATCTTCACCCCTGGGTAGAGCTCCATCACCGCGGTCGCGAGCACGTGGGCGGCGTCGTGGCGGATCAGCGCCAACGCGGCGTCTCCGCTCTTCGCAGTCACGAGCTCGATGCTCGCGCCATCTGGCAGCGGGCGCGCGAGGTCCCGCAGCTCCGCCTGCTCGCCGGCCTCAGGGTGCCCGACAAGCACCGCGAGGGCCGCCTTCGCGAGGCCTGGCCCGATCGCCGCGGCAGCGTCGGCGCCGGTCGCGCCGTCGTCGAGCTGCAAGGCGTTCCCATCTGGAAGTTTCACGCTGATCGACATCGGCCAGGGAGGCTACCTGTTGGCAGGGGATGGGAAAGGAGAGCGTGGATAGCGGCACTCGATCCGACGTCGTTGGCCCTTCGACGTCCGCCGACTCGCCTGCGACTTGGCATGCTGTTGACATCGAGATCGCGATCATCCTCATCGTCGTGCTCGTCGGGCTCGTGGTCGGCGACCTCGCACTCGTCCGCGCCATCAGTCGCAGGCGCAACAACGACCGGCGCTAGGAGGTCTCATTGTCGAAGTGGCTCACCACCGCCCCGAGCGAGTTCGTCGCGGAAATGATTTGTCAGCAGCTGGTCGAGGAAGGCATCCAGCCGCAGACGGTCAACGCCAATCCCAACCCGGCCAGGGCCGGCACGTTCGCGGGCGGCCGCGACATCTACGTCGACGATCGCGACCTCGCGCGGGCGCGAGCGCTGCTGGAGAGCTTCGAGAGCTGAGACAGGCTTGCGCCTGCCACGAGCTTCGCGATAGTGGCGCTGGTCTTGGTGCTGCCTGCCGCCCCGGATCCGCTGAGCGCCAGCCCAACCGACTCGCTCGCACCGTGCTCGAGCCCTTCGATTGACGCCGGAGGCAACTCGATCGTCAGCTTCTGCGGCTTCTGTGCCTGCACCGAGACACTGGACGCTGACAACGCGAACGTCCTGCGGTGTGACCTCTTGCCGTCTCGCCGTCTTCGGGGCACGATCTCAGTGAGCGTGCCCATCAGTTTGACGCTCGCGCCCTGGTCGCAGGCCACGCCGATGCTCAGCGTGCCCCTGGTGAGCCGCAAGCGACGATGCCGCCCGCGCCGGGCGAGCTTCACGCGATCGCTTGGCGAGAGCGTGCATGTGAGCGCGCTGCCGCTGTCCGTCGCGTCGGCGCCACCGCTTGCGCTGCCTGTGCCGCCACCGGCGTTGCCATTGCTGCCAACGCCGCCGTCTGAGCCTCCGCTGGGATTGGAGACATCGAAGGTGGCAGTTGTCGCGTTGGTGTCCGCCGCCAGTTGCACGACGCAGGCGGCCTGGGTAGTGGGACAGCATGTCGCTTCGACTTCGGGGGGCGGGTAGTCGTTGGTGCAGTCGCCGCCCCAGCCCGCGAACACCGAGCCCGTGGCAGGCGTCGCGGTCAGCGATACCCCTGGGGGCCTGCCAAAATCGTAGGCAGGAGCGTCATTCTCCAGATACGTTGCGGTACACGCGCCTGGGCAGGCAACGGGCGCGCCTGGACCGATGTTTCCGAGCATTTTCCCCGTGACGATGCCCGAGCCGAGGCCGGCCAGTGAGATCGTCTCCGTCAAAGGGCTCCAGGTTTCGAGGATTTCGAAGCTCCGGACCGTCTCTTTGCCGTTCGTGGCCAGCACCATCGTGCAGTAGGTCGTATTCGGACTCAGCGCCGCCAATTCGATCGATACGTATTCGACGTCGAAGCCGCCGGGGAGACGCGCGGCCGGCGTCGTGGCTTCAGGCGTGCCGGCATCCCCTTCCTTGCGACACCATTCCGAGCTGCCAGGGCCGTACTCGGCGAAGTATTCGGTCCCCTCCCCGTTCGGGTTCACGCTCAACCCAAGCCGGTAGTCGCCCACACCCGCGACGTTCACGGTTTCCTCCTGTGGAGCAAGATCATGCGACGACCACGCCGGAGGCGGCGAAGGCGGCGTGTTGAGCCCGGGCGCACCCATCGGCAGCGCTATCTCACCGCTGCCAGCAGCGCCAGAGGTGTTTTCTGCGATGAGCTCGGCACAGTATTCGGCGCCCTGTGTGAGGCCCGTCAGTTCGATCTTGACGCCGAGGGGCGAGGCCACAATCTCCGGGGACGGAATCGACGTCGGCCCGACGATGCCTTCAGACGTACCAGAGGTTCCCCCACTTTCACACCATCCTGAGCTGCCGAGGCCGTATTCGACGAGGTATTCCGTTTCCTGTTCCGCGGTATCGATTGCGCCTTCGATGCGATCGCTCGTCGGGCTGAGCTGCTGCTCACTTGTATGGCGGACGCGCGGGGCACCTGCCGTGAGGGTCGCCTGTGCGCTGCGCGCTGCACTGCCACCGCTGTCTTCGACGACTGCCTCGACACAGTATTCGTCGCCCGCCGACAGCATCCCCAAGCGATATTCGGAGTGCCTGACGTGCTCAGATGACAAGTATTCGCTTCGCCCCGCTCGGCTTGCACTGCCTGCGGCGCCTTCGCTCTCACACCACTCGGAGCTTGCGAGTGCATATTCGAGGTAGGCGGTGGCTTCACTCCCGGTCAATTCCGGTGTGTATCCGCTCTCTATCTCGATCGTATCCGTCGAGATCGAGCGCAACGATTCGATGACGATTTCCGGCATACCCGCGACATGAGAGACCTGCCCACTGTGCGCGACACCCGAGTCGTTGGTGGCCACCAGTTCAAAGCAGTATTCATCGTCCGTCGTCAGCCCCGTGACCACGGCTTCCACTTTCTGCGCCGCTTCGCCTTCGTCCGCTTCGCCGGACGCGAGTTCGCCATCGTTTGCCAGCACACGAAAGCGGAGCAGCTTGGTGGTGGTTTCCAGGGGAGCGCCCGAGGCACCGTGACTCGTGCACCAGGTCGAGCCAGCAAGTGCGTAGGCGGCTTGATAGCTGGTTTCCTGCAGGCCCGGAGTGATCGAGCCAGCGACAAGCGCTTCGGTGCCGCTGAGCGCACGCACGCTGCCGATCTGCGCCGTTGGCGGCGACGCGAGTGCGGATGCGGGAACCACCAGGACCAAGCCCACGACGAGCTGGATCGCCATCCGTCTCGACACGATCTCCCAGTTGTGCAAGTTCAAGACCGCGCTCCCAAGCGAACCCCACGAATCAAATACAGACGAAGCGTATCAGTAGATGAGATGCGGGTCAGGCAGCAGGGACGCCTGTCAGGCCGCGAGCCAAAGCGCATCGCTGCCAAGCGGCAGCCGACGCACATGCCCCGCGCCCTGCAACTCGATCAGCGCAGCCTCTGCGGCCTGCCTGTCGGGCGGCGTGTTGTTCGGCGCCATCACCGCGGCGACCTCCTGGGTGGTGAGGCCGTCGGGAAAGTCCTGCAGTGCCGGCAACGGCGACTCTGGGGGCTCGCGTCGCGTCAGCGAGACGTCGAGGTTCGCGACGGCGAGGTCGTAGGCCTCGACCGGCTGGAAGCCGCCCGCCTCGATCTCGCGCCCCTCGGCGCGGAAGATGAGCGAGGGGGCGGAGTAGCGCACTGGGCCGTCGGTCTGGCGCGCCTTGCCCTGGAAGTGGATCGGCCTGTTCTCCGCGGTGCGCGTCTCGCGCTTGTCCTGCTCATAGGCGTCGAGCACCGCCTCGCTGTCGATCGCGGCAACTATCGCATCCGCGTCGAGGTCGGGGACCTCGGCGAGCGCGGCGCGCAGTCCCTCGTCCTCGTCGAGCGTGAGCGTCGTCGTGAACCAAGCGAACTGCAGCGCCCGCAGCACCGCGACCTCGCGCTCCGGGGCGAGCAGCCTTGCCGCCACCACCGCTCTGCAGCCGCGCGTCGTGGCGAGCACGCGCTCGCGCGGCTGGGCGGCGAACGGCATGCCATAGCGGTCGCGGAACATCAGGTGGCCCTGGGCCATGCGCGTCGGCGTGTAGCCGTTGCGCACGTACTGCTCAGGGTCCTCCGTGAGCCCGATCATCACGAGGCGCCACTGCAGTTGCTCTGAGTAACGCCAGCGCAGCACCGCAAGCGGCGGGTTGCCCGAGTAGGCCCAGGGACAGCCAGGGTCTGTGAACCAGGTGATCTCGATCGCGCCAGGCATCGGCGGTCATCCTAGTCGCCGTCGAGGGATCTCCCGGCCGATGATCTCAGCCGGTGGCGCGCACGGCGGCGCGCACCGCGGCGCGCAGTTGGTATTACTCGCTAGTATTACCTGATGCGTGTTACGCAAAAGGGACAGGTGACGGTTCCACTGAGCGTGCGCCGCAAGCTTGGCATCCAGCCAGGCAGCGAGGTCGACTTCGAACTGGACGAGAGTGGCGCGCGTCTGCTGGTCGACCGTGGTCGTGCTGCACATGAGATAGCGCGCCTGCGCGGCGCCGGCGACATCGAGCTCAGTACCGACGAGATCCTCGCCCTCACGCGCCGCGCCTGATGTGAGCCTGGCGGGCGGCACGGTCGTCGACAGCAGCGTCCTGCTCGACCTCTTCACAGAAGACGCCAAGTGGCTGGAGTGGTCTGAGGCGCAGCTGATACTCGCCGCCCAGCGAGGCGCCCTCGTGCTCAATGCCATCGTGCTCGCAGAGGTCGCGCCGCGCTTCTCGCGCGTCGAGGCATTGCGTGCTGCGCTGCCGTCGATGGCGCTGATCGAGGAGCTTCCACTCGCCGCAGCCTTCCTCGCGGGCCATGCCCACGCCGCCTACAGACGCGCCAGCGGAGCGCGACAGGCGGTCTTGCCCGACTTTCTGATCGGCGCTCACGCCGCTGTCAGCGGCCGTCCCCTGCTGACGCGCGATCCCCGTCGCGTCGCGACCTACATCCCAGGAGCGACGTTGATCGCTCCGCCGCCACGCTAAGCGCCCGCGACCTGTTCCTCGCTCACATCCCACAGCCGCTGCGCAGCCTGCATGTCGCGGCCAGCGCCGCTTGGCTGCTTGCGCTGCTCGTCGACGAAGTAGCCGCCATCGCCTTCCGGGTCGGGCGTGTCCGCGAGCCAGACGAGCGTTCTTGCACCGCGCTCAGGGCTGCGCGAGAACGGCTTGATCGCAGTCATCACGAGGCCCATCACGCTGCCGTTGTTGCGGTTGAAGCCGCTCGCGACGACGCCAGGATGAAAGCAGTAGGCCGAGACGCCCGTCCCCTGTGTGCGCCGTGACAGCTCAGCAGTGAAGAGGATGTTCGCGAGCTTGCTCTGGCCATAGCGCTGGAAGCCCCGCACCTTGTAGCCACGTTCCGCGGCGAAGTCGTCGAAGGGGATCCTCATGCCCTTGTGGGCGTCGGAGGTTGTCGTGATCACGCGCGCAGGGGCGCTCTGCTGCAGCCGCGGCAGCAGCAGTGTCGTCAGCAAGAACGGGCAGAGATGGTTCAGCGCCCACGTGCGCTCGAAGCCCTCAGCTGTCATCTGCCTGCTCGTGAAGACAGCACCAGCGTTGTTGACGAGCACGTCGATCCGCGGATAGCGATCGAGCGCCTGCTCGGCGAGCTCACGCACCGAGGAGAGAGACGAGAGGTCCGCTTCGAGCACGTCGACCTGCGATCCGCCGCCTGCCGCAGCAATCTCCTGCGTCGCATCACGCGCCCGCTCAGGGTCGCGCGCGACGATCGCAAGCTGTGCCCCTCGCTTTGCGAGCTCCTTCGCCGCGGCGAGGCCAATACCACGCGTCGCGCCGGTGATCAGCACACGCTTGCCTGCTACGCCAGTCCACTGCGCCATCCCAGCCTCCTCAGGTCGTTGCGCCGCGGTCGAGCGCCGCGTCGAGGGTACTGCCTACCCGACGACCGTCACCGTCTCGACGGGCAGATCGCCTCGCAGGCGCAGACCAAGGATCGGGAAGATAAGCGTCGAGTGCCGATCACGTGCGGCCCGAGCACGACCCCGAACAGCAACTCGACAACGACGGCGGGTACGAGCAGGCCGCGGTCGCCCGCGAAAGTCGCGATCGCGCCGGCGAGCGCCGAGACGAGGATGATCGCGAAGAACGCGGCAGGGTCGACGTAGTCGGTGACAAGCACCATCTCAGCTGCTGAGGATCACGATCGAGATGCTCACCGCTAGCGCGAAGATAGCGCCGCGCAAGGATCCGTGGGCATCGCGAAGCTAGACTTTGCCCTTCTGCCGCGCATCCGCGAAAGCTTGGACCTGGAGGCGCCCTTGAAGCTCGACGGCATCCATCACATCACCGCGATCACGGGCGACGCGCCCGTCAACGTGAAGTTCTACGTGGGAACGCTTGGGCTGCGGCTCGTGAAGAAGACCGTCAACCAGGACGACCCGACCGTCTACCACCTCTTCTACGCCGACGAGCAAGGCTCGCCTGGCTCGGATCTCACCTTCTTCGAGTACCCGAACGCGGTCCCTGGCAGGGCCGGCGCCGGGATGGTCCACCGTATCTGCTGGCGCGTCGGCTCCACTGAGGCGTTGAGCTTCTGGGAGCGACGCCTCCGCGAGCACGGCTGCGCGAGCGAGCGCACCACCGGGGACGGCTCAGGCGAGGGCCTGCGCTTCAAGGATCCGGAGGGTCTCGAGCACGAGCTGCTCGTGAGCGCTGCGAGCGACGAGCCGCTCTCCGCGACAGCGCCTGACATTCCCAGCGAGATGGCGTTGCAGGGCTTTGACGGCGTGCGCGTCTACTGCCAGCGTCCGCAGGACAGCGCACATGTCCTCTCTGAGGTGCTCGGCTTCAGCGCCGCCGGCGGGGACGACTGGGAGGTGCGCGGCTCGCGTCGCGGCGGCCACTACCGCTATGACCAGCCGCCGGCGGAGCCCGCGAAGCCTGGCGCCGGCACGGTGCACCACGTTGCTTTCGCCGCAGACCCCGAGGACGAGGCTCATTGGCAGGAGCGGATCGCGGCTGCCGGCCTGCGGCCGACGCCGGTGATCGATCGCTTCTACTTCCGCTCCGTCTACTTCCGTGAGCCAAGCGGCGTGCTGATGGAGATCGCGACGATCGGCCCTGGCTTCGCCGTCGATGAGGATCCTGCGCACCTCGGCGAGCGGCTCTCGCTGCCACCGCGCTTCGAGCCGCTGCGCGAACGCCTGAACGGGCTGCTGACGCCGCTGCCAGACCCGCGCTCCGCTGCCGCACACGGCTCCTGAGAGCTCGCCTGCGCCGACCGTCTGCACCGCCCGGCATACTTGCGGGCGCGACGAACCGGCGAGCCCGCCCAACAAGGAGGCGGTCTGGCGTTCGAGTAGGGGAGCGACTTGCGATTGGCATCCAGACAGCGACTTCGAGGGAAGTTGCCCGCCATGGCGGGCGCGTCGACGCTCGCCATCGCGCTCACGGCCGCGCTTGCGCCCTGTGCCTTCGCACTGAGCGAAGGCAAGGTCTCTGAATTCTCCCTGCCCAACTCCGAAAGCGAACCGCTGAGCCTCACCCACGGTCCTGAAGGCGACATCTGGTTCACCGAGTACAAGGGCGGGAAGCTCGGCAAGATCACGCCGAGCGGCGAAGTCACCGAGCTGGCGCTGCCAAACGCCGGCGTCCACCCCGAAGGGATCGCGGTCGGCCCCGAAGGGGACATCTGGTTCGCCGAGCGCAGCGCCAACAAGGTCACGAGGATGACGCCCGCCGGCGAAACGACGGAATTCCAGATCCCCGCCGCCGAAGCCGAACCTGAAGCGATCACGGCCGGCCCCGAAGGAAACCTCTGGTTCACCGAGACGAAGGCCAACGCGATCGGACGCATCACCCCAGGCGGCACGATCGACGAATACCCGGTGCCGACGCCCGCAAGCAAGCCGAAGCGAATCGTCCTCGGCCCTGACGGCAACCTCTGGTTCACCGAGACCGAAGCCAACGCGATCGGACGCATCACGCCGGCAGGCACGGTCACGGAGTTCCCGCTCCCAGGCGCCTCAGGCGAGCCCTGGGGCATCGCCGCAGGACCTGGGGAAGCGATCTGGTTCACCGATTTCCAGGCGGGCAAGATTGGGCGCGTCACGACCGCAGGAGAAGTGAAGGAATACACGCTCTCGACGGCCCGCAGCTTCCCTGGCAACATCGCCCCCGGCCCGGACGGGAACATGTGGTTCACCGAGCGCAACGGCGACAAGATCGGACGCATCACGCCGCAGGGCAAGATCAGCGAATTCACGCTGCCCCAACTCAGCGAGCCTGCCGGCATCGTCGCAGGGCCAGACGGAGAGATGTGGTTCGCGGAGGCCGAAGCGGGCAAGATCGCGAGCATCACCACCGGAGCCGCTGCCGCCCTGATCGAAGCGCCGACGATCGCAGGTGGCGCGCACGTGAACACGCTGCAGACATGCAATGTCTCCTGGAGCACCTGGGACTCGCTGCAGCCGTCTAACACGCTCTACGGCTTCGACGGCTACTACTGGCTGATGAAAGGCGAACGCGTCGCGGCCGGGCAAACGTTCACGCCGACCGCGCCCGAGCTCGGCGAACCGCTCGCCTGCTCGGAGACCGTCACCTACCCCCTGCTTGGGGTCACCGCGAGCGGCACAAGCGCGACGATGAAGGTGGCACCAGCCCCGCCCCAGCTGACGAAGCTGCGCGAGGGCGCGCACAACTGGCACACGGGCACGGCGCCGCCGCGCATCCAAGGGACGGACAAGGCACCGCTTGGCAGCACCTTCTACTTCTCGCTGAACGAACACGCCTCGGTCACGTTCAGCTTCAGCATGCAACTGACAGGGCACAAGGTCGGCAGTAAATGCGTCTCCCTGCCTGCGGGCAGCACGATCAAGACGAACTGCTCACACAGCGTCGGAGCGGGCAAGCTGAGCTTCAGCGGGCGCGTCGGCGCGAACAGCGTCGGCTTCGACGGACGGGTTTCGCGCACCGCGAAGATCATGCGACCAGGGAACTACACGCTGACGGTGCTCGCGACGGCGCCAGACCACGTGCGCTCGACGCCACAGAAGCTGAGCTTCACCGTCGTGCGGTAGTCAGCTGCGCCTGCGCAACTGTAAAGTCGCGTCCGTGCAAGCAAGCCAACTCGACCGCGACTCGCCGCACGAGCTGTCTCAGGACCACCGCCCGGAAGAAACCACGCGGGGCTGAAGCTTCGTGCGGGTTCACCTCTGCGGGGTGCGCGGATCCACCCCCGCGCCTGGCGCCGACTTCATCCGCTACGGCGGTCACACCTCCTGCCTCGCGATCGCGCACGACGATGCCGCCGCGCCGACGCTGATCCTCGACTCCGGCACCGGCGTGCGCACCGTCACGCAGCTGCTCGACGGCGAGCCCTTCAGGGGCACACTGCTGCTCAGCCACCTGCACTGGGACCACGTCCAGGGCCTGCCGTTCTTCGCGGCCGGCGATCGCGACGATGCGCGCGTCGCGCTGCACCTACCAGAGCAGGAGAGCGGCGAACAGGCGATCGCCGTACTCGCGCGAATGATGTCGCCGCCGCACTTTCCGATGGGACCAGACGAGCTGCGCGGCGACTGGACGTTTTCGAGCATCGCGCCGGGGAGCTACGAGCACGAGGGATTCAGCGTGCTTGCGCAGGAGATTCCCCACAAAGGCGGGCGTGCGCTTGGCTACCGCGTCGGCGACGGACGCTCAACGCTCACCTACATGCCTGACCACTGCCCGACCGAGCTCGGGCCAGGGCCGACAGGCTGCGGCGAGCTGCACCCCGCCGCGCTCGAGCTGGCAACGGGCGCCGACGCACTCGTGCACGACTCGCAGCTGCTGACCCCCGAGGAGCTCGCCACCGAAGGACGTTTTGGGCACTCCGCCGCCGCCTACGCGGTCGAGCTCGGACGGCACGCAGGCGTTGGCACCGTCGTGCTCTTCCACCACCGGCCAGATCGCACCGACGCGCAGCTCGACGCGCTCGCCGGCAGCTTCGCCGCGCCGCCGCAAGTGAGGATTGCGGCGCAGGGCGAGGTGCTGCAACTGTAAGCGCGACCCGGACACGAAGCGCCGCGCGCCGCGCCGCCTCGACGGTGCAGTGCAGGTGTCCATCGACGTGCAGGCGCCGATCGACGCGCGGACGCCTCTCAGCGTACAGGCGCCCCTCGACGGTGCAGGTGCCGGCACCTCAATGTCGAATCCTTCAGGCGCGAGAGCCGTGTAAGCACGATTCACTCGGGAGGCAGATATGCGCTTCAGGAAGCCGGCGGCCGAGCTCTTGGGCACCGCGGTGCTCGTCTTCTTCGCAGTGGGCGTCGCGACGCTCATGTTCGGGTTCAAGCTCGATGGCGAAAGCGCTGCCGCAGGCATAGTCGCAACTGCGCTCGCGTTTGGGCTGGTGCTGCTTGCGCTCGTCTACGCGATCGGACCGATCTCCGGGTGTCACGTGAACCCCGCCGTGACGATCGGGTTTCTCGCCTCCAAACGGATGAGCCTCGCCGAAGCGATCGAATACTGGATCGCCCAGTTCGTCGGTGGCATCCTCGGCGCGCTCGCGCTATGGGCCGTCTTCAGCGGCTCGCCGCACTACAGCCGCAAAGTCACGGGCCTGGGCACAGACGGCTGGGGCGCCCACTCGATGATCGGCATCAACGCCGGTGGCGCGTTCGCCGCCGAGGTGGTGCTCACGTTCCTCTTCGTGCTCGTTGTGCTTGCCGCGACGAGCCATGTCACCTCGGCTGGCTTCGCAGGCCTCGCGATCGGCCTGGCGCTGACCGCCGTGCACCTGATCGGCATCGCGATCACCGGCACCTCGGTCAACCCGGCGCGCAGCCTTGGGCCCGCGTTGATCGTCGGCGGTGACGCGCTCAGTCAGGTCTGGCTGTTCATCGTCGCGCCACTGGTCGGTGGTGTGATCGCCGCGATCGTCTGGATCCTGCTGATCTCCGAGCGCACCGAGCCGGGCGCCGCAGGGCAGGTCGAGCCCTCCGACCTGCCCGCCGCGCCGGCCTGAAATAACCGACGCGATCGACGCCCTCCCGGCCCCAGACGTCGCTCGTTCGCTCATCCGCCCTTCAGTGGAAATATATGATATTGTATGATCTCTGTTCAGTCCGCTAAATGGCTTGGAAAAGCAGGTTCTTCCCAACTTAGCGGTCGATTAGTCAAGTATCATATTTTCAGGCCTGGAGCCGATGGCACGCAACCCTGGTCAGTCGTCGATGGCAACCGAACCGCAGCTCGACCCCCAGCGCACCCAGCTCCGCGACGAGGTGGTCGTGCACGTGCAGGGACTGATCCTCTCAGGCGGCGCGCGGCCTGGCACGCTGCTGCGCCTCGCGCCGATCGCCGAGGCACTGGGCGCGAGCATCACGCCGGTGCGCGAGGCGCTGCTGCTGCTCACGCAGGACGGCTGGGTGACCCAGGAGCCCAACAGAGGCTTTCGCGTGCTGCCAATTCGCAGGCGCGACGCCGAGGATGCCTACCTCGTTCACGGCTTTGTCGCCGGCGAGCTCGCGGCGCGCGCCGCCGCGGTGATCGACGCGCGCGGCGTTGGCGAGCTGACACAACTCAATGCTCAGATCGCCCGCATCACCGGACCCGATGCAAACGTCTCTGATGCGGACAGCCTCGAAGTGGACATCCTCAACTCACGTCTGCACTCGACGATCTACGCCTCCGCAGCTTCGCCGCGACTCACCTGGTTCAGGGATGCCTCGATGCGCTTCGTGCCGCGGCGCCACTGGGGAGCCGTCCCCGGCTGGATCGAGCTCAACCGCGACGGGCACGCGGAGCTGATCGACGCGCTCGCCCAGTCCGACTGCGAGGGAGCGCGCACGGCGATGGTCGAGCACATCGAGCGCGCAGGCATGCTGCTGCTCTCGCACCTCGATGAGATCGGCTTCTGGGACCGCGACGCGGACGACTGAGCGTCACCGCGAGACAAAGCGTCGCGGTGAGTGGCCGCGCATCGCAAACGCGAGCATCACAAGCAATCACATGATCGTCGCGAGCGCGGCACGCAGCTCGTCGGCGTCGAGCTGTCGGACGTTGCGAGCGGCGGAGTCGGCGCCAAGCACGTGTGAGAGCGTCGCGTCCACGTCGAGCTCCTGCACGCCGATCTCCGACAGGCGGCGTGGCAGCTGCCAGCGCTGGTAGATCAGCTCGAGGCAGTCGACCAGCGAGCCGCCTGCGAGCTCGTCGCCGGCAAGATCCTCGCCAGCAGGCCCCCCGCCGGCAGGCCCCCCGCCGGCAAGCCCCCCGCCCGCAAGCGCGGCGGCGAGCCGTTGCTGAGCGCCGTCGCCGGCGCCGTCGTTCAGACGCGCGACGAGCGGCAGCACGACGGTGTGGATCGCCCCGTGGGCGGCGTTCGTGAGCCCGCCGATCGCATGGCAGAGCGCATGGTGCAAGCCGACGCCGCTGACCGCGAGCGCGACTCCGCCAAACCACGCGGCCGCCATCAGCGCGGTCGCGGCAGTCTCGTCCAGCTCGTCCTTGGCGACGCGCTCGCGCTGCGCGCCGATGCTGCGGCAGGCGTCCTCGCTGAGGATCAGGCCAAGAGGCGAGGCGTCGGCCAGCCAGGCGTTCTCGAGACAGTGGGCGAGGCAGTTGACGAGACTGGTGCAGAGCTCGTAGGGCGGCAGCGTCGCGGGCAGCAGCGGGTCGTAGAGGACAAGCCTCGCCTGCGCCAGCTCGCTGCGCGAGATCCGCTTCTCTCCCCCCTCGGCGATCCCGTAGATCGGCGTCATCTCACTACCGGAGTAGGTCGTCGGAATCGCGGCAAGCGGCAGGCCCAAGCCGACCGCCAGCGCCTTGCCGAGCCCAATCGCCGCGCCGCCGCCAAGCGCGACCAGCCCGCTCGCGCCGCGCAGCTCTGTCAACGCCGTGGAGTAGAGCTCCTGTGGCGTGTGCACGATCGCCTGCGCAAACGTCCCCGCTGCGCGCCGACCAAGGGCGCCGCGCAGACGCGCCACACGGCCAAGCGCATCCTGGCTCGGGCTCGCGACGATCGCCACGCGCGCGCCGAACTGCTCGAGATCCAGCGCCTGCGGCAGCTGCTCCACCGCCCCGGCACCGAAGTGCACGCGGGTTTGACCGACCCACGCCGTTCGCATCGCGCGTGGTTGAGTCGCGCGTTCGGCAATGCTCATGCTGCCTGTCCGTCGGCTGCAACCTCGATCAGCATCGCCTCGCCCTCGCCGATCCCGCCGCACATGCTGACGAGCCCAAGCCCACCACCGCGGCGTCTCAGCTCGAGCGCGAGCGTCAAGAGCAGCCGCGCTCCGGTCGCGCCGGTCGGGTGCCCAAGCGCGATCGCGCCACCGTTGACGTTCATGCGCTCGCGCACCTCCTCGACGTCGATGCCGGAAGCCTCGGCGAGCAGCAGCGAGGTCACGAGCGGCACGACGGCGAATGCCTCGTTGACCTCGATCAGCATCACGTCGGAGAGCTGCACTCCGGCCGCGGCAAGCACCCGTTCGGCGGCGACGGCGGGAATCGAGGCGATGTGCTGCGGGTGCCCGGAGACCATCGCGGTCGCGCGGATGCTCGCCAGCGGCCTCACCCCCCGTGCCGCTGCGGTCGAAGCGCGCATCAGCACTGTGCACGCCGAGCCGGTGCTGAGCCCTGGCGCGTTGCCCGCGGTGACGGTCTCGCTGCCGTTGACTGTCCGCAGCGAACCAAGCTTCTCAAGGGTCGTTGCCGGACGCGGCGACTCGTCGCGGGCGAGCTCGCCGACCGCGACGATCTCCTCCGCAAGCCGCTCACCAGCGGCCGCGGCCCGCTGCTGGCTGCGCAGCGCCCACTCGTCCTGTTCGGTGCGAGAGATGCCGAAACGCCCCGCCTCCTGCGAGGCCTGCACGGCGCGCGCAACGTGGGTGTAGGGGCAGGCGAGCACGAGCTGGTCGGCGATGTGCGCCTCCCCAAGCCGCCTGCCCCAGCGCATGTCAGGCAGGAAGAAGGGCACGAGGCTGAGGTTCTCCGCGCCGCCGGCAACGGCGATCTCGGCAGTGCCAGCCAGTAGGTCGCGGCGTGCACAGGAGACGGCGGTCAGCGCGGAGCAGCAGGCGCGATCGACCGTGTAGGAGACGCGCTCCTCGGGGATCCCGCACTCCAGCTGCGCCTGCCGTGCGAGCGAGCGGTCGCTGCCAGGCAGGTTGACGCCGAGCACGAGCTCGTCGACCTCCGTAGGGCTCACCTCGGCGCGGCGCAGCGCCTCGCCCGCCGCCGCGGCCGCGAGCTTCGGGATCGTGAGCTCGCGCAGCGCACCGCCAAACGAGCCGAACGGCGTGCGCGCTGCGGCAGCGATCACGACCGTCTCGCCCATTAGTTGACCATCCTCGAGCGCCCTTCCCAGAACTCCTGCCTGAGCTCGCGCTTGAGCACCTTGCCGGTCGAGCCCTTCGGCAGCCGCTCGACGAAGCTCACATGGCGAGGCTTCTTGTAACCGGCCAGGCGCGCGCGGCAGTGCTCGAGCAGATCCTCCTCGCCGACCGGGGCATTGGGGCTCGCAACGACGACCGCCATCACCGACTCGCCCCAGCGCTCGTCGGGCACTCCGATCACGGCGACCTCCGCAACCGCGTCGTGTTCGCAGAGCACCCGCTCAACCTCCGCCGGGTAGACGTTCAGCCCGCCGGTGATGATCATCTCGCGCTGGCGATCGACGATGTAGAGGTAGCCATGCTCGTCGCGGCGTGCGACATCGCCAGTGCGATAGTGGCCGTCGACGAAGGCCCGCGCGGTTGCCTCCGACGCGTTCCAGTAGCCGCTCATCACGCTTGGCCCGCCGACGAGCAGCTCCCCCGGCTCGCCATCCGCGACGGGCTGACCGTCAGCGTCGGCGATCAGCGTCTCGACCGCGAGCGACTCGCGCCCGATCGAAGCAGCGCGACCCTCGATCAGCTCGGCGTGGTCTGCCTTGCTGAGGATCGTGATCGGATGCGGCGCCTCACAGGAGCCATAGACCTGGACGAGCGCCCCGCCCAGCTCGGCCAGCGCTTCGCGCAGCAGCGGCTCCGCGATCGGCGCACCGCCATAGCTCAGAGTCTTCAGCGCAGGGCTCGGCGCAGAGCGCGAGCGCGACGCCTCCAGCAGTGTCGCGATCATCGTCGGCACGAGGAAGGTGTGCGTCGCCCCATGCCGCTCCACAAGGTCGAAGAACGCCTCGCCATCGAACTTGCGCATCGCGATGTTGCGGGCACCTGAGAGGAAGAACGCAAGCGCCTTCGAACCGCTGCCATGCGCCATCGAGCCGGCGTGGATCATGCCGTCGCCAGGCGCTACGTCGAGCTCGCTGACGAGCATGTTCACGGTCGTCAGCCAGCGCGAGCGAAACGAGGAGGCCGCGCCCTTCGGGCGCCCGGTGGTGCCCGATGTGTAGAGGATCACGCTTGGCGCGTCAGGGTCCTCTGGCAGCCCCGGCGGTGCGTCGGATGCCTTCTGAAGCAGGGCCTCATAGCCGGTCTGCCCGCAGGCATCAGGGCCGACGACGAGGACGTTGTGCAGATCTGGCAGCTGCTCACGATGCCCCTCCGCTATCGAGGCCAGCCCCGCTTCGTCGGTGATCAGCAGCTCAGCACCACTGTCCCGCATCACGTAGGCACGCTCGTCAGGGGTCAGCCGCACATTGATCGGGACCTTCGCCTTGCCTGCCTTCACGATCGCGAGGTCCGCCTCGATGTACTCGAGTGAATTCGGCAGCAGCAGCGCGACGCGCCCGCCTCTGGGGCCCGCCTGCCCCCCAACGTCTTCGCTCAAGCCCAAGAGGCCGTTGGCGAGCCTGTTGGAGCGCGACTCGATCGTGCCGAAGCTCGCTTCGCGCTCGCCGTCGATCGCCGCGATCCGCTCGGAATGCCAGCGCGCAGTGCGATGCAGCTTGGCTGCAAGCCCGCTCATCAGGCGCCGGCTCCGAGCAGTCCGCCGCGATCGCGATGGCGCCCGAGCGCGCTCGCGAGCGCATCGACGACCTCGCCGATGCTCGCGCGCGAACGCGCGGCCTCGATCAGGTAGGGGATCGTGTTGAGATGTTGTGCAGCCGCCTGGGAAAGCGCGTCCAGTGACGTGCGCAGGCGTGTCTCATCTCTGCCCGCGCGCACGCGCATGAGACTCTCCACCTGCTCGCGCTGCAAATGCTCAGGCACCGTGAACGCGCGCTCGATGCCCTCCGCTGCAGAGCGGTGGATGTTCATGCCGACGACCGGGCGCTCACCCGACTCGACCTCGAGCTGCTGTTCATAGGCGGCACTGGCGATCTCCTCGCCGATGAAGCCGCGGTCGAGCGCCTCCACCGCGCCGCCCAGTTCGACGATGCGCAGCAGATAGCGCACCGCCTCCGCCTCGAGGCGGTCCGTGAGATCCTCGACGTAGTAGGAGCCCGCTAGCGGGTCGACGACCTTCGTCACGCCAGACTCGTAGGCGACCACCTGCTGCGTTCGCAGCGCAAGATGGGCAGCCGCTGCGCTTGGCAGCCCAAGCGCCTCGTCATATGAGGAGGTCGCCATCGTCTGCACGCCGCCAAGCGCGGCGGCGAGCGTCTCGCAGGCAACGCGCACAACGTTGTTGATCGGCTCCTGGGCGACGAGCGCGCCGCCAAGCGTGTACGCGAAGACATTGATGCCACACGCCTCGCGTCGCACGCCATAGCGCTCGTGCAGCAGACGCGCCCAGAGACGCCGCGCCGCCCTGATCTTCGCCGCCTCCTCGAAGATGTCGACCGCCGCAGACATGAACAGGTAGAGCGAGTGCGCGCAGGCCTCGATGTCGACGCCGCGCCGCGCCGCCTCGTCGAGGTATTCGAGCCCGTTCGCCGTCGCGATCGCGATCTCCTGGATGGCGGTCGCCCCCGCATCGCGAATGTGGTAGCCGCAGAACTCGACAGGCTCCCAGTGCGGCAGCTCCTTCGCGAAGTACTCGATCACGTCGACCGTGAGCGAGACCGCGGCGCGCGGCGGAAAAATGAAGGTGCCGCGCGCGGCGTACTCCTTCAACGGGTCGTTCTGCAGCAGCAGCCTGAAGTTGTCGGTCGAAACGCCAAGCTCCTCGAGCGCGACGAGCAGGAAGGCGGCGAAGATCGGGCCGATCGCGTTTGCGGTCGTGCGCAGCTGGCGCGCCTGGTCAAGCGGCAGCCCGCGGAACAGCGCGAGCAGATCCTCGACGGTGTCGAGCGGCACGCCGACCTTGCCGACCTCGCCAAGGGCGAGCGGGTGGTCTGAGTCGAGGCCCATCTGGGTCGGCAGGTCGAGCGCAATCGAGAGGCCAGTCTGCCCCGCCTGCAGCAGCTGATCGAAGCGCGCACGGGTCTCTGCGGGCGTCGCATACCCCGAGTACTGGCCCATCACCCAGAGCTCGTCGTGGTACAGCCGAGCGCTGCGTCCACGCGTGTAGGGGTAGCTGCCTGGAGTCTCTCCGCCGGTGTCATAGGAGAGCGGCAGTGGCAACTTCGCCGAGGTCGAGTGCGGCCCCTTGGCCTGATCCGGCGATGACGGCCCAAGCG
This sequence comes from Solirubrobacteraceae bacterium, assembly GCA_036490555.1. Taxonomy (GTDB): domain Bacteria; phylum Actinomycetota; class Thermoleophilia; order Solirubrobacterales; family Solirubrobacteraceae; genus Palsa-744. The sequence goes on along the minus strand of DASXDO010000045.1, from coordinate 28,359 downwards.
AGGCGTGCCCGTCCTCCCCCGCGGACACCCAGCCCTGCAGCAGGCCGACTAGTGAGCCTGGGCCACCCGCGCCAGTTTCGCGGGGGCCCAGGCCGGTCGAGCTCGCTGCGATCCGTGCAGCTCGCAAGCCATCATCCATGATCACGTATCATATTTCATCCTTGGCCTTCGTCTACGGCTCCTTGTCTGCACTCCTTTGCAGTGGCACCGCAGCGATTCGGAGAGACCACCAACTTCCGTCGATGATCCTCGTCATAGGCATATCATATATGCCCACTCGGTCCAACCGAGAAACCCCGCCCGAGCGGAAATCAGACGGCAGCCAGGACCAGCGAAAGCTCCGATGGCAGCCAGGACAAGCGAAAGCACGATCGCCACTAGACCAACCGGGGAAAGCTCCGATGACAGCCAGGACCAGCCGGGGAAAGCTCCGATGACAGCCAGCACCAAGTGAAAGCCACAACGACCAACCGGAGAGCCGCGACGACGCGATGAAGACGATCACGCGCATGCAGCCATACGCGGAGGATCGCCGCGCCGAGAGCGAGGACTACTACCTGCGTGTGCACACGCCGTTCCTGCGCAGGCGCTACCGCGAGCTTGGCGTCGAGGTCGTCTATCGCACGAACCTCGTGCTCGCCCAGTGGGACCACCTCGGCGGCTGGGCACATCCCATCGACACGTGGCGATTCGTCCAGCGCGACATCGAGGGCATCGGCGCAGACCTCTCCGCCACCACCGAGGATGAGCGGCAGGTCCGCCGGCTGATCGAGCGAGACCATCTGTTCTTCGTCGCCGACATGACGATGTACAGCGTCGAGGAGCGAACACTCTGGGACCGCCTGAGCAAGCAGACCTCATTGGCGAAGTATCTGTTCGAGCTCAGCGAGGGCGATCGTCCCAAGCACGACGCGAAGGTGGCCGCGATTCGCCTCTCACAAGCCCTTGGCGAGCTCGCCCCCACCCTCTACGGCCTGCGCCTGCTGCTCGAGAACCGCGTGCTGTGCGCCGCTGAGCCCGCCGCGTTGGAGCGCCCAGGACAGACATTCACGGGCAGGACGGTCAAGAGCGAAGCGCTTGCGATCTACGAGTGCTACTTCGACAACTCCCAGTGGGGCGCAGAGGCGCTCGCCTCAGCGCAGTTCGTCGAGCTGATGCACGACTGGGGCATCGATACGGTGCGCGGCTACCACGTGCTCGAGGAGGTCGGCGTGGACACGCGACAGCCACAACCTTGACTTCGCACATCATATATGACATGCTGTGCGACATGAGGGCGAGGCCGCGCTACTGATGCCGCTGTTGCTGCGCGAGGATGACTGATGCTGTTGCTGCGCGAAGGCTACTGATGCTGTTGCTACGCGAAGGCTACTGATGCTGTTGCTGCGCGAGGACGACGTCCGGGCACTGCTGTCGATGGAGGACACTCTAGGGGCCGTGGAGGATGCGTTCCTGCGCCAGGTGGACGGCACCGTTCGCTACCGTCCCCGCGAGCGCCTGCGCATGCCCTCAGGCACGCTGAACGTGCTGCCCGCCGCGGACCTGTCGCTTGGCGTTGGCGGCTTGAAGACCTACATCGCGCTGCGCGGCGCGGCGCGCTTCGTCGTGCTGCTCTTCGATCTCGAGAGCAGCGACCTGCTCGCGATGGTCGAGGCTGACTATCTCGGGATGATGCGCACGGGCGCCGCCTCTGGGGTTGCGAGCAAGCACCTCGCCGCCGCGAAGGAGAGGCACACGCTTGCGGTGATCGGCTGCGGCTGGCAGGCACGCGGGCAGATCGAGGCCGTCGCGGCAAGCTGCCCCGTCGGCGAGGTGCGCGTGTTCTCGCGCACAGGCGAGCAGCGCGAGGAATTCGCCCTGAAGATCGAAGAGGAGCTCTCGCTTCCCTGCATCGCCGCGACCTCCGCGGCGGAGGCGACGGCAGGCGCCACCGTGATCTGCACGGCAACGAACGCCGCGACGCCGGTGCTGGCAGCGGCGGATGTCGCCCCCGGCACGCACATCAACGCCGCAGGCTCGAACTCGCTGCTGCGACGCGAGCTGCCAGACGAGCTGGTGCGCCGCGCACAGACGATCGTCGTGGACTCGCGCGCTCAGGCGGAGGGCGAGTGCGGCGATCTGCTCGCCGCACTGCAAAGCGGCTGGCTGGATTTGCAGTCGCTGCCAGAGCTGGGCGAGGTGCTCGTCGGCCGCTGCGCTGCGCGCACAGCCGACTCGGATGTCACGATCTTCGAGTCACAGGGGCTTGGCAGCCAGGACGTTGCCGTTGCGGCCCATCTCTACCGGCTTGCTCAGGATGTCGGCGCCGGCGAGGACATCGCGTTCGCCAGTGGCTCCGTCCCGCATTGAGAGCCAAGCCGAGCGCACAACCACAGCCCACACGAAATCCAGCGATAGGACGAGAGAGTTGACAAGCGCAAGCCCTGAGATCTCAATCAGCCTCGGTGCCGACGTCGAGGTGATCGACGTACATCAGCACATCGGCCCTCGAGGCCGCATGCTCGGTGAGGACCGTCAATTCGATTTTGCGGCTACGATCGCGTCGCATACGGAGATGATGAGTCGCTATGGGATCGACAAGGCGGTGGCGATCGCGAGCCACAGCTCCGTGAGCAACGACGACCAGGGGCGCTCCGCGAACGACATCGTCGCCCAGGCGTGTGAGCAGCATCCTGAGCTGTTCCTCGCCGGCGTCGGCACCGTCGACCCGGTCTTCGGCGAGCGCGGCGGCGTGAGCGAGATCAAGCGCTGCTGCGAGCAGCTGGGGATGCGCGGGATGGCCTGGCACGCGCGTTTCCAGGGCACGTTCCTCGACGCTCCCCCGATGCAGGCCTACGTGCGCGCGAGCGTCGAGCTCGGCCTGCCCGTCTTCCTGCACGCGATCGGCGAGTCGAAGCTCGAGGCGATCTGGCGCGTAACGAGCCTCGCGCGGGCTTTCCCAGACGGGCGCTTCGTCGTGCTCGACGCCTTCACCTCAGTCGACAACTGCGACTGGATCGTCGCGCATGCAGGGGAGCTGCCGAACGTCTGGTTCGACACGGGCGCGATCAGCGCGACAGGCAAGATCGTCGAGCGCTTCGTCGAGCGCCACGGCGCCGCGCGGGTCGTCTTCGGCACCACCTTCTACGGCGCGCCCGACTCATATGCATATCCGGCACCGCTGTTCGAGATCGCCGCCAGCTCAATCACCGCCTCTGACAGAGAGGCGATCTTGAGTGGCAACGCGCGCGAGCTGTTGGGCCTGTCAAAGACAACACCGAAGGAGTCATGATGCTTGCTCACCGTCTCGGAAGGCGGATTCGCTCGCTTGCGGCAGTGATGCTCGTCGGCACGATCGCAGTGGCAGCCGCCGGCTGCGGATCGGGCTCGCAGCACGCCGCAGGCCCCGGCGGTCCCGCGGAATCCAAAACCTCCAACTCAGGCGAAACCAAAGCCGCGGCGGCGAAGCAGGGCGAATTGACGTTTGGCATGGTCTTCCCGTTCAGCGGCCCTGCCGCCGAATACGGCACGATCTTCGCCGAAGGCGTCGAACTCGGCCAGGAACTCCTGCAGCAGCACGACCCGAGCGTCGCGATGCATCTCGTGAGAGTTGACGGGCAGGGGCTACCAGACCCGTCGACGACCGGCATGCAGCAGCTCGTCTCTGTCGACCACGCGCAGTTCGTCGCGACGGCGATCACGAGCGTCTCGAGCGCGATCGCCCCTGTCGGGGCGCGCAGCCACGTGCTGATGTTCAACGGCGGCGGCCTGGACCCGTCGCTCGCAGAACTCTCTCCCTACTTCCTCAACCTCGTGCCGCTGAACCCGCAGCAGTTCGATCAGCTGCTGCCATACGTGGTCGAAAAGCGCCACCTGAAGAAGATGGCGGTCGTCTACAGCAACGACGCGATTGGCACCTCGACGCTCTCCCAGACGAAGAGCTACGTCGAATCGCATGGCGGGACGATCGTGAAGGCGCTCAGCATCGCGCCCGAAGCGACTGACTTCGCAGCTCAGGCGGCGCAGCTCAGCATCGCCCAGCCAGAAGTGATCGAGATCGCGCTATCACTTGGCGGAACCCAGTACTCCCAGCTGATGAAGCAGGTTCGCGAGGCCGGCGTGAAAGCCGTCTTCATCGGCGCCCAGGGCATCAACACGCCAAGCGTGCTCAGCCTGCCCGAAGCGAAGGGCACCCTCTATGCGGGCGAGAGCCTCGACATGACGCTCAAAACCTGGCCGACCTCAGCCTTCATGGAAGCGTGGGAAAAGAAGCACGGCAGCAAGGAACAGCCCTCCTTCTACGTCGCGAACTACGCCAACGCCGTGCTGATGTCAGGCGAGCTCGCCAAGCAGGTGCGCGAAGAAGGCAAGCCCGTGAATGGCGAAACGCTGCTCGCCGCGCTGCACTCGACGAAAACCTTCGAACTCGTCGGCGGCGAAGTGACGCTGAACTCGGATGGCACGACCTTCCAGCTGCCAACCGCGTTGTTCGAATTCAAGGGCGTCAATGACGTCGCACCGGTTCAGTAGGAGCGGGCGGAGGTCGACGGCGTGACCACGTTCGTCGACCTCCTCTTCGTCGGCCTCGGCCTCGGCGCCGTCTTCTCGCTGCTGGGGCTGAGCTTCGCGCTGATATTCCGTGTAACGCACATCTTCCACTTCGCCCACGGCGGGGTCTTCGCGATCGCGGCGTATGTGTTCTACACGCTCTCGACGCAGCACGGCCTGCCAATCGTGCTCGGCATTCTCGGCGCGATGGCAGGCGCTGCAATCGCGGGCTGCGCGATCTACCTGCTGCTCTACCAGCCACTGGAGCGGCGGCGCACGCGGATGCTCGGGATGTTCGTCACCGCGCTCGGCATGCTCGTGATCATCGAGAACGGCCTCTCGCTGATATTCACCTCTTCACCTCAATACGTGACGCCGAACGCGCTTGCCGCGCCGCTGCTGCGCAGCGGCGAAATCGTGCTGCCTCGCATCGACGCGCTCGAGCTGGGGGTCGCCGCGTTCGTGATCGCGCTCGTCGCCCTGGTCTGGAACCGCACGCGGGTCGGCCTCGTGCTGCGCGCGATCGAGACCAACCGCGACCTCGCCGAGACGCTTGGCGTGCGCTATGACCTCTACGCCTGCGTCGCCTTCGCGCTCGGCTCCGCGGTCGTCGCGGTCGCCGCTGTACTGCAATCGCTGACGCTGAGCATCACACCCTTCATCGGGACGAGCGCGATGATCGACGCGTTCGTGGCGATGGTGATCGGTGGGACCGGCTCGATCTGGGCGGCGGCCGCGGGCGGCATGATCCTCGGGATCGCACAGACGATCCCGCTGGAGTGGATCAGCGGCAGCTGGATCAACGCCGTCTCCTTCGGGCTGCTGATCGCCGTGCTCCTGTTCCGTCCAAATGGCCTCGTTTCCGGCGTGCGCAAATCCAAGCGCCGCTCCAACTCGAATCGGCGGCCCGGCGCCGGCCTCGGCCAGTTTCTTGCGCGCACGAAGCAGGAAGCCGGGACCATCCCATGACCTTCTGGCTTTCGGTCCTGCAGCTCGCCGGGATCTACGTGATCCTCACGGCCTCCTACGACGTGGTCGTCGGGCAGGCGGGCGTGCTCTCGATGGCACACGCAGCGTTCTTCGGAGTCGGCGCCTACGCGGCGGCGCTTGCGATGACCAAGCTGCACGTGACCGACATCTTCGTCCTGATCGCGATCGGCGCGGCGGCGGCGGCGGTGATCAACCTGCCGCTGGCGTTGATCTCGCTGCGCGTGCGGCGCGACTTCTTCATCGTCGGCTCGCTCGGCTTCGCGACGATCTTCATCGCGATCGTGCTGAACGTCGGCGTGCTCGGACGCTCCGACGGCCTCGGCTCGATCCCGTTCTTCACGCTGCCAGGGCTGACGATCGGCACCGTCGGCACGCTCGCGCTCACGACCTGGGTGGTCGCGCTGATCGTCGTCGCGCTCGTCTGGAGCTTCGAGCGCAGCTCGCTCGGGCTCAGCATCGCCGCCACGCGCGACAACGAGCGCGGCGCGGAGGCGCTGGGGCTGCGGCCGACATCGCTGCGCGTGCTGGCGACGATCGTCGGCGCGGCGCTCGCCGGCGTCGCCGGGGTGCTCTACGTCGACTTCAGCCAGTTCATCACCCCAGAACAGTTCGAATTCTCCACGGTCGCCCTGATCGTCGCGATGCTCGGGCTCGGCGGCATCGGCCGCCCGCTCGGCTATCTGATCGGCCCGATCATCCTCGCCGGCCTGCCCGCGCTGCTGGAGAACTTCAACGTGCTGAGCACCTCGACCTTCGGGCCGGTCAACCAGATGATCTACGCGGCCGCGATGATCCTCACCGTACGGCTCTTCCCAGGCGGCCTGGCCTCACTCGCCGACCTGCGCTTCAGCCGCGGCTCGGCCAGGCGCAAGCCGGCACACGCGCCGTCTCCCCTCCCCCACGCCGAGGTACGAGCGCGCGCGCTGAGGATCGCGCCGACCCGACCGCAGAGCCCCGCAACCCCACCCCCCATCCCAACCCTTAACTCAGCCCTTGGCGGCGTCGCCGCCGCGGTCGAGCCGGCGCTCGTCTGTGCCGACATCCGCAAGAGCTTCGACGAGCACGCCGTGCACCGCGGCCTCAGCCTGACGCTGCGCCCAGGCGTCGTGACGGGGCTGCTCGGCCCTAACGGCTGCGGAAAGTCCACGCTCTTCGACATCATCTGCGGCTTCACGCGTCAGGACAGCGGCACGATCACGATGGGAGAGATCGATCTCTCGCGTCAGCCGGCGTGGAGGCGCCACCGCCTCGGCATCGCCCGCACCTTCCAGGACCTGCGGCTCTTCGAGGGTGTGACGGTGCGCAAGAACGTCGAGCTCGCGGTGCTCGGCGTCGAGCCGGAGCGGCGGCGCGAGCTGGTCGACGCGATGCTCGAGGAGTTTGGGCTGGAGCGTCGCGCCGAGGTGCTGCCAGACGAGCTTGGCTTTGGCGAACAGAAGCTGCTCTCGCTGCTGCGCGCCTACGCGGCGAACGCGCGCGTGGCGCTGCTCGACGAGCCCGCGTCAGGGTTGACGCGTCACGAGATCCCGCGCGGGCTGGAGTTCGCCCGCCGCATCGCCGCCGGCGGCGCAGCCGTCTGTCTCGTCGAGCACAACATGGAGGTGATCGCGGAGTTCGCCGACGAGGTCGTCTTCATCGCCGAGGGCCGCATCATGGCGACGGGAAAGCCATCGGAGGTGCTCTCCGACAAGCGGCTCGCGGACCTCTACTTCGGAAAGGCGGGTGCGCGTGCCGCTGCGGCTTGACGACATCAGCACCGGCTACGGAGGGCACGTCGCGATCTCACACGCAACGCTGAGCATCGAGCGCGGCGAGGTCGTCGGCCTCTTCGGGCACAACGGCGCCGGCAAGACGACCTTGCTGCGCGTGCTCGCCGGCCAGCTGCCGCTCTGGAAAGGCGCGCGCGAGGGCCGCTGGGACGGCGCCTCCCGCGCGCCGCTCGCCGCGCTCGTCCCCCAGGACGGGCTCGTCTTCCCGACGCTCTCGGTCGAGGACAACCTGCGCATGGGCGTCTGGCGGCAGCGGCTGCGCTCCGCCGAGCTGCGCCGCCGCGTCGAGCACGTGCTCGACCTGTTCCCGCAGCTCGCCGGCATGCTGAAGCGCGAAGGCGGCCTGCTGAGCGGCGGCGAGAAGCGCATGGTCGCGATCGGACGCGCGCTGCTCGGCGAGCCGGAGCTGCTGCTCGTCGACGAGCCCTCGATCGGGCTTGCGCCAGCGACGCTGGAGATCGTGATGGAGCGCCTGCGCCGCGTCCACGAGGAAGGCACGACGATCGTGCTGGCCGAGCAGAACATGCCAAGCGCTTTGGAGCTCGTCGACCGCTTCTACGTGGTGCGCCAGGGCGAAACCGTGCGCGAGGAGCAGGCTGGGGACTTCCGCGACCGCGACGCGCGCGAGCTCTACGCGCTGATCTGAGCAAGGGAGAGATCGATGACCGAGATCGAGAACGACAACGCAGGCGTCTGGCGCACCGTGCTCTCCGTCGCCGAGCGCAACCCCGGCAAGGAGGCGCTCGTCTACTTCGACGACGATCGCGCCGAGGAGCGCGTCAGCTATGAGCAGCTGGTCGAGCGCTCGCGCGCGCTGGCCGCAGGGATGGTCGCGATCGGCGTGCGGCGCGGCGATCACGTCGCGCTCTGGATGACCAACCGGGTCGACTGGATCGCAAGCCATCTGGCGAGCATGAGCATCGGCGCCGTGCTCGTGCCCGTGAGCACATGGTTGAAGGACCGCGAGGTCGCCTACGTGCTGCGCCAGTCGCGCAGCCGTCACCTGCTGATGCTGACGGGCTTTCGCAAGCTCGACTTCCCCGCGATGCTCGAGCGCATCGAGCCCGCCTGCCTGAGCGCGTCGCCCGGCCGCATCTGTGGCGCGGAGCTGCCGGAGCTGCGCACGGTCACCGTCTTCAGGCGCCCCGGCGAGCCGGCCGAGCGCGTCCCCGCCTACGCATACGACGCCGAGCAGCTGAAGCAGGAGGGCGCGGCGCCAGAGCTGATGCGGGCGATCGAGGATGAGGCGAGCGGCGACGACCTCGCGGTGATCAAGTACACATCGGGCAGCACGAGCTTCCCGAAGGGCGTGATGCTCGAGCAGTCTGGCCTCGTTCGCAACGCGCAGCTGCACACGCAGCGGCTCGGCCTGACCGAGCAGGAGCGTTGGTTCAGCGCGAAGCCGCTGTTCCACGCGAGCGGCAGCATCTGGGGGCTGCTGTCGATGCTGACGCTCGGCGGCACGCTGGTCTTCACCGAGACCTTCGAGGCGGAGCTCTCGCTCGAGCTGATCGAGCGCGAGCGCTGCACCGTCAACTTCGCGGGCACGACGATGCTGCGCGACGAGCTGAACAGCCCAAGCCTGCCAGAGCGTGACCTCAGCACAGTGCGGGTCGTCGAGGTGCTCGACCGCACGCTGATGGAGGGTGCGATGCACGAGATGGACGCGGAGCTGTGCTTCATGCCATATGGCGCGACAGAGGCCTACGGCGTCGCCGCGATCCCCGGGCCAGAGGACCCGCTGGAGCGGCGCATCGAGACCTGCGGGCGCTTCTTCGACGGCATGGAGCACCGCGTGATCGACCCGAAGAGCGGCGATGCGCTGCCGCCGGGCGCGGTCGGCGAGCTGCTGCTGCGCGGCCTGATCATGCGCGGCTACTTCGACAAGCCGCTGGAGACGGCGCAGGCGATCGACCCCGACGGCTGGCTGCACACCGGCGACCTCGCGCGCGTCGACGCAGACGGCTACGTCGAGTTCGTCGGGCGCGTGAAGGCGATGATCAAGGTCGGCGGCGAGAACGTCGCCGTCGAGGAGGTGGAGGACTGCGTGCGCGCCTGCCCCGGAGTGCGCGACTGCGCCGTGGTCGGGATCCCCGACGAGCGCAAGACGCAGCTCGGACGCGCCTACGTGTTGCCCTATGCGCCTGGCTCCGCCGACGAGGCGACGCTGCATGCGTGGTGCTCAGAGCGCCTCGCGTTCTACAAGGTGCCAGCGCAGTTCGTGTTCGTCGAGGATCTCGCGCGCACGGGCACAGGCAAGGTCGATCGCGGCGCGCTCGAGCAGCAGGTCGCAAAGGAGTTCGATGAGGCCGGCGCGCTAGGCGCCGGCACGAGCAAGGATGGGAGGACGAATGGCACGGTCGCCTGAGGCTGGACGCCGGGAGGAGTACGGCTGGCCCACCACCGAGGACTACGCGCGAGCCGCGAACGGACGCCTGCTGCCGCGGCGCACCGCCGAGAGCGATCGCTTCTGGGCGAGCTGCCACGAGGGTCGGATGGAGCTGCAGCGCTGCTCGCAGTGCGGGCGCTTCTGGTACTACCCAGGCCCGCTCTGCCCGCACTGCAGCTCACCGGACTACAGCTGGGAGCCAGTCTCCGGCAACGGCGTCGTGCACACCTTCTCCTGGGTACACAGGCCCGCCCCAGGGTTCGCCGACCAGGTGCCATACGCCTACGCTCTGGTCGAGTTGGAGGAGGGTCCCGTGCTCGCGACGAACGTCACCGACTGCGACGAAGGCGATCTGCACATCAGCCTGCCCGTGAGCGTGCACTACTTCGCGCTCGACCCGGAGATCTCGCTGCCGCTCTTCAGGCCACGCGGGACCGACGCGGAGGCAGGACTGTGAGCCCCGAGCGGTCAAGGGCCGCAATCGCAGGCGTCGCGACGGAGTTCGCGGCGGCGATCCCCGACAAGTCCCTGTTGCAACTGCGCGCCGACGTCGCGCGTGCGGCGGCGGAGGACGCCGGGATCGCGCTGAAGGACGTCGACGGGCTGATCATCGGCGAGTCGACAGGCATCTCCAACCCCCGCTACCACATGGAGTTCGCGGAGCTCCTCGGGCTCTACGAGACACCGCTCTGCGTCTCAGTGCCGATGGGCGGGGCCTCGGCGGGCTACGCCCTGGAGATCGCCCGCTGGGCGCTCGAGCAGGGCCGCTGCCGCAACATCCTCGTGCTCCAGGGCCGCAAGGAGCGCTCCGCGGGCCCGTCCGAGAGTGGGCAGCGCTACACCGAGATGATGGCGACGCTGACGATGCACTACCCCGACTACGAGCTGCCCTTCGGACCGCTGATGCCAAGCTTCTACGGCGCGGTCGCGCAGCGGCACATGTATGAGTACGGGACGACCGAGGAGCAGCTCGCCTCGGTCGCGGTCGCGATCCGCCACAACGCGAGCCTCAACCCCGACGCGGTCTACCGCGATCCGATCACGGTCGACGACGTGCTTGCCTCGCCGATGATCTCGAGCCCCCTGCACCGGCTGCACTGCTGCATGATCAACGACGGCGCGACCGCCTGGGTGCTGACGACGGGCGAGCGCGCCGTAGACGGGCCGCATCCGCCCGTCTACGTGCTCGGCAGCGGCGGCGGACAGGCCGGCTACTTCACGGGCTTCCTCGCGACGATGGGCAGGGAGCGCGGCTATTCGCTGACGCGCACGCTCGGCGTGCGCGCCGCCGAGGACGCGTTTGCCGAGGCCGGCGTCAGTCGCGACGAGGTGGATCTCGCGACGATCGGCGACAGCTTCGCGATCTCGCCGCTCGTGCTGCTCGAGGACTACGGCTTCTGCGAGAAGGGCGAGGGTGGCTCCTTCGTCGGCGACGGCAGCCGGATCATGGTCGGTGGCGAGCTGCCCGTGAACCCGCACGGAGGGCTGCTGTCATGCAGCCACGCCGCCGCCAACTTCCAGAACTATGTCGAGGCTACGCTGCAGTTGCGCGGCGTCTGCGGCGAGCGCCAGGTCCCGGACGCGCGCATCGCGCTGGCGAGCTGCAACGCGGGGATCATCTCGACGCACTACGTCGCCGTGCTCGCCCGCGGCTGAGGTCGGCGGCGGTCGCATACGCTCGCAGACGGCTCGAAGACGGCTCGAAGATCGCCTGACTTGGCCGCCGAGCCCCTGGAGACCTGCAACCTGCTCGCTATCCTCTCGCGCCACAGGCGAGCATGAGCGAGCACACGACAAAGCGCAGTAGCCCCAACATCACACTCGCAGTGCTGCTGTTGGGCGGCGCCGCCTATGCCGTGCTGAGCTCAGCCGTGATCCCCGCGCTCAGCACGATGCAGCACGACCTGCACACGACCGAGAGCGGCATCGCCTGGCTGCTGACCGGCTACCTGCTCGCGGCCTCAGTCGGAACCTCGATCATCGGTCGCCTCGGCGACATGTACGGCAAGGAGCGCCTGCTCGTCTGGACGCTCGGCGCACTCGCCGCCGGCACGCTGCTCTCAGCCGTATCGCACTCGCTTGGGCTCGTCGTCGCAGGACGCGTGATCCAGGGTGCAGGCGGCGGCATCTACCCGCTCGCCTACGGCATCATGCGCGACGAGTTTCCGCGTGAGAAGGTCGCAGGCAGCATCGGGATCATGTCGGCGATCCTCGGCGTCGGCGGCGGCGCGGGGATCGTGCTCTCGGGGCCGATCATCGAGCATCTTGGCTGGCACTGGCTCTTCTGGTTCCCGTTGATGCTGATCGTGCTCGCGGCGGTCTGCACGTGGCGCTTCGTGCCCGAGTCGCCCGTGCGCGTCGAAGGTCGCATCAACTGGCTCGCGGCGCTGCTGATGACGGTCGGCATGACGATCTCCCTGCTTGCGATCAGCCAGACGACCGAATGGGGCTGGGGCTCGGCGCGCACGCTTGGCCTGCTCGCGATCGGCATCGTCATCTGCATTTTCTGGGTGATCACCGAGGTGCGCAGCCGCGAGCCGCTGATCGACATGACGATGATGCGCATCCGCGGCGTCTGGACGACGAACCTCGCTGCGTTCCTGCTTGGCGGCGGCATGTACACCGCGTTCCTGATCTACCCGGAGTTCGCCCAGCTTGCGAAGCCTGTGGGCTATGGCGCCTCCGAGGTCACGGCGGGGCTCTACCTGCTGCCGATGGCGTTGACGATGGCGGTGATCGGCACGACCGCCGGCCGCATCGCCGCGCGCGTCGGCTCGAAGGTCGCGCTTGTCGCCGGCAGCGCAAGCACGATGGTCGCGTTCGCGCTGCTTGCGATCACGCACGCCCACTCCTACGACATGCTGATCAGCTCGCTGCTGGCGGGCATCGGCGTCGGCCTCGCCTTCTCGGCGCTCGGCAACCTGATCGTCGAGGCCGTCGCGCCGGAGCAGACGGGCGTCGCGACGGGCATGAACACCGTGACGAGAACGCTTGGCGGCGCGCTTGGCGGACAGATATCGGCGACCTTCATCGCGGCTCACGTTCTGCATGGCACGCCGCAGACGACGGGCTTCTCGCAATCATTCGTGATGTGCACCGCGTTCCTGCTCGTCGCGCTGCTCGCGAGCATGATCGTGCCCGGCAGGCGGCGCGGCGGCGGCATCGCCGAGCAGCGTGGCGCCGAACCAAGCCCGCTGCTGGCCGAGGAGCCTGCGTAACACGCGGAGCCGCCTCACACGCGGAGCCGCCTCACACGCAGAGCCTGCGCAACAGGGTCCCTCCTAGACTGAGTGGCGCCTGCCCACCCCGTGTCAACGCGCATATCGGAGGAGAACGATGTCGTCGACCCCCTCGCACGCAGACTTCAACGCGCAGATCATCGCCGAGTTCCACGCCAACGAGGGCCGCGTCGGCGGCGTCTTCGAGGGCATGCCGCTGCTGCTCCTGCACCACACCGGCGCACAGTCCGGCCAGCACCGCATCAACCCGCTCGCCTACCAGGGCGACGACGGGCGCTACGTGATCTTCGCCTCGAAGGGCGGCGCCCCGGAAAACCCGGCCTGGTACCACAACCTGAAGGCCAACCCGCAGGCGAGCATCGAGGTGGGGACCGACACGATCAAGGTGCTCGCCAGCGAGGCGAGCGGCGAGGAGCGCGATCGCCTGTTCCGCACTCAGGCCGAACGCGTGCCGCAGTTCGCCGAGTACGAGAACAAGACCGATCGCGTGATCCCGGTGATCGTGTTGACGCCGACTGCGTCCAGCTGAGCCGCCTGCGGCGGGCGCCAAAGGCTCACTCGAGGATCTCCACGTCCTGGGGCGCAAGCGGCGCACTGCATGCAGAGCAGACGAGCTGCGGTTGTGTCAGCTTGCCGCAGTTGCGGTGACGCAGGCGCACCGCGGGCCGTTGCGGGTCTCCATAGTGAGTGTCCACCCAGTGGAAGAAGGCGATGATCGTCGGGTAGAGGTCAAGGCCGCGCTGGGTCAGGCGGTACTCATACCAGTCGGGATTCCTGCGGTAGCGCACGCGCTCCAGCAGGCCCTGCTCGACCAGCTTGGAGAGCCGGTCCGCCAGCACGTTGCGGGCGATGCCAAGGTTTCTCTGAAGTTCCCCGAAACGATGAACGCCGCGGTAGGCCTCACGCACGAGCAGGAACGTCCAGCGATCGGCGAGCAGCGCAAGCGCACGCTGCGCGGTCGCCGCATCGGCGGCAGTGCCTTCGGCTGAGGTGGTGTCGTTCAGATCCTTCGCGTCGTTCGGCAGCCCCGCGACATTCGCGTCGTTCGGCAGCCCCGCGACGTTCGCGTCGTTCGACGGCACTGCGACATGCGCGTCCTTCGGCGGCCCCGCCACGTTTGATGGCTTTGCATCGTCCACCGACTGCGCCGCAGGGACCGATTTCGGGTGGTTAATCCTCGGCAACTGGTTTTGATCCTCAAATAATCTTGTTGTGCAACTGGTTGCAGAAAGCTACCATCATCAGCTGGCTGCTCAAGCCAAATACCCAGGCACCACCTCCGACATTCCCTCCGAGGAGAAGATCGTCGATGAACGCATCCACGTCCGAGAACCCATCTGCGACGGGCAAGCCCCTGTTGCCGTTCGTCGATGCCTACACGATCGAGGTCGGCGCGCCGCCTGAGCGCGTCTGGGACAGGCTCGCGCAGCAGGCGCTGCCCAGCTTCGGCGGTGGCTGGGGCCGAGTTGGCACGGGCCGCCTCGGACGCCTCGGCGCGCGCCTCATGCATGCGCCATATGCAGACCAGCCCGTAGGGACCGCCGATGCAAAGACCGCCGATGCAAAGACCGCCGGCGCATCCCTGGCCGACACACCAGCCGCCGATGCGCCGGTTGCAGGCCTCGCGCAGACGATGACCGGCTTTCGCGTCGAACGCGCGACGCGCCCGTCGCTGATCGTGCTCGCCGGCGAGCACCGCTTCGCAAGCTATGCGCTCACGCTGCGCATCGATTCGCTGCCAGACGACTCCCGCTGCCGCCTCACCGCAGAGACGCGCGCCGATTTTCCCGGGGCGGCTGGCCGTGCCTACAGGGCATTCGTGATCGGGACCGGAGCGCACCGCGTCGTCGTCGCGCGCCTGCTTCACCGCGTCAGATGACCACGATGCCGCCGACGCAGGCACCGCGTTCGCCAGGTCGCAGAAGATCTGCCTCAAACGTGAGGGCGGCGACCACCTGCTGGCGCCGTCCGGCGGCTGAGACAAGCGCGTGGCGGTCACTGTGCCTGAGGCAGCTTCGTGAAGGCGCGCTTGCTCTTCCTCACCGAAGGAGGTGGCACGAGCGGCCCGATGTCACCGTCTGGCGCCTCGTCCAGATCGACCATCACCGGGGCGTGATCGCTGGGGCCGCTGCCCTTGCGCGCCTGGCGATCGACCCACGCCGCCTTCACCCTCTCGGCCACCGCTGAGGTCGCGAGCACGAGGTCGATGCGCATGCCGCGGTCCTGGTGGAACATCCCTGCGCGGTAGTCCCAGTAGGTGAAGACCCGCTCGGTCGGCCAGCGCTCGCGGATCACGTCGTGCAAGCCCAACGACTGCAGCTCGGCCAATGCCGCCCGCTCTGGTGGCGTCACGTGAGTCTGACCGACGTAGGCCGTCGGATCGAACACGTCGGCATCCTGCGGGGCGATATTCATGTCACCGCACACGATCGCCGCCTCGGGGCTGCCGACCATCTCCCCCAGAGCCGCCAGCCACTCGAGCTTGTAGCGATAGTGCTCAGAGTCTGGGACGCGGCCGTTCGGCACGTACACGCAGTGCACGCGAATCCCACCGCAGCTCGCTGACACCGCCCTTGCCTCCTGGTGCGGGAAGCCTGGCCCGCCCTCGATGCCAGCCACGACATTCTCCAGCCCGACCCGCGAGAGAATCGCCACGCCGTTCCACGCCGCTTCACCGTGGCGCGCGGCCTCATCGCCGCGCGCGGCGAGCTCCTGCCCGAGCAGCTCGTCGAACGCCTCGTCGGCGAGCTTCGTCTCCTGCAGGCAGACGACGTCTGGCTTGCGTTCGTCCAGCCAGGGCAGCAGGCGTGCAACCCTCTGCTTCACTGAGTTCACATTCCAGGTGGCGACCCGCACGGGGCCTACAGTACCCCCTCAGGTCATACTGCGTCCGACCTGCCAGTGCCAACTCAAGGATGGATCGACGGTGAAGAAGCTTGGCCTCGCCCTAATGCTCATGTTTCTCGCCACGGCAAGCCTGCTTGCGCCTGGCGTCGCCTTGGCGTACGGGACTGCAGGAGGGGGCGAAACGGTCTTCGCCGTCCCCAGCCTTGGCATCTACTACTGCGGCATCGAAGCGAAGCACTCGCTCAGCGGCGTCGGGTGCGACAGCACCAACGGGCACCTCTATCGGCAGCGGGCGACGCTCGTCGAAGATGGACACGTGACGCTCTGCCACGAGCGCGGCAAGGACAACCACTGCAACCTCGGCAGCCCTCCGAAGAAGCACATCCCGACGCTGCACAGCGGCAAGCCGCTCGAACTCGGGCCTTATCGCTGCGAGCTCTCCCGAGCGGGGCTGAAGTGCACAGTGCGGGCATCGGGCAAGGGCTTCCTCATGACCAAGACCAAGCTCGCGGCAATCGGCGGGGCGAGTGTCACAGTGCCGCCGCTGCAGCTCGCCGCCTTCCTCTCCCCCGACCATGAAGTGTTGTGCTGGATCTCCGTGACGCAGACGTTCTGCGCAACCGGCGGCAATCAGCCGCTCGGCAGCCGCCAAAGCCTTGCGACCGTGACCGATGAGGGGCACGTCACGATCTGCGTCAGCCCTGAAGTCGCGGTCGGCAGCGAATGCATCCAGAACTGGGACTCAGGGCTGCCTCTGCTGCAACTTGGGCAGAGCACCGAAATGGACTCCTTTCGCTGCAGCTCGGCAAGCAACGGCATCACCTGTACCGTCATCGGCAGCGGCAAGGGGTTCAGGATCAGCGCGACTGAAGCGGTTGAAGTCGTTCAGCCTCAGAAGACATCAGGTTGAGCTGGGCCTGCCGCACCTCCCGCCGAGCAAAGCGCCCGGCGGGAGATCTGTGGGGCGGCGGAGGGTCAGCAGCCGCTTTCGAGATCGAGCGTGTATTCGTTGCTCACAGGGCTATCACCGATTTCGTTGTAGGCGCGAATCCGGTAGGTGTATTCCCCTTCGGGACCGTGGTACCCGCACATCGGAACGCCGGTTTCGATCGTGCTCGTGTCGGGCGACCCAGCCGAGTAGACCAGCGGCTGGAAGGCAAGCGCCACTCCTTCGTATTCCTGTTCGTATTCGTAGCCGAGGACCGGCAGCCCGCCGTCTGAGGTTGGCGGTTCGAATTCGAGATAGACAATGAATTCGCCGGCATCCCAGTCTTCTTCGACGGTGCCGCCGACGATCGTCGGCGCGTTTGGCGCAGATATCGCCGCTTCGGTCGTGACTTCATCGGAGGTGCTGGGCGCACCTGCGCCGGCCGCATTGACGGCACGCACCTCGACGATGTACGTGGTTTCTGGGTCGAGGCCTGTGACCGCGACACTGTAGGGACCGCTGCCCGTCACCGGAGCCACGCTCCAGGTACTGCCGCCGTCGAGCGAATACTGGTATTCGGTGATCGGCGATCCACCGTCTTCACTTGGCGCGGCGAACTCGAACCCCACTTCTTCCTCGCCTTCTGCCTTAGATATGAGGAGCGTCGGGGCTCCTGGCACGGTCGCAGGTGGAGTCACTGGGCCTTTCGGTGCTTCGGCCGGCGGAGTCGAGGGCGACGGCACCGGCGTCGAGGGCAACGGCGCAGGCGGTACAGGCGGCGCCTGCGGCGTGACCTGCATCGGGAGGCTTGGCGAAGAGGCGCCCGCAATATTCAGCGCCCTCAGCCTGACGGTGTAGGTATGCCCGTCGGAGAGCCCGGCAAGCGTCGCATGCAACGGCTGCTTGCCATACGCCTTCAGCGCGCGCCAGCGCGCGCCGTCGAGCGAGTATTCATAGCCGGTGATCGCGCTACGACCGCTTGCATGATGGGAATGGAAGGTGAGTACCGCCGAGTCGTTCGCCGCGGCAGCGCCCATCAGGCGCGGACGCTTCGGCGGCTGCACACTCGCGGTGACGACGATGACCACGCGCCTGTTCGCAGCGCGATCGTTCGGCACGCCGCCAACGACGACCGGCCGGTTTGGCCCATAGCCGACGGAGCTGGTGTTGATGTCCTTGCCGTCCGCCTTCACGAGCGCGCAGATAGCCTCAGCGCGCTGCGCGCTCAACTGCTGCTCGTTACTCGCCGGGCCGCCAAAGTCCGCGTAGCCCTCGCATCTCACGCTGGTCACGAGCTTCATCGACGCCGACAGCTTCGAGATGTCGTTGCGCGCTGTTTCGGTCGGCTGCGAGCTGTTGAATGCGAAGAGCGCCGAGCCGTCGAGCAGCAGCGCCTCGGGGCTTTCCAGCGTCTCGTGATTCGCCCACTGCGCTGGTACCGCGATCGCACCGGACGCAGTCCTGTCTGCCGCGACGGTGAACTTCGGTTCCCCCGCCACGCTTGCAGGTTCGCTTGGAATGGGGATCTCGGCGCTGCGCTGCGCCGCCGAGAGCGGATCGTGGAACCAGGCGGCCGCGTGCGCGGCGTTGCGCGCAGAGCTCCCACTTGGCGCTGCGCCTGCGACCGTCGCGGATGCGAGCACGCCTGCTACGGCTGCGGCGAGTGCCAGCACGCTGAGCGCCAGGCGGATACGCAGCGAGAGTCGTGTGGGATGAGTCTCGTGAATGGGCATTGGTTTTTTCCTCGCTTCGCCGAAGTCCGCCTCGCAGGAGCGATGACCGTGGAATGAATCCAGCTGTGGTTCGTTTGAGTCCGAGTCGTGAGCGGCTCGAATCAGACACCTAGCTACCCATAGATCCTCCTGGTGCTTTTCGACCTGGACGAATGTTCGTACAGCCGTCAGAGCGCGAGCCTATGGTGCGCCAGCGCGCTATAGGCATCGCCCCGCCGCGCCAGTCGTGCTAGCCGCCCTGCTTTGGAATCGGAACGATGGAGCCCCATCCGCTCGAGCATCACGCGCTGAAGCGCCGTCCGGCGATCGCTCTAAGCTCCGCGACCCGACGAGGCCGCCCCCGGCGAGGAGCCAGATGCACGAAACCCAGCTGATGCCGACCAGGTCACAGGAGTCTCGCGACATGTTCGAGCGGGTCAAGGTGGCTACGCGTCTGTCAGCCAGGCTCAGCCGGTACTGCCTCGACGATCACGAGGAGATCAGACGATCCTTCGAGGAGCTGATCGGCAAGCCGGCTGGCGATCAGTTCGTGTTGATCCCGCCGTTCTACGCCGACCATGGGCTCAACATCACGGTCGGCAATACGGTCTTCATCGGCTACGAATGCGCGTTCACGGGCCATGCGACGATCGACATCGCAGACCAGGTCATGATCGCGCACAAGGTCAACCTCGTCACGGCCGGCCATCCCGTCGAGCCAGAGCAGCGGCGCGCCCATATCACCGCTGCGCCGATCACGATCGAGACGAACGTCTGGATCGGGGCAGCCGCCACGGTCTTGCAGGGCGTGACGATCGGGGCCGGGTCCGTCGTCGCGGCCGGCGCCGTCGTCACCCGCGACGTTCCGCCGGCGACCCTCGTGGCGGGAGTGCCTGCGAGGGTCGTCAGGAAGCTCTAGAGAGTGGGCGAAACTGCTCGGCGCGCAAACCATGCATTGATTGTCGCGCCGGCTGTCTGGGTGGCCTTGAGCGAAGACGCTGCTGCTGCGTTTCGTCCCAAGGCAATCGTATGGTGGCGGTGTGCCACGGATAAGCGCTTTCTACGGGATCACCATCTGGATGTATTGGAACGAGGGCGCTCATGCGCGCCCACACTTCCATGCCCGCTACGCCGGGCAGGCGGCGTCGGTGGATTTCGCCGGGAACGTGATTGCGGGGTCGCTGCCGCCGCGGGCGCTTTCGCTCGTGGTGGAGTGGGCAGCGATACACGAGGGTGAGCTGGCAGCGAATTGGGAGCGCGCCAGACGCGAAGAGCCGGTGGAGCCGATTGGGGCGTTGGCCTAACATGGTCTGCATGCAGCAACTGCATGATGTTGTCGGCGTTGAGGTCAGCGGCGAGTACAGGCTGCGTCTGACCTTCGATGACGGAACGGTTGGCGAGGTCGACTTTACGGGGCGCGATTGGCGGGGAGTCTTTGAGCCACTGCAGGATCCCGACTACTTTGCGCGCGTGGCAGTCGATACTGAAGCGGGCACCGTGACATGGCCCAACGGCGCTGATATGGCACCAGAGCCACTCTACGAGCAGGCTCGTCAGAACTCGTCTCACACGGCTAGCGCCCGCCGCTGACCAGCCACGCCTGGCGCGTCGATGCGGTTGCCCTACACAGACCCGACGGTTCGTTTGCCGACAAGGAAATGGGCGATACTGGGCTCGAACTCGTCTCTGGGGCTCAGGTAGCGCCAGATTGCCCGGTTTTATTGGACTTCAGTGCTCTCAGATCAGCTCAGGTTCGGGCAAATTGCTACCAAAATTGCTACCAAGCTCGGCCCAGGTCGCGGCGTTAGCATCGGGAGCATGACGACTCGCGCGCAAGCCGCTGAGAACACTCTCGCGTCCGTGCGCGGAGGGTCAGGCGTGCGCGAGGTCGCGCATCTGGCGCACCGGGTGACGCCCTAGACGACTCAAGGTCGCATAGGACGAGGCGTGCCCATGCGTGCGGGGCGCGACGCTGACGGGCACACGGCCCCTGAGCCGGTCGATCACGCCGCGGCGCAACGGTACGAGCAGCAACTCGGTGTCCTCACCGACAAGGACGGTCGCCTGCCCTTCGGTCAGGTTGCGCCACAGAACGTCGTCAGTCCAGTCCTCGTCGCTAGGGACGAACGCGACATCCGCTGGGTAACCGAGATCTTCGTCGCTTCGCGACGCCGCCATGAACAGCTCATCGGTCTTGTCGGTGATCTCGCTCATTGCAGGTGCTGCTCCCACTCGTGAACGATATCGCGCCAGTCGTGCAGCAGCTTGAGTTCGGCGGCGTACATCGCGTCGTTCACCGGGCCATACGTGACGGTGGGAGACTGCTTCTCCTGGCCGATGTATGTGTGCTCGTGGTGCTCGCTCGGATCGTGGGCGTTGTCAAATGTGCGCACCGTGCGCCAGCGCCCGTCGCGCAGTACGAGGAGCACGATCGCATACTCGACGGGATGCTCGCTCGAACGCTCCGCCACGAGCTGCACATCCGACGCCAGGAAGCGGCGTCGAGTCCGATCCTTAGGCATGTTTGAGCGCCATCACGTCGCCTGCGCTGCAAGCGGTCGGCTGGTGCCAGCCGCCCCGAAGGCTGCCTCCACGAACGCCGCCTCATGCGCGCTTGGCGAGTAGTCCGCGTAGCGCTGCGTTGTCTCGATGTCGCGATGCCCCATCCACTCCTGCAGGGTCCGCATCGGAACGCCAGCACCGGCCATCGCCGTACCGAATGTGTGGCGCAGATCGTGGAAGCGATGCGATTGCTCAAGCTGCGTGGCCTTGAGCGCCCGGCGGAAGCGCCGCAGGATCGCCGCCTTGTCAAGCGGCCCCGCGGTGTGGGGATCGGCGAATACGAGGGCATCGCCACTGCTCTCGGCCGTGCGGCTGAGGCGGTCCAGCTCTCCCGCGACCTCATCCGCCATCGGAACGCTGCGCGTCGAGCGACGCGACTTCGGAGTGCCGAACTCGCCCAGCACGTAGTTCTGGCGGACCCTGATCCGACCCGCGGTCCAGTCCACGTCGCGCCATCGAAGCGCTACCAGCTCGCCCTGCCGCAGGCCGGTCATCGCGGCCGTGAGATACATCGCGCGGTCGATCTTGCGGTAAGGCCCATCGACGGCAGCGTCGGCGAGCGCACGCATCTCGAGCGGCTCAAGGAACCTGATCTTGGCGCTCTCGGGCTTGCCTGGCAGATCGATATGTCGGGCGACATTCACGGGCAGCCATCCCTTGCGCTCGGCGAACCCGAGCAGCGCCGATAGGTAGCCGATGTAGTTGCGTATCGACTTGGCGCCGACGGGACGCCCGTAGCGACGATCCCCCTTTGCCTTCGGTCCTGGCCTCTCGCCCTTCTCCATCATCGTCATCAAGTCCTGAACGTCCTGGGACGTGATCCGGCGCAGATCGCGCTCCGCGAAGAACGACTCAAGCCAAACGCGCAGGATCGACTCCACCGCTGTCGTCGTCGCCTTCTTGCGGCTCTGACGCTCCAGGTGCGCGAGGTAACGGCGTCCCAGCTCGGCCATCGTCAGCGCGTCGCCGGCGGTCATCCGGGCGGGCTTCGTCTCCGCGATCAGCTGGCGCAACTCCGCCTCGGCCTGGCTGCGCGTCAGGCCATCGCGCGAGCCATCGAGGCGCATAGGGCCGACGCGACGCTTGACCTGCCGGCCGCCATCTGCGCGCCAATGCGCGTACCAGACGCCCCCACGCGCGTAGAGCGAGCCAGCTCCGTAGGGGCGCCGGGTGGTCTTCCTCGCTGTGGCCATCACTCATCGTCTCCCCGGTCGCGCGCCACCATCGGCTGCCCAAGGTAGCGGGCGTCGCGGCTGCTTCAACGCGATGGTCGCCTCGTTAGTCAGGACGCCTCCGGTGCTCTGCATGCTGATCGACGAGCAGCGAGCGCGCTGTATGCGAGGCTGCACCTGGTGAACGCCAAGGTCCTCGGATACGCGCTCTCCACCATTCCTCCAGATCATCCGCGCTGAACCGTACATAGCGCCCGAGCCGCACATGCGGGATCCGATTCGCTCGTGCCTCAGCGAGGACCCACGACGCGGGTACCGACAGCAACCACCCCGCCTCCGTCGCATCGAGAAGCGGCGAGAGCTGCCGGGTTGCTCGCGCGGGCGCGTCCTGTGGTGGCTTCGTGGCGGCCATTATGGTTGATGACCCTGAGCCGCGAAGACCGCCCAACGACTTGCAGGCCGGTATCGAGCGGCGCGGCATGACCGACGCAGCCACCGTCATGCTGGAATAGCCGCGTCGGTCTTGCCAGCGCCGGCTCCCTGGTTGCCCTAAAGGGCAAGCTGTTGCGCTCGCACTGCTGCACGCGTCGCAAACAACATCCTCAAGATCGCCAACGCCCTCGAAGTCCCGGCGTCCGCCATCCACGCTCGGGCCGAGAAGCTGCTCAGCGACCAGCGATGACGCAGCCACTCGCCCAGGACACTCTGGCACCCACCGCCGATGTCGAGCGCCACTGCTGGCCCTCATAAGCCTGCATAGACTAGATGCACAGCAGTGCTAGAACACAGCAATCGCTGTGTCGCGGCGAACGTGAGGACCCCGCGGATGCGGCGTCTGGGCGGTACCGATTGGGCACCGCACGGGTCCCCGTGCATCTTGTCTGTTCATTTTTCTGTCCGGCTTGTCAGTAGCCGGGAGCTTGCTCCGGAACCGGGCGCTGGCTCTCGGTGCAGCGACAGGCGGCCAGCCGAGCACACGGGACCGCAGCCGGCGCAGCCCCCATAGGCCCTCGAAAGCTGCCTGCGGCGCCGGTGGCCCAGTACCGGCAGACGATGTGTCTAGCCAGACGGGCGCGCATAATTCGCCCATCGAACCCGGCGAGAACATCCCACACCTGGCGCGGTTGATCGATGCCGGCGTACCGGGCGCTGCCCTCGCCTTCTACGGACGCTGGTGGCAGCTGGAGAACTGGCTTCGCGAGGTCGCCTACGTCGAGCTGCGCTCACGCTACGGCGTGCACTGGAGCGAGTACCTGCACGCCTCTGTGGGAAAGCGCCTCGCCGTCGAGCAGCGCAACGCGTATATGGCCTCCGCAGACGGCGAGGAGTTGCTCGCCTACGCCGACGTCGGAGCGCTGTTCGCGCTGATCGAGGACAGCTGGGATCTCTTCAGCCCACTGCTACCTCCGCGCGAGCGGTGGCGTGGCCGGGCGGATGAGCTGCGCGAGTTACGCAACCGCAACGCACACTGTCGCCGACCTCACACGGACGACCTGGCCCGCCTGCAGCAGGCACTGCGCGACCTCGAGCGAGGCGCGTGGCTGTTCTACAGCAGCTACCTTGACACCGAGTTCGTGAACGCAGCCCGCGATCCCGTCGGGAAGGCGTGGATCGCAGAGCGGCACCAGGTTGCGCAGCGACTGCTTGGCAACGGGCACGCCGCACGCAAGTACGAAACGCGGTTCACGCTGCTGCGCACCGTGCGGCCGTGGGCCGAGACGCCGATCCGCAGCAGAATCACCGGGACACCTGGGGTCCTCTGGTACGCACGGTGGAGCATCGCCGGGCATGAGCTAAACGTCGCCGAGCTGTGGCGGACAGTGCAGCGCAATGGTGTAAGCGGCAAGTATCTGGTCCACCTACTATTCGACTTGGGCAGCGTGGTTGCGACGTTCGCGGCCGTGGACGACCCTAAGGCGATCGCGGACGCGATCGGCGGTGTGTTCGACGCGATCCTCGAAAGTATCCATCCGTTCCGCCACACGAACGCGCAAGAGTGGGCGCAGCGGAGCTTCCGTGGAGCCGAGTCGCTGCCGCGCCAGGTGCAGACGCGGGGTCCGTTCACCACAGTTGACCCGCTAAACCCGCCCTTTCTTCTGTTCGGCGCCTGAGCGCAGCGGCGCTCGCGCAGCCCGGGCTACGAGCACACCGGCAGTGGAGCGGGCCGATAGGAGCCGCTGGTGCCAGCGGGCGGGCGGCGCGTCGCACCCCGCGCGTAGACTCGCCCGATGACCGACGAGCACCTGCGCGCGGGTGAGCCGCAGTTACTGGTGTTCATCTCCAGCCTCATGGACGAGGAGCTGGCGCCTGCGCGCGAATGCGTCGAGCAGACCTTGGGAAGGGCGCCGTTCCTGCCCGCGTGGGCGTTTGAGCACATCCGGCCTACAGGAGGCCCACCTGAAGAAGGTGCGTCGCTAAGAGGTGATTACCACGCGCACGGTGAGCCCGCGGTCGTCTCTGCTGAGGTCGTTTTCGAGGCCTGCCGGGTTGCTGACGTGGCGGTGGGGGTCATAGACGATCGCGACCAGTGCGTCGCAGTCGGGGTGGCTGCGGTAGCGCTCGATGTCCTCGATCAGCTGGTCGCCGATGGCCCGGTCCTTCAGCCCGTCCCGTGTCACCTTGACCTCAACCGCGATTCGCTGGGGCTTCAGAATGAAGTCCACGCGGGAGGAGCCGCCGGCGCGGATCGGTGCCGGATCCTCCTCTCGGACGTCGCCGAAGATCGCGCGCAGCACGCCGCCAAGTAGATCCTGGACGTCGTACTCGTCGCTCACTTCGAAGGCGGGTCGCCCGTCGTAGCGTTTACCAAGCGCGTTGATGAGTCCTGGCAGGCCACGGCCCACGCGGACGGCAAGCCCGAGCTCGTACGCAGAATGTTCCTTGGCGAGCGTCTGCTTAGCCTGGGTCAGCAGCTGGCGCTGCTCTAGAAGCGAAGAGTGAAACGTGCTCTCACCCTGCACACCGCGGGCACGCTCGTCGAGGCCCTGCGTTTCGCCTATCAGCCGGTCTAGGTCATCGTCGGGCATACCAACACTCTATGTGGCACCGATCACCGCTCACTTGTCCGTCGGGTCCGGCTTCAGCTACTACGTCCGACAAGAGATCGACTCCCACAGCGAAGATCTCGATGCCACCGGCCGCGTCCATACGCCTGGGAGACTGCTACCAAATTGCTACCAAACTGGGCCCCTGGGCCGGAAAACTCCCTGCTTCAGAGCCAAATCCAAATGATGGGCGATACTGGGCTCGAACCAGTGACCTCCGCCTTGTCGAGGCTCCCGGAATTTGGCTCTACAAAGCCAAATGTCAGCAGTAGCCTGCGTTTGCGTTGATCCGTGCTGGTCCCGTTTGATCCGGCTTGACGCGGCTTCAACCCTTTCGGCGGGGTCCAGCGCGGGGTCCAAGCCATCCAAGGAGGGGTCAGCCAAGCATCCGGCACGCGCTCAACGTCCAGAACCTCTGTCCATACGCATCCGTAAAATCTCGTTGTGAGCTACAGACCGCTAAGCGCAAGGAACCGACCCGACGACCGTTTCGACGTCCTGCAGCCGGGCCTACCGCGTTATCTGGTTGAGCCGATTGTGAAATGGGCTGAGAGCATGACCAGCACTTCAGTTGGCTACGCGGATAAGCAAGCGCTCACTGCCCTGCAGATCGACATGCGGCTCGAAATGCCACTCTCATGGCGCTCGGGCGCACCGTCAGCCCGTCAGAGCCTGCTCAGGCGCATCGCGGATCCTCAGCAGCAGGAATTCGCGCTTGACGTTGTGGACTACCTCGTCAGACAGGCAAATCCCAGAGCGGCGTCTGAGCTAGCGCACATTCTTGGTGGTGGCGGCTCAGAATGGGAGGTCACCCAGAACGGCGACCACTACGCCTTGACAAGACGAGCGGTCGGTCCCGTCGCAGACGTCATCGAAAGCGTGCCCGACGCCGATCGGGCACGCTCGCATCTGCTGACGGCCTGGAACAAGCTGATGGGCCGCAACCCGGACCCTGGTGCCGCGTACCGCGAGTCGATTCGTGCGATCGAGGCAGTGGGCAAGCCGCTCGTATCGCCGAACAACAGCAAGACCACGCTTGGCACGATCGTCGGCGAGCTTCGCGCGCATCCGGAGCGCTGGTCGTTCGTACTGGATCATTCAGACGTGAAGACCGTGATCACGATGGCTGACGCCGTCTGGAAGGGCCAGCAAGATCGTCACGGCACAGATGATCCCGATGTGCCGCTCAACGTCTCCCAAGAAGAGGCCGATGCGGCATTCCACATCGCGCTCGCGGTCACGCGTATCTTCGGCGCACGCCTGCTGAGCCCAGGGACCAACGCTTCTGCGAAGTAGCACGTCTCTGCTCAGCGAGGCACGATCAATACAGCGCGCCGCTCCCGCGCTCCGAGCAAACGCAGCACCTTGGTCAAGCAGTCCGCTCCGCCGCGCCCGCTCTGTCAATACGATCCTTCAACGCTGCTTCAACCGCATGTACCTTTGCAGGAGCGCGATACAAATAGTCCAAGATGGCGTCAGCAAACTCTTCAATCAGCGGGACATCTTGCTCAAGAACACTCGTTGCACTGTCATGCGCGCCCCAATTGCCAAGCCGCCGCAGCTGTGCGGCCATAGCTGCAAACACCTTGGGTAGTTCGTCGCGGTCGACAAGGATTTGGATCTGGCCCTCTAGAGTTCGTGCGCTTGCACCGCGCTCGTTACACACTGCCTCAAGTGTTCTTCGAATTCCGACCGCATAAAAGCTCGGATCGACTACCTTGACTCGATATGCGGCATCAAGTTGCGCCCTCACGCGCTGGGGGAGCGCATCGTTGTCGAGAAGCGTCGGATAGATCCGTTCGAATCGAGCATCGTCAGGTTCGCTGTAAATCGGCTCCACCCAGACGTAAGATTCGAGTGTCGGCCTCTCGCAGTTTGGGCAACGCGCAAGTGTCCATCGTGTTTCAATCGTGATGTCACCGATTCTCTCGTCCCACTCCGTCTCCTGAGCCGCGACGACATCGTCCTTGCGTTCTAGCTCGCCCTTGAAGCCACAGTGTCCGCACCCCGTCGGCATTGGCCTGCACCCTATCCGATAGCCGGAATAGCCGCGAGGTCGAGACTGTTTCCCGTTCAGTACAGGCCTTTCAGCAGCTGATCAGGCTCTGCTTCGAGCGCCGCCAGTAAACGCAGCAGCGTTGTTAGCCGTATCTCCCGCGCCCCACGCGTTCGCGATGTTCAAGATGGAGAAGATCAACAATGCTCGCGCCGTGAAGCTCGACTGCGACCGGATGAAGGAGGCAAAGCCGCCAGACGCGCTCAAACTACAGCCGCAAGTAGTGTCGTTGCCTGAGCTTGGCGACGGAGTTGACAGTCTTGTAATCGGGTGGCCTGACTTGCCTCCAAAGCGGCAGCAGGCAAGAGGCGAGCCAGGAGGCAAGCTACTTGCCTCTCAGCGCAAGGGTCTCACACGTTTGTTGGAGGCAAGTCAGGAGGCAAGCGAAGGCGCATCACGCGCCGAAGTCGCCAAGGCGTTCAAGGTGCTCCCCAAGAACCTGAGCCGAACCATCAAACCCCTGTTGGACGCTGGGTTTTTGGAGGCAAAGGGCACAACCAGCGATCGTCGCTACGTCGTGACCGCCGCCGGAGAGGAAGCACCGCAATGACAGCTTGCCTCCACCCGCCTCAACTTGCCTCCTTGGAGGCAAGCCAAACGGCCACTTTTAGCTTGCCTCCACTCGCCTCGGGGGCTTTAGCCCCGGCGAGGGCAAGCGTGGCTGGCAAATCCAGCATCAGAGGCAGTCCTTGTAAGCACCCAAAAATGTCCGTCCAGCCAACCGCACCCGCTCACTCCGGCGAAGTGATGCGAAGACTCACATCCACACGAAAGGTCACACCAATGCACAAGATTCCGACAACACCACGCAACATCATCCTGTACCTGCTGCTGGGAATACCCGTAGCACTGCTGATCGGGGAGCTATTCCACTGAGTACCGCTTAGCGAAGGCGCAGGTCGTGCCAGTCTAGCGCTGAGATTCTGCACGATTTCAGGCACAAGACCCCGTACTGGACCCCGCAGATGGCAAGAAAAGAGTTATGCGGTCTCAACCCGTCATTGCAACGCGGCCTCGAGAGTATCTGCTGGTGTCTTGAAGCCGAGTGTCTGGCGTGGTCTGGAGTTCAGCTTTCTGGTGATCTCGTCGAGCTGGGAGCGGGTGAGCTTTGATAGGTCGGTGCC
>DASXDO010000044.1:0-23158 GCA_036490555.1 Solirubrobacteraceae bacterium | reverse complement strand
CAAGGGCTACATCTCGCCGTACATGGTCACCGACCAGGAGCGCATGGAGGCCGTGCTCGAGGACCCCTATGTCCTCATCGCGAACTCCAAGATCGGCTCCGTCCGCGACGTGCTGCCAGTGCTGGAGCAGGTGATCCAGAGCGGCAAGCCATTGCTGATCATCGCTGAGGACGTCGAGGGCGAGTCGCTTGCGACGCTCGTCGTCAACAAGCTCCGTGGCACCTTCACGGGCGTCGCGGTGAAGGCCCCAGGCTTCGGCGACCGCCGCAAGCGGATGCTCGAGGACATCGCGATTCTCACGAACGCCGAGGTGATCACCGAGGAGATGGGCCTGAAGCTGGAGAACACCCAGGTCAGCCAGCTTGGCAGGGCCCGCAGGGTCGTCGTCGCGAAGGACACGACGACGGTCGTCGATGGCGCTGGTGACGCAGAGGCGATCAAGGGCAGGATCAACCAGATCAAGAACGAGATCGAGAACACCGACTCCGACTTCGATCGCGAAAAGCTCCAGGAAAGGCTCGCAAAGCTCTCTGGGGGCGTTGCGGTCGTGAAGGTCGGCGCCGCGACTGAGACGGAGATGAAGGAGAAGAAGCACCGCGTCGAGGACGCCCTGCAGGCGACGAGGGCGGCGCTCGAGGAGGGCATCGTGCCAGGCGGCGGCGTCGCATTGCTGGAAGCGACTGCGGCCGTAAAGCTCGACGACCTCGAGGACGACGAGAAGACCGGCGCAAGGATCGTGTTGCGCGCGCTGGAGGAGCCGCTGCGGCAGATCGCCGAGAACGCGGGCCTCGAGGGCTCGGTCGTCGTCAACGACGTCCGCAAGGCGAAGAGCGGTCAGGGCCTGAACGCCGCGACGAACGAGATCGTCGATCTCGTCGCGGAGGGCGTGATCGATCCCGCGATGGTGACCCGCTCTGCGCTGCAGAACGCGGCCTCGATCGCGAAGAACATCCTCACGACCGAGGCGATCGTCGCCGAGGTCCCCGAGAAGGAAGGCGCCGGTGGCGGTGGCGGCATGCCTGACATGAGCGGGATGATGTAAGAGGCCCTGCGCCTGCCGCGAAAATAGGCAGGCTGAGCGACACAGGTCGCTTTGCAAAGGGAGCCCGGCGGCGCCGCCGGGCTCCCTTTTGCGTTGAAGAGCCATTTGCGTTGAAGCGCAAGGCCGCGGCCAGGAGAGCGGTCGCAGCGGAGGGCCCGGTCGCAGCCGCGGCTTTGGGCTTCAGGGCCAGCCCCAGGTAGGGCTGGCCCTGTGAACGGCGCGACGCTCCTCAGACGGCGCTAGCAGGGCGGGGCGGCTCGCCGACGTACTTAGCGGTCGGCCTGATGAGGCGCCCCTCGCGCTTCTGCTCAAGGACGTGCGCAGACCAGCCTGCGACCCTCGCACACGTGAACATCGAGGTGAACAGATCCGCAGGGACTTTCGCGAGGTCAAGCACGACCGCCGACCAGAACTCGACGTTCGTCGCGAGCACTCTGTCTGGCTTGCGCGCCTGCAGCTCCGCAAGCGCCGCCTTCTCCAATGCCTCAGCGACCTCGAAGCGGGGTGATTTCAGTTCGCTGCAGGTGCGCCTCAGCACCCTTGCACGCGGGTCTTCGGCCCTGTAGACGCGGTGCCCAAAGCCCATCAGACGATCGCCTCTGTCAAGCGCGTCCTTCACCCACCGCTCGGCGTCGCCGCTGACTTCGACTTCGTCGATCATCTGCAGCACGCGCGAGGGCGCGCCGCCATGCAGCGGGCCAGAGAGCGCGCCGACCGCGCCAGAGAGTGCCGCTGCGCAGTCTGCGCCGGTCGAGGCGATGATCCTCGCTGTGAAAGTCGAGGCGTTGACGCCATGCTCCGCCGCAGAGATCCAGTAGGCGTCGATCGCCTTCACGTGCTCAGGGTCAGCCTCGCCGCGCCAGCGGAGGAGGAAGCGCTCTGGGATCGATCTCGCCTTGTCGATCTCCTCCTGTGGCACCGGCGGCTTGCCGCCGCCGCGCGCAGACTGGGCGACGAACGAGAGCGCCATCACTGACGCCCGCGCAAGGTCGTCTCTCGCCTGCTCGTCTGAGATGTCGATCAGCTGGCCAAAGCCCCACTCAGGCGCGAGCATCGCAAGCGCCGACTGCACGTCGACGCGCGGGTCGCCTGAGCGCACGAGCAATGGGTGCGGTTCGGCGGGATGCAGGCCCGGATGGAAGTGGCCGTCGACGAGCAGACCCCAGACCTGCTCGTAGGGGACCTTGCCAACGAGTTCCTCGATGTCGACGCCGCGATAGCGCAGGCTTCCGCCTGCCTTGTCTGGCTCGGCGATCTCGGTCGCGAAGGCGACGACGCCCTCGAGGCCCGACTGGACCTCAGGGTGGGGGGGAGACAGAACCTCACTCATAGTGCTCGCTTTCTAACTTGAAGACCGGTTTGGAGTCGATCTCGCTGGATCGCAGCGACACCGACCCGGCTGCCTTCTGGGCAGGCCGATATCGTCGCAGGAACCGGGTCCGCAAGCTCCGCTGGCTAGACCCACGCGCGAGCGTGAGGGCGGCGGCCCGTGCCCAGCGAGAGCCTTCTGAGGAGGAGACCAGATGTCTGACAGCGACCTCATGTTTCGCCCGGCAGTTGAGCTTGCGGGAATCGTGCGCTCAGGGGAGCTCTCTGCGCGCGAGCTCGTAGAAGCCTCGCTGCGGCGGATCGAGCTGCTCAACCCGCAGGTGAACGCGTTCGTCGAGATCGATGCAGAGCGCGCCCTGCAGACCGCCTCTGAGATCGCCCGAGGCGACGAGCGCCCGTTCGCGGGCGTGCCGATCGCGATCAAGAACAACCGCCCCGTCGCAGGTCTGCGCTACACGCTTGGCTGCGAGCTGATGGCAGATCACGTCGTGAGCATCGACCACGGTGTAGTGACACGGTTGAGGAACGCAGGCTTCGTGATCGTCGGCACGACGACGCTGCCTGAGCATGGGATCCTGCCTACGAGCGAGGCGCGCATCTTCGGCCCGACGCGCAACCCCTGGGATCTGCAGCGCAGCTCTGGCGGCTCCTCAGGCGGCTCAGCCGCGGCGGTCGCTTCGGGCATGGTGCCTGTTGCGCATGGCAACGACGGTGGCGGGTCGATCAGGATTCCAGCCGCCTGCTGCGGGCTCGTCGGCCTCAAGCCCCAGCGCGGGCGCATCACGAGCGCGCCTGAACTGGGTGAGTCGCTGCTCGTGTGCGACGGCGTGCTCAGCCATACCGTCGCCGATACCGCTGCGATCCTTGACGTGCTCGAGGGTTACGAGCCAGGCGACGCGACCTGGGCGCCGCCGCCAAGCGAGCCGTTCGCGGCCGCCGCGGGCCGCTGGCCCGTCGCCGAGCGCCTGAGGCCGCTGCGCATCGCTATGACGACGCAGCCGCCGTTGCCCGAGGTCAGCCTCGATCCACTCTGTGCGCAAGCCGTCACCGACACAGCCGCGATCCTGCGCGAGCTTGGCCATGAGGTCGAGGAGGTCGATCCACCGTGGCAGATTGAGGGTCTCAGCGATGTCTTTGGCGCGGTCTTCAGCTCGCACATCGCGCTCTCGATCGCCTTCAGCGCGATGGTCACCGGCAAGCTGCCGCCGACAGCGGAGGACATGGAGCCGCTGAGTTGGGCGATCCACTCGATGGTGAGCAAGATGGGCGCCGTCGAACAGCTCGCGCTCACCGTCCAGCTGCAGGCGATCGCACGTCAGCTCGTCGCCTTCCTCGAACCCTACGACGCGCTGCTCACCCCCGCGCTCGCCGAGCGTCCGGCGCCTTTGGGCATGCTCGACGCCTGCGCTCCTGAGCCGATGCGGACCTTCACCCGCTCTGGCCTCTACACGCCGTTTACGCCGCTCTTCAACGCGACCGGCCAGCCAGGCATCTCGCTGCCGCTCTTCCATGGCGAGGATGGCCTGCCGCTCGCGGTCCAGCTCGTCGGCAAACCGGCTTGCGAGGACATTCTGCTCGCGCTCGCAAGCGAGATCGAGGCGGCGCATCCATGGCATGGGCGGCGGCCGCCGCCAAGCGAAGCCGTCAGTAGTGTCTCTGTCAGCTATGGGGACAACGGAGGCAGAGATGGAGAGCACTGACGCCGAGGTGGCGGCCGCGGACATGAGCAAGCCCCCTCGCACAGCCACAGCGGTCGGCGGCAAGTCGCGTCGCACAGCCACAGCGGTCGGCGGCAAGCCGCGTCGTGCAGGCACAGCGGTCGGCGCGCGGACCGTCGCCGAAGCGTTTCGCATCACGGCGCGCGAGCGCGGTGAGGAGGTGGCGATTCGCACCCGCGGAGACGCCTTCACGATCTCCTGGGGAGCGCTGCGCAAGCGCGTCGACGCGCTTGCGGGCGGGCTTGCGGAGCTTGGCGTCAAGCGCGGCGAAACGCTTGCGTTGATGGTTGGCAATCGGCCTGAGTTCCACGTCTGCGACCTCGCCGCGATGATGCTTGGCGCTGCGCCCTTCTCGATTTACTCGACCTTCACTGCGGAGCAGATCGCCTACCTGCTCTCCGATGCGGATGCAAGGATCGCGATCTGCGAGCAGCAGTACCTGGAGCGCGTGCTGCAGGCGCGCAGGGAGGTGCCGAAGCTCGAGCACGTGATCGTGGTCGATGGCCAGGCGCCGCCTGGCACGCTGTCGCTGGAGGCGGTTGAAGGCATGCAGTCTGGGCTCGACGTCGAGGCTGCGCTTGCAGAGATAGCGCCTGAGGACATCCTCACGCTGATCTACACCTCTGGTACCACTGGGCCGCCGAAGGGCGTGCAGCTCACCCACCGCAACCTGCTCGCCGCTGTCGACGTGCTGGAGGAGCTGATCCACTTCCCCCATGACGGCCGCGTGATCTCCTGGCTGCCAAGCGCCCACATCGCGGAGCGCAACGCCCACCACTACCTGCCGATCGTCTATGGGCTGCAGATCACCTGCTGCGACGATCCTCGCGAAGTGCTCTCCTACCTTCCCGAAGTGCGCCCAAGCTGGTTCTTCGCGGTACCGCGCATCTGGGAGAAGCTGAAGGCGGGCCTGGAAACGATGCTCGCAGGCCAGCCGAAGGAGCAGCGCAGCGTCACCAAGGCGGCGCTAGAGGCGGCGATTCGCAAGGTCCGCCTTGAGCAGCGGGGGCAGGCGGTACCTGCCGAGCTCGCTCAGCAGGTGGCGCGTGCGGACGCTGAGATCTTTGCAGGGCTGCGCACAATGCTCGGCCTCGACCAGATCGAGGCGATCCACGTCGGCGCGGCGCCGACCCCAGTCGAGGTGCTGGAGTTCTTCCATGCGATCGGCCTGCCGCTCGCCGAGCTGTGGGGCATGAGCGAGACCTGCGGCGCAGGCTCCGTGAACCCGCCAGGCAGGATCAGGATCGGGACCGTCGGTCCAGCGGCGCCAGGCGTGGAGCTGAAGCTCGACGAGGACGGCGAGCTGCTGATCCGCTCCGCGGTCGTGATGCCTGGGTATCGCAACCTGCCCGAGCAGACGCGCGAGGCCTTCACTGAGGACGGCTGGCTGCGCACAGGGGACATCGGGGAGTTCGACGAGGCTGGCTACCTGAAGATCGTCGATCGCAAGAAGGAGCTGATCATCAATGCGGCTGGCAAGAACATGTCTCCCGCCAACATCGAGGCGACGCTGAAGAGCGCCTCGCCGCTGATCGGCCAGGCCTGCTGCATCGGCGATCGCCGCCCATACAACACAGCCCTGATCGTGCTCGACGCCGACTTCGCGCCGATGTGGGCGGCGCAGCAGGGCATCGAGGCCGCCGGGCTCGAGGATCTCGCAGACGACGAGCGCGTCTTCGCGGCGGTTGAGCAGAGCGTTCTCGCCGCCAACGAGAAGCTGGCGAAAGTCGAACAGATCAAGCGCTTCACGATCGTTAAGGGCGACTGGCTGCCAGGCGGCGATGAGCTGACGCCGACGATGAAGCTGAAGCGCAAGCCAATCGCCGAGAAGCACGCTGCGGCGATTGAGCAGATGTACTCAGGCTGAGCGAGCAGCCGCCTGAGGCGAGTCGCCGGCTGCTCGCCGTGTGGACGCTGGCGCTTGCCGCCTACTGTCCACCTTCGTCATGCACCCCTTGACAGTCAGGGGCGTGCTCGACTATATTTCCCTACTACCTGGCGTGTTGGGCGTCGCGGGTGAACACATTGATGAGGTTTGGGGCCGTGGCGCACAACTGTGTGAACAGTCTTGTGCAGCAGGGTGTGTTCCTGGAGAGGGACCTGAGTCAAATGGTGAGAGGGAAGTGGTTCGCGTGAGTCTTTCAGTGACATACGTATCGGATTTGGTTGCGCCCACTGATGCTGCGTTAACCAGATGCGTCAGCACAGCTGACTCATCTCTCTCTCTCTCTCTCTCTGCGCCGCCCAGCTAGCCTCTGAGCCTGCCTGGCGGCTGAGGCGCCGCGGCCTCCGCTTTCCCCGCGGAGGCCGCGCGAGCGCCATGCGCGCAGACACGCTGGCGGTGTGCAGGTCGCCGAGTTGCAGCGCCGCTGCCGTTCGTCCAGGTGCCCGCAATCTCGTTCCCTGGAAAAACGACGGGAGTCGTCGTCAAGAAGAAGCGAGTTGGCAAGAAGGGGAAGGGTAGGAGTGGAAGGGTAGGAGGGGAAGGGTAGGAGGGGAAGGGCAGGAGGGGAAGGGCAGGAGGGGAAGGGCAGGTACGCCTCGCAAGAAGCGCAAGCGCTGTGGGCAGTGATCGTCAGCGCAGCCTGATCGACTGGCCGCTGCGGATGTGGCGGCCCTTGAAGATCGTCAGCGTGTAGGTGCCGGGCGTGAGCTGTCGGCGCCGCCTCAGCTGCAGCGCTGGGCCGCCCTGTAC
Source organism: Solirubrobacteraceae bacterium (assembly GCA_036490555.1). Classification (GTDB taxonomy): domain Bacteria; phylum Actinomycetota; class Thermoleophilia; order Solirubrobacterales; family Solirubrobacteraceae; genus Palsa-744. The sequence goes on along the minus strand of DASXDO010000044.1, from coordinate 16,374 downwards.
GAGCCTGCCGCTGCCCTCTGCGTAGATGTGCCCTGCCTGGGAGAGCGTCGCGCGCACCAAGCCCTTTGCCTTCGTCGCCAGCTTCACCTTGCCTGAGGCGGTGAACTTCACGCTTCCCGACACGAGCTTGCCAGAGCAGCGCTGCTTTGCCTTGTGTCCATGGGCCTTGGCCTCCGTCGCCTTGCAGCTGATCAGCTCGATCTTGCCGGCGGCGCCGGCTGGGCCCTTTGCTCCTGCGGGTCCGACTTCGCCTTGGGCTCCGCGTGGGCCGGTCGGCCCGGCGGAGACGAACTGGTCAGAGACGGCGGTCGCTGTGCCGTCGGTTGTGTTCGCGAAGAGCGCGTTGCCGCCAAGCGAGACGATCGCGCCGCCTGAGACGGCGAGCAGACCGACTTCGTTATCGGCGATCGTGTCGGAGAAGACCGTGAGTTCTGCGCCTGGCCCGTCGGCGAGCACACCTGCGCCCAGGCTGTCCGTGATCGTCGAGTCCCAGACACCGACCTGCGCTGCTTTTGCGCCGCTGCCAGAGGAATTCGTGCCGCAGTCGTTCGCGAGGCCAGCGGAGGCGGTCGAACCATACGCGCCCACGGCGACGCCACAGGCGCCCCCTTCGATTGTGTCGTTGACGAGATTCGCCTTTGCGCTGCCGCTCCCCTGCGGGGCGATCAGCACGCTGTCTTCGGCGTTGTCGTTGATCACGCTATTCGCGACCGTGAGCTTCGCGTTCGCGCTGCCTGGCGCGAAGTAGATCCCTGTGTTGAAGCCCTGGATCGTGCTGTCTTCCAGCCTTACGCTTGCGGCTTCGAGCACGTCGAGGCCAATCAGGCCTGAGCTGAGCCCGTTGAAGTCGAGCCCCTTCAGCACGACGTTTTCGCCTGGGGCGTCGACGACGAAGCCGTTCGTGCCCGAGACGAGCACGCCCGCCGTATCTCCGGTCGTAGCGATTCTGATCGACTTCGTGATCGTCAGGGCGCCGAATCCGCCTGAGTCGAGCACGTCGATTTCCCCGCCAGTTTCCGTCTTCAAGAACGCGCCAACGAACGTCTCGCATGGAGCGGTGCGGCTGCAAGCATTGGCGTCGGAGCCTACGCCAGAGACCCATGTACGGGTCGCCAGCAGCGCGGAGGCTGGGGCCGCGATCGTTCCGACAAGCGTCACGCTCGTCAACGCTGCCACGCCAAGCTGCTTAGACCTGCGCAGATTGAGACGCTGCGAGCCCACGCCGGGCAGCGTAGCGAACCTCGAAGTTGACGAATCCTCCAGGGCTCGTCTCAGCCAATGAGTGGCTGGCCTGGGCGGGGCTACAGGCTCGACTAGTCCTACCGAGCCAGGCTCGATCAGCCGACCCCGAGCACCCGCTCCATCCGCTGCGGCTTGATCCCCAGCGCTTCCGCATCGGCGGCGCCGCGCGCGGAGACCATCGACGCCTCCATCAACTCCGCCTCGTCCCAGGTCGCAAACGCAGCTGAGCCGGCGAGACGCTCGACCAGCCCCAGCAGGCGCGAGACGATCGGCGTCGGCACGTGCAGCAGCCGCTCGCGGCGGCCCAAGGAGCGCAGCACGAGGCGCACTATGTCGTTCTCGCTGAGCGTCTCAGGGCCCGCGAGCTCGTACTGTCTGAACATTCCGTCGCCGTTGCTTGACAGGCCATTCCGGCCGCTTGCAGTCCCTCCGTGTGCGGCCCCTCCCCGCAGCGCAGCTACAACGCAGTCGGCGACGTCCTCGGTCCAGATTGGCTGGTAGAGCGCCCTGCCGCTGCCGCTCATTGGCGTGAGGCCTGCGAGGGACATGCGCTCCAGCAGCGTCAGCCAGCGATCGCCAGGGGCGTAGACGATCGAAGGCGAGAAGATCGTGCAGGCGATGCCTGCCTCGCGGACCGCCTGCTCAGCAAGCGCCTTCGCTCTGAAGAAGCGGCTGCGATGGTGCGTGGAGGCGCCGATCGCCGAGAAGAAGACGAAGCGCTGCACGCCCGCCTCGCGCGCCGCCTGGACCATGCGCCAGGTCGCGATCCCGTTCAGCTCCTCGATCGAGCCAGCTGGCTGGTCGCGGATCGCGGCTGCGAGGTGCACGACCGTGTCGACGCCGCGCATCGCGTTGCGGAACGAGGGAGGGTCCGTCAGATCGCCAAGCGCGATCTGGACGCGCACACGCTGGGGGCCAAGCCGTCGCGGGTCGCGCACGAGGCAGCGCACAGGGGTTTCCTGTGCCAGCAAGCGTGGCAGCAGGGCCGAGCCTATCTCGCCTGTAGCGCCTGTCAGCAGCAGCATCCCAGGCGGCATCATAGAATGGCTGCTCCGGCGCAGACCAAGCCGCCGGCAAGCAAACGCCGACCAGGAAAGAAGCGAATGGCATACGTGATCGCCGAGCCGTGCATCGGCACCAAGGACAACTCCTGCGTGGAGGTCTGTCCAGTCGACTGCATCCACCCTACGCCCGACGAGCCCGGTTACGAAGCTGCCGAGATGCTCTACATCGACCCAGAGGAGTGCATCGACTGTGATGCCTGCGTCGAGGCCTGCCCAGTGGATGCGTGCTTCGCCGAGGACCAGCTCCCCGATGAGTGGCAGAAGTTCGCCCAGATCAACGCGGAGTACTTTGCGAACAGCAAGTAGGGCTCTGGCGCTTTACGGGAGAGCCTGATACGGCCTTCGCGGGAAGCGCCGCTTCGCAGGAAGCGCCCCGGCGGGTCGTCGAGGCGAGCATCTCGATTTGAGAACCCACAACCAGTTGGTTGTGAATTTAAAAAATGAGATATACGGATGCTGAGGCTCGCGGCGGCGCGATCCGGCTGAGGCCGCCAGTCGGTCAGGCCGGTCCTGCCGAGGTCACTGATCCGGCTGAGGCCGCCGATCGATCCTGTCGAGGCTGCCGAGGTCACTGATCCGGCTGAGGCCGCCGATCGATCCCGCCGGTCCTGCTGAGGTCGCTGATTCCGCTGAGGGCGCCGAGGCCGCTCAGTCGGCAGGTCGCTCAGTCGGCGACCAGCGTCTGCGGCGTGCTGAGCAGCGCTTCCAGCTCCCTCAACGTCTGCAGGAAGATGTCGATGCCCGTCAGCATCAGCCGTCGCGTCAGCACGAGTGGCGGCAGGAAGCGGGCGACGTTGCCGTAGTGCCCGCCAACCTCGATGATCAGGCCCTTCTGACAGCAGGCCCGTCGCATGTCGGCGGCAAGCTGTGGCCAGGGCGTCTTGCTCTCGCGGTCGCTCACGAGCTCGACGCCGATCATCAGGCCCCTGCCTCTCACCTCGCCGATCGAGGGCAGCTCCAAGGCCGCCTCGCGCAGCAGCCGCAGGGCCTCATCGCCAAGCCTTGCCGTGTGAGCGACGAGCTCCGTCTGCTGGATGAAGTCGATCGCCGCCGCCCCTGCCGCCATCGCGACCTGGTGGCCGCGGAAGGTGCCGATGTGGGCGCCTGGCTGCCAGTCGTCGAGCTCTGAGTCGTAGGCGATGCAGGAGAGCGGATAGCCGATCCCGCCAAGGGCCTTCGAGAGCGTCATCACATCAGGTGTGATGCCATCGTGTTCGCAGGCGAACATCATGCCGCTGCGCGCGAACCCAGTCTGGATCTCGTCAACGATCAAGGGCACCCCATGCCGCTTCGTGATCTCCCTCACCTCGCTGAGATAGCCAGGCGGGGGCACGATCGTGCCCCCCTCGCCTTGGATCGGCTCGATCAGGACGGCGGCTGGCTTTGGCAGGCCGGTATGGGGGTCTGAGAGGCTCGTGTCGAGCAGCTTCGCGCACGCCGTCCCGCAGCTGTCTCGCTCAAGCCCAAGCGGGCAGCGGTAGCAGTAGGGGTAGGGCATGAAGTGCACAGGCGTGCTCTGCGGGCCGCCAAAGGACGTGTCGCTTGTCACCGCAAGCGCTTCGGAGGTCATGCCGTGGTAGGAGCCCTGGAAGGCGACGATCGGGTAGCGCCCCGTGTGGGCTCTCGCGAGCTTGATCGCGGACTCGATCGCGTCTGAGCCGGTAGGCCCGCCGAAGTGGAAGCGGGCTGTGTCCCGCAGCCGTCCTGGCAGCAGCTTCTTCAACTTGCGCATCAGCGTGAGCTTTGGCTTCGTCGGGAAGTCAAGCGCGTGCACGAGCTTGCCCTGCTGCTCGCTTGCGGCGGCGAGCACGCTTGGGTTGGAGTGGCCGACATTGAGGACGCCTGCGCCGCCGAAGAAGTCAAGGAAGACGTTGCCATCGACGTCTCTCATCGTCGCGCCGCTGCCCTCCTCGATCGCGATTGGCACGCTGCGTGGATAGGAGCGGGCTTTGCTCTCCAGTTCCGCCTGCTCTGCAAGCAGCTCCTGCGAGCGAGGCCCAGGGATCGGGCCTGAGACCGAGGGGGCCCCAGGGAAGTGCAGCGCTTCGAGCTGCGCTTCGACTCCCGTGGCATCGCCGGAGCCGGCAGCGTCGTTCGGCGCCTTGCTCGCCGCGTCGTCGGCCTGCTGCGCCGTGCGGCCTGCCGCTGTCGCCTCGTCGCTCACTGCTGTCCCTGCTGCCGCTCTCGCATCGTCGGGAACGCAAGCACCTCGCGCAGCGTCTCATAGCCCGTGAGGATCATCAGCAGGCGGTCGACGCCCATGCCACCGCTCGCGGAGGGCGCAAGGCCATACTCGAGCGAGCGAACGTACTCCTCGTCGTGGGGGTGGGCCTCGTCGGCCTCCTCGCCCCTGCCCCTGCGCTGCTCGACGAAGCGCTCACGCTGCTCGACGGGGTCCGTCACCTCGCTGTCGCCGCTGACGAGCTCGATCCCGCCAATCACCGCGTCGAAGTGCTCTGCGAGCTCCCGGTGCTCAGCGTGTCGCTTCGTGATCGGGAACTGCTCGACGGGGAAGTCGAAGACGAGCGTCGGCTGCACGAGCGTGTGCTCGACGAGCTTGCTGTAGATCGTGTGCACAGCGTGCGCCCAGCTCGATTCAGGGTGGATCCTCTCGCCGCGCTCCTTCAGCAGCGCGATCAGGCTTGCCGCGTCTGAGTCCATGATGTCGAGGCCTGTCTCCTGTAGGACGACCTCCTGCATCGTCGTGCGCCGCCAGACGGAGAGGTCGAGGCTCTGCCCGGAGCGCTCGACGATCGTGGTGCCAAGGACCTCCTGTGCGACGCCAGCGACCATCTCTTCGGTGAGGCGCGCGACGTCGTTGTAGTCGGAGTAGCTCTGCAGCCACTCGAGCATCGTGAACTCAGGGCTGTGCCTGTAGGAGATGCCCTCATTGCGAAAGCACTTGCCAAGGTCATAGACGTTCTCCATGCCACCGATCAAGCACCTGTTCAGGTAGAGCTCGACGGAGATCCGCAGCGAGAGGTCGATGTCAAGCGCGTTGTGGTGCGTGACGAACGGACGCGCCGAGGCGCCGCCTGCGAGCGTCTGCAGGACGGGCGTTTCGACCTCGATGAAACGATGCTCACCAAGCCAGGCGCGTAGCGCCTCGATCGTCCTGTTGCGCACCCTGAAGAGCTCACGGGCCTCCTTGTTCGCCATCAGGTCGAGCTCGCGAAAGCGGTGCCTAGTGCCTGCGTCGCCGACGCCGTGGTATCTCGACGGCGGCGTCCTGAGGGCCTTCGTCAGCAGCGTGAAACGATGGACGCTGACCGCGAGCTGGCCGCGCTGGGTTACGTAGAGACAACCCTCGATCGCGACGATGTCGCCGATGTCGAGTTCGAGCAGGCGAGCGTAGGGCTGCTCGCCAAGCGAGTCCTCCGCGGCGTAGATCTGGATCTCGCCTGAGTTGTCGCGCAGGTCAAGAAAGCTCTTCTTGCCATGGCCGCGCCTGGAGACGATCCTGCCTGCGAGCTTGCAGGGCAGCTCAGGGTGCTCGCCATGCTCCAGTTGCGAGGGATCGTGGGCCGCGAGGATCGCCGCTGAGCTGTCGCGACCGAGCATGTCGACATGCGCAAAGGGCGCGATGCCTTCGGCCTGCAGCCGCTGGGCCTTCGCGAGGCGCTCGTCGCTGCCGATGCCCTCCTCAGCGCCTGGGCTGGCTCCATCGACGGGCTCGCCCTCGCCTGGGCTGGCTGCATCGACGGGCTCGCCCTCGATCGCCTGCTTGGCTGCCGCCTTTGGCTGCGCGAGCTCCTCCTCTGCGCCGCCGTCCTTCGTGCTGTCGATTTGCAGACCCATTCCCCGTGCTCCGCGACGCTCGGCCTCGAGACCGGTGGCCGGCGACGCTTGCCTCAGGCCATTGGCAACGACATCCCCACCGGCTTCGCGGCGGCGACTGGGATCGCTGGCTCTGTCACCTGCAGCACTGGCAGCGCCGGGGGTGGCGCAAGCGCGATCAGGCCGCGTGCGGCATGCCTGATCGCCTGGGCGGCAGGGTCGTCTGGGTCCTCGACGACGAGTGGCAGACCGCTGTCTGCGTGCTTGCGCAGTGGCATCGTCAATGGCACCTTGCCAAGCAGCGGCACGTCGAGCTCGTCTGCGAGCTCCTGGCCGCCGCCCTCGCCGAAGATCTGGAAGCGCTCGCCTGAGGGCGTGACGAAGACTGACATGTTCTCGATCACGCCTGCGATCTCGAGCGAGAGCTTCTTTGCCATCTCCGCGGAGCGACGCGCGACCTTTTGGGCAGTTGGCTGCGGGGTTGTGACGATCGTGAACTTCGCTTGGGGCAGGAGCTGGGAAAGCGTCATCGAGACGTCGCCTGTGCCTGGCGGCAGATCGATCAGGAGATCGTCGAGCGCACCCCAGGCGACGTCCTGGAGGAACTGCGTCAACGCCTTGTGCAGCATTGGCCCACGCCATACGACCGCTGCGTCCTCCTCGACGAAGAAGCCGATCGACATCACCTTCACGCCATGGGCTTCAAGTGGGAGGATCTTGCGCTCTGCGGAGACTGGCGGCCGCGTCGCGCCAAGGCCATACATGCGCGGGATTGAGTAGCCCCAGACGTCAGCGTCAAGGATGCCTACGCGCCTGCCTTCCGCTGCAAGCGCAGCCGCGAGGTTCGCCGTCAACGTCGACTTGCCGACGCCGCCCTTGCCTGAGCCGATGCAGAGCACAGAGCCGACCTGGGCGAGTGCGCCCTCTGGCAGCGTGCCCCTGCCAAGCTTCTGGCGCAGGGCGGCCTTTTGATTCTCGTCGAGCACGTCGAAGTAGACGTTCACGTGGCTGATGCCCTCGAGGTCGCCAACGACTTCGGCGACGGACTTCTGGAAGTGGCCCTTGATCGGGCAGCCTGGCGTCGTCAGCGAGACGGTGACGTCGACGACGCCATTTGCGCCGATCGTCACGTCGCGCACCATGTCAAGCTCGACGATCGAGCGGTGCAGCTCAGGATCGATGACCGCCTTCAAGGCCTCGCGTATCTGCGTCTCAGTGCTCATCGCGCCCTATTCTCGCAGACCTCTGCCGCCGACCATATGACCATCTCGTCAAGCGCTTGGAGCAGGGAGGGCGGCGAGGACGATTGGGGGTGGAGCAGGAAGGGTGGCGAGGACGATTGGGGATGCCTTCGACGCCAGGGAGGCTCGCGCCTGAGTCTTGGGACGCCCTCAGGCGTCCATCGCCTGTTAAAGCGCCAGCGGGGCGGTGGGGGCCGCCCCGCTGGCTGAGGGAGGAGAGGGTCCTTCTTTCTACCGGCGGGGTTATGAGGCCGGCAGACTTTCCCATCCGTTGTGGCGCCTCTCCTAGAGCGCCTATCGATGGGGGAAGCTGTGTCCTGGTAGGTCCCAGGCTCAGGCGGCGATCTCCTTGATCCTGTCCTGGAGCTTGCCTGCGAGCTCGCTGCCCTCCTTGATGCGGGCTTCAATGCTCGTCGAGGTCTGGTCGACCTGGTCAGTGATGTTCTTCGCCAGCGTCTCGCGCCTGCGGTCAAGATCGCCAACCGCCTTGTCAAGCCCGCGCTTGCGCCTACGCAGCTCACGCTCGAGGCGGACCTGGGTACGGCGCGCCTCGCGCTCCAGCCTGCTGCGCGCTGTGTGGCCACGGCGCTCAAACTTGTTCAGCTGGGCCTGGGCGGCGGAGGGGCTCGAGTAGTCAGAGACGATCGTGCTCACGCCGTCAACAAGGCGTTCACGCGCGATCAGGGCTGCGCCGACGGGGATGAGGACGGCCTTCTCGGCGTAGGTGCCGACGGCCCCTGTGCGGGTCTGTGAGCTTGCCGTCGTACGGCTCTTCGTCGTACGTGAGCGGTTTGCGTTGGTGTTGCGGGCGCTGCTTGCCTTCGCCTTCGTCGTGCTGCGACGCGTCGTCGCGCCCGCAGAGCTTGCGCGCTTCGCCTTCGCGGCCGTTGCGCTCTTCTCAGAAGTTGTTGCGGCTGTTGCCATATGGAGGGGGCTCCTGGTGTTCCGTTTGCACTGATGTAGATGCTGTGCAGACTGATCTTCAGCCTAGCACGAACATCTGTTTGTACCCCAGGCTCTATCGATTGTTACGGCATCGTGCCAGGCAAGGGTAAAAAGCCCGTGAAGATCGACTAAAAGTCCTATGGACTTTGTAACAGGCAGAACATTCGTTCTGGTATCAAGACGCACATGCGTGGGTCACCGCGCATTCCGCTCACGCGTATTTCCGCGCTCTGGTGCGGTTTTTCTGACTAAAAGAGTGAGGATCGCCGCCGGGGCTGGGCCGAGACGCAGTCGCTTCGCTGCAAGCCAGCGCAGGCCACTCGGTTGGGTTGAGCAGCCTGATCGAGCAGGTGCGGGTCGAGCCAGCGCTCCGCTAGCCCATGCGGGCAAGCCAGAGCGAGGGCTGCTCCAGCTCCGCGGCGGTTGGCAGCCCCTCGACGGAGCTCCAGGCGGGTGCGAGCGCGATTGGGCCACCTGCTGCCACGACCGCGTCGCAGAACTTCCGCCCCACCTCGTACTGGCGCATCTTCAGCTCGAGGCCGAGCAGCTTCTCAAGGACCCGCCAGGGCAGTGGCCGGTGCTGGCGGCGGCGGGTCATCGCGGCGCGCAGCCTTGGCAGCGAGGGCAGGAGCTCTGCGCCGACCGCGTCCATCACATGCTCTGCATGACCCTCGATCAAGGACATCGCTGACTGCATCTTCTCGACTAGCTGCCAGCGCTCGTCGCCAAGCGTGATCTTCAGGAGCTCGCCGTTGCGGGCCTTTGAGACGAGGTCGCTCAACTGGCCGCGCAGCTGGGCGAGGTCGCCGAAGTCGAGCCCAAGGCCAAGGCCGCTGTCCGCGTTCACGCTCACCTGCATGCTCGAGATCAGCTCGCTGAGGATGCCGCCAAGATGCTCTCTTAGCCAGGGGGCGCTGCCGAACTGGACTGCGTGGGTCACCTCGTGGACGGTCACCCAGGAGACGAGCTCCTCGCGGTCGACGCTCAGGTTCTTCGCCGCTTGGGCGAGGTTTGGCGCGACGAGCAGCAGCCTTGGCGGCACTGACGCATCGAGCAGGGCGAGGTCATACTGGCCAAGCACTCGCTGGGAGAGCACGCCTGTCAAAGCGCCGACCTGGATGCCTACGAGCAGGCTCGAGGCGGAGCGGACTGCGCCTCCGAGTGGGCCAAGCCCGCCGCCCAATCGCTCTGTCAGGGGGTCGAGCATTGGCCTCATGCTCTTCAGGTTCGCTGAGATCCAGTGTGGGCGGTCGACGAGCTCCAAGGGCGGCGGCTGACGCTGCAGCGTCATGCCTGTATAGGAGGTGATCTTCTCTGTCAGCTCAGCGACTGGGGTCGCTGGCGCAGAGACGTTGCTACTGCCTGCTGGAGGGCTGCCTGCAACCATCTCCCCGATCCGCTGCGCAAGGCGCCAGTCGACGTTCTCCATCCTAAGAGCGTAGGACGGTCGTATCGTTCATGTCGATGCCCCTGCTCGAAGACCTCGTGCGGGCTTGCGGAGAGGTCCGCTTCTGGCGCTGCGCTGACGCTAGGGCGGAGGCGCTTGCAGTCGCAAGCGACGTCGAGCGCTTGCTCTTCAGAGAAGACGTCCACCCACGTCAGATCGCCGTCATGCTCGCAGGCGACGCAGCCGCCGCAAAGGCCCTCTCGAAGGCGCTTGGCGAACGCGGGATCCCGCACAGGACTGAGGGCTCAGCTGCGGTCCTGCGCAGGGCAGAGGTGCGTGACGTCGTCGCCTGGATGCGGATCCTGCTTGACCCGCATGACGCTGGCGCTGCGGCAAGGGTCCTGCTCAGGCCGCCGATCGAGATGCGGCATGTCGACCTCGCCCAGGTCGTCCAGATCGCGCGCAGGCGCAGGCTTGACATCGTCACTGCCCTGCCTGCCTCGATCGAGTCTCCGCAGGTGCCGCCTGAGGCCTGCGAGCGCATCAGGCGCTTCCTCTCGATGTACAGGGCGGCGGCTGAGGCGATGCAGGAGCTGCCGCCAAGACGCTTCGTCGACTACCTGCTGCAGAACGTTGGCCTCAACAAGGGCAACCCGCTTGATGCCCAGCTTCAGACAGCTGACAGGGAGGCGAGCCTTGCCTGGCTGATCGACTTCGCCTCCTCCTTCGAACGCCGCTTCCCCTGGTCTGGCGCGAGCGAGCTCGCAAAGCAGCTCATCTCCTCTGAGGCAGGCGAGGAGGACGGGCTGGAGGCGCATCGAGCGAACGATTCGGAGTTCGACGCGGACGCGGTGCAGATCCTTGGTCTGCGGACTCTGCCTCCTGGTGTGACGCACACCTACATCCTTGGCGGCGGCATCGACCGTCTACCTGCGGAGGAGGCGGCGACGGTCGAGCAGCTGCGGCAGGCGCTTGGAGCGGAGTGGGAGGAGCCCCAGGCGAGGCCTGCTAGCACTGAGGAGCTGATCGAAGCGGCTCTGCGAACGATGCGCCAGGAGCTGCTTGATGGCGTCTCCAGCATTGGCGGCAGGCTTGGCGAGCTGCGCCTTGACACTGACGTCGACGTCTCCCATGGGATCGTCCGCTACCTCGAGCTCGTGAAGCTCGCCGCCCTGCTCGAACGGCCTGAAGGCCAAGGCATTGAGGAGGCGCTCGCCGACGTCAACAACAGGCTGCTCGCCGCAGTCACCCCCCTCCAGCGCGAGATCCTCGAAAGCTCCACGCTCGACGAGGAACTGCTCGCTGGCAGAACAGGCCGCTCCCAGCCTGGCTCTGGCGTCGTCAGGGGCACCGCTGGCGAGCCGCCGCTGCGGCGCTTCCTCCCACGCAAGGGCGAAGGCCTCCTGCTCTCAGCTTCAGACATCGAGACCTACAGGGGCTGCCCGCTGCGCTACAAGTTCGCGCGCGTCCTGCGCCTGCCTGCCGACCAGACGCGCAACCAGCGCTTTGGCATCGCCCTGCATCAGGTCCTTGAGCGCTACCACGTCGCCGGTGGTGGCGAGCTTTCCACCCTGCTCGAGCTGCTTGACGTCTGCTGGCGCAGGGGTGGCTTCGGCGATGGCCCTGATGACCGCCGCCTCAGAGAGAAGGCGAGCGACGCCCTGCGTCGCTATCACGAGAGACTCGCCGATGAGCAGTCAACCCCACTCTGGTTCGAGCGCTCCTTCGCCTTCAAGCTCGATCGCCACTACGTGCGCGGCAGGGTCGACAGGGTCGACCGCCTGCCAGATGGCAGCCATGAGCTGATCGACTACAAGACGGGCAGGCCAAGGACCCAAGAGCAGCTACGTCAGGACATCCAGCTCGCCCTCTACGCACTGGCTGCACAGGAATCCTGGCAGTTGGAGAGCTCCCAACAGGCCTACTACTACCTGCTCGACGACCTGAAGGTGCCACTGCCCCAGGACGGCCCTGGCCCTGAGTGGGTGAGGGACACCGTGCTAGAGGTCGGCGAGTCGATCATGCAGGAGCGCTTCGACCCAACCCCCTCGCCTGCGGCCTGCAGACTCTGCGACTATCGCATCGCCTGTCCCGTCGCAGAAGGGTGATGAAGCGGCGTCAGCTGTGCTTGGCGATGAGCTCGAGCTGATCCTCGGCCTGTGAGACGAGGTCGAGCATTCGCCCTCGCTCGTCGGCGATCTCGATCTGCTTGAAGCTGCCATGCTCGCTGACGACTGCACCGATCGTCCCTGTTGGCCACTGGCCGACCTGCCTCGTCAGCGCGACGACGTCGTGTTCATGAATGGCCTGCTTAACAATCGGCATTGCGCCCCTCAGCTTAATCGTTGATGTAGGCAGACACAAGGCGCGGTGCGCAGCCAGGCTTTGCAAGCTGCCAGACCGTCCTGACGCTGACAACACGCTGACGGTGTGCGCCAGTTCCCTGAATGGGCACGTCCACCACGCAGTTGACCCCGTAGGGCGGGTTGTCCCTGACGGCGCCGATCGGAGCGCGCAGGATGCCAGCGGCGATTTGCGCGGTGAGATGATCCACCGTCTCGAGGGTGATGCCAAGCGCAAACGCAAAGCCCTTGGCCTTTGCTCCTCCTACCACGTGGGTGGGGTCCAGGCAGTAGGTGGTCAGCTTCTCCCGTATTCCAAAGGCCTCTGCGGCCAGGGAAGCGGCTCGCCCACGGTGGGCAATCGCAAGTCGTGCGCCTCGCTGATGTGCCCTCCCTGGAGTTGGTGTCAGTACGAGTGGCACTCTACGTCGCGCTTGGGACCCTTTAGTCGAATGGGGTTTCCGATCTGCGCATGCGCAGATCGGCCGATTCGCACATGTGCGAATCGGTGGGGTCGCACATGTGCGACCCCAAGGCAGGATCGCATGCGATCCTGCCGCGACGCCGCATGCGGCGTCGCCCCTAACGACTCAGCGACCGTCGCCGCGCTGACGCAGGAAGCGTTGGAATTCGCGGGCGAGGGACTCGCCTGAGGGGAGCTCCTCAGGGTCGAGCTGCTCGCGTTCACTCTCCGCCGCGCGTTCGAGGCGCTCGACGAAGGCCTGGATGTCAGGGTCGCTTTGGACGGCGAGGCCAACCTGGCGCTCATACTCCGAGGATGCCTGCTCCAGCTCAGAGGCGTCGACGGTGACGCCGACGAGGCCCTCGAGCTTGCGCACAAGCGCGAGCGTCGCCTTCGGGTTCGGCGCTGCAGCGACGTAGTGAGGCACGCTCGCCCAGATGCTCGCTGACGGCAGGCCTGCTTCGGCGCAGGCGTTGTGGACGACGCCGACGATGCCAGTGACGCCGTCATAGGTGGAGGGAGGCAGGCTGAGGCGCTCGAGCATCGCAGGGTCAGAGGCGGAGCCTGTCATCGCGACAGGGTGCGAGTGGGGGATGTCCGCGAGCAGGGCGCCAACCGTGACGACGAGCTGCACGCCAAGCGCGTCCGCGAGGTCGACGATGAGCTTGCTGAAGGTCATCCACTTCAGCGAGGGCTCAACGCCCTGGACGAGCACGAGGTCCCTGTGGGCCCTTGGCGCCCTCGCCTCGAGCATTTCGACGGTTGGCCAGGTGATCTCGCGCTTCTCCTCAGAGAGCTCGATCTTCGGCCTGTTGGTCTGGAAGTCGTAGAACTCCTCGATGTCGACCTGGGCGAAGCGGTCCGCTTCCAGCTCGCTGGCAAGGAAGGAGACAGCGCCTGAGGCAGCGTCGCCCGCGTCGTTCCAGCCCTGGAAGGCGCAGATCATCGCGGGGGCCCTCAGCCCGTCAGGACGTCGATCCCAGATGAGAGGCTGCATCCGAACCACCGTACATGATGAAGAGCTTATGCCCAGTTCGAGCCCAATTGCCACATTGCGCGCAGGCGAGGCGCTCGACGGCGTATTCGCTTGTGTGCGTAAGGAGCGGGGGATCTCGCGCTCAGGCTCGCCCTACCTGACGCTCGAGCTGCGCGATTCGACGGGCTCAGTGCTGGGGCGCGCCTTCAGGGACGCAGATCTGCTCTCAGGGCGTTTCGAGAGCGGCGACATCGTTCACGTGAAGGGCAGGGTGGAGCGCTTCAAAGACGCGCTCCAGGTGGAAGTGAGGGAGGTTGAGCGGGTTGAGGTCTCAGGTGAGGAGCTCGCAGGCTTCCTGCCAGCGTCGAGGCGCGACCTGAACGAGCTGGAGGGCTTCCTCGAGCATCTGGTTCGCGAGATCTACGACGACGGGCTGAGGGGGCTCTGCGAGCGGCTGCTGGGCAACAAGGCGGTGCGTGAGGAGCTGAGGCGCGCGCCGTGTGGGCTGCCTGGCGAGCCAGGCAGCAGGGGCGGGGCAGGCAGGCATCATGCCTACCTTGGCGGCCTGTTGGAGCACACGGTCGCAGTCGCGACGCTCGCCTTGGAGCTCTGCGAGGTGCATCCGCGCCTCGACCGTGACCTGCTGCTCTGCGCCGCGATCGTCCATGACATCGGCAGGACGAGGGAGTTCTCCTATGGCTCAGAGATCTCTCGCACAGAGGAGGGCAGGCTGCTTGGCCACGTCGAGCTGGGGTTGCGCCTGATCGCGGGCAACGCGCCCTCCTCGCTGAGCCGCGAACGACTGCTTTCCCTAGAGCACTGCGTCGCGATGCACCATGGCGCCGATGGCGGCGGCGAGCTGCGCTTCGGCTCGTCAGAGGCGGTCGCGCTGTATCGCGTGAACGCGCTCGATGCGACGGTGAAGGGGGCATTGGAGCGTGCACCGCGTGTGACTTGAAGTCCAGTCGTATGTCCGTCTAGTCATGTTCGCATGTCCGAATATGGGGGTACGGTGCGGCTATGACAAGTAACCACATCTCTGCGCGCCTTCGTCCTTGCCGAAGGCTTGCCGCATCATCGATGATTGCATTGGCGGCGCTTGCGGCCGCCGCGGGGCCCGCGTTTGGCGGGCCTGCCCGCACGCCTGCGGAAGGGTATTGGACCTCTGCGTTCGCGTTCTTTGGCGAAGAACGCGCCTTCGCGGCCGCCGCGACCCTGCCAGACGGCGACGTCCTCGTGATGGGCGGCAAGCAAAGCAAAGCGGCTGTCGCAAGCACCGAAGTCCTCAATCCCTCTGGAGAAGCGCTGGCCCCGACGGCGCCGATGGAAGAAACGCGGTCCTTCCCGGTCGCAGCGTCGCTGCCCAACGGCGAGATCCTCGTCGCCGGCGGCCACAACGGCACGCTCGGCGGATTTGGCAGCGGCGAATACCTGAAGAGCAGCGAAACCTACAACCCTGCCTCAAACGAATGGACGCCCGCCGAAGAAATGATGACCGCAAGAGAAGGCGCTGCCGCGGCAGTGATGCCCGGCGGGGACGTGCTCGTCGCAGGCGGCGAAGGGTCAGCCGAAACCTATCTGTCCTCCGCCGAAGTCTACGACCCTGATACGAACACCTGGAGCGAAGTCGCGCCAATGCTCGAACCGCGCGAACGCGAGATCGCGGTCGAGTTGCCTGACGGGGACGTGCTCGTCGCCGGCGGCGAAAACGACAGCGGTCAGTTGGGCACAAGTGAAATCTACGACCCTGCGAGCAATGCCTGGACGCCTGCCGCGCTGATGCTGGAAGGGCGTGAAGGGCCTGCCGCTGCGGCACTGCCAAACGGCGAAGTGCTCGTCGCCGGCGGCGAAAACAGCGAAGAAGTCACGAAGTCGGCGGAAATCTACGATCCCGCCACGAACACCTGGCGTGCCGCTCCGCCGATGAACATCGCTCGCGAAGGGTCAACTGCCGTGAGCCTCGCCACCGGCAACGTGCTCGTCATCGACGGCGAAGGAGTCTTGAAGGAGAACGAACTCTTCCACTCCGCTCCAGAGGCGAGAGTCGCTGGAGGCGCCTTCGGCGCGCTGACGGTGGGCGAGCCCTCTGACGCCTCAGTCGTGTCAGTGACAGACATCGGCGCTCAATCCCTTGCGATCACAGGCATCTCGCTCGCAGGCACAAACGCGAGCGACTTCGAGGTGTTGAGCGACGGCTGCACCGCGAGGACGCTGGGCTTCGAGCAGACGTGCAGCGTCAGCGTGCGCTTCACGCCAAGCGTCGAAGGGCCAGAGACCGCGGCGCTGACGCTGCTCGACAACGAGCTGGTTGCGACCGAAGCTCCCTTGACCGGCGAAGGCGTCGAAGGGGCGGAAGGGCCTGAAGGGCCCCCAGGTCAGACAGGCGCGACCGGTTCGACGGGCGCCCAGGGGCCACAGGGGAATGCCGGGGCGACTGGGGCTACAGGTGCGACTGGGGCGGCTGGTGCGACCGGATCCACCGGCGCCGAAGGCCCGGCGGGCAAAGATGGCGCTACAGGCCCGGCGGGCAAGGACGGTGCGGAAGGCCCGGCGGGCAAGACTGGGGCGACTGGCCAAGCGGGCGCTGAAGGTCCCGCAGGTCCCCGCGGGCCGGCGGGCAAGGTCGAGCTGATCACCTGCGAAAGGAGCCCTGGATCGCAGTCTGGCTCCCCAAGCTCGCAGGAATGCAAGGCGAAACCTGGCAGCGCTCCCGTCAAATTCTCAGGCGTGGGCGGCAAGCTCGCCGCGGTCCTCGCCCGCAACGGCAAGGTCTACGGCAAGGGCTTCGCCCTCTACGCGAGGCACGGCGTGACGCAGCTGCTGCTGAGCCGCAGGCGCAGGATCCCGAAGGGCAGCTACTCGCTGACGTTGAAGCGCGGCGGGCGTGTGCTGCACGAGACGGTGAAGCTCGGCTGACCTGAGCTGGGGGCGGGGGGG
>DASXDO010000043.1:0-40713 GCA_036490555.1 Solirubrobacteraceae bacterium | reverse complement strand
CCTGATGTGCCGATCACGAGCTTCGAATTGAAGCTCCCTGAGGGGCCGGACTCGGCGCTTGCCGCGAACGCGAATCTCTGCGAGACGCCGCTTTCGATGCCGACCGTGTTCAAGGGCCACAACGGCGCCGTGATCGAACAGCACACCCCGATCGAAGTCGAAGGGTGTCCCGCCGCTCTGGCAATTCGCTCCCACCGGGTGAAGCAGCGCACGTTGACCCTGGGGGTCTACGCGCCTTCCGCCGGCAAGCTCGAGGTGTCGGGCAAGGGTTTGACAGCCGAGACCAAGGAGTCGAGTGCTCGCAAGCTCGTCGTCTTCAAGGTGCACGAGCGGAAGGCTGGAGGTTCGACGACGAAGGTGAGTGTGGTCTTCACGCCGAGCACGGGCAAGAGCAGGAAGCGTCAGACAAAGACGCTTGCAGTGCAGTTCAAGAGCAAGGGGCGCCACGTCAAGCACGGCGCCTAGAGGCCAGACGGCCAGGATGGCGGCCGCCGCGTCAGGCTCCAGCGCGTTCAGCGTGGCTCGGCGAGTATGGCGGCTGCCACTTGGTCTGGCGCTTCGAGCATCGGCCAGTGGCTCACATCGTCGAGCGCCGTGAACGGAGCGTCGGGTAGCCGCTCGCGGATGTGCTTGGCCATGTGAGCGCCGGAGATCGGGTCGAGCATGCCCCACACGAACGTCACTGGCACGTCGGTCTGCTCAAGCGCGTCCTGCCAACGCGTAGCGTTCTGCTTGCGCTCGAGCATGTAGCGGATCAGGCGATGAGTGCTGAGCTGGCCATCATCGCGGCTCATCGCCTCCCATATCTGCTCGCGCGCCGCGAGCGAGTCGAAGCTCTCTGCGAACGTGGGTCGCAGCGCCTCGACGAACGCTTCGCGGTTCAGCGCTGCGCTGATCTGCGGTCCAAGCTGTGGGTCGAGCAAAGCTTCCTGCCCTGGCAGCGGCCTGTAGACGTCCGCATAGAGCCCGCCGTTGAGGAACAGCACCGTTTGCAGATCGACCGCGAGCGAGCCAGAGGCACGCCGCGCCAGCAGCTCCTGGGCGACCGTCACCGCATAGTCGTGCACGACGAGCAGCGTCGTTTGAATGCCAGCGAGCGCCCATGCAGCCTCGACGAGGTCGGCCTGCTCGGCGATCGTGTACTTGTGCTCAGGTGGCTTTGCGGACGCGCCGAAGCCGAGGAAGTCGAGTGCGAGCAGCTCGTGTCGGGCGGCAAGCGCAGGCAGCAGCTGCGCCCAGTCGTGCGAGGAGCTCGGGAAGCCATGGAGCAGCGTGAGCGACGGTCCCGTCCCGGCGCGCCGCATGAAGATCGTGCGCTCAGCTTGTCTGAGCGCGATCCTCGCCAATTCGCCCTGCGACCACCACTCTGCGATCGTCCCCACAGTCGCAGCGTAGCGCCAGCGCTCACGGGTTTGCGCGCCGCCAAAGAACCGCGAGGTCGAGGCGGCGAAGGCGAAGGCGCGCGCAGCACAGCGATTCGCTGCGTAGGGGCCTCCTCAGGCCACCCAATGCCAGGTGGCAAATCGTGCGCTGCAGTAGACGAGGCCGATCGTAAAGACGACGAGCAGCGCTGCGGCGATCCTTCGCCGCCTCTGCAGGTAGGAGCCAAGCCACATGAACAGGGGAAAGATCGTCAGTACGTAGCGTGAGCTCGAGGCGAGCGGATGCCCCTGCTCTGGCGCGGAGAGAGACCACACGAGCGCCGCGGCGCTGTAGGCGCCGTAGGCTGGCGGTAGGCGGCGACACACTCCTACGAGCGCGATGATTGCGGCAAGGGCCACGCCGAGCAGCGCGAGCTTCTGCATCGCTCCCGCTGACGGATGCCCACTGAGCAGATGTCCCGCGGCGGTGAGCGCCGGCCCAACGCCTTGCCAGAGAGCGCTGAGCGGTCCGGCGAAGCTGCGCTTCCAGTACGCCTCTGCGTGCCAGCTCGCAAGCGCGTCACCGAAGGTGAAGAGGTTCATCAGCACGAACGCGAGCAGCCCGAGCGGCACGAGCGCGAGCCACAGGACATCGGCCCGCAGGCGAGCGCGTTGCATCACGGCTCTGCCGGTCTCGCGCGGACTCGGACTGCGCGGACCCGGACTGTGGGGACCATAGAGATAGAGCAGCAGCAGCGGGATCAGCAGCAGCACGCCCGAGTTGCGCGTCGCAGCCGCGAGCCCGCCGAGGACCCCGCTGAGCGCCCAGCGGCCCTGACGCGCGGCCAGCACCGCGCCGACCTCGAGGCAGAGAAACAGCGATTCAGGGTATGCAGCGAAGAAGAAGAGAGCAGTTGGGAAGAGCAGGAGGAGGTAGAGCGTGAGGCGTGCCGCGCCCTCGCCGAGCTCCAGCGCGGTGAGCCGGTAGAGCAGGGCGAGCGCCACGAGCAGGCAGCCAGCCGAGATGACGAAGGCTGCGATCACTGCGGAGCCGACGATCGGCGTCAGCAGGGAGATCAGGAGCGGGTAGAGCGGGTAGTAGGCGGTGTCGACCGAATGTTGGTAGCCGTGCTCAGCCAGCCTGAGATACCAGGCCCCATCCCAGTGGAAGACCGGTGCGGCAAGCACCTTGCCGACGCTCCCTAGGTGACCCGTGATCCCCACCAGGTCATGGGGCGCTTCAGGCCCATTGCCGAGGGCCAAGAAGGCAGCGATGCCCGCCGCGAAGACGATCAGCAGCGAGAGCAGGAAGGCAGCCGTGACCGATCGAAACCATGGACGACCTGCCTGGAGGCTCAGCCAACGGCTCGCCCACCGCTTGCGCTCGCTCGCAAGGACCCGCTCAGCGGTCGCTGGGGCAACCGCCCTGCCTCTCTCCTCGGGCATCCAAGGATCATCGCACACACGTTTTCGACGCCTATGCGCTTATGTCTCGCCGGCGGAGCGGAGGGCGTTGGGATCGCCGCCTCGAACTCCCCGGAAGGCGAAGCCCAGGTCGCTTTGGGTGCCCTTGACAGCGCTCTGACTTTATGCTTATAGTACGTGGCGCTGGTGTCAAGTGGCCCGGCAGCGTACATAGAGAGGGTTGGGGCCGGCTCGCATTTCTGTGACCGGGTTCATGCAGCAGAGGGCGTTGTTCCGTGGAGAGGGACCTTGTTCGAGTTGATGAGAGGGTTGTCGTTCGCGTGAGACGTTTCGAGTCATACGTGCAGCATCCGGTCGTGCTCAAGTTGGGTGCTTTAACCAGATGCGTCAGCAGAGCTGACGCATCTCTCTCTCTCTCTCTCTCTCTGGCACCAGTCTTGGGCTAGGCCGCTAGCCGGCTTCGCCGGCGCACCATCTCTCGATCTTCGCCCGTTGACACTGCGGGGGTGCTCGTCGTGAGTCGGGGTGCCGATTCTGTACGGCGTACGCAAGCGCGAAGTGTGTCATCTGGTGGGCGCAGCGACGTCGTCGCGGTCGCTCGGATGTCGGCGATGCAGCGCTCGCGGGTGCTCGTTGCGACAGTTGGCGTGACGGCTGAGCGGGGTTATGTCGCGGCCTCCGTGGCCGCGATCAGCCAGCGGGCGGGCGTCTCGCGGCGCACGTTCTATGAGCTTTTCGAGAACCGTGAGGAGTGTTTCATCGCGGTCCTGAAGGACCTGGAGACGCGCATCGAGCGGGCGGCTGTTGCAGCCTCCGCCGAGATCGGGAACGGATCCTGGCGTGAGCGCGTTCGTGCCGGGCTGTGGGCGGTGCTGTGCCTTTTCGACTCTGAGCCGGCGCTTGCAAACGTATGCCTGCTTGAGTCCCAACGCGGCGGACAACTCGTGCTCGAGGAGCGCGAGCGGATCCTGCGCCGACTTACCCGAATCGTCGACGCCGGCCGCGATGAGAGCAGGGATGGCGGTGGTGCAGGGACGCTCACCGCGGAGGCGACGGTTGGCGCATGCCTTGCGGTCTTGCAGGCGCGGGTGCTCACGCGGCAGGGACGAGGCACTGTCCGTGAGCCCCAGCTGAGAGAGCTTCTGGGCGAGCTGATGGCTCTGATAGTGCTGCCATATCTCGGCGCTGCATCCGCTCGGCGGGAGCGGTCGCGGCCTGCGCCGCGCAGCGTGGATCGTGCGCAGGAGGACACTGAGGCGATTGACACGGACGGACGACTTGGTGAGCTACCAATCCGCCTGACCTATCGCACTGCGCGGGTGCTGCAGGCGGTCGACGAGCTTGCAGATGCGGGGTTCTCGCCAAGCAACAGGGAGGTGGGAGAGCGCGCCGGTGTGCGTGACGCCGGCCAGGTCTCGAAGTTGCTCGCACGCCTGCAGATGCATGGGCTGGTCGAGAACTCCGTGACAGATGCGCCTGTCAGGGGCGAGCGCAACAGGTGGGCTTTGACCTCGCTTGGCCGCCGGCTCACAGGCGTTATCAGCGCATATACGACCACGCGACAGGAGGGGGCATGAGCCAGGTGAGCAGGTGTGAACAACCGCATCGCCGCGCTGCGGCGGCGGACGTCGTGTGGCGTGACCACGAATCGGCCCGGAGAACGAGCTTGATCGCTACGGGGAAAGAAAAGAGAGAGGTTGGGAGGGGATGGGTTTGACTACTGCTTGTCAGCCGGTGTTGAGGGTGCTCGTGGGGCGGGTGCAAGCCTGCTTCGCGGTCGTGCTCGTGATGGCGTTGGTGTGCGGTGTCCCCGCCGCCGGCGCATCGAGCGGCGGCTGCTCCAACGAACTGCGCCGCGAAGAACAAAACTCGCTTTATCTCCCAGAATGCCGTGCGTACGAGATGGTCTCGCCGCTCGAAAAGAACGGGACCGACGTGACCGGTAACGGCGACGTGACCGAAGCCGCTGACAACGGTGAAGCCGTCGCCTATGGCGCGCTCGCGGGCTTCAGTGAAACCAGCGGCTCCGGTGCGCTCGGCTTCACTCAATACATCGCCCGCCGCGAAGAAGACGGCTGGCGCACACGGGGAATCACTCCGAGGGCGACGCTGGAAGCGTTCCAGTTCCTGCCAGGCGCCGTGGCCGCCACGGTCTTCTCCACGGATCTCGAATACGCCGCAATCGAAGGCTACCAACTGGAGGATGGGTCTGGCGGCGTTCCAAAAGAAATCAACCTCTATCGGGAGAACACCGCGACCAGCGGCCTCGAAACCATTTCCGAACCGCTGACCGCCGGCCCGTTCAGTCCGCTCGGCATGAACGGCACGCAGCGCGGCTCCTCCGCCGACCTGAGCACCGTGACGTTTGAAACCACTTTGAACCTGTTGCCAGAAGCCACAGGCTCCAAGCGCAAGCTCTATATGTGGCGCGACGGGCAACTGCAGCTGGCCGGCATCCTGCCCGACGGCAGCGTCCCCTCCGGCGGATCCGAGGCCCCGGCGGGTCAGGGAGAAATCCAGGACGCGCTGCTCAACAGGGACGCCGTCTCGACGGACGGATCGAGCGTGGCCTTCGCGTCTCCGGCGAGCGGGTCGCCGCAGCTCTATCTGCGACGCAATGGGACGAGCACCGCCTGGGTCAGCCAGTCGGAGGCGAGCAGCCCGATTGCGAGCCCGAAAGGCGTGCGCTATCAGGCGATGACGCCTGACGGCCACGAGGTCGTGTTCACCAGCAGCGACCCGCTGCTCGATGCAGATCCCGGTGGAGCGGGGGTCGGCCTCTACATCTACACAGACGGTCCCTCGCCCGAATCCGAATCGAACCTCACGTTCGTCGCCCGCTTGAACGACTCCAGCAGCGAACAGCTGGTGAGCGCGATCAGCGACGACGCCAAGCGCATCTATTTCTATGCCGGCGCGGGGGGAGAATTTGCGACGGCAGGGACCTACATCTGGGACGAAGGCGCGATCCACCTCGTGGCCGAAACAGGGACGCCATTGAGCAAACAGGCGCCCTACGCCCACGCATCGCTGCTTGCACAGGCCTCGGCCAACGGCGAGGTGTTCGCCTTCCGCTCGAACGAATCCCTCACCGAAGAAGCGGAAGATGCGCGCAGCGGGCAGCTGTATGTGTACGACGAGTCGACCCGCAAACTGCGCTGCGTCTCGTGCATGCCGGCTGGCGCACCGACGAGCGCCTCGGCCGAAGTCGAGCCTGAAGCCACGAAGGAGCCCCAAAGCATCGACCTGCCGATCCGTCCGCGGTTCGTGTCCAGCAATGGCGAACACATGTTCTTCGCCACCGCAGCGCCGCTCGTGGCGCAGGACACGAACGGGCTCACAGACGTCTACGAGTACGACCTCGCGTCAGGGGAAGTGTCGCTGCTGTCCCCCGGAACCGGCGGCTACGGAGCATGGTTCGGAGCGTCCGACGAAAGCGGCGACAACGTCTTCATCCTCACGAGAGGCCAGCTTGTCGGCAGTGACACCGACTCGCTCGTCGATTTGTACGACGTCAGAGTCGGCGGCGGGTTCGTGCAGCCCGCGCCGCAGACCGGCGGCTGCGTCGGAGACGAATGCCAGGGCTCGCCGAGCGCGGCGCCAAGCTTCAACGTCGCATCGGGCTTCACCGGTCTCGGCAACGTCGTGGCGGGCAAGGAAGGCAAGGCGGTTGGCCAGAGCAAGCCGAGGGCGCTCACCCGCGCGCAGCGACTCGCGCAGGCGCTGAAGAAGTGCAGGCACAGATCGAAGAAGGCGCGTGCGCGCTGCGCCGCGAAGGCGCGCCGAAAGTACGGGCCGCACGCGGCCAAGAAGGCCCGCAAGGCTCAGAAGAGCACGTCCAACCGAGTCGTCCGCCGAGGGGGTAAGTGATGTTGAGATCTGTGTCACGGAGGTTGACGTGCGTTGTCGCGTTGCTGGCTGCGCTTGGAGTGTTCGCCGCGGCGCCTGCCGCGGGCGTGGCGGCGAGCTCGCCGGTCACGGTGACCGCGAGCGTGCCCGACTACGCCGAACCGGGCGAATTCGTCCAGATCACGATGGCGATCGTCAACATGAGCGATGAAAAGACCAAAGCGCCGATCGTCGTATCCGACACCACGGGGTCCGGCCTGACGGCAGCGACGCCGAGCGAAAACTTCGTGTTCGCGGATTCGTCGATCGCATATCACGAAACATCTGAAGAAGAAGCTCAAACGCCTGCGTGCGAAACGACCGGAAAGACGTTCGAATGCACGATCGCACAGGTTCTGCCGCCGGGAACGCAGCTGACGATCAGGCTGGAAACGATGCTCGAAGGCGGGGCGTCCGGAGTGTTGAGCAACCAGTCCTCGGTGAGCGTGGGAGGTCTGCCCGCGCAGACCTCGCAAGAGAGGATCACGGTCGGCGAACGCGGCCCGTTCGCGTTCGACTCGATGGGCGTCTCGCTGCTCGACCGCGAACGCGAACCGCTCGAGCAGGCAGGGGCGGTGCCGAGCGACTTCACGACCGATCTCACATTTGCCAGCGGAACCGGTGAGATGTTTCATCTCATACCGATCGCCGGACCTGTGGAGCACTTCAAGGACGTGACCGTACACCTGCCGCCAGGGTTGATCGGCAACCCCACGGCGGTCCCGACATGCACCGCGGCCGAGTTGGCGGAAGAGGGCCCTGGGGGGCAGCAGCTTCCAAACTGTCCGCCTGGCAGCCAGGTCGGTCTGGTGCACCTGCTGCTCGGCGGTGAGGCGACGCCACTGTCAGGCCTGTTCAACATGGTGCCACCCCCCGGTGCGGCGAGTCAGTTGGGCTTCAAGGTGCTGGGCACGATCGTCGTGCTCGACGCGTACGTCCGCGCGGGAGATCACGGGATCGACATCGTCAGCCGCAACACGTCGACCACGCTGCCGATCACGAATGTCGAAGTGACGACCTGGGGCGATCCCGCATCGCCCAGCCACGACCGCATGCGCGGAGCGTGCCTTGGCTTTGGCGAAGGGGCCAACGGACAGACGTGCCCCGACGGCGAACCGGAAACGGCGTTCCTGCGCCTGCCGACGTCGTGCTCGGGCGAACAACTGCCGTTCAGCGCCGAATCCAACAGCTATGAGCAGCCAACCACGTTCGTCTCGGGCAGCGCTGCCGGTCCGACGCTGTCCGGCTGCGAACAGGTCCCGTTCGAACCGACGATCTTCACGCAGCCCACGACGACAGCGGCGAACAGTCCAACGGGGGTGGCCGTGCAGCTGTCGCTGCCGCAGAGCTCGAACCCGCTGGGCATCGGCGAGTCCGATCTGAAGAAGGCCGTCGTCACGCTCCCGGAAGGCATGGCGCTCAACCCGTCGGCCGCCGACGGCCTGCAGACATGCTCCGACGCCGAGCTGAAGCTCGACTCCAATGAACCGGCAACGTGTCCGGAAGCGTCGAAGATCGGGACGGTGCTGTTGAACACTCCGCTGCTGGCAAACCCGATCGAAGGGTTCGTCTGGCTGCGCACGCAGAACTCGTCAGATCCGATGTCAGGCGAAATGTTCCGAATCGCGATCGAGCTGCGCGACGACCGCCACGGGATCGACATCAAGCTGCCAGGTCAGGTCGCGGCCAACCCGGTGACGGGCCGGCTGACGAGCACGTTCGACGATGCGCCACAGTTGCCGTTCAGCGAGATGACGCTGCACTTCAAGTCAGGCGCCCGCGCGCCGCTGACGACCCCGTTCGCCTGCCAGCCGCAGACGACCGAAGCGGACCTGTATCCGTGGGCGAGGCCGAACACGCCTGTGCACAAGAGCATGACGTTCCAGCTGACCTCTGGTCCCGAAGGCACGCCGTGCACGTCCACGCCTGGGTTCAACCCAACGTTCAGCGCCGGCGTGTCGAGTGTCCAGGCGGGCGGGTACACGCCGTTTCTCGTGACGTTCAGCCGTAAAGACGCCGACCAGTCGATGCAGCGCGTGTCGATGCAGATGCCGAAGGGCCTGCTCGGCTCGCTCGTCGGGCTGCCGTTGTGCGGCGAAGCGCAGGCGAACGCTGGGACGTGCTCGCAAGAGTCGGAAATCGGGTCGGTGACCGCCGGCGCCGGTGACGGTCCCACACCGTTCTAGGTGACGGGCGGGAAAGTGTTCATGACCGGTCCGTACGAGGGCGCCCCGTTCGGGCTCTCCGTGGTCGTGCCCGCGAAGGCCGGGCCGTTCGACCTCGGGACGGTCGTGGTGCGCGCGAAGGTCGAAGTCGATGTGCACACCGCCCAGCTCACGGTCACGACCGATCCGCTGCCGCAGATCGTCGGCGGCGTCCCCGTGAACCTCCGGCTGGTGAACGTCACCATCAACCGCCTCAACTTCACCTACAACCCCACCGACTGCGAACCGACGAGCGTGTCAGGCACGATGACCGGCGGACAGGGGGCGATCGCACATCTCGAAAGCCACTTCCAGGTGACCAACTGCGCGAGCCTCGGGTTCAAACCCGGGTTCAAGGCCTCGACGTCCGCGAAGACGTCGAGGAAGGACGGGGCCAGCCTGCATGTGAAGCTGACCTACCCCAAGGAATCGATTGGGCGCGATGCGAACATAGCTCTCGTCAAGGTCGAACTGCCCAAGCAGCTGCCGTCGCGGTTGAGCACGTTGCAGAAGGCATGCACGGCTGCGCAGTTCGAAAGCGACCCGGCTGGGTGCCCAGCGGCCTCGATCGTGGGGCACGCGAAGGCGACCACGCCGATTCTCCCGGTGCCGTTGGAAGGGCCGGCGTATTTCGTCAGCCATGGCGGGGAAGCGTTCCCATCGCTGATCGTCGTGCTCCAGGGCTACGGGGTCACGGTGGACCTGGTTGGCACGACGTTCATCAGCAAACAGGGCATCACGAGCAGCACGTTCAAGACGGTGCCAGACGTGCCGGTCGAGAGCTTTGAACTGACGCTACCGCAGGGCCCCGATTCGGCGCTCGCGGCCAACGCCGATCTCTGCTCGCCGACAAAGACCAAGCTCGTCAAGAAGAAGGTGACGGTCAGGAGCAAGGTCCACGGTCACACGCAAAAGCGCGAGGTAACGCGCAGGGTCCGACAGGCTGTGCCGACGACGCTGAGCATGCCGACGGAATTCGTCGCCCAGAACGGTGTCGTGCTCCACCAGAGCACTCACATCCAGGTCACCGGTTGCCCGCGCGTGGCTGCGAGCGCAAACGTCGCGAAGATGAAGGTGGGGCGGGGCGTCACGCGCAGGGGGTGATCGCCCCGCACGGGGTGAGGCCAGAGCGGCGGTAGGGAGAGCCGCTCTGGCCAGCGGTGGCCACGTTCCTGGCGCAGGGAGTCGCATGGGTTGGCATCATGCCCGGGCGTGGACGAGGGGAAAGCGAACACGGGCGCACGCATGTATTGCGGGCGGGTCTGGCGGATCGTCCGCTGGCGCGGCCAGCATCTGTGGCAGACGCTTCGCATCGTGCGCCCGCGACTCGCGTTCCTTCTCGGTGAGGCGCGTGGTGGAACGCGGCGATACCGTGTCGGCGCGATGAGCGTGGTGGTGCGCCACCGCTCGCGCGATGTCGACATCGTAAACGAGATATGGGGCGCGCGGCCTTCCTATGAGCCTCCCACATCGCTTGTCGCACGACTCCGTGATCGATCGCTGTGCATCGTCGACTTGGGGGGCAACATTGGCCTGTTTGGCGTATTCGCGCTTGCGCGATGGCGTGTCTCTCACCTGATCTCATTCGAGCCTGATCCGGCTAACGCGGTCATCCTGCGAAGGGTGCGCGAGATCAACGACGTCGCAGGTCAGTGGACGGTACGCGAATGCGCTGTAGCCAACTTCTCGGGCGAGATGGGGTTCGTCTCGCTAGGTTCTCCCGAATCGCATCGTCCAGAGCCAGGGCGCTCTGGCATGCGCGTGAGCGTCACAGACCTCTTTGCAATCCAGGACTCGATCGATCTGCTCAAGATCGACATCGAGGGAGGGGAGTGGGCGCTGCTGTCAGACGAGCGTCTTCGGCTGCTACGGGCCGAGATCATCGTGATGGAGTGGCACTGGCGCGATGCGCCGAGCGGCGACGCCCACGGCGCCGCGCTCGATGCGCTGGTCAAGGCTGGCTATCAAATCCACAGCGATGTCGTCAGTGACGTGGCGGGCGTCGGGATGATCTGGGCAGCACGCCCGCTAAGCTCGGGATGAGGCATGAAACGGTTGAATGTGTACGCTCAGGGCCACGGTCACGCAGTTGCCGGCGTGCGCGTGGTCGTCGGCATCTGGCTGCTTGGTCTCGGAGCTTACCTGTGCTCCCGGGGCGTTTGGTGGGGGTTGCTTTTCGTCGCGCCGGCGGCGCTCCACTGCTACTTGGGCTATCGCGCCCTCGGGAGATGACCCGCTCCCGTACATCAGATGACGGGAGTGAGGTCAAGGGCGCTCCAAGAAGCGCGTGCTCCCCTTCCAAGTGGGTGGGTTCGTCCACGTAGTATTTCGAGGTAGGTATGTTGCCAACCGACGAAGCGCTGCTCGACAATCCTGCGTATGCGTCGCTGTGCGGCGCGCACGCGTGGCTTGCCCAGGAGAGCGGGCGCGCGCGCCGGTACCCAGCTGATGTTGCGCCATTCCTCGCCTTGCCGTCGCCGCCGTCGGCGCGGGATTGGCAGGACGCCGCGACGCTTGTCGCGCCGGGAACATACGTGGCAAGCCGATGTAGCGCTGCCGAGCTGCCAGACGGCTGGAAGGCGGTACAGGCGTTCGATCTCGTGCAGATGACCGAGGAGCGCGTCACTGGCCTCGACTGCGTCGAGGCTATCCCGCTCGGTGCCGCCGATGTGCCTGACATGCTCGAGCTTGTCGCCGAGACTGAACCAGGACCGTTCCTGGATAGGACGGTCGAGCTCGGCGACTATCTTGGCATTCGGCGCAAGGGGACACTCGTTGCGATGGCCGGCGAGCGGTTCCGCCCTGAAGGCTGGACCGAGATCAGCGCTGTCTGCACCAAGCCGGATCATCGTGGCCAGGGGCTGGCCACTCAGCTGATCGGCGCGCTGATCGCAGGCATTCAGCGACGCTCAGAACGCGCATTTCTGCATGTTCTGAGCACGAACACTGGAGCGATCCGGCTCTACGAAGAGCTTGGCTTTCGTGTGCGCCAACAGGCGACGCTCACCGTCGTGACGCGCAGCACCGTCGTCGGTCTTGGCGCACTTTGCGCGGGTGAGTAAGACGGGTGATAGGTTGTTGTAGACGGCGTCGACCGGACGCCGAGCTGTGGAGCGTCCGCCCCAGCAGGGGTTCCATTGGCGAAGGGGTTGCCCTCACGGTCTTGGAAGGTCATAGGCCATCTCTGTACGCCGCGTCGCTGGGGGGACGAGGGTGTCAAGAGGAGGCTCTTGCCCATGACGAGGAACGGCAGTTTCAAGAAGGTTGTTCGGCAGCACGCGCAAGACACCGGTCAGCGCTACACCGAATCACTGACCGATCTCAAGGGTCTCGGTGGGCGAATGCACCACGAGCCTTCTGGTGAGCGCCTGCTCGCCCATCTCCGGCATCGCTACGGCATAGAGCCAGTCGCGGCGACCAAGCTCAGCGTGCACAAGACCTACGTCTTCCGCATCCACCGCAGTGACGGCGAGCCTTGGGTCGCACGGGCCTTTCCGCCCGCTCGCCCAAGGGCCGGAGTCGAAGGCGACGCCGCGATCCTGCGGTTCCTCGAGCGACAGGACTATCCCGCAGAGCGCCTGGCGGTCGATGACGCGGTATCTGACTTCGACGGCAGCGCGGTTCTCGTGACGCGCTTCGTCGAGGGCGGTCAGCTCCCAGACGGCGAGGAGAAGTTCGCGATGATGGGTGATCTGCTGGGGCGACTGCACGCGCTGCCTTACAAGGAGTCCGTGAGCCGGCCTGGCGGCGCGAGCGGTGAGGACCCGAGCCGTGAGGGCGCGCCGCGGCAGGACTTGATGGCCGCCCTGGCATTCCTCGACGCTGTAGATACGAAGGTCGCGGCCACCGAGCGCGAGCGGTTCGAGCAGCTCAGGGACAAGGTGCGCTCAGCCGACGACGGCGATGGCCTCCCCGAGGGGCTACTGCACGGCAATCTCCTCCACGCCCCCGATCACGCCATTCTGAGCGAACTGGGGCCAATCGCGATCAACTGGAAGGCGTCCGGGCGCGGGCCGCGCCTCGCCGATTTCGCCTACCTGATTTGGGGCACAGGATCATGGAACCCGAGGCGGCTGAACCAGAAGCGCATCGACGCTGCCGTGGGCGCCTACCGTCGATACATCCAGCCGACCGACGACGAGCTCGACCGGCTCGAGGCGATCATGTACATCCGGACGCTCTACCTCACCTGCTTCAGCTACCGGCGAGCCGTTACGAACGGCTCGCCATTCAACGAGTGGGGCTTCATTCGACCACAGGACTATTTCAGCCCCACTGCAGCCGCAACCCGAACAGCGTTCCGTCGGTAATGGAGCCACCGAAGTCAACTCAAATCCGTTTCTCTAAGCTCCGCTCGTGCGGTGCTTGGCGTAGATTTCCTGGACCCACCGATATCCGGGTCTGCTTGACAGCTCAGTGCGCATGCGTTCGTAGCGCGCGGGCATCTCCTTTATCTGTTTCGGAGCTTGCGCGGGCAGCGCGAGTGGGTAGAGCAGGGAGGCGGCGGTCAGATCAGCGACGCTGAAACGGTCGCCGACCAGGTACTTGTTATCGCCGAGCTCCGTCTCCAGGCGATCGAGGACGGCGAGCACCTTCGACGTCGCTTGTTGCGCGGCGCGCTCGCTGCCGGCGCCGTAGCGAAGGCTCGTGCCGGCTGCGAGCAGGCGGGCATAGGGGGTGGCCGTCCTGTTGGAGAACGCGGGCGCCGCTTGAGCGGCAACCGCGCTCAGGCGTTCGGGATCGCGGCGAAGTTCGTGCCAAACCAGACGGCGGATTGTGGGGCCGAGCCTGCGATCGAAGAAGTCCTCCAGCTCGAGTGCGCGCTCGCGCTCACGCGGTTCGGCAGGGTAGAGCGGCGGATCTGGGAAGCGCTCCTCCAGCGCCGCGATGATCGCTGTGGAGTCGGTGAACCGCTGGCCGTCGATCGCAAGGATCGGCAGCGTGCCTGAACGCCCGCGTGTCAACCACAGCGCAAGGGGGATGTGCAGCCCTGGTGGCGGTGCGCGGCGCTCATGCTCCACGCTCTTGATCTGAAGCGCCCAGCGCGCCTTCTCGCTGAAGTGCGAAACCTCGATATGCCAGAGGACTGGTCGCATGCTGAATGTCATCTTGGCAGCCTCGCCGGAGCAGGGACAAGCGGCAGCCTGGTCACAAAGACGATCCTCGACCGCTTGCAGGTGGGCGTTGCGTGTAAGACGATCTTGTGCAGATCCCAGCTCGAGCAGGCGTCGAGGGTCTAAGGCAGAGCAGTTTCGCGGCTAGAGCGATAGCGTCTGTACAAGGGAGCGGGCTCTCTATGCCGGCGCACGTCGAGAAGCGGTGAACCCTGATGGCCCAGATGGATGCGCGAGACTTGGAAGCCGAGTTGTGCGCAGGCCCGCGGCGGTACCCATCGACCGTCTCGCCAGAGCACGGGCGCAGACAAAGGTCTTGAATGGAGCCAACCGAAGTCAATGCGAACCGTTTTGCGTCGGTCGCCGGTGGGCGAATGTTTGCTTGACGAAGCGGATTAGGGCGGGAGCAGAACCTTCGGGGCGGGAGCAGAGCCTTCGCGGACGTTGGTGCGTGAGCTGGGATAGCCGTGGGGCATCTCGGCAAGTCGCTCACCCTCAAGATCCTGGGCGCGGCGGAGTCGCGTAATCGCACAGACGGCCCGGCGGTGGGAATCCGGTGCCCCCGCGAGCGGATGGCGTCAGGCGGGCTCGCCGATGGCGTCGAGGTCCAGTGCGATCTCCGGCGCCAACTGCTGTGCGCCGGCCAGGCTCGCGGTCAGTGTCGCGATCAGCAACTCGACGAGCTCGTCGACTGCTACGTCGTGGTGTTGGATGTGGTCGACGACGATCTCGCTGCAGTACCCGATCCATCCGCGAATCGCCGAGCGCAGCACAGGGTGAAGCGGTTGGGTCGCGCCCAAGCGGTCGAGGATCGGCATTGCCGCCTCCGAGCGCAGTTGCTCGATGGTAGCTCGCGCGTCCTTGTCGGCCCCGAGGTTGCCGTGCACGAGCGCGAGGTAGACGTTCTGGTTGGCGTCGAGGTACTCGATCTCGCGAGTGAGCCCCGTCCGCAGTTGTTCCAGCGGCGTGTCGCCGGCCAGCGGGGCATCGCGCACGCCGCGCAGCTGGCTGGCGGCGAACTCCAGCGTCGCGAGATACAGGCCGCGCTTGTTGCCGAAATGGTGGGCCAGGAGGCCATAGGCAACACCGGCCCGCTTGGTGATTTCGGTGGTCGTAACCTCGTCGTACGGCCGCGTCGAGAATAGCTCGGCGGCCACGGAGAGCAGCAGCTCACGTCGATCCTGCGTAACGGGCATTGCGTGCACAGCGTAGGTCACGTGGTGGCGAGCACCGAGGTTAGCGATGGCACCGATATGCCGTCGATCGCCGCGCAGACCTTGTCGCCGAGCGCGAGGAGCCGGCGAGTCGGCGACGCCGTGCCCACGAAGGTGTCGCAGGCGATGACGTCTCGTGGCTGCAGTATCGCGACAGGACGTCCACGATCTCTCGCGGTCGGCCGGGTGAGATCGGCAATTGTGGCTCGACTGGCCAGCTCGCCGTTGACGTAGGGGCGGAGGGCTGCTGCCAGGAGGGGCGATCAGGGCGCATGGGTTCGTTTGACAGCAGTTCCCGAGGTGGCCTAAGATAGCTGGACTGATAATCAGTCAAATGGAGGTTACTATGCAAACCGCCCCATCGGCACTCCCACTCGAAGCCATATGATCGGTGCTGCGATCGACTATCTCGTATCGATCGTCATGTGGATCGCTGATCGGTCCTGGCCGGTTCTCGGGCCGCTGATGCGCGGCCACGCCGCGGTCTATCGCGCCACGGGCGGACGCCTCGGCCAGCGCCTCCCCGGGGTGCCACCGATGCTTCTCCTCGACCATGCCGGGGCGAAGAGCGGCAAGCTGCGAACCACGCCCCTCGTCTACATGCCGGACGGAGGCCAGTTCCTCGTCGTCGCCGCCAAGGGCGGTCATCCCGAGAACCCGGCCTGGCTCTACAACCTACGCGCACACCCCGACGCTGGCATCCAGATCGGCAAGCGGAGGATCGAGGTCCACGCCAGAGAGGCAGAGGGTGACGAGCGGCGGACACTGTGGCCAAAGGCGCTCGCCTACACCGCCCACTGGCGCCGCTACGACCGACGCACCCACCGCACAATCCCGCTGATCATCCTTGAGCCGCGCTAGTGTCCTGAGTCAGAAATTCGCTGGCGTTCCCGGCGCCTGAACGTGCCTGACGCCCGCCGACGTCGGCCATGTGCCACCGGCAAACTCACCGACACCGTCGAACGTCAGATCACGCCCATCTATCCGGCAAACACTGACCGAATTTCTGACTCAGGACACCAGCTCCGCGCTGTAGGAGCCGTTGACGTTCGCCAAAATGTATGTATACTTGTCGGACATTCTCCCCCTGGGAAGGCCGAGGGCGCTCAATGAGCACTATCAGCATCCGTGAACTACAGCGAAACACAAGCGGCGTTGTCGCCAATGTCGCCGATTCCAAGCACACCGCCCTTGTCACGCGGCATGGCGAGCCCGTCGCCGCGCTCGTGCCGATCGACGCCCAGGATCTCGAGGACTACCTGCTCTCGAAGGTCCCGAGCTTCGCCGAGGACATGGCCGCCGCGGACCAAGCGCTTGCAGGCGGCGAGACTCGCTCGGCCGCTGACGTGTTCGCGGAACTGGACGCGCAAGAAGACGCCGGACGATAGAGCCGGCGAGCAGGAAGTCGGGTTGTCGTAGATGGCGGACCCCTTGAGCAACATCATGCTCGCGCCACGTGCGACGCGCGATCTCAAGGGCCTGGACCGCGTGACCCGCAGGCGGGTACAGCAGGCTTTCGAGGCCCTGGCAGCAGACGCCGCGAACCTCGACATCAAGCAGATCACCGGACACGCTTCATGGCGCCGGCTGCGTGTCGGTGAGTATCGCGTGCTCTACCGCGAACTGACGGACGGGGGCGACTCTCGTTATCTGGTCGCAAGAGTCATCGACCGTCGTGATCTACACCGCGCGATCGACAATCTCTGAATCGGTTTGCGCGCCGACAAGAAAATGGAGCTAGCCGGGATCGAACCGGCGACCTCCTGCATGCCATGCAGGCGCTCTCCCAGCTGAGCTATAGCCCCAGGAGCCACCATCGTATCGTCTCAACGCGCTACGGCGACGTCGAGACAGCTGCCCAGCTGCCGCGACCTACCCCCGCGGCATGAACTCCGGCACGTCGAGATCGTCGTCGCCGACGTGCCCACTCCCTGCGCCTGGCGCGCGCCTGCTCCCACCGCGTGGCTCGGGTCCACCGCCTGGCTCACGCCCACCAGTCGCCCCGCGTAACCCTCGGCGTTCATCGAGGCCACCACGCCTCTCGCTATCCCCATCGTCAGCCGCCGCCTGGTCAAGGCGTGCGGTCATGCTGCCATGCGTCAGCTTGACGTCCCGCAACAGCCGCTCCGCGTTGTTGCGCAGCGAGACGGACAGCTCGTTCAGGTTGCGAGAGATCACGCTCCCATCGCGCAGCACTTCGCGCGCAGCCTCATGGGCCTCTGCGACGATCTCGCGGGCGTCCTTGCGCGCCTGCGAGCGCACCTGCTTGGCTTGCTCTGCCGCATCCGCCTGCAACCGCTCCAGCTCCGCTGAGCCGTCTGCGATCGTCTGCTGGACGGTCTCACGTGAGCCGCTGAGGCTGCGCTCTGCGGCCTCCTTGGCCTCAGCTCGTGCCTGCTCAGCCTCCGCCTTCGCGTCGTCGCGTAGTTTCGTAGCGTCCTCACGCGCGCCCGCGCGCGCCTGAGAAGCCTCCCGATGCGCAATCGCAAGCGCTTGCTCGGTCTCCGAGCGCGCGTCAGCGAGCGTCTGCTCAGCTTCTGAGTGCGCGCTCGCGCGCGTCCGCTCCGCCTCTGAGCGGGCGTCTGCAAGTGTCCGCTGCGCCTCTGAGCGCGTGTGATCAAGTGTCTGCTGCGCCTCTGAGCGGGCATCTGCGAGCGTCTGCTCCGCCTCGAAGCGGGTACTTGCACGTGTCTGCTCAGCCTCCTCGCGGGCGCTCGCAAGCGTTTGCATCGCCTCGCGCTCGATTTCTCCAGCGTGGGCGAGGGCCTCGTTGCGCTTCGACTCCGCCTGGGTCTCCGCGCGCTCGAGGATCTCGCTTGCCTCCTCGTCGGCCGCGTTCACCCTGTTGGCCGCAGCGCGCTCCGCCTCGGCGATCCGCGCCTGGGCGCGGTCCTCTGCGCTGCGTCTGATCTCCTTCGCAGCGCGTTCGGCGGCGGCGAGGATCTCCTGAACCCGCCCAGATGCTTGTTCGCTGCCCTCCCCCTCCATATCTTTCCTATCGTAGTAGCGCTCGCTGCGCGCTGTGGAGCCAGCAAAGGGGGTGGCTGAACCAATCCATCCCCCCCTGATCGCTAACCTGCGCTGACCGATGAGCGAGCTTCGCTATGACCCACATGAGATCGAGTCGCGCTGGCAGCGCGTCTGGGCTGACGAGCGCACCTGGGAGGTGCGCAACGAAGGCGTGACCCCGCAGCCGCGAAGCGAGCTGAGGGGCGCAGGCGTCGGCCCTGGCGCCCAGGGTCGCGAGGATGACTCGCTGCCGCCGAAGTCCTATGTGCTGGAGATGCTGCCCTACCCAAGCGGCGAGCCCCACATTGGGCACCTGAAGAAATACGCAGTTGGCGACGCGATCGCCCACTTCCACAGGAGGACAGGGCACAGGGTCCTGCACCCGATGGGCTACGACGCCTTTGGCCTGCCAGCGGAGAATCACGCGATCAAGACTGGCGAGCACCCCCGCGACTCGACCGCCGCCTCGATCGCGTCCTTCCAGCGCCAGTTCCGCTCCTGGGGCATCTCGATCGACTGGTCAAGAGAGCTGGGCACCCACGAACCGACCTACTACCGCTGGACGCAGTGGATCTTCCTGCAGTTGCTGCACGCAGGCCTCGCCTACCGCAGGGATGCGGCCGTCAACTGGTGCCCAAACGACCAGACAGTGCTGGCGAACGAGCAGGTGATCGAAGGCTGTTGCGAGCGCTGCGGCGCCGTCGTCGAAGCGCGCCAGTTGGAGCAGTGGTTCCTAAGGATCACCGACTACGCAGAGCGGCTGCTGAGGGACCTCGACACGATCGATTGGCCTGAGCATGTGAAGACGATGCAGCGCAACTGGATCGGCCGTTCAGAGGGTGCGGAGGTCAACTTCCACTGCGCAGAGCTCGGGGTCGACTATCCAGTCTTCACGACGAGGCCTGACACGCTCTTTGGGGCGACCTTCTTCGTGATGGCCCCTGAGCACCCTGACGTATTGAGGCTCGCCGAAGGCACAGCCGAGGAGGCGAAGGTCCGCGAGTATGTGAACCACGCGCTGACGGAGGGCAACGAGGAGCGCGGGGATGTGGAGAAGCCGAAGACTGGCGTGCCGCTGGGGCGCACCGTCGTGAATCCCGTCAACGGCGAGCAGATCCCGATGTTCGTCGCCGACTACGTCCTGATGGAGTACGGCACAGGCGCGATCATGGCGGTCCCAGGGCACGACGAGCGCGACCACGACTTCGCGAGAGCTCATGGCTTACCGATCAGGCGCGTGATTCAGGACTCAGAGGATCCAGCTGCAGAGGACGAGCAGCAGGGGCTGCCCTATGCGGGGGACGGTCCATTGATCAACTCCCACCCTGACTTCGATGGCATGCATAACAGGGAGGCCCTGACCGAGATCGTGCATTGGCTCGATAGGGAGGGCAAGGGCCACGCCTCGATCAACTACAGGCTGCGCGACTGGCTGATCTCCCGCCAGCGCTACTGGGGCTGTCCGATCCCCGTCATCTATTGCGAGACCTGCGGTGCTGTGCCAGTGCCTGAGGAGGACCTGCCAGTGCAGCTGCCTGACATCGAGGACTACGCCCCCCAGGGTCGCTCGCCGCTTGCGAGCGCGGAGGATTGGGTGCAGACGAGGTGCCCCTCCTGCGACGGGGTTGCGCGCAGGGAGACGGACACGATGGACACCTTCGTCGACTCCTCCTGGTACTTCCTGCGCTACTGCGATCCGCGCAACGAGATGGAGGCCTGGGATCCAAGCGCGCTGCGCGAGTGGATGCCCGTCGACCAGTACATCGGCGGCGTCGAGCACGCGATCCTGCACCTGATGTATGCGCGCTTCTTCTGTAAGGCGCTGGCGGACCTTGGGCACCTCGAGTTCCAGGAGCCCTTCAAGGCGCTGTTCACGCAGGGGATGATCACGAAGGACGGCGCGAAGATGAGCAAGTCGAAGGGCAACGTCGTCTCGCCTTCCTCGATCGTCGAACGCTATGGCGCTGACACTGCGCGCTGCAACATCCTCTTCATCGGCCCGCCAGATCAGGACGCCGACTGGTCAGAGGGCGGCGTGGAGGGCGTGCACCGCTTCCTTGGAAGGCTGTGGCGGCTTGCGGTCGAAACTTCTGAGAGGGTGGGGGAGGTTGGAATAGATTCAGGCTCATTCGCAGAGGGGCAGCCAAGCGGCGCCGACCTCGAGCTGCTGCGCAAGGCGCACTGGGCGATCGACAAGATCGGCGGGGATCTGCGCCGCTTCGCGTTCAACACCGCGATCGCGGCGGTGATGGAGCTGCTGAACGAGTGCCAAAGATTGCGCGAGAGCGCAAGCGTGCAGGCGCAAAGCTTCGCGCTCTCCAGCGCCGCCTCGCTGCTGTTCCCGTTCGCGCCGCACCTGAGCTCCGAGGTCTACGAGCTGCTGACGGGGCAGCGCGTCTGGGAGCAGCCCTGGCCGCAGGCGGATCCTGCGATGCTGGAAAGCGAGCGCTACGAGCTCGTCTGCCAGGTCAACGGCAAGCTGCGTGACAGGGTCCAGGCG
The DNA here is from genome assembly GCA_036490555.1 of Solirubrobacteraceae bacterium. Taxonomy (GTDB): domain Bacteria; phylum Actinomycetota; class Thermoleophilia; order Solirubrobacterales; family Solirubrobacteraceae; genus Palsa-744. The sequence continues at coordinate 19,998 of DASXDO010000043.1, read as the reverse complement.
CCCTCCGATGCGAGCGAGCAGGAGCTGCTCGAGCTCTGCAGGAACGCGCCGAACGTGCTTGCCCACCTCGACGGCCGCGAGGTCGTGAAGGAGGTCGTCGTGCCCGGCAAGCTCGTGAACATCGTCGCGCGCTGATGGCGACGCTGAGGCCCGCCTATCTGATTCACGGCGAGGACCATGGCGCGATCGCGGAGCGGCGGGCGAACCTGAAGGCGCTCGCAGAGCGGCAGGCTGGGCCCGCGGCGGTCGAGATCCTCACAGGCGAGGCGGCGAGCCCGCAGGGCGTCTCGCTTGCGCTCTCGAGCATGACCTTTGCGATCGGCGGTGGCGAGCCTGGGGGAGTGGGCAGGGTGATCATCGTCGACGGGGTCGAGCGCTGGAAGCAGGCTGAGGTCGAGAAGCACCTGAAGCCCGCGATGGCGCCAATGCCGCCCGAGACGACGCTCGCCCTGTTCGCGCGCGAGGAGGGCAGATCGAAGGCCCCCGCGGGAGTCCACGATGCCGTGAAAGCCGCAGGTGGGCAGGTCGTCGTCCACGCGACAGTGAAGCCCTGGGAGCTGCCACGCTGGGCAAGGACAGAGGGCAAGCGCCTTGGGCTCGAGCTGGATGTTGCGGCGGCGAAGGCGCTCGTCGCGCAGGTCGGGGAGCGCCAGCAGCGGCTGCTGCGCGAGCTGGAGAAGATCGCGCTCGAGCTGCGCCCCGAGGGGACCGCGACCGTGTCTGTCGGCGCGGAGGAGGTCGAAGCGCGCGCCTCCGCCTCCGCACAGCGCAAGGCCTTCGCGCTTGGCGACGCATTGCTCGCCGGCGACGCAGAGGGCGCCCTGAAGACCTACATCGAGCTGGAGGGCCAGGGCGAGTCGCTCTCCGGCCTCATCTACCTGATCGCCTCACGCCTGCGCGAGGCCCTCGCCGTCGCTCAGCGTCTCGCTGAGGGGGAGAGCGCCTCTGCGATCAGCCGCTCGCTGCGGATGCCCCCAAAGGCCGCCCAGCGGCTCGTCGCGGCGATGGAGCACGCAGATCAGGCCGCCTTGAAGCGCGCGCTTGGCACGCTTTCGGACCTCGAGCTAGACCTGCGCGGGGGAGAGCGCCTGATGCCGCGCAGCCGCGCTTCCTCTGGGCTCTCAGAGCGGACGCTCGCGCTGCAGACCATCGCCTCGATCACAGGCTAGGGCGCCGCTGAGCAAGCCAGGCAAGGACGCAGTGAGCGAAGTGTGCTTCAGCACACGAGCGAGCGAGGACGCCGCATGGCGCCGCTCAGCGACGCCCTAGACGCGCGCTCTGGTGCGCGCTGCTCTGGCCTTCTTGCGGGCACCTGTGTTGCGATGCAGGGCGCCGCGCTTCACTGCCTTGTCGATCATGCTCGTGAGCAGGCGCAGCTCTGACTCGGCCTTCTCGGCCTCGCCGCTCTCAGCCGCAGCCTCAAGACGCCTGAAGTAGGTCTTGATCGTCGAGGTGTAGTGCTTGTTCTCCAGCCGCTCGCGCTCGGTGCGGAGGATTCTCAGCTTCTGTGAATGGATGTTCGCCATCGGTTGAGCGCCGTACTATAGCGGCCTTGTCCACGAGCGCAGAAGCTGCCGACGGGTCGCAGGACCTCGGAGGTCCATCAGACGGCGAGCGACGCATCGCGCGCAACACGGCGATCTTCTCGCTGGCGACGATGCTCTCGCGGGTCGTCGGGCTTGGACGGGAAATCCTTGCGGCGAGCTTCTTCGGCACGACAGGCTCCGCCTCCGCGTTTGCGCTTGCCAACCAGGTGCCGAACCTCTTCAGCAATCTCTTCGCCAACGCGGCGCTTTCAGCCGCGTTTGTGCCTGTCTTCACCGACCTCTTGCAGCAGGGCCGCAGGCGCGAAGCATTCAGGCTCGCCTCGACGCTGCTCTGGATCATGGTGATCGTCCTTGGCGTCCTGACGGCAGTCTTCATCCTCGCGGCAGGCCTGATCATGCCGCTGTTCGTTGGCAGCAAGTTCACGAGCTTCGAGGTGAGCCTCACCACCGGGCTCTCCCAGGTGCTGTTCCCAGTCGTGCTGCTGCTTGGGGTCACCGGCATGTTCGTTGGGATCCTGCAGTCCTACGATCACTTCACGATCCCCGCGATCACGCCAGCGGTCTGGAACGTCGTGATCATCGTGTTGATGGTGGTGCTGCGCCCACACTTCCATGGCGGACCCAAAGACGGCGATCAGCTTTACGCGTACGCGGTCGCGGTTCTCGTCGCGACGGGCGTCCAGATGTTGATGGTCCTCGGCGCCCTCGGCAGGATTGACTTCAGGCTGCAGTTTCACATCGACTGGCGCGATCCACGCGTGAGGCAGGTCTTCACGCTGATGTTGCCAGTGACGATCGGCCTTGGCATCGTCAACCTCGACCAGCTGATCAACTCAGTCTTTGGCACGCTCGTCAACGAACATGCGCCAAGCGCGATCGAAAAGGCGTTTCGCATCTACATGCTGCCCCAGGGGATGTTCTCAGTCGCGGTCGCGACGGTTCTGTTCCCAACGCTGAGCAGGATGGCCTCGCGCGGCGACGCGCGCCAGATGCGCAAGGCGCTTGGCACGGGCATGCGTCAGATCAACCTGCTCCTGATCCCAGCTGCGGCGTTCCTGCTCGTGCTCGCAACGCCAGTCACGCGCCTGATCTTCCAGCGCGGGGAATTCAACGCGGAATCGACGCATATGGTTTCCGTGGCGCTGTTCTGGTTCGCCTTCAGCCTGCCCTTCGGGGGTCTGAACCTGCTGCTGACGCGGACGTTCTTCGCCGTGCAGCGTCCCTGGATCCCGACGCGGCTCGCGGCGATCAACATCGTCGCGGACATCATCGTGAGCGTCGCGCTCTACAAGCCGCTGGGCATCGCAGGGCTCGTGATCGGCACTTTCGTCGCAAATGCGTTGATGACGGCGCTGCAGCTTCACCGCCTGCGCGCCGGCTTCAACGGCCGCATCGAAGGGGCTTTGACGACGATGATCACCGCCCGCATCGCCGTCGCCTCAGCCTTCCTGGCCGTCGTCTCCTGGGGGATCTGGCACCTGCTGAACGCCCTGCTTGGCTATTCGCTGCCAGCCGAGATCGTCTCAGTCGGTGGCGCCGGCCTCGCAGGCACCTACGTCTATGTGAGGGCGGTCGTCGCGATGAGAGTGCCCGAGGCGCACGAGGTTCGCGCGATGATCCTGAGCCGGCTCGGCCGGGCGTAGCGCCGCGCCCTCTACCCTGTAGCGGCCCATGGACCAGGACAAGATCAGGAACTTCTCGATCATCGCGCACATCGACCATGGCAAGTCGACGCTTGCCGATCGGATCCTCGAGCTGACGCACGCCGTCGATCAGCGCGCGATGAGGGCCCAGGTGCTCGACTCGATGGACCTGGAGCGCGAGCGCGGGATCACGATCAAGGCCCAGGCGGTCCGCGTCTTCTACACGGCGCGCGACGGGCAGACCTACCAGCTGCACCTGATCGACACGCCAGGGCACGTCGACTTCACCTACGAGGTCTCGCGCTCGCTTGCCTCATGCGAGGGCGCCCTGCTCGTCGTCGACGCCTCCCAGGGGGTGGAGGCGCAGACCGTCGCGAACACCTATCTCGCTGTGGAGGCGGGCCTCGAGCTGATCCCCTGCCTGAACAAGATCGACCTGCCCGGCGCCGAGCCCGAGCGCGTCGCCGGCGAAGTCTCCGAGCTGATCGGCGAGGACGCAAGCTCGATCCTGACGATCTCCGGCAAGACGGGGGAGGGCGTGCCAGAGGTGCTGGAGGAGCTGATCGCGCGCGTTCCGCCTCCCGCCGGCGACCCCGACGCGCCGCCAAGGGCGTTGATCTTCGACTCCGAGTTCGACCAGTACAGGGGCGTGATCGCCTACATCAGGGTCGTCGATGGCAGCTTTGGCAAGGGTGAGGCGATCGTCGCGATGGCGACGGGAACGAAGGCGGAGATCGACGACATCGGCGTCTTCTCGCCGACGATGACTCCCGTGAAGCGGCTTTCCGCGGGCGAGGTCGGCTACCTGATCACGGGCATCAAGGACGTGAGCCAGCTGCGCGTCGGCGACACCGTGACGACGCCGACGAGGTCCCGGGCGGGCGGGACCAAGTCACCGGCGACTGAGCCCCTGCCTGGCTACCGCGAGGTGAAGCCGATGGTCTTCTGCGGGCTCTTCCCAATCGACTCCGACCGCTACCCAGAGCTCCGCGACGCCCTGGAAAAGCTCTCGCTGAACGACGCAGCGCTCTCCTTCGAGCCAGAGACCTCAGACGCGCTTGGCTTCGGCTTCCGCTGCGGCTTCCTTGGCTTGCTGCACATGGACATCGTGAGGGAGCGTCTGGAGCGCGAGTACGACCTCGAGCTGCTGGCGACGATGCCCTCAGTCGGCTTCCAGCTGAGCCTGACGAGCGGCGAGGAGGTCGAGGTCCACAACCCCTCCGACATGCCCGACCCGGCGAGCATCGCGGAGATCAGGGAGCCGATCATCAACGCCTCGATCATCGCCCCGCGCGAGTTCGTCGGCGCGGTGATGGAGCTCTGCCAGGAACGGCGCGGCGAGCCCGCAGGCATTCACTACCTCTCGCCAGAGCGAGTCCAGCTCTCCTACAAGCTGCCGCTCGCCGAAATCGTCCTGGACTTCTTCGACCAGCTGAAGTCGCGGACGAAGGGCTACGCCTCGCTGGACTACGAGATCGCCGGGCTCGAACCCGCAGACCTCGTGAAGCTCGACGTGTTGCTCGCCGGCGACAAGGTCGACGCGCTCTCGATGGTGATCCATCGCGAGAAGGCTTATGAGCTTGGGCGCTCGCTGACGGAGCGTCTGCGAAAGCGCATCCCAAGGCAGCAGTACGACGTCCCGATCCAGGCGGCGATCGGCTCGCACGTGATCGCGCGCGAGACGGTGAAGGCGTTCCGCAAGGACGTGATCGCGAAGTGCTATGGCGGCGACATCACGCGCAAGCGCAAGCTCCTGGAGAAGCAGAAGGAGGGCAAGCGGCGGATGAAGCAGGTCGGTCGCATCGAGGTTCCCCAGGACGCCTTCCTCGCGGTGCTCGAGCTCGATGAGGAGCCCGCGAAGCGGTGAGCAAGGACGGCGGCAAGAGCCTGCTGTTCATCTGTCTTGGCAACATCTGCCGCTCGCCGACGGCGGAGGGCGTGATGCGCAGCCTGATCGCGGAGCGGGGCCTGGAGGACGAGGTCTCGATCGACAGCGCAGGCACAGGCGACTGGCACGTGGGGGACGCCCCCGACACGCGCGCGACCGCGGCGGCGCGCCTGCGCGGGATCCCACTCGTCGGCGCCGCGCGCCAGGTGACGCGCTCAGACTTCGAGGAGTTCGATCTGCTGCTCGCGATGGACTCCTCGAACGCGAGCAATCTGCGACGAATTGCGCCAAACGAGCAGGCGGCAGCGAAGGTGAGGCTGCTGCGCGAGTTCGACCCAGCCTCCGCGAGTCGCGACGACCTCGACGTGCCAGACCCCTATTACGGCGGGGAGGACGGCTTCGAGCACGTGCTCGACCTCGTAACCGCCGCCTGCCTCGGGCTGCTGAACAGCCTTGGCCTCGACGGCGCGACGCGCCGATGAGCCTGCCAGACGGCGCCGGCGACGCCATGAGGGTCGGCGGCGGCGACATCAACGAAGCGTGGCGTGTGACGCTCGCGGACGGGCGACCAGCGTTCGTGAAGAGCAGGCCTGACGCCTCGCCGGGGGAGTACAGGCGCGAGGCCGCTGCGCTTGAGTGGCTTGCGGAGCCAGGCGCGCTGCGCGTGCCAGAGGTGCTCGACGTCGGCGAGGGCCATCTCGCGCTTGCGTGGATCGAGCAGGGCAGGTTGAGCGCCGCCGGCGCCGAGGAGCTTGGCAGGGGCCTTGCGCTCACGCACGCCGCCGGCGCCCGGTGCTTCGGGGACCCCAGGCTCGACGACGGGGGCGAGACGGGCGAGGCGACGATCGGCTCGCTCTCGCTGCCGAACGAGCCGCTGGCAGACTGGCCGTCCTTCTATGCGCAGCGGCGCCTGCTGCCGGCGCTCGCCGTGGCGCGCGAGCGCGGCGGGATCGACGTTCGCGGCGCGCAGGCGGTGCAGGGAGTCTGTGAGCGCATCGAGAAGCTCGCCGGCCCGCCAGAGCCGCCGGCGCGCCTGCATGGCGACCTCTGGTCAGGCAACGTGCTCGCAGGCTCAGACGGCAGGCCCTGGCTGATCGACCCGACCGCCTATGGCGGCCATCGCGAGGTCGACCTCGCGATGCTGCTGCTGTTCGGTGCGCCTTCGCAGCGCGTCTTGCCCGCCTATGAGGAGGCGAGTCCGCTGGCGGAGGGCTGGCGCGAACGGGTGGGGCTCTGGCAGCTGCTGCCATTGCTTGTGCACGCAGCGCTCTTCGGCGGCGGCTACGGCGAGCAGGCGACGCGTCTCGCGCTTCGCTACGCCAGCTGAATTCTCTCGCGCAGCTGTCCCATCCAGCCTGCGAGGTCGGATGAAGTGAAGTGCCCAGCGATGAGCAGCAGCGCCTGCAGATGCTCGCCCACCGCCTCGTCTGTCGCCACTACGAAGGACAGATCACGCTCGCGGCTCTCTCAACGGCGTTGTCGAGCTCGCCGCGCCAGGTGCAGCGCGCCTATGCGAGCTGTGGCGGGACGAGCTTCAGCGAGGATCTGCGCACGGTGCGGATGCAGGCGGCGGCGCAGTTACTCCTCGAGTACCCAACACTCCACGTCGAGGAGGTTGCGGCGCGCGTCGGCTACAGGCAGAGCGCGCACTTCATCAGGGCCTTCCAGCGCGTCCACGGCGTCTCGCCGCAGCGCTTCAGGATCGGCGAGCGCGAGCGCCAAGCGCGCTGAGCCTCAGTGCTTCAGGGATTCGCGCTTCTGGAGCGTCTCAGCCGCCTGAGCGCATGCGTGTTCGGGCAGGTGATGCATCGCGGCTTTGAGCGCAGGGGTCTGGGGGCCATGCAGCTCAGGGCAGTAGACAGGCGAGGGCAGATAGCCACTGTCGGAGCCAGCGTGGTTGAGCGGGCGCAGCAGTTTCGCGGCTTCGCGTGCGTCCGCGTAGCCGTCAGAGAAGATTTCGATCGCAAGGCGGCCGCTGTAGAGGATCAGCGAGCGGCCTTCGTTGTAGACGACCGCTGGCACGCCCCTGATGAGGACGTTGCGCTGCGGGCCAAGCGTGAAGTTCGGTTCCTCGATCGCGTAGATGACCGTCGTGATCTGCAACGGCAGCAGGCAGCCGCCGCCGCCAAGCGCGCTCTTCGCGCGTAGGCAGTCGCCGTAGTAGACGGAGTCGCCGACGGAGGACTTATAGCCACGCACGCCATCCGCGGCGGTGAGCGGGTGGTGCCTGAAGCTCTTGCCCACCCAGTAGATGGTGTAGAAGGGGAAGGTCCTCGCCGCCGCGAGTTCGCCATGGGCGATCGGCGGCGGGCTGACGGTGCTACAGCCGCAGATCCCAAGGACAGCGAGCAGGGCGACCGCGGCGCCAAGCAGCGCTTGTCGAGGGGCACGTCTGCGTCGTCTGACTGGGGCAGGCACCCAGGCATTATCTGCGAGAGCTCGCCGCACAGCGCAGGACCTCGGACGCGAGGCCGCGCGACTTCTTTGCTGGCGACCGGTTTAAGCGGGCAGAGATCCACCCCGTCACAGAGATCGGGGGAGAGGGACACAGACATGGCGCGCCAGGGCCTGGCGAGGTAGCACTCCGGGCCCTGGACGCGTCCTCTGTGCGAGTCCTCTGTGCGGCGGCTATTGCTCTGGGCAGCGGCTGTTGCGCTGAGGCATTGGCGTGGACGCCATACTGCCCCGGTGCAGACCGAGACAGTCAGGGAGCGTCCAGATGGGCTCTCGCAGCCCACGTCGGCGCTGGCCGCCTCGATGCCAAGCGCGTTGCGAAGCCTTGGGCCTGGGCTGCTCATGGCGGCGGCCCTGATCCTCGCCTGGTTGATCGTCGCGCCGCGCTCGCCCGATCTCGCCGCGCAGGTCTACAGGGCAAACGTCTTCTCCCACTTCGGGATGCTGATCTGGGACGACAACTGGTACGGCGGGCACCACATGCCTGGCTACAGCCTGACCTACCCGCCGCTCGCGGCTTGGATCGGCGTGCGGGCGCTGGGCGCGCTCGCGGCGCTTGCCTCGACGGCCCTGTTCGCGAGGATCGCCGCAGTCGTCTACGGGCCGAGGACGACGTCGGCGACGGTCTGGTTCGCCGTGGCGGCGGTCGGCGATCTCTGGATCGGGCGGGTCACCTTCGCGCTTGGCGTGAGCTTCGCGCTCGCCTGCGCGCTTGCGCTGATCCTTGCGACGCGCGCGCCAGCGCGCAGCCGCCGTCTGCAGTGGCTGACGCTCGCCTGCCTCTGCGGGGCGCTCAGCACCGTGACAAGCCCCGTCGCGGGCGTCCTGCTGGGGCTTGCGCTCGTCACGGAGATGCTCGTGAATCGCAGACTGCGCCCAGGGCTCTACGTCTGCATCGCAATCGTTGTCGTGCTGCTGCCGCTCGAGCTCTTCTTCCCAGAAGGCGGCTTCGAGCCCTACAGCCTGAAGTCATTCCTCGCCGCAAGCGCAGTCGCACTCGGGTTCGTCTGGGCTCTGCCGAAAGAGGAGCGCCTGCTGAAGACGGGCGGTTGGCTGTTCCTGCTCGTCAACGCGCTCTCGCTCGCGCCGACGCCGATGGGCAGCAACGTCGTGCGCTACGCCGTCCTGCTCTCAGGGCCGCTGCTGCTCTGCGCGCTCTCGCGCAGCGAGCGGTCTGCGAGGGAGTCAGGGTCGCTGCTGGGCGGGCGCTGGGGCGAGCGACAGGGGTGGGCGGTCGCCGTCGTGCTCGCAGGCCTTGGCCTCTGGGTGGTCTGGGGTCCCTTCCTCCAGTCGCGGGAGGTCCTGAAAGAACCGTCGACAAAGGCTGCCTACTACCTGCCGGTGAAGCGCTTTCTTGCCCAGCATGCGCAGCGGCCGCTGCGCATCGAGGTGCCCTTCACGAAAGCCCATTGGGAGTCTGCTTTGCTCGCCCCCTACGTTCCGCTTGCGCGTGGCTGGGAGCGTCAGCTGGACAAGCGCTACGACCTCGGGATCGAAGCGGACCCGCTGAGCCCCTCCGTCTACCACCGCTGGCTGCGGGACAACGCCGTCTCCTACGTCGCGCTGGCTGACGTCCCGCTCGACGGCTCGAGCAAGGGCGAGGCGGCGCTCATCAGACACGGGGCGCCCTTCCTGCAGGAGGTGCTGAAGACCGCGAACTGGAGCATCTACAAGGTCCTTCACACCGATCCGCTCGCAAGCGGTCCTGGCACCCTGAGCTTCCTGGGGCACGAGGGCTTTGGGCTCGCCGTTCGCGCCCCTGGTCGCTTTCTCGTGCGCGTCCACTACACGCCCTACTGGACGGTGATCGAGGGCGCCGGCAGCGTCTCGGAAGCCCCTAATGGCTGGACCTATGTGCACGCGAGGCGCCCTGGGAGCCTTTTGGTGCAGGCGCGCTTTTCGCTGGGCGCGGCTTTGAAGCTGCTCTAGGCGTCACCGGCTTCAGCGCGTAGAGCGTGTTGTAGCCGGCGAGGTAGAGCATTTCGCCGTCGCTGATCACGGGGTCGAAGGCGCCCTGGTTGATCGAGAAGACCTCTCCGCCGGTCGTGATGTTGAGGCCCGTCGTGCGGTAGGTCTTCAGGTTGGAGAAGTAGACGACCTTGCCGACGATCGTCGCCGACCCGGAGATCGGTCCGCTTGCCGCATGCGTCCACTCCTCTCTGCCAGAGCGGGCATTCAGGGCGTAGAAGGTGCCGTCGTAGGAGCCCTCATAGATCGTTGGGCCAAGGCCAGGGGCGTTCGTCACCGCGGGGGAGGCGTAGACGTAGGCGCCGGTCTGGACTGCCCAGTCGAGTTTGCCTGTCCTCGCGTCGTATGCGTAGATGCGCCCGTCGGTGTTGCCGAGGTAGACGCGGCCATAGGCAACCGCCGCGGTCGAATAGAAGGTGCCGCTGCCGAAGGCGGCCCCGTCTGAGGCTGAGATCCAGATGCGCCGCCCTGTGCGCTCGCTGATCGCCTGGATGTTGCCTGCGTAGTCGCCGAAGTAGAGCAGTCCTTTGAAGAGCGTCGGGCTCGCCTTCACCGCGCCTGCGGCCTGGTAGGTCCAGATCGTGCTGCCGTTGCTCGCGCGCAGCGCGTAGACGGTGCCCGATTCGGTCCCGAAGATCACCTTGCCATGGTCGACCAGCGGCGAGGACTCGCTGCGGCTTGGCAGGTTGTGGGACCAGACGGTATGCCCCGTTTCCGCCTTCACCGCCATCACCCTGCCGCCTTCGCCTTCATCGCCTGAGAGCAGCGTCACGTAGACCGTGCCGCCGACGACGGCGGGCGTCGACGCGGACAGCTTGCCCAGCTTCCTTTTCCAGATGATGTGCCCATCCTTCGCGCTGATCGCGCTGAGGACACCGTCGTCGGCGAGTTGGAAGATCCGCGCGCCTGACATCACCGGGGGAAACTCGAGCAGGTCGCTCTCTTTCGCTTCCCAGACCCTGTGGAAGGGCGGGTGCATCGTCGCGGGGGCGGGGAAGTAGCGCCTGTGGGTCTTCGTATAGCCATAGAATGGCCAGACGAACTTCGCGATGGGCTGCGGTGGTGGCTTTGTAGGCGTCTTTTCGGGCTTGAATGGCGCGTTCGGGTGGTAGACGGAGCCGGTGCGTTTGTGGACGTAGAGGACTAGGCCGAGGGCGATCAGGCCGAGGACTACGAGGACGCCGGCGAGGGCGCCGATGCGGGCGCGCCAGCTGCGCAGGCGGGGGAGACGCAGGCGGCGTCTCAACGGGTTTGCCTTTGGGTCACCGGTTCCACGGGTAGTCGCAAGTCGCCAGCGTGACCAAGGGCAGGGGCCGCCTGGGCACGCGCTGGACCATAGTCAGGGACGGGGACGGAGAGGCCCTGTGGCCCCGCGGTCCTGTCGGTCTGGCGAGAGGGAGCGAGCAAGGTAGCGCATCGGGGTGGGGGGTCGCGTAGGTCCGCAGGTCAGGGCGTATAGGCCTTCCGGCCAGGCGCCGCTGACGTTTTGAGTTGCTGAGGCCAGGGCCGCGTAGGCCCTTCGGGCCAGGTGCCGCTGGTGGTTCAAGTTGCGGACGCCAGGGAGGCAGTCAGGGTCTGGGATCGGTGGACCTGCGGATCGTCGGGGCGGGCAGTCGGTCTCTCTAGCCAGCGGATCTAAGGGTCGTAATGCGTTGGTCGAGCTGTGTGCTGTCCTGCGCCGGTAAGATCTATCGAAGCTTGCGGGCGAAGTGTTGTGGTTGCACAGAAGCCTTCCAAGCTTCTAGGGCGGGTTCGATTCCCGTCGCCCGCTTGCAACAATAGATACATGCCACGGGGAGTGGCGCAGTCTGGTAGCGCACCCGGCTGGGGGCCGGGCGGTCGCAGGTTCAAATCCTGTCTCCCCGATACGAGGAAAGGCACGCAAATGGGCGAGCTTTGGCAGTGTGGGCGACTTGCTGGTGAGTCGCTGGGGAACAATTAGGGAACAAATCTTGGAAGGGTTGTGCGCTTTAAGTCGGCCGGTTCAGAGCCGGACGCCCGATTGAAAGCTGCTAGATGCTGAGATACTGATAGCGTCCTCAGCTTCTGGAGTTGGCTCGGAGCTTTCGATTGTGCCCCGAGCCCGAGCGTCGGAAGGGATCGATGGGCTCCTGTGGAGATGTTCGCCCACGGACTGCTCACGTTGGGAGCCACTGGCCGTCCACGACTGCGGCGTCCTGCCTGCTTGTGGCCGGAGAATCGCGGGTGCGTTCGCCCTCGCTGTGTCTGTCTTCGCCTCGCAGCGCCCCGCGTCGACTCCGGCCCTATGAGCGTGTGTAGTCCACTGGGGAGCGTAGTCGTAGATGCGGGACTATTATGAAGGCTAGTCATGCCGGCACAGCGCTCATTCCCAGCGAAGACGTTGGAGCAGGCCCTGCGCGTACCGCAGGCACTCAAGGATAAGAACGGGGGAAACGGATGGCCCCCAGCCGACGTTGCAACTGCTCTGGGCCTGGGTGGTACCGGCGGAAACTTCTACTACGTGGTGGCGTCATCACGGGACTACGGCCTGACTACAGGGTCGCGCGAAACCAATGAAATTGCGCTCACTGAGCTTGGGCGAGCCGCCGTGTACCCGTCGTCTGGGGAGCAGCAGAAGCGCGCCTTCCAGACCGCGTTTCTGAATGTGGATGTCTTCCGTGGAGTGCTAGAGCACTACGGAGGCAACAACCTCCCCGACGAGCCGTTCCTCGGTAACACTCTCGAGCAGACGTTTGGGATCGAGAGGAAGCTGCACGACGAGTTTGTTGACGTATTCGTAAAGAACTGTCGCTTCATCGGCATTGGTGCCCAGTACCGGACCAACGGGTCCCGCCCCGCTGTAGTCACGGCGAACGCAGAGGGCAGCGTCACAGTCGCGACACCCGAGACAGGCTCGGACGACGCCCCGACCCTGTTTGTGATCATGCCATTCGTCGAGCGCGAAGATCGACACGACACCGGTTTCTTCGAAGAGGTGCTCAACGAGCTGTTCACACCAGCAGGCACCGCAGCTGGCTTCAAGGTCAAGACAGCGAAGCGTCAGGGCAGCGATGTGATTCAAGCGACCATAGTCAACGAACTCCTCGAAGCGGACCTCGTGCTTGCGGATCTGACCGAGCACAACCCCAACGTCCTGTTCGAGCTTGGCATGCGGATGAATGCCGATCTACCGGTCGTGCTGGTCCGGGCTCGTGGGACTCGGCCGATCTTCGATGTCGACAACATGCTGCGGGTCGAGGAGTATTCGCCGAATCTATGGGGCAGCAAGGTCAAGGACGACATACCAGTTCTTACTGACCACATAAAGGCCGCGTGGAGTGATCGCGAGACCGGCACGACATTCATGAAGCTTCTCCGCCGTGAGCCAGCGTTGGCTACAGCGCCAGTTGCGTAGACGCTGCACGTGCGAGGTGTGGCCGCATAGTTCTCGCCGGTCGACACAGTGATTGCACAGCCCAAACTGGGGCGTGCATCTAGTCTGTGCAGGAGTCGCGGCTGTTCGTTGCGGCTGCAACGGGTGCTGGCGCAACGGCCACTGGAGCCGTCTGTCCGTCCGCTATGGGGGCGTCAGCGCAACCCGAAGCTGCTCGGCGCGAGCGTGGATCTCGGACGGTCGGACTTCGAGTGCGTCGGCGATCTTGTAGATGGTGGTGAGGCTGGGGTTGCGCTCCCCGCGCTCCATGCCGCCGTAGTGGGATCGGTCGATCCCACACCTCAGCGCGAATGCCTCCTGGGAGGTGCCGCGCTCTTCGCGAAGTTCGCGGATCGCCTGGCCGAACGCGGCATGGGACGGGGAACGTGGTTGCACGGTCGCGGAGTCTGTCCAGTGGGCGCGCTATTGTCCACGGGATATAGTCCGCAGACACAATCAAATAAGTGCCCCGGCGCAGCGGTGAACTGCCCGGGGCCGTGGCACGGAAAGGACACGGTGCTCTCAACCCCTCGGCGCAACACTCCACGATTTGTTTTCGAGATGAGGGGGTTGCGATGGCGAGGAAGCGCAGGGAGTACTCGGTGGTTGAGCGCGAGCTTGGCAAGAGTCTCGCTATCGCCGACGCGATCACGAGTCTGCACGCGGCGGGCCTGATTCATCGGTGCGGCGAATTCGTGTTTGCAAGTCGTGCTGCGCTTCGTATGGACAGCCTCTCCCTCTGAGTGGCTTACGTGGCTGCACCGGACCTCCTGGGGACTGTCGCTCAGGTCGCTGACCGGGATCGCTTGACGGTCCGGTGCCGCCCGATATTCGATCTTGTCGGCTGGTGTCGGAGACGCGCCTAGATGGCCTATTCGGGGCTTGAGAGTCGCCGGTTCGCAAACTCGTTGGCCGTTTTGGCTTGCTCACGGTCACTAACCATGAGATGCCCGAACCCACAACACAGCCGATCGCCCAGGATGGCGACCTTCTCACTGCCGAAGAGGTCGCTTCTCTTCTGCGTGTCACGCCTGCCTGGGTGTATGCGGAGACGCGGCGGCGTCGCATCCCGCACATTCGGCTCGGCCGCTATGTCCGTTATCGGCGCGACGCTCTTGCCGCCTGGATGGATCAGCTTGAAGATCGGTCGGATGTAGTGGTCGGGCGTCGATGGGATCGGCCTCAACTCAACAGCGGTACGTCTCGGCGGACGTGATGGACTGCAGGTTCCAGTGATCTTGCGAGCGTGCCAGCCGATGGGCTGCGTATAAACGAGCACGATGCCCAAGCGCGCTTACGGAACTGGACACCTCTATGAGAAGTCGGGGGCCTACTACGGCCGCTGGCGGACGCTTGACGGACGGCAGCTCAATCGCAAGGTGGGGCGGATACGACGTTCCGGCGAGAGCGATGGCCTGACACGCCCGCAGGCCGAGCGAGAGCTTCGACGCTTGCAGGACGCCGAGGAGCGGGCTCCCAAGCCCGCGCGCGGCGTGGAGAGTCCCACAGTCGATGAGGCCGGCGACTCGCTGCGGCAGGAACTCCGCATCGGCGGCGCTCGACGCTCCTACTTGGAAGGCTGCGAGTCGATGCAGCGCGTCCACATCTCGCCTCGTCTTGGCGCGCTGGCAGTCACCAACGTCACCACGGCTCACGTCGAAGCTGTCGCAAGCGCGATGCTCGCCGATGGCCTGTCGCCCAAGACGATCCGCAATGTCGTGAGCTTCCTGCACTCGATCTTCGAGCACGCCATCGAGCGAGGCTGGGCACAAGAGAACCCGGCGCGACGTGCGTCGCGGCCCGGTCGCCGCCGCAAGGGGGACGCCAACCCGGATCTTCAGTTCCTCACGCTCGATGAGCTTGAGGCCGTGTTGCGGGCCATCCCCGATGAAGTTGTCATCCGCACGCCCGCGCCAAGTCGCCGGGGCAGGCGCGGCCCGGCGCCGCCACCTCCACCGGACGTTCTTGGTCCGGTCCTGCGAGTTGTGGTCCTGGCCGCTGCGATGACCGGCCTGCGACAGTCGGAGCTACTTGGGCTGCGCTGGCGCGACGTGGACTGGTCGGCTCAGTGCATCCGTGTTCGCAACACGTTCGTGCGTGGCGAGCATTCGACCGACGGCAAGTCCGACCTCTCCACGCGCCGGTCGGTGCCGATGGCAGATCGTCTCGCTGGCGAGCTTGATCGATGGTCGCAGCGCACGGAGTACCACGGCAACGGCGATCTCGTGTTCGCTCACCCGCAGACCGGCTCGCCGCTTGACCGTTCAAAGGTCACGAAGCGCTTCAAGGCGGCGTGTCGTGCCGCTGGAGTTCGGGAGGTCAAGTTCCACGACCTACGCCACACGTTCGCTACGCGCCTGGCCGCATCGGGGCAGCCGTTGCGGACGATTCAGGAGTTCCTGGGACACGCGGATAGCAAGACCACGCAGATCTACGCCCATTACGCCCCGTCTGAGCGCGAGGTGCAGATGGTCAATGAAGCGTTCACAGGGTCCGCAGCATCGTCGCCCGATGTGCCATCGGATGCTGTGAGATGAGTCCCGGCGATCCCCCTCCTTACGAGATCGAGTTCTACGCCGACGACGCGGGCGAGATGCCTGCTCTGCGGTGGATCAAGGAGGATCTGAGCCCGACCAAGCGGCGAGCGCTCGGGATGGCCATGAACGAGGTTCTTCAGCGTCACGGCGTCCAAGTCGTGGGGGAGAGGTCATGGGGCCGTCAGCTCGGACAAGGCTTGTTCGAGTTCCGTGTTGACCGCACCGTCAAGCCCGATGACGAGATCGCCGAGAAGATCGTTCTGCGAGTGTTCTGTCACGCCTATGGAGATCGTAAGGTCTTGATCCTGCACGGCTACGACAAGGGCAAGAGTCCTGCCTCACGGCGGCAGCAGCGAGAGATCGAGATCGCCCGTTCGCGGCTCGTATCTTGGCGTGCGTCTGAGGCTGGCCCACGCAAGGGGTCGGCCAGGCGCAGACAGCGATGAGCAAGAACGCGATGTGGTATAACCCATCAAGTATGTCCACTGACTTCAGCCAGTTGATCGCAGATATTGAGGATGAGGCTCAGGACGAGGGTCCCCAGGCCGTCCGTGAGCTGGAGCAGTTCCGCGAGGAGTTCAGCCTTGCTAGCCAGCTCATCGAGAGCCGGAGGGAGGGCAAGCTCTCTCAGCGAGAGTTGGCGAAGCTCTCAGGCGTGCCTCAGAGCGAGATCTCGCGCATCGAGACTGGCGCGAGCAACCCCACCTACGCGACGATCACGGCGCTGCTTCGGCCGCTTGGCAAGCGAGTCCAGCTTGTCGATGGCGGCCCGGTGACGGCGCGGAGGGTCGGCGCAGCGGGTTTGGGGTCGCAAAGCGCACCCGCACAGCGCAAATAGCGTCCAGCGCGCGGAAACCGACGAAGACGTGCTGAAGGCGACGTGCTACTTCGCCTCAGGAAAGACTGGCGTCTTGTCCTTGCTAACCAGTCGTCCCTCGATAAGCCACTCCCAAATGACCCCGGAGTCCCACGTCCGTTGTCCGCCAAATCCTTCGATATCTGGGGTCGAGACCTGCAGGTTTCCGTTGCCTACCCAATAGTGTGACCATATGCGGTCGGAATCCTCCACCTGCCAGCTTGCGAGTCGAAAAACGGTGCGCATCAACGACACAATCTCCATGTTTACGCGAACAACACGGTATGGCATGCCCGGTGCGAGCGTAAAGCGTCTGACGCTTGCGAGATCCCACCTGTGACGTAAGGCGACCTCGACACAAGTCGCCTTGTCCCCGAACGCGTAGATCGCCGAAAGTCTGGACGGAAATTGGGGATGCTTTGCCTTCCTTAGTCGCTCGGCCTCGTACTCGATCCATAGCTCGGTCGTCAGTTTGACAACAAACGGGGAAAGGAATGGGTACTGATCTGGATTTTGCTTGAAGGGCAGCAAGTCGATCTGTCCGGCGTCGAGCTTCTGGGTGCCGGTGGGCGAGGCAAGTAGTTCGGCGCACCTTGAGGTGAAGCCCCCCGTCAAGTCGTAGTTGTGGCGCGTCGTCATCGATGTGCGATCGACAAAGATGAAGAACTCATGGGGAGCTTCGAGTCGTTGCATCGGCTCATTCTAGGAAGCCAAACGGGACGCGAGACGGGGAACAATTTGGGGAACAAATTGAGCGAAACTGAGAAGAACTGAGAAGCAGAAACCGCAGCAAACACGGGCTCCATCAACTGAGCCACATCCCGTCCCTCCGGCTGGGGGCCGGGCGGTCGCAGGTTCAAATCCTGTCTCCCCGATTTTCGGTTATAGGTTCAGAGCCTTTGAGGGGGCCTCGAATGGGAGCGAAAGCCGCGGAAACACCTGGGGATCGCGGAAGATTGTTTTCGGCTGTTCTCGGCACGCGGGACAGCAAGGGACCGCAGCGGGGACAATATGGACCGCAACACGACGGCTGCCCCAGGCGGCGCCTCGATCGAGCCCTTCGTCTCGGGCATTGCCACATGTAGGTCTCGCCCAAGCCGCACATAAGGGCGCTAATCAAGCGCGGCCAGTATGTGCCCGGCTGTGACGCGCACTGGTGCGTCCTTCAGTGTGCAAGCTGGCATGGTCAGGGGTCCATGGTTTCGATCGTCATGCTCGGCCCACACCTGTGCCATTCTGCTCCTTGCGGTCGAGGCGCTCCATACAGCGACGGCGGTCCCGATACGTAGCAGGAGCCAGACGAACGATCCCATTGAAGGCATCTGTGAGGCCGAGCGGTGCGCTGAAAGCAGCGGATCGACAGAACATCCCGAGTTAGCGCATGCTCGTCAGGAGGTGCCACACCTCGGTTGGCGACAGGCCTGACGCCACGCTATATGCGACGAGCCCGACAGCAGCAATGCTTATGACAACTCGGGTCACGAGAGCCACTCTGGCACGAGCGTTTTGAACCCACGCTTCAGATCTGTACTGGGCGAGTTCCGCCTTGTGCCAGGCTTCGTCTTGGCGGTCTTCACGCGCGATTTCAAGCTGCAAGCGGGCGCGGGTGAGCTCGGAAGCTGTCAGTAGCTCTTCGCTTTGGATAAGGCGCCGCGCAGAATCCCCACTCCGCTCAAACGCCTCCTGTGCCTCCGTGTGCTCGTATCGCCGCGCGCGACCGCGAGCCGCGGCACGGCTTGTCCGAGCGCGACTTCGGGTCGCATCGTCAAGCATGTTATTCGTCCCCCGCGTGCGCGAGTTCCCGGCAGGCCTCCCAGAAGAGGCTTGGCTCTCGCGAGTACCAGACTCGCCCTGGGCCATTTCTGGGTGCGGCCTGGAGTAGCCCCGCCTTCGCCAGCGCCACCAGCTGGGCTCTAATTCGGTTGTTCGGCCAGCCGACGAGCACAGCGCCGAGATCCGTCGCGTTAACAAGGCCATCGGCGCTGCAAGCGATCGCAACTGCGACTTCGAGGCGGTCTCTATTGCCGAACACGTGCTTCGAGCGCTCGCGGACAAGCTCCCGCTGAGCGTCCGGCTCGACCAAGCTGATAGGCGTCTGCCCGTTCATGGCCAGAGGAAGCTAACCAGATACGAAGTACATAATCAAGAAAGCATAATATCTATAGCAGGAAAGATCCTGTACGGGCGAACACACGTTTGGTGCTGGTGCTGACTTTGCCGCCTACGCGGCGAACATCTATGAAGTCGCCTCCTGCGCCGGTTCCGTCACCTCAAAGCGCTTCAGTTGAGCGAGGCCTTGCCGGCGGACGCCGCGTGGCGCCAGTCGAAGCTCGCGCTGAGCGCCAGCGCAAGAGTTGACGTCGATGCGGGCTGCTCGTCGTCCGTTGCAGGAGCGTGGGCGGCGTCGAGCGGTGCGCTTGCATCCACGCGGCTGTGGCTCATATTGCCCAACCGTGGAGCATCAGTCCGCCGCGTCGATCCGGATGACGAACAGATCGCCAAGGGTCGTGTTGCTCCAGACGAGGTCGCCTCCGCCCGCCGGCGAGCCGCACGAGATTGATGGCGGCTGAACTTGCTAGTCGGCTGGTGCTTCAGGATCGCCCGAAACTCTTTGCTATGGAGGCCGTCAGGCCGGACGATGGCGCGGTGCAGACTGAAGCCGTCATGTCTGCTAGCTGCTGACGTGCCTATATAGGTTGTGAACGGTTGATGGAGGCATCCGGGCCTCTTCCCGGGCTGTGGGTCTGCGAGAACTCACGACTGGGAGGACCCGGATGCAGATCCACGGTAGAGCGAAGCTCGGACCGGCGGGGCGCCTTGCGCTCTGCCAGGCCGTCGAGGACGGTATGACGTTTAGAGAGGCTGCGGCGCTGCTGCATGTGTCACCCGCGACGGCGCATCGATGGTGGCATCGATTATCGCGACGCTTCTGCGCAGAAGCTACATTCGTTGGCGTGGGCGGCCGATCGATCGAGCCGTCCTCATTGCTCTCCCAAGCTCCTTGACTTGGCCTCTCAGCAGAGGATCTGTCAGGCGCGTGAGAGAACGGGCTGGGGGCCACGGTTGATCGCTGGGGAGACAGATCATCCGCACTCGACGGTCTGGAAGGTGCTACATCGCCAAGGCCTTTCGCGACGCCCGAGACAGCTCCGTGATGCTGCACGCCGTTACGAGTGGCCATGTCCGGGAGACCTGCTGCATATGGATACCGCTCGCTACGCTCGGTTCGAGCGACCCGGGCACCGTGTGACTGGAGACCGCTCACAGCGCGAACGCAACTGGATGGAGCCCGGCACGCGGGTGGGCTATGACTTCGCTCACGCGATCGTGGATGACCACTCGCGGCTGGCCTACGTTGAGCTGCACAGCGACGAGTGCGCACAGACCGTTACCGCCTTCGTTACGCGAGCCCTGGATTGGTTCGAGCTTCAAGGCATCAACGCCGAGCGATTGATGAGCGACAACGCCTGGAGCTACACCCGCAATCGTTCTCTGCGTGAGCTCCTCGCCGAACGCGAGGTCAAGCACCTGCGCACTAAGCCCTACCGGCCACAGACCAACGGGAAGGTTGAGCGCTTCCACCAGACCATGCGGAGAGAGTGGGCCTACGGCCTCATCTACCACTCACACCACCACCGCAACCAAGCCCTGCCACACTGGCTCAAGCACTACAACACGCGCAGGCCACACTCAGGGATCGGCAACCAGCCA
>DASXDO010000042.1:0-191958 GCA_036490555.1 Solirubrobacteraceae bacterium | reverse complement strand
CCCTACCATAAAATTAGGCAGCCCTAATTAGGGCTGCCTAATTGATCCTACATCGTCGCTTGCAGACGGCGCGCCGACAGTGACATCCGCCACATGCGGCGCAGATCGATGCCGCCTAGTGGAGCAGGTTGAGCGTGTTTTCGCCGTCGTCCACGTAGTAGATGCTCTTCTTGCTTGGACTGATCGCGAGGCCAAACAGCGAGCCGGCGCCCGTCTTCTTGTCCGCGGTTCGAACTGCAATCTGCCAGCCGGCCGTGGTTGTCTCGACCATGTTCCCGTCGCCGCCATTGGTGGTGAGAATGTCGCCGTTCGGGGCAATCGCCATCCCGAGCGGTTCCTTCAGATGGCCGTCCTTCGTGAGCACAGTGCCGCCTTTCGCCACTGGCGTCGTACGGATGCTGGCTTCAGATATCGCGTAGATCGCGTTGTTCTGTGTCGAGGCGAAGTAGAGCGTGCCATTCGCGGCGAGCGCGAGGCCGGTAGGGCCGAGCACGAGCGCTTCCGGCGAGTCGACCCAGGGAATGCCTTCGGCGATGACCTGTTCGCTTGTGACCTTCGGCGCCTCACTCGCGCTGGACTGCAAATCGATGCGCAATACCGTCGAGTTGTCGATCGGTTTCACGCCCTCAGCGGCGCCGCCGTTCAGAGCGTTGCTGACAAACAGCGTGGTATTCGAGCCTTCGCTCGTCGCGGTCGAGTCCCATGGACCCTGGATGTTCTTATTCGCGATCGTCTCGATCGCCTTGCCCTTGCTGTCGAGCACAATCAGGCACCCGTACTTCGCGGTCGCCGCCTTGCCGTTGCTCGTCGGCAGGCTGCCCACGACGACATAGCCACCGGGCAAAATGTTCAACGCGGTCGTCAGCCCGACGCCACCCGGACATGGGCCTGGCAGCGTCTTCGCATCGACATTCGCGAAGAGGCTCACCTTGCCAGTGGTCGAGATCTCATCGATCGTCGTGCCTGTGCCTTGGTTTCCGGAATTGGAGTTGAAGTTGCTGACGAGCATCTCGCCCGCCTCGAGCTTGCCGACGCTGGCGGGCACGAAGGCGATGCCATAGGGGTTTTCATCGCCGGCCGCTGGCACCGTCGAAACAACTTTCGTCACGGTCTTCAGCGACGCAAGGTAGGCCTTCGTTTTCGGCGCCGCCGCCGAGGCCGTTTTCGAGCTGGAGTTGGAGCTTCCACAGCCACTTACTGCGGCGAGCGTGAGCGCCAGCCCAGCGAGGGCTGGGATCGATCTTCTGGGCATGGTGAGTTGGACTCCTCTTGGTTATGCGGGATGGCCAGCGAGCAGCAGATAGCCGCCCGCAGGCATCGGACCTATCGACAAAGACTCCACAGCGAGCGAAACCTTCCCGCGCGCGTTGGAATAACCCATCCCAGAGTCGGGCTCGCCCCGATCCTGCAACGATCCCGCCAAGTGAGAAGCGGATCGCGCGACCCGAGCGACTGGATTGCCCGGCGACGCCTGCAAGGGCAGTTGCTGGGCACTGCTCGCGCATCGCATCCCGAGGAGGTGGTCACAAGGCTGACCGCGATGCAGGCCCAGGAGCATGCCTACGCGCGCTGGTCGATCGCCCAGCGCATGCGCAGCGCCACGGACTTCGCGACCATCCAGGCCGCACTCGATGACGGGCGCATCCTGAGAACCCACGTGCTGCGCCCCACCTGGCACTACGTCGCCGCCACGGACCTGCGCTGGCTGCTGCGCCTCAGCGGCCCGCGCGTCGATGCCGCCAACCAAACCCGTCACCGCGACCTCGGACTCGACGCGCGTACGCTGAACCGCTCGACGGACCTGCTCCTCGAGGCCATCTCAGATGGGCCGCTCACGCGGCGTGAGCTAACCGCGCATCTCGAGCAGCGCGGCCTTTCCACAGCGGGACAGCGAGCCGCATACATCCTGATGCACGCAGAGCTCACCGGCGCGATCTGCAGCGGACCGATGCGCGCCAAGCAGCAAACCTACACCGCGCTCGATGCGCGCGTCCCTGTGGGCGCCGGCACGGGCGCAGGCGCCGGCACGAGCGCAGGCGCCGGCACGAGCGCGGACGCCAACCCCGAGGGCGAGCAGGCGCTCGCCGAGCTTGCCGTCAGGTACTTCTCTTCACGCGGGCCGGCGACGCTCGAGGATTTCGCCTGGTGGTCAGGGCTGGGCATGCGCGCCGGCCGACAGGCGCTCGAGCTCGCGCGACCGCGCCTGGCAAGCTGGCAGCACGAGGACCGCACCTACTGGCTGCGCGATGATGACGCGCGCCTGCCTGCCCGGCCGCGGATCGACCTCGTGCAGTGCTACGACGAGCTGATCATCTCCTACAGCCGCAGCCGCGACGTCCTGCAGGGACCAGCCGCGACCTTCAAGATTCCAGCCCACATCGCCGGCTTCTGGCATGTCCTCATGCTGAACGGACGACTGCTTGGGCACTGGCGCAGATCCACGAGCCGCAGCGACACCGACATCGAAACGCGCATCAGCCACACGCTTACCCAGCCCGAGCAGCGCGCGCTCGCGCGCGCAGTCGAGCGCTGCCGACGCTTCCCATCGCCTGGTCGCCAGTGAGCTTCGACGGCGCTTGCTGCCGCTATCGAACTATCGTGAAGCTGCGCACCGTCACAGATGAGCGTGCAGTCGTGGTCTCGGCGACGGCTCGGACCGAGTAACGACCGACGGGCAGTAGACGATCGTGAGACAGGCGCCCGCGGAAAGCCACCCGGTTCGCGCCTGGGTGTGCGGAGACCTCGAGCGTGCCACGCGACTTCTTGCGAACACACGACGGATGCCCGTCGACGCGCGGTCTAAGCGACCGGCATTTCTTGCCGAACAGCTTGCCTGGCAGCAATTGTGTGAACGTGAATCTGACGTTGGCCGACTCATTGACCACGAAGTGGAAGTCGGTTCCGACGGGAATCGCCTGCCTATTTCGCGCGTCGGCATGACTGCTTCTCACGGATGCATGCGTGCTCCGTGCAGCTGCATGCCCGCTTCGCACAGCTGCATGCCCGCCTCGCGCAGCTGCATGCCCGCCTCGCGCAGCTGCATGCCCGCCTCGCGCAGCTGCATGCCCGCTTCGCGCAGCTGCATGCGTGCTCCGCGCAGCTGCATGCCCGCCTCGCGCATAGCGCCTGACATGCCTCTCGCGCCAGATTCTGCGGGATTGGCGGACATCGGTGAGTTTCAGGGCGACGGCCCGAACGACCTGGGACGCTTGAGGCGATGAAGGTGGAGCAGCCTCAGTCGGGCCGTAAACGTATGCGCTGTCCAGCTCGCCTGATCCGAGCGGCAGCAGGTGGCCACCGGCTACGAGCACTTCACCATTTTGCAGAAGCGTCGCGGTGTGCAAGGTGCCGCTCGTGATCGGCGCCGTGAACGACCAGCGACCGGGCGATGGTTCGTAGACTTCCGCGCTGCTGGCCGCACAGCAGTCACCCGCCGCAGGGGGCTGGCCATAACCAAGGCACTCTTCCGAGTTACATTCTTGGCCTCCGACCATCAGCACGTCTCCGTCTGGAAGCGCAGTCGCCGTCTGAAAGGTGCGCGCAAGATTCATCGGCGCGGCGGGCTGCCAGGTGTTCGTCGTCGGATCGTAGGTTTCCGCGCTGGCCAGCACATCGGTGGCCGTGAGCACGCCCGGGAGGTCGACGCTCCCGTCACCGCCCGCCACGAATACGGATCCATCCATGAGCAGCGTTGCAGCCTGACTCGCACGTGGCTGAAGCATCGGCGCGACCATCGCCCATTCGTTGGTTGACGGATCGTACGTTTCGGCGCTGTCAAACACCGTGTATTCGTCCTGGACGGGAAGCCCTGGGAGTTGTTTGCCGTGGAAGCCACCGGCGAACAGCACATCGCCGTCGCTCATCAGCGTCGCCGTTGCCTCGGAGCGCGTTACCAGTGGTTTCGAGGCGCTTGACCAGGTGTCCGTGTCAGGGTCGTACACTGCCGCGCCGAAGGTCGTGTTGGTCGCGTGTGGCCCGAACTCGCCGACTAGGAGCACGCGACCGTCCGCCAGAGCAGTCAGCGTTTCGGTCCACTGTAGTTCTGGGGGCGCGGCAACTGGATTCCACGTGTTGCTGCTCGGATCGTAAGCTTCGGCTGTGGTGGTGCTTTCGCAGACCCATTCTTCGGTTGCGAGGTCGTATTGCAAGAATGCGCATGTGCCGCCAACGACGAGGACGCTGCCGTTGGCCAGCAGCGCCGCCCGGGCGTCATTGCGGGCTATGAGCGCCGGCGCAGCCTGCACCCACGACCGCGTGCTCGGATCGAACAGCTGCGCGAGGGTGAGCGAGGTCGCCGCAGTGCTACCGCCTTCGTTGTAACCGCCGACGACGAGCACCTCTCCATCTTGCAGCAGCGTCGCCGTTTGCTCGGCGCGCGGTTCCGCCATCGGCGCGACTGTAGACCACGTTTCGGCGGCGTCTGCTGCCACCGAAGAAGCGCCAATCGCGAGTGTCAGCAACGCAACGAGCACCAATACCCGCTGGCTGAGCGTCATTTGTAGCCCTCAGTGATTCTGTTCATGCTTTCTGACATCGTCTGCGACGAACTTACCACTCTCCTGTGGAGCCGCACATGGTGATCCGGACTCGCTTCAGCACCAGCGCAGGTGGTTACGTGACAACGCCCGACGGCTGGCCCACGCTCCTTGCGGACCCGTGACGCGAAGCTGACCTCGAGGACGTCCGCGCGCTCGCGCGCGCAGTCGAGCGCTGCCAGAGCTTCACCATGCCTGACCGCCGCTGAGCTCCGGCTCCCTCGGCCCGCCTCTTGGCATCAAGCCTGCGGCTGAGGATCCAAGCCCAGGACAGCCTCGACGGCGGCGGCGAGACGCTCGCGACGCTCTGGTGGCGGACTGCCCTCGCCGTCGAGGTAGCGGCGCGCGAACCCGTAGGGAAGATCGACGACCGCGAGCAGCACGATGTCGAGGCTCGCCCTGCTCTTGCTTCCCAGCAGCCGTCGCACGAGCTCGCCCAAGGGCCGTTCGATCGGCTCGTTGACCTGCTTCAGCTCTTCGCGTAGCTCACCTGGCAGCTCGGCGCGCTCGAGATCCCTGCGGCGAAACGCTCCCAGCAGCAATGCGTCCTCGCGGTGCTCGAGGCAGAAGTCGTAGAGCGCAAGCGCCGCCGCGATGACTCCGGCAGCCGGATCCTCGAAGTCCACCGTCAGCGTCGCCTCCTGTGAGCGTCGCACCGCCCTGATCCAGAGCCGCGCAAGCAGTTCGTCCACGGACGTAAAGCGGTGGTAGATCGAGCCCGTCGGCGCCTGGCTGGCTGCGGCGACAGCTCCGACCGTCACCGAGCGCGGGCCGCCTTCGACCACGAGCTTCCTCGCCGCATCGAGGATCGCCTCCTGCGAGTGGAGCTCACGCCTGGGCATGCTTGGAGTCTATGTTCTAGATTGAACGCTCGCTACGCACGCAAATGACTACCGAGAACGGGGGCGAAGATGGCGGTCGACTACGAGGCGGTTGCTGCGGGACTCAACCAGGCGATCCCATTCAACGTCCACCTTGGCCTGCAGACGATCGAGGTCGGACCGGACAGCGGCGCCGTGACGCTGCCCGCTGAGGATCACCTGCACAACCACGTCGGCTCCCAGCACGCAGGCGCGCTCTTCTCCGCCGGGGAGGCGGCGTCGGGCGGCGCGTTCGTTGGCGCGTTCCTGGAGATCATGGGCGAAGTCACGCCACTCGCCGAGTCCGCCCAGATCGCCTACAAGGCGATCGCCAGGGGTGAGATCACCGCGAGGGCGCGCTTCGCCGAGGACCGCGACGCGCTACTCGCAGAGCTTCGTGAGAAGGGCCGCGTGCGCTTCCCGATCAACGTCGAGCTGACCGACCCCGACGGCAAGCTCGTCGCCGAGATGACGGTGAACTGGTACATGCGCCGCAAGAGCTCCGAGTCATGAACGAGATGCCCTGGCGCAGCGCGCCACGCCGTGCAGCGGCGCGAATGCTGGGCAGGAAGACGGCCTCTGCCGCGCTTGTCGGCGCGCTCGCGCTCGTGTGCGCCGCGCCAGCGCTCGCCTGGCGCACCCCAGGCCACAGCGAACGACGCGCGATCGCCCGGGTCGCGCGTCAGACCCCTCACGCGGGCTCCTCGCGGGTCAGCGTCGGCGACATCCGCGTCTCGACGGTCGGCCCCTGGGCATCCGCGACGGTCACGATCTACTTCGAATCGGAGCCTGACGAGGCGACTGACATCCTGCACAAGCTGCATGGCAGATGGGTCAACGCAGGCGCAGGGACCGCCGGCGAGTGGTGCGTGATGCCGACCAAGGATCAAAGGAACCTCGGGTTCTCAGCCGGCTACCCGTGCAAATGAGGCTTTAGCCGTCCCACCAGCCGTTGACGACTTCGCCGTCGCCGCGGTGGCGGGGACCGAAGACGAGCAGTTGCATGCCCTCTGGGCCGCCTTCGAAGGCGCGCGTCACGTGCGGGGCGACGCGGACCGCGTCCAGCATCGACAGCTCGATCACGTCGTCGTCGAGCTTCGCCTTGCCGCCACCCTCGATCACTACGTAGACCTCCTCGGCGCGATCGTGACGGTGCCCGAACATCTGGCGCTTGCCGGGATTCAGCCGCTGCAGCGCAGCCCCGGTCGTGCGAGCGCCGAGGGCCTCGGTCACGAATCGCGCTTCGCCCATCTCGCTGAAGCCGTGCTTCACCGCGAGATCCTCGACTGAGGGCAGCGACACGACGGTGTAGGGCGCGACCTCCTCGTTCGCGTCGACGTAGCCGACGCCCGCCAGCGGCTTCAGCTCGGTGAGCTGCGGCCTGCCCTCCATCAGCTCCAGCACCTCGGCGATCCGCGCTTGCGCTCCGTCCTGTTGCAGCGAGGCGCTCATCGCTTCCTCGTCGCTCCAGATCTCGGTGATCCAGACCGTGTCCGGGTCATCGGCCGCCTGGTTGACGACGTACATCTCGCAGCCTCTCACGCTCTCCAGCCCAGCGGCGACCTCGAGCATCTTCGTGGCCAGCTCCTCGCCCTTGCCTGCCTTCGCCTTTGCCTTTGCGTAACGTCCGATCTTGCCCATCTCGGGAGCGTAGCGCGCCCACTCAGGCTCGGAGATCACCCATCAGCAAGCGCCTCATAGACGGCGTCGATCAACGCGCGGTTGCGCGGATCCTGCCACTGCGGGCCGCCGCGGTTCGTTACATAGGCGAACGCGAGCTCCGCCGCTGGATCGGCGAAGCCGAGCGAGCCGCCCGCGCCGAAGTGCCCGAAGCTGCCGCCGTTCGGCCCAAGCGGGCGCTCTGGCTGGCTCAGCTGGAAACCGAGCCCGAAGCGCGATCGCCTGCCGAGCACGAGATCCTCGCCGGCCGCCATCTCGCTTGTCGCCTGGGCGAGGACTTCGCGATCGACCAGCGGGGTGCCATCCACCGGTGCGCCGCCATCCAGGAGCGCGGCATAGACCCTTGCGATCCCGCGTGCGTTCGCGTGCATGTTCGCGGACGGCAGCTCCGCCTCACGCCAAGACGCGGAGTTGACGGTGTCGATCCCGTTCGCGCCTGGCGGGTTCAGGTAGGCCAGCATCTTCAGCCGCGCATCGCCCTCGCTGGGCGCAACCCCCACCCCCTCCTCCTCCACTCTCCCGCCCCCGTCGCCGCTCGAAACGATCCTCGAGTCGAACAGGTAATCGGCGCATCTGTCCCACTCGCTGCGCGCGAGGCCGTAGCTCACGTCAGCGTCGAGCGGCTTGGCCACCTCGCGCCGCAGGAACGAGCCGATCGTCTCGCCGGCGACGCGCCTCACGAGCTCGCCCAACAGGAAGCCGAACGTATGCACGTGATAGCCGTGACCCTCGCCGGGAGTCCACCATGGCCGCTGCTCCGCAAGCGCATCCGTCACCTGCGCCCAGTCGTAGAGCGAGCCGTCTGGCAGCTCACGCTCGATCGCAGCGAGTCCCGCCTGGTGGCTCAATAGCTGCCGCACCGTCACCTGCCCCTTGCCTGCCTGCGCGAACTCTGGCCAGTGCTCCGCGACTGGGGCGTCCAGCTCCAGCAGCCTACGCGAGAGGAGCATCAGCACGCAAAGCCCCGCCATCGCCTTGCCCACCGAGTAGACGTTGACGACCGTGTCTGCCTCCCATCGCCGCGAACGCTCGCGGTCTGCCCATCCACACCAGAGGTCGACGACGACGCGCCCTGCGACGCTCACCGTCACGGCTGAGCCGAGCTCGCCGCGCTCCGTCAGGTTTTCGCGCAGCGCCGCTTCCACCGCCGCGAACTGGCCATCGCAAGTCCCTGCGATCTCAGCGCCTTCAGCCTCGATCGCGAGACCCCTACCCCACTCAATCGGCCGTGAAGCCGAGGATCAGCTGGGCCGCCTCGATTGGCACGTCGAGCTGGATGCAGTGGCCGATGCCGTCGAGCACCACCCAGTCCGCCTCAGGCAGCCCCTCGCGGAAGCGCGCAGCAGCGGAGGGCCAGAGCAGCAGTTTGTCCTCAGTCCCCCAGACGAAGCGCAGAGGACATTCGATCTGCTTCAGGTCGAGATTCCAGCTTTCGCCGCGGGTGCCCATCTCGATCAGGGCGGGGGCCGCATCGCAGCCGACGACGCCCTGCATCTGATGTATCAGCAGCTCGGCGGGTATGTGCTCGAAGTTCGTCGTTATGTACTGGGTCGCTGCACGCCTGCCCTCGACTGAGGCGACGATCGCGTCCACCTGGGAGATCACGCTCTGCAGCAGCTCCTGCGTCGTCTTGAAGTGCTCGAGCGTCTCCGTGTAGGAGCGGTCGCCATCTGCCCAGCCGCCCGCGGGCGCGAGCGCGACGACGCTCTTCGCTCGCCCTCTTGCCGCGAGTTGCAGCGAGACATAGCCGCCCAGCGAGTTGCCGACGATATGCGCCGTCTGCCAGCCGACTTCGTCCATCGCCTGCTCGACCGCGTCGGCGATCATCGCCTCGTTCAACTCGCCCTCGAGCGGCGGCCCGCCTGCATGCCCTGCAAGCGTGAGCGCGAGCACGTCGTGCTGCTCTTCCAAGGGCTCCAGCACGAGCTCCCATGTGCGCCAGCTGTCGGTGAAGCCATGCAAGCAGACCATCGGCGAGCCGTTGCCGCCGCGGTGAGAGGGGGTAAAGGTCGCGGACATGCATTGCACGCTACCGACCGATCCGCAGCGATGTCGCTGAGTGAGGCCCCGCGGCACTACAGCCGTGAGCGCCAGCTGCCGATTGAGACCCCAATGGGTTCCGAAGACCGAGACCCTGGACGCATCGCGCTCAGCATCGCTCCCTTTGCCGGCGCCGCCGTGCTCGCCTGGGTCACGGTGCTGATTGGCAACACGATCGACTGGCCGCTCTACGCGCTCGCGACGGGCCTGCTGCTTGCAAGCGGAGCGCTTTCGCTCACAGGGTTGCCTCGGTTTCGCGCCGAGAGCGTGCTCGTCTCGCTCACCTTCCTCGCCGCAGTCGGGCTGCTGCGCAGCTCGACCGGCGGGATCAACTCGGGCTCGGGCATCCTCGCGCTCATCCCCGTCTTCTACACCGCGCTCTACCGCGGCAGACGTGAGCTCGCGATCGTCGTCGTCGCGACGCTCGCCTTCTATGTGGCTCCGATCGTGCTCGTCGGGGCGCCGTCCTACCCGCACAGCCAGTACAGGGCGGCGCTGCTGTCGGTCGTGATCAGCTCGATCATCGGGATCGCGACGCAGCACCTCGTCGTGCGTGTGCGCAACGAAGCGCATACTGCACACGTACGCGAGCGCGTGCTCGAGCGGGTCAACGAGGTCGTCCAGAGCCTCTTCGACAGCTCCCAGGTCCGCCATGACGTCTGTGAGGCGGCGAGGACGATTGGCGAAGCGAGCGCCGCGCTCCTCTACGAGCCGACCGACTCTGGGCAGGCGCTGCACGTCACCGCCGTCGCTGGGCTGGATGCGACGGACCTCGAGGTGCCAATCGACGGGGGCGCCGCAGTCGCGGAGACGTTCGCCTCAGGACACGCGAAGCTGCTCGCGGAGGGAGTCGAGGCACACGTCGGCCAGAGGGAGCTGTGGGAGGCGGTTGGCAGGCCGTCCTCGATCCTCTACGAGCCGCTGCTGCGCGGCGCCGAGCAGGTCGGGGTCCTCGCCGTCGCCTGGCCAGAGCAGATCAGGCCGACGGGCTCGCGCGTCACGGTCATCAAGCTGCTTGCGCATGAGGCTGCGCTCGCGCTCGAACGCGCAGACATGCTGAGCCAGCTGACCGACATGGCCGAAACCGATCCGCTCACGGGCCTGCCCAACCGCCGCGCATGGGAGGCCTGCGTCGAGGAGGCGGTGAGCGAGGGCAGGCAGCTGACGATCGCGATGCTCGACCTCGACCACTTCAAGCAGTTCAACGATCAGCACGGCCATCCCGCAGGGGACCGCCTGCTGAAGGAAACAGCGGCGCTCTGGCGCGAACAGCTGCGAACAGGCGACATGCTCGCAAGGCTTGGCGGCGAGGAGTTCGGCCTGCTGCTGCTCGACAGCAGCGCCGAGCGGGCGCGCGACGCGATCGAACGCCTGCGCGACCAGATGCCGCACGAGCAGACCTGCTCAGCCGGCTTTGCCGTCCAGATGCCTGAAGAGTGCCCTGAGGAAGTCATGTTCCGTGCCGATGCGGCGCTCTACATCGCAAAGAGCTCAGGGCGCAACCGCGCCTGCATGGACGCCTGAGGCGTCGCAGCAGACGGGGAAGGATTTTTTTAGGGGTGGGGGGTTGCGATCAGCTGCCCTCGGCGTAGCGCAAAGAGCCTGGGGTGGTGAGTGTCTCACCCGTCTCCAACAGCGTCTTCAGGCCAGAGAGGATCATCGGCCAGCCGCCCCAGAGCTCGGAATTCGCATCGCTAGCGAGCTGGTCGTGGGTCACCGCAAGCCTGCAGGAATCCTCGCCTACTTGCTCGATCTCCCAGGTCACGCGCGAGGTGCCCTCGGCCTTCACGTCCTCGCTCCAGAGCGCGTTGAAGCTCTGCACGAGCCGCCGCGGCGGATCGACCTCGAGGTTCTCGCCTGAGGCGATGTCGAACCCGCCATGCGCAGTCGACTCGTAGGAGGAGCCAGGCGTCCACTCTGAGCGTATGCCCACGCCAAAGCTGTACTGCTTGCGCAGCTCCTCGCTCGTGATCGCCTCCCAGAGGCGCTCTTGCGTCGTCTTGATGTAGATCTCGAACACGGTGAGCGTGCCACGGCCGTTGACGACCGCATATGTCTGCTCTTGCTCTGTCATCGCAGCTTCATCCTCCAGCTCTTGCTTGATGCCGACGAGCGTCGCCGCCCATGGCTCGGCGTACTTGCTCACCCAGCGATCGTGGATGAGCCTGATCGGGACGGCGTTGAGGAAATGCAGCTTCTCGCGACCGCGTCGCCGCGTGACGACGAGGTTCGCCTGCTCCAAGACGCGCAGGTGCTTCATCACGCCGAAGCGGGTCATTGGCAGGCGCCGCTCGAGTGCGCCAAGGCTCTGGCCGTCGCGCTTGAACAGCTCGTCGAGCAGGCCGCGGCGGGTTGGGTCGGCAATTGCCTTGAAGACGTCGTCCATGGCCACATCATAGGTGACTATATGGTCACGTGTCAAGAGGGCCCATGGTTACGGTCCACCCGGCCGGAGCAGTCGAATCACCGAGATCCCAGTCATACATCCGTTGACGGCGCAACTGAAACCTGGGCGAGCAGGGGATAAGACGATCCGCCACAGCGAACTGTGGCCGTCTGACACCTTCACAAGGAGATCCTGTTGTCCACTATCCGTTCATACATGCTTGGCGGCCACCGGCGAAGCCGTTATCTCGCCCCCGCCGCCGCCGTGCTGCTTGGCGTCTCGATCTGTGGTGCGGCCACGGTTTCGATGACGGCGACCGCTGCAGCGACCGTGACACCGAAGCCACTCGTGCTCAACCTCGGGCCAGAACAGCTCGCAGAACTCAACCTCGAAGCGCTTGGCCTGTCCAATCAAGAACTGACGGGTCTGCTTGGTGGCCTGCCTGGCGCAAGCGGCAGCGAAACCGCTCTCACGCCGCTGCTCAACCTGCTGCTCGCAAACCCAGCGGAGACCGTTCAGGAGTTGCTCGAAACCCTCGACCTCAACCTTGGCAGTGCCCTCACCCCCGAAGAGGTCATCGCGAAGGTGACCGAAGGCGCAACCAACCCGGAATCGCTCACGGGCCTGCTCAGCGGCGTCTCCCAAGCATTGAACGGTGAACAGCTTGGCGTGCTGCAGCAGATCGTCGAAAGGCTGCTTGGCAGCCTCAACCCCGCCCAGCTGGAACAGATCGAAAAATCGCTTGGCGGCACAGGCTCGATCCCTGAGCTCGCAAACTCGCTGATCGACGAGCTGCTTGGCGGCGGCCCGCAGAACGCCGTCGAAACGCTGCTCAGCGACCTCAAGGAAGTGCTTTCGGTGACTGGCAGCGAGGCCGCCGAAGTCGCGGGGGTCCCGCTCGAAGCGCTCGCGAACACGCTCGACAAGACGACGAAATCGCTCACTGAAGTGACGGGCGTCGTTGGCACGCTGCCAACCAAAGAACTGCTCAGCATCCTCACGGGCCCCGCCGAAAGCGGGCTGACAGTCGGCGTCACGCCAAGCGGCAGCGGCGCCTCGACGAATACGACCTCGAGCACCACCAACAACTACTCGACATCCACCCCCGCGTCCAAAGCGGCTGCGAAAGCCGCGAAGGTCACGATCGTCAGCGACAAGGTGATCGGCAACACCCTTGACCTCGTCGTCAAGGCGCCGTCCGCTGGACAGCTCACGATCAGGGCGTCACACATGAAGACTGCGCACAGGCGCGTCGGCAGAGCCAGGACGGTCACCTTCAAGCTGCATCTGAAGCGTGCCGCTGCCGCCTCGCTGCGCCGTCACAAGCCTCGCCGTTCCCTCAAGGTGAAGGTGAAGGCGTCGTTTACACCAAAGAGCGGATCGAGGTCCTCAGCGACCGCGAATGTGAAATTCGGCTAGCCGAACGATCGCTCGCTCGACGTCTGAGGAGCAAAAGGATCTCGGGGGCGCCAGCATTGGCGCCCCCGAGGTCTGTTAAGCGCCCCGAGGTCTGTTAAGCGCGCCCCGAGGTCTGTTAAGCGCCCCCAGGTTCCGTTAAGCGCCCCCGGTAAGGACAGGCGCACACGTTACGGGCGCATACGTTACGGGCGCGCACGTGCGCGGCGGTTGCACGCTGCGTGGCGGTTTGCCCCAATCGCACGCTGGGTAGGGTTGAATGACAACCCAAAGGAGGTTGAGGCATGAGCATTGGCACGTCGATATTGCTGCTTGCCGTTGGGGCGATTCTCCGCTTCGCAGTGAGCGTCACCACCACGGGATTCAGCATCCACACAGTGGGTGTGATCCTCATGATCGCGGGCGCCGTCGGCCTCGTCCTCTCGCTGCTATGGCTCGCGGTCTGGTCCGATCGCCGCCGTGAACGGCCAGAAGCCGTGATTCGCGAACGCGAGCGTTACTGACCCAGGAAGCCGTCTCATCCAGGAAGCCGTCTAATCGAGCACGATCGCCCTGATCGCGTGCTCGTCGGGCAGCTTCTCGATGATGCGACCGAGGATGCGCCGCTCGTCTGCCTGCTCGCGTCCGAGGTCGTCGAAGAGCAGCTTCACGGCGGTGTGCGTGATCTTCAGTCCGGGCGGGTCGAGGGCCACGATCAGGACGCCATCGCCGTTTGGCTGCCCGTCGAGCGCGGCGAGCACGCCGCGCGCGATGCTCCTGATATCAGGCTCATGCGCCTCGTCTGAGATCAGCAGCCGCAGCGCGCTTGCCGCGGGCGCGACCTCATCCTGCTCGAGGTGCAGGTGATAGGCGGCTTCGTCGCTCGTCTCATTCACGCGATTGCTCCTTCTCAGAATCCTCGTCCTCGGGGGAGCAATCCTACCCTCGCCGAAGGCGTCATTCGTTGCCGAGGCTCTGCGTCAGGCGTGCGAGGCTCTCGTCCCAACGCGCGCCTGCGAGCGCCAGCCACTGCATCGCCTCTGTCAGCGGCTTGGGCGTCAGCCGGTAGCGCGTCTCGCGGCCCTCGTGCGCAGCCGCGACAAGCCCGGCGTCCGCGAGTGCGGACAGGTGCTTTGCGACCGCCTGGCGCGAGATCGGCAGCTCCTCCGCGAGCGCCGAGGCGGTGACCGTCGGCCGCTGCGCGAGCATGCGCACGACGTGGCGACGCGTTGGGTCGGCGAGCGCGGCGAACACCGCGCCCACCGGGGCCTGGACCTCCCCCGTCGCCGCGTCGCTCATCGCGCCCACCGGCAGTTGGGCCTTCCCGTGGTTTCGTCGCTCATCGCATCCCCGGAGCCTTCACGCCCTCCGCCGCGGCACCCGCTCATCCAACCATCGCAAGCATCTGCGGATGGGTGGGCACCTGTCCATTTGAGGCGCTCTGCACAAACGTGCCTGCGACGGCGCGCAGCGCGACCAGCGGCAACTCGACCACGACCAGACGCGTGCCCTCGGCGACGTCGTCGAGCGTCAGCTCGACGAGCGACTCCTCGCCGCCCGCCTCGTGCCAGCGCAACGCGATCAGGCGCCGCTCCATGACCTCCTCCACAACGACTGCGCGCTCCTCGCCGGAGCGCCAGCGCACAGTGCCCTCAGCACCCTCGCGCACGTCGAGGTCGACCTCGTCCGCGAGCCAGCTCGCAAGCCCGTCCGCGTCGCAGAGCGCCGCCCAGGCGCGGTCTCGATCGACTGGCAGGATCGCCTCGCGGCGCACCGCCTGCTGCTGCTCGTCCTCAGCCTGCTCGAAATCCACTGGGCACCTCCTTGAAATTGATCCCCGTGAAATTGATCCGCAACCCAAAGGTTGCGTGTCTGCTAATGTCGTTGGCGCAACCCACGAGTTGCACTTTAGCGCCTGTAACCCCCTTAGCGCTTGTAACCCAAGATCCCGGAGGATGCAATGCCCCTCATCCCGATGGTCGTCGAACAGAGCGCCAGAGGCGAGCGCTCGTTCGACATCTACAGCCGCCTGCTGAACGACCGCGTCGTGTTCCTTGGCAGCGAGATCGACGACCAGGTCGCCAACCTCGTCGTCGCCCAGCTGCTGCACCTTGAGGCCGTCGACGAGGACAAGGACATCTCGCTCTACATCAACTGCCCTGGTGGGCAGGTCTACGCTGGGCTTGCGATCTACGACACGATGCAGTTCATCAAGCCAGACGTGCAGACGATCTGCTGTGGCATCGCGATGTCGATGGGGGCGATCATCCTCGCTGGCGGCACGACCGGCAAGCGCGCGATCCTGCCCAACGGCCGCGTCCTCATCCACCAGCCGACGGGCGGCTTCCAGGGACAGTCCGCCGATGTCGAGATCCACGCGCGCGAGGTGCTCGCGTTGCGCGACAGGCTCGAGCAGTTGCTCGCGGAGCACACTGCCCAGGAGCGTGAGCGTGTGCACATCGACATGGAGCGCGACAACTTCATGACCCCGGCGGACGCCGTCTCCTACCGGATCGTCGATCGCATCTTGCAGGATCGTTCAAGCAATGGGAGCAGACAGCGAGCGGGCCTCGTCTGAGCGGCGAGACGTGGCGCTCTCAGCTATCGTGGCCGCCGATGGGCGGCTCCCTGCGCATCGGAGTGATCTTTCCCCAAACCGAGCTTGGCGGCGATCGCGGCGCTGTGCGCGCCTATGCCGAAGCGGTCACCGAGCTTGGCTACGACCACATCCTCGCCTTTGACCATGTGCTTGGCGCCGATCCTGATGTCTACCGCGGCTGGCAGGTCCCATATGACGTCGACAGCACCTTCCATGAGCCGCTCGTGCTGTTTGGCTACCTCGCAGCGATCACCCCACTCGAGCTCGTCTGCGGCATCCTCATCCTGCCCCAGCGCCAGACCGCACTCGTTGCCAAGCAGGCTGCCGAGGTCGACGTGCTCAGCGACGGCCGCCTGCGACTTGGCGTCGGCCTTGGCTGGAACCCCGTCGAGTACGAAGCGCTTGGCAAGGATTTCTCCAACAGAGGCGCTCGCATCGCCGAGCAGGTGCAGCTGCTGCGCAGCCTCTGGACAGAGCGCAGCGTCACCTTCGAGGGCACCTACGAGAAGGTGACAGGCGCGGGCATCGCGCCGCTTCCGATCCAGCGGCCGATCCCGATCTGGTTTGGCGGCACGCACCTGACCGCCGTGCGGCGCGCGGGGCGCGTCGCCGACGGTTGGTTTCCACGGATGCCGCCTGGCCCAGAGCTCGAGGAGGCGCTTGCCGCGCTGCACGAGGGCGCTGGCGAAGCTGGTCGCGACCCCGCGAGCATCGGCGTCGAGGGCCGCATCCCGGTGCGCCCAGATGCGATCGAGGAGCTCGCTGGCACCGTGAGCGCCTGGCGTGAGCTCGGCGCAAGCCACGTCACGCTCGACACGATGCGGCGCGGCCTGCGGACGGCCGAGGACCACATCGCGGCGCTCACGGCTGCGGCCGCCGTCATTCGGCGCTGACGCCGACAGCCGCACGCCAAGCGCTGACGCCGGCAGCTGCACGCCAAGCGCTGACGCCGACAGCCGCACGCCAAGCATCGGCAGCGCAAACGCCGACGGCCTCGTCGCCATTCCTCGACAGCGACTACTCTGCGCTGATGCCCTACACCGCTGCAGAAGCCAGGGGCCAGCTGCTCGAATCGCTCGCCGCTGCCACCGCAGAGCTCAGTCATGCGCTCGCCGCGCTTGGCGACGCCCACGAGCTGCTCGACGAACGCCTCGCAGAGCGTCTGGAAGACGAGCTCTTCCGACCAATCCAGCGCGCCTACGGACAGGCTCGTAGGGCCTATGCCGACTTTGCCGGGGAGGCAGGCGAAGAGCCTGCACAGGCGCCGCCAGGGGCGCCCTCGCATGGCGCGAAGGCGTTCGTCGAGGCCGCGGTCGAGGCGGCTTCGCGGGCCGATGCAACGCTCGCCGAGCTGCAAGACTCGATGCTCCCGATCGAGGTCGGCGACGCGCAGCTGCGTGCGCGCCTTGCAAACGTGCGCGAGCTGATCGCGAGCGTTCGTCACAACGCCAGGGAGCTCCTGCGCGTGCTTGGGCGCTGACAGCGCCGCCGCGTCCGCCAAGCCCACGAGCCATCCCAAGCGCCCGCTAGCTTCGTCGCGGTGCCGATCGGCGCCCGTACCTCGACGCTCAGGCGCCGCCTGGCGGCGGCGCTCGTCTCGCTTGCATGCCTGCTTGGCGTGCTCGCTCTGAGCGACGCTCACGATCGGCGGCCGACCCGCGATCTTGGCGTCTCAGCACAAGGACTTTCATTGATCACAGAGCCGCAGTCAGGGATCGGACCGGTGCTTGAGCTGATCGCCCATGCGCAGCACCGTGTCCTGATGACCATCTACGAGCTCACAGACAGCAGAGTCGAGGATGCGCTCACCGCAGCAGCTCAGCGCGGGGTGCAGGTGAGTGTGCTGCTGGGTCGACCCGTTGGCTTCGGCGCGCAAGCTGGCAACCGCGAAGCGCTCGTGTACCTCCGCTCCCATCGCGTCGCGGCACGCTATGGGCCGCCCCGCTTCGCGCTCACCCATCAGAAGTCGCTCGAGGTCGACGGCAAGGCTGCGCTGATCATGACCTTCAACCTCACGCCGCGCTACTACGCGATCGACCGCGATTTTGCAGTCCTCGACCGCAGGCGGGCGGACGTCGCCGCGATCGCACGCGTCTTCCGCCGAGACTGGCGCGAAGCGGGCGACGACCCGAAGCCGGACGATCTCGGCACTGGCCCGACGGGCGGCGGCAGCCCCGGACCGGACGACCTCGACGCGAGCCCGACAAGCGACGGGGATAGCCTGCTCTGGTCGCCAGGCGCCACACCGCGGCTGCTCATGCTGATCGCGGACGCCCGCCGCACGCTGCAAGTCGAGAGCGAGGAGCTCAGCGACGGCGCCGTCGTGGCGGCACTGTGCGAAGCCGAGCAGCGTGGCGTTCGCGTGCAGGCGACCGTCGCCTACGACGCCTCTCCACAGACAGCGCTCGCTCGCCTTCACAGTTGCGGCGTCGCGGTGCGCAGCTATCCGCCAGGCGCGCGGCTCTATATCCACGCAAAGGCGATAGTCGCAGACGGGGCAATCGCGTTCGTCGGCTCGCAGAACCTCTCCGCCCAGAGCCTCTACTTCGATCGCGAGCTGGGAATCGTCTTCTCCGCCAGGCCGCTCGTCCAGGCCCTCTCGGCGACCCTCGCGCGAGACTTCGCCGGCGCCTATTCGACAGCGCGGCGATAGAAGCCGCGCACGCCGACGCTCATCAACACGAACAGCGCTCCGACGAGCACAACCAGGCAGATCCAGGGATGGATGTGCGGGACTGACGGCACGAGCGCGCCGCGCATCGCCTCGCTCACGTAGGTCATCGGGTTCGCTGCGGTCACGTACTGGAACCAGGGCAGGCGCGAAAGCGACGGCCATGGGTACTGGCTGCAGCCTGTGAACAGCAGTGGCGTGAAGACGAGCGAGAAGACGATGTTGATGCGGTTCGGCACGACGAAGGTGCCGAGCACTAGGCCGAGGCCCGCCCCCAGCATGCTGCCCATGATCAGCGCGACCACGAGCAGCGGCACGCCACTCCAGCGCCACGGGATCGAGCCGAGCACGAGGATCCCGACAGGGATCATCACCGAGGTCGCGACGATCGCGCGCAATGTCGCGAACAGGACCTTCTCCGCCGCGACGAGTCCCGTCGCCATCGGCGCGAGCAGGCGGTCCTCGATCTCTTTCGTCCAACCGAACTCGACGACGAGTGGGAAGGCAAGCGTCTGCAAGCTTGTGATCACCGATGTCAGCGCGAGCAGGCCGGGGAAGAGCAGGTGCGAGTAGCTGTTCTGGGTATAGCCAAGGCTGCCAAGCACCTTGCCGAACACGAACAGCAGGAACAGCGGCTGCAGGATCACCTGGGCCAGGAAGACGGGCAGTTCCCTCCAGGTCACGTAGAGGTCGCGCCGCAGCACCGCGAAGAAGGCGAGCGACTGACCGCCCCGAGGCGCGGCAGGTCCGCCCGCACGCGTCTCCAACCCAGCGGCAGACGTGCTCATCGCAGCTTCCTCCTGCGTCCGCTCATCTCAGCTTCCTCCCTGTCAGGTGGATGAAGACGTCCTCGAGCGTCGGCGTGCCAAGCTCGACCGCACTCAGCTGCAGGCCGTGCTCGTCGAGCATGCTCGCGACAGGCGCGAGCAGCTGCGGCGCCTCGCCGGAGACGTAGAGCCGCAGGCGCAGCTCGGCCTCGGCCCCGGGCGCACCACTGTCGAGCGACTCGACCCGCTCAACCTCTGGGAGCGCGCCAAGCGCAGTGAGCAGCGGCTCGCTCCCAGCGCCGTTGCGCATCGTCGCGCTCAGCTCCAAGGTCGTGCTGCCTGGCAGCGAGCGCACCAGCATCTCTGGCGTGTCCAACGCCAGCAGGTGCCCGTGGTCCATGATCGCCACTCGCGCCGAGAGCTCGGCGGCCTCGCTCATGTCGTGCGTCGTCAGGATCGAGGTGACGCCCGCCTCCTTCAGCTCGCGCAGGCGATCCCAGACAAACAGGCGCGCCGCCGGATCCAGACCCGTCGTCGGCTCGTCGAGGAACAGTACCTGGGGCCTGTGCATCAGCGCCCGCGCGATCATCACGCGCTGCGCCTGGCCACCGGAGAAGAGGTCTGGCTTCACGTCAGCCCGCTCGCCGAGGCCGAACTGCCCAAGCAGCTCGTCGGCGCGCGCCGCCGCCTCGGAGCGCGCCACCCCGTGATAGGCGGCATGGAAAATCAGGTTGTTGCGAATCGAGAGCGAGCGGTCGAGGTTGCTGCGCTGCGGCACGACCGCAAGCCTTGCGCGCGCCCGCACGGGCTCGGCGAACACGTCGACCCCTCCGATGCTCGCGCTGCCGGCGCTCGCCCGGATCCGTGTCGTCAGCATCCCGATCGTCGTCGTCTTGCCCGCCCCATTGGGCCCAAGCAGCGCGAACACCTCGCCGGGGGCGACCGTGAAGGAGATCCCATCGACGGCGTTGACCGGCGCCTTCGGGTAGCGCTTGACGAGGCCCTCGACCACGAGGGCAGGCACTGGCGACTGCGTTGCTGCTTGTGAAT
Organism: Solirubrobacteraceae bacterium; assembly: GCA_036490555.1. Lineage (GTDB taxonomy): Bacteria > Actinomycetota > Thermoleophilia > Solirubrobacterales > Solirubrobacteraceae > Palsa-744. Next base: position 171,975 of record DASXDO010000042.1, on the reverse strand, counting down.
TGGGCACGCCCGCAAGGCTAGTGAACGCGACTTCCAACGCGCTTGCTGGCGATGTACACTCGTTTAGCGAAGCCTTATGTGGGCTTCGCGAGTGGAGGAGGGCAGCGCATGGCACAGGCAGTCGAAGAGCTCGCAGGGCCACCTGGCGGTCACATCGCCGCGCCGGCGGAGCGTCCCCGCCCGCCGGCGAGCATCGTGCCCTTGATCGGCCTACCGATCGTCGTTGCGGTGATCGGCGGGATGATCGCCGCCATCGCGACAAACACGCTGTGGGCGCTCGACTTCTACCACGTCGTCGGCGGCGGTCTGTGGACGGCGCTCGACCTGTTCCTCGGGCTCGTGCTTGGGCCGATCATCGGGCGGCTCTCACTGCCAGCGAGAGCGGAGTTCTCTGCGCGCTTCATGCCGAAGATGGCGCTCATCATGCCGACGCTCGTGACGATGACGCTTGGCGCCGGCTGGCAGCTTGCACGCCACCTTGGCGGCCTTGCACCTGGCTATGAATACCACGGCTGGCTCGTCGCTTCCTACATCATCGTCGGCGTGATGGCGGTGATCGCGCTTGGGGTGCTCGAGCCGGCGAACATCGCAGTCCTCTTCGAGATGCGCAAGCCCCAGCCCAACGGCGCGGTGATCGAGAAGCTGATGAAGCGCTTCATCTACACAGCTGGTATCACCGGTGCGCTGCAGATCGCGACACTCGTGATCATGACCCGCCTGGCGACCTGAGCCGCGAGATGGCAAGCGAGAGCATTGGCACATCACCTCCTGCAGCGGCCGCGTCGGCCGAGCAGCGCCTGCCGCCGATCACCGAGATCGCGGTCGCCACGCTGATCGCGATCGTCGCCGGGGGCATCTACCTTGCGGCGAAAATGCCTGGGCATGTGTCGCTGCCGCCTGCAATCGTGCTGCTTGCGCTAGGCGCAGCGCTGCTGCTGCTCAACGTCGCGCTGCTCTCGCGCATCCGCAGCTTCGCCTGGCATCGCTTTTCGCAGGTCTACCGCTGGACGCTGCTTGCCTATGTCGTGATCGCCGGGATGCTCGAGTACGTGTTTGTATACGACGAAGTGCGAGGCGGCACACTGATCGTCCTCAGCGGGATGTTGCTCGTCTTCGCGCTCAACGTTCCCCTTGTGCTCGCCTTCACGGTTGCCCGCTTCACAGAGCCAAGCTGAGCCACCCATAGCGCCTTGATGAGCAAGCTCTCACCCGCGCTGCTGCTGCCCGTCGCCTGCGCGCTGACCCTTGCCGCCTGCGGCTCCGGCGAAGGCGAAGCAGGCTCCATCGGAGGCGCCACGAACGCAGGCGAAGAAAAGGCTGGCGAGGTGAGCATCTCCAGCGCGCCGATCAAAGGGCTTGGCAGCGTCCTCGTCGACGCTCAGGGCCGCACTCTCTACATGTTCCCGCCAGACGGCGACAAGCAGGTCACCTGTGTCGGCTCCTGCGCAGAAACCTGGCCCCCAGCGTCGCTTTCGAGTGGTGAGAAGCCAATCGCCACCGGCGCAGTGAAGCAGTCCCTGCTCGGCAGCGACCCTGACCCTGAAGGCGGCAGGGTGATCACCTACGCAGGCTGGCCGCTGTACACCTACGCCGCCGACGTCGGCCCTGGCAGCGCCCGCGGCCAGGGCCTCGACGTAAGCGGTGGCCTCTGGTACGTGATCTCGCCTTCAGGCGACGTGATCAAGACGAAGCCCTGACCTGGTCGCCAGCGGCATCGTTGGACAGGCCCTAAAATCAGCCGGCGCCGCGATAGGATGCGAAGCTGCGCCGACGTAGCTCAGTTGGACGCATGATGTGGGGTCATGCTGGAGCGAGTGCGTTGAGGTTCTGGGCGCACGCTGCGGCATGGAGGTCGGTGTCGTAGACGAAAACCACGCCTAGCTCTGCCCGAACCGACAGGGCTGTAGCGAGGTGGATCGCGTCCATCGCTCGAAGCGGCGGTCGATACTCCTCGGTGGCGAGGTCGATGATCCGCGAGTCGATGGGCAGCAGTGTGAGGCGCGTGAGAGTTGCATGCGCGCGTTCGAGCGTGTCTTTGTCACCGATCCGTCTCGCTGTGCAGATCGCCTCCACACGGATCAGCTCGCTGGCGACGCGGACCGGCCACTTCTCGAGCGCGGCTACCAGAGCATCCGTCTCTGGCTCGTGCTTGAACAGCTTGACTAAGGCAGATGCGTCAAGGTAGGCGGCATTCACTCGCCACGTACCCACTGAAGCGCGTCCGTCGCTGGCCTCGGGCTCGCTGGCCTCGGATCGGTTGTGGGTAGGTCGAGCTCGAGCAGATCTCCTTGCGCCGGTGTCGCCCCGTGAAGCTCGACGAGGCGTGCTTGCAGCTGGGCAACGTCGCCGGCGTCCGCGAGCACGGCGCGTGCTCCGCGCAGAGTCAAAGCGCGGATCTGCGCCGCCGCGGAGCGAGTCTCGCTCGAATCGAGAAGCGGCTGGGTCAAGCTAAGGACGCGCTCCATCTCTGGATCGCGTTCCACCGCCAGACGGGGATGACGAGCAGCCACGCCCATGATGGTAGCACTTATGTGTCGCACTCTTGGGGATGGTCCATGACAAGGTATAGGAGCGGCAGACCGCGAACAGCGGAGGTAGCGGACTAGCCGCCTAGAGGTGGCCGAGCGCCGTGGCCAGACGATGTTTGCGTCGTCCTGCCGACTGCACTGCTCGGCGACTGCTCCCGCGCTCGCGCCCCAGCGTCTCGCCGGAAGCGGCGAGTGCATCCCGTGGGCTAGGATGCAAGCTCGTCGCCGACGTAGCTCAGTAGGTAGAGCACTTGCATGGTAAGCAAGGGGTCGCCGGTTCGAATCCGGCCGTCGGCTCTCCCATTTTTCGTACCGTCACGTCACCGCAGTTCGATACCATTTTCTTCCAAGGTTGTCCTCTCTTGTTCTCAAGGCGAGGACGGCAAAGCCCCAGTACAGGAGTCAAAAATGGCGCTCTACCTAGAAATAGGGCGCCCCTGGGGCACTCTCATGGTAAGCAAGAGGTCTCGGGTTCGAATCCCGACGTCGGCTCTCTTCATGCGCCGCACCTTCTTGCAGCAGGTTTGCCGGCGCCCCCCGTGTATTCTTTGTCCCGATTTGTCCGCGTCTGTCCGATGGGCGGAGGCGGCGAAGCCTCAATGAAGGAGCCAAAAATGGCGCTATTACTAGCGATCTGGCTCCCTCAGATGCGTCCCATGGTAAGGAGGGGGTCCGGGGTTCGAGTCCCCGCGTCGGCTTCGTAGCTCTGCCTCCGCTTCCCAGAGCCAAAATCTCCTTGGCGGTCGATGGCGCGCTCCCCGGCCATCCCCGTAGCCGAGTAGTGTCGCCGACAGTCGGCGCCAGCGTAGTCTCCAGAGCGCCGGACTCACATCGGCAGCACTAGAGGAGGACACAGCATGAGTCAGTTTCGGCATCCTGAGGGCGCAAGCGCGACCTGCGATGAGGATCGGCGCGTCGATCGCGCGATCGTCGGCCTCTTGCTCGACCCCAGCTCCACGAGGCCCTGGTCCTCCTCCGAGCTGGTTCTAGAGCTCGATGCTGAGCGCCCCACAGCGCTTGACGGCATCGATCGCCTGCACCGTGCAGGCATCGTCCACCGTTGCGGCGACTTCGTGTTCGCGACCCGCGCCGCCACCGTCCTCGACAAGGTGCTGGGCTACTAGGCCGTCATCGATGCGGCCAGGGGGCAGTGGCGTGTGCACTCGAGCACGCCACTGCCCGCAAGGGCGCCACAGCCGTGTGTCGCTACTTCTGCCCGCCGAGCCGCACCGTCACCGTCTTCGTCTCGCGCTTGCGCTTCGTGCCGCCGCTCGGCGTGAAGGTGAGCGTGACCTTGCTCTTGCGTGCGGCCTGCTTCTGGACTTTGAGCTTCAGCGTGAGCTCTTCGCGGCCTTTCGCGCTGGCAGCGGCCCGCGTGAGACCGTTGCCGGTCGCGGTCAACTTGCCCGCCTGCGGTGCCGTCACGCGCAGTTCGAGCGTGCTGCCCTTGACCTTGTGCCTGTCGATAGTGAGCGTCTTCGCGCAACCTTCGACGCCGATGATCGTCGTCTTTTCGATCGCCGCGTTGTTCTGTCCAATGATCACCGTCGGCATCTCCAAGCGGCTGTTGCAGAGGTTGCTGTTGGCGGCAAGCGCCGAGTCCGGGCCCTCTGGCAACGTCAGTTCGAACTTGCTGAGCGGAGCGTCTGGGACCGTTTCGAAGGTGCTGCTCGTGATCCCCGCCTTGCTGATGAACGTTTCGCCGTGCAGGTCGATCGTCACGTTGTCGCCCTGCAGAACGAGCACCAGTTCGGGGAACTTCTGCGAGCCGTTGGAGACGAAGTACGCAGGACCTTCCAGCGGAACGGGAAGCACCGGCGTGATCGCCTTCGCATGCCCAACCACAGACGCCTGCGGGCAGCCTGCGGGATTCGCGTCGAACTGGGCTGAGGTACAAGCCTGCTGCAGCGTCGAGAGCCTCGACGGCAGTTGCTTTGGCAGCTTCACCTGCACGTAGCCAATGTTCGCGCTGTTCCCAAGCGAGTTCTTCGGGAAGTCGAGCTTGACTTTGAGGCTCGCGCCGTCCTTGCGTGAGGTCTTCGCAGAGGTCGACACCGCGAAGGTCGGCTTGAACGGCAGGCTGCCACAGTTGGCGACCTGGAAGGGAACGGAGAGGTTGCTCGTCGCTCCCTCGGTGCTCGTGATGCTGCTGTCGATCGCCGTCTTTTCGCAGCTCGTCGGATCGAACGTGAATTTTTCGCGGTCGACGGTCACGTTGACATGCCTGATCTGCAACGGGATCCCATCGAGAATCGTGGGGATCGAATACGGCCCTGTCGGGTCCGTCGTCACCGTCAGCTGCGCTGTGATCGGATTGACTTCAACTTTGGCACGAACGACGACGGTGCCGAGATTGAACGGTCCCGCTACCGCAGGCTCGACGATCGAGAGACCAAACGGCGCGCCCTCGTAGGGGCCAGTGATGTAGACGCGGCCGCCCGTCACGCTGAACGGGTCGTTGCCGATCCCGACGCTGACGATCGTATGTCCAATCAAGCTGTTCGGACCACATGTTCCCGCGTCGGCGGCCGCTTCGCCGCAGGTTTCGACTTCTGAGAGCGTCGCCATCAGGCCCTTCGGGAATGTCAGCTTCACGCCCTTCAGCGGCTGTTCGCCATCGTTGCGGCTCATCGTCGTGATCAGCGGGCTGAAGCCACCCGCCTGCGTATCGCTCGTGCCCCCTGTCAGCGTCGGTGCAAAGCCAAGCTGGCTGGAGCAGGGCGAGCCGTTCGGGCCGCTCGTGATCTGGAACGTCGAGCTCGGCGTGACAGGCGCCGTTTCCGACCACGGCGTCATTGAGGCCGTCGTCGTGTAGGAGCCGCAAGTCGCAGGCGTCGCGAGCGGCGACCTCGCGCCACCGAAGAAGTCGAGTTCGAAGTCTTCAAAGGGCAGCTCAGGCGTGCTTTCAAACGTTGAGGTGATCCGCCCGTTTTCGCCAAGCTGCACTTCACCGGCGAGCTTGACGAGCACACCCGCTGTCGGATCTTCTGCCACGACGTAGAGCGCGACGAGCGAGCCAAACGGGTTGGCCTCCTGCGCCGCCAGGTACGCGGCGCCCGTCAACGGTTCTGGCAGCAGCGGCGTATGGATCGTCACCGTGCCGACCTTCGCCGCTTCCGGGCACGTCGCGGCAACGGCGCCATCGAGCGAGATCTGATCCGTCGAGCACGACAGCAGGCCGTCCGCAGCCGAGGGATTCAGCACCAAACCTTCAGGCAACGTCACCGTCGTGTCCTTGACGTTCGCCTGAGCGAGACCACTCGGCGTGAGGCTCTCCGCCTGTGGCACATGCAGCTTTACGCCAAGCCCCGACGCCGTGCTCCCTTCCTGGTTATCAGGGGTGACGCTCACTTCCGGTTCGAAGTTGAGGCGGTTGCAACCGTCCAATCCCGGCAGCGGGACAGACGGAGCGTAGGTCAACACGTGCATCGGTTCCTTCCAGGAGTCCGTTTCGACGCTCGTCTGAAGCGGACCAGTGCAGGAGGTCGGCATCACCAGCAGCGGCTTCGGGTGCAGTTCTTCCTGTGGTTTGCACGGGACCGGGCCATATTCACCCTCTTCGCTGACGCCGCAGAACCAGCCGCGGGAGTTGTCGTGCCGCGAGTCGCCAGGCACCCCCCAGAAGGTCACTTCGCTCGAGATCAGCGTCACGAGCTGGGAGATGTTGGCGACATGCACCGTGATGCCATAGTCGCCGCCAGTGCGCACGGAGGTGTCAAGGTAGATCGGCGCACTGAAGACCGTGAAGCCAAACCGCGCCGGCTCGCCCCTGTCGGGCACCAGGTTGAAGATAGGCTCGGAGAAGACCTTGATGCCAAGAGCTTTCGGTTCGTCGATCGTGATGTCCGCGAAGCCGACAGCGGTGTCCGACGGGCAAGCGTTGTCATTGTTCTGCCCGGTCGCACTGAACTGCGCCGCCGTGCATTGCGGGAACGGCGTGGGATTGCCAAGCAAGCCCGGCGGCAGCTTGACGTTGACTTCCTTGGCAAGCTGCGGCTCCAGCGGGACACTCGTGTCGGAGGTGAAATACGGAACGCGCGAGGTTTTGTTGAAAGCAATCGTGCTTGTCAGCTGAAATGGATGAGCTCCCGCCTGCGTTGCGAGTCCGCCTCCCACTTCTTCAGGAGTCAGTTCGTTACGTTCGAGGCCAAACGGGGTTTCACCGCCGGCAAGCTCGAGCTCGAATTCGGCGGTTTCCCCTGGGATGCCGCCGCCACTGACCGACACAGTGCTCGTTTCGGTCGCTGCCGGTTTTGCATCGATGTCGACGGATATCACCATCCACACACGTGCGTATGGCTGTACGATGCCTGGGTATGAGCAGGTGACTTCATGCGCCATGACGCTGCATTCGGTCGGCGGATAGTTCTTGCCTGACACGTAGCCTGGGATGAAGTTCTCGGCCATACGCCCTTCGGCTGCCGTTGCCGTCACGCCTGCAGGCAGCACGTCGCTCAGCACGATCGGCGTGCTTGTGCCGCTGGCGTTTTCATAACCTCGATTGACGGTCGAGACGATGAGATGAGCCGAACCGCCTGGCTGTATCTGAGTCGGGAACGAATCCGAGGACAGATGCCACCAGGCGCCTGAAGCTGCCGACGCCGGCGCCGCACCGACGGACATTGCCACTGTGGCGCAAACGCAGACCACAGCTACTAACCAGGCAACCAGCCCACGCATCAGCTTCCCTCCGTTCGGCATCGTCCCCATTTCAGCGTCCCCTCCCGTTCTGACCGTTTTGCAAGACCGTCGACCGCACATCGCGAGACTTCCTCGCGGCAAGACGCGACGCAAAGCCCCCAAGCCGCTTGCGCGCCTTCGCCTCACAGCGACGCTTCTTGCCGGGCCTGTTCGCGTCACTGCGCTTGCACCTCTTCAGCGCCTGCCGTAGGCGCCGCTCGGTCACGGCTTTGCTCTTCGCCTTCTTACTCTTCGTCGTCGTTTTCCCGCTCTCGCGGGGTGGGTTGCCCGCACCTGAGAAGGTCGCGCTGGCGGGCGCTCCGTAGATCGTCGGCTGCGGGGTCTGTGCCGGCTTGCACGCTTCGCCACTGCTGCAGGGAGGCGGTGAAACCGGCGCCTGCGTGCATGGCTCTGCTTCCGAGCAGACACGCGCGTCGTAGACGTCGAATTCGGTGTCGGTATCCTGAGGCGTCAGCTGGGCCGTAGTCACGAAGAAGACATTGCTCCCGCCTTCGCTGGCTTCCAGAAACGCCGATTCTTCGCCTGAGGTGCCAGCGGAGATCAGCTGGACACAACCTTCCGTCTTCATACAGCTCCCTGCTTCGTCGGGCTCGTACTCATAGACATCGCCCAATCCATTGGTGTCCTGCGGCACGAGCGAGGTCACGCTGTTGAAGAACAGCTGCCCATCGTTCGTCAGGTATCGCGACTGTCGCGTTGAGTGCTCGAGATCGCTTTCCTGACCCGGCGGGATGTCGGCCGCAACCCATTTTTCGGCCAGCACATCATGGGCCTCGATCAGCTCCGAGGTTTCGGCAGCCCCGAATTCGACTCCATCTGGTCGCGCATTGGTGTTGCTGCAGGATGCGCAGACGAGCTTGTGCTCCTGGTCGTCGTAGAGGAACACCTCCTCGTCTGGCTCGCCGCTGACGGCGTCGCGGTTGTCATACCCGGTGAGGCTGCGATCCGACAGGAATGCGAGATAGCGCCCGTTCGGCGACACCCTCGAGGTCATCCAGGAGACAGAGTGAGGTTCGCCCCAATCACTCGTGTCTCCCCCGTAGCCTTCGTGGCTCTGGTCGAGCACCGCGATCAGGTGTGGTTCCCATTTTTCATTTTCGAAGTGCGAGACGTAGAGGTTGTTGCCTTTCGCTTCGGCTCCCGCCGTGAGCGCTTCTTCGGTATCGAAGTAGACGGTGGTGCCGCTCGGATTGATGCCCATCACGAGCCCGTCGATCTCTGGAGCGACCACTGAGCTTTCGCATGCGAGTTTGCCGACCGCTTCGACGATCGTGCACTCCTTCAGTCCCGACGCGTCGGAATAGAAGACATGAGAGCCGTCTTCGGTCGCGATCTGGAATTCGCCCGTACCGATCTTCAACGATTCGCCGGTCGTCGTATCGCGCACGAAGAGCCCTTCCCCGTAAGAACAGCCATAGAAGGTGGTTTCACACCAGAACACGCGAGTGCCGTCGCTGGAGATCGAGCCGCGCACGTTGGCCTGTTCCCGTCCGCCCAGCGCCCCAGGAACCGATTCGCCGACTTCGTTGATGCTCATGTTTTCGAGATTTCCATCCGTCGACCACTCGTAGAGCCCATCTGCGGAGGCTCCTTGCGTCAGCGGCTGTTCTGAGGACATCACAATGTGTTCGACGTTTTCCGACGCATCTATGAAGTGCGTTTCTATGAACAGGCCTTCTGGTTGGTTGTCCCATTTTGCGCCAGGCATCGTGTCATCGAGCGTGAGCGTTGGGATGAAGCAGCCGCTCGACTTTTCGTTGCAGGCCACTTCGTTACGAAGGTAGGGTGCGCGTTCTTCTGTCGCGTTCGGCGCCAGCACCGTATGCCCGTAGACTTCGAAGGCCCCCAGCGTCAGTTCTGGCGAGAACATCTTGAACGCCAGCCCGTGACCGATCGGCAAAGGGTGCACTTCTTCGTTTGGCAGATCGAGCGTCTTGCTGCTCCAGATACCGTTGGCGCCACGCCTCGAGATGATTTGCGAGTTTTCTGGTGCGCTGTTGCCTTCGGGTTCGTCTTCGATCGGGTTCGATGCGATATAGGTGATCGCATTGCCCGACGCCGAAGCTTGAACGACGCTGCCGCCCCCAGCGGCTTCGGTGAGGATGCCGGCACCGTACTTGACGGGCGGCGAGACGAGTTCCCACTGGCGGCCGTCGAGCAGGCTCAGCAGCCCACCGGGCCCCTGAGTGGCGAATGTGAGATCGGGGCCTGTGGTCGTCCCTGCCGCATTCGTTGCGACGAGTCGATAATGGTAGGTAGTTTCCGCCAACAATTCGCCAATGTGGGCCTGCACCGCGACGAAAGCGCTGCCGCGTGCCTGACGGGTCGAGGTGCTCGAGCCATAGCTCGAGGATGTGCCGTATTCGAATTGATATTCGGTCGGAAGACCGTTCGGATCGAGTGACCCGCCGAGGGTTGCGCCACTCCCGTTGACGTCAGCGGCGTACTCGTCTTCCACGGCTGGCGATAGGAACGCGAAGGTCGTGTCGCCGCCGTAGGCCGAGCCGTTTTCGTTGCCAACGACGAGGCGGTAGTGATAGACGACGTTGCCTTTCAGCCCGCTTAGGTCAGCGTGAACTTTCACGTAGGCGGTACCCGAGCCGATCTGCGACGGCATTTCAGTACACGCCGCGACGTGACCATAGGATTCGCTTTCGCCGTATTCGAAATAGCATTCTTCGACTTCGAGGCCCTCGGGGTCGGCTTCGCCGTTGACCGTCGCCGTTTCGGCGAGAATGTTCGATGCTGCAGTCGTCTTCGCGTCGGGAAGCACGACCGCCGGTCCGAACACGTCGATCGCGCCTTTGCCGCTCGCGGCGTAGACCTCGTTGCTTTTGCCGTTGACCGCGATCCCAATCGAGTCTTCGAGCGTACCCGGCCCCGATTCGCCGAAGACGACCAACGGCTCTTCTTCGGGCTTGCCCTTCGGACCGAACTGGGAGATCTGGTCCTCTTCGTCGATGAACACGCCTTCGGTAGCGGGATCGACCGCGAGCGTGGTGCCTGCCTTGTCGATGACGGTGCCGACGGCGAGCGCGACCCCGAGTTGACTGGGCGCAAAGCTTGTCACGGGCCCTTCTTCCCACGAGTCGACGAAGAGGTCATCGGCAGGATCGGCCGCCACGTTGCACGGCGAGCGCATGCCTTCGTAGGTGCCTACGTAGTCCGAGTCTTTCACTACGGCCGAGGTCGGCAGGTACTCGTCGACGTTCGATGGGTAGAGACCAACGTACACTTCGCCGGAGCTGCCAACCGCAACACCGCACGCCTCGCCCCAAGGCTTCCCGGCTTCTTCGGTGATTTCGCCTATCTTGTTGCCCGCTTCGTCGTAGACCAGCACGTTTTCACTGCTGGCGTGCGCGACGTAGATGTCGCCTTTGGCAGGCCCAGAGGAGTCATCGACGGCGATCTCGCCTTCTCCTGAGCCGGCAAATGGCACAGCCGCGATCTTGTTCGTGCCCGTCGAGGTGAAATCGACCGGGTTGCCGACGGCATCGAACCTGTAGATCGCTTCGCCACCACCGTCGTAGACGTATACGTCTTCGCTGCCTTGATCGATGGCGACGCCCTGTACTGAGCTGAACGTGCCAAAGGAGGCGAGGTATGGGCGTGTGAGCTTTGCCGACGCCGTCGTGGAGATCAGCGCAAAGGTTGCCGCAGCAGCGACGAAGGCGATCAACAGACGTACTCCGAAGCCACCCGACCCATCGCCCGCCTTGCGGCCTGACGAGAATGTTCCCAACCCCTCCATCACCTGCTCCTCTCTCCCAGGCCCGCCGGACCCCTGTGGTTCATGGCAAAGTCGTTGTGTTGCGTTCGATTGATCGAGCTGCGGTGTCGCGATCGATTGACCGAGCGACGGTGCCGCAATCGATTGATCGAGCCGCAGCGTCGCAATCGATTGACCGAGCGACGGTGCCGCGATCGATGGCTCAGGCAGAACCCTTTGTCTGTCGCTGCGTCCCGGCGTTGAGCTCATGCCGCGCTCCTGCCGCGCATCTGCCTCTCGCCCGCCTGCGCCGTGATGCTGCGTACGAGTTGCCTGCCGGCGCTTGTCAGCCGCCACTGGTTGGCCTCACCCCGCTCGAGGTTGCCCTTCGCGACGTTTTCCAGCAAGTCGTGCGCCTGCAAACGCGCTAGCAACTTCGAAGCCTGCCCCGGATCGCCGATCGCGGCATGCTCGGCGACCTGCCTGTTGCTGACACCCTCACCATCAGCGCACAGCGCAGCGACCGCCTGCAACACCCGCGCAGTCCTGTAAGTCAACCGCGCCGGCCGCCCAGCAAGCGGATCCGGGGTGCCAGCTGGCATCTCCGTCTCGGCTGCCTCAACCAAAGTGGCGGGCCGCGCGCGCCCCAGCTCCCGTCGCGCAGCGGCCGGGCCTTGGTAAGGAAGCACAATCATCGCCATCAGCTCGCCAAGCAGGCTGCGCATGTCCACCCCTGCTGCGGTCGCAGCACCGTGCACTGCCCCCGTCAAGCGGGCGCTCATCACTGCACTGATCGCACCGATCAGCGCTTCCGCCGTCAGCTCGCTCGCCGCCGAGGCCTGTGTGCTCTGCGAGCGACCCTCGTCAATCGCTTCCACGAACTGACGTACGATCCGCTCGCGCCTCTCCTGGATCGGCCCATCGGCGCGCTGCGACTCGATCAGACACACCTTCGCAAGCGCCGGGTCGCTGTCGGCGAGGCACAGGGTCGCCCACAACCCCATCCGTACCCGCTCGCTCCAGGCACCTTCGACGCCCATGCCGGAGATCAGACTGGCGCCACGTTCCTCGACCTCGTCGAGCAGAGCGACGAAGCACGCCTCTCGGTCCTCGAAGACCTCATAGAAAGTGCGCCTCGAGACGCCAGTGCGTTCGCAGAGGGCGGCAACCGAAAAGCTGCCATAGCCATGCTCCGCGAGCAGGCCAACCGCCGCGCTCAGCAGCCGCGAGCGCTGCAGGTTGGCAATACCATGGCCGAGGCGTGCCTCTTCGTTGCGGACGCGCGGCCCACGTTGCTGGCGCTCGGCCGCGTTGCCAGCGCGCCGTCGCATCGACGCCCGCGTGCGCTCAGCGGCCATTGCCCGCTCCGCGCACGTCAAAGCGGCTCGCATGCGAGCCGGCTACCGCATAACCAGATCCAGTCCGACGCCTGGCGCCGGCGGTTAGCTCACAGGGCCAGAGAGAGAGAGAGAGAGAGAGATGCGTCAGCTGAGCTGACGCATCTGGTTAAAGCCCTCAGCCCAGGCGTAGACAGATCCATCACGTATGTCACAGAACGACTCACGCTGAAAACAGCTCCCACAAACGCTCGAAAAGGTCCCTCTCCAAGAAACCATGCCTCGCTGCAAGAGCACCGGTACGAAGAACGAAAACCGAGCCCCAACCCAAACTATGTAGATATCAGTTGCCTCCTGGCCACCTGAGCCGAGGAAACAACGTGGCGCCAAGTTAGCAGAACCCCAAAGCCAAAGTCAACCCCGCCTCTGAACCCGCATTGCTGCAAGCAAGACCCAGGCCACCAAGCACAGCCCACGACTTGGACGCTCCAGCTGGACCGCCAGCCATTCCGCCGGTCCAGCTGGAGCTCTTGCTGTGGCCGTTCTGCTCGCGAGGCTCCTTGCCTACTTGAACCGCACCGTCAGGGTCTTCGTCTCACGCTTGCGCTTGCTGTTGGCGCCACCGCTCGGGGTGAAGGCGACGGCAACCTTGCTCACAAGCTTGCCCTGCCTGTGCTCTTTCAGCTTCAGCGTGACCTCTTCGCGTCCTTTGGCGCTCGCCGATGCTCGCGTTAGGCCGGTCCCCGTCGCGGTCAGCTTGCCTGCCTGTGGGGCCGTCAAACGCAGGTCGAGCGTGCTCCCCTTGACCTTGTGCCGATCGATCGTGAGGGCGTTGCCGCAACCTTCGACTGCCATGATCGTCGTTTTTTCGATCACCGCGTTGTTCTGGCCGATGATCTTCGTTGGCATTTCTAGCCGCTTGTTGCAGAGGTTGCTGTTTGCGGCGAGCGCCGAGTCGGGGCCCTCAGGCAGCGTCAGTTCGAACGTGCTGAACGGAGCATCTGGCACGGTTTCGAAGGTGCTGCTCGTGATCCCCGCTTTGCTGATGAACGTTTCGCCGTGCAGGGTGATCGTCACGTTGTCGCCCTGCAGAACGAGCACGAGTTCGGGGAACTTCTGCGAGCCGTTGGAGACGAAATATGCTGGGCCTTCGAGCGGCACCGGCAACACCGGTGTGACCGCCTTCGCGTGACCCACAACCGACGCCTGCGGACAGCCGGCGGGATTCGCTTCGAACTGCGCCGAGGTGCAGGCCTTCTGCAGCGTTGAGAGCCTGGAAGGCAACTGCTTCGGCAGCTTGACCTGCACATAGCCAACGTTCGCGGTCTTGCCGAACGCTTCCTTGGGGAAGTCGAGCTTGACTTTCAGGCTCGCCCCGTCCTTGCGCGAAGTCTTCGCAGAGGTCGACACCGCAAAGGACGGTTTGAACGGCAGGCTCCCGCAGTTTGCGACTTGGAAGGGCACCGACAGGTTGCTCGTCGCACCCTCAGTGCTCGTGATGCTGCTCGTGATCGCCGCCTTTTCGCAGTTCGTCGGGTCGAACGTGAATCTTTCCCTGTCGACCGTCACGTTGACATGGCGGATCTGCAACGGAATGCCATCGAGGATCGTCGGGATCGAATATGGCCCAGACGGATCCGTCGTGACCGTCAACTGGGCCGTGATCGGATTGACTTCGACCTTCGCTCTGACGACGACGGTGCCGAGATTGAATGGCCCAGCCACCGCAGGCTCTACGATCGAGAGGCCAAACGGCGCGCCCTCGTAGGGGCCAGTGATGTAGACCCTGCCACCGGTCACGCTGAACGGGTCGCCACCGATGCCAACGCTGACGATCGTATGCCCGATCAGACTGCTCGGGCCACACGTCCCAGCGTCTGCCTGCGCTTCGCCGCAGGTTTCGACTTCTGAGAGGGTTGCCATCAAGCCCTTCGGGAATGTCAGCTTCACGCCCTTGAGCGGCTGTTCGCCATCGTTGCGGCTCATCGTCGTGATCAACGGGCTGAAGCCCGCCGCCTGCGTATCGCTCGTTCCGCCCGTGAGCGTCGGCGCGAAACCGAGCTGGCTGGCGCAGGAGGAGCCATTCGGGCCGCTCTTGATCAAGAACGTCGAGCTGGCCGTGACAGGCGCGGTTTCCGACCACGGTGTCAGTGACGCAGTCGTGGTGTAGGAGCCGCAAGACGCAGGCGTCGCAAGCGGCGACCTGTCTCCGCCGAAGAAGTCGAGTTCGAAGTCTTCGAAGGGCAGCTCAGGCGTGTTTTCGAACGTTGAGGTGATCCGTCCGTTTTCGCCGAGCTGCACTTCTCCCGCGAGCTTGATCACGACGCCAGCCTGTGGGTCTTCAGCCACGACGTAGAGCGCGACCAGCGAGCCAAACGGATTGGCTTCCTGTGCCGCGAGGTAGGCCGCTCCGATAAGTGGTTCCGGCAGCAGTGGTGTATGGATCGTGACGGTGCCGACCTTCGCCGCTTCTGGGCACGTCGGACTCCCTGGAGTGGCTAGAGATATCTCTTCGAGCGAGCACGAGAGCAGGCCGTCTGCCGCGGACGGGTTGAGCACGAGGCCTTCCGGCAACGTCACCGTCGTGTCCTTGACGTTGGACTCCGAGAGCCCCGTCGGCGAGAGGCTCTCGCTCTGCGGCACGTGCAGATCGACGTTCAGCCCTGACGCGGTGCTTCCTTCCGTGCCACTCGGTGTGATCTTAACTTCCGGTTCGAAGTTGAGTTTGTTGCAGCCATCTAGAGCGGGAAGCGCAACGCTCGGCCCGTAGGTGAGCAGGTGCTTCGGTTCCTTCCAGGACGCCGTTTCCACGGTCGTCTGCATCGGACCTGTGCACGAGGTCGGCATCACGAGCAGTGGCTGCGGATGCTGTTCTTCCTGCAGTTTGCACGACTCTTTCCCAAACGATTCCGCCGCTTCGCTGCTGCCGCACCACCATCCTCGTGAGTTGTCGTGGCGCGGGTCGCCAGGCACGCCCCAAAACGTCACTTCGCTTTCCAGCAGTGCCGTGACCTGGGAGATGTTGCCGACGTGCACGGTGACGCCATAGTCGCTGCCCGTGCGCACGGACGTATCCAGATAGACAGGCGCGCCGTAGATCGTGAAGCCGAACCGCGCGGGCTCGCCGTGTTCGGGCACGAGGTTGTAGATCGGCGAGCTGAAGTAGGTGACGCCGAACAGCAGCGGTTCGATCGCGACGATGTTCACGAAGCCGACGGCGGTGTCCTGCGGGCACTCATTCGTGTCTTCCTGTTCCAGCGCCGTGAACTGAGCGGCAGTGCACTGCGGGAATGGGGTCGGGTTGCCGATCAGACCCGTCGGCAGCTTCACGTTGACTTCCTTCGGCAGCGCGGGCTGCAAGGGGATTGCCTTGTCTGGATTGAGGAACGGGAAGCGCGCCGTCTTGTTCCAGTCCACGGTGGTTGTGAGCTGGAAGGGGTGTGCGCCCGCCTGCGTGGCAGGCTGACCTGTGTCGTCTTCAGGACTCAGTTCGAAGGTTTCCAGCCCGTAGGTCGGTTCCCCGCCCGCGAGGTCGAGATCGTGCTCGCTTGACTGACCTGGGAGTTCCGCGCCACTCACGCTCAGCTGGCTGGTTTCGCTGGCAGCCGCGCTGGCGCTGACGCTTACTGAGATCACCATCCAGAAGCGCGCGTAGGACAGCACGTCGCCGGTATAGCTGCAAACCGCTTCGTGCGCTGTGAAGCTGCATGCTGGCATTGGCTGCCTGTTGGTTCCCAGCGGCGAGAAGTTCCTGATGTCGCGACCTTCGATCGCCGTAGCTTCGACTCCTGCGGGCAGCTTGTCGGCGAGCACGATCGGCGCGTTCGCGCCGCTCGCTGTTTCATAGCCGCGGTTGACGGCGGAGACGACGATCTCGCCGGTGCCGCCCGGTTCCATCTGCGTCGGGAACGAGGCCGAGCCGAGATACCACCAGGCGCCTGTGGCTGCGACGGCTGGCGCAGAGCAGAGCAGCGTCACGACGGTCGCGCATGCGCACGCCGCCACTGCGATCCATGCGACTGGCCCCCGCATCCGCGTCCCCTTCGTCGACATCGCCCCCATCTCAGCGCCCCCTCCTGTTCTGACCATTTCGCGCATCGGCCAACTGGCCCCCGCGCACGTACGTGCTCGCACGATGCTTTGCCGTCCCGTCGACCGACTTGCGCGCTTGCGCTTCGCAGCGACGCTGCTTCCCCTGCTTGTGGGCGTCCTTGCGCTTGCACTGCTTCAAGGCCTGTTGCAGGCGCCGCTTCCCGCCGTCCGTGGCGCTCTTGCGCTTTTTGCTCCTTTTCCTGCTCGTCGTCGTCTTCCCGCCCTTGCGCGGCGGATTGCCTGCCCCGGAAAACGTCGCGCTTGCCGGCGCGCCGTAGATGGCCGGCTGCGGCGTCGGCGCAGGCTTGCACGATTCGCCAGTTGTGCACGGGGGCGGCGAGACCGACGCCTGTTCGCACGGCACCGCAGCGCTGCAAACGTGTGCGTCGTACACGTCGTAGGCGGTGTCGTCATCCTCGCTGGTCAATTGAGCCGGCGTGATGAAGAAGACGTCGTTGCCACTCGCGCTCGCGTCGAGAAATATCGATTCTTCTCGCGACGTGCCTGAGGAGATCAATCCGATGCAACCGCGTTCCTGCCCGCAACTGCCAACGCTGTCGGGCTCGTACTCGTAGACGTCGACGAGCCCATTGGAGTCCTGGGGTACGAGCGCGTCGCTGCTGTTGAAGAACAGCCGGCCTTCGTTGCTGAGGTAATCCGTCTGATGAATCGCATTCGAGAGGCCGATGTTGTCCCACCCTGGCACGCTCGCGGCGACCCAGACGCCCTCCCAGATGTCCTGGTTGTTCACGAGCGCACGATCCAAGCCGCCCGAGTAGTAGAGCCCGTTCGGGCGCGCGCCCGTCGGATTGCACGAGGCGCAGGCCAACTTGCCCGACTGAGCGTCGTAGAGGAACACCTCCTGGTCGGGTTCGCCGCTGACCGCATCGTGGTTGTCGTAGCCCGTGAGGCTGCGATCCGACATGAACGCGAGGAAGTCCCCGTTCGGCGAGACCCTAGAGGTCATTTTGTCGATTTCCCCGTGTCCGGTGAAGTGAGTCGCCCAGTCGAGTTCGTCTTCGGGCGAGAGCGTCGTGATGAAGGTCGGCATCCATTTGCCGCCTTTCAGATGGGAGACGTAGAGGTTGTCTTCGCCTTCGACGGCTGCACCGGCCAACACAGCTTCTGAGATGAAATAGATGGTGTCGCCGCTGCTGTTGATGCCGAGCACCGAGCCGACCGGTTCTGCGGCGACTTCCGTGCGATCGCAGGTCAATTTGCCGGCCACTTCGACGAATTCGCACGCCATCAGGTGAGTGCTGTACGTGAATGTGGCTTCGTCGTAGCTCCTGTAGGTGAAGAATGCACGCGAGCCTTCTTCGTTGGCGATCTCGAATTCACGTGCAAGGCTTTCCGAAGGATCGAGGCGAACGCTTTCCTGCGTTTCGGTGTCCCGCATGTACAGCGCGCCTTCGAATTCGCAGCCGAAGTATTCGGCAGCGCAGAAGAACACGCGCGAGCCGTTGTTCGAGATCGCGCCGCGCACGTTGAGTTCGGAGTTGCCGCCAGCCTGGCCTTTTACGGGTTCATTCAATTCATTGACGCTGACGAGTTCCAGATGGCCTTCAGACCACTCGTAGAGGCCCTTTTCCGGCGCACCTTCGAGCAGCGCCGTGCTGGCCGCAAGCAACACATGAGTCGTGTCCTTGGACGCATCCACGAAGCTGACGCTGTACGGCACGTCTTCCGGCCCTGCATCCCATTCCGCGCCTGGAGCCGTGTCTTCGGTGGTGAGCATCGGCGTGAAGCAGCTAGAGAGATGTTCGGCGCACGCCGCTTCGTTGCGGAGATAGGGTGTGCGCTGCGTCACGCCTGGCGCAAGAGCCTCCAGGCTCGTCGGCTGCATGTCAGCCTCGGACAGGTTGGGAGAGAAGAGCTTGTACTCGGTGCCCACGCCAATCGGGAGCCCATGAGAGCTTTCGTTGGCGGTCGTCAGCGTCCGGCTCGACCAGCCACCTCCTGGCAGGCGGCGGGCAAGATTCTGCGTCACTTCCGGCGCACGGTTGCCTTCTGGTTCGCTTTCGACGGGGTTCTCGCTCAGGTAGACGAGCCCGCTGCCGTCTTCGGCTGCCTGGATCACGTCGCCTTCGAAGACCTGCGGGATGATCCCGGCGCCGTACTTCTGTTGCGGGGAGACCATTTCCCAGAGGCGACCGTCGAGCAGCGTGAGCGGCCCACCCAGACCCTGTGTCGTGAATGCCTCATCAGGGCCTTCGCTGACGCCCGCGGCGCTTTCCGCGACGAGTCGGTAGTGGTAGGTGGTTTCCGGCGCAAGTTCCTGCAACAACCAGCGCACAGCCACCGGTGCTTCACCAGACACTTCATATGTGAGCGTGCTCTTGCCGTAACTGGCGTTGGCACCGTATTCGAAGTGATACGTAGTGAGGTTCCCCTTCGGGTTCACCGAAGCTTCAAGGTCCCCACTCGTGGACGTGACGCTGCCCGCCGACTCGCTCGCGATCACAGGCCGCACGAATTCGAAGCTCGCGTCGGTGCCCGCCAGACTGCCGTTTTCGTTTGCGACCACCAGCCTGTAGTGGTACTCAACACCGGCAGTCAAGCCTGTCAGATCCGCGTGCACCTTGACATAGGCGTTTCCGGTGCCGATTTCGGCTTCCGACTCGGCGCACTGCACGGTCTGCCCGTACGATGTGTTTTCGCCATATTCGAAATAACATTCTTCGATCGGCAGGCCTTCAGGAGCGACTTCGCCGGCGACAGTCGCCGTTTTCGCGGCGAGGTTGGAGGCACGAGTTGTCCTTACTTCCGGGAAGATCACCGGAAGACCGAAGGCCTCGACGCCGCCTTCGCCGTCTCCGACGTAGACGTCTTCGCTTGCCGCGTCCACCGCAATACCCAGTCCACTGACCGTGTGTTCGCCGGAGCCTGTGAATACTTCCAGTGGCTCCTTGTATGGCTTGCCGTTCGCCCCAAATCGCGAGACCTGGTCTCTTTCGTTCACGAAGAGCCCTTCGGTGGCGGGATCGACTGTCAGCGTCGTTCCCGCTTCGTCGACGACCGATCCTTTGGCGGACGCCGCGCCGAGCTGGCTAGCGCCGTAGCTGGTGATCGGCCCACTGGACCATTTGTCGACGTAGAGATTGCCAGCAGGGTCAATTGCCACGTTGCAGACGCTTTCCACTTCAGCGTAGGAGCCTGCGTAGTTGGAGTCGCTCACGACGGCAGATGTCGGCGTGTACTTGTTAACGTCCGATGGGTAGAGACCGACGTACACTTCGCCTGTGCTGCCGACGGCGACCCCGCATGCCTCGCCCCAGGGCTTCCCGGCTTCTTCGGTGATTGCCCCGACTCCTTCGCCCGCTTCGTTGTAGATCAGCACGTTCGAGGCCCCGTACGCGAGATAGATGTCGCCTTTAGCGAGACCTGAAGATTCGTCGACCGCTATCTCTGATTCAGAGGCGCTGCCCCATGGCACTCCGCTGATCTCGTTGGTTCCCGTCTTGGTGAAGTCGACCGGGACACCATGCAGGTTGAACTTGAAGATGGCTTCGTCGCTCGGGGAGTAGACGAACACGTCTTCGGTCGCCTGGTCGATCGTGATGCTCGCGACCGAGCCTGATCCGAACGAGAAGAGATACTTGCGGGAGAGTTTCGCCGAAGCCGTTGCGGAGCACAGCGCTAGGGCCGCCAAGATCGCGACAAAGGCAAACGTCAGGCGCGTAGCGTTGCCAGTCGTTCCGCGGGATGCGCGCAGCTTGCTGCTCACGCCATGCAACGCATCGCCCGCCTTGCGGCCTGACGAGAATGTTCCCAACCCCTCCATCATCTGCTCCTCTCCCAGGCCCGCTGGACCCCTGTGGTTCATGACAAAGTCGTTTTGTCGCGATCGCGTTGAGCTCATGCCGCGCTCCTGCCGCGCATCTGCCCCTCACCCGTCTGCGCGCCGATGCTGCGCACGAGGCGCCTGCCCGCGCTTGTCAGCCGCCACTGGTTTGCCTCACCCCGCTCGAGGTTGCCCTTCGCGACGTTTTCCAACAAGTCGTGCGCCTGCAAACGCGCAAGCAGCTTCGAAGCCTGCCCCGGATCGCTGATCGCGGCATGCTCGGCGACCTGCCTGTTGCTGACACCCTCACCATCAGCGCACAGCGCAGCGACAGCCTGCAACACCCGCGCAGTCCTGTAAGTCAACCGCGCCGGCCGCCCAGCAAGCGGGTCAGGCGCGTCGACCGCGAACTCCTTCTCGGCGACCTCGATGACATCGGCAGGCAACGCACGCTTGATTTCACGTCGCGCAGCGGCCGGGCCCTGGTAGGGCAGCACGACCATCGCCATCAACTCGCCAAGCAAACCGCGCAGACCGACGCCCCCGCTGATGGAGGCATGGCCCTCGTTGATAGACGCATGGCCCTCGTTGATAGAGGCACGGCCCTCGTTGATAGAGGCATGGCCCTTGCTGCTCGAGGCGTGACGGTTGCTCCTCGGCGCTGTCAGACGAGCTGCGATCACTGCACTGACCGCGCCGATCAGTGCTTCCGCTGTCAGCTCGCTCGCCGCCGAGGCATGCGTGCTCTGGAGTCGACCCTCGTCGATGACCTCCACGAGGCGACTGACCATTCGCTCGCGCTCGATCTGGATCGACCCTGCGGCGCGCTGGGACTCGATCAGACATGCCTTTGCAAGCGCTGGGTCGCTATCGGCGAGGCAAAGGAGCGCCCACAACCCCATCCGTACACGCTCATTCCAGGAACGCTGCTCACTGATGTCAACGATCAGGCTGGAGAAGCGCCCCTCGGCCTCGTGGAGCAGTGCCGCAAAGCATGCCTCGCGATGCTCGAAGACCTCGTAGAACGTGCGCCTGGAGACACCGGTGCGTTCGCAGAGAGCCGCTACCGAGAAGCTGTCATAGCCATGCTCTGCGAGTAGTCCAACCGCGGCAGTGAGAAGCCGCGAGCGCTGCAAGCCAGCTATCCCGTGGCCAAGGTGGACGCTCTCACCACGCCCTGATCCGCTGCGCGCGCCGCGCTCGACCCGGGTGCGCTCAGCGGCCATTGCCCGCTCCGCGCACACCAAAGCGGCTCGCGTGCGAGCCGGCTACCGCATGACCAGATTCAGCCCGGCGCTTCCCGCCGGTGGTTAGCTCACAGGGCCAGAGAGAGAGAGAGAGAGAGAGATGCGTCAGCTCTGCTGACGCATCTGGTTAACGCCACAGCCCTGGGCGCAACCGAATACTTCACGCATGTCACTGAACGACTCACGCTGAAAACAGCTCCCTCAAACGCTCGAAAAGGTCCCTCTCCAGGAAACCACGCCCTACTGCACAACACCGGTCACAGAGCAACAGAACCGGCCCCAACCCAAACTATGTGGATATCGCTGCCCCGGGCATCTGAGTCCAGGAAACAACGTGGCGCCAAGTTAGCAGAACCCCCAGGCCGAAGTCAACCCTGCGGCTGCCCGCGAGAGTCCAGAGGCCAACGGACAGGATCATCGCCCCACCGGCAAGATCATCTCCGCTATCGACAACGGTCGTCTCCGCTATCGACAGCAGTCGTCTCCACCACCGGCGCGCACCTGCCTGCCTCCCCTGGCGACGAGACTGCCCCCCTTAACGCAAGAAACCCGCACCTCGATGCGGGTTCATGCGATGGGCCGTGTTGGAATCGAACCAACAACCTTGGGCTTAAGAGGCCCCTGCTCTGCCAATTGAGCTAACGGCCCTCGGGGCGCGCGGCTGATTCAGGCCGGCTCGGCGCTTGATTCTACCGACCTTCGGCGCAAGCGCGTGCCCGCCCACGGGCCCGCAGGCGAGTCGCCCTGAATGCCACTGTCTGAGAGGGCGCGGCCAGAGAGCTGGCGGCGGCACGAAGGTCGCCCTTTACAGCACGATCGTCCGCGCTCCGTCGACGATCACGCGGTCTTCGAGGTGCAGGGCAACAGCCCTCGCGAGCACGACGCGCTCGATGTCGCGTCCGACCCGTTCGAGGTCGGACTGGCGCTGGCGATGGTCGACGCGCTCGACGTCCTGGTCGATGATCGGCCCGCCGTCGAGCTCCGCAGTCACGTAGTGAGCGGTCGCGCCAATCAGCTTCACGCCACGCTCGCGCGCGCGCCTGTAGGGGTTTGCGCCAGCGAAGGCGGGCAGGAAGGAGTGGTGGATGTTGATCACGGGCGCGTCAAGCTCAGCGAGCAGCTCGCCGCTGAGGATCTGCATATAGCGCGCGAGCACGACGACGTCGACCTTGCCCTTCAGTAGCTCGAGCAGCTGTCGTTCCGCCTCTGGCTTGCGGTCCTTTTCGACGGGCACATGGTGGAAGGGCACGCTCGCGATCGTGACCTCGCGCTCGAGGTCCCGATGGTTGGAGATCACGCAGACCATCTCGACGTCCAACTCGTGGCGGCGCCAGCGCCAGAGCAGATCGACGAGGCAGTGGTCATGGCGCGAGACGAGGATCGCAAGCCGCTGGCGCTGGCCCCAGTAGCGCATGCTCCAGTCCATCTGCAGCGGCTCGCCTACCTTTTCCGCGAAGCGTGCCTCGAGCTCCGTCGCCTGCTCTGGCAGGGCGTCGTGGAAGAACTCCGTACGCAGGAAGAAGCGCCCGTCAGCGGGGTCCGTCGAGTGCTGGTGCGAGGAGACGATGTTCGCCCCCTCCTCGAAGAGGAACCCCGAAACGGCGGCGACGATCCCCGGGCGGTCAGGGCAGGCGATCAGCAGTCGCGCAGAGTAGCGCGGCTGCTCCAGCGCGCCGGCCTCGCCGGCAACCGACGCGTCCGATGGATAGCTGATCTCTTCAGAGCCGACCATCGGAGCATCGTCCGAGTCGCTGCTATTTGCCGCCGGACGATTTGCCCGAGCCAGACGAAGCTTTGCCGGAAGAGGATCCGCCAGAGGACGATTCGCCAGAAGCGGCTTTGCCAGATGACGATTCGCCAGATGACGATTTGCCAGAGCCCGTGGAAGACGGCGTGACGGTCACGTTGCTGCCTGCGCCGCTCGTCGCCGAGGTCCCGCCCGTCGTCACAGAGCCAGTCGAGGAAGACGCAGCTTCTTCTTCGATGCCTTTCTTGAGCTTTTCGAATTCGAGTTCCAGCAGCGGCCTGCGCGTCTTTGGCGTGAGCGAGACGGCCTTCTTGCTCGCGAGATCGCCAAGGCCGTTGTTGTGCGCAAGGTAGGCGTACTCAGCGAGGTTCTCATAGAGCGCGGCGCTTGCAGGCTGCTTCGGATCGCTGATCACGATCTGCAACGCCTGCACGACGTTCTTCGGTTCGTCGAGCCCTTCGGCGCTGTAGACGTGCGTCATCTGACGCGCAAGCGTGTAGTTGGTCGGGCTCTTTTCGAGGTTGAGGTAGTGGGTCCAGGAGTTTGCCGCGTGGTGCAGCAGTTCCTTGCCCTTGCTCGTATAGCGGCTCGTGGCTTCGTCGTAGACTTCGCTGTTGCTTGGGCTGGCTTCGTGCAGCTGCGCTTCCGCGAGCTTCGCCCACGCGGCACCGTTGCTCGGGTCCTTGTGGATGCTCTTCTTCGCAGCCGCGATCTCTTTCGTGAAGCTGCTCGCGCCTTTTTCTTCTTTGGTGAGACTTTCGATGACGTTGCCCCCGCCGAAGCCTCCGCCAATGCCAAGGCCGATCAGGCCAAGCGCCATCAGCAGCGCCAAGCCGAGATAGATCGTCTGCACCGTGCGGCGCCGACCCCGTCCTCGCAAATCGAACAGCACAGGATGATTCTAAAGCGGGCGGCCTTTCACGGCGTCGTGCCTCGCCGCGACGCCATGTGAGACCGATGAAATACCCGCGATGAGTACCCCTGGGGCACCCACCGGCCTGGCCTCACCGCCGTCGTCAGTCCTTGCCGTGGAGGTCAGGATCGATGTGGTCGAGCATCTCGCGTACAGCTGGATCGATCGGCTCGACTGTCGCGGTCACGGTCGCTTGCTCGTCCTCGCCCAGCAGGTCAGCGGCGGCTGAGTCCGACCCTGGGGAGCCCCCGAGCGGAGCCGACGGGCCCCCAGGCCCGGCAGGACCTCCGGGGCCGGCGTCCGGCCCACCGCCGAAAGCGCTTCCGCCTGCGCCGCCACTGTCGCCACCGCCGTCTCCGCCGGCGCCCGCCTGGGCGCGCGCACGGCGTTCGCGGCGTTTCTCAAGGATCGAGGCGATCAGCACGCTGCCCTCATAGAGCAGGTAGAGCGGCACCGTCTCAAGCGCCATCGTGATCACTTCGCCAGGGATGAACGCGGCGATCACGGCACAGATCACGAGCGCGAAGCGCCTGCCTTTGCGCAGCGTCTTCGGCGAGACGATCCCCGCCTCGGTCACGCCAAGGATCGCGACGGGCACCTGGAAGATGAGGCCCATCGCGATCAGCACGACAACCGCGAATTTGTAATAGGAGCTCGTCTGCACGAGCACGTTGAACTCGTCGCTGTTGAAGTTCTGGAAGAAGTGCACCGCGGCGGGCAGCACGATGAAATAGCCGAAGGCAACGCCGATTGCGAACAGGATCGGCACCGCGACGAGCAGCGGCAGCGCGATGCGGCGCTCCTCTGGCTTGAACGCGGGCAGCACGAAGCCGTAGAGCTCGAACAGCAGCAGCGGCAGCGAGATCAGCAGCGCGAAGTAGAACGCAACAGTGAGCGTCGCGGTGAACGGTTCGCCGAACCCGATCGTCGTCGGGTTGCTGCCTTCCGGTTTGTGTGGCAGATCCGCGACTGCGTGCTTCGTGCGCCCTTCCAGCGCCGAAAGTTCTGCGCGCACCGACGCTGGCAGCCCCGCCGCAGGACTGCGCAGCACCTTCGTGAGGGACTCGAGCTGCCCAGCGGTCGCCCTCACGCTCTTCTGAGCCAGCCAGGTCTCGCCAGGCGGCCCCTTGCCCTGCTCGATCTGCTTGCGCGTCTGCTGCTCCAATGGCGTGTTGACGATGTGCAGCAGCGCGTGGTTCTGCCAGAAGCAGAGGCCAAAGACGATGCCACAGGCGACGAGGCAGACGATCAGCCTCGTGCGTAGCTCGTCGAGGTGGTCCACGAGACTGAGATGGTCTTCGTGGCCGATGGTGCGAATCGCCGTGGCCATGGTGTTGGGGAGAGCCCGTCAATGACGCCGTGCCGCGGCGCGATTCGAGCGCTCAACGGCTCAGGTTATCCAAGCCGCCGCGACCAGACCAGACCTTGCCTCAGCCAGGCGATAGATCGCGCCTCGGCCCAGCGATAGATCCCGACTCGGCCAGGCGATAGATCGCGCCTTGGCCCAGCGATGGGCCCGTCTCGGCCAGTCAGACCCCGCCCGCGACCGGCCTGCGATCCCCGCAGACCCCCTGGGCGTCGTTTGGCAAGGCCCAAAACCGGCTAAAGCCCCTGATTGAGACGGTCGATGACGTGGGCGAGGAAACGCCATGAGACCAGAGAAGAGCTACGGAATCCACCATCGCGTGACGCTCCCCGACGGCAGGGAGGTCGAAGTCGTCTACCTCGATCGTGCAAGCGGCGAGGCACAGATGCTGAGCGACGCAGGGCGTCGCGATGCCTGCGGCCATGCTGATGGCGATGGCGAGAGCTCGTCTGGTGGCATTGCCGGCGAGCTGGGCGGGCACCTCGCCGAGGAGCTCGGACTGGACGCCAGCGGGCTGCTCGACGCCCCGCCGCTGCACGTCTGCTTCCACTGCGACGGAGAGCTCGTGCATCCCGTCGACTGGGTCGACGAGGGCGCAGGCAGCTGGCGCATCCTGCTGCGCTGCCCAGAGTGCGAGGCGACCCGCGAAGGAGTCTTTGACCGCATCGAAGTCGACAGCTTCGAGGAAGAGCTCGACCACGGCATGGGCTCGCTGCTCAGCGACCTGCGCCGCATGACGCACACGAATATGAGCGAGGAGATCGACTTCTTCGTGCGCGCGCTGCAGGCCGACGTGATCCTGCCGTCAGACTTTTGATCCTCTCGCGGGCTCGGTGGCTGGTCGCGGCCCGCAGCCCTATCCTCTCACCGCTCGGTAAGCCGATCGTCGCGCCGGCTTCGCCCTCAGCGGTGCTCGGTAAGCCGATCGTCGCGCCGGCTTCGCCCTCAGCGGTAGCGCTCGACGACCGCATCGGCAACGAGGTCCAGCAGCGCCTCGCGCCCGTCGGGGAGGATGCTTGGCAGCGCCGCCTTTGCCGCGGAGACGATTTCCAGAGCACGCCTGCGCGCGTCGTCGAGCGCGCCCGTCGCGGCGATCCTTTCGCAGACAGCCTCGGCCTCCTCGGGGCCGTCGAGCGTCGCGAGATCCTCGGCAGCGAGCTGCTGGTCGCGTTCGCGCGCGAGGATCAGCGGCAATGTGACGGTCCCATCGAGCAGATCGGTGCCCCGCGGCTTGCCAGTGTGCTCGACTGGCCCAGAGACGTCAAGCACGTCGTCGAGCAGCTGGAAGGCGAGCCCAATACGCTGGGCGAAGGCGCCAAGCGCATCGGCGAGCGCCACAGAGCCGTCGCGTGCGACAAGCGCCCCAAGCCTGCATGCCGCCTCGAACAGCGCCGCCGTCTTCAGCTCGCAGCGGCGCAGGTAGCGCGCGACAGACACCTCGCTTGCGTAGGCGTCCTCACGCTGCAGCATCTCGCCGGCGGCGAGCGCCGAGCTGGCGTCAGAGAGCACCTTCAGCTGCAGCTGGTCGTCGTTGTCCGCGAGCTCTGCAAATGCGCGCGAGAAGAGCAGGTCGCCAGTCGCGATCGCCGTCCTGCGCCCCGCGACCTCGACGACCGTAGGAAAGCCGCGCCGCAGCGGCGCCGCGTCGATCACGTCATCGTGCACGAGCGTCGCCGAGTGCACGAGCTCGACCGCAGCGGCGGCGCGCACGAGCTGCAGCTCGCCGTCCTCGCCTGGCACTGGCCCACCGGCCGACTCGGCGGCGAGCACGACGAGCAGCGGCCGCAGACGCTTGCCACCGGCGGAGATCGTCGCGGCGGCGTGCCCGGCCAGCGGCGCGCCAGCGTCGGCAGTGACGCTTGCGAGGTGGCGCTCGATGCCCGCCATGCGGTCGCGCAGCGCGACGCCGCCGTGGCGCATGATCGCCTCGAGACCGTCGCCCGCGTCGCCAGCGACGTTTGCGCCACCCGCAGCTCGCGCGGCAGCGGAGCCCACCGTGGCTACGGTGCCCTGAGACGCCTCTCTGCCGTTGCCGGTGCCCATCGCTCCCACGCCTCCCTAGGACTGCACGGTAGCGGCATGGATCGCGACGATGCCGCCCGCCGTCAGCAGCCAGCGGATCTCGGTCAGTCCGATGTCCGCCATCTCGCCCGCGAGCTCTGCCGGACCCGGGAACCGCTTCACCGAGTTGGGTAGGTAGGTGTAAGCGTCGCCGATACCCACGCCGCGCTCGCCGCTGGCCCCGCCGCGCCGCGTGTTGACGGCGGCCGTGAGGCGGCCAAGCAGTGGCACGATGCGGTCGAACCAGAGCCCATAGAAGGCGGCGAGCGGCATGCGCGTCGGCGCCGTCAGCTCAAGCACGACCACCCTGCCGCCTGGGCGCACGACGCGCGCCATCTCGCTCAGTCCCTGGCGCAGGTCGCTGAAGTTGCGCGCGCCGAAGCCGACGGTCGCGGCGTCGAACGCATCGTCCGGATAGGGCAGGCTCATCGCGTCCGCCCACTCGAAGCGCAGCACCCCCGGCTGTGCGCTCGCACCCTTCAGCTCGGCGCGCGCGAGCATCGCCTCCGAGAAGTCGCTGCCGACCACGGTGCCATCGGGACCGACGAGGCCTGCGAGCTCGAGCGCGAGATCGCCAGTGCCCGTCGCGACGTCGAGCACGCTGCCGCCTGAGCGCAGCCCAGTCTGGGCGGCCGCGAGCCTGCGCCAGCGATGGTGCAGACCAGCGGTCATCGCACTGTTCAGCAGGTCGTAGACCCCGGCGATCCGGTCGAACATCGCGCGCACGTCTCCGGCCTCGAGCACGCCGGCGCCGGCTCCGTCCTTCGCGGGCATAGGCATAGAGCGGAGCCTATCCCGCCAGGACTCTTCGCGCCGGCCCGCTACTGCAGGTGCGAGAGGAAGTAGACGATCGCCTTGAACTTCTTTGCAGGCAGTTCCTTGAAGGACGGCATCGGCTGCGTCGGGTTCACGAGCGTGCGGGCGATCGCTTCCTCTGGGATGCGCGCCCCGATATGGGTCAGCTCAGGACCTGGGCCAGGGTTGCCGTTTTCGCCGATTTTGTGGCACGCCTCGCAGCCAGCCTGCGCGACCGCATACTTGCCCTTGTTGAACTCGGCGACCGCGGCCGGCCCCTGCTTCTTCACCGAGGATGGCGTCTTGAAGATCAGCTGATAGGGCGAGCCGATGTGGGCGCCGCTCCAGGTCAGGTAGGCCATCGCGCCGATCACGAAGATGCCCGTCAGCGTCGCGATCGGGCGATGCTCCGGACGGCGCTCTGGGCCCCTGTCGTAGAAGGGCAGCAGGAACAGCAGGATCATGCAGAGCGTCGGGATGCCGATCGTCGCTATCCCGACGACGCTTGGCGGCTTGATGACACGCAGGACCTCGAAGAGGAAGAAGAAGTACCAGTCGGGCCGCGGCTCGAAGCTCGTCGTCGTCGGGTTCGCGCGCGAGCCGACCGCGACGCCGAAGAGCAGCGAGGCGCCGATGATGATCGCCATCACGATGCACGCCATCAGTGCGTCCTTCGCCACCGCGTAGGGGAAGAACGGCTTGCCTTCGGACTTCAGGATCCCGTACTCGCGGAGGTACTCCTCCTTCTCACGCTGGTTCATCGCGCTCTATGCCTCGCTCTTGCGCAGCTCTGGCTTTGGCTCGGATTTCATCCACGGCGGTGCGGTCGTGCCGAGCTTTGCCACGAGGTAGAGGTGCGCGCCGATCAGCGCAGCGATCGCGCCAGGGACGAGCAGCATGTGGATCGCGTAGAAGCGCGAGAGCGTGTCAGCGCCGAATTCGGGCCCAGCGCGCAGGAAGTCGCTGAGGTAGGGGCCAAGCAAGGGGCCGGTGCCGTTGATGTTCACGCCGACGATCGTCGCCCAGTAGGCCCGCTCGTCGAACGGCAGCAGATACCCCGTAAAGCCCATCACCATCGTGAGGATCAGGAGCACGACGCCGATCACCCAGTTCAGCTCGCGCGGATACTTGTAGGCCCCGAAGAAGAAGGTCCTGCCCATGTGCATGAAGACGAGCACGACCATCACGCTCGCACCCCACTTGTGCATGCCACGCACGAACGCCCCAAGGAAGACGTCGTTGGTGATGTAGCGGATCGATTCGTAGGCGCCGCCGTTGGCATCGGGCCTGTAGTACATCGCGAGGAAGACGCCCGTCACAGCCTGGTTGAGGAACGCGATCATCGTTGCCGAGCCAAGCGTGTAGAACCAGTTCGTGCCCCTTGGCACCTTGCGGAACATCATCCAGCGGGCCGCGCCGCTGAGAGATGTGCGCTCGTCGACCCAGTCGACGACGTTGATGCCCGCTTCGGCAGCCGCGTCGACGGGCGTCACCTTGCCGTTGGTCTCGCCTGGGCGCGGCGGCGCCGTCTTCAGCGCTGATGGGATCGGCGGGGCAGGAAGCTTCGGCATCTCAGATCCGCTCGGAGGGTCGTGAGGGGTAGAGGTACTGGCCGATGCCGTCGAGCGGCTCGCCCGGGTCGCGCGGCGAGAAGCGGCGCAGTTCGCTGTTCACGCTGAAGCGCGGGCCGATTTCGACGACACCCTGGCCGTTGACGCGCGTCAGGAAGCGGTCGAGCGGGCGTACGGGCGGACCCGCAACGCGCACGCCAAGGAAGTCGTAGACGCCGCCGTGACAGGGGCAGATGAAGCGGTCAGCCGCCTCGACCCAGCGCACCGAGCAGCCGAGGTGCGCGCAGCGGCTCGTGATCGCGATGAAAGGCGTCGTCTTGTCGTACTTGTCGGTGTCGATCTGGTCGTTGTGCTTGCGCACATAGACGGTCGACTTGCCGATCTCGCCGATCCCTGGAGTGAGCGTCACGACGACGGGCACGTAGTTGTCGTCAGGGAACATGTCTTCGGCCCCTGCCTTCGCCCAGTGATGCTGGGTTTCTTTGAAGATCGGCCCGATCGCGAAGCCAAGCGCAGGCAGCGTGAAGGCGGCGGCGGCGATCGCGCCAGCCGTGTGCGCAGTGCCCGTCATGAAGCGCCTGCGCGTGACGGTCTCACCCTCGAAGGCCCCCGGAACGAGGCGATCGGCGGTGTAGCGGGAGTGGTTCTTGGCGTGCTTGTCTGCCACGGGGTCCGGAACAATATCGAGTGGCTCGCCGGTGTGGAGCTGAACCTCGTAGCCCCTTCCTGAGAGGAAGCTTCTGACCCCTCAGCTCGCAGCCGCCGCGCGCATCGCGGCAAGCGCATCCGGCGAGCCTGCGCGGGCCAGCGCCTTCGCATCGGAGTGCGCCCGATCGCCGCCCCAGCCGATCGCGCGCGCGCCAGCCAGCCAGACCGCCTGCGCGAGCTCTGGCGCCTCGTCGCCGTGGGCGAGCGCGCTGAGCGTGATCACGTCGGCGAGCTCGGCGACCGCGGCGATGTCGCCCAGCTTCACGAGGCGCGCGAGCCCGAGCGCGTAGAGCTGGTCGCCGACGAGCAGTGCGAGGTCTTCGTCCAGCGCGGCGCTGAGCAGGCGCGGAGCACCGTAGTGCAGCAGGTAGCCCTCGTAGATCGCCTCGACCAGCAGCTCGTACTCGATCGGGTCGGCAGCCGCGCGCGGGCCGCCTGCCACGAGCCGTGCGGGGTCGGAGCGCGCCTGGGCGGCGTCGTCCTCGCTCAGCAGCTCGGCGACCATGCCGCCCTGCTCGCGCAGGACCTCGCGCAGACGCTCGAGCGCGACGCCGCTCATCGCAGAGCCCCAAACGCGGCGGCGGCGGCGGCCTCGGTGCGCTCGATCTGCTCGTCTGTATGGGCGAGCGAAGGGAACCACGCCTCGAACTGCGAGGGCGGCGGATAGACGCCCTCTGCAAGCAGCCGCCTGCACCAGGCTGCGTAGGCGTCGAGATCGCAGGCGGCGGCGTCGGCGAGGCTCGTGACAGGTCGCTCGCTGAAGAACACGGTGAGCAGTCCTGGGCGCGTGACGATCTGGACGGGATACCCATCCGCCTGTCGACCGTGTCCGCCCGCGCCTGCAGCCGCACGCCGCAACGCATCCGCAAGCCGCTGCGTGATCGCGGCCAGGCGCTGATAGGCGTCGTCGTCGAGCAGCGCAAGGCTCGCGCGCCCTGCGGCGACCGCGAGCGGGTTGCCGGAGAGCGTGCCCGCCTGGTAGACCTTGCCCGCCGGCGCGAGCAGCTCCATCAGCGCGCGCGGGCCGCCGACGGCCCCCGCGGGCAGCCCGCCGCCGATCACCTTGCCCATGATCGTGAGGTCGGCGCTCACGCCGCTGAGCTGCTGGGCGCCGCCGCGCGCGACCCTGAAGCCGCTGATCACCTCGTCGAGCACGAGCAGCGCGCCGCTTTCGTCGGCCAGCTCCCGCGCAAGCTCGAGGAAGCCGTCCGCCGGCGGCACGAGCCCCATGTTCGCGGGCAGGGGCTCGGCGAGGATCGCGGCGGGGCTGTGCGTCTGCACCGCTGCGCGCAGCGCCTCGAAGTCGTTCCAGGGCACGACGATCGTGTCGGCTGCGACCGCCTCTGGCACGCCTGGGCTCGATGGCTGAGAACGGCCCGCAGCCGCGGTCGCGACGCCGGAGCCCGCCTGCGCGAGCAGCGCATCGACATGCCCGTGGTAGGCGCCGGCGAACTTCACGATCGCCGTGCGACCTGTCGCGGCGCGCGCGAGCCGGATCGCGGTCATGCTCGCCTCTGTCCCCGAGGAGGTGCTGCGCACCATCTCGACGGAGTCGATGCGTGCAGCGATCTCCTCGGCAAGCGCGACCTCCGCCTCGGTCGGCGCCCCGAAGCTCGTGCCGTTGCCCGCGGCCTCCGCGATCGCCGCGAGGATCGCTGGGTGCGCGTGTCCATGGATCAGCGGCCCCCAGGAGCAGACGTAGTCGACGTAGCGGTTGCCCTCGACGTCGGTCAGCTCTGCGCCCTGCCCCTTCGCGATCCAGATCGGATCACGCCCGATCGCGCGCATCGCGCGCACGGGGGAGTTGACGCCCCCAGGGATCGCCTGCAGCGCGCGAGCGTTCAGCTCTGCGCCGCGCAGCCCTGCCGTCAACTGCCCACCCCTGCGTGCTCTGCTTCCCAGCGCTTGAACTCGTCGGTGAAGTAGAGCAGCCGGATCTTCTTGAACTCCGTCGATGAGTAGAGCGTCGCGCGCTCGTCGATGCCCGTCATCTCGGCGATCGAGTCGAGGATCGCGTCGCACTCCTCCTTCGAGCGCCCATGGGCCATCGTGAAGACCGAGTAGGGCCAGTCCGCGTAGGTCGGCCGCTCGTAGCAGTGGGAGATGCCGCGTACTGCGGCCATGCGCCTGCCGATCTCGAGGATTTCCTCGTCTGGCACCTTCCAGACGCCCATGCCGTTCGCCGAGAAGCCGGCGCGGCGGTGGTAGAGGATCGCGGCGACGCGGCGCAGCAGCCCGCGCTCCTGCATGCCCTCCAGGTGACTCAGCAAGCGCTCCTCACTCATGCCGAGCGCCGCCGCCGCGGGCGCGTACGGCTCTGAGACCACAGGCATGCTGCCCTGCAGCGTCTGGATCACGGCGATGTCGAGCTCGTCGTAGGGCTGGCGCTCCAGCTCGATCGGCTCGCTCGCCTCAGCGGCGCTCGAGAGCGCCTGCGTGTCCCCCTCCATCTCGAGGTCCATCCTGATCTTGAAGAGCTTCAGGGTCGGCAGCTGGCGTACTGAGGTCGCGCCGGACTCCGCGGCGAGCGCCTCGAGCGTGCCGTCGAGACCAAGCGGCGAGTCAGGCTCGACCGCGATCGTGAACCAGAGGTTGAAGTCGTGGTTTCTCAGGTAGTTGTGCGAGACGCCTGGGTGTGCGTTGATCACCGTCGCCGCCCTGTGCGGGTGCTCTGGGTCGACCTTCGCGGCGACGAGCATCGAGGAGTAGCCAAGCGCGCGCGTGTCGAAGATCGGCGTCACCTGGCGGATGATGCGCTTGTCGAGCAGGTGCTGCACGCGGCTCATCACCTCCTCCTCAGAGACGCCCGCAAGCTCGGCGACGGCAAGATAGGGACGGGGCTGCAGCGGGAAGCTGCCCTGCATCAGGTTGAGCAGGCGCTTGTCGATGTCCTCGAGCGGAATCGCCGCGCCGTGGGCGCGGCTGCGCAGCTTCGGTATCGCCGTCTTCGCTTCGGCGGTCTTCGCTTCCACGGCCTTCGCTTCGGCGGTCTTCGCTTCGGCGGTCTTCGCATCTGCCGTCTTCGCCTCGGCGGTCATCGCTTCGGCGGTTTTTGCCTCGATGGTTTTCGTTTCGGCGGTCTTCACTTCGTCTCTGAGAGCCACGTCGCGGCCTCCTTCGCGTGGTAGGTGATCACGACGTCTGCTCCTGCGCGCCGCAGCGAGGTGAGGATCTCGGTCGCAACGGCGCGCTCGTCGACATAGCCGGCGGCTGCCGCAGCCTTCACCATCGCATACTCGCCCGAGACGTTGTAGGTAGCCACTGGCAGCTGCGTCGCCTCGCGCACCGCCGCGATCAGGTCGCCGTAGGCGAGCGCTGGCTTGACCATCACCATGTCTGCGCCCTCCTGCACGTCGAGCAGGACCTCGCGCAATGCCTCTCTGCCGTTGCCAGGATCCATCTGGTAGCTGCGCCTGTCGCCGAAGGCGGGAGCCGAGTCTGCGGCCTGCCGAAACGGCCCGTAGAAGGCGGAGGCGAACTTCGCCGAGTAGGCGAGGATCGGCGTTTCCTGCAGGCCGTCCTCGTCGAGCGCTGCCCTGATCGCGCCGACCCTGCCGTCCATCATGTCCGAGGGCGCGACGATGTCGGCGCCCGCCTCGGCGTGGCTGACCGCGGTACGGGCGATCAGCTCGACGCTCGCGTCGTTGTCGACCGTCAACGCTCCCGCAGCCCCCTCGCGCAGCACGCCGCAGTGGCCGTGGTCTGTGTACTCGCAGAGGCACACGTCGGTCACCACGAGCAGCTCTGGCACGGCCTGCTTCAGCGCGCGACAGGCCATCTGGATCACGCCCTCCTCGTCGTAGGCGCCACTGCCCTCTGCGTCCTTGCCCTCTGGGATGCCGAACAGCAGCACGCCGGCGACACCAAGCTGGGCGA
This sequence comes from Solirubrobacteraceae bacterium, assembly GCA_036490555.1. GTDB lineage: Bacteria > Actinomycetota > Thermoleophilia > Solirubrobacterales > Solirubrobacteraceae > Palsa-744. The sequence continues at coordinate 137,540 of DASXDO010000042.1, read as the reverse complement.
GCTCAGTCGCCTCGCGCACCGTCTCGGCGATCGAGAGCCGTTGCACGCCGGGCATCGCATCGATTGGCGCTCGCGGCGGCCCTGACTCGGCGACGAACAGCGGCATCAACAGGTCGCCAGGGCCGAGCTCGGTCTCGCGCACGAGGCCGCGCAGCGCGGAGGAAGCGCGCAGCCGGCGCATGCGCGTCTGCGGAAAGGCCATCGCTTCAGGTTACCCGAGGCGTCGTAGCCCGAGGCGGGCAAGCGCGGCAAAGGCAGCGGCCAGCACGAGCAGGTGCAGCAGCGAGATCGCGATACCTGGCGAGGAGCCGTTCACGGCCGCATCCAGCGCTTGCAGCGAAGCCCTGTAGGGGAAGACGAACGAGATCGCCTTGATCGCGTCGTAGAGGCCGCCGGCGACCGCGCCGGCGGGCACGAGCGCGAGGAATGCGAGTGGCAGCGAGAGCAGGAAGGCGAGCAGGCTCGCTGCCTGGACCTCGCGCGCGAGCGCGCCGATCGCAACGCCAAGCGCCGCGAACGCGAGCGCGCCGGCGGCGAGCGCCGCCAGCCAGAGCGGCAGACGCCCCCACTGCAAGGCGACGAAGGCGCCAACCGCGGCGAGCATCGCAAAGGCGAGCACGAAGGCGCAGACCGCGGCAAGCGTCGTCTTCTCCGCGATCAGCTGCCAGACCGAGAGCAGCGCAGGTCGTCGCGAGCCGCCACGCACGAGCCGCTCCAAAGCATGCTGCTCACGCTCGAGGGCGACGCTTCCTGAGGCGAGCAGCACGCAGAAGAACATCAGCGAGATCGTCACCGCGACGACGACGGCGTAGTCGTCCAGCGGCGTGCGCCGGCCGTGCAGCAGCTGCTGCTTCAGCGTGATTGGCTGGCTCACGGTGCTCAGCACGTCCGCGCTCAGCGAGAGGTTTTTCGCGGCGAAGCCCGCGAAGCTCGCGAGGCGCTGCAGTTCGGCGCGCGCCTTCGAGCTCTGTTGCTGCTTCGCGAGCCGTTGCAGCATGCCAGGGATGTGGCGCAGCCCGATCAGGTTCGGCGTGTTCAGGATCCCCAGCTGCTTGCCTTCCAGCAGCAGGCCAAGGTCCTTCACCGCGATGTTCTTGATCTGCTTCGAGAGCGCGAGGTTCGCCTTCGCGAGCGTCGCGTCGATGTTCGCCTTCACGAAGGACTGCTGCAGGGCGTCGCCGTTGTAGATCACTTCCACCTGGGCCTGGCTCACGCCTGAGGAGATCTTCGAGACGATGTCCGCTGGAATCACGACCGCGGCTAGGACCTTGCCTGAGGAGACGTCCTGCACGGCGGCGGCGCGCGTCGGCGCCTTCACCACGTCGATCTGGTCAAAGAGCTGCTTCGTGTACTGCGAGACGGTCAGCCGCTGCCCGCCCAGTTCGATCGCTTGGCCTGGCGCGGTCAGGTTTGCAACCGCGACCTTCGGCTTGCCAGGGCTGCGCGAGATCGCCAGCCCGATCAGCAGTGCGATCGCGATCGGGTAGATCACGAGCACCGCGATCAGCAGCCGCGAGCGGCGCAGGATCAACAGGTCCTTCGCGAGCAGCCATCTCATCGCAGCCACCTCATCCAGCCACCTCATCGCAGCGATCCTGCCTGCGGCCCTGCGAGGAAGGAGACGAGTGCGCTTTCGAAGTCGCCTGCGCCAGTCCGCTGCATCAGCTCGGCAGGGCTGCCGAGGAACAGCTGCTCGCCCTCGTCGAGCACGAGCACGCGGCCCGCGTGGCGCGCAGCCTCCTCGACGATGTGCGTCGAGAAGAGCACGGCGACGCCGCTTCTCGCAAGGCCTTCGATGAACTCCCAAAGCCTGATGCGCTGACCAGGGTCGAGCGCGGTCGAGGGCTCGTCGAGCACGATCGCAACGGGCGTTCCCAGCAGGCCAAGGGCGACGTTCACGCGCTGGCGGTTGCCGCCTGAGAGGCGCTCGACGCGCTCGTCTGCGCGCTCGGAGAGGCCCGTCTGGGCGAGCATCGCCGTCACGCTGCCCTCGACGTCTGCGATCTTCTCGAGGCGCGCGAAGAGGCGCAGGTTCTCCGCGACCGAGAGCTTCGAGTAGACCGCGGGGCGCTGCGGCACCCAGCCGACCTCAGTCGGCATGCGACTCACGCTGCCAGCGTCCGGCTCCTGGACGCCCGCGACGATCGAGAGCAGCGTCGTCTTGCCAGCGCCGTTCGGCCCGATCACGCCGACGATCTCACCCGCCCGCAGATCGAGGTCGATCCCCTTCAGCGCCTTACGCTCGCCGTAGCTCTTGCTCAGCCCGCGCAGGCTCAGCGCATCGCCCACAGGACTCCTCCGATCTCTTCTGCTCCGCCCCTGTGGGCACGCAGGGCAAGCTGGCCAAGGACGCAGCGAGCGAAATGTGCTTTGCACATGAGCGAGCGAGGACGCCGGCCAGCGCCGCCATGCGTGCTCACAGGATGCCGCCGCGGGAACGCTCCCATGGCTCCAATGTCACGTGCTTGTTCAGATAGACCGTCGTCGCACGCAGGACGGCGAGGATCGGCAGCGCGAGCAGGGCGCCGATCAGGCCGTAGATCTGCTCGCCGAAGAGCAGCCCGAACATCACGAGCAGCGGGTTGATGCGCAGCGTGTGCCCAAAGATCTGGGGGGCGACGACATGACCCTCAAGCTGCTGGATGCCAAGGAAGAGGATCATCACCCAGATCGCCGTCACCGGTTCGGTGAAGAGCGCGACGAGGATCGGCGGCACTGCGCCAAGGATTGGGCCGATGTAGGGGATCAGCTCCATGAAACCAAGGAAGGCGCCGAAGGCGACGGCATAGGTCCTGCCTGCGGGGAAGATGCCAAGGACCCCGTAGACGTAGAGCGCGAGACCTGCGGTCGTGCCCATCACGATGCTGAAGAGCAGCTGGCCGCCGACGTAGCGCGAGACGGCGCGCTGCACGAGGTAGGGATAGTCGTCGTCCTTGCCCCCCTGCCCCTTTGGCACCGCCTGGCGCACGAGCCGTCCGATCCGCTCGCCATAGATCAGCATGTAGACGGACAGCACGAAGACGAGCACGAGGTCGACGATCGCGCCTGCGGCTTCGGTCAAAAGGCCGCCGCCGAAGGAGACGAGCGAGCTCGAGCTTTTCTCCAGCTTTTCCTTCAGAGTCTGCAGCGCAGTTTTGCCCTGGCCGATCAACTTCACGTGCAGACCGGCTTTGTGCAGGAAGTGCTGGAGTTCGATCAGCGCCTGTTCTGCTTCGCGGATCAGCTGGGGCACTTTGTGCGCAAAGACCTGAACCTGGTTTGATACCGGATTGGCCAGCAACAGGCCGATGCCCGCCAATGTCACGAAGAACAAGAGATAGACGGCAAGCACTGCGAGACCGCGCGGCAGCCGACGCTGCAGCAGCGAGACCGCGGGGTTGAGGATGAGCCCGATCAGCGACGCGACGATGAAGATCACGAGCACCTTGCCCGCGGCGTGGGCGATCCCCCAGAGCGCGAGCAGCGAGATTGGCAGCAAGGCGAGCTGGACCCAGCGCGGCACGATGGTGCGCGGGATCGCGGCGATCGCCACAGGTGTCGCCCCGCCGGTGGCCTTGGCGAGCGCCGCGGCGCGCTCCTCATCTGGCAGCTTGCGCCGCGACTCTTCTGGCCCAGGGGTCGCGCCCTCGGGGCCGGACGCCCCGCCGCTTTGCTCTTCGCCGCTCATCTACCTCTCACCATCGCCAGAGTATGTCTGAGCGTCAGGAGGGCAATTTGGCGGCGGAGCAGGGCAGCGGCGCGCCTGGGCCGAGCGGCGGCGCAGCGGGGCAGGGCGTCAGCATCCTCTTCATCGGCGATGTCGTCGGCGGCCTTGGCAGGCACACGCTGCTCGACTGCCTGCCGCTGATCAGGGAGCGCCACAACCCGACCTTCGTCGTCGTCAACGGCGAGAACGCCGCAGGCGGTCTTGGGATCACGCCGCGGATCGCGCGGGGCATCTTCGAGGCAGGCGTCGACGTCATCACGCTTGGCAACCACACCTACCACCACCGCGAGGTCTACCCCTACCTCGACGAGGAGCCGAAAATCCTCAGGCCCGCGAACTTCCTGCGCTCGCAGCCAGGCCATGGCGCCTGTGTCGTCACCGCAGGCGAGACCCGTCTTGGCGTCGTCAACCTCTCAGGCAACCTCTACCTAAGGGCGGGCAGGGCGGCCTTCACCGAGATCGAGGCGGCGCTTGGCCAGCTTGGCGAGGTCGACCACATCCTCGTCGACATGCACGCCGAGGCGACGAGCGAGAAGGTTGGCCTTGGCTGGCACCTCGACGGCAGAGTGACCGCCGTCGTTGGCACGCACACGCACGTGCCAACCGCCGACGCGCGAGTACTGCCTCGCGGAACCGCCTACATCACGGACGTCGGCATGACGGGGCCAAGGGGCGGCGTGATCGGCGTGAAGAAGGAGCAGGCGATCGAGTCGATGCTCACCCAGATGCCAGTCCGCTTCGAAACCTCTGAGGACGACCCGTGGCTCAACGGCGTTCTCATCAGCTGCTCGCAACCGCTGAAGGCGGACGCGATCGAGCAGGTCCTGATGCCACGCCCGCCCGCTCGTCCTGGCGCAAGCGGCCGCTGACGGGCTTTTCTGCTCGCGAGTCCAAACCCGACAAGGGACCTTGACAGAACTCTTTGACAAGCTATCTTGTCAATGTGAGGGTCGTCCAGTCAGCGCGCAAGCACGGAGTCGCCGACGAGGACATACAGCATGCCACTCGCTATTCGATCATCGACTGGCCAATACGCGAAGACTTCACTATGCGTGTAGGCCCCGCCCGAGACGGAAATCTCTTGGAGATCGGCATCGTTGGTACCGAGACCGACGAGCCGGTCATCGTCCATGCCATGCGCTGCAGACATCAATATCTACCACGCCCATAGCCAACGCTCATTACACCCCGATCATGCATAAGGGGCACATCTCATGTACACAGACAAGGAACTAGAGAAGTACGCAGAGCTCGCCGAGACCTTCGACCCTGCTGGCATCACGCCGGATGACACCAGCGACCTTCGCGCGATCGCCGAAGCCGTTGACGACATCCGCAAAAGCGAGGCTCGAGTTCAGGAGCTCGTCGCGCTCGCGCGCGCCAAGGATCGATCCTGGGGCCAGATCGGGATCGCCCTAGGCGTCTCCCGTCAAGCCGCCCGAGAGCGCTTCAACGAGAAGATTCACGCCTAGGCCAGCCCGAAGAACCGCTCGATCGGGGGCACGACGTCGTGGATGCCAAGCGGCCGCGGCCCACGCTCGCCCTCGCGCTGCAGCGCCTCCCCCAGCCCGCAGCCAAGGACAGGGCAGAGCGAGTCTTCGGCGCGCAGCGAGCCGTGGCTGCCGCCGCCAACGTGCGCCTGGCCGCCCCAATCGGTGAACTCGCAGCCTGCCGCAGCGGAGAGCAAGACGTCGCCTGAGGTTGGGCAGATCAGGGCGGCGTAGAGACGGGCGAGCACGTCTGGGTGGCTTGGCGTGAGCAGCAGCCCGTCCTCGACGCTGCCGCCAACCGTGCCAAGGTCACCCTCGATGCTCCAGCGCACACCGCGCAGGTCCTCGACGTCGCCGCTCCCGCCCGACCCGCCTGGCGCAGTCCAGGCGCCTCGCAGAGCTCCGTCTCGCCCGCCTGGCAAGGTCTCGCCTCGCATTGCCTCACCTTGCCCATCCGCTGGCGCGAAGCGCAGCTCGCCGAGGGCGGTCCTCACAGCGCCCTCGCGCGGAGTGCCGTTCGCATCGCGCTCCAGCCAGGCGGCAAGCTCCACCCCTGGCAGCTCGAGGCAACGTCGCACGATGCCTGGGCGCAACGCGTCGCGCTGCTCCTCCTCGAGCACGTAGATCATCGCTGCGCGCTGTGAGGGGCAGACCGCGATCTGGGGCCGATCGCCGTTGCCGAGGCTACGCCCCACATCGTTTTGGCGTCCACCCTCATAGAGGCGCCCGCCTGGGCCAAGCACGCGCAGCTCGGCAAGCTCGTCCTGGAGGCAGACGACCTCGCTGATTGGCGCCTGGGAGTGGTCTGCCATCACGATCACAGCGTGGTCCTCGAGGAAGGCGTCAACGCCGCCTGCTGGCGCCATCATCCGCGCGAGCTGCAGATCGGCGGCGGCGATCGAGCGCACCTGGGCCTCAGGGCCATGCTTGTGCGAGAGCCAGTCGTTGTCTGGCAGCGAGAAGAGCATGAAGTCGAAGAGGTCGTTCTCGACGAGGTACGCCCCTACGCAGCCTGAGTGACGGTCCCTGATGCCTGGCATGCCAAGCGTCGAGCGACAGGGGGTGCGCTGGGAGGCGAAGATGTCCGCGTAGAAGAGCTCCCTTGGGCCAAGCACAGGGTGTCGCATCAAGGTGCTTGCGGCGATCTTCGCAAGCGTCGTGTCGCGCTGCGGCTCGTGGCGGTGACGGCCGCGGTACATCAGATAGGTCGTACCAGCGGTCCTCACGTCGACGTCGTCGAGCCGCTCGAAGATCGTCGTTGGCTCAGCGGCGAGGTGGGCCCTGTTCATGTTGTAGACGGTGTCCGTCAGCTGACGCGCGATCCCAAAGCGCTGGGCGGACCTGAAGCTCGAGCCATATTCGACGTAGCGCTGCTCCTCGCGGTGGTACCAGTTCATCCCTGGGATCTGGTGGCGGTCCTGGCGCGCGCCTGTGACGATCGAGGCGGCGCAGACGGGCGTCACAGAGGGGAAGGCGGCGACGCAATCGTTCACGAGCTCGCCACGCTCGATCAACCTCGCAAGCACTGGCGCCGCCCCCTGCTCGATCGTGCGCTGCAGCATCGCCGGCGCCATCGCGTCGATCACGCAGAGAATCAGCTTCTTCGGCGAAGCCACTATGAGGCCACTACCTGCCCAGGATCCGCAGGCCTGCGTACCTGCCTGAGGTCCGCCGCCTGCCTGCGAACACCAGCCAGGCGAAGAGCGCGACAGCGACATAGCCAAGCGGGTGCAGCAAGGCCGTCAAAGCGGCGATCAACAAGGCGACTACGTCGAGGTAGAGCGTCACCGCCTCGCGTGAGGCCTTGTCGTTCAAGCGGCTGCGCACACGCGCAGTCATTGGCCGCACGAACGCTTGGGCGAGCAGGGCGGCAAGGCCGCCGCCGATCAAGCCAGGCCAGGAGACATCGCCATGCCCTGAGAGGCTGCCAGCGAACAGCAACGCGCCGATTCCGACGCCAATGCCCGCAAGCGCCGCCGCAGGCGCAGCTGCTTCGAACAGGACTGAGCCAATGCGAAGCTGCAGAAGGTAGGCGAGCAACAGCACCGCCGCAAGCGCGATCAGCCACCAGCCAGCCTGCAGGAAGCTGTAATCGCCTGGCACAAAGCGCATGCCAAGCACTTTCCCAGCGGCGAGGCCGCCGGCAAGCAACGCGGGCAGGAAGGGGCGCACGCCGGCGGCGATGCCAAGCCCAAGGCCAAGCCCAATGAGGAAGCCAATGCTGTTGTTCAAGTTGCTCAAGCGCCTGTCTCTACGCTACGGTGCGAGGCGCCATGACGATAGACGACCGCCGCGGCGAGGGCTCGCGGGCCAGGCCTGGCACACACGAGGTACAGCGCTACCAGGGGCTCTTTGCGCAGCGCACGAGGGGCATGAGGTCCTCTGCGATGAGGGACATGATGTCGCTCACTGAGCGCCCAGAGGTGATCTCGCTCGCAGGCGGGCTGCCTGACACGAAGACCTTCCCGCCTGAGCTCTACGCGAAGCTGATGTCCCACGTCGCTGCAAGCCAGACGGCGAAGGCATTGCAGTATGGGCCGACGGAGGGAATCGCCGCGGTTGTGCAGTGCATCGTAGAGGTGATGGCAGAGGAGCAGACGGCTGTCGACCCAGACGAAGTGCTCGTCACGACGGGCGGGCAGCAGGTCATCGACCTCGTCTGCAAGGCCCTCATCGACCCTGGCGACGTGATCGTCGCCGAGGCGCCGACCTATCCTGGTGCGGTCCCCACCTTTGGCGCCTACGAGGCTGACGTCGTGCAGATCGAGATGGATGCCGATGGCATGCCAATCGACGTGCTCGAGCAGACGCTCGACCGCCTGCAAGCGGAGGGCAAGAAGCCGAAGTTCATCTACACGATCCCGAACTTCCAGAACCCTGGCGGCGTCACGATGTCGCTGCCAAGGCGCAGAAGGCTCGTCGAGGTCGCCCGCGAAAGAGAGCTGCTCGTGCTCGAGGACAACCCCTATGGCCTCTTGCGCTACGAGGGCGAGCCATTGCCGACGCTCTACTCGCTCGACGCAGCCCTTGCAAGCAGGGGCGGGGCCTCTGACTTCGTCATCTACCTTGGCACTTTCTCGAAGATCCTCTCGCCTGGCGTGAGGCTTGGCTGGGCGGTCGCCCCGCAGCCTGTGCTGGAGAAGCTCAACCTTGGCAAGCAGGGCGCTGACCTCTGCTCTTCGCCTGTCACACAGCTGTTTGTCGCCGCCTACTTCGAGGAGCACGACTGGCGCGCCTACCTCGACTCGCTGAAGGCGCTCTACAGGAAGCGGCGCGACGCGATGCTCTCCGCGCTGCAGACGCACTTCGGGGCCTCTGCGCAGTGGACGAAGCCGCAGGGAGGCATGTTCATCTGGGCGACGCTGCCTGACTACATCGACACGACTGACCTGCTCGCAAGGGCCCTCGAGACAGAGGACGTCGCCTTCGTGCCAGGCAGGTCTGCCTACCTCGACGGCAGGGGCGCCTCCTCGATGCGCCTCAACTTCGCAGGCGTTGCTGAGCAGGACATCGCTGAGGCTGTGCGGCGCATCGGCAAGGTCGTCTCCGAGCAGGTTGGCCTCTTCGGCACGTTGACGGGCGCGGAGCCTGAGCCTCAGCAGGCAAGCGAGCCGACTCCCGCCGACCCTGGCCTCGCCCAGGTTCTGAAGCTGCCCCAGCGCAAGCAGCGCAACAGCGAGCGGCGCAGCAGCTGAGTAGGGGCTGTTCGGGTCAGCACATGTGCTGACCCGCTCGCAGGCGCATGCGCCTGCGAGGGAGCTGCCACATGTGGCAGCTCCGTGGGAGCGCGCATGCGCGCTCCCACCAGGTAGCGCATGCGCTACCTGGTGCCAAACCCACTCAATCGCTCAGGACTCGCCGGCGGCGAAGTCCTCAGGGGTGACGCTGTCGAGGAACTCCCTGAACTTCTCGACTACGTCCTCGCTCTCCTCTGGGGTCTGCTCGAACTCGATCGCAGACTCCGCGATCACCTCCTCGGCCGCGAAGATCGGCGCGCCCGCCCTCACCGCAAGCGCGATCGCGTCGCTTGGGCGCGAGTCGATCTCCATCTCCCTGCCGTTGACCGACAGCGTGATCGAGGCGAAGAAGGTGTTGTCCCTGAGTTCGGTGACCGCGACCTGGGTGCATTTCACGTCGAGCTCGCCAAGCATGTCGCAGAGCAGATCGTGGGTCATCGGCCTCGGCGTCGAGGCGCCTTGCAGCTTCATGAGGATCGACGCGGCCTCAGGATGGCCGATCCAGATCGGCAGGAACCTGTTGCCATCGACGGTCTTCAGCAGCACGATCGGCTGCTTGCCGACCATGTCGAAACTGACGCCATAGATGACCATCTCCTGCACGAAAATCCTCCTGTGGAGATCGAATCCAAAGTATAGGTGCCGCTTACCGACGCGCCCGCAGGGGCGAACTCAACCTTTCGGGCGGAAGCTCCAAAGCTTGTTGCCAAGGAAGTTGAGCGGCGTCGAGGCGAGCACCGCGATCGCCTCCGCAGGCATCTTCGAGACGTCCCCAACCTCGACCATGAGCGCAAGCAGGCCTGCGCCAATCGCGGCGGCGACGGCGCTGACGAGCACGAAGCGCAACGCTTGGAAGTGGATCCTGCTCGATTGAGCATGCTCATTGAACGTCCAGCGCCTGTTGACGAGAAAGTTGTTCGTGACCGCTACGAGCCAGGCGATTACGTAGGCGACGAGGTAGGGCAGACCAAGCCCCTTCTCGCAGAGCGCGAAGACGCCAAGGTTGATGAGGAAGCCAATCGCGCCAACGGCGCCAAACTGGATGAGCTGGACCCAGTTCTCAGGGCGGCGCATGCCATGCAGCAGCCGGATGTGGGGCCGCAGCGGGGCGCCCGCTTGCAAGCCAGGGACTTTTGGCCCAGAAAGATCCATCGCTGTTGCATCGTCGCGCATCTGAATCAGATTAGCGTCGCGGCGCTAGGCAGGTCGAGCACAGCTGCCCTAAACGTCTCCTACAGCGTCGCTTGCCGCTACCCTCTGCTGCGTGAGCGTCTGGCGAGACGCAACTCCGCCAGCGGGGGGATCCCGCTGGGCGCCATCCCGCTATTCGCTTGCGGGTGCGCTTGTCGCTGCCCTGATCGTGACAGCCGCTGCCGTCGCCGCGATCGGCCTTGGCGGCTCTGCGAAGGGGCATTCCCACAGGCATGCAGGCTCTCTCGCAAGCGGGTCGCAGACCGGGGGGGCGACGCAGAGCAAGGGCACCGCGACGCAGGGCGAGGGAGCCAGTGCCCAGAGCAAGAGCCCTGCGACACAAGGCGAGGGAGCCGCGACGCAGAGCAACAGCACCGCGACCAAGGGCCAGGGAGCTACGACGCACAGCACAGGCGTGGGCGCGACGAGCGCCGCGAGCGCGACGAAGGGCTCAGGCACCGCCATCGAGATCAGGGACCCTGAAGAAGCGCGCAGCCACCCTGCCCCCGCCTCGCTGCACCACAGCGCTGCGAGCTCGCCGTCGACGGCAGCAGAAACTATCGCGGCGCCTGGCGCGCCCTCGAACGCCCAGGTCCGCGAAGAGCTGACGAAGATCAGGGAACTCGAACGCAGCGAGGCAGACCCCGCGACGATGGCGACGGTCCCTGGCGGCGACTCGATCGCAGGCAGCGGCAAGATCGCAATCCCAGCGGACGTGCCTGCCGTGATCCAGCGCGTGATCGCAGGCGCGAACGCGATCGCAGACTTCCCCTACGTCTATGGCGGCGGCCACGCCTCCTTCGTCGACGACGCCTACGACTGCTCAGGCTCCGTCAGCTACGCGCTCGCCGCAGGTGGCCTGCTGAAGACGCCAGAGACCTCAGGGCAGTTGGAGAGCTGGGGCAGGCCTGGGCCTGGCAAGTGGATCACGGTCTACGCAAATGCAGGCCACACCTATATGTACGTGAACATCGGCGGCGCCTGGATGCTCTATGACACCGCAGGCCGCAGCGGTGTCCTGACCTCGCGTTGGCAGCCAAGCGCCGTCGACAACGCAGGCTACGTCGTACGCCACTGGCCAGGGCTGTAGGCCCTTGCCTACCGCCGTAGGGTTGCCCACGGCCGGACCCCAGCGCCTATCGCCGTAGCCGCAGGCCGCTTGGCCCAGCGCTGCTGGCCCTTTGCTCAGCTCGTATGCGGGCGGGGGTGCCTGCAGCCGCGCAGGGTCGCGATCGAATGCACGCGAGCATCGCCGCACCAGCGCCTCGAATGCACGCGCACAAGCCAGTGCAGGTCGTGGCGGCAGTGCGAGCGCCTGTATGGCCAGCGGGGGTGCAGGGCACGCACCATCCTCAGCTCGTCGCAAGTTGGCCTGCTCATAAGCAGGCCTCTGGCGTCCGTGCCCTGCGCGGCTCCCGTCGCATCCATGCGCCGCGCGCTCTCTCTTGTGCGCCAGCGCTTGGCGCAAGCGAGAGGCTCCCTTCAGCTAATAGTCGTTCTCCTACAGAAATTGACGCTGACAAAGAGCACGCATCGCGCCCCTCGCGCCATAGTTGTCGTCTCATCATCCCTATCCATCCCGAAGCCCTTTATGGCTTTATTGTCCACTTCGCCCCTTGACGTCTGCCGAGCTAGACTGACCTCAGCAGTCACAAGGAGCCATCCGCTCCAAGGGCATATAAATCATGTTTTACGCATCCTGTCAACAAGGATCACGAGCAGGGGATCGAGATGCAGCCAGCCCGTCCACCCTACGCAGGAGTCGCAGAACACCGTTTAAGCCGGATTGGGAGGGCATAAATGCCTAATCAACGAGCCGCTGAGTCACGCCAGAGCGACCCCCCAGCTCCTCCAGGAGGCCTGCCCCGCGGGCCACAGGCGCTGCCTCGCGAGGAGGTCGCCGCCCACCAGCGCGAACGGCTCTTCGCCGCGATGCTCCAAGCGGTCGACGCCCAAGGCTTCGTCGCGACGACGATCTCAGACCTCGTCGAGCGCGCAGGTGTCTCGCGCCGCACCTTCTACGAGCACTTCGAGAACAAGGACCAGTGTCTACTCGCAACCTACGACATGATCTTCAACGAGCTCGTCGAGCGGATCAGCAGCGCAGAGATGCCAGGCGAGAACTGGCTGCAGCAGATCGAAGGCGTCCTCAGCGCCGTCTTCGAGGTGACCGTGAGAAGGCCAGATGCAGCTCGCCTCGTCTGCGTCGAGCTCGCCGCAGCAGGCCCTCCTGGCGTCGAGCGCTGGGCCCAGGGCGGCGCAATGCTTGCGCAGTTCATCGGCCATGATCTGAGTGCAAACGGCGGCCCAGAGGGCGTCGTGCCTGACCCGATCGCAAGGGCGATCGTCGGCGCCCTGCGCAACATCCTCTACTCGCGCGTGCGACGCAAGCGCTCACGCAGGGCGTTGAGGGCGCAGCTGACAAAGGTCCTGCCTGAGCTGATGACCTGGGTCTCCAGCTACTACCCCTCGCCTGCGGCGATCCCACAGCAGCCGCTGCCAATGCCCCAGGCAGAGGCAGAGAACAGCCGTCGCTCAGAGAGCGGGCGCGCCCCTGGGACGCTCTCGCTCTCGCCAAGCTGGAGCACAGGCCAGGGCCTGCCCCCTGGAGAACACAACTTGCCGCGTGGCTTCGTCGTGCACAACCAGCGCGAGCGCATCTTCGACGCGATCGCGAAGCGCACAGCCGCAGAGGGCTACCAGGCACTCGGCCTCGAGGACATCGTCGCAGGCGCCTCCGTCTCGCTGCAGACCTTCTACCAGCACTTCGAAAACAAGGAGGAGGCATTCCTCGCGACCTACGAGGTCGGCCATGCGAAGGCAGTCGCCGCAGTGAGGCGCTCGCTTGACCTGAACCTCGATTGGACCACGAACGTGAAGCGGGGCGTGAAAGCTCTGTTGGAGTTCCTCGCCTCTGAGCCAGCGTTTGCGCACCTCGCCTGCGTCGACATCCTGATCGCCTACCCCCACGTCGCAGAGCGCCTCGACGAGGCGAACTACTCCTTTGCGGAACTGCTCGACCTGCGCCTCGACTCAGATGTGCCCTCGCGCATGCCCTCGACCGTCTCAGGCGAGGCGATCGTCGGCGGGATCTTCGAGCTTCTGCATGACTACATCCTGCATGGCAAGACCGCCCAGCTGCCAGAGCTGACCGACCATGCGACCTACATCGCGCTCGCGCCTTTGATCGGCGCAGAGGCCGCCTGGGCGGCGGTGGCGAGCAGCTGAGATCGAAGAGCGGCCAGCCGCGAAGAAGCTCGCCGTCGCGCTTGCGGCCAGCTCAGCGCTTGCGGGCTCTGCGTTCTGCGAGGTAGGTGATCGCGCCGCCTATGAGCAGCGAGATCACGATCACGATGATGAGCGGCGCTTTGCTGCTGCCAAAGATCCAGTGGACCTTGACGGAGTCGAGGTTGAGCACCGCGAACAGCGTGATGAGGATCGCAAGCACGACCGCGAGCGCGAGTCTCGTGAGCTCGCCCGTGCTGCGCTTGCGCCGCTTGCCTTCGCTGCCAGCCTGCGTTTGGGACGCGGACATCGCGGCTGACAGTAGCGCTTTTGCGGGCTACTGCGATGCGTCCTGCTACTGCGATGCCCTGCTACTGCGATGCGTCCTGCTCTGCCCGCGAGACGATCTTTGCGATCCACGGCTCCGCGGGGGAGAGCCCCATCACGTCCATCGCCGCAGCGACGTTGAGCGCCATGCCCCTGCTGAAGAACTGGTCAAGCCGTTCGTCGTCCGCGCCTGAGAGCTCGCGCGCGAGTTCGACGAGCAGGGCGTAGCGCTTGCGCACATGGGTGCGCACCAGCTCGTCGTCGCAGGCGGCGTAGGACTGGTGCTGGAGCATGAGGTAGTCACGGTCGGTCCTAAGGGCCTGCTTGTAGACGAGCCCAATCGCCATGAGGACGTCCTCGGCGCCCTCAGGGCCGTTGCCTGCTTCGTAGTCGGCGGCCGCCTTACCGAAGATGTCCGCGATCCGCTCGAAGCCGCGTTCGACGGCGGCGATGAACAGCTCGCGCTTGCTCTGGAAGAGCGCAAAGACGTAGGGCTGGGCGACGCCGACACGCTTTGCGATGCGCTCGACGGAAGTGCCATGCAGGCCGCCCCGCGCGAACTCGTGGACCGCCGCCTCGATCAGCTCCTCGCGGCGCTGGGCGGCGGGCACGCGCTTGCGGGACGCCTGCTTGACGGATGCCTCAGCGCCGCTCAAGCGGTCGCCTCGACGGGGATTGGGGCAGGGGCAGAAGCAGAGGCAGGATCGCCAATGGCTGGGGCAGCCGCCCTGCTGCGGAATGGCAGCGCAAGCACAGTCAGCACGCCAGCGCCAAGCACCGCGACCGCGACCCAGAGCGCAGGCTGAAGGCCATTGACGAAGGTCTGCGGCGAGATGTAGCCGCCATGGGCGGTGAACACGGAGGCGAGCACCGCGACGCCAAGCACGCCGCCCGTCTCGCGAATCGCGTTCGTCGCGCCAGAGGCCTGGCCAGCCTGGTCGTCTCTGACCGCGGAGAGCACCGCGTTCGCTGAAGGCGCAAATACGAGCGCCATGCCTGAGCCAGCCATGATGAAGGGCACGATCATCTGCAGATAGGGCATGTTCGTCGAAAGTGTGCCAGCCAGCCAGGCGAGCCCGCCTGCCTGGAGGGCGAGACCACCGGCGATGAAGGGCCTGCTGCCGATCCTTGCCGCGAACACGCCTGCAAAGGGCGCCGTCACCATCGTCGCGCCTGTCCAGACGAGGATCTTCAGGCCCGCCTGTAGCGGCGTGTTGCCCAATGCGTCCTGCATGAACTGGGAGAGGAAGAAGATCGAGCCAAACATGCCGAAGTACATCGTGAGCGTCGCGACGTTCGTGACGGCGAAGGCCCTGCGGCCGAAGAAGGCCATCGGCAGCATCGGCTCCGCTGCGCGCCGCTCCCAGGCGACGAACAGCGCGAGCAGGCCTGCGCCAACGATCATCGAGGCCAGCACCGTCGTCGAGGTCCAGCCAAGCGACTGGGCCCTGACGAGCCCAAAGACGACGCCAAAGGCGCCAACGCTCGCGAGCGCAAGACCCCGCAGGTCTAGCGAGCTGTTCGGCCCGCGACTCTCGCGCAGCAGCCTCATCGCGACTGGGAGCAGCACAAGTCCGATTGGCACGTTGATCCAGAAAATCCAGTGCCAGGAGATTCCCTGCACGACGGCACCGCCAACGAGCGGCCCAATCGCGACGGCGGCGCCTGAGATGCCAGACCAGACGCCAAGCGCGATGCCCCTGCGCGATGCGGGGAAGGACTCCGCAAGCAGCGTGAGCGTGAGCGGCGTGACGATCGCTGCGCCTGCGCCCTGGATCGCCCTTGCGGCGACGAGCATCGCGCTGCTTGGCGCAAGCGCCGCCCCTGCGGAGGCGAGCGTGAAGATCACGATGCCTGCGACAAACATGCGCTTGCGGCCCCATCTGTCGCCAAGCGCGGCGCCTGTGAGCAGCAGCACCGCGTAGGAGAGCACATAGGCGTTGACGGTCCACTCGAGCGACTGGATCGAGGCGCCAAGGTCGAGCTTGATCGATGGCAGTGCGATCGAGACGACGAGGTTGTCGAGGACGACCATGAAGAGTGCGACGGAGACGATCCCAAGCGTCCAGCGGTCCCGTGAGCGGCTACTCATGTGCTTCTCCCTTCTTAGTGAGTGCTAACTATTTTCAGCGTAGCACATGCGCCGCAGGCCGCCGTCGCGCTCCTGCAGATCTCCCTGCAAACAGCCACGAACCCACAGGGCGCGAACCGCGAGCACCTATCCTCAGCCAGATGAGACGACCCCTGCCCAAGCGCATGCGCACCGCTGCGATCGGCACCGCGCTCGCGCTTACGCCGATCGCGACCCTGCTTGGCGGCTGCGGCTCGCAGACCAAGACCGTCGACGTGAAAACGCCTGCCCAGCACCACGAGGCCTCCGCTCAACGCAGAAGCACGACCTCTTCGACGACGACCACGACGAGTGCCCCGACCGTCGCCGAAACGAGCGAATCGACGGCCACGGCGCAGACGACAGAGGAGACGACGAGCTCGCGCACCTCGGCGGCACCGGCATTTCTTGGTCACGCAAAATCTGGGAACGCGGCGCTCGCCGCCGCGGTCGCCGCCGTCGAAGGGCAGGGCTACACGCCGACGAGCACCGCCGAGTACCACCCGTCGCAGACCCTCACCGTGATGACGGCGAGCCATGAAGGCGCTGGACAGCAGGCCTTCTTCTTCGTCGATGGCAAGTACATCGGCACCGACGCCTCACAGCCAAGCGCCTCAATCGCGGTCGTCTCCCAGGCGGACACCGAAGTCGTGCTCTCCTATGCGCTCTACAACGCTGGGGAACAGCCCGATGGGCATGCCCAGGTGCGCTTTCAGTTGAACAACGGCAAGTTGATGCCGCTCTCGGCGATTCCGCCCGTGAAGCCGAGCGCAAGCGCCGCTGGGCGCCTCTGAGCGCAGCCGCCGAGCCCGCCCTCAGCGGCTCCGCCGAGACGCGGTCGGGCCTCCGCTACGAGGTCTTCGAGAGGCCCCCGAGATCCCTCTGGGCAAGGGCTGCCCCAGGCGGCTAGATTGAGGCAGTAGACACGACCCATCCAACAGGGAAAGAGGTCCGATGAGCACAGCGATCGAAGGCCGCGCCGCGGAGCTGCTGAAGGACAAGAACTTCTGCACCGTCGCGACGCTGAGGCATGACGGCTCGGTGCACGCCGCACCGGTCTGGGTGGATCTGGAAGATGGCATCGCGGTCTTGAACTCCGCCGAAGGGCGCACCTGGCCGCGCAACCTCGAGCGCGACCCGCGAGTGACGCTCACCGTCCAGAACCTCGACAACCCCTACGAGTACGTCTCAATCCGTGGGCGCGTCTCAGAGCGCAGCAACGACGGCGCAGACGAGCACATCGACAAACTCGCGATGAAGTACCTCGGCCAGGAGCGCTATCCGTTCCGGCAGCCAGGCGAAGTGCGCGTGATCATCCGCGTGGAGCCGGAGGACGTCCACGTCTATGGGAGCTGAGCAGGCGTGAGAGTAGACGGCGAGGGCGCGGCTGCTTCGCAGCTTCCGCCTTCGCCTGTGCCCGCTCGCGGCGCCGCCACTCTTCCTCGAGGACGAGCGTGCCGTTGCGTCGCGCCTGCAGCACACAGGCGGTGTGCGCATGGCGACGGCGGCTTTTGTCGCCTTCGGGCGCGATCAGCAGGTGCTCGCTGAGAGCAGCCAGCTGATGCCCACAGATCGGACATCTGTAGGTCGTCGGCTTGCGATTGGCCGCTGGTCGAACAGACCACCAGCGCGCCGCGGGCAGCTTCGCCATCTTGCCATTGTCGCGCCTGTCGGCCTAGGCATCGGGGTCGGTATCGCGCTCGCGCTTGGCAACAGGCGGCGGCATACAGCGAAGCAGCAACGAGCAGACCGCAAGCTGGGCCTACACCGAGACGAGCCGCCGGCACTCGAGCTGCAGCGCACCGCGATCGCCCAGCTAGACTCAGCGATCGAGACGCTTACTGGCGCTTCGGAGCAAGCCTTGGAGGAGGCCGTTCACGACACGCGCAAGGCAATCAAGCGCGTGCGCACGCTGCTCAGGTTGCTGCGCACAGAGCTACCCCGCGGCGCGCGCAGACGCGCCGACGAGGCGCTGCGCGAGGCAGGCCATTCGCTCTCTCCGACGCGCGATGCCGACGTCGCGCTGGCGACCTTGGAGGCACTCGTGAAGGCCTCGCCGAAGCGGCTGCGCAAGAGCAATGGCGTGAAGCGGCTGCGCAAGCGGCTTGCCGCCGAGCGCGCAACCGCCCAGCAGGACCTCCACACCGCAGGCTCCCGCGGGCGCGCGATCGGGCTGCTGCAAAGCGCCCGTGCGGAGCTTGGCGCAACCGCCGCGCTGCTGCGCGGTGAGGACGCTGAGCCCGATCGCAGGCAGTTCGGCGACTACGGGCTCGTGAATCCAGGGCTTGGGCGGATCTACAGGCGCGGCCGCAAGGCGATGAAGCGGGCGCGCAAGCGCGGAGATGCACCGTCGATGCACGAGTGGCGCAAGCGCGCAAAGGATTTCCGCTACGCAAGCGAAGCATTGACGAGCAAGGGCGCAGGCGCGGCGACAAAGCGCATGCGCAAGCTCGCGCGCAGCGCCGACGAGCTTGGCGAAATGCTTGGGCAGGAGCGCGACCTCGCCCTGCTCGCCGAACGCGTTCGCAAGGAGCAGCGAGTCTTCAAGGGCGATCGCAAGGGGCGCAGAGCATTGCTGAAGGCGATCGCGAAGCGGCGCAAGCGCCTGCGGCGGATCGCGTTCAAGCGCGGCGAGGCGCTCTATGGGCGCAAGCCGAAGCGCTTCCTGCGCCGAGTGCGCAAGTCGCTGCGCTGACAGGCGCTTCGCGCTCCACGCTCCCCCAGCCCACAGCCACAGACACTGATCAGGCGCAGGGCCTGCGCCTACGCGGCTGGCTCAGGCCGTCTCGATGCTGACGCGCCTGTGCCTACGCGGCTACTCAGGCCGTCTCGATGCTGACGATCGTCAGCACGCTCTCACCGCGGGGCAGCACGATCTTCGCGACATCGCCCTCGCTCAGGCCAAGCAGGCCACGTGCGACAGGCGACTCCGCAGAGATCTTGCCTTCGGTGGGCGCGGCGTCGTGAGAGCTCACGATCTTCCAGCGACGCTCGACGCCCGCGGCGTCGCGCACGGTGACTGTGTTGCCGAAGGCGACGACGCCGACGGCGGCAGCCTCCTCGACGACTTCCGCCGAGGAGATCCGTTCGCGCAGCTTTGCGATCTTCGTCTCGAGATGGGCTTGGTCGTTCTTCGCGTCGTGGTACTCGCTGTTCTCTTTGAGGTCGCCCCACTCGCGCGCCGTCTTGATGCGCTCGGCGATCTCGCGCCTGCCGCTGTCCTCCAACCGCGCGAGCTCCTCCTTCAAAGACTCGAGTCCCTCCGCGGTGATCATGTTGCTCTCGCTCATCCACCCTGAAACCTATCTGATAGCCACGCACCAACGCCGGCCGCTACTCCCAAGCACACAGCTGGCTGCGGCCGCCCAGCACAGCGAGCGGCCAGGGCATAGGGTTCGCGCATGGCAACGGTTCGAGAGGCGGCGTTGCAGGCACTGCGCGAGCAGGGCATGACGACGATCTTCGGCAACCCTGGCTCCACCGAGCTGCCGATGCTCGCAGACCTACCAGGCGACTTCAGCTACGTGCTCGCGCTGCAGGAGGCCGCCGCGGTCGGCATCGCCGACGGCTACGCCCAGGCGACTGGCAAGCCGACGCTCGTCAACCTGCACACCGCGCCTGGGCTTGGCAATGGCATGGGCGCGATCGCGGGAGCCCTCGCGAACAAGTCCCCACTCGTCGTCGTCGCAGGCCAGCAGCATCGCTCGCTGATCACGCTGCAGGCAAACCTCACGAACCGCGACGCAACACGCATGCCGCACCCACTCGTGAAGTGGAGCTACGAGCCGCCGCGCGCTGAGGACGTTCCGCACGCGCTCGCGCGCGCGGGCCACGTCGCCTCGCTGCCACCGCGGGGCCCCGCCTTCGTCTCGGTGCCAATGGACGACTGGGGCGTCGAACTGCAGCACGAGGACCACGCAAGGCTGCAGCGCGAGCGCAAGGTGAGCCATCGTGCGGCGCCAGACGCGGAGACGATCGCGCAGCTTGCGCAGCGCCTGCGCGATGCGACGCGCCCCGCCTTCGTCGCTGGCCCTGACATCGACGCCTCTGGCGGCTGGCAGGCCGCGATCGAGCTGGCGGAGAGCCAGCGCCTCAGCGTCTACGCGACGCCGGCCACAGGCGGCGGCAGGCTTGGCTTCCCTGAGGACCACCCGCTCTTCCTTGGCATCCTGCCGCCCGCCGTCGGACCGCTCGCCGAAGCGCTTGCTGGCCACGATCTCGTGATCGTCGCTGGCTCCTCAGTCTTCCCCTACTACCCGAACGTGCCAGGTCCGCTCCTGCCGGAGGGTTGCTCGCTCGTCGCGATCACCTCTGACCCAGACGAGGCAGCGCGCGCGCCGATGGGCGACGCGATCGTCGCCGATGTTGGGCTCACGCTCGCCGCGTTGCGCGACGCCGCTGGCAGCAGCGAGCGCAGCGCGCCACAGGCGCGACTGGCGCCCGAGCCTGGGCCGGACGGCAGTCCGATGAGCGCGGCGAATGCCGTGCGCGCGCTCGCCGAAGTCTTCCCCGAGGATGGGATCATCGTGCTCGAGGCACCCTCGGCGACGCTTGCGCTGCGCAACCAACTGCGCCTCAACAAGCCGGGCAGCTACTACTTCTCGGCAGGCGGCGGTCTTGGCTTCGGCATCGCCGCGGCGATCGGCGTGCAGATGGCAGAGCCACAGCGGCCCGTCGTCTGCGTGCTTGGCGAGGGCTCCGCCCAGTACGCGATCCAGAGCCTCTGGACCGCGGCCGCCTACGACGTGCCAGTCACATACCTCGTGCTCCGCAACGACGAGTACTCGATCCTGAAGTGGTTCGCGCTGATGGAGCAGATCGAGCGCGCCCCTGGGCTCGACCTGCCCGCGCTCGACTGCGCCGCGCTCGCGGAGGCCTACGGGGTGAGCTCGAGCAGGGCGGAAGACGACGAGCAGCTGCGCGTCCAGCTGCGAGAGGCGATCGCCTCCAGCTCGCCGCGGCTCGTCGAGGCTCGCGTAGCGCCAGGCATGGCGCTCGCGTAGCGCCTTGCAGGTCAACGGTCGCGAGGGTGATGGCCGCACAAGCGGCGACCCCGATGCGACCGACGTGGATGATGCACCTCAGATGCCAGACACGTTTGACTACCTTGCCGTCGGCCACGTCACCGTCGACCTGATCGCGGACGCGCCTGGGGGGCCGCGGCGCCAGCCCGGGGGCGGCGCCTTCCACAGCGCGCTGCAGGCTGCGCGGCTTGGCCTGCGCAGCGCGATCGTCACCTGTGGGCGGCGAGATGAGCTCGAGGAGCTGCTTCGTCCCTACCGCGACGAGCTGACGTTGCACATCGTGCCCGCCGCCGAGACGACGACGCTGCGCACCGAGGGCAGCGGCTCGTCGCGACATCAACGGCTGCTGGCGTGGGCAGGCCCGATCCCTGACCAGAGGCTGCCGCTGCGGACAGGCATCCTGCACCTCGCGCCGATCGCGCGCGAGCTCGCAGGCGATTGCGGCATCGACGCCGACTTCGTTGGGCTCACGCCCCAGGGGCTCGTGCGCGCCTGGGCCAAGATCGGCGAGGAGCTCACCCCCAGCGTGCTCGACCCATCGGCGTTGCCACCGCGCTGCGACGCAGCGGTGCTGAGCACAGCCGAGCAGCCGTACTGTGAGGCCCTGCTGTCCGGACAGCGCCCGCCTGCAAGCCGTCCGATCGTCGCCGTCACCGCGGGGGCTGGTGCGACGACGGTGCAGCTGCCTGGCGGCGAGACCGTCAACGTCACACCGCCGCGCCTGCTCACAGTGCGTGACGACCTTGGCGCCGGCGACGTCTTCGCCGCGGCATTCTTTGTCGCCCTGTGGGAGGGGCAGACGCCGCAGACGCCGCAGGCTGCCGCCGCATTCGGCAACGCCGCGGCAGTGGTCAAGATCGCCGGCGAGGGCCCCGGTGCAATCGGCGACCGGGATGCGATCGAAGCGGTGCTGGCGAGGAATGCTGGTCGAGAGTAAGGCTGGCCGTCAGGTCAGCCGGACACCGAGAGTAGGACCTGGCCGTCAGGTCAGCCGGACACCGAGAGTAGGACCTGGCTGCCAGGTCAGGCGGACATCGAGCTTTGCGCCAGGGCCTGCTCGACGAGCTCGCCAAGGCGCTCGACCTCGACCGGGTGCTCATGGCTGCAGCTGTGCAGCGCAAGCATCAGCGAGCCGGCGACGGGCGCGATCTCGACGACCTCGACCTGCGCCTGCGGGGCGAGCTCTGCGATGCCCGCGGTGAGCGGCTCGATGAAGACGGCGCCCGCCTTGAAGGCGCTGCCGATCAGGCCGACTGGGAACTCACCCGTCAAGCCAGTCTCGCCGATCACAGCGGCGATCTGAGCGCAGAGCTCGTGTGCGGCGTCGCTGTAGAGCTGCGCGGCGACCGCATCCCCATTCTCGGCGAGCCTCGCGGTCTGCACGGCGAACGCGGCGATTTCGCTCTTGCTCAAGGGCTTGCCATAGACGAGCCCGACGAGCCCGGCGACGTCCTGCACGCCAAAGAACTCCAGCGCAGCCTCGCTCAGCTTCGTGCGCGGCCCAGAGCCGTCGCGGTCGTGCAGCACCGCGGCGATCGAGCGCACTCCCAACCAGTAGCCAGAGCCCTCGTCGCCGAGCACGTGGCCCCAGCCGCCAGCGCGCCAGGCGCGGGCTTGCTCGTCGACCCCGAAGACGTTGCTGCCTGTGCCCGAGATCACGCCGATCCCAGGACGGGCGCCAGTTGCGGTCGCCCAGGCCCCAACGACGTCGTTGACGACGATCCAGCTTGGAGAGCCGCCAGCATGCACGTGGCGGGCAACCGAGTCGGTGTCGGTGCCTGCGAGCGCGAGTACCGCCGCATCGAGGCCATCGAGCTCGATCCCGGCGCGCTGTGCAGCGTCGTTGGCAGCCTGCAGGATCGCCCCAGCCGCAGCCTGCGCGCCAACCGAGTCCTCGTTGCTTGGACCGCCATGGCCAAGATGCAGCTGCATCTGCGCGACGTCGAGCACCGCCGCAAGCGTCTTCGTCGCGCCGCCATCGACGCCAAGCACGTAGCGGGGCCGATCTCCGCCAGGCCCGGGCGCAGGCCCAGATCCATCCGCTGCGAGGCCGAGCTCAGGCGGCAGCGAGATCAAGGGAAGATGACGGTCCAGCGACACCCGGCGGATGTTCGCATGACAGGCTTGCTCACGCGCAGCTGCGACCTGCGCCAGGCCCGCAGCTTCGCCTCAGCCAGGGCGTTGCATGGGTGCATTCCGCCTGCAAGAGATCGACCTGGCGCATTTACGTTCGCGCTCTGCAATACAATCTTAACTTCGACTAACACGGACCGCGGCCAGGAGAGCAGCGCGACGGCCGCAAACCCCATCGATGGAAAGACTCCAAGGTCGAAATCCAGACATACGAGAGGTGACCGGTACGTTCGCCGCTGTGCTGCCCCTGCAGGGCGGCGACGGGAGCGTTGCCAGCGCCGTCGGCGCAGCCTTGCCCCGCAACGGAGATGACGGAGCGCAGATGACGACTATCACGAGGAACACGAGCGCAAACGTGACCTGGCACGAGGGGTCTCTCGATCGGGCGCGCCGCTGGCAGGCTTTGGGCCAGCAGGGCGCAACCGTCTGGCTGACAGGGCTGCCCGCCTCTGGCAAGTCGACGATCGCCGCAACCGTCGAGCAGCGCCTCGTCGAATCTGGCCGCATCGCCTACCGCCTCGACGGCGACAACCTCCGCCATGGCATCTGCGGCGACCTTGGCTTCACGCATGAGGATCGCATCGAGAACGTCTGGCGCGTCGGCCAGCTCGCGAGGCTGTTCGCCGACGCGGGCACGGTTGCGCTCGTCTCGCTCGTCTCGCCCTACGCAACCTGTCGAGAACGCGTGCGCGAGCTGCACGAACGCGACGGGCTCGCGTTCGTCGAGGTGTTCGTCGACACGCCAACGCTCGAGTGCGAACGGCGTGACCCGAAGGGCCTCTACGCGAAGGCCCAGGCCGGCGAACTGAGCGGGCTCACCGGGGTAGACGACCCCTACGAGGCCCCGAGCTCACCTGAGCTCACCCTCACGCCAAGCCTCTGCGTCGAGGACGCCGCGAACGCGGTGCTCAGCGCGCTCGAGGCGCGGCTGCAGACGATGCAGCTGGGATGAGCCCCGCCCCTCGCGGGCAGGGCCAAGTCATCGACCGCTTCAGGCGCGCACGGCGCGACCGTGAGATCGCCGTCGTCGAAGGCTTCCATGCACTCAAGCACGCGCTGCGCTTCGACGCGGAGCTGCTCGAGGTGCTCTGCGACGAGCCCGCGGCGCTCGAGCGACTCGTAGGCGAGCTCGCCCCTGACATCGGCGAGCGGCTGATCCAGCTTGCACAGCCGGTCGCACCTGAGACGTTCGCCCAACTCGCTCCGCGCGCACCGCGCACTGGCGTCGTCGCGCTTGCGAAGCGACGTGACGAGGACCTCGCCGCACTGCTCGCAGATCCACGTCGAGCGCCGATCGTGTTGCTGGAGGAGCCACGCGACCTCAACAACGTCGGCGCCTGCATCAGGGTCGCCGCGGCCGCGGAAGCCGCAGGCGTGGTCGTGACGGGCCGTCACGACCCCTGGCACGCCGACGCAATCCGCGGCGCCGCAGGGCTGCACTTCGCGCTGCCCGTCGTCTGGTCGCAGACGATGCCAGAGGACGCAGGCGCAAGGCCGCTGATCGCGCTCGATCCTGAGGGCGAGCCATTTGACCCGAACGCGCTTGCGCCCCGCGCGCTGCTCGCGTTTGGCAGCGAGCGGCAGGGGCTCTCAGCGCCACTGCTCGCGCGGGCGACCGCGAGGCTGCGACTGCCAATGCGCAGCGGCGTCTCCAGCCTGAACCTCGCGACCTCCGTCGCCGCGACCCTCTTCGCCCTGCGGCTGAGCGCCAGCGGACAGACAGCCGCCACAGGCAGATCTGTCGCCGGCTGAGGGGGCGTGATCGTCGTGCCAAGCGGCAGCGGCGCGGGACGGCCCAACGGAACCGGACGGTCCGGCGACCCCGGACGACCCGGCGTCGCCGGACAGCCCAACGTCGGCGGAATGCCTCGGGGAAGACCAGTGGACAGGAGTGCCACCGTGCCTAGCGGCTCCCTGCCAGTCGACACTCTGCCGCCTGCTCTCATGCCAATCACCGCGTTGCCAATGGGACTTATGCCAGCCATCGCCCGCAGTCTGCTTCGCATGAGCGACCGGCGGCCTCCCGAGTCGAACAGCGCGCCTGCGTGATAACGGAGCGGCATGCCCAGGTGACAGCGTCGCGAACTCAGTCGGCCCGCTCGCTGCGTGTGGCGCTTGCCGTGGAGAAGCGCTGGACGGATGGAACGCGAGCGGCGCTCGGTCCGGATGCGTCGATGTCTGGGTTGAAGGCACCGGTGCCCGGGCGAGAGCCGCCGGAGCCTCGGCAGACGGCACCGCGACCTGGGTCAGGTGTGCCGACGCCGCCTGGCCCCTTGCATGCACATCGGCGTGCTGCGACTTCACAGCGGCCCCCGCGAACGTAGCGGCAACGACGGCGATCGCCGCGAAGCCGCCCTTCAAGGCGAGGCCCGCCGCCCCAGCCGCACCGACACCGCCCGCGAGTTCGGCAACGCGATCGACCGCGACTGGGCCCTGACTCGCCAGATCCGTGGCCCAGGCGACCAGCGGTGGCGGCGTGAGCGCCGCGACCGTTGCGCGTAGGTGCACACGTGCGCGGTAGAGCAGCCCGCGCACCGCACCATCGCTGATGCCAAGCGCACTGGCCACCTGCTCGTGGCTGTCGCCGGCGATCGCGGTGCGGACCATCACCTCGCGCTGCAGCCTTGGCAGCTGGGCGACGCCCGCGAGCGCGCCATGCAGGGCGAGCACGTCCTCGGCCGTGGGCGCGGCACTGGCCGTGGGCGCGGCACTGGCCGCGGGGACAGCACTGGCCGCGGGGACAGCACTGGCCGCAGGCACGGCACCGGCCGCAGGCACGGCACCGGCCGCCGGCACGGCACCGGCCGCCGGCACGGCACCGGCCGCAGGCACGGCACCGGCCGCAGGCACGGCACCGGCCGCAGGCACGGCACCGATCGCCGGCACAGCGCTGGCCGTGAGCCGCCCCGGGCGTTCGAGCGCTTCGCGCCTGTCCTCGGTGAGGCCGAGCTCCAGCCGCCGTTCACGGCGCAGCGCGTCGATCGCAACGTTGTGTACGACGCGATGCAGCCAGGGCCGCAGCTCGCGCACCTCGGCGCCGCGGCGCAGTGCGATCCAGGCGTTCACGAACGCCTGCTGGAGCACTTCCTCGACGATCGACTCTGGCAGTCCGAGGCGTCTACAGTGGCGCAGCATCTCGCGTCTGTAGCGCAACACGACCACCTCGAACGCGCGATCGTGGCCCTCATGCAGGAGTGCGATCAGCCTGGCGTCAGGCTGTGCCGCAAGCAGGCGGATTTGGAGTCGTGACCTCATCGCATCTCAGATGCCGCGTACCGCAGTGCGACACATCAGTGCACATTGCCGCGGCGACAGATCGAATCGGCACAGCGCTTCGTGCACCGGCCTTGCCTTCCCCTGCTTAACAACCACGTTTCGTCCGAGCTAAGCCCCCTGTGGACGAAAGTCCTAGGCAAGAGCCCCGACGAGCGAGAGCCGGCGCACGCTCGTGCGCCGGCTGATGCTCGCTGGAGATCCAGCCTGACTACGACTGCAGCACGACGTACTGCCAGGTCGCGCCTTCGGAGCCGACGTGCAACTCGGCGCCCAGCACAGTCGCGCCTTGGGTCAAAGCGCTCGTTTCGCAGGCTTGGACAGAGCCAGAGCCACCGTGCCAGGGTCCCGGGCCGCCGTATGGGCCGCCAGGGAAGCCGTGATGGCCGTAGCTGTGCCAGCGACCGTGGTGGCCATGGTGCCACCAGCTCTCGTGGCCCCAGTGCCCGCGGTGCCCACCGCGACCGTAGTCAGAGCTGTGCGCCCAAGAGCCAGGGGTGGGTGTGGGCGCAGGTTCCGAGGTCGGCGGTTCAGAGCTCGGCGGGGTGACGCAGAGCAGATGCGTCGCTTCGGTCACCTGGCCCGCGACGAGCGAGCCGTTGGCGAGCTTGATCGTGAGGGTTTCGCCTTCGAAGGATTCGACCGTGCCAGCAGGGGCGCTCGCCGCCGGTTCTGGCGCCGGCGTCGGAGACCCTTTCCAGTTGCCGTGAGGCTGATATCCGCCGTGCGCAAGCGCCACGCCTGGCATCGCCAAAGCGAGCGCAGCGACGGTCGTGATCGCTATCCGTCTCATGTGAACCTCCTTCTGCCGCCATGCGGCGACTCGTTGGACGTCACTCCGTATGACGGCGCAGCGCTCCAAACGTCACGGACTGATTTCGAACGGCCTCTCCCGACGCGCCAACCCCCCACCCAATCCTCCAATTCCTGCTCGCAATGCCTCACTCCCCGCCTTCGGCACCTTACAGAGCCGTAAGAGATGTCTTTTAGACCTACATCTAGGCTACGCATGTCTCGCTACTTGACAAGAATGGAGATTTTGTCTAAGTTCTTTGCGTAGACGCTCAATGTGCCCATCGCGAAGGTTGCCGAAGCCCGAGCGCAGCACCCCCGAGGAAGGAGAAACCCAGACATGGCATCCGCAGCAGGTCAACTCCCTGACGCAGCCGTTCCCGGCGAGGCGGGCTCGGAGGCGGCGCCCTGGCGCGACAGCAAGCGCTACGCGTGGCTGCTCGGTCTCGTCGTACCGCTGCTCCCCCTGATGGCCTTCGGCCTCGTGCACGCGACTGGCATCGGCGCGTTCTGGTTCTTCGGACCGTTTCTCGTCTTCGCGGTCTTCCCGATATTCGATCTGCTCCGCGGCCTCGACGACACCAATCCGCCCGACGACGTGATCAAGTGGCTCGAGCAGGATCGCTACTACCGGTGGTGTACCTATGCCTTCCTGCCGTTCCAGTACGCAGGCCTGATCTTCGCCTGCTGGCTGTGGGCGCATGGCAAACTCTCGACAGTCGACTCGATCGGCCTCGCGCTGACTGTCGCGATGGTCAGCGGCATCGCGATCAACACCGCGCACGAGCTTGGCCACAAGCGCGCGAAACTGGAGCGCCTGCTGAGCAAGGTCGCGCTCGCGCAGAGCGGCTACGGGCACTTCTACATCGAGCACAACCGTGGCCACCACGTGCGCGTCGCGACGCCTGAGGATCCGGCGAGCGCGCGCTTCGGCGAGAGCTTCTACGCCTTCCTGCCGCGAACGGTGATCGGCAGCGTGCGCTCCGCCTGGCACCTCGAGCGCGTGCGGCTCGAGCGCTGCGGGCACTCGCCGCTCAGCATCCACAACGACATCCTCCAGGCGTGGGCGATGACGGTCGTGCTCTACGTCGCGCTCGCGCTCGTCTTCGGCCCGATCGTGCTGCCATTCCTCGTCATTCAGTCAGCGCTCGGCGCCTCGCTGCTCGAGGTCGTCAACTACCTGGAGCACTACGGGCTGCTGCGCGCGAAGCGCGAGGACGATGACCGCTACGAGCGCACGCGGCCCGAGCACAGCTGGAACTCGAACAACGTCGCCTCCAACCTGCTGCTCTACCACCTGCAGCGCCACTCCGACCACCACGCAAACCCGACGCGGCGCTATCAGGCGCTGCGCCACATGGAAGAGGCGCCGCAGCTGCCAACCGGCTACGCGGGCATGATCGTGGTCGCCGCATTCCCGCCGCTCTGGCGTCGCGTGATGGATCGCCGCGTGCTCGAGCACTACCACGGCGAAATCGAGCGCGCGAACATCAGCCCGCGCAAGCGTGCGAAGGTGCTCGCCCGTTACGGCCGGACTGTCGCCGGAGGGCAGGCATGAGCCGCTGGGCCTGCCCATCCTGTGGCTACCTCTACGACGAGCAGCAGGGCGACACGCACGAGGGCTTTCCGCCTGGCACGCCTTGGAGCGCAGTCCCAGACGACTGGGCCTGCCCCGATTGCGGCGTGCGCGACAAGGTCGACTTCGAGCCGGCCAGCGATGACTGAGAGCGCCACGTCAACCGACGGCGCCACGTCAACCGACCGCGCCACGTCAACCGACCGCGCCACGTCTGCCGACCGCGCCACGTCGACCGGCTATCGCCGCGCGGCGCGGCTGCTGCTGCGCGACACGCTGCTCGACGCGGCGCGCGAGCTGCTTGGGCAGCGACCCTGGGCCCAGATCACGATGGCGGAGGTCGCAAGCGGGGCAGGCGTCAGCAGACAGACCCTCTACAACGAGTTCGGCTCGCGGGAGCAGTTCGCGCAGGCTTTCGTGATCCGCGAGGGCGAGCGCTTCGTCGCCGACGTGGAGCGTGCAATCGATGCGCATCTCGACGACCCTGCAAGCGCCCTTGCGGACGCGCTGCAGTCGTTCCTCGAGAGCGCAGGCCGCGATCCGCTCGTCGCAATGCTGCTCGCCGACGACGGCACCGGCGGCATGCTGCCGCTGCTGACCACCCAGAGCGCGCCGATCGTCGGCTGGGCGAGCGCGCGCATCGCCGCCTCGATGTGCAACGGCTGGCCAGCGGTTGCCGAGGATGACGCGCAGCTGCTCGCGGAGGCGCTCGTGCGGCTCGCGATCAGCTACGTGACGGTGCCCGCCCCTGGCGGCACACAGAGCGCGACCGCCGATGCCGTGCGGTTGCTGGGGCCGTTCATCGATCGCGCGATCAGGCGCGCGATACTCGGCCAGGCTCACTGACGCCAACGTCAGGCGCGTCGCCGTCGGCGACGCCTGCCCGCGAAGGCGCTTGGGAGCCGTCCTCGAGGCGTCTGTCATCTCCCGACTGGCTACCGCCTCCGCTCGCGCCGCCTCCGCTCGCGCCACCTCCGCCGCGCCCACGCCACGACCAGCCGCGCTGGAGCGCGACAAACCAGGCCAGACCGACGATGCAGAGGATCGTCGCGACGAAGAAGTTCACGCGCAGGCCGAAGATGTGATGGGAGGGATCGATCCGTAGGAGCTCCTCCCCCATGCGCGCGAAGGAGTAGCCGGCGACGTAGAGGGCGAAGAGGCCAGGAGCCTTGATCGACCTGCGCTTGCCAAGCCGCACAAGCGCCGTCGCGAGCAGCAGATTCCAGATGATCTCGTAGAGGAAGGTCGGCTGGAAGGTCGCAAAGCTCGCGTAGCCAACAGGGCGGTGCGCCGCCGAGATTTCCAGGGCCCAGGGCAGTTTCGAGGGCTTCCCGAACAGCTCCTGGTTGAAATAGTTGCCGACGCGGCCGCAGGCCTGAGCGACGAGCAGCCCAGGAGCCCCAGCATCCATGAACTTCCCGATGTCGGCGCCAGCCCGGCGCACCCGCCAGAGGCCGACGATCACGCCAAGCGTGATCCCGCCCCAGATGCCAAGGCCGCCGTCCCAGATCGCGAATGGGCCCCACCAGTGCGGCGGCATTTCGTTCCAGCTCGTCGCAAGGAAGTAGAGCCTGCCGCCGATCACTCCTGCTGGGAACCCCCAGAGCGCGACGTCATAGACGAGCTCGCGCTTGCCGCCGATCGCCTCCCAGCGGCGCACGGTGAGGATGATCGCGGCCGTCACCGCGACCACGTAGGCGAGCCCGTAGGCGTGCACGAACAGCGGGCCGATGTGGAAGCCGTTCTCCGACGGGCTCGGGATGTAGGCCGGTATCACAGCCCACATCCTGCCAGCCGCGGAGATCCGGCGGCACCGATGATGCCTTCGCCAGGCAGGAGCGCGACCGCTGGGAATGGCTGTCCAGGCGGCGGCAACGCAAGACGCCACCGGCAACGCGAGACGCCGCGGGCACCCGTGAGACGCCACCGGCAACGTGAGACGCCACCGGCACCCGCGAGACGCCACCGGCACCCGCGAGACGCCGCCGTTCCGCGCGAGCGGCGAATCTACTTAGCCCTTGAAGCCCGTCTGGCGCCTGATCGCTCGCTCGAAGCGCAGGCCCTTGGCGGTCAGCCGCCATGCGTTGGGCGCTCCCCTCGTGCGCCCGACAGCATCATTGTCGACCAGCTCCGCCCGTGCCAGACGCGTGAGCAGCTTCGAGACCTGTCCCTGGTCGTGTATGCCGACGCGCTCAGCAATGGCGCGGTTGGAGGCCCCAGGGTGCTCGCCAATCGCGGCGATCACCGCGACCGTCCGGCGCGTGAGCCTCATGCCAAGCTCTCTGAGCGGATCGCCATCCGTCCCAGGCGCGACTGACGGCGCCTGCTTCGGCAACGGCCGCCCGATCTCCGCCGCGGCTGCCGCGGGCCCGAGGTAGGGAAGTACCGCGATCGCTGTGAGCTCCCCTAGCAGCGCGCTCAGCGCCTCACGGTCGCCCATGAGCATGCGCGCATGAACGATCGAAACGATCGCGCCCACGACACCTTCGGCTGTCACCTTCGACAGGCCGCGAGAGGTGCGGGACTGCAACCTGCCGCGATCGATCGCGTCGACCGCCGCTCGCATCAGCTCCGCGCGGCGGGCAAGTGCGTCCGGGCCGGCGCCAAGCGCGTCGACGACAAGCAACCTGCCAACCGCCTGATCTTCATCGAGGAAGGCGAGCAGAGCCGCGAGCGCTGCACGGACCGCGCCGCGCCAGTGGGTCTGGGAACGCCACGCGAGCGCCATCCTCGCCGCCGCGCGTCCAAAGCCATCCTCGACCGCGATGAGCAGGCAGTCGTCGCGGTCTCGAAACAGCTCATAGAAGGTGCGACGCGAGACCCCGGAACGCAAGACGAGGTCTGCCACGGTGAAGCGTGCGACGCCGAGCTCCGCGGACGCGACGGCGACAGCGCTCAGCAGTCGGGCGCGCTGTAGGTCGGCGACGGCACCATACGCCGAAGGCGTGAGGCTGGAGCGCGCCTGGCGCGCTCCAGCCTCACCATCCTTCTGACCTCGTGCCTGCAAGGCCATAGCGCTCGGACCCGCCTAGCGCTTGCTCTTCCCGTGCCTACTTGCCCTGCGCCTCTTGCCTTTGTGCTGCTTCTTGCCATGCGCCTTCCTCGTCGCGGCACACCCGGCGACTTTGACCTTGGTGTTCTGCTCGACGATGGCGCCATTCTGCCCGGTGAACTTGACGGGCATCACGAGCTGCTTCTTGCAGAGATTGC
This sequence comes from Solirubrobacteraceae bacterium, assembly GCA_036490555.1. Classification (GTDB taxonomy): domain Bacteria; phylum Actinomycetota; class Thermoleophilia; order Solirubrobacterales; family Solirubrobacteraceae; genus Palsa-744. Next base: position 105,746 of record DASXDO010000042.1, on the reverse strand, counting down.
CGTTCCCGGCGAGGGCAGAGTGAGGGCTCTCAGGCAGCGTGAGCGTGAAGCTCGAGAACGGCACATCCGGCACCGTGCTCAACGTGGTGGAGGTGATGCCTTTGCTGATGTGCGTTTCCCCAGCCAGATCGACGGTCACGCCATAGCCCTGCAGCACCATGATCAGTTCCGGCCACTGCGCGCCGCGACTGACGAAGTACGCAGGACCAGTGAGTGGCACCGGCAAGACCGGGGTGTGCACGACGACCGAACCGACGTCCGAGTCTTCGGGGCACCCAGCCGGATTCGCGGCGAACTGCGCTTCGGTGCAGGCTTTCTGCAGCGTCTTGAGCTCCGAAGGCAATGCCTTCGGCAGTTCGACCTTCGCCTTGGCAATGTCCGCCTGGCCCGCACCTGAGGTCACGTTCACCTGCAGGTAAGCGCCGTCTTTGCGCGTGTGGTGCGCCTTCGTGCTCGCCCTGAAGCCCGGCTTAAACGACAGCGCGGCGCAGTTGGTCACCTGGAAGCTGCTAGCCACGTCCGCGCTCATTCCTTCGACGGAGCTGAGCGTTCCCGCGATTTGCTGCTTGGCGCAGCTGGTCGGGTTGAACATGAACCCTGGCCTGTCGATCCGCACGTTCACCGCTTTCAGCTGCAGCGGGATCCCGTCCAGCATGCTTGGCAATCTGCCACTGGTGACCGTCAACTGCGCAGTGCGCGGATCCACGAAGATCTGCGAGCGCACGACAACCGTCCCCTTGCCCGTGGTCCCCGATAGCGTGTATGGGCCAGCGACCGCAGGCACGACGATCGAGAGCCCAAACGGCGCGCCACCGTAGCCTTCGGTCAGATAGACGTGACCGCCTGAGACCAGAAACGGGCTCGCGCCAGGTCCCGTCAGAACTTCCACCGTCCCGATCTCGCTTTCCGCGGAGCAGGCGCCAGCGTTCGCCTGAGCTTCGCCGCACAGCGGGATCCCGGTCAGCGAACCCATCAATCCCTCGGGCATCTTCACCGAGACGCCGCCAAGGAACTCGTCGTGATCTTCGCGCCCAAATGCCAACGTGAATTCGCTGTGCGCGCCAGCCTGGATGTTCGGCATCCCCGCTTTGAAGCTCGGCGAGAACTGTGAACCGAAGCAGTTCTGGTTGATTTCGAATTCATAGAACGGCATCGAGTCGCTCACTTCTCCGGCTTCGCCTTCCGCCAACAGATCGCTCCAGGGCGCCAGGTCGCCGACAGTCTTGACCGTGCCACACCTGCGCGGGTTTGCGAGCACCGCCCTTGGGCCGCCTTCCAGCACGAAGCGCATCTTGTGGAATGGCACCTGCGGTGTTTCTTCGAAGATCGTGGTTATCTGGCCCGTCTGCTGGTCGATCTCCGCGCGTCCTTCGAGCTTGACGACAATCCCAGCTTCGCCTTCGCCGACGAGCTGGATCAACAAGCGCACCATCTTCCCGCCTTCTGCGTCCGCCGGCGTGCACGGTTCGCATTCGGGCGTGCCCAGGAACACCTGTCCCTTCAACGGCATTTCCAGATCGGGGGTTTCCACTTCGACTTCCCCGACCTGTGCTTCCCGTGGGCATTGAGCCAGCGCGGCCGGTTCCTGCGAAGGGTGGCTCGGGCCGTAGAACTGCGCGTTCGAGCAGGCTTTCAAACCCCATGCCGCGGACGGGTTGACGACCACCCCTTCGGGCAGCTGCAACGAGACGGCCTTCACGCTGGAGGTCGCAAGCGTTCCCGCCGTGTTCTGCTGAGGCACGTTCAGGTCGAACGTGTAACCGGCGGGCGCGCCCGCTTCGAGCGTGTCAGGCAGGAAGCTGAACGAGCTGCCGAACGGCACCAGATCACAGCCGGTCAGCGTACCGACGGGCGCCGCTTCCGAGCGGAACACTCCCGGTTCCCCCCAGGGGTCAGTCGAAGCGTCGGCGACGAGCGGTCGACTGCACTGCTGCGGATTGGTCAGCAGCGGCACCGGCGACTGTCCCGTCGCCACGCCGCCGAAGGTGCCCGGAGACAGCGGCAGAAGCTCTCCGTCGTTCCCGGGGCCCGTGTGTTCGGCTGGCACGCCCCAGATCGTGATGTTGCTGCCAAGCGCGCTCTCGGTCTGAGGCAGGTCCGGCGCGGTAACACGCACGCCGTAGTTGCCGTTCGAGAGCACGCTCGTGTCCAGACGCACAGGCAGCAAGATCGCGTCGAACGCGAATGCCGCCGGCTCGCCTGGCGCCGGCGCGATGTTGTAGACCGGCACCACGAACGTGTCCCGCAGAGGATGGTGGTCTTTGCCGTTGGTGATCGTCACTGTCGCGATGCCGATCATCGTGTCGTTGGGACAGACATTCTGGCCTTTGACCGCGGTGATCACACGCTCCATCGTGCACTGTGGCATGCCGACGATGCTGCCCACCAGGCCCGGCGGTAGATCGAAGCGAACGTCCTTCGGGTCGTCGACCACTTCATCGGTTTCGCGCGTCGCGATTTCGAATGCGGTCGTCACATTTGGGTGAGCGCCCGCACGTGTACTCGAGATCGCCGAGAACACGCTGCCAGGCGCGAACCCGTACGTGGCGGGCGCCGTGCCTGTGGCGAGCGCGACTTCCCTGCGCACCGCGGGCGCTTCGCCACCCGCCACTTCGGCGACATCGACCGCATTCGAGCCGGACGCGGCGCCGGACGCAAGCGTGATTTTCATGATCAGCTGGTCGCCCGGATCCACCGGGTCTTCTTCATAGGTGCAGGAGATGTCGTGAGGTGTCAGCGTGAGACAGTTCATCGCGCTGCCACCGTGGCCGTTGATCGCAACGGCGCTCTGGTAGATCGCGTAGCCCGTCACGCTCGTTGCTTCCAGCCACGACGGCAGGACGTCGCTCACTTCGATGCTGCCACTCGCGCTCCCGCCTCCAACGTTGGTCGCAGTCACCATCAATTCCGGCGCCTCTGCGCCTTCGGTCACCTCGCTGACGCCAGCCGTGCCATCTAGACCGGCGCCTTCCACACGCATCAACTCCAGCGCTGTGTCGCCCTCTTCGCTGCCTTCGAAGGCGACTTCATAGGATCCTTGCCCGCCAGGACCAGCGGACACCGACACTTCGGATTCTTCCAGGCCCGGCACCCTGCCCAGCGCTTCCCTGACTTCCGCCGGGCTCGCGTCGTAAGCGATCGGCGCGGTCGGCCGATAGCGCGACGCGCCGTTGGACGCCGGAAGCACTTCGAGCACGAAGGTGCCCCCGGACGCATTCACGGTCACATCCTGAACCTCGTTGCGAGGCGTGTTAGCCATGATGCTGGTCGGCGTCGGCACTGCGGTCAGCTCCCACCGCGGCGCTTCGTCCGCCGTCGCGGTCGCTGCGCCTGACAGCGTTGCGATCGCCGCCAGCGCCGCGATGCATGCAACGCTTCTTTGCCAACCCTTTCCACGGGTCGCTGCTCGTGCCATCATCACTTGCCCCTCCGATCGTGGCGACGTTCAGTGCGCTTGCTGCGAACGTTTCCCGCGTTCCGCGTCGCATGGGTCTTGACGCCGCGCTTCCGCTTTGGCTTTGCCTTGTGTCGCTTCTTGTGCTTCATCTTTTGCTTGCTCTTGGGTTCAGCCTTGGGAGCGAGATTGCCCACGCCGGCGAACGTTTCGCTGGCCGGCGGGCTGAGCAGCTGCGGCACACCTGGCGGTCCTTGGCAGATGGCGCCTTTGCAGGGCACCTGCGCAGGCGGCGCGTTGTCTCCTGGCCTGGGAATGCGTGCGTCGTAGACATCGGGCGCGCCGTCAGCGTCTCCGGGCACGAGGCCAGCCGCCGTAGCAAAGAACACATTTTCACCGGCCGCGTCGCTGTCGAGGTATTCAGACGGTTCGTCGCTGGAGCCGGAGGAGATCAGGTATATCGTTCCATCCGCCCACTCGTAGACATCGCGTTGGCCGTTGGTGTCCTGCGGCACGAGCGACGCCGGAGTATCGAAGAACACGCGATCGCCGTCCTCCGACATGCCCCGCGTTTCGATCGTCGTCATCGGGTCGCTGCTGGCGCCGTTGTTTTTCACGCCAGTTTCATCATTGTTGTAGGACATGCGCGCATTGCCTTCTGGCGCCGCTCCAGCAGGTGGACAAGACAGGCAATCGAGTACTTCGCCTTCCGTGTCGTAGCGATAGATCTGATCGAATCCGCCGGCATCGTTGAAGCCCGGAATTTCCGCGTTGCTCCTGAAGACCAATACATCGCCGTCGCTGCTCATATGGACCGCGTCGAGATTGATGCCGCTGCCAGGAAGTTCGGCAATGCTCGTCAATTCGCCGCCGCTCGCGCCTGCGTGCCACAATTCCAATTGCCAAGGCGTGGACTCGCGATTCTCGAAGAGCAGGGTCGAGCCATCCGGCGAGGCGAACGCGATCGGACCTGTCAGCTGTGGCATGTAGGTCAGCTGCGCTGTTTCCAAGTCGTAGTCGTACATCTTGGCTTCGCCGTTTTCAGGCGCTGCCTGCGTGAGGCGGTCGACGCTCGCGAAGTACACCTGTGAGCCATCTGGCGCCGCGAACGCATACGTGCCATCCCTGCGTTCGACTGGCGTGTTGGCAAAGCTCACTACTCCGTCGGGCGCAGCCTCGCCTTCATGGCTCGACAACTGCGATCCCGAGATGAGCACCGAGACGTGGCCCCCTCCTGACGTAGGCTCGCGCACGTACAGTTGCGGCGCTTCGGTGCTACACGGGGGAGTGTTTTCACAGCTTGCCTGGTCAGTGACTTCTGAGGCAATTGGGTCGGGACTGACGAAGAATGCGCGCGTACCGTCTGCTGAGACCTGGTTGTCCATGCCATTGGCCTGCGAACCGGCATCTCCACGGCTAGTCGATCCACTGGCCGCAAGCCCAGCGGGAACGGCCCCGAATGGGCTGAACTGCCCGTTGGGAAGCATGCCTGCAGCAACAAGCCTCCCCGCGTTCCATTCATAGAAGCCCCAGGGAACGTCTTCGCCTTTGGCGCCCAGCCCAGTATGCGGCGCTCGTGAGCTGTCTTCAGGAACGAGAGTACCTTGGTACGCGAAGTACACTGTTTCAAGGCTGGGCGATGCGCCAGTGATCTGGTATTGGGTGTATTCGACATCCCCGCTGGAGGGGATCGGTTCCGCGATCTGCGGCTCCCCCAGCCACGCGGGTTCCACAGCCGGGTCTTCGCCCAGGAAGATGTTCACACCCGAAGTTCCCTGGGTCCCATATTCATGTTTTGGCTCATCCTTGACATAGGCAAGCTGCGAAGTGAAGAGAAAGCGACTGAAGCCTGTAGAGGGAATCATCGCCGTCGTTCCGGAGTAGACCGTAAAGTTGGTGCTGTCCGGATGCGGGGTCGTAGCTACCGTTTGCCATCCCTGTCCTGGCGCACGCTTGGAGACATACTCGGTGATGGCACCGGCGTAGGCGGTGCCCACGGCGCCGCTCATCGGATAGACGACCGCGTCGCCATCCGCGCTCGCAAGCCCAAATGAGAAGCCAGAGATGGCGTCGTAGAAGTTCCCATTCTTGTAAGCGGGCGAGACCTCTTCGTAGACCCTCCCGTCTGGCAAGCCTGTCGGCCCAGGCAGCGGTTGCGCACCGATTCCGGCCGTCGCCTGCGCGGATGGCGCCAGCGTGGCCAGGCAACACAGGCCAATCGCCAGTCCTGCACCTCGGTACGCAGCTGGGCATGCGCCACGCCACATCGATGACTTAGCTCTGTGAATCCTCTTCATCTGACACCTCTCCGGGCCGCGAGCCCTACCGTGGGCTGGTGGGCGCCGCTCGGCGCCCACCAGCCCTGAACATGCTTGCTGCTCAGCTGCTCTGCTATTTCACTTCGACGGTGCCGCCGCCCGTCAGTTCGACCAGCCAGTAGCCGGTCTCGACACCGCTTTTTTCCGTTTTGTAACCGCAGGTGCCGCTCGCGGACGATTCGATGCCGGTGATGCTCGGCTCGATTTCGAGCTTGCCTCCTGACTTGTTGTTGTAGGCAATGCTCCCAAGCGTCTGTGCCGGGAATTTCACCGTGCAGCTACCGAAGCCAACCTCCACGATGACGGGCTTGAGCAACTTGACAGTCCCCGCCGTGCTGAATTCGTATTCGGCCGGCGTGAATTCCATGGGCAACCCGAAGGCGTCACAGCCGCCATATTGCACCGTCGCCTTCAGCGTCGAGGATTTGAGCGTGGTGACTTTGCCGGAGATAGTGCTTTCAGAGCATTCGTAGGCCCCCATCGCCGTCGTGAACTCCTGCCATCCGTGACCCGCAAGCGTGCCCGTTTTGCTGAAAACGAATTCGCTTGCCGATGCGCTCGCCACCGCGCCGCCGCTCAACAGCAACGCACCAACGAGTGCTGCCAGCATCCTGCTGCCAGAGATAGATCTCATCTGCCTGGGACTCCCTCTCGTATGAACCGGCGAGCGACGCGCCCGTTCGGGCGTGCCGTGCACCGGTCGCTTGTCGCCTGGCGTGCGCCAGGACCTCTGTGATGACAGCGTCTGACCAACCGCTGTGCGGCCGATCCATCTGCCATCGCGCGGCGATCCCGCCGGCCCCGCCGACGAGCCTGTTCGCTAGTCGATCGGTAGCAGAGAGAGAGAGAGAGAGAGAGAGAAAGATGCGTCAGCTGTGCTGACGCATCTGGTTAAAGCACCCGCCATGGGCGCAACCAGATCCGCCATGGGCGCAACCAGATCCGCCATGGGCGCAACCAGATCCGACACGTATGTCCTGTGCAGACTCACGCGAACGCAGCTCCCTATAACTCGATTCAGGTCCCTCTCCACGGAACCACCCAATGCTGCAAACGACTGCCGGCCGCAGAAGGCGGCTCGGCCCCAACCCCCATCTATGTCAATATCGACGGCAACGCGCGCCGATGTTCACCACTATACGCAGGCGTGGATGTGATTGTCAACCCCCCCTGCCCTTCGCCGCACCCTCGCCACCCTGACCATGTGGGAACCCACGAAAACCGACCCAAGGCGGAGTAGATGAGCGAGCAGCAACGCTGGAGCGAAGTCGATCGGTTCGTCGAGGACACGCTGCTGGGCGACAACCCCGCACTGGAGGCGGCTGCCGCCGGTAGCGCTGCGGCAGGCATGCCGCCGATAGCTGTATCGCCCGCCCAGGGCAGGATGCTGCGGCTGCTCACGCAGATCCACGGCGCAAAGCGCGTGCTCGAGCTCGGCACGCTCGGCGGCTACAGCACGATCTGCTTCGCAAGCGCGCTGCCAGCGGACGGCAGGCTGCTCAGCCTCGAGGCGAACCCCGCCTACGCGGACCTCGCGCGCGAGAACGTCGCGAGGGCGGGCTACGCCGAGCTCGTCGAGATCCGTGTCGGCCCAGCACTCGAGTCCCTGCCGCAGATCGCCGACGAGGGCGAGCAGCCCTTCGACCTCGTCTTCATCGACGCGGACAAGGAGAACACGCCGAAGTACTTCCAGTGGGCGCTGCGGCTCGTGCGCCGTGGCGGCGTGATCCTCACCGACAACGTCGTGCGCAGCGGCGAGATCGCAAACCCCGAGACCGAGGATCCCCGTGCCCGCGCGATGCGGCGCTTCCACGAGATGCTGTCCGGCGGTTCAGCGGTCGAGGCGACGACGATCCAGACCGTCGGCAGCAAGGGCTACGACGGCTTCACGCTCGCGCGGGTGAAGTGACGCAATAGTCGAGCGCGGTCGAGCGCGACTTCGGTCGAGCGCGGTCGAGCGCGACTTCGGTCGAGCGCGGTCGAGCGCGGTCGAGCGCGACTTCGCGAAGGGTGCGGAGCGCGACTTCCGTTCAGCTGACGATCGCAGAGGCAGCCGCGCGGACGCGCGCGTGGCGCACGGCGTCGGTCAGGCTCTGGAGGTCATATGCGCCGTGATGGCGGCGACCGTTGACGAAGAACGAGGGCGTCCCCGAGACACCGCTGGCGTCGGCGCCGGCGACGTCTTCGGCGATGCGCTCCTCGTAGATGCGACCGCGCAGCTCGTGCTCGAAGCGCTCGATGTCGAGCTCGAGGCTCTCTGCGTAGCGTTTCAGGTCGACGGGGCGCAGATCGCCCTGGTGATCGAAGAGCAGGTCATGCAGCTCCCAGAAGGCGCCCTGGGCCGCGGCGGCCTCTGCCGCCTCCGCGGCGAGCTGCGCGCGGGGGTGCACCTCATTCAGCGGCAGGTGCCTGAAGACGTAGCGCAGCTCGGCGCCGTGCTCGGCGAGCAGCTCCCTGATCGCCTGCTCTGCGCGCCCGCAGTAGGGGCATTCGAAGTCGGCGTACTCGACGAGCGTGACGGGCGCGTCACTTGCGCCCCTGATGTGGTCGTGCTCAGGGTCGACGTCGTCGACGAGGTCGACGAGCTGGCGCGCCGTCGCCCCCAGCTGGCGGATCCTGATCTGCTCGGGCAGGCGCGCCGCGACCTGGAAGATCGCGAACGCGACGAGCGGCGAGATCAGCACCGCGGCGAGCAGGCCGATCTGTGCCTGCGCGAGCAGCCCTGGGCCGAAGGCCCTGCCCGCGACCAGCAGCGAGACGGTGAAGCCAACGCCCGCCGCAGCGCCCGTGCCGGCGAGGCTTGGCCAGGTGACCGTCAGCTTCGCACCGCCGAACGCCTGGCGCGTGCCAAGCCAGGACGCGGCGAGGATCCCAAGCGGCTTGCCAAGCACGTAGGCGGCGAAGATCCCAAGCGTCACCGGCGAGCTGACGGCCTTGCTCAGCAGCGAGCCGTCAATGTGGACGCCCATGTTCGCGAGCGCGAAGAGCGGCACGACGACGAAGCCCGACCAGGGATGCAGACGGTGTTGCAGGCGCTCGTTCGGCGAGATCGCGGCGACAAGCCCGCGCTGCGCGGAGTCCGCGAGCTCCGGCGTCGGCTGCTCCCTGAAGGAGCGCGTGAGCTCGATCGCGCGCTCGAGGTGCTCGCGCGAGGGCGGATAGGCGCTCGTAACCAGCCCGATCGCGAGCCCCGCGATCACGGGGTCGATCCCGGACTTGAACATCGCGAGCCAGATGCCGATCCCGACGATTACCGCGGCCGCGCCGCGACCGTGCTTCACATAGCGCAGCAGGACCAGCGCCGCGAACAGCCCGAGGGCGACGATCAGTGCGACGGGCGCGACGTGATGGGTATAGGCGAACGCGATCACGAGCAGCCCAACGAGGTCGTCGAAGACGACGAGCGTGAGCAGGAAGACGCGCAGGCGCGCGTTGCCGCGCGGGCCGACGATCGCAAGTGCCCCCAGCGCAAGCGCCGTGTCAGTCGAGAAGGCGGCGCCCCAGCCGCCGCTGCCGCGGCTGCCCGCGGCGATCGCTAGGTAGATGCCGACCGCCACCGCCATCCCGCCGCACGCCGCGAGCAGCGGAATCGCGAGGCGCCTGCGCTCGCGCAGCTCGCCAAGCGCGAGCTCGCGCTTGGCCTCGAGGCCGACGACGAGGAAGAACACGGTCATCAGGCCTTCGTCGACCCACGAGTGCAGGCTCGCCGCGAGGCTGTGGCTGCCGAGCCTGATAGCGAGCGTCGTATGCCAGAAGGACTGGTAGGAGTGCAGGGAGACGTTCGCCCAGATCAGCGCGACCGCCGCAGCGCCGAGCAGCACCGCCGCGCCGCCCGTCTCGGCTCCGAGGAAGTCGCGCACCGGCGTGCTGACGCCACGCGCCCACGCCGTCGTCCGTCCCCCTGCGTTGTCGCCGACCGCCGCCACCGTCCGCTGAGTATGGCCAGGAACGGCGTCGAAGCCGGCTCAGTCGTCTTCAGCGTATGGCCCGGAACGGCGTCGAAGCCGGCTCAGTCCGCCTTCAGCGGTTCCAGTCCGGTTCGTAGGCGTTGCGCGCGAGCACGGTCGGCTTGCCTCCGCCGTAGGGCACGGTCACGACATTGTGTCCAGGCCCGGGCTCGAAGCCACCCGTCGAGCCGAGGATCGTGCTGCCATCCGCGGAGAGCGCGTCGCCGACGAAGCCGAGCCCGATCTGCCCGGAGCCAGGGCGGTGCTGGGCGCCGCTGCTCGGGTTCACCGTCACCGCGTAGCTCGTGTCCTCGCCGCCAAACTCAGCGAGCAGGCGCGTGCCATTCGCCGACCACTGCGTCGGCGTCAGCCCCTGCAACAGCGGCGCGACCTTCGTGTGCGTGAGGCGCTTGACGCTACCGCCGCTTTCGCTCATCAGGTAGAGCTCGTTCTTCGGGCCATAGAGGCGCTGCTTGGCTTCGAGCTGCTTGACGAACGCGATCTTGCCGTTTGGCCCCCAGAGCGGGCTGAGCGAGTGGTGGTCGTGTGTGATCGCGACGGGCGCGCCGCCGGAGACCGAGGCCTGGTAGATGTCGCTGCTCTGCGGATAGCGTTCGCTCGCTGACCTGCCGTAGACGATCTGGGTGCCATCGGGCGAGAAGCTCACGGCGCTGAAGTAGCCCTTCGCGACGGTACGCTGGACCCCCGTTTCCAGATTGATCAGCACGAGCTGCTCGCTGCCGATTTCGGGGCCGAGCACCGTCGCGATCGTGCTCGAGTCGGGCGAGAAGGCGAACACAAACGGGTTGCGCCAGCCCGTCGCGAGCGTGCGCGAGGAGCCGCCTGCGGCGGGTGTGACCATCAGCTTCGGGGTGTAGTTGCCCCCGCTGGTGGGTGCGTTCTCGTAGACGACGACGCTGCCATTCGGGGTCACGCGAGGCGTCGAGCCCTGCGCGAGCTTGTGCGCCTGTGAGCCGTTGTTCTGCGCGATCCAGACGACGGGCTTGTTCGGGTTGCGCACGTAAACGAGCGTCGCCTGTGCCGCTGCCGGCGCGAGCATGCTCGCCGTGAGCGCGGCTGCCGCCGCGATGGAACGTGTCCGACTGCGTGGCACGAGCCGGATTCTAGGGCCAGCTGCTCGCGACGTCCAGGGTCGCGTCCTCCGTCAAGGCCGCGTCCTCCGTCGCCGCGGGCTCGCCTGTGGTCGGCGTGAGCCCGAGCGGCGCCCGTCGTGTAGGAGCGGTCCGCGCTCGCGACCGGCGGTGGCGGTGGACCCGTCCGCCCTTGCGGCAGACTGTGGCGATGGATTCGCTCTTCGACCGCAACGAAACCGAAGCTCCGGCGCGAAGCGGTCCCGATGCACAGCTCGCGACCGACGCGCCGCTCGCGGCGCGGCTGCGGCCGGCGAGCCTCGCCGACTTCGTCGGGCAGGAGCACCTGCTTGGCCAGGGCTCGGCGTTGCGCACCGCGATCGAGCAGGGTCGCCCTCACTCGATGATCCTCCACGGCCCGCCTGGCACCGGCAAGACGACGCTCGCACGGATCGTCGCGCACAGCGCCGATGCCGCCTTCGAGGAGCTGAGCGCGGTCGAGGCGGGCAGGGCCGAGGTGCGCGCCGTTATCGCGCGCGCCGAGGAGCGGCAGCGCAGCGGGCGCGGCACGATCTTCTTCCTCGACGAGATCCACCGCTTCAACAAGGCCCAACAGGACGCGCTGCTGCCCGCCGTCGAGGACGGCGTCGTCACGCTGATCGGCGCGACGACCGAGAACCCCGCCTTCGAGGTCAACAGGGCACTGCTTTCGCGCACGCGACTTTACGAGCTGAACGAGCTGAACGAGGAGCATCTGCGCACGCTGCTGAGGCGCGCCCTCGCACAGGGACACTGCGGGGAGTGCGAGGTCGCAGATGAGGCGATCGAGATGCTCGCCGCAAGGGCGAGCGGCGACGCCCGCACAGCGCTCGCAGCGCTCGAGCTCGCCTGCGAGACGACGACAGATGCCCGCGTCGAGCTCGCCCAGGCCGAAGACGCGCTGCAGCGACGGATCGTTCACTACGACAAGGCGGCGGACAGCCACTACGACACGATCTCCGCCTGGATCAAGGCGACGCGCGGCTCGGACCCTGACGCCTCGCTCTACTACCTCGCGGTGATGCTCGAGGGCGGCGAGGACCCGCGCTTCATCGCAAGGCGCATGGTGATCCTTGCAAGCGAGGACGTCGGCAACGCCGACCCGATGGCGCTGAGCGTCGCGACAGCGGCCGCCGCGGCGGTCGAGCACGCCGGCCTGCCTGAGTGTCAGTTCGCGCTCGCCCAGGCCGCGATCTACCTCTCGCTCGCGCCGAAGTCGGATGCGGCGAAGCGCGCGATCGGCGCCGCCCGAGAGTTCGTGCGCGACCACGGCGCGGCGCCGCCGCCGGTACAGCTGCGCTCGGGCGGCCGCGGCCAGGGCTATGAGAGCCCGCATCGCAACCCTGGGCACTTCAGCGCCCAGGAGCTCGCCCCGGAGCACGTCGTCGGCGTGCGCTTCTACGTGCCAGACGATGCCGAGGCGGCGCTGCGCACACGGCTCTCCGACGTGCAGCAGGCGCGCGGCCGCGGCGGCTGAGCACTGCGCCGCAGCGCGAGCCACGCAAGCGCGGCGAAGAGCAGCAGCGCAGCTACGTTCAGGTAGAGCTTGTAGTCGAGCGCGAGCCCGCCGAAGATCGCGGAGCGCGATGGGCGCGGGCCGCCGGGGATCAGGCCAAGGGCGCCGAAGACGCCGTTGACGATCAGCGCCGCGGCGATCATGCTCGCGAGCAGCAGCAGCACGATCCGCAGCGCAGCCCGGTCGCCGTAGAGCTTGCGGTAGATCACGACGATCGGCAGCACGATCAGGTCGGCGAAGAGGAACGCAAGCACGCCTGCGAACGAGATCCCGCCCGACCAGAGCACCGCCGCGAGCGGCACGTTGCCGACTGAGCAGACGAAGCTGAGCACCGCGATTAGCGGTCCGACGATCACGTTCTCGAGCGTTGCAAGCGCCCCGCTGGAGTGCCTGAGAAACAGGCCGTTGAAGAAGCCGCTGCCAAGCTGGGCGACGAAGCCGGAGAGCAGGAAGCCGATCGCGATCTCCCTGTAGAGCATGCGCCAGTCGGCCAGGAAGTTCTGGGCGACCTGTGTCCAGGCCGCCCGCGTGCGCCAGTCGAATCGCGCCTCATAGCCTGCTCCGTCCTGCCCATGGCCTGCGTCGTCCCGCTCATGGCCTGCTCCGTGCTGCTCATGGCCTGCGTCGTGCTGCTCATGGCCCGCTCCGTGCTGCTCATGGCGCGCGCATCCGCCGTGGTGCCCATGGCCGGCGCTTGCCTGCTGAGCGCGGCCGCGTGCCTGCGCTTCCAGGCGCGCCGGCCGCAGGATCCGCAGCGCGACGGCGATCAAGGCGATCATCACGATCCCGCCGAGGTACTCGCCGAGCGTGAACTGCCAGCCGATCAACGCCCAGAGCACGAGACCCAGCTCCCAGACGAGGTTCGTCGAGGCGATCTGGAAGGCGAGCGCGCTCGCCGCGGAGGCGCCCTTCGCGAAGAGGCTGCGCGCGATCGCAACCGCTGCGTAGGAGCACGAGGAGGAGGCGGCGCCAAGGCCGGTCGCAAGCGCGACGGGGCCCGCCCCCGAGCCGGAGAGCGCAGCCTCTACCCGCTCGCGTGGCACCCAGACCTGCACGATTGCGCTGATCGCGAAGCCGAGCACGAGCGCCCACCAGACCTCCCAGGCCATCAGCAGCGAGTCCCTGATGCCATGCCAGAGCACTTCCAGGACTGCCATCCTCGTGTACCTCTTCGTCGCGGTCGAACGCCAGGGAAGCCCACTCTAGCCAGCGGGCAAAGCGCTCCCTCTGAACGCGCCTGACTGAGCGCGTCAAGCGCCGCCTGAGCGCGTCAAGCGCCGCCTGAGCGCGTCAGGTGCCGCTGCCGTCGCCGTCGAAGCGGTCGATGTGGATGCCGTCGCCGTCGAAGCGGTCGATGCGGATGCCGTCGCGCAGTTCGCCATAGGCGTGCCAGCAGGCGAGACGGTGGATCAGTAGATGATGCGCATCGGCGGCGCGCGAGGCGATCAGCACGGTCGCGCCCGCGGTCAGCTGGCGTGAGAGCCAATGCGTCGTACGCAGCAGCGTTTCGACGTCGAGGTTGCGCAGGACGTCGGCGCAGACGACGAGGTCCCAGACGCCCACTGGCGTCTGGTGCGGGAAGTCGTCGAGCACGACGAGCCGTTCGCAGTGCGAGGCGAGCTGCTCGGTCAGCGCGCCGCCGACGCAACCGACCTGGAGCACACGCTCAAAGCGACGCTCGGGCAGCGAGCGCGGCGGCAACGGCAAGGGCGTCAGTGCGGGCGCCTTTGTAAGCGGAGCGTCGACGTCGACGGTGCCTGGCATCTCGTTCCTCCTGAACTCCGTGTCCAGTCATGTCGCTCGGGCGACGAGGGAGAGATACCCTCAGCGCCGGCATGCCAACCATCGACCGTGAACCAGATTCGGGCGCACGCGACTGGAGCGCAAAGGCGCAGGCCTTCGAGGCCGACATGCGCCATCTCGCGAGCCTGCCGCGCGAGTCCGCCTCGGCGGGCGAGCGCGAGGCGGCGGAGTGGATCGCGATGCGCCTGCGCGAGCTTGGCGTCGCCGCCACACGCATCGAGCAGGAGCCGGCGCATGGCGGCTATTGGTGGCCGATTGGCGTGCTCAACGCGATCGCCGCGGCCGCGGGATCCGTGGCACTGAGGGCGCGCAGGCACCGCACACGCCTGCTCGCCGCGCTGACCGGAGCTGGCGCCGCCACCGCGCTCTGGGACGACATGAGCGGCGGCAGCCAATGGTTCCGCCGCTTCGCACTGCCACAGCGCAGCACCTGGAACGTCGTCGGCGAGCTTGGCGCAAGTGCCGATGAGGCGCAACGCACGATCGTCCTCATCGCCCACCACGACGCAGCCCACTCGGGCCTCGTCTTCCACCCTGCGCTGCCGCGGCTCTTCCCTGACCGCTTCCCTGCGCTGCACGCGAAGAGCACGCAGACGTTGCCGATCATGGTCGCGACCTGGCTTGGCTCGGCGCTGAGCAGCGCCGGCGCCCTGCTTGGGTCCTCGCGCCTGCTGAAGCTTGGGCTCGCCTTCGCGGCGGGGACGATCGCGGCCATGACGGACATCGGCACAAGCGAGGTCGTGCCGGGCGCCAACGACAACCTCAGCGCCGTCGTCGTGCTGCTCGCGCTTGCGCAGGCGCTGCACGAGACCCCGCCACCGCCGGGCCTGCGTGTGATCCTGCTCTCGACTGGCTCGGAGGAGTCGTTCATGGAGGGCATGCGCGGCTTTGGCAGGCGCCACTTCGCAAGCCTGCCAAGGCAGAGCACCGAGCTGCTCTGCCTCGAGTGCGTTGGCGGCCCGACGCTGATCCTGCTCGAGGGCGAGGGCATGCTGAAGATGCGCGACTACCCGCAGAGCGCGCGCGCCGCGCTCGCGGCTTCCGCGCAGCGTGCTGGGATCGAGCTTGGCCGCGGCCTGCGAACGGTCGCGGCGACCGACGCGTTGATCGCGCTGCGTGCCGGCTACCAGGTCTCCCAGCTTGCCTCCGTCGATTACACGAAGTTCCCCGCCAACTACCACTGGCCGAGCGACAACCCCGAGAACCTCGAGTGGAGCACGATCGGCAAGGCGATCGCGGTTGCCGAGGAGCACGTGCGCGGCATGCTTGCCTCGCGGGCATAATGTCCCCGATGAGCGAGCCCGCCTATCACCCACCGCAGAAGACGCTTGCAGCCTACGCCGACGTGCTCATCAACTTCGCGCTTGGCGGCGGCGAGGGGATCAAGCCTGGCGATGTCGTGCGGATCGCCGCGCCTGAGTGCGCTAAGCCGCTCTACGTGGAGCTGCACAGGGCCGTCGTCGCGGCGGGCGGGCATCCGCTTGGCCACTACATGCCAAGCGAGGAGGCGGGCATCAACATCCCGCGCAACTTCTATGAGCTCGCGAACGAGGCGCAGCTCGACTTCTTCCCCTCCGCCTTCATGAAGGGTCTCGTCGAGCAGATCGACCACCAGGTCTCTGTGCTCTCCGACAGCGACATGCATGCGCTCGAGGGCGTCGACCCCGTGAAGATCATGCGCAACTCGAAGGCGATGAAGCCCTGGATGGAGTGGCGCACCGAGAAGGAGAACGAGGGCCGCTTCAGCTGGACGCTTGGGCTCTATGGCACGCCCGCGATGGCGGCAGAGGCGAAGATGTCACAGCAGGAGTATTGGGAGCAGATAGTCAATGCCTGCTTCCTAAACGAGCCTGACCCGATTGGGCGCTGGCGCGAGGTCTCTGCACAGATCAACGACTACGTGCAGCGCCTCAACGCGCTTGACATCGACTTCCTGCACGTGCAGGGCGAGGACGTCGACCTCAAGGTCCTGCTTGGCGAGCAGCGCCAGTGGGTTGGCGGCAGCGGCCGCAACATCCCCAGCTTCGAGATCTTCACGAGCCCTGACTGGCGTGGCATCGAGGGCTGGATCCGCTTCAACCAGCCGCTCTACCGCTATGGCAACCTCATCACCGGCATCAGGCTCGCCTTCGCAGGCGGCCGCGTCGTCGAGGCGAGCGCGGAGAGCAACGAGCAGGTGCTCAAGGAGATGATCGCGACCGAGAACGCGGACAAGGTCGGCGAGTTCTCGCTCACCGACCGCCGTTTCTCGCGGATCACGCGCTTCATGGCGGAGACGCTCTACGACGAGAACGTTGGCGGCCCATTTGGCAACACGCACATCGCCGTTGGCAAGTCCTACCACGACTGCTACGCGGGCGACCCTGCAGGCGTGCCCACAGAGGAGTGGCAGCGGCTTGGCTTCAACGACTCCAGCGTGCACACCGACATCGTCTCCACCGCCGACCGAACGGTCACCGCGACGCTGAAGGATGGCAGTGAACGCGTCGTCTACCGCGACGGCCAGTTCCAACTGGACTGATGGCCGAAGATGATCTGCGCGAGGACCTCGCGGAGGTCCTCAGACGCAGGGCGCTCACGCAGGATGCAGCACGCCCTGAGGCGGTCGCCAAGCGCCACGCCGCTGGCGGCAGGACCGCGCGCGAGAACATCGAGGCGCTCGTCGATCCTCACAGCTTCGTCGAGTACGGCCGCTTCGCGATCGCCGCGCAGCGCCAGCGCCGCGACACGCAGGAGCTGATGCAGCGAACGCCCGCGGATGGCCTGATCGGCGGCACCGCGCGGATCAACGGCGAGCTCTTCGGGCAGCGCGCCGCCGCCGCTGTGCTTGCCTACGACTACACAGTCCTCGCGGGCACCCAGGGCGCGCTTGGGCATCGCAAGAAGGACAGGCTCTTCGAGCTGATCGAGCGCATGAAGCTGCCCACCGTGCTCTTCGCCGAGGGCGGCGGCGGGCGCCCTGGCGACAGCGACTTCCCCGTCGTCTCCGCGCTCGACGTCAGGGCCTTCGCGCTCTGGGCAAAGCTCTCCGGGCTCGTGCCACGAATCGCGGTCGTCAAGGGCCGCTGTTTCGCCGGCAACGCGATGCTCGCCGGCTGCGCGGATCTGATCGTCGCCACCAAGGACGCCTCGATCGGCATGGGCGGGCCCGCGATGATCGCCGGCGGCGGCCTTGGCGAGGTGCACCCCGACGAGGTTGGCCCGGTCGAGATGCAGGCGGCAAACGGCGTGCTCGACGTCGTTGTCGAAGACGAGCAGGAGGCGGTCACGGTCGCCAAGCGCTTGCTTGGCTACTTCCAGGGCACGACGCCCCCCGGTCCCGAACCTGACCAGACGCGCCTGCGCGAGCTCGTACCGGAGCGCACCCGCAGGGCCTACAGGGTCGCGCCGATCGTGCAGACACTCGCCGACGAGGGCTCGCTCACGCTGCTGCGTGAGCGCTTCGCGCCTGAGCTGCTCACCGCCCTGATCCGCATCGAGGGTAGGCCGCTGGGCGTGATCGCCAACGACACGATGCACCTCGCGGGTGCGATCAGCAGCGACGCCGCGGACAAGGCGGCGCGCTTCATGCAGCTCTGCGACGCCTTCGGGCTGCCGCTGCTCTCGCTCGTCGACACCCCTGGGATCATGGTCGGCCCGAAGGCCGAGGCGACCGGGCTCGTGCGCCACGCCTCGCGCCTGCTCGTCGCCGGCGCATCGCTGCGCGTGCCGCTGATCGCCGTCGTGCTGCGCCGCGGCTATGGCCTTGGCGCCCAGGCGATGACGGGCGGCAGCCTGCACGAGCCGCTGCTCACGCTCGCCTGGCCGACCGCGCACCTTGGCCCGATGGGCCTCGAGGGGGCGGTGCGGCTCGCGCTGCGCAAGGAGCTCGAAGCGATCGCCGACGAGGCCGAGCGCGAGCAGCGCGTCCAGGATCTCACCGCCGCCGCCCAGGAGAACGCGAAGGCGCTCAACGCCGCGACCCTCTTCGAGCTCGACGACGTGATTGACCCCGCCGAGACGCGCGGCCTGATCTCCGCGACGCTCGCCGCCACCGCGACCCAGACGCAGGCGACGCAGAGGCGCTTCGTCGATACATGGTGAGTAGATCCTCAGTCGCTGCAATCCTCTGTGGCGATGAGTGAGGCCGAGGAGACCAAGAAGGACGACGTCGAGAAGGACGACGCTAAGAAGGATGCCGACCACGTGATGCTCGAGGTCGCTGGGCAGAGTGTGCGCCTCTCCAAACCGGAGAAGGTCTTCTTTCCGGAGACGGGGCATACGAAGCTCGATCTTGCGAACTTCTACGTCGAGTGCGAGCAGGCGGTCGTACTGCATCTGCGCGAGCGGCCGACCGTGTTGAAGCGCTGGGTCGACGGGGTCGAGGGCAAGCCGTTCTTCCAGAAGCGCGTACCCCCGAGCGCACCGCAGTGGCTGCAGACCGCAACCGTCACATTCCCCAGCGGCCGCGAGGCGGTCGAGCTCGTGCCAAACGACGCCGCGCATCTCGTCTGGGGCGTGAACCTTGGCGTGATCGACTGGAACCCCTGGGCCGTGCGGCGCTGCGACCTCGACAGGCCCGACGAGCTGCGCATCGACCTCGACCCACAGCCAGACGTCGACTTCGCCGACGTGAGGGCCGTCGCACTCGGCGTGAGAGAGGTCCTCGAGGAGCACAAGCTGATCGGCTTTCCGAAGACCTCAGGCGGGCGTGGAATCCACGTGCTCGTGCGGATCGCACCTGAGCATGGCTTCACCGAGGTGCGGCGCGGCGCGCTCGCGCTCGCGCGCGAGGTCGAGCGGCGCATGCCAGGCAAGGCGACGAGCCGCTGGTGGAAGGAGGAGCGCACGGGGGTCTTCATCGACTACAACCAGAACGCGCGAGACCGGACCGTCGCAAGCGCCTACTCGGTCAGGGCGGTCGCCGACGCGCGCGTCTCCTGCCCGATCAGCTGGGAGGAGACAGCCGACGTCGAGCCTGATCAGCTGCGCATCGACACCGTCCCTGAGCGACTGCGCAAGCAGGGAGACCCAGCGGCCGCGATCGACGAGCGAGCCTGCTCGATCGAGTCGCTGCTCGAGCTCGCAGCAAAGGACGAGCGCGAGGGTCTCGGCGACGCGCCCTGGCCGCCGCACTTCCGCAAGCAGCGCGGCGAGCCGCGCAGGGTGCAACCGAGCAAGGCGCGCAAGCAGTGAGCCCGCTGCCGCTCTCACCGCCGATCAAGCCGCAGCTCGCAAGCTCGGCGAAGGCGCTGCCGCCAAGCGACCCTGACCTCGTCTATGAGATCAAGCTCGACGGCTTTCGCTGCATCGCCTTCGTCGACGGCGATGAGATCGAGCTGCAGTCGCGCAACGGTCGCCCGCTGACGCGCTACTTCCCTGAGCTGACGCTGCCAGGCGGGCGCTACGTGCTCGACGGCGAGATCGTCGTGCGCGACGACAGCGGGCATGAGAGCTTCGACGCGCTGGGGCAGCGCATCCACCCCGCCGCCTCGCGCATCGAGCGGCTCTCCAAGGAGACGCCTGCCGTCTATGTCGTCTTCGATCTGCTGGCGAGCGAGGACGAGGTGCTGCTCGAGCTGCCCTTCGCAGAGCGGCGCGAGGCGCTCGAGCGACTCATCGCCGAGCAACGCTTCACAGGCTCGCCGGTCGAGCTGATGCCAACCGTCTCCGAGGTCAAGGACGCAGAGCGTTGGCTGCACGAAGCGGAGGGCGTGATCGCGAAGCGACGCTCCGCGCCATACCTGCAGGGTGAGCGCCGCGCCATGGTGAAGATCAAGCGCATCAGAACGATCGACGCGGTCGTGATGGGTTGGCGGCCTGGCAAGGAGCCAGACACCGTCGGCGCATTGATCCTCGGCCTCTACGACGGCGGGCAGCTGCGCACCGTCGGGCACTGCTCAGGGCTGACCGCGAAGAACAAGCGCGAGTTGGTGAAGACGCTCGCCCCCTACGAGACGGGAGCGAGGGGCTCCGCCGACCCGAGTCGCTGGAGCTCAGGCCGGGAGCTGGAGTGGGTGGAGCTGCGCCCAGAGCTCGTGCTCGAGGTCTCCTTCGACCACGTCTCCGCAGGACGCATCCGCCACGGCGCGAAGCTGCTGCGTTGGCGCGATGACAAGGACCCGCAGACGTGCACATTCGAGCAGCTCCAGGCCTGAAGCAGCGTCTGGCAGCGTTCCTCGGTGCCTGCTGGATCTACCCCGGCGACAAGCTGAGCCGCAGCGTCGCGGCGATCGCGGCAGCCTGCCGCGCCTCGACGCCGGCCTCGTCCGCATAGCGTTCCCAGTCGCCGACGGCGCTAGCGACCTCCGCGAGGATGCGCTCGGCGGCGCCACGCTTGAGCAGTGCGACGCTGCCGCACGCACGCAGGTCGGCGACGGTGAAGCCGTCGCGCTTGCCGTTGACGGTCATCTGGTGGCGTGATGTCCAACGACCAGAGGGGTTGTAGGCATAGGTCATGTCAAACGCAGGCGAGAGCGCCCACTCGCCCCGCTCGTTCATGAGGAACGCGATGTTCTTCACGTGGTCGTCCTGGTTGCGCGCGAGGATGTTGAAGACCATCCGCCTGAACTGCTGCTCAACAGCCGCATGTGACAGCCCCAGCTCGCGAATAGCGACGAATGCCTGCTCGTAGGAGTAGGCGCCGTCCTGCATGAAGTCGTAGTGCGCAAGCGCGCCGAGCGACTGCAGGTGCAGCTTGCGATTGCCGACCCTGTCGAAGCGCCTTGTCATGAAGTGCCGCCTGCCGCCCTCCGCGAGCAGTCTGCACTCCATCATCTCGATGCCAGACGCCCTCGCCATGTTCGCGTAGGCGTACTCGATCGCGCCATATCCGTTGGCCTCGCCAAGCTCGCGCTCGCTATCGGCGACGCCATCGAACTTCAGCAGCCAGTGCTCGAAGCCGGCAGACACGTCGAGCTGCCCAGAGCGGACTGCTCCTGTGATTGGGTCGAAGGCGATCACCGCCTTTGCACGCGCGCCGCCTGCCGAGGTGCCGACCGAGAGGATGTCGCGCATCGCCTCAGGCGACTCGTCCTCGAGCAAAACGTTGAGCCCTGCACGTCGATCGAGAACCTCGGCGGCAAGGCGCGCCAGCTCGGCGACGTCGAGCTCTCTGCCAGGCGCAGACTCTGGACCAAGCGTTGGCTCGAACTCGAGCGCGCCCATCCCGCGCGTGCCGATGTAACAAAGGCGTTCGACCGCGTTGAAACTGTGAGGAGCGCGACCCTGCCGCGCAAGCCAGGCGTCGATCAGGGCGTTGCCAAAGCGGTCTGGCAGCGAGTCGGCGAGCATGCCTGGCAGCCCGCGAAAGCTGTCAGGTAGAGCTGTGAAGCGGTACCGCAGCTCGCGTGGATCGGCGGGCATCGTCAGTGGCGATGGCTGCAGGCCGGAGCGAAGTAGCTCCTGCGTGTACTCGAACACCGCAGGCTGAGGGCCATCCTGGGAGACGGCGCCGATCAGCTGCCCCCAGAGCCTCACCGCCGCGACCGTCATCGCGTCCCCCAGGGCCAGACGCCAGGCTCGGGCTCAGGATCGAAATTGGAGTCGGAGTCAGGATTGAGGTCGGAGTCAGGATTGAGGTCGGAGTCAGGATTGGGGTTGGGATTGGGATTGGGATTGGGATTGGGGTTGGGATTGGGGTTGGGATTGAGGTTGGGATTGGGATTGAGGTTGGGATTGAGGTTGGGATTGGGATTGAGGTCCGAGTTGGGGTCGGGACTGCGGCTCTGGCTTGAATCGTGCTCCGCACCTGCGCGACGCGCGCGACGACGGCGGCCACGTTCGCGCCTAAGCAGCTCGAGCGGGCTTGGCGGCGGCTCGGGGATGAGCAACTCGAGGCCGTCGAGCAGGCCGAGGGCGCGCAGGACGCGCACGAAGGCGTCAAGGGTGACGCCGTCCCCACGCTCCATGCGCAGCAGCGTGTGCCGCGAGATGCCAGCCTCGTCGGCGAGCTGCCGCTGCGTGAGGTTGCGCTCCAAGCGTCGCAGGGCGATCCTGCGCCCAAGCTCGGCGAGCACGGCATCGTCGGTCATGGTATTCACGAGTCGCATTGTGTAGTACTATAGCTACTTTACTGCCGACTTATGCACTTTAAGTTGCATAATAGCTACCTCGATGTGGATCGAGAGCAAGCCTGCCTGGTCGCCCTCTACGATCCAGCTGATCTTGCCGACCTACCGCGCACCGATCACGCCTGAGGACCTGCGCGAGCCTGACGAGCTTGCGCACCCTGTGCTGCAGATCGCGGCACAGCGTGTACGGGAGGGCAGCAGGCCAGGCGCGCGCACCGACCCGCACCGACTTGCGCTTGCGATCGAGGGTGGCGGCATGGGCGGCGCCGTCTCAGCGGGGATGTGCGTGATGCTCGACGCGCTCGGCCTGATCCCCGCCTTCGACGCGATCTATGGCTGCTCCTCAGGTGCGCTGAACGGGCTCTGGACCGCCGCGGGGCAGGCGCCGCTGGGCGCGACCAACTTCGAGGACGCCGCGTCGCGCAAGTTCATCTCGCTGCTGCACCTGCTGTTTGGCAGGCCAATCGTCAACCTCACCTTCCTCTTCAACCGTATTGCCGTACAGGGCAAGACCTACTCGCCAGAGCAGCTCGCGCTTGGCCCTGACTTCAACGTCCTGATCACGATCGTCGAGCGCAGCGAGGTGATCAGCGTGAAAGGCCTCGGCTCGCCGGCGGAAACGCTCGCGGCTGTGCGCGCGAGCTGCGCGCTGCCGCTGATCGGCGGCAGGCTGCCCTACTTCAGGGGCGAGCTGGCCGCCGACGGCGGCCTGATCGAGGCGGTACCCTTCGAGTCGGTCCTGGCAGGAGGCGCAAGCCATGTGCTCGTGCTGCGCTCACGCGCTGCGGAGCACCGCGTCAAGCGCGAGAGCCGCCTCACGCTCGCGGCAGTCGAGCGCCAGCACCCTGCGCTGCGTGAGCTGCTGCAACAGAGCCATGTCCACTACAACGCGACTGCTCAGCGGCTTGCGGAGCTCGCCTTCGACCCTGAGCTTGGTGCGCGCGCGATGCAGATCACGGTGCCAGGCGCTGCCGTCGTCGGCCGCCTCGACCACAACCGCCTGCGCGTGATCGCGGGCCTGCAGGCTGGCGCCCAGGCAGTCGCAAAGCTGGTCCTCGGCGACTCCGTCGGACTGCTCTGGCAGCCCCAGGCCTACCACGTCAGCGAAACCGCGCTGCAGGAGTGGCTTGCGCCTGCGCCTCAGCGCACGACGCAGCTGGATTCTTCGCGCGAGGCGGGGAAGGCACGCGCGAGAGCCTGGGCGATGAGGCGGGCACGCGCGGCGTAGCCAGGCGTGTCGAAGTGGATGCCATCTTCGATGAACCATTCATTCTTCACGAGCGCAGACCAGTCGAAGATGTGCATCGTCGGGTACTGCTTGCAGGCCTTGACGAGCGCTTCGTCCCAGCGCTGCATGTACTGCTCGGCGTAGGGACCGCTGCTCAGCAGCGACTTCACGTTCACCCAGAGCACCGGTTCTTTGCCGATCACGGCCATCATCCGGTCGATCCGTTCAGGCATGCCCACTTTCGAGCCGACAGCTACATCGGCGGCGTCATTGGTGCCAAGCGCGAGCACCCAGCAGCCGTGGTAGCCCTGGTGCTTCCAGTCTGATGCGACTTCATAGGCGTTTGGCTGGTCTTCGTAGCGTTCGACGATCGAGCGCGCCCCGGATATCTCGTAGTGCTGGACGGTGACGCCAACGCGCTCATACTGGGCTTCGATGCGGTGCTTCGGATCAGGCAGGTAGTCGTGCGAGACGAGGCCCTCTGAGGTCGAGTCGCCGATGTGGATGACAGAGTGGCAGGAGCTGACCAGCGAAGCTTCTTCTTCGGCCTTGCTCTGCGGCTTAGAGGCGCCCGCAATGCCTGAGGAGCCATTGCCAGACGAGCCGTCCGCATCGCCGTCGTCCGAGGTCTGTCCCTGCCCGCCATACGAGCCGTCGCCGCCGCCCGCGCTACTGGATTTGCCAGAGCCGCCTTCCAGCCCCCGTGACCCTTCGTAGACGAAGTTGCCGCCAGGCGGGAGGCCCGACTGCGCCTTGCGACCGAGGCTCGCGCCTGCGAGGCCGACGCCGGCGAAGGCGAGCACGACGACTGAGACCCCAAGCGCCGCCCAGCCCTCGCGCGGAAGCGTCTTCGCGCGCAGCTCACCGTCGCTCAAACGTCGCCAGAAGCGGCCAAGCGCGCCATGCCTGATCGGCTGCTCGACGAAACGCCAGGAGAGCGCGGCGACACAGAGCGTTGCTGCAACCTGCAGCGCCGCGCGCAGCAGATTGACGCCATGTGCGCCAGAGGGCGTGGTCAGCACGATGATCGGGAAGTGCCAGAGGTAGATGCCATAGGAGCGCACCCCGATCCAGCGCAGCACCCCCGAGCCAAGCGCCCCGCCGAGCCTGCAGGCAGGGTGCGCGAGCGTCGCGACAAGCAGCGCCGTGAGCAACGAGAGCAATACGAAGCCGCCGCGGTAGAGGAACGGCGAGAATTCGCCGACGCGCCAGATCATCACGAAGATCCCGATCAGGCAGGCAACGCCAACCCCGTCGAGCACGCGCACCGCGCCAACCGCGATCTCCCTACGCAGCGTCGCGCTTGGCCAGACCATCGCGAGCGCCGCGCCGATCAGCAGCTCGAAGGCGCGCGTGTCCGTCCCGTAGTAGACGCGTGAGGGGTCGAAGCTTGGGTGGTAGAGCAGCGCCATCTCGAGCGCCGAGCCGGTGGCGAGCAGCAGCGTCACCCCAGCGAGCCGCGGGCGCACGCCTGACGAGGACTCTTTGAGGAGGCGCGCGCCAAGCATCAGCAACAGCGGCCAGACGATGTAGAACTGCTCCTCGATCCCAAGCGACCAGAGGTGCCCAAGCGGTGAGGGCGGCCCGAAGCGCGAGAAGTAGGAGACGTGCTGGAAGATCAGCTGCCAGTTGGCGACGTAGAGCGCCGCGGCGGCCATCGCCTCCCTGAACTGCGTCGGCTGCGCTGGCCCCGCGATCGCAACCCAGGCGGCAACGATCACGAGCATGAGGAAGAGCGCAGGCAGCAGTCGCCGCGCGCGCCGCTGCCAGAACTCGCCAAGTTTGATGCCGCCGCCGCGCAGCTGCGCAAGCAGCAGGTCGGAAATCAAGTAGCCGCTCAGCGTGAAGAAGATGCCAACGCCAAGCAGGCCTCCAGGCGCCCAGGAGAAGCCAAGGTGGTAGGCGATCACGGCTAGCACCGCGATCGCGCGCAAGCCGTCGAGGCCAGGCATGTAGCGCTGGCCGCGCTTGAGCGGCTCAGGCATCCTCGCCGCCCACCGTTTCGACCGCCTCGCCACCCCGCCTATCAGCCGCCTCGCCACCCCGCCTATCAGCCGCCTCGCCACCCACCGTGTCGACCGCATCGCCGTCTCGCGCATCGGCCGCCCTGGCGCTTCGCACGTCGAGCGCCCGTCCATCTGGCGCATCGAGCGCCCCTCCACCCCATGTGTCGATCGCGGGACGGATCAGTCCGTTCTCGTATGCGAAGACGACGATCTGGACGCGGTCGCGCAGCGAGAGCTTCGCGAGGATGCGGCCGACGTGGGTCTTTACCGTCGCCTCGGAAAGCACGAGGCGCTCGGCGACCTCCGCGTTGGAGTGGCTGCGCGCGACCTCGATCAGGACCTCACGCTCGCGCGGGGTGAGCTGCGCCAGGCCAGGATTGCCTGGCGGTTGCGGCGCGGCAGGGTCTGGCAGGTGACGCATGAACTTCGCCAGCAGCCTCCTCGTCACGCTTGGCGCGATCACGGCATCGCCGCTCGCAACCGCCCTGATCGCCGCGAGCAGCTCCGCTGGCGGCGCGTCCTTCAGCAGGAAGCCGCTCGCCCCTGCACGCAGCGCGGCATAGGCGTACTCGTCGAGGTCGAAGGTCGTGAGCACGATGATTCTGATGCGATCGTCGCCCGCAACGATCCTGCGCGTCGCCTCGATCCCGTCGAGCTCAGGCATGCGCACATCCATCAGCACGATGTCTGGCTTGAGCTCTGACGCCGCCTCGAGCGCCTCGCGCCCATTGCCCGCCTCGCCGACGATCTCGAGGTCGGACTGACTCTCAATCACCATGCGGAAGCCCATCCGCATCAGCTCCTGGTCGTCGGCAAGGAGGACTCGAACGCTCATCTCTAACCGTCAGGATGCAAGTCGATCCGGATGTCCGCTGGCGCCTGCGGACAGCGGCAGACGCAGCTGCACGCGCCAACCGCCCTCAGGCAGCGGGCCAGCGTGCAGCTCGCCGCCATAGGCGAGCGCCCGCTCGCGCATGCCCCGCAAGCCGCGACCGCCCCCCGCATCAGACAGCGCAGGTGGGCCTTCGTCAGTCACGTCGAGCTCGACGACCTCGCCGCCGCAGCGCAGATCCATGCACACGCTCGTCGGCCGCGCCGTGTGCTTGAGCGTGTTCGTCAGCGCCTCCTGCGCAACACGGAAGACCGCGAGCTGCACGCCCTCTGGCAGCGCCCGCAGCTCACCGAGCACTGACAGCTGAACGGGCACCCCTGCGGCACGCACACGCTCGGCAAGCCGCTCGAGCTCCGTGAGCCTCGGCTGCGGGGCTAGCGGTTGCGCGGCGGACGACGGCGACGAGCCCTCATCGCCAAGGATCCCAAGCAGGCGACGCATCTCCAGCAGCGCGTCCCTGCCTGTCGTCGCAATCTGGTCGGTCGCCTGTATCGCCTCGCCGGGAGTCGCCTCGATCGCGTAGCTTGCGCCGTCAGCGAGCGCGATCATCACGCTCAGATTGTGGGCGACGATGTCGTGCATCTCGCGCGCGATTCGGTTGCGCTCGGCAGCGGCCGCGAGGCGCCCCTCCTGGTCACGCTCGAATTCCAGACGTGCAGCGCGTTCGTGCAGCGAGGCGAGCAGCGCGCGACGCTGACGCACCGTGATGCCGAGCACACCGGCGGCGACGCCAAGGCCGGAAAGGCCGATCCAGACCTGCACCGGGTCGGAGGGCGCCCACTTCACCGCAGCGATGACGGCGCCCGCCTCGATCACGCCGCCC
The DNA here is from genome assembly GCA_036490555.1 of Solirubrobacteraceae bacterium. Lineage (GTDB taxonomy): Bacteria > Actinomycetota > Thermoleophilia > Solirubrobacterales > Solirubrobacteraceae > Palsa-744. Next base: position 78,638 of record DASXDO010000042.1, on the reverse strand, counting down.
GCGAGCGCGAGCTCGAGCAGGCCGCCGCGCAGGGCGACCTCGTAGAGCGCAATCAGCAGCGCCGCATCGCCAAGCTGAGGGTCAGCGATCAGCCATTGCAGAATCGCAATCAGCGCGAGCAGGCCGAACACGAGCAGCGGCTGACGACGGCGCAGTAGCAGCGGCAGCGAGAGCGCCGCAGTGAAGGCGACTTGAGCGAAGTGCAGGCGATCCTGAGAGAGAAGTCCGAGCACGCCCGCGCCCGCGACCGCAGCCGCGACCGCGAGGTCGCTCCGCAGCGGGTGCGCCGCCACAGCGCGTTCGACGCGCTCGACGGCACGCTCGATTGCTGAGGTCGGCCACGCGGCGGATCGGCGATCCTCCTCTGCGGCCTGCAGATCGACGAATGTCGAGGTCTGTGAGCTCATCGGGGCATTGTCGAGCGTACTGCGCCGCAGGCCGCGGCTCGGCGTATAAGGAGATCCTCGTTTGGTCATCGACTCGGAGTTGGACGTGCTGGAGATCCGGATTCGGCGGCTCCTGGCGAGATCCTGGGCACGACCCCAGTCGTACGCCTTCGGGCGAAAGATCATCCTTGCAGCCGTTGTGACAGATCTGAGCGCCCCTCAGCCTGGCTTGGGTCGATGACGCCAGTACGCATGTCCCCATCTGCACATGCCAGAGCCCCCACCGCGAGGTGCCTTCGCTGCAGGCGAGCCCAGCCGACAGCTGAGCGCCAGAGGCCGGCAGAGCTGAGCCAGGGCTCAACGCGCCTGGCTGCGGGTGGTTGCTTGCGCCCACTTGACTTCGACCAGATCCGCGTATGGATCTATTGATTAGGATATCTACGCGATGGCGAGGACTTTGTTCAAGCCCGTCCAGTATGAGCTCAGCCAGCTGCTTGGGGATATCGAGCTGGGCAAGCTCGCGCTGCCGGAGCTGCAACGACCGTTCGTCTGGCCGAAGACGAAGGTCCGTGACCTGCTCGACTCCATGTATCGGGGCTACCCGGTCGGCTACCTCATGCTCTGGAATGCCGCGGAGATCGACTCGAAGTTCATCGGCGTCGACGGCAAGCAACATACGCCGACGGAGTTCATCGTCGACGGCCAACAGCGCCTGACGAGCCTCTACGCGGTGATGAAGGGCGCTGAGGTGACTTTCAAGGATTTCAATAGGGATCGGATCAGGATCGCGTTTCGGCCCCGAGACGGGCGCTTCGATGTGGCCGACGCCGCGATCGAGCGGGACCCAGAGTTTCTCGCAAACGTCACACAGCTATGGGTGGGAGAGGATTGGGAGGTGATCGACAGCTTCCTCGCACGCCTGCGCACAGCGCGACCGGAGGCGCTTGCCGACGGCCAGGAGGCGCACCTGCGCCGCGCGCTCAGCAGCCTCAGGAACCTCGAGGACTTTCCCTTCTTCGCCGTACAGATCGGCCATGAGGTAGACGAGGAGCGGGTCGCCCAGATCTTCCTACGCGTCAACAGCGGCGGCACATCGCTCACGCAGGCAGATTTCATACTCACTCTGCTCTCCGTCTTCAGGGAGCAGGACAGGCGCCGCCTGGAGCGCTTCGCCGAGGCATCTCGAACCTTGCCCAGCGGCTCTGCGCCAAGCCCGTACAACCATCTGATCGCGCCAGCCGCAGACCAGCTCCTGCGAGTCGCGGTGCTCGTCGCCTTCCACCGCGGCCGCCTGCAATCGATGCTCGCCCTGCTGCGCGGCGGCAGCCTCGACGGCGACACGACGTTGAGCACATCCGACCGCGAAGCACAGCTGGACAGGCTCACCGAAGCGATCGATCTCGTGCTCGAGCTGACAAGCTGGCATGAGTACATCAAGGCGTTGATGTCCGCTGGCTTTCGGCGGTCGAACGAGATCTCGTCGGCCAACAACGTCGTCCTCGTCTACGCGCTCTACCTGATCGGTCGTGGCTATGGGCTCTCGCACAGCGAACTGCGCACGACGATCGCCCGCTACTTCTTCATGTCCTCGCTGACGGGCCGCTACACAGGCTCGTTCGAGACCCAGATCACCCAGGATGTGCAGGCGCTCGCCGAGGCGAGCAGCGGCGTCGATTATCTCGACCGTCTGCGTCAGATGATCGCGAGGGCGCTCACCGAGGACTATTGGACGATCACGCTGCCCCAGCAGACGCTCGCGACTTCCGCCGCGAGGGGCCCTGGCCTGTTTGCGTACGCCGCTGCGCTCTGCATCCTGAATGCACGCGTCCCACCGTTCGTCGAGCAGGGCGGCCATCACGAACAGAAGGCGGCCCTCGGCCTGCGCGATCTGTTCGACCCTGTGCTGCGCCCGAAGAAGGCGCCAATCGATCGCCATCACCTGTTCCCCCGCAAGCATCTCGAGCGCCTCGGAGTCACAGGCTCACGCAATGTCAACCAGATCGCCAACCTCTCCTACGTCGAGTGGCCTGAGAATGTGGAGATATCGGATGTCGCGCCCTCGATGTATTGGCCCCGCTACGAAGACCAATTTACTGCCACAGACCGCTTCCACCACGCCCTGCCAGACGGCTGGGCACAAATGGACTACTGGCGCTTCCTCGACGAGCGTCGCAAGCTGATCGCAGAGGTGATCCGCAAGGGCTTCGAGGCGATCGGAGCGGCACCTGCGAGCGAATCCGATGACGTGACGCGAAGGCTTATGCTCACGGCATCGACCAGCGCCAGCGCAGTTCCCGCATCCTGACGCTCGGCACACAGCAAGCAGCGATGAGCTTTGTGGCGCGCATCCGTCCAATGGATGCCCAACCAACCCAAGGAGGACGTCATGAGCAGTGGCCCGACGAGCATCACGAAGATCTCCACCGTCACCATCCCGGTCGCCGACCAAGATCGCGAGATCGAGTTCTACGTCGAGAAGCTCGGCTTCGAGAAGCGTGTTGACATGCCTTTCGGCGATGGCAACTACCGCTGGGTCGAAGTCGCGCCTACGGGAGCTGACACGACGATCGCGCTCGCGCCGCCACCGCCTGGCAACCCGACCGGCAACGTACAGACAGGCATCACCTTCAACTGCGAGGACATCGAGACTGCCCACGCGGAGCTGAAGGCGCGTGGCGTCGATGTCGATGCGGAGATCAGCCGCATGGGCGGCCCAGTGCCGCCGATGTTCTGGCTGCGCGATCCCGAGAACAACACGCTGCTCGTCGTCCAGGTCGACTGAGCGGCCGCGGGCGCGTAGGTCTGGCGGCTGCTTGACACCAGGTCGGACTGGCACCCGGTGAGCCCCGGCAAGGCCCGGCCCCGGCAAGGCCCGGCCCCGCCCTGACTCGGGCGGCCCGTCAAGCCTGGCGTCTGCGCACCGCTGATCTTCTCTCTCTAGAGTTCCGCGGCGATGAGCGAGGCGATCCCATACGCCAACTACCAGTACGAGATCTATCTGCGCGGGATGATGGGCCAGCGACCGGCGCGCACACTCGACTGGCGCCAACTGGAGCACGACGCGATGCAGATGCTGCAGCGTGGGCCGCGCGGCTACATCGCGGGCGGCGCCGGGCTCGGCGAGACGATGCGTGCCAACCGCGAGGCCTTCGACCACTGGCGCATCCGCCCGCGGATGCTGCGCGACGTCTCGCAGCGCAAGCTCTCGCGCACGGTCCTTGGCACGGAGCTGCCCGCGCCGCTGCTGCTTGCGCCGATTGGCGTCCAGACGCTTGCGCATCCTGAGGGCGAGCTCGCGATGGCGCGCGGCGCAGCGCAGGTAGGCGTGCCATTCGTCGCCAGCTCGGCGGCGTCGTACACGATCGAGCAGATCGCCGCAGAGGCGGGCGAGCTGCCGCGCTGGTACCAGCTCTACTGGCCGCGTGACAGAGAGCTGACACGCAGCTTCGTGCAGCGCGCCGAGCAGGCGGGCTACAGCGCGATCGTCGTCACGCTCGACACGTGGCTGCTTGGCTGGCGCCCAGCGGATCTGAGCGAAGCGTTCCTGCCGTTCCTCTGGGGCGAGGGCAACCGCAACTATCTCGAGGACCCAGTCTTCCGAGGACTGCTCGAGGTCCCGCCTGAGGAGAACATGCAAGCGGCGATCGGGCAGTGGGCGTGGCAGTTCGCGAATCCGACGGTGACCTGGGACGACCTCGCGTTCCTGCGCGAAAGCACGAGGCTGCCAATCGTGCTGAAGGGCATCGTGCATCCAGACGATGCAAGGCTTGCGATCGAGCATGGCGTGCAGGGCGTGCTCGTCTCCAACCATGGCGGCCGCCAGGTCGACGGTGCGATCGGCGCGCTCGATGCGCTGCCTGAGATCGTCGCCGCGGTCGACGGTCGTTGCGAGGTGCTCTTCGACAGCGGGATCCGCAGCGGCGCCGACGCGCTGAAGGCGCTTGCGCTCGGCGCACGCGCCGTGCTGCTAGGCAGGCCCTACATCTGGGGCCTTGCGCTGGGCGCTGCGACTGGCGTCGCGGAGGTGCTGCGCAGCCTGCTCGCCGACATCGATCTCGCGATGTCGCTGAGCGGCTACTGCGACATCGACGAAGTCGATGCGAGCGCCCTTGTCGCGCAAGCCAGCTAGGGCGAACCTGTACGCCTGTACGTCGATTTTGCGTAAGGCCTCAGGACCAACCTGAACAGCCCGCGGACTCTCTGTAGGATCGGCGCGTGCGCAGCCGTAGCCCGATCGCCCTGGCAGCCTGCATCACTTCGCTTGCCCTTGCCTCCTGCGCCGCGGGACTCGCCTCCTCCGCCGTAGCCGCCTCGCGGCCATCGCTCGCCCCTGTCGGCCTGCCCATCGGCAAGATCGTGAGCCAACGGCTGCCCTATACCGAAGCGGGCGGCACCGCCGAGCTCAGCGTCACCTACAAAGGCAGCCTTCCGCATGGCGCGAAGCTGCAGCTGCTGGTGAAGAAGACCTCAGTCTCTCCCTACAAGCCGAGCAAGACACCAGTGAAGCTCGTCGGTGGCCACGCCAAGGTTCACGTGACCGAAAAGCCGCCTGGCGGCCCGATCCTCTACGAGGTCGCGGTCATCTCTGGCAACAAGCAGCTGTCGGTGTCCAAGCCGGCGACGATCTACTGGGCCCAGCCGCCTGGCGGCATCTTCGTCACCGACGGCAGCGAGTTCGCTTACACGAGCTTGAAAGTCGCACACGAAAACTGCGAAAGCGGCTGCAAAGGCGACGCCAGCGCAGGGGAGGATGGAACCTTCAGCGTGTACTCCGGCAGCTTCCCAATGCCCCCTGGCTGGAAGGAGACGCTGATCTACAACGGCGAAGTCGAGTGCACGACCGAAAGCATCGAAGGCAAGTGCAGCAAGCCGCTCGCCTTCCCCGCCGTCACCGCGGAAACCGTGGTCCCCATCGTCGGCGAGCTCACCTCGCCCACCGGCAAGGTGACGAAGGCCACGCTGCTCGTCACCGTCTACCCGTAGGCCGTCTAGAGTCGTCTAGGCGTAGGTCGTTCTAGGCGTAGGTCGTCTAGGCGTGCGAGCGCGGTCGTCTAGGCGTGCGAGCGCGCCGCGGCTGGTCGCTTGGGAGCGCGGCGTCGCGACCTTCCTTCGGCGCTCCGCAGTTCGCCGGCGATCGCTTCGACCGCTTCGGCGATCGCCTGCGGATGCTGGTATGGCTGCATGTGGCCGCCGCTCAGCATCTCGAGGCGGGCGTTGGGCAGCGTCGCCGCGAGGCGCTGACCGTAGACAGGGTGGACGAGCTTGTCGGAGGAGCCCTGGATCACGACGGCGTGCACCTTCACGTCGGACAGCCTGCGATCGATACCTTCGATCACGCCCTTCGCGGCAAGCATCTCGCTGGCATAGGCCGCAAGATTGCCAGGGGTCATGTTGATCGCGAGCAGCCTGTGCAGGTGACCCTGGCTCACGGGTGCCGGCGAGAAGGCTTCGCTGTCGCCTGCTTCCGCAGAGAGCTTGCGCACCAGCTGCGAGAAGATCACATCGCTCACCTGCTTGACGACGGGGGCCTGCAGCACCTGCACGAGGTGGGCCTGGGCCCTGTCCATGCCGTTCGGATGATCACCTGCCGCCGCAGCGTCGACGAGCACAAGCCCCGCGACCTGCGAGGGGAAGCGCTCTGCGTAGCCAAGCGCGATCGTGCCGCCGTAGGAGTGGCCGACGATGATCGCCTTCGAGATGCCAAGGCGTGCGAGCAAGCCATGGATCGCCCGCAGCTGCCCGGCGAACGGCAGGTAGCCACCCGTCGAGTAGCCATAGCCAGGCCGGTCGAGCGCGATCGTGCGGTGCCCTGAGAGCAGCGGCGTCACCGCGTCGAAGTCGTATGCCGTCCCTGGCAGGCCGTGGATCAAGAGCACCGGCAGGCCATGTCCATGCGGATCCGTTTCCAGGTAGTGGATCCGCAGCGCGCCGACCTGCACGAAGTGCCCAGTCGGCTTGGGCTCTGAGGGCAGCCTGCCCCATGTCCAGTTGAGCACCGTCACGACGAGGATCAGCATCAGCAGCGCGCCAAGCAGCCTGCGCGGCCAGCGCCGCGGTCGCGCCTGCACTGCCGCGACCCCGTCCTCGTCCTGCATCTCGGTTGCTGGACTCCCTGACACCCCACGCAAATTGTGTCAGCTGTGCCCCACAGGGCGCGTCCTGGATATCGCAACCCAACCCAACCCAATCCAAAAAAAACTTAAACTTGACTGACTCAAGAAAATGAGCGACACTTCGGTGCATGCCGTCGAGCTCTGAATGCGAGTGCATGTTGCGTGACGCGCACATGCGCGTGACCAGTCCGCGGATCGCGGTCCTGTCCGCGGTGCATGACCATCCCCACGCCGATACGAACTCGATCATCGAGATCGTGCGCAAGAATCTCAGCGAGGTCTCCCACCAGGCGGTCTATGACGTGCTGCATGCACTGACCGAAGCGGGCCTTCTGCGACGGATTCAGCCGTCAGGCTCGGTCGCGCGCTATGAGGCACGGGTCGGCGACAACCATCACCACGTAGTCTGCCGCTCGTGCGGCGCGATCGCTGACGTCGATTGCGCGACAGGCGCGACTCCGTGCCTGGCTGCTTCCGAGGACCACGGCTACTCGATCGACGAGGCCGAGGTCGTCTACTGGGGCCTCTGCCCCGCCTGCTCGACCCTCGCAGTCCCTCAGCCCACCCCCTCATCCCGAAAGGAAGCCTGTGTCTGACAGCCCTGATGCCGTAGTTGGAGAGATGAACGAGGAGAGCAATGGGAGCGGCTGTCCAGTCGCCAACGGACGCGCCGCCCACCCGACCGAGGGCGGAAGGAACAAAGGCTGGTGGCCGAACCAGCTCAACCTGAAGATCCTCGCAAAGAACCCCGCAGTGGCAAACCCACTTGGCGAGGAGTTCAACTACGCAGAGGCGTTTGCGACCCTTGACCTCGCCGCTGTGAAGCAGGACATCGAGGGCCTGCTCACGACCTCTCAGGACTGGTGGCCTGCCGACTTCGGCCACTACGGCCCGTTCATGGTCCGGATGGCCTGGCACAGCGCAGGCACTTATCGGATCGACGACGGCCGTGGCGGCGCCGGGGCTGGGCAGCAGCGCTTCGCGCCGCTCAACAGCTGGCCTGACAACGGGAACCTCGACAAGGCTCGCCGGCTGCTGTGGCCAGTGAAGAAGAAGTACGGCCGCAAGCTCTCATGGGCCGACCTGATCGTCCTCGCTGGCAACGTCGCACTGGAGTCGATGGGCTTTGAAACTTTTGGCTTCGCCGGAGGTCGCGAGGACGCTTGGGAGCCTGACGAGGACGTTTACTGGGGGCCTGAGACCACCTGGCTCGGCGACGAACGCTACAGCGGCGAGCGTCAGCTCGAGAACCCTTTGGCGGCAGTCCAGATGGGCCTCATCTACGTCAATCCCGAGGGCCCAAATGGCCATCCGGTCCCGCTCGCCGCAGCGAAGGACATCCGCGAGACGTTCCGGCGCATGGCGATGAATGACGAGGAGACCGTCGCGCTGATCGCCGGCGGGCATACCTTCGGCAAGACCCATGGCGCAGCCGATCCAGAAGAGTACGTAGGCCCAGAGCCCGAGGGCGCGCCACTCGAGGAGCAGGGCCTTGGTTGGAGGAACGCGTTCGGAAGCGGCAAGGGTAGGGATGCGATCACGAGCGGGCTCGAGGTCGTCTGGACGGCCACTCCGACGGCGTGGGACAACAGCTTCTTCGAAACCCTGTTCGGCTATGAGTGGGAGCTGACGAAGAGCCCTGCAGGCGGCAACCAGTGGCAGCCGCAGAACGGTGCCGGCGCCGGCACCGTGCCTGACCCAGAGGACGCCTCGCTCACGCGCGCGCCGATGATGCTCACGACCGATCTTGCGCTGCGCATGGACCCAGTCTATGAGCAGATCTCGAGGCGTTTCCTCGAGCACCCAGACGAGTTCGCCGACGCCTTCGCCCGCTCTTGGTTCAAGCTGACCCACCGTGACATGGGCCCAGTCGCTCGCTATCTCGGGCCAGAGGTGCCAAGCGAGACACTGCTGTGGCAGGACCCGCTACCGCCAGTGGAGCACGAGCTCATCGCAGCCGCGGAGATCGCGACCCTGAAGGGCGAGATCCTCGCCTCAGGGCTGTCAGTTTCCCAGCTCGTCTCGGCCGCATGGGCATCTGCCGCTTCGTTCCGCGGCAGCGACAAGCGCGGTGGAGCCAACGGCGCCCGCATCCGGCTCGAGCCGCAGAGAAGCTGGGAGGTCAACGGGCCTGACGAACTGGCGAGCGTGCTGAGCACGCTCGAGGGAGTTCAGCAGGCCTTCAACAGCTCTCAGGCCGACGGCATGAGGGTCTCGCTCGCCGACGTGATCGTGCTCGGCGGCTGTGCAGGCGTCGAGCTTGCCGCGAAGAATGCGGGCCACGACGTCGAGGTCCCCTTTACGCCAGGACGCACAGACGCGGCGCAGGAGCAGACCGATGTGGAGTCCTTCTCTGCGCTCGAGCCGAGTGCAGATGGATTCCGCAACTATCTCGGAAACGGTCACCGGCTTCCAGCTGAGTACCTGCTGCTCGACCGCGCGAATCTGCTGACGCTCAGCGCCCCAGAGATGACGGTGCTCGTCGGCGGCCTGCGCATCCTTGGCGCGAACTTCAAGCAATCCCCACTTGGGGTCTTCACCTCAACACCAGGCAAGCTGACGAACGACTTCTTCGCAAACCTGCTCGATCTCGGCACCGCGTGGAAAGCGACGTCGAAGGATGAGGAAACCTTCGAGGGACGCGACCTCGCCACAGGCGAGGTGAAGTGGACGGGCAGCCGCGTCGACCTCGTCTTCGGCTCGAACTCCGAGCTGCGCGCGATCGCAGAGGTCTACGCGAGCGACGATGCGAAGGAGAAGTTCGTAGGCGACTTCGTCGCAGCTTGGGACAAGGTGATGAACCTCGACAGGTTCGAGCTCGCCTGAGCTAGATCGACGTCCAGGCCGGCTCTCGGTTGGGTCGGCCTGGACGCACCAAGTCGGCCGGGGACGCACCTTTGGCAAGCCGGCCGCGGGCGCACCTTTGGCAAGTCCGCCTGGACGCGCCCTCAGTGGTTCGCGGGCTCCATCGACGAGTCGGCCTGGACCCCCTCGCGCTAGTCGAGGAAGACGGCGATCTCCTCCGCAGGCGCACGCGGCGGGACGCGCTGCGCCTGGATGGGATTGCCGAGATGAAGCAGGCCGATCGGCTGCTCGTCGTCGAGGATCCCCAGCAGCGTCCGCACAGCGGGCGTGTCAAGCAGTGACAGGCTGCGCCAGTAGCTGGCAAGGCCGATCGCGTGAGCGCCGAGCAGGACGATGTAGGCAGCAACCGCAGTTGCCAGCAGGTCGTCCCTGCGCTGTCCCTCGTCACCATCCAGCACGACGCTGACGACGACGAGCGTAGGGGCGCGCTGCAACTTCCGCGCCGCCCCTTGCTTCTCCCGCTCCGCCTCCTCAGCGAGGAGCTCCTTCGCGCGCGGTCCAAGCACGCGAAAGCGCCAGGGGTTCGTGAGATGGTGGTTGGGCGCCCAGCTGGCGAGCTCGAACAGCTGGAGCAGGGTCTCGCGCGGGACCGGCTCAGGCCCGAACGCCTTGTGGGTGCGCCGCGTGCGAATCGCCTCTTCGAGACCCATCGCCTGCCCCGCAGCGGCCTCTTCGAGACCCATCGCCTGCCCCGCCGTGAAATCGTGCTCCATCTGCAGCTCTCCTGGACCTGTCTCAGTAGGTGTGCGACCTGAAGGCGCCGCACAAAGAGGCGCCGCCAGGCAGAAAGCCGATGATATTACGAATTAGGTTGCCCTAATGCCAGTAGCAGCCAGCGAGCGGCCGCGATGCCGCCCGCCGGTTGCCGGTTGCCGGTTGCCGGTTGCCGGTTGCCCCTGCAATTGTACGCGGGCTATTCGACCATGAATTCCAGTTTCACGGGGTTCGTCACGAGTTCCATGCCAACCGAGCCGGTGATCTGCGCAGTGTTGGCGCCCAATTCCAGTTCGGTCACTTCGGGGACGAAGGTGCTTCCGTTCCACACTTCGTATTTCGTGCCCGTTGGCAGGAATTCCTGATCCTGATCAGTCAGGTATTTTTTGACGCCCGTCGTCACCTGAGCCAGCATCGAACCCTCCAGTTCAACGGTGGTTTTGATCGGACAGTGCGTGCCAAGCGTGATCGTCGCGAAGGGTTGTTTGTGGGGCTTGTAGAGATCCCCGACTTCGGTGTGACCGCCGTTCAGATAGACAAGGGTCGTTTCGAGAAGCCCCAACGATATGCTCGCCAAGCCCCCAGGCTGACCGTTGATTTCGCAGCTTGGCACGTGCTCGAGTTCGCATTCAGGCAACGTCGTCGACTCGAGATCGGCCCCAGGCGCACCGCCGATGATTTCACCGGCCCATTTCAATCTGCACGCCAACGTGCCTCCAATGGCTTCAGGCGCTTCGAGTGCTTCGATTTCGACAAGTTCAGCCATGCCGAAGGCTTCTACGGTCGAGCCTCCTTTGAGCACGCTGCCTGCGACAAACCACTGCGGCCCCGCTTGCGCCTGCGCCGCAGGCGCAAGCGCGCCAATCCCAGCCATACCCAATACCGTGAGCAGCATCGCCGCCCACCTCGCTTTGGACTTCATTCTCCTCAGCCCCTTCCTCGCCGGCCACCAGGGCCGGTCTCGCTAATACCGAGGAGTAGGTTAGCTTGCAAAAGATCAAACTTCAAACTTGCCGGGTGGAGCGGCTGCCCGCGCTCAGCTTGCTCGCAAGCGCGCCGCGAGAGCGGACACTGCAGCCCGCGCCTCGGACGCGAGCTTCACCGTGATCTCCTCCGCCGAGCGCTCCTCGGCAAGCTGGTGCGCCTGCCCAGCCCACATGTTGATCAGATCGGAGTCGCCTACCTTGCGCCCATGGGCACGGATCGGCGCGGTGAGATGGTTGACCTCGGGATAGGCGCGAGGCGCATAAGCGCCGTGCTGTTCATGCCAGCGGTTGGCGATGCCACGGGCCAGCCGACCGGAGAACGCACGCGTGAGCACCGTCGTGCGTTCGCTCGCGATCGCGTCGCTATGGGCCTCGGCCGTTCCCGCCTCGAAGCTGCGCAGGTAAGCGGTGCCCACCTGCCCTGCACTTGCTCCTGCGACGAGCGTTGCGCCCAGCGCGGCCCCTGTCGCAATCGCGCCGGCGGCGACGAGGGGCAGGTCGACCATAGCTCGCACCAGCTGCAGCGCCGCGAGCAGGGACAGCTCGGGCTGGGCGTCATCGTCGATGAAGACGCCGCGATGGCCTCCAGCCTCGAGGCCCTGGACGATTAGCGCATCGGCGCCGAGCTCAGCGGCCATGATCGCCTCGGCCGGGGAGGTGACCGTCAGCCACACCTCCGAGCCGGCGGCATGCAGGGCTTCGACGCTGGCTCGAGGCGGAGCGCCAAAGGTGAAGGAGACGACCGCGACGGGATCGACACACAGCAGCTCGATCTTCTCCGCGAAGGCGTCGTCGTCGAAGCGCGGCTCGCCCAGGCGCACGCCAGCGCGCTCCGCGATGCCGCCCAAGCGCTGCGCGTAGGCCTCGACGTCCGCAGGGTCGGCCGCATGCCCGCCCGCGACGAACACGTTGACACCAAAGATCTGCTGGTCAAGGCTGCGCAGCGTCGCGATGTCCTGGCCAAGTCGCTCGGGGCTGAGGTAACCGGCGGCGAGGAAGCCGAGGCCACCGCCACGCCCCACCGCAGCCGCAAGCGCTGGCGTCGACGGCCCGCCTGCCATCGGAGCCAGCACGATCGGCGCTTGCAGGTTCGACAGGACTGAGGTCGTGGATGTCACGCCGCCCTCCTGTGTTCGTGGCGAGCCGACATTGGCGAGATGACCATGCTGTGGACTCTAGGGCGCTTGTGGGATGAATTGACCCAAGCTTGCAGGCTCTGGTACGTTTTGTGACGCTCACGAACGCGGGGAACTCCGGTGTGATTCCGGGGCTGACGCGCAGCGGTGTGGGTGACGAACGGATCGCAGTTCCACTGAGCCGAGCAAAAAGAAGGCTTGGGAAGGAGATCCGGGAGGTTGATCCCAAGCCCGAATACCCGATCGTGGGGAGTTGACGTCTCGCGAATAGACGGCAGACCCTCGTCGCCTTGGTGGTGTGTGTCGCCGTCCTGAATCAGGGAGCAGCGACATGCGACGAGCATGGTTTTGGTATCTGGTTGCGGCACCGCTGGCAGCGCTTGCCCTTTTGCCTGCGGCAGCTGGTGCAGCTGTCAGCGATCTGCAGGTACACGAAGCCGTCGAAAGAGCGGTTACGTGGATCCGCGCAGAACAGGAACCCGATGGATCGCTCGGGTCAAATGGCGGCCTGGATCCGGCGTGGTCGCTGCTGGGGCTCGCGGGAGCGGGCGTCAACGCCGCAGATCTGAGCGCAGGCGCCGGCGATTCCAGCGCTCAGAGCTATTACCTGTCGCTGTGGACAAACCGCAGCGACAGCGTGTGGACCAGCACAGGCACCCCCCAGGCCAGCGACTACGAGCGCGTGATCACGCTCGCCAACGCGGCAGGCCTCGACCCGCTGCGGTTGTCATCCCAGCAGAACCTGCTCGCGAAGCTGGCGACCTTCGATCACGCCGGCTATTTCGGATCCAAAGGGACTTTCAACCAGACGATGTTCGCGCTTATCGCGCTCGATCAGATGCCAGTGCCAAGCTGGCTGGTCGAGCAGGTCGCCGAGATCGTCGAAGCAAACGCCCACGAAGACGGCGGCTACACCTTCGCAACCGTCGAAACCCAGGCGGCGTACGAACACAAGGGCGAAGTCGACCTGACAGGCGCGGCGATCGCAGGGCTCTGCGGCGCCGGCAGGACCACAGCCTCTCCGGCCGTGCAAAAGGCAATCGCATTCCTGGAAGCGATAGCTGGCGAAGGCTCGCTCGGGGACGCTGACAGCGTGAGCTGGGCGCTGGACGGACTGGGCGCATGCGGCGTGAAGCGTGGCTCTAACGAATGGACGGCGGTTGACGAACACACGGTCGAATCGCTGCTCTCCCAACAGCTGCCAGATGGCGGCTGGGCCTCATCTCCGGCAGGGGATATGTCGAATTTCTATGCGACCCAGGATGCGTTGCGCGCCTTGGACGCACCAGGCTTTGACGTAGAACCGCCGACCCGCCTGGATCCAGCTGAACCCGTGCGGCGCCAGCCGCCGAGCGTCGCGGTCGGCACAACGGTGCCTGTAGTGCTCGCGATCGACTCAGGATTCGGCGACATCCAACTGTGCTCGACGGCGGCGCCGGCTGGAGCGACGCTACCCGAAGTGCTCTTGGCCGCGCAGACGCACAGCGAACCCGCCGGCTGCGTCGCCAAGCTACAGGTTGATGCTGAAGGCATATCGAGCCTGGACGGAGCGATGCCTGCCTCAGGCTCAGGCGGCTGGAAGCTCAGCCTCGACGACGGCAGTGAGCAGAATGCAGCAGGCCAGAACGTCGGCTTCGGCGAAGTCGTCGGGCTACGCTTGGAAGATCCTGCGCCGCTAGGCGTCTCGGACTCGGCCCTCGCATTCGCGCAACAGGCGGTCGACGGGGCTGGTGGCACGCGAGAACTGACTCTCACCAACCGTCTCGGCGTCCCCGTCAACGTGCTGAGCCCACGCGTCGGCGGCGCCGACGGCGGTGACTACCAGGTGACGGCGCAGACCTGCGTCGGCGTGAGCCTCGCCGCGGGCGCAAGCTGCGCGGTGACGATCGCGTTCACCCCAAGCACAAGCGGCGAGCGCGATGCGCTCCTGGAAGTCGCAACTGAAGGCCAGGGTACGGTCGCGATCGAATTGCACGGTGAAGGCAGCAACTCAGAGCCAGGCGGACAGCAGGAACAACCTGGTGGTCCCCCAACCGAACAAGGCTCCCACCAGACGAGCCTCGAACCCGACAACTCACCTCAGACGAAACCAGGCAAGCCGGTAAAGCTGCGGATCAAGGGCCTGAATGCAAAGCGACTGCTGTTGCAACTTGGCGGCAGCACGCGGCTCGAGGTGAGGATCGAGCTGCTTTCCGCAAATCCCCATCACGCCCGTCCCAAGCACGTCAAGACGATCACGATCGCTGTCCACAAGGCAGGCGAGAAGAAGCTGGCGCTCCCCCATCTTGCGGCAGGCCGCTACCGCGTGACCGTGACCACGGCCGGAGCGAGCGTCACCCGAACACTGACCATCCATGCACAAACAGCGAGGCAATCATGATGAGCGCAGCAGCCAGCCCAACGGATATGGGCATCAGGTATCGACGGATTCGAGGAGCAGCGCGCCTGGCTATCTGTGCATGCGCGCTCCTGGCGACCCTGCTGCTCGGCTGCGCACAGGCCTCGGCGCTGACGTTGACTCAGGGAGCGGGTGGCCCATTCGAAACCGGGTCCGAACCGACCCTGGTCGCCGCCGGCGACTTCAATGGCGACGGGCTGAAGGACCTCGCCGTCGTGAACCGCGCGGCGGCCACCGTGACCGTCCTACGCAACGCTGGCCACGGCAGCTTCGTGCGATTCACACATGAAGAAAGCCCGGTCGCCGATATACCCGTCGAAGCGGGCCCGAACGCAATTGTGGTTGGCGACTTCAACGGCGACAAAAATCTCGACTTTGCAACCGTCAGCCCCGCCACGAACACGATCAGCGTCGAGCTCGGCAACGGCGACGGAACGTTCACCGCCGCGCCCACGATCACCAACGTCGCGCCCACAGAACAGACGCCCGTGGCGCTCGTCGTCGGCGACTTCAACGGCGACGGCCACCTCGATCTGGCAACGGCCAACGAGGCGCCGGCGAAACCAATCGGCGGCGTCAATCCAGGGAGCATCAGCATCATCGACGGCAACGGCAACGGCAACGGCACCTTTCAGACACCGACGACGGTCGTATCGAACACGAGCGGCACCCAGTCGCCACGCTCGATCGTCGCAGCCGACTTCAATGGCGATGGCCACCTCGACCTCGCGACGGGCAACACCAACAACAACAACGCCAGCGCCGGCGCAAGCGGCACGATGTCCGTCTACCTCAACAACGGCCAAGGAGAATTCACCGCCGATCCCGCCACGCCGATCGTGGCCGGGCCCAACCCCACCGGCAGTGGCAGCGACGGTCAGATCATGGTCGGCGACCTCAACGACGATGGCGCACCCGACTTGATCAGCGCAAACTACTGGGCGAAGACGCTCGGTGTCGCGCTCAACAACGGTCACGGTGAATTCCCCCCCAACGCAACCGTCACCGCAATCCCCAACCCACCGAGCGCGAACCCGCCGACGCCCAAAGCGCCCTACGGCCCAGGCACGGTGTCGTGCGCCCCGAACGGCATCCCCGCGATCGGCGACGTCAATGGCGACGGCAAGCTCGACGTCCTGGTCGAGGACACGACCTATAACTCTGTCTGCCTGATGCTTGGCAACGGCGAAGGAGGCTTCGCGCCGGGCCCAACGATCAAGCTTGCAGGCTCTTACTCGAAACTGTCCTTCATCGCGCTCGCCGATGTCGATGACACCGGCTTGCCAGATCTTCTCGTACCCAATGGCGAGGCCGGCACGAATGGGCGTATCAACGTGCTGCTGAACGGCCCTTGGGCAACGCTCAGCGACAGCGGCGGCGCCTTCAGTGAACAGACGCTTGGCACGATGGGCCCCACCAAGTCCTTCACGATCACAAACACGCGTCCGGACGGGCTGCCGCTGACGACAGAAGAAGTCACGCTCACCGGCGCAGACCCCGAAGCCTTTCCTGTGATCTCCGACGGCTGCACAGCAAGGCCTGTCGCAGTCGGTAAGAGCTGCACCGTCAAGGTTGCCTACGAGCCGCTCGGGCTCGGACTCGAGCAGGCAATGCTCGGCATCGGCACCAACCAGGAAGCGCTCGCCGTCGCCAACGTGCCCGGAGAAGGCCCCAATCTCGGCACCGCAGCCCTCAGCGGCACGGGCATCGCAATGCCGCCGGGACCGACCGGCTCCCAGGGCCTTCAAGGCGAAGAAGGGCTAGGCGGAGAAAGAGGGGCGCCTGGAAAACAGGGACCAACTGGTGAACGAGGCCCAACCGGATCTGCGGGCGAACGGGGAGCCGCAGGCCTGACCGGCGCCCAGGGGGCCACCGGCCCGAAGGGAGCCACCGGCCCGAAGGGAGAGCCCGGTCCGACGGGTCCACGCGGCTCCGCGGGACGCGACGCCAAGGTCACGTGCACCGTCAAGCAGGCCGGCCGCAAGCAGGCGGTCCGTTGCCAGGTCAAATACGTACAGGCACAGTCCGCTCGCGCGTCGCTCGTGCGTGGCGGTCGCACCTACGCCGTTGGGACCGTGAGCCGCTTGCGAGCCGTCAGGCGACTGCGCAGGAGCGTCTACACCCTAAGGATCGGCCATCGCACAGAGATCTCGGTGGGGGTGCGCTGATGGAAAAACACGACGCCCGACAGCGGACAGCGCGTGCTCCTCTGAAGCGCCCACGACCTACGGCAGACGCAAGGCACACGGTGACGTGGCGAGTGACCCTGCGAGCACTGTTGGCAGCCACGCTGATCGCAATCGCCACCCCCGCCACGGCATCTGCGTTGTCGTTCGTCGAACCGCTGGGCAGCCCCTTCGGGCCTTCGAGCGAAGGCAACGAGGGCGGCCCGGTGTCGTTCGATCTCGCCGACGTCAACGGCGACGGCAAGCTGGACGCGATCACGCTCAACTCGCTCGGGTCCAAACAGACCGTGAGCGTAATGCTGGGCGAAGGCGAAGGCCGCTTCCAGGCGCCGAGCGCCGCGACGATCTCGCCGTTGGTGCGTTACGACAATCTCGAACAGCCCACCGACGCCGTGGTCGGGGACTTCAACGACGATGGCAAGCTCGACATCGTCGTTCCCTACAGCGATCGTGGCGGCGAAACGCCCGGCTCCGGGATCGGGTTGATGCTCGGCAACGGCAACGGGTCCTTCGAACCGGCGCAGCCGACGATCCTGCTGCCGTCGGTCTACGGCGCAGTCAGCGGGATCGCCGCCGGCGACCTCACTGGGAACGGCGACCTCGACCTCGTCGTCGTACTGTCCCCGAACCCGAACATAACCCCGACGGCGACGGACAGGATCGTCGTGCTGCTTGGCAACGGCCACGGCGAATTCACCGAAGAGTCGCCGATCACACTGCGCCAACTCGAAGGCGCGACGACCACCGAAACCTTCCCACAATCTATCGCGATCGCCGACGTCAATGGCGACGGCAAGCTCGACCTGCTCGTAACTCGTGGCGGCCTCGCCGCTCCGCACCAGTACGACGTCGGTGTGAGCGTATTGCTCGGAGACGGCAAGGGCGGGTTCACAGAGGAGCAGGGCAGCCCTTTCGACACAGGCGGGCAGGGCGCCGGCGGTGGCATCGGCGTCGACCAGACGCACATCGTCACCGCCGACCTGACCGACAACGGCCACCTCGACATCATCACCGTCAACAAGCAGAAACCGAGCGTGGGCAACCCGACCGGCGGCAGCGTCAGCGTGCTGCTTGGCGATGGCGGAGGGGGCTTCGCTCCCGCGCCCGGCAGCCCGTTCCCCGACTACGAAGCAGGCGCCGTCGCGCCCAACCCCGAACCGAACACGGTCGCCGTCGGCGACTTCGAAGGCGACGGCGACCTCGACCTCGCCGTCGCCAACTACCGCGAAAAGGACGTCGCGATCCTGCGCGGCGAAGGTAACGGCAACTTCGCCTACGACGCAGCGGCAACGACCGCGATCGCCTCCAACACCGAGGCGCCACTCTACATTCGCAGCGTCGACCTGGATGGCAACGGCACCCCCGACCTTGCGATCGCAGAGCAGATCGAAAATCGCACGCGCATCTCGGTGCTGCTCAACACCTCGCGGCCGACGGCCGAACCGTCAACGACTTCGCTCGCATTCGGTACGGTCACGGCTGGCCAGAGCAGCGCGCCGCAGAAGTTCACGATCGCCAACCACGGCTCCTACCCCCTGCACGTAGCCTCGGTGGAAATCGCGGGTGACGACTATGCCGTGGAAGCGCTGGACTGCACCTCGGCGCCGATCCCCGTCGAAGGATCATGCGAAATCGCCGTCGCCTTCACACCGCAGGCAGCTGGTGTGTTGCCGTCGACGCTGGCGATCACGACCGACGCGAGCGCGACGCCGCTGTCGATCGCGCTCAGCGGCGCAGGCTATGCC
Organism: Solirubrobacteraceae bacterium; assembly: GCA_036490555.1. Classification (GTDB taxonomy): domain Bacteria; phylum Actinomycetota; class Thermoleophilia; order Solirubrobacterales; family Solirubrobacteraceae; genus Palsa-744. The sequence continues at coordinate 60,109 of DASXDO010000042.1, read as the reverse complement.
GCATCCAAAGAACCTGAATCCGAAAACAGCTTTCAACCACCACCTACGCAGGAAGGGCAATCACCGGGCGACCAGCTCCCGCAGGACGGCTCGTCGCCGCCGGCGGCGCAGACTGCGCTGACGTTCAGTGTGCACGCCAGCCACTCGATAGTCACCCGCAGCGGCGGTTCGCTGCGGGTGACTATCGTCGTACGCAACCCAACGCACACCGCATCCTCCGCGAAGGTCTGCCTTGCGCACACGCCGCGAGCCTTCAGGCCGACGCCATGCGTGCAGATCGCAAAGCTGGCCGCGCATGGACATGTGGCCAGAGCGCTCGTGTTGCACACTCGCCCCAACGTTCGGAGTGGACAGATCGTCAAGCTGGCATTCACCCTCTCGACGCCCCAAGCACGACCACGACACGCCTCGCTCACGCTCCACGTTCGCCGAGCGACTCCTAAAGCTACCCACACAATCACATCAAACCCTGACATTGTCCAGGAATGAAAGGAAATAGAACGATGCAAAGCAAGAGAAGTCTGGGGATCAAGGCGCCGCTGGCGCTTGTGATCGCCGGCATGGCACTTGCCATTGCCCCCATGCAGGCACTGGCGAACACGACGGCGAGCGTGAGCGTCGAGGGCAGGAGCTCGACGCTGCTGTCGCCAACGACGGTGGAAGTCGGCAACGGCTCCAGCGAAGCGAAGGGCTTCAAAGGAGAATCGATGCCCTACTCCTGTCCGAACAACACCGCCTACGAGGCGATTGAGGAAGCAGTGAAGGGCGACTGGGATCGTTCGATCTTCGTCGAAACCCTCATGGGCGAAACGCTCACATGGGAACCGAGGGAAGAATATTGGATCTTCTACTACAACAACAACTATGCCGAATACGGTGTTTGCGCCCAGGCCCTGAAAAACGGTGACACGGTACTGATGCAGGCCGGCGTCTCTGGGCCGGAAGCCGACGAATGGGTGCCCGAGTCGGTGCCGCTGGAACTCGAACGCGTGACACCAGCCTCCGGACCAATCGAAGAGGGCTCGCAGCTGACCGTGCACGTCAGCGAATGGCGTCCGACGACGACGATCGGCGCCGAAGACCCAGTCGGCTCCGAACACTGGGTAATCCCTCCGAGCGAACGCCTCGATGCCGAAGGCTACACGGTCGAGGCAGGCAGCGAAGAAGTCGTTACCGACTCTGCAGGCGATGCCACGCTGACTATGAACGAAGCGGGAACGATCGAAGTCCAGGCGAGCATGCCAGGCAGCACCACCAACTGGAGTCGCACACCGCCGTTGAACGTGTGCGTGAAAGACGCGACGCATCCCTGTTGAGCATCAAATGGCTGCCCTCGTGTCCCAAAAGACACGGGGGCAGCCGCTTCCGCACGAAAGAGGCCAAAGGCACATGAGGACCCGCATAGCAGCATCGATCGCTGCCACTCTGATCGTCACCTTCGCACCTTCCCTGGCCAACGCCGCGCCGACCGTCGTCAACGTGCGCATCGAGGGGCAGTCCGAAACGCTGTTCGAGGGGCCAGTCTTGACCGAGGGCCACGACGTCGAGGCCTCCTCGGATACCCAACAGCGCCCGTGCAATGGGGTCAATTCCCTGGACCCGCAGAACGCCTCTCCGGGTCTGACGCCGACCGCCGCGTCGGCCGACGCGATGAGCATTATCGGTGAAACCTTCGACGGCGAATGGTATCCCGGCTACAACGACTACTTCATCACGCGCTGGGGACCAGACGAAGAGGATCAGGCAGAAGGAGCCTACTGGGGCATTCTCGTCAACGACGTCTTCACCGATGTCGGCGGCTGCCAGTATGAGCTACACGAAGACGACGAAGTCCTTTGGGTCTACAACGCCTTCGAAGAAAGACCAAACCTCGCGCTGTACCCCGCTGCTGACACCTCGGCGAGGCCACCGCTGACGGCGACCGCGCAACTCGACCAGCCCTTCAGCGTGCAGGTCGAGGCCTACGGCGATGACGAGGAAGACAATCCTCCTGCCGAACCCGCTCGCGATGAAGCCACGCCTTACCAGGGCGCCGACGTCTCACCTGTGCTGACCTCGGCAAATGGCTTCGAGAAGGTGCAGACCGCAAGCCCGCAAACAGTCGCCACCAACGCGCAGGGCGCAGCAAGCGTCACCTTCAGCACGCCTGGTTGGCACCGGATCAAGGCAACAGTCGTCGTCGAAGGCAAGGAAGACGCGATCCGTTCCAACCGCCTCGACATCTGCGTCCCCGAACTGGGGCAGTCCGAGTGCGGGCCACCTCCCGCCGAAGACATCGTTCGTACGCCGCCACCCGCCAGCTTCGCGGGCCAACCGGAAGCAGAACACACCCAGCAACCCGCTAAAACCGGCACGGAAGCCGGGACCAGTGGCGGCAGTCCGCCTGGCGGCGGGGCGACGATCCAGCCCTCCACGCATCTCGCGCTCGAGCGCATCGGTCCAAAGCGCCTGCTGCTCGAGCTCACCGGTCCGGGCAACGTCGTCGTCGCGCTGGCGCGCCAGCGCGGCCAGGGGTGTCACCGTCACTGGCAACTGATCAAGACGATCGCCCGCAAAGCCCAGAGAGCCGGACGCTTCGCGATTGGGCTGCCGCATCTCGCGCCTGGCCGTTATCGCATAAGGGTCACCCTGGCAGGCTCTGGCGCCCAGACGAGGATCCTCGTAGTGTCTCGCCGCCGGCGATGAACAGGGCCGCTCGTCGAGCGACGCTCTTAGTGCTGGCGGGCGTGACAGTGGCGTCAGCGTGGACTGCCTGCGCTGCACTCGGCACGGGCACTGCGCGGGACTCCAAGTTCCAGCCGAACCTCGAAGCAACCGTACGCTACCTGCAGAACGCCCAGCAGGAAGATGGCGGCTTCGCCGAAGTCGGCGCCGAACCCAACGCTGATTTCAGCGCCTGGGTGGCGCTTGCGCTCGCGGCCGCGGGGATCAATCCGCGCGATCAAACCACCGTCAACCAGCACTACGTGGCGGGCCACAGCGCCTTCAGCTACCTCGCCGAAAATGCCCATAAAGCGTTTTACACAACTGACTTCGAGCGGGAACTGCTCGTCGTCGACGCGAGCGGCACCTCGCCTCACGACTTCGGCGGCGTCGATCTTGCCGGCGAACTCCTCGCCCGGCAGATCCTGCAGGGCGCGGAAGCGGGCGGCTTCCCACACGTTGCGGCCGGCGCGCAGGCGGGGGTCAACGACACTATCTTCGCGATCCTCGCGCTCAGCCCGATCCGGGAACCGGCAGCAGAAGCAGCCGTTCAGCGCGCCGCGCAATGGCTGGAAGCAGGGCAGAACTGCGACGGCAGCTGGCCTACGCTCACCCCACGCAGGCAAAAACCGTGTGAAGCAGCGAGAGAGCTGCTGCCCAAAGAAACCGAGGGCGAAGTCGACATGACAGGCGCCGCGATCGAGGCATTGAATGCTGCTCGGCGCCCCGAACCGGAAGGCCAGCGGAAGGCGTTCGAATTCCTGAAGGAAGCGCAGGTTGAAAACGGCGGCTTCCCCGAGTTTCGCGGGGAGAGCGAACCAAATGTTGCGTCAACCGCATGGGTGGTCCAGGCGATGTGGTCGGCTGGAATCAACCCCGAAACCTGGCTGACCCCGTCAGGCCACGAACCGCTTGGCTACCTCGCCTCGATGCAACAGCCAGACGGTCACATCCGCTGGGAGGAACACCAGGAACTCAATGGCATGTGGATGACCGCCTATGTCACGCCCGCGTTCACGGGAAATCCACTGCCGATTCCCGCTGTGCCCTACGTGCCGTTTCCGCTGTTGCCCCCAGAAGGGTCGACCGGCTCAACGGTCACCGCGGCGGTCGGCTCTGGGAACGGCGCCGGCGGAACCTCTAAACGCAAAGGCCGCGGCCTGCGCACCGAAGGCGACGGCACTCGCGCACCGCTGTTCAGCCGCCCCCAGCCGCACAGCAAGGGCCACACCCCCGGCGGCGTGCGCCAACTCGAGGCGAGCAGGCACGCCGAGCGTCATCACAAGCGGCTCAACCCTGGGCGTGCTCGGCGGAAGACCGCTCCGACGATCGACGGTCGCGACACCGCGACCAGGAGAGTCAGGCACCCCGACACCGGCGCAGGCGATACAGGCGCACAGCTCTCGGGCGCCGCAGCCACATCCAAAGTCACACCAGACACTGAAACGGAGGTCAAAGGCGTGCTGATCGGCAACCCTGGGAAGAAGACAGACAAACCGCGCGAAGGGGGTGCGCCTGGATTGCGCAGCGCCGGCGTCGGCGGGGACCAGGAACAGTGGCCGATGCTCGCGGTCTGTGCCGCGATCGCACTGCTGATCCTCACCGGCGCGCTGATCGAGCGCAGACGCCCGCAGGTGACACTGTGACGAGCACGCTAGCAACGCTCAGCATCGCCGAAGTGCTCGCGAAGATCGCCTCTGCGCTGCGCATCCCCGTCCTCATCCTTGCGCTGCTGCTCCTGCTGCTCTGCGCCCTCGAGCTTGGACGCTTCGCCGGCGAGCTCTACAGACGCGCCCGCACAGGCCGCCAGGCGCTGCGCCAATTGGTGACCCAGGTGCTCGCTGACCCTGGCCGCGCGGCGACGCTCTCACGACGTGCACCGACCCGCATCGCAGGAGACACGCTCGTGCAGATCGCGCGGGCGCTGCTCGCCGGCGAGCCGCTCGGGATCGAGCATGCGCTTGCCGACTACGAGCTCGCCTCGCAACGCCGCCTCGAGAGCACCCGCATCCTCGTCCGCGCCGGACCGGCGCTTGGCCTGATGGGCACCCTCATCCCGCTTGCCCCAGGGCTCGCCGCGCTCGGCCATGGCGACATCGTCACGCTCGCAGGCGATCTGCGCACAGCCTTCGCCGCGACGACGATCGGGCTGCTCGTCGGCACCGTCGCGTTCGCGCTCACCACGACGCGTACGCGGATGTACAGCGAAGACCTCACGGCGCTCGAGCGCGCGAGCGCCCCAACGCAACTGGCAGCAAGCACATGAATCGCCGTACGGGCTTTGGCCGCCACATCCGCGGCGAAGATGCAAGCGGCGACCCGCTCGATGGCCTCGTCAACCTCTTCGACATTGGCATCGTGCTTGCGATCGCCTTCCTGATCGCTGGCCTCCACATCACGCTCGACCAGGCACAGCACAGACTCGTCAAGCGCCCTGCAAGCTCTCAGCGAACCGGGACGTTGCCCTCGACGCAGGGGGCTTTGCCAGCCAGCGGCCGCGGCAAACCGGTCGGCACCGTCTACCGACTCGCGAACGGGCAACTCGTCTACGTGAAAGCGAAGCGTCGCTGAACCAAGCATGCCCCTTGCAATCTGCGCAGGAGCTTGCAATCCGCGCGGGGAGGGTAGAGGAAGAGTGGAGATGCCGTCGATCGGACTGAGGGGCAGCAAGAACTTGGGCGTTCTGTTCGCCGCCGCGCTGGTGGCGTCGGCGATGCTGATTGCGCCTGCCGCGCGGGCGGCGCTCACTCCTTCAGAAGACCCGTTCTACCGCTATGAAGGCAGCAAGTCGCTCGCCGCCATCACGCCGAGCACGGTCCTCAAGACGCGCACCCTCCCCTACCACATAGCTGGCATACCGCTGCCTGTGACTGCAGTGCAACTGCTTTACCGCTCGACGGGGGCGATTGGCCAGCCGACCGTGAACGTCACCTCGGTGCTGCTCCCGCCGATGCGCATCGGGACGCCAACTGTCGTCTCCTACCAGTCCTTCTACGACTCGCTCAGCAACGAAGACGAGCCCTCCTATGCGATCTCTGGCGGCGTCAACCTTGGCGGGCTCATCCCTGACGCCGAGTCAGCCCTGATCGCACCTGCGCTGCTCGCGGGAGACACGGTCGTCGTGCCTGACACCGAGGGCGAGAGCGCCGACTTCGCAGCTGGCCCTGAGTACGGGCTCAATACGATCGACTCGCTTCGCGCCGCGCTCGCGTCTGCGAGCACGGGACTTGCAAGCACGCACAAGATCGGCCTGATCGGGTATTCGGGCGGTGCGATCGCGACTGAGTGGGCGGCTGAGCTCGCGCCCTCATATGCGCCTTCGCTCGACTCGAAGATCGTTGGCGTCGCATTTGGCGGAACGCTCGTCGACCCCGCCCACAACCTCCGCTATGTGGAAGGGAGCACGACGTGGGCGGGCGTGATCCCGATGGGCCTGATTGGCATCGGGCGGGCCTACCAAATCGACCTCACCCCCTACATGAGCGAATATGGGCTGCAACTGTTCGAAAAGCTCCAGCACGCGTCGATCACGGAAGTCCTCGACCAGTATCCAGGCCTCACCTGGGCACAGATCGCAAAGCCGCAGTATCCGACGCCCGAATCTGTCCCTGTCTACGTGAAAGTCGCCAACCAGCTCATTATGGGCAGCGATGGCACGCCGACGGCGCCACTGTTCATCGGCCAGGGCGCCGGCGGCGAACTGGAAGGCACCTCAGGTGACAAGCCAGGGATCGGCCCTGGCGACGGCGTGATGATCGCCGGCGACGTGCGCAGCCTCGCGCGCGAGTACTGCAGCCGTGGCGTCACGGTTCAGTACAAGCAGTACGAAGGCCTGAGCCACGTGCCAAGCGCGCTGGCGTGGATGCCCGAAGCGTACTCGTGGCTCTCACAGCGCTTCCTTGGCCTACAAGCGTCGCAGGACTGCGCAGAGATTGCCCCAGGCAACTCGCTGGAACCTATCTCCTGATCCCACGCTGCGCATCCGCAGCGGCGATCAGCTGAGCGTCGCGTCAGCAGTATCGACTCATGCGAAGTAGTGACCTGACTTCACGTCCTCGACCCAGCCTGGCTGTGTGGGCTGCCAGCCGAGCAACTTATGTGTGCGGGCGTTGGACGCCGGTCCGTCCAGCTGCGCGAAGCTCGCGAGGAACTCCAGATACTGTGGGGCCTGCTCTGGCGTGACGCTCCTCGCCTCGACGCCCAGCTGAGACGCGATCGTCTCTGCGACGGTCCTGAATGGGATGCCCTCGTCCGCCACACCATGCAGACGCGTGCCAGCTGGGGCCTTCTCCAGCGCGAGGCGATAGAGGACACCGATGTCGCGCGTGTTGGCGGCGGGCCAGCGGTTGGCCCCGTCGCCGACGTAGGCGGCGGCGCCATGGGCCTTTGCGAAGCCGATCAGCGATGGCGTGAAGCCGTGCTTGTCAAGGTCCGAGTGAACCATCGGCGCCAGGCGGATCACAGAGGAACGCACCCCCTGCTCCGCGAGGCCAATCACGTGATTCTCGCCGTCGACGCGCAGCCCACCGGGGATGATGTCCCCCTCGGTGCCAGGCCGATCTTTGATTCCGGACATCGCCAGCATCAGCGTGCCAGAGGTGCTGACGAGCGGCTTGTCCGTGCCTGCGAGGGCGGCGCCGAAGGTCTCGATCGCGGCTGCCTCGCCCGCGGCTGCCTTCGCCATCTGCCCGGTCCGCATTAGATCGTGATCGAAGGCGAGATGGATCACACCGTCAGCTTCTGAGGAAGCCTCGCGCAGACCCTCGAGGTCGGCCAACTCACCACGGCGCACCTCGGCGCCAAGCGCCTGGACCTTGCTAGCGGAAGCGTCTGAGCGGGCGAGACCGATGACCTGATGGCCATTCGACAGCAGCTCTGGGATGACGGCGGAAGCGATGTGTCCTGATGCGCCGGTGACAAAGACTTGCATGTGGAACCTCCAGATCGGATAGGGATAGGGATAGGGATAGGGATAGGGATAGGGATAGGGAGTGGTGATGGCACTTGGTGACATCACCTTAGCACTTTCATGTCACCCTGTGACATCGACTAGGCTCGAGGTCATGGCACGCTGGAAGCCAGATGCCGCCGGCCGCCTGATCGAGGCAGCGATCGCGCTGTTCGAGGAACACGGCTATGACGCGACGACAGTCGCGGAGATCGCTACGGCCGCAGGCCTGACGAAGCGAACGTTCTTCCGTTACTTCACGGACAAGCGCGAGGTGCTCTTCAGAGGCTCTCGCGAGTTGCAGGACCTATGGGTCGAAGCGGTGGCCGGCGCACCTGCGCAAGCAGGTGCAATGGAGGCGATCGACGCGGCGCTCGATGCTGTCGCGCAACTGTTTGCCGAACGTCATGCCTTCGCCCGTGTCCGCGCCCAGATCATCGCCGCCAACCCAGAGCTGCAAGAGCGCGAGCTGATCAAGCTCGCAAAGCTCGCTGACGCAGTCGCAGACGCACTACGGGCACGCGAGATTCCCGATCCAGCGGCGGCTCTGGCCGCCCAGACCGGGATAACGGTCTTCCACGAGGCATTCAGACGCTGGGTGCAGCAGGATGACCCTGGGGCGATGCGAGCACTGATGAACGAGTCGCTCGCCGACCTCAGGGCAGTGGTGAGCGGCCATCACGCAACGTGAACCGACGCCGCGCAGTCACGGCCTTGGCGCCACGCGGTGTGAACCTGGCCTTGACAATCAGTCGCACTCGTCGCGATCGCCGCAGTATCGACCGCCCTGCGGCAGTGAGCTTGATGCGCACCGTCCGCTTGCTCGCCGTCTTGAACGTCGACTTCACAGAGGCAACGAGCTTCGGCCTGCGCCTGCGTGCCGCGGATCGGGCTGCCGGCCGCAGGCCACGAGGCAGGAAGCGCCACCGCAACACTAGCTTGCCAGCGCACGGCGCCGCAAACGAGAACGCAAACCGCTTGACGCGCAGCAGCCGCTTGATTCGGGCGCGCTTGCCCTTCGGCACGAGCACCCGGCGGAGCGCCTTGCGTACGTTCGCAGCCGTACACGCCGTGACAGGCCGGGTGACCGCGGATCCGCTACCGCCAGCCGCAGAGGTGACTGTGATCGTCGCCGGCGCGGCGCCATTGGGAGCCTGAGGCTGCCCAATCGCCTCGTGGCCAGACTCGTCGACGGCGACGCACTCGTCCACCACTGGGCACGCAATCGCCGCCAGATGATTGACGCCCGCTGTCGGTTCGGCTGTCCACGCGGCGCCACTGGCAGGATCGCCCTCGATCGCGAGCACCCCGCCAACCGCTACGCAGTCGCTCGCCGACAGGCAGGCAATCCCGGTCAGAGGCTGCCCGCCAGCGATTGACCGCGGCGTCGTGTACGTCCCTGAGGCCGGGTCGAACGTGACCTCTCGACCTTCTGTGTCGATCGCCGTGCAGCTGGCCGCAGGCAGGCAGGCGATCCCGCGCATGTCACCGCCGCTGTCGACCGTCAGCGGCAGCGCGCCGGCTGGCGATGCTGGGTCGAACGTCACCTCGTGGCCGGCATTGTCGACGGCTGTGCAGCTGCTCACCAAAGGACAGGAGACCGCGTACAGGAAGTAGCCAGAGTCGACTGCAGTAGGTGTCGGTGTGCCAGGCGCCTGCGGGTCGAACGTGACCTCGCCGGCCCCGTTCACGGCGGTGCATTGAGTCGCGGTCGGGCAGGCGACCCCGTAGATGATCCCGCTCCCGATCGGATACGGCGTCGGACTGCCCGGCGAGGCTGGGTCGAACGTCACCTCCCTGCCGTCGCCGTCGACGGCGGTGCACTGGGAGGCAGTCGGACAGGCGACGCCCTCGAGCACATGCCCGCTGTCGAGGGCAATCGGTGTCGCGCCGGCGGGCGAGGCCGGGTCGAAGCTCACCTCGTCGCCGACCACGTCGACGCCGACGCATTGGGCTGCGCTCGTACAAGCGACTCCGAAGATCGGCTCGCCGCCGTCGACCTCGACCACAGGCGAGATCGCGGCGGTGGCAGCGTCGAAGGTGACCTCGCCGCCGGTGTTGTCGACCTCCACGCAAACGCTCGTGCTTGGGCATGCAAGCTCATACGGCTCGCCGCCGCCTGTGTCGATCGCGACCGGCATCGCGCCGGCGGGCGAGGCGGGGTCGAACGTCACCTCGTGGCCACTCAGATCGATCCCTGTGCACTGCGAGGTAGTTGGGCAGGAGATCCTCGACACCTGCGCAAGCCCGACGCTCGTGGCAGCCGGCGTGCCAGGAGAGGTCGGATTGAATGTGACGACACGTCCTGATCCGTCGCCGGCGGTGCACTGACTGGTCGTCGGACATGAGACTTCCCAGAAGAAGCTGCCGCTGTCGATCGTGACCGGCGAGGCGCCTGCCGGCGACTGCGGGTTGAACGTCACCTCCCTGCCGCTGCCGTTCACGTCGACCGCCGTGCACTGGGTTTCGCTTGGACAGGAGATGCCGTTGAGCAGGCCGCCTGGGTCGACCGTCATGCCCGTCGGCGTGCCTGGCGCCTGAGGATTGAACGTCAGCTCGGCCTCTGAGTCCTCGACGATCGTCGTGCACTGGGTCGTGGTCGGGCACGAGACGGCCGCGAGATCCCTGCTCGCAGCGATATCGACCGGGGTCGGGCTGCCTGGCGCCTGCGGGTCGAACGTGACCTCCTCGCCATCGCTGGACACAGCCGTGCACTGCGTGGCGGCTGGACACGACACTCCGTACAGGGTCGAGCCGGCCACTGCGACGGGCGTCGACGAGCCAGGCGATTCCGGAGCGAACGTGACCTCCTCGCCGGAGGCGTCGACCGCGGTGCACTGCTGCGCTGTCGGACACGAGATGGCGTACAGGGGCTTGGAGCCGCCCGGGTCGATTGTCGCGCCTGGCGACCAGACGAGCCCAGCATGGGCCGCGGCGGGCGCCGCCAATAACACAGCCACAACCGGTAATGCCGCCAGTCGCCTCATCACTCGAGCCTCAACATACTGTGAACTGTGACAGCCTGGCCATCAATGGGCGGAGCGACGATCCGAGCTGGCGGGCGAAAGGGAAGGTAGAGGCGAAGGGACGGCTTGTCAGCATCAGGCTGGTTTCGATGCCAAGCGCGCCTGACCTGACCCGTAGAATCGCGACCATGCCGTTCACCCTCAAGAACCTCAGAGCGGATCTGCCGGACGTCGGGTCCAACTTCAATGGCGCACCGGACCTGGAGTTCCGTCTCGCAAGCCAAGCGCTCGAGCTCGAGCAGTCCGGCCTGAGCTATCAGCGCATCCCGCCCAACCACCGGTTCCCGTACGGCCACACGCACAAGGAGCAGGAGGAGGTGTTCGTGGTCATCGGCGGGAGCGGACGGATGAAGCTCGACGACGAGATCGTAGAGCTCGAGAGGTGGGATGTCGTACGTGTTCCACCAGGCACGTGGCGAGGATACGAGGCTGGGCCGGAAGGCCTCGAGCTCCTCGTGTTCGGCGCACCCAATCTCGGCGAGAACCCGCGAGAAGACGTAGAAGGCCAACGAGACTGGTGGGCCGACTGAGCGGCACCAGCTCTTGCTCCGCCCGCGGCCTGCGCTTCAGCCGCACAGCTGCCGCTGAAGCGCAGCTCGCCAGCCGGCGGGAGCCGTGTGCGGGCCGTGACGCTGCCGCTGAAGCGAGCTCGCCAGCCGGCGGGAGCCGTGTGCGGGCCGTGACGCTGCCGCTGAAGCGAGATCGTCAGCCGGCGGGAGCCGTGTGCGGGCCGTGACGATCGAGATCGCCACAGACAGCGCAGCACGGCCCCGCCGCAGGAGCGATCGCTCAGTAGAGGACCTGAACCATCGACGGGCAGCCGTTCACCAGCATCCCCGCCGCGCCGTTGATCGCAAACGTCGCCGTTTCGCCCACGCTCAGCGGCTGCACCTGGGCTTCGCCGCCGTTCGGAACCCAGCCGACGTTGCCGGGATTGGGGAAGCCCTGGCCGGTCCGGTACATGTGGGCGACCCCCGGGATCGCGCCGGCGCCGACTTCCATGAACGCACCGCTCGCGAGATTCTGCACCGCCCCGAGATGCAGGCTCGCAGCGGCCGCGGCATCGAAGAACGGCCCACCGGCCGGAGGCCGAAGCGCATTCGTCGCGGCGCCGGCAGCTCGCGCCGCCGGCAGCGTCGACCCCGATTGCAGTGGCTTCGTCCAGCTGGACTTCATGCCGATGATCACCGGCCAATCCGCCTTCGAGCGCAGCACGAGCTTCGCCCCTTCCTGCGAGGCGGTCGAAGAGGTTTTTTCACCGCTCGTCTCGGCGCCAAAGAAGAAGGGGCCAATCTCGAGACCACCCTCCGCTTTCCACTTTTCCAGCAGATATGAGCTGAATGACTCGCTCGCTTCGATCGTGACTTCCGGTCTGTAGGCGACGATCAGCCCACTGTAGATCCTGCTGAGCGCGCCTCCAGGGCCGAAGAAATAGTTGTTGTTGCCACTCGCATAAGCGGAGAAGCCGTTCGCGTACGGTCCGTTTCCGAACGTGCCGAAGTAGCTTCCAGAGAACCAGCCCCCAGGCGTGACGATCACCTCCTTGAGGTCCTGGAACGAGAACTTCAAGTTGTAGCTCGACGAGAACTGCGACCAGTCGATCTTCTGGTAGCTCCCCTCCGCCTCGAAGCCGATGAAGTCATCCCAGGCGCCGGTGCCGCCAGAGCCATAGAACTCTGAGTAGTTATAGGTCTCAGAGCTGCTGGAGACGGAGAACTCGCGCGGTTCGCCATGCGCCGCGTCGGTGCCGAATTGGCCGACGACCTCTTCGATATAGGCCCATGGGTTCGCGTATGGCGCCGTGCCCCACATCCGAACCTGCAGCGAGGCGCCGGAGTTGGGTTCGGTTACGTTCGTCATGTACTTCGTGTTTGCGAACGCATTGACCATCGGTTCGAGTGGCTGCGTGATCTGAGCGCGGTAGGTGTTGATCTGCTTTTGGGCCGCAAGAACGTTGCTCTGATCGTTCGAGATCGTCGTCTGGTAGCCGAACTGCCCAGGTTCGGCGAGCCACGCGCTGAGGGTTGGCCCACTTCCGCTGGTCTGGTTCAGCCAGACGTTCTTGATGTTCGCGTAATCCTGCTCGTACTGGCTCATCGCAGCGGTCAGCTGCGTCTGCAGTTCCTGGTAATGCTTATCGGTACTCAAATTGCCGATGGCAAGCGCGTTGAACCAGGCCTGGTAGGCATTGTCGAATCCAGACTGGCTTGCCGCCGCATTTGAGTTGTTGTTCAGCTCGGGATCAGAGGGAACGACGTTCAGCGTCGCCCACTGCTCGTAGGAATACGAGCCGAAGACCGGGTTCTTCCCGCCCCAATCCCAGCTCACATACGGATAGGAGACCTGCAACGCCTCGCCGGCGGAAAGCTTCACGACGGACGACATTTCCTTCAGATACTGCAACCACAGCGTCGACTGTTCCATTTGAGTTCCTCCTCGGATGTTGGATGGTCTTCCGATAAGCCAACTAGAGAGATGACTCTGATTATCGGATGTAGATGCGGGCCCAGTATTCGCGATCCACGAGCCGCTGTCAACGAAAAGACGGACGTCCGAGAATAAAGTCCGCATTCTGCGCTAATTTTAACAGACGAACTTTTTGGATGACTCGCGGTCCTCGAATATTCGTCCGGCGAGGCCGCCCAGCAGGCTTTGGGACCACAGCCAGCTCTCACATGAGCCCCGCGGCGCCTGAGCGCAGCACGCCTCCAAAGTCGAGGCGGTTGCTCGACTGCAAAGGCGAAGTGGTCCCTCGACGAGCTGCTCCGCGCAAGTGGCGCCCCTGGCCGATCGCGCGCGAGTGGCGCCGAGCTACCGTCGATCAAGTTCCGGATCCGGCTGGGCTGAGCACCAATTGGCGCTCGGCCCAGCTCGAAGGCGGGTCAGATCTCCCTACAGTCCGACGCTCCAGGTCGAGCAGCGCCTGCTTTCGATGCAGGCCCCCTGCATAGCCAGTGAGAGAACCGTCGGCACTGATCACCCGATGGCAGGGGACGACGATCGAAACCGTGTTGCGACCGTTGGCCGCGCCGACCGCGCGAGCTCGCTGCCATGGCTCGACCCTCGTCTTGAAGAACGACGGATCGACGCGAGCCGCGAGCTCGCCATAGCTGATCGTGCTCCCATACGGGATCGCGAGCAGCGAACGGGCCGCGACGCGGTGCGCATCGATCGCCTTGTGGCGGCGATCGCGTAGAGCCAGGGCCGGATCGTCTCAGCGTCTTGGATGTCGGTGCAGTGGCGGAGCGCCGCCAGCATCGTCTCCTGAAAGACGTCCTCTGCTCGATCGTCCCCTGCCCGTCGCGCGCAGAAGCGCAGGAGAGCGGGCCCGTGCTCCTCGACGACCGACTCGAACGGTGGCAGGCTCACTTCGCGTCGTGGAAGATGATCCCAAGCGCCGTCCGCGAGCCGCTATGCAGGGTGCTCACCCCGTGACGCAGGCCGACGCGATGATAGCCCCGCTGGCCAGAGGCGGGGCGGTGGTGGGTCGGAAAGATCACAAATGCACCTTGAGAAGGATTGAGGACGTGGGCACGACTCTGAGCGCGGGGTCGCTGCTCGACGAGGACGAACTCGCCGCCGCCAAAGTCGACTCCTGGCCGCGAGAGGATCGTCAGCACCTGAAACGGGAAGTAAACGTCCCCGTAGAGATCCTGGTGAAGCGCGTTCCAGTCTCCCTCGCCGTAGCGGAGAATCAGCGGCGTCGGCCGCTCCTGGCCTGCGGCTCGGCAGCGCTCGAGGAGCTCGTCGTGAGTCTCCGGGTAGCGCTCGTCTTCTCTGAGACGCTCCGCCCACTCGTTGGCAATCGGCGCCAGCTGTGCATAGAAGGAAGCTCTCAGTTCGGCGATCGGCTGTGGCAGCGGATGGGCGAAGTAGCGATAGCGACCGTCGCCGAAGCGGTGGCGCGCCATGTCGACCGTCGCCCTGAACGTACCGCCGTCGAAGAGCGAGCGCAGCTCGTCACACTCGCTGGGATCGAGCACAGCGTCGGTGACTGCGAAGCCGCGATCGTCGAGTTGCTGGTTGAGCTCAGCCCAGTCGAGCGCCTTCACGCGGGGCTCGAGTGCTCTGGCTGTCGACGAAGTCACTGGCCTCGTTCCTCTCATTGGCTTGCCATCTCCTAAGACGGCGGGCGCGGGCTTCGCGTGAGATTTACCCGAGGCATGTCGAGGAAGCACTCCCGGTCCTCGCGCGATCGCGCACGCTTGGACTCTGCAGGCGCTCGATTGGCTCTCGTCATGGACCGACTGTAAGCCAGGGACGCTTCGGTCGTCATCAAGACGTTCCAAGCGTAGGCTGGAAGAGGCCCGGATGCCTCCTCAACCGTTCACAACCTATGTAGGCACGTCAGCTAGGCCATCATTCCGCTACCGTCGAGCGCATGACGATCCAGCGCATGGACCACGTCGGCATCGTGGTCGACGACCTCGCGGCAGCGACGGCGTTCTTCATCGAGCTCGGGCTCGAGCTGCAGGGCGAAGGGTCGGTCGAGGGCGACTGGGTGGACCGAGTGGTGGGCCTCGAGGGAGTCCGGGCGGAGATCGCGATGCTGGAGACCCCAGACGGCCACGCGCGAATCGAGCTGTCGAAGTTCCACGCCCCGCCGGTCCGCGACAGCGACCAACACGCACCGGCGAACACCCTTGGCATCCGCCACATCACATTCGCGGTCGACGACATCGACACCGTCGTCGCGCGCTTGCGAGTCCGTGGCGCTGAGCTCGTTGGCGAGATCGAGCGCTACAAAGACAGCCACCGGCTCTGCTACCTTCGCGGCCCAGAGGGGATCATCGTCGAGCTGGCAGAGCAGATTCGCTGAGATTCGGCGGACCGCCAACTTGAGCGCGAAACTCGCTGCGCCGAAGTCGCCGGGAAAAGATCGTCCATCCGACCATGCCGTCGCTGTTGATGCACTTTGGCCACCCTGGTCTCATCGCGATCCCGCTCAGTTGGAACAGCGGAACGTGCGTGAGCAGCACGCGCGGCCTCCAGCGGCTATAAGGAGCCCGGCATGGGCCTCGTGAGTCCCGCGACTGACCAACCGACGGAGAAGGGAGCGATAGATGGAAGCGACCGAGACGGTTGAGCCTCTCAAGCAGAGGATCGAGGAGGCCCAGCAGCGCCGCGATGCGGCATTCCGCACGCACGTCGCTCCGCTCGAGGAGGAGATCAAGGTCCTGAAGGAGGCCGCTGGGAGCAAGGCCGCCCAGAAGGAGCTCTCGTCAGCGGCTGTGCCGCTGCGCACGACGCTGCTTGCGGCGGCTGGCGGCCTAGCGCTTGCGATCGTGCTCTGGGGCGGCTACAGCCACCACTGGCCGTGGACCGGAATCGACGGTGAAACCGCAACGCTCTGGGACTGGCTTCATCTGTTGCTGCTGCCGCTCGTCTTCGCCTTCCTGCCGACCTGGGTCAGCCGTGAGACGCGGATGGATCCACGGACGAAGCAAACCGCCTTCACTGTCCTCCTGCTCTTCTGCGTACTCGTGCTGAGCGGCTATGCGATCCCGTGGGCGTGGACCGGGTTCACGGGCAACACCCTCTGGGACTGGCTGAGTCTCATCGTCTTGCCGCTGACACTGCTGCTGATGCCGGGGTTCGCGGACCTGCGCGCTCGCTGGGGGGCGCGCCACTCCGCGGCCGCAGGCACGCTGCTCGCCGTCTTCGTCGCGATCGTGCTCGGCGGCTACCTTGGGCACTGGGTCTGGACCGGGTTCACCGGCAACACCCTGTGGGACTGGTTCAACCTGCTGCTCCTGCCGCTGTTGTTGCCGACGGTGGTGATCCCGGCATTGAAGCCGACCGCGATGGGACGGATCGTGGTCGTCAGCCACGACGAGGAAGGCCGCGCCGGCGACAGCGTGCCCGCCGAGCGGCGGCGTGGTAGCCGGCTGGCTCGCCGACGATGAGACGCGCAGCCCTCGCTCGCCATCAGCCTGTCCGCCTCGGGTTGGCGACTTGGCCATCTGCCGCTCCCGGACTCGCTCCCTCAGCCCCTGACATGGCAACGACGGAGAAGGACGCCCATCAGTTTCGCGCCCTGCCCCGCCGTAATGCCGAACCCTACCTTCCCTCGAAAGAGAAGGGGTGAAACCTCCACTCTTCGCTTTGCCTTTGTCCTTATGCCTGCCCTTTGGGCGCCTTGAACTTCACCGCCAAGCGCTTGACCTGACGCTTGCGGGCCTCGCCCTTGCTCGGCGTGAAGAGAACGCTCACCCTCGTCTTCAATCTCCCGACCTTACGCTCGTGGATCTTGAAGGTCACGATCTTCGGCGCACCAGGACTCTCAGTCTGTGCTTCCACGCCCTTGCCAGATACCGTGAGCTTCCCAGCCGACGGGGCGTAGACCCTGAGCACCAGCGTCCCCTTCTCCACACGATGAGAGCGAACAGAAAGGGGGCCAGAGCAACCTTCCGGTTCTATCTGGACGCGCTTTTCCACCACCGCGCCATTCTGACCTTCAATTGTCGTGGGCATGACCAGCGACCTGCCGCAAAGGTCTCCGTTGGCTGACGGCGCTCCCAGAATCGAATACCTACCCTCAGGGAGATTCAGTTCCATACTGGAGATCGGCGCATCCGGGATCGTTTCAAACCGCGAATACGTAATGCCATTCTTTATCTCGGTATCGCCTTCAGCGACGATCGTCACAACCCCACCACGTTCGTCGGCCTGCAAGACCAAAACCAGATCGGGGAAAGCAGCGCCTCCATGCGATACCAAAATCGCTGGACCCTGCAAGGGCACGCTGAGGACAGGAGTGTGCACAATTGCCGTTCCAACCTTGCTTTCGGCAGGACAGGCAGCAGGATTCGCATTGAATTGCTGTTCTGTGCAAGCCAATTTCAAGGTTTCGATCCTCGAAGGCAACAGCTTGGGAAGCTGGACATCGACTCTATGCAGATCGGCTTCTCCAGCTTTCTGGCTGATCATCACTTTCAGTGATGCCCCGTCGCGACGAGAGACTTTCGCCTGCGTGGAGGCCGTGAACTTCGGCGTGAACTTCAGGTTCGGGCAACCGCCGACCTGAAAGCGGCTCGAGGGCGTCGCCGTCGCGCCACTGGCGCCGGTGATCGTCGCCGAGACGCTCATCGGTTCACAACTGGTGGGGTTCAGCGTGAACGCGGAACGGTCTATTTCGATCGTCACCGACCGCAGCTTCAAGGGAATGCCTTGGAGAATCGTGGGGATCGGATCGGACTTGATCGAGACCTGCGCCGTCTTCGGATCGATGTAGAGCGGCGCGCGCACGACTACGTCGCCAAGGTCGAACGGTCCCGCGACAGCCGGCGTGACTACCACCGTCGAGAACGGCGCGCCCTCGTACGGACCCGCAAAGTAGACGCGCCCAGGCACGTGCACCGGTTCGGACCCGACGCCTGCGGCAGCATCGACCCGTCCGATTTCAGAGCCCAAGGGACAGCTCGGCTGCGCAAGCTCAGCACGGCCGCTCTTGCCTTCCGCTTCCATGATCTGCGCTTCTGAGCACTCCGCGACACCCATCACGCTGCCGATCAAACCCTTCGGCAGCGTGACGTTCAGGTGTGTCAGTTCCTGTTCGCCGTCGTTGCGCGAGAGCTTGATCGTCAGCGGGCTGAACGCGCCCGCCGCCGGCGTGGCCATGCTGGCTTCAAAGCCAGGATTGAAGGGGCGTGTCGCCGGCGAAGAGGAGCAGCCGCTGGCAACGTTGAACGAATCGGAGGTTTCGGCCGGCGGGCCGGATTCGGGCGCCGACCACGGCGTCCAATTGCCCTTGGTCGTATAAGTGCCGCAGACTTCTGGTGTAGCGAACTCCGAACGCCCGCCGCCACCACGGAAATGCAACGTCAGATCTTCCACCGGCTGCTGGGGAACGTAGTCGAACGTCGCGGTGATCTGTCCGCTGCCCTCGTTGACTTCGACCTTCCCTGGCAGCTTCAACGTGACCCCAAAACGCTTGCTTTCGATCACGAGGTACAGAGCGATCAGGCTGTGGAATGGGTTTTCTTCCTGCGCGGCCAAGTAGATCGTGCCCTGCAGCGGTTCTTCAAGCAGCGGCGTGGACACTTCGACCGTCCCCAGCTTCGACGCATCCGGACACGAGACGGGATCGTCGTTGAACCGCGTCGGGTTCGGCAACGCCCCTTCACCCTCATAGCCAACCTCCGCCTCGCTGCACGCTTCAAGGCCATTCGCCTGCCCCGGATTGACGTCGAGCCCTTCCGGCAGCGTAACGACTGACTCCTTCAAATCTGGCGTCCCAAGCTTTTCGGGATCGGTCAACCCAGACTGATCGATGTGCAGGTGCGCCGTCGCACCGACACCCGACGAACCGACGGTGCTGGTCGGCTGCAAGCTGAAGGACACCTGGCCTTCGCTGGTCTGCGGATCGTACGCCTTGAATTCAAGCGCTTCGCATCCCGTTATCGGTGACAGCGGTTGCGTCTGAGCGTCGAATGCTCCGGGTTGCTCCCAGCTATCGGTCTCCAATCCGATCGCCGGCGCTTGGCGAGCCTGTTCGCCGCAATCCGTCGAATTGCGGAAGAACGCCTTGCCGTTCGCCGCCTGCGGAAACCCGTACAGCGCGGTGTACGTCATGAACGACTTCTGGAAAGTGCTTGGAACGTGCAGCGCGTCAACGGTCACACCGAAGTCTTCGCTGGAGCGCACGGAGCCCAGAAGACTCACGTACGGCGCAGCGTAGATCGCAGTGAACTCGGCCGCCGCTCCGCCGACTGGCACGTCGTTTTCTACCGCCACGGGGAAGATCGCGTTCTTG
Source organism: Solirubrobacteraceae bacterium (assembly GCA_036490555.1). Lineage (GTDB taxonomy): Bacteria > Actinomycetota > Thermoleophilia > Solirubrobacterales > Solirubrobacteraceae > Palsa-744. The sequence continues at coordinate 40,677 of DASXDO010000042.1, read as the reverse complement.
GCGAATTCGCTGCTCGCTCGAAGGCGACCGATTTCAACGCTTTCGGTTGTACATCCTGTCTTGAAACCCTCTGGGCAACGTTCGGTGACCATCGGGTCGCCGAGGAAGCCCGGCGGCAGTGCGACTTCGACGTTCTTGACATCGCCCGCAGGCACGATTTCCCCGGCGCCCGATCGGTCAGTGTTGACCAGGAACCATGTGAGCTCGCTGTACGGATGCCCGCCCGCCTGCACCGACGGCTGTCCGTCGGCTTCGAACGCGCCGGTCCAGAAGGCCGCGACACCAGGCGACGCAGGTGTCGCCGACACCACGATCGGAAACCGATACGAGCTCGACCCGCTCGCGCCGCCGCCGGAGATCGTCACAACCGATTCGAGGTCCGCGCCGCTCGTACCCCGCACTTCGACGGGCACTTTGATCGCCGGAAGCGATATTTCCAGCGCCAACACCGGATTGGCGCTCCTGCACGTCGCTTCGCGTTCTTCTGTGACGCAGTTCCATCCGGTCGCGTTGGCGGGACCGGAGGTCACGACCCCTTCGGGCAGCGGCCCGAGCTTTACAGTGACTTCACCGCTCGACGCAACGCCACCCACGTTGGTGGGATAGATCCCGATTTCGCCTGTGCCGGGGCCTCCTGGCACCATCGTCGAGACCGTCGCGTAGCGCTTTGTGCCCGTCAGCGATTCGCCGTCGGCCGTGAACTGCTGTACGGCGCGTTCGGCGAGAGGGCCCACGAACGTCAAGAGATAGGGGTGTTCGGCGTCTCCGCCCGGACCCCCGATCACCGCCACCGAACCGGCGCCGAAGCCCGCCAACGCTTCGATCGCGCTCTGCACTTCTTCGGTCGACGCGTCGTAGGCGATCGGCGTCGTGACCGCTTCGGAGGTGATCGTCATTTTGGCCGCCACGAGAGGATATGTCGAAACCGTGAGAATGCCGTTGCTGACGGGCGCCGTCACGACCGTACCCGCGCTGAGATAGACACCGACCACTGGTGCGCCCACCGCGAACGTGCCTGTGACGCTCGTGACTTCCAGTTCTTTGGTCGAGACGGTTGTTTCGCTGGAAGCAGTCTTACTCGCCGTCGTCGACAGCGTCACCTTGGTGCCGGGAGTGCTGCACCCGGAAGGACACGACGCGATTGTCGTGCCGATCCGGATCCCTGTTCCTTTGACGGGATCCCCCTGTCGGTATTCGCCGCTGACGATGGTCGCTTCCGTGTTGGCGTTTTCCAAGCTCAGCACGCCCTTGCGGACCTTCGGCACGGCTTCGGCCTGGGCTTTCTGCAACAGGGTGAACGTGCCGCCTTCGGCGCCTACCATCACCCGCTGCACCTCGGATTGCCGCGGCGAGAGATGCGTCGGACCGACGGCCGCCGCGACCTCCCACGCGGGAGCAGCAGTAACCGCGCCCCACGCGCCTCCCGCGAGAACCGAGAGGCCCACGACAGCGAGGATCAGAGCGAGCAGCGATCGACAGACCTTCATTGCGACACCTTTCATTTCAACGACGATCGTCACTTGCCCGCCCTCCCGTTGCCGTTCGTCTTCCTTGCGCCTGCGTTGCCTCGCTTGCGCTTGGCGGGACTCTTCGCCTTGGATTTCTTCCTTTGCTTTCCGCGCCGCTTCACGTGCTTCCGGGTTTTGTGCTGGCTCTTGTGCCTACCGGATCCAGTCGTCTTCTTCGTGGACGAGGAATGAGTGTTGCCTGGACCCGAGAAGATGGCGGTGCCTGTGGCCGACGAGGCGGGCGCCTGGGAGGCGCCGCCCTGGCAGGACCCTTCGACGGCCGGTTCGCAACCGGCGGCCGGCATCGGCGGTTCGGGGAAGCCGCCGCCCACACGCGCATCCCAAACCGCATAACGCCCTTCCGGGTTTTCCCAGTTGAGCCTGCCGGGGTCAGTGAAGTACAGATCCAATCCGTCGCTGCTTGCCCCCTCGAACTCGACATGGATGAAGGTTGGATTGCCGTGCGTGGAGGGTTCGCTTGCCATGTCGAACACCTGATCGTGCGCCCACTCGTATATGTTCCATTCGCCGCCTTGCGAGGCGCCCGAGCCCGCGCCTGCCGCGAGATCGTCACGCGACTCGAAGAACACCTCGGGCTGACCTTCACGGATCACCAGCGACTGAGGTTCGTACAGCGCGTCACTGCCGCCGTCGGCGCCCGAGAGTGGCGCGAGCGGACTGGAGGTGGGACCGCCGTCCTGCCTGCAAGACACGCACACCGTCGCTTCGCCTTGCGCCTGCGCATCGTATAGATACGCCTGCGGAGCGCCGTCGTTGTCATAGCCCGTTACCTGCGCGCTCGATTCGAAGAGCAGATAGCGCCCGTTTGGGCTCACGCGTGAGGTGCGCTGCTTCGATGTGTTCGTTGCGACATCGTCACTCGTATCGACTGCGCCGACGAACCGCACCGTGCCGCCAGCCTCGTCGTATAGCGACTCGGTGCCGGCATTGCGATTTTGGACGAGCGTGCCACCCTGCCCGGGCACCAGTCGACCTAGAGCGACGAAGTAGACCTGCGAGCCTTCGTCTCCCACTCCGACGAGACCTGCGACTTCCGCTCCGCCGACTTCATCGCTCGCCGAAAGGTCCGTGAGAGCTTCGCTCTTCAGATCGTATTCGTAGAGGTCGGTGCCTTCAGCGCTCGAGCTGCTCGTCAACCCCGCGTTCGCGGTGAAGTAGACCCGTGACCCGTCTGGCGTAGCGCCCTGATACGTGGCACCGGTGTCCGGCGTGCTCGTGTGCGACGCGGACACGTCACGGGTGACCGTGCCGCCTTCGCGAACGAACAGGCCTCTCTTACCGGTTTCCCCGGCGTCGGAGGGATTGCCCGGCACCACGCGTGTCGCCGAGAAGAAGACCTTCGAGCCATCTTCTGAGACAGCGTGGTACTGATCGGAGGAGACGCCGCCTTCGGCTTCGACGGCTTCTTCGCCGGCGTTGCCCGGAACCCATCCAACTCGTTTCAGGCCTGTGGACGCCGTCCATTCGTATAGATCGCCGACACCGGGGACATCGGCGTAGTTGTAGGTCGTGGAAAACACGACATCGCGACAGTCGCTCGACAGCCCGATCAGCTTGAACTCCTGCGCAACCCCGGTTGCTTGGATTACGAGTGGACTCGGCGGCGTGTCGGTGAGCAACGTGTAGGAGCCGTCGCTACCGCGGAGATAGAGGTTCGCGCCGCCCGCTTCGGCGACCGGCCGAGAGGCCGGATCGTCGGTGAGCGGCTGCGCGCTGGCGACGACGCCGCAGCCGAGGTCGGGAGAGAATCCGAGGAAGGCGCTCGGTTGCGCTTTGATGCCTCGCTGTTCGTTGCGGGAGGTGATCGGCGGCGTCAACTGCGAGGAGCTCCAGCCGTCCGTCCCACGGGAGGCGAGATAGAGCACTTCGGCGTCCGCCGTCGCTTCTGGCAGCCCGCCTTCGATCCTGTATGCCAGTCCGCCGGATGCCGAGGAAGCCTGGTAGAGGACTTCGTTGGCGCCGTATTCGACCCGTCCTGGCGCGGCGACCTGACCGAGCTCCTTGGGAGAGAGCATCTCAACGCAACGTCCGTCGGGGAAACCGCAGGAGTCGAGGGTTTCCAGATACTCATCGGGTGTGACGGTGATGCTCCTGCTTGCGGCGGTGTTCGAGGCTACCACGCGGTAGTGGTACACAGTGCCCGCGGAAAGGCCGGTTATCTGTGCCGTGACCCGCACCGGCGTGGTACCCGAGCCAAGCGACGGTTCGAAGTCGGCGGGAACACGATGTTCATACCCCGTGGTCGACCCCCATTCGAATCGGTAGGAGGTCTCGTAGCCCGACGGGTCGATCCTGGCTTCCAGGGTCGCTTCGGTTTGCGTCGCGTCGAGCGCGTGCACTTCGCGGATCTGCGGCGGTCCGGACGTCTGGAAGTGCTGTTCTTCGCCGGCCAGAGCGCCTTGCGACGTCGTGGCCTGGATGCGGAAGCGGTAGGTCACGCCTGCCTGCAGCCCGGTGATCTTCGCGCTCACGGCATGCGGGCTGTAGTCGCCTTCGATGCTTGGTGCAGCAGGTTCGCACGGCGCGGTGTGTTCGTATTTGGCGCCTGTCACGACGCCGTATTCGAACAGACACGAGCTGTATTCGAGTCCTTCTGGTCTCAGTGTTCCGTTCAGGGTCGCCGAGGCAATTTCGACCTCGCTCGCGGGTTCCGTGACGACGGTATGCGCGGTCACGAAGCTTTCGTCGGGCGAGTATTCGGTGCCGTGTTCGTCGGTGGCGGCTATACGGAAGTGATAGGTGGCTCCGTTCGCGATCAATCCCGATACGTTCAGATGAACGGGATGGACTTTGGAGTCGATTGGCAGCTTGCCTTCCGGGAAGGAGTCTTCGCACGGCGCCGTATGGCCGTAGCTCTTCGATGAGCCCCATTCGAAGACACACGCCGTCACTTCCAAGCCCGACGGGTCTACGGTGCCTGACAGCGTCGCCTTCGTGCCGATCACATTGCCGGCCGCATTTGCCACCGGGGTGGGGACGAGAACCGGCGTCCCGTACACAGATGCGAATCCAGATTGTCTATATGCAGCATATACCTCTCCTGAATTGCCTAGTGCGAAATCGCCCATCGCTTCGGTTGAGAACAGCCGTGATAGCGGAGACTGCGCTTCCTGTTCGGTGATCGCTTCGTCCGCGCCGTCGAATTCCTCCAGCTCCTCGTCATTGCCGGCTCGGCCTTCTGGCCCGCCCGCTTCGATGAGCAGATTGCCGGTCGTCGGATCGACCCCGATGACGGCGCCGAGGCCTTCGGCAAAGACGCTGGAGGCGCCCGTTTCCTCGTTGATCTTGAGCGTTTCCCGCACCTGCTGATTATCAGGTTCCTCAGACGCAAAGATGAACCCGGCCGAAGAGCCCGTGCCCGCAGCCAGCAAGCAGGGGTCCTTTGAGCTTTGTTCCAGTACGGAAACGAACATCGCGACATTGTCGGCGTTCACCGGGACTCCGGAAGTCGGCACGTACTTGGCGATACCTGTTCGTCGCGCGCCTACCCCATTGAGAGCCCCGAATTCCCCCGCTACATAGACGGCGCCGTTCGCGTCGACAGCCACACCACACGGCTTTTCGAAATTGCCCGCACTGGAGGCAGTCAGTTGACCGAGGTAGCTGCCCGTCGACGAGAATATGTCCACAGCGTTTGTTTGTGGTTTGGTGAACGAATTGCCTTGCGTGACGTAAATGTCGCCGTTCAGTGGGTCTACCGCCATCTGACTGCGTGGAGTATTGGTGAATACGAGGCCGTTTTGCGGAGTCTTGTCGCAAGATGCGGGTTCTTCGCCACACGGCTTGGCGTTTGCTTCTTTGCCGTCGATCACGTTCGTGCCAAGCGCAGCGAAGGGAGCGGGGGTGCCATCCGGATGGAAGCGGCTTATCGTGCCTGGCGAACCGCTGGCGACCAACAGATCTCCCGTCGATGGATCGACCGCGATGGCTTCTGAGGATCCCAAGGTCGGCTGTTCGGCCGAGCCGAAGGCTTCCTCGAACGGGCGCTGATAGGAAGGCGCTTCCGCCTGCGAGACAGCCGGGGCCAACACTGTGAAGCTCGCTTCCGAGAGAGGGCCAAGCGCACCGGTGAAGGCGCCGGCGGCCTGCACACCGAATGAGAGCAGCGCGAACGTCGCTACCAGCGCTGCCGTCAGGAACAGAAGACGTCCGCGCGGAGCGAGGGCGTCGCCGCCCCGTCGCCGCGATCCTGCTGTCACTGCCTTGCCGTGCAAATCCATCTGTCCTGGTCCCCCCATCCGATTTCTCATCGCTTACCCACGCCTCCTAAACCCGTAATCCACGATCAACGGCTGCGCAGACCGGCTGCGACCCGCTCCGAACAACTTTCCACCTGCCCATCGAGCCCCCGTCGCCGACGCCCTAGTGGAACCTCGCAAGCGCCGCATGAGGTTGTTGCGTGAACGTGACGGACGTGAAAGCAGTAACCCGCCCTCGCTGCTGTGATGGCTACTCGCGCTCTGCGCATACGTCCCGTGGGCGTCGGCTTCGGTTGGCCGGGGTCTCATGCGGCGTTCTCCCACCGCGCGTCGGCCTGCGCTGTGATGCTGCGCAACAGCTGCCTGCCTGTCGCAGTCAGACACCACTGGTTGGCCTCGCCGCGTGGCAGGTTGCCCTTGGCGACGTTCTCCAGCAGGTCGTGTTGGGCCAGGCGCCAGAGCAGCCTCGAGGTCTGTCCCGCATCGCTGATGCCAGCCTGCTTGCCGATCTGCCGGTTGCTCGCACCACCGCCATTCGCGGTCAGCTCCGCGAGAGCCTGGATGACCCTCACCGTCCTGTAGGTCAACCGCATCGCCAATCCAGCAAGCGGATCAGCACTACCAGACTCGGTGGTGTCGAGTAGTAGGCCTGGCGGCAGCGCGCGTTTGATTTCGCGTCTTGCCGCAACCGGCCCAAGGTAGGGCAGCACGATCATTCCCATGAGCTCACCGAGCAGCCCGCTGACTGCCGCCTTACCGCCCTGACCACTGCTCATCAGACGCGCCGCTATCACCGAGCTGGTCGCGCCGACCAGCGCTTCCGCCGTCAACTTGCTGGCCAGCGAAGCATGCGCGTCCCGCGAGCGGCCCCCATCGACAGCGGCGATGAGACGGTCGACGATCTGCTGCCGCTTGCGCTGCACAACGCCACCAGCGCGCTGCGACTCGACCAAGCACACCCGTGCAAGCGCTGGGTCGCTTTCAGCGAAGCAGAGAATCGACCAAAGGCCCATCCTCACCTGCTCACTCCAAGGCAGACCGTCCACCCCAACGCTTGCCATCAGCTGCTCTACCCGGGCCTCTGTGTCGGTGAGGATCCCGGCGAGGCAGTCCTCGCGGTTCTCGAAGACCTCGTAGAACGTGCGCCGCGAGACACCCGCACGCCCACATACCCCACCGGCGGAAAAGCGCTCATAACCCTCATCGGCAAGCAGGCCGACAGCCGCGCCGAGAAGCCTTGTGCGCTGCAAGCCAAGGATGCTCCGCGCCTGACGCGCACCACTCCTGGCACGCACAGCACGCGAGCCTCTCCCCCCAGCCGTCTTGCGGTCACGCACCCGCGCGCCTTCCCGCTCAGCAGCCACAACCCACCCCAAACCCACAACGACCCGCCGTCAGGCGTCTAGGAACGTCTGGGTGCCACAGCCGACGGGTTAGAGAGAACCACGCCCCCGGCACAGCAGCAACTCCGATGCCGCCCAAGACGCTGAAACAGCCAAGGCAGCGGCGCCCAAACCAAAACACCCACGCTCGCGCGCCAAGACCCAGACCCCGCCAGGGATCACCCGCCAAACAGGCAACCGCCAGCCGGCGCAGCCCGCCAGCGGCTAAATCACAGGGCCAGAGAGAGAGAGAGAGAGAGAGATGCGTCAGCAAAGCTGACGCATCTGGTTAAAGAACCAGACACAAGCACAGCTTCACCCCGCACGTATGACCCTGAATGTCTCACGCTAGCAACAAGCTCCCTCAAACGCTCGAAAAGGTCCCTCTCCAGAAACAATCCCCTGCTGCGCAACAACCGGTCACAGGACAACCGAGTCGGCCCCAACCATATCTATGTTCAGTCCTGACCTTCTAGACATGAGTCCATAAGATACAAGACAGTTTTCAACGTACCAGAAACTGGCCGGGAAAGTCAACCCTGTCCCCGAAAGCCCGCCCCAGAACTAGGATTCATGGCGCTCGCGCAAGACCCCTACCCCCACAAGTCGCGCCGGTGCTCAGCTGCGATGACGCCTGGATCGGGGCAAACAGCTTCAGTCGATTGATTGACGCTACCGGCGGCCCGGCGATCACGTCATCGCTCGCGGGTGGCTCGAAGCGACCGTCCGCAACGCGACCGTGATCGAAGGGACTTCTGCCACTTCACAATCGTTATTACGTCTTGCGTTACTACGCACTACGTAGTACTATCTGGGCATGAGCGATCAAGATCGGCGCGGCGGCGCGCGCGCAGACCAGCAGAACGACCCGCCGCTGCTGATCATGACGAGCCTCGCCGAGGGCCCAAAGCACGGCTATGCGCTGCTTCAGGACATCGAGTCCTTCGCCGGCGTGCGCCTCGGACCAGGCACTCTCTACGGCGCGATCGGGAGGCTCGAGGAGCGCGGCCTGATCGAACCGTCCGCGCCTGAGGGCAGAGCCCGCCCCTACCGTCTCACCACCGCCGGCGTCGCCGCACTTCAGATGCGCCTCACGGAGCTGAGCGCGATCGTCAGCGAGGGTCGGGCACGGATGCAGGCAGCCGCGCCGCGCGACCGCCGCCGCCGGCCACAGCGGAGCCCGCGTCAACCGAGCTTGCCGCAAGGCCCAGGCGAGGCGATCGGAGGCACAGCATGAGCGCGCGTGGACGCCTCACCCCTGGAGCAGGAGACGACCGCCGGCGGCGCACCACGCGAAGATGGCTGCGCTGCTACCCGGCGTCCTGGCGCGCCCGCTACGGCGAGGAGCTCGCCGATCTGATCCTCGCCACGAGCAGCGGCGAGGCAATCGCCTGGAGCACGCGTCTCGACGTGCTCCGCAGCGGCGCGGGCGAGCGCTTGCGCCGCTTCGGGCTCGGCAGTGGCGCGCGCGCGACGGCGAGAGTGCGGGCAGGAGCGCTGATCACGCTTTGCGGCTTCGCAATCTTTCTCGTCGGCGCTGCCGTCTTTCAGCGCTTCGCGGAGAACTGGCAGGAACTGAAGGGTCAAGCGAGCGTCACAGCCGCCGGCGACGCCGTGCTCGCGATGAAGGTGCTCGCGCCGCTCGCGGCGCTTGCGGTGCTGTGCGGGATCCTGCTGGTGCTGCCCACGGCGCTTGGCGTGCTTGTTGCTGAGCGCTCGACTACAGCTCGAACGCCGCTGCGCTGGGCATTGAGACTCAGCGTCGCTGCGGTAGCGAGCCTCGCGCTCATCGCGATCTCGGCGCACGGCCTCTCCGCATCCCAGCGAAACGGGCACGACACCGCCTACGAAATCGGCTTCAGCGCAATGGCGATCCTTGGTGTCGCCTGCCTCGCGGCCTGGATCATCTGCGCGCTGTCGATCGCTTCGCGCATCGAGCTCAGCCCGCGCCTTGCGCGCATCGAGACTGCACTCGCGACCAGCGTCGCCATGGCGATGCTCATGATCACCGCGGCTGTTGGAGTGTGGTGGGCGACGCTCGCGAACACCGTGCCATGGGTGCTTCACGGCGTCGGATTCCACGGGCCTACCTCACCCGTCACCGCGCCACTCCTGCTCGCGGGCGCGCTGATCGCGCTCGGCGCCGCGATCGGCGCATGTGGCTGCGCGATCGCGCTGCATGGAGCCGTGAGCGGGTCACGCGCGCGGCGCGGCCCCGGTACGCCCCAGACGGATTGACTCAGGTCCAGGACGGCTCTGCTCATCGACTCGCCAGGGCACGTCGCCTCGTAGGTCACCACACCTTCTCGCCGCGGTCAGTTGTGCACGATGCGCACATGATCGATCGCTGGCATGCCATCCTCCTCTGATCGCTGGTCCACGAGGTTAGAAATCCGCGCGACGTGAAACTCATCGCCCTCAACAAGAAGGCAGTGATGAAACCGCGCATCGACGTGATCGCGCTCGCTGTGAGCGATCTTCGAGCGCTTGCTCAGGTTTCAGCAAACCGTCAGGTTTTGCTGTGAGCGGCGCTGAGGTCGGCCTCGCCCTCTCCGTCTTCCTCGCCTGCACAGTCGAGGCGGTCGAGGCGCTCACGATCGTGCTCGCCGTCGGCTCCACGCGCAGCTGGAGCTCCTCGCTCTACGGCGTCGGCGTGGCCACCGTTGTGCTCGCCGCGCTCGTCGTTGCGCTTGGTCCCGCGCTCACTGCACTGCCGATCGGCGTGCTCAGGCTCATCGTCGGCGGGCTGCTGCTCGTCTTTGGCCTGCAGTGGCTGCGCAAGGCGATCCTCCGCGCCGCCGGGCTCAGAGCGCTCCACGACGAGGCCGCCGAATACGAGCAGCAGCGCCACGCCGCCGAGGCGATCGCCACTGACGAGAAGCGCGTCGACGCGTACTCCTTCCTGCTCTCTTTCAAGGGCGTGCTGCTCGAGGGCCTCGAGGTCGTCTTCATCGTGCTCACGTTTGGCGCGAACCAGCATCACGTCGGCATCGCCGCTGCTGCCGCAGGCGTCGCGATCGGGCTCGTCGTGCTCATTGGTGCCGCGGCGAAGGCGCCGCTCACCCGCGTTCCGGAGAACACACTCAAGTTCGCCGTCGGCGTGATGCTCACCTCGTTCGGCATGTTCTGGGGCACCGAGGGCACAGGCGCACACTGGCCCGGCTCCGACGCCGCGCTGCTCGTGCTCGTGCCTGCGGTCGCGCTGTTCGCGCTTGCAACCGTCTACGCGCTGCGCCGTCTGCTCGCTGCCGGCGCGCAGCGCAAGCGCGAAGGCGAGACCTCCGAGCAGGTCGCGACGGAGCGGGCGTGAGTGCGGTGAGCTGGCTGCGCAATGCCGGTGTCGGCATCTGGGACTTCGTCGTAGGCGACGACTGGCGCACCGCGATCGGCGTCGTCGTTGCATTCGGGGTGGCAGCAGCGGTCGCCGCCGCAGGGATCGCTGCGTGGTGGGTGATGCCGATCGCCGTGCCGCTGCTGCTGCTCGCCTCGCTCTGGCGCGTCGCCCGCGACGCCCGCGACGCCCAGAGACGAAAAAAACAGGGAAGAGCCGACTGACTACAGCGGTCGCGTCCTGGCCGTCAGCCGCCGCCGAACGCGCGGCCCTCACGCTGAGATGCGTAGCCCTCATGCGTCACGGAGCCGCTGGCGAGCGACAGGAGTGGGTAGCTGTGGGCCGCGTCGAAGCCGGCGCCGGAGAGCAGGAGGCGTCCGGCGATCGGGCAGCCGGCGACGCGTGCATCCCAGCGGCAGGTTGAGGCCGGCCAGGGGCCATATCTAGGACTCCATGATGAGCCCACTCGCCCCTCAGGATGAGGCAGGATCGCCGAAATTAGACCTTTGGGCTGATTGACGTCCGCTGCGCTCCAGTTATCGTGTAGCAAGTGATCGAGGTGTCTTCGCCGAGGCCCGACAGGCGCGGCGCGTCCACGGACAGCCAGCTTCCGTTGATCGGCCGGTTCCTTCCCGCTCCACTGGCGGCGAAGGTCCCGGAGGTCATCTTCGTCTTCTGGGTGGTGAAGATCCTGACGACCGCGGGTGGAGAGGCCACGTCGGATTACCTGAAGACGTATGGCAACTTCGTCGGCGGCGGCATCGAGGTGCTCGTGATCGTCGTGGGGCTGGCGCTGCAGTTCGGCACCCGCCGCTACCGAGCGCTTGCATACTGGGCACTGGCATTTGCGATCGCGATCACGGGGACCGGCGTCTCCGATTTCCTGCATCTCGACGTTCACATCCCCTATGCGGGCACGACGGCGCTGTGGGCGGTGATCCTTGCCGTGATCTTCTGGGTCTGGCAGCGCAGCGAGGGCACGCTGTCGATCCACAGCATCACGACTCAGCGACGCGAGGGCTTCTACTGGGCGACGGTGTTCGCGACCTTCGCGCTTGGCACCGCGCTTGGAGACTTCACCGCAACCTCGCTGAACCTTGGCTACCTGGACTCTGGCATCCTCTTCGGCGTTGTCATCCTGCTTCCCGGCCTGGCGATGTGGCAGTTCGGCCTGAACAGCATCGCCGCGTTCTGGATGTCCTACATCGTCACGCGGCCGCTTGGCGCGTCCTTCGCCGATTACATCAGCAAGCCGAAAAGCATCAGCGGGCTCAACTTCGGCGACGGCCCGACGGCGTTCGTCTTCGCGATCGCCGTCGCCGTCCTTGTCTCCTGGCTCGCCCTCGCCCGCCCGGACATCCAGAAGCCGTTCGCGGCCCGCGCTGCAAATATTTCTATGCCCGATCACCTCCATACGGGCGAGCCCGAGCTCGAGGTCGAGTAGCTCCTCGCTGACGCCGAAGACCGATCCGGTCCTAAGCCCCCTCTATCCGTTTTGAGGTTCTTCACGGTGGGTGACGGCTCGCCGCGGATGCCTCTCCCCGCGCTCGTGCTGACAGAGGTTCCTACCTGCTCGCCGATCGCATCGGCGAGCACGCCGAGCTCACGTTCGCGCGCACTCGCGGACGCCGAGCTGGTGGCCGAGCCGGTGTTGGACTCTGATCGGCATGCTCGCGCTGCTGTTGAAACCGGAGATGTCAATGATCTCGCAGAGCCGCTCCGCAGAACTCGTCGGCGCGTCGGTTGGCGCCGTGCGCGCCGAGCTTAAGCGTTAGGTTCGGCCACACAATGATCGGCGTGGCGAGTTGCCAACACGGCGGTTGTGCCTAGTCAACGGTCGTGTAGATGACCATCGCCAAGCCGAACAGCAGACAGTAGACGGCGAACGGTATGAGTGTTCGCGTCTTGAACCACCTGACCAGGAACGCCACAGTGAACACAGCTGTGATCGCCGCCACGACCATTGCGACGACCGCTTGACCGCGTATGCCATCGCCGTTGTGTCCGAGTAGGTCTGGCAGCTTGAAGATGCCCGCCGCAAGGATGATCGGCGTGGCGAGCAGGAACGCTAAGCGCGCCGAGTCGCTGTGATCCATGCCACGCGCGAGCCCGGCGCCCATAGTCACGCCGTCTCGGCTGATGCCCGCCACGAGCGCCGTCGTCTGGGCCACGCCGACGACGAACGCCTCGCGGTACTCGAGTGTGTCGAGCTCGCGTCCGCCGTCGGGCTTGGCGCCCTCGCGTATCGCCAGCTCGCCCACCTGGGCGCGGCGACGAAACCGCTCGGCTGCGAGCAGCACGCAACCGTTGACCATCAGGAAGATCGCCGCGACCTCCGGCTTGGCGGTGAGCGTGCGCAGCTCGTGCTCGAGCGCTAGCCCAATGATGCCCGCGGGGATGCTCGCCACCACGATCAGCCAAGCCAGGCGCTCAGTCGGCGAGGTGATCCGGCGGGTGGACAGTGTGCGAAAGAACGCGCGGACGATCGCCACCCAGTCGCGCCAGAAGTACGCGAGCAGCCCAAGCGCACTGCCGACGTGCAGCATCACCACCAGCGCCAGCCAGAACGATTCCTGTTCGGACTGCGCCTTCACCAGCTTGTTCCAGCCGAACAGTGTCGGAAACAGGACGGTGTGTCCGAGGCTCGAGATCGGGAAAAGCTCGGTCACGCCCTGCAGCACGCCCAGCACGATCGCCTGGAAGTAGCTGATCGCCGACGCGAGCGGCACAGTCACGAGCACAGCCATCGTCGCGAGAGCTTAGACATTGAATTGCCGCGAAATGCCTTGACCCGCGGTATTTCGGTCGCAGGTAGCAGTGCGGATCAGACCTGAGACGGATACGAGAGCGGCCGAAGTTCGTCCTCGCGGGCGTTGTGGGGAAGTGCCGAGCCTCGTAGGGTGCTGGGCGTGATCGATGTTCGAGGCGTGACCAAGCGCTATGGGGAGAAGGTCGCCGTTGACAACCTCACCTTCTCGGTGGCGCCTGGCGTCGTGACGGGCTTCCTCGGCCCCAACGGAGCGGGTAAGTCGACGACGATGCGTCTGATCCTGGGACTAGACGCGCCCACAGAGGGCACCGCGACGATCAACGGCAAGCCCTACGCGCATCTGGAGGCGCCGCTGCATGAGGTCGGCGCGATGCTCGAGGCCAGGGCGATCCACACCGGTCGCTCGGGCTATAACCACCTGCTCGCGCTCGCGCAGACACACGCCATCCCGCGCTCGCGCGTCGATGAGGTGATCGAGCTCGTCGGGCTGGGCGAGGTAGCCCACAAACGCGTCGGCGGCTTCTCGCTGGGCATGGGTCAGCGCCTGGGAGTCGCAGCGGCGCTGCTTGGCGACCCCGCGACAGTGATTCTCGACGAGCCCGCCAACGGCCTTGACCCGGAGGGTATCCGCTGGATCCGCAACTTGCTGAAGCGCCTCGCCTCCGAAGGCCGCACGGTGTTCCTTTCCTCGCACCTGATGAGCGAGATGTCCCAGACCGCTGAGCACCTGATCGTGATCGGTCGCGGGCGCCTGATCGCGGACACCACCGTCGAGGACTTCGTTACGCGCGCCTCGGTTGACGCCCCGGTGCGAGTGCGCAGCCCACAGACCACCGAGCTGGGCGACGCTCTTGTCCTCGAGCAGGCGCATATCGTGAGCCCCGAGGACGGTGTGCTCGAGGTGCGCGGCCTCTCCAGTGAGCGAATCGGCGAGATCGCCGCCGCGGCGGGGCTCGTGCTGCACGAGCTGACCCCCCTGCAGGTTTCACTGGAGGACGCCTTCATGCACACAACCCAAGACGCCGTCGAGTACCACGCGGCCGCCGTGGCCGAGACGACCGACGCGACCGACGCGACCGACGCGACCGACGCGACCGTGGAGGTAGCGGCATGAACGCCGTCGCTGTCCCCGCTCTCGCCACCCGGCCCGTCGTGGGTGGGCAGGTGACCCAGACTCAGGTCGTACGTTCGGAGTGGACGAAGCTGTGGTCGCTGCGCTCGACGCGCTGGTCGCTGCTGTTCGCTGTGATCGCAATGGCCGGCCTTGGCATCCTGATCGCGGCGGTCTCGATGAGCCAATGGTCGCAGCTCAGTCCGCAAGCACAGGCGACGTTTGACTCGATCGACCGCAGCCTCGGCGGCTATCACCTCGCCCAGCTCGCGATCGGGGTGCTCGGGGTGCTCGTGATCAGCGGGGAGTACTCGACCGGAATGATCCGCTCGAGCCTGATGGCGGTGCCAAAGCGGCTGCCGGTGCTGTGGGCCAAGATCGCCGTGTTCGCCTCGGTGACGTTCGTGCTGATGCTCGCAAGCGCGTTTGTCGCGTTCTTCGGCGCCCAGGCGATTCTCACCGAGCACCACGTAAACGTCGGCCTCGGCCACCCGCACGCGCTGCGCACGCTCGTGGGGACAGTCCTCTTCATGACCGTGACGGGCGTCCTCTGTGTCGCGCTTGGGACGATCATCCGCAGCACCGCGGGCGGCATCGCGACGTTCGCTGGCCTGCTCTTCGTGCTCCCCGGGATCGTCGACATCCTGCCAAGCGAAATCGGCCACTCGATCAACCCCTACCTGCCCTCCAGCGCTGGCGGCGCGATCGCCGAAGCCTCCCGCGCCGCGCACACGCTCTCCCCTTGGGCGGGGTTCGCACTGTACTGTGGCTACACGATCGTGCTGCTAGCAATTGCCTCATACCTGCTTGTCCGCCGCGACGCATGAGCGTACCCTCCCAGTCCACGAGCACCCTGCGCCGCGCGATGACCAAGGTTCCGCAGATCACCGCGATTTTCTGGGTCCTGAAGCTCCTGACGACGGGGATGGGCGAGGCGATGTCTGACTTCCTCGGCCAGCACAGCGTGCCGATCGCGGGCGCGATCGGCATCTTCGGCCTGTGGTTCGCGCTCTGGCTGCAGCTGCGCCAGCGCGAATACCGTGCGCCGATCTACTGGTTCGCGGTGATGATGGTCGCGATCTTCGGCACGATGATGGCTGACGGCATCCACGACGGCGCGAGCATCCCCTACGCGGTCACGACTCCGGTGTTCGCGATCATCACGGCTGCGATCTTCTTCTTCTGGTACCGCAGCGAGGGGACGCTCTCGATCCACAGCATCACAACCCGCCGCCGCGAGAGCTACTACTGGGCGGCGGTCCTTGCGACGTTCGCGCTAGGCACCGCCGCGGGAGACCTCACCGCGATGTCGCTGAAACTCGGTTACTGGCCCTCGGTCGTGTTGTTCGCGTCGGTGATCTCGATCCCCGTTGTCGGCTGGCGGCGCTTGGGCCTCAACTCGATCCTTGCCTTCTGGCTCGCCTACGTCGACACGCGGCCGATTGGCGCTTCCTTCGCCGATGGGTTCAGCAAGAACGAACTCGGGGGACTCGCCCTGGGCGATGGCACGGTTGCCGGAATCGCGTTGGTCGTCTTCGTCGCGCTCGTCGCCTACGTTGCGATCACCAAGTGTGACGTTCAAGACTCCGCGCAGACCGAGCATCCACATTTGTATCGGGAGCCTCACTTGGAGTTTGCGACAGAGCCCGAGTGAGTCGTGGCGGCGATAGTGAGTCGTCAATATGGGCGCATCAAGGAAACCGTGGATCGTCTCGCCGCGAGATGGTTGACGCGCATCGAGCTTCATGGACGTCGAGCGGCCGAGCACGGCTTTGCGGTGGACCTCGCAATCGCACTTGGTGCGGCAGCGCTCAGCATCCTGGGTCTGAGAAGTCAGCACCGGCTTGATTCCCACACGCTCGTCTTCTGCGTCGCGCTCGTCCTGCCACTGTTGCTGCATCGGCGCGATCCGCGCGCGTGCTTTGCAACGATCGCGCTAGTTGCCTTCCTACAGTGGCTGTTCTCCGTCCCTCAACTAGCCGATGTCGCCGTGCTCATATCGCTGTACTGGGTCGCGATCGAGAGCGACCTTGCTGAGGTCGCGCTGGCCGCGGCGACGGTTGAGGCCGGCGCGGTGATGGCGGCGCTTCGCTGGTCTCCGTCCGAGCCGTTGAAGATCTGGGTCGGGCTCAGCGGCCTCGCGACCGCCGCATGCGTGCTTGGCATCACGGTTCGCCAGCGCCGCGCGTTGCTCGTCTCCCTGCGTGAGAAGGCCGCGCGGCTTGAATTCGAGCGCGACCAAGAGGGCCTCATCGCCGCGGCTGCCGAGCGAGCGCGAATCGCTCGCGAGATGCACGACATCGTCGCGCACAACCTCAGCGTGATCATCGCGCTCGCCGACGGCGCCAGCTACACGATCGACTCCTCGCCACAGCGCGCCGCCGAGGCGACAGAACGAGTCGCCGCCACGGGCCGCCAGGCGCTGCTCGAAATGCGACGCCTGCTCGGAGTCCTGCGCGAGGACTCAGCCGAGCAGCTACTCGCGCCACAGCCAAGCCTCGACCGGCTCGACGGGCTGCTCGCGCAGGTGAACGCCGCAGGGATTCCCGTGACGGTGGACCTTGACGGCGATCCCCACGAGCTGCCAGAGGGCATCCAGCTCACCGTATTCAGGGTGGTGCAAGAGGCGCTGACGAACACGCTCAAGCACGCCGCGCGCCCCACAAGCGCGCACCTAGCCCTACGCTGTCACTCTGGCGGTGTCGAGCTTGAGGTGAGCGATACCGGCGGCTCCGATCCGATCGCAGAGCCTGCGCAACTGGCCGGCAGCGGGCGCGGGCTGCGCGGGATGCGCGAGCGCGCCGCCGCCTACGGCGGCAGGCTCGACGCCGGACCGGCACCGGAGGGCGGGTGGCGCGTGCACTTGCGGCTGGCACCGGACATCGAGATGGTCCCACGATGAGCACGAGCCTGCTCTTGGTCGACGACCAAGAGCTGATGAGGATGGGGTTTCGCATGGTCATCGACAGCCAGCCAGACCTTACGATCCTTGGCGAGGCAAGCAACGGAATCGAGGCGGTCGAGGCGACACGCACGCTGAAGCCGGATGTCGTGCTGATGGACGTGCGGATGCCCGAGATGGATGGCGTGCACGCCACACGCCTGATCGTGAACTCCAAGAGCACCGCACGAATCATCATCCTCACGACCTTTGACCTCGATGAATACGTCTTTGCGGCCCTACGTGCTGGCGCGAGCGGCTTCCTTTTGAAGGACTCCCCGCCGAATGAGCTGCTCTCAGCGATCCGCTCGATCGCGAGTGGCGATGCGGTTGTCGCGCCGAGCGTGACCCGCCGCCTGCTCGCGCGCTACGCCCGCCGTCTACCCGCGCCCGATCACAGAGAGGACAAGCGCCTTCAGCTCTTGACCAGTCGCGAGCGCGAGGTGCTGCTGATGGTCGCCCGCAGCCTCTCCAACGCCGAGATCGCCGAGCAACTCGTGCTCTCCGAGGCGACTGTGAAGTCCCACGTCGGGCGCATCCTCTCAAAGCTCCGCCTGCGCGACCGCGTGCAGATCGTCGTCTTCGCCTACGAGACCGGGCTGATCACACCCTCACACCATGACTGACACGCGTGCAGAGAGCCGCATGTCCCCAGCGCTGTGCATCGGCCGAGATCTCGTGATCACCGAGCAGCCTCTCGAGCCCGCCTAGTCTCCCCTTGCTCGCTGTTTGCGGCTGTTCCCGGAAGGTTCGGGAGGAAATCTGGGCGGAAACTCACCTCTGATAAGCCTGAGAACGAGAAAACCCGTAAGCGTTTAGTCACTGCGCTTCAGATCAGCGCTGGTGTGGGTCGCCCGCTCGTGGAGGCGTGGGAGGTTTCGACGAGGTAGGCGAAGAGTGAGCGGCCTTGTAGGCGGTAGCTGATTGCTGCCGAGAGTAGCCGCTCGGTCGCGAGCGCGCCCTGTGCTGAGCGGCTGCCCTGGGACAGCTTGCGGTAGATGACCGCGTGGCGCAGGCCGCGCTCGGCGCGGTTGTTGGTCGGCTTGACCCCCTTGACCTCGACGAAGGACCAAAGCGCCGGCCAGGCCTTGATCAGGTTGCGAGCCAGGCCGCGGTGGTAGCGGGTCTTGGTGGACTTGCGCTTCGCCTGCTCGCAGAGCGCGCGCAGCTCGCCCTCGAGCGGAGTGATCTCCCGGCGCAGGTGCCGGTGATCCCCCGAGCGCTGGAACTCGCGCCAGGCCGAGAACACGCTCTCGGTGATCGCCAGGCAGGCCTCGCCGAACTCGCGCTGGTGGGGGAGCGGGCTCTCGGCGTGGAAGCGAAAGTCGCGCAGCAGGTGTGCCCAGCAGAGCTGGCGGCGGGCGGGGTCGAGGTGGTCATAGGCCCACCAGCGGTCCGAGGAGACGATCGCCTCGGTTTCACCGAGCAGCTCTTCGGCCTGATCGCGGTGGCGAGAGGGAGCGACGCGGAGGACGGCGGCCTGATCGGTGAAGGCGCCCCAGAGGAACCGCCGCTCGCCGGCCTGCTTCCAGCCGGTCTCGTCGGCGCAGAGGACCGGGGATCCGCGAACCGCATCGCAAAGCCGTTCCTGGGGCTCGCGCAAAGCGGTGCCCTGGCGGGCGATGATCGCGTCGACGGCACCGACCGAGATCTCCGAGCCGAAGAGCTCGCGGCAGAGATCGGCCACCTGGCGGCGGGAGAGACGGAAGCCAGCGGCGAGGGTAGCGACACCTCCCTGCAGGCGGGGGCCGAAGCGCTCGCGCCCGACCTCGGGCGGCAGCTCGGCCTGGGTGAGCGCGCCGCAGCCGGGGCAACGGCGGCGGGCAACTCGGTGCTCGGTGACCCTGACCGCGATCTCGGGCAGCTCGGCGACCTGATGGCGACGGACGGGTCCTCGCGCCGGCCGGTCAGCGAGAGAGCGACCGCACTCCCCGCAACTCTCGGGCAAGTGCTCGATCACCTCGTCGACCTGCCAGGTCGGCAGCAGCCCGCGACCCGAGCCCCGGTGGCCGGGCTGGGCGCCGGGCTTACGATCGGAGCGCTTACCCTTGCGCGTTTGCTTGCCGGCACGCAGATCCGCAGAGGGCGGACGCGAGGA
The DNA here is from genome assembly GCA_036490555.1 of Solirubrobacteraceae bacterium. Taxonomy (GTDB): domain Bacteria; phylum Actinomycetota; class Thermoleophilia; order Solirubrobacterales; family Solirubrobacteraceae; genus Palsa-744. The sequence continues at coordinate 21,316 of DASXDO010000042.1, read as the reverse complement.
GTTGCCGGAATCCCGACGCAGCTCCCGGACCTCCCCTTCCAGTCGCTCAACCCGACCTTCGAGGCGCTCCACCCGGCTGGCGAGCGCCAGCAGAACCTCGACGCAGACATCGCGCCCGGAATCGTAGATCGCCTCGGCCTCAGCGCGCTCCAAGTCGCCAGGATTCGCCGCCACCAACATGGAGCCTACTCATGTCAACCGAAACCCCTAGAAGCCCCCCAACGCGGAGTGACTAAACGCTTACACCTTTTATAGCGGGGGCGGGATTGATACGCAAACCCGCGACCGTAGAACCGGGGCCGGGCGCAGCAATCGCCTATCGAATCGAGGAGTCCTGCTCCCTTAGAGAGCTGAATGCAGCCTAGAAAGGCCGCACGCCGTGCCATTACAGGACAGGCCGAGCAATCCTCGGCGCTCCGGTCCCAGGTGGGGAAGTCGATCCGCTCCCGGACTTCAAGCTCCGGCCTCCGGCGCGAGATAGCCGTCGGGCTCCTCTATGACCGTGTTCTCAAGCGCACCGATTCGCTCGATCTCGATCCTGACGACATCGCCGACCTTAAGCAGGCCCTCGGGAAACGGCTGGCGCGCGGCCCCTACGCCAGCGGGTGTGCCAGCAGCGATCACGTCGCCGGGCTCTAGCGTGAACGCTTCGGACAGGTGGCTGACCTGCTCAAAGCAGTTGAAGATCATCTCGCCCGTGTTGGAATCCTGCCGAAGCTCGTCGTTGACGAAGGCCCTGATGCCGAGGTCGTGCGGGTCGCCAAGCTCGTCGGTGGTCACGATCCAGGGGCCGAGCGGTCCATGCGTGTCGAACGACTTGCCGATCGTCATCGTCGGCGTGCGCAGTTGCCAGTCGCGGACCGAGACATCGTTGGCGATCGTGTACCCCGCGATCACCTCATGGGCGCTCTCGACGGACACGTGGCGAGCACGCTTGCCGATGACGATCGCAAGCTCGGCCTCGTAATCGAGCAGACTCGACACACGCGGCATGTGGATGTCGTCGCCGGGGCCTACGACACATGACACCTGCTTGTTGAAGAAGAACGGCACCTCCGGTGCGTCCATCCCACTCTCTGCGATGTGATCCTTGTAGTTGAGCCCGATCGCTAGGTACTTGCGCGGCGTCACGGGCGCGAGAAGGCGAACCTCCCCGAGCGCGTGGCGCTCGCCGGGAGCGCTCCGCTCCACCACGAAACCATCCTCAACGATGCCGTGTCGCGTGCAACCGTCGATCTCGAATCTGCACAGCCTCATTCGGCGTCTCCCGTTGGCGGGCTTAGCTCGCCGGCCGTCGCACGATCGTGGATCGCCTCGAATGACTCGCCGGCAGCGGCGGCAGCGGCGATCCTCTCCGGGTCTACGAGCACGCCGATCGGGTTGGCCTCGAACGCGGGGCTTGTGCGCATCCACTCGCTTGAGGCGATCCAGTCGCCGAAGGTATCGACTTGCAACTCGACGCGGTTTCCGTCCGGGTCTTTGTAGTAGTAGGAGAGTGTCATCCCGTGGTCGATGGAGATATCCGGCTCGATCCCCTCATCGCGGAGGCGCAGATAGGTCGCGTTCAAGTCCTCGAAGCGCTGATACTCGAAGGCGCTGTGGTGCATCCCGGTTCGCGTCTCCCGCTCGGGGTCGTCGGCGAAGCCGGGGAAGCAGAGCAGCGCGATCCGGTGATTCGCGGCGTCGTTAGTCAGCCACGCCCCGGTCGCGTCCTGAAAGGCGACCTCGGCGCCGACCACGACCGCGTACCAGTCGATCAGTGCCTGTAGCTGCGTGGTCTTCAAGTTGAAGTGATGGAGCGCCGGCTTGATGATCGGATGCGCGGTCATATACCGATCACCACGGGACCGACGCGCTTGTTTCGTGAATCAGGCCGGGATTGATGTCTGACTCTTGGTGGACGTGCCGGGGCGGCGTGTAGAACGTCGCGTAGGGACGCAGGCGCACCGCGATCCGATGCTCCTCGCGTGCGCCGGCTTCGATCATCGGGCGCACGTCCTCGGACATTGGCGTTCCGGCCATCACGCCGGCAATGCTCATCATCACGTCGACCACATGGTCGAAGTTGGTGTCGATCTCCGCGTCGCAATAGACCTGTAGGTAGCTCGGGGGCCATTGCTCGTCAAGGATGCAGAGCGAGACCTTGGGGTTGCGTGCTACGGCCTTCGCCTTCGCGCGCTCGGCCATCGTGGAGACGACGATCTCCTCGGGCTCTGCGGAGTAGTACACGATCGACATTGCCGGCCCGTGCTGCGCGCGGGCGTACCCGAAGATCGCGGTGCGATGGTCGAGCACGAACTGTCGCCGCTGCTCGGGTGTCATCGGCAGTCCTCTCGCTGGCCGCGCGTGGGCGCGGCGTTTGACGGCAAAGTGCTCATGCTGCGTTTGCCCTTTCGTGCTCCTCGACCTCGCTCGTGAAGGCCGAGCGCAGCGCGCTCACTCGCTTGTAGATGATTCGGTCGATCGGCCCAGGTATGAAGGGACGCGCCCTGGTTGCGGCCTTCTGGATTCGCGGCGAGAGGTCCAGCTCGCGGCGTCGGTCGATGATCGCTTCACAGGACTTCTTCGCCACTGAGCTTGCGGGGTGGCGCTTGATGTCGTTCTGGCGTCTCACCGAAAGGTCGATCTTCAGCTCCTGCCCCTCGGGCGTGAAGAAGGTGCGGCCCGCTCCGTCATCGTTGTACATATCACCGAGGTTGATCGTCAGCACGTCAACGCCGTGGGAGTACATTTCCAGCCGCAGGCACTCAAAAAACCCATTCATCGCGTGCTTGCTCGTGGAGTATCCGAGGTAGCCAGCCATCGGGAGGTGCCCGGAGCCCGAAGTCACGTACGCGATGAGCCCTTTTCCGGCGATTAGGTCGCGCAGCGCGTAATAGGTCGGGTAGGCCGCGCCGAAGAAGTTGACGTCCATTGAGTCACGGATGGCGTCCAGCCCCGAAAGCTCCTCCAGCTTTCCGAAGGTACCGCTTCCGGCGTTCAACACGAGAACGTCGATTGGCCCCAAAGCCTCGTTTACCCGCTCGATCAGCGTCTTGCAGTCCGACTCACTGGAGAGGTCCGTCGGTACTGCCAGGGCTCGACCGCCGCGAGTCTCGATCGTGCCCTGTATCGCTTCGAGCCGCTCGCGGTTGCGCGCGGCGAGCGCGACCGCCGCGCCGTTCGCTGCCAGCTCGAACGCAAGGTGTTCGCCAAGGCCCTGCGAAGCGCCCGTGACCACGGCCACCTTTCCAGCCAATCGTCCTGTCGCCTCCGCCATTGGCGGACCTCCAAATCTTTCGTTGCTCGATGGTCTGCGTCTTGATTCAGGATCAAGAGTAACATCTCTCTTGATCTAGAGTCAAGAACGTATGCCTGCCACCCGCCCACATCTAGACCGCGACGTCAAGCGCAAGCAGATCCTCGACGCTGCCGAGAAGCTGCTCCTGCAAAGTGGCTACGAGGCCACGGCGATGGCGGAGGTAGCCCGACGAGCGGGCGTTGCAAACAACGCGGTCTACTGGTATTTCCCGAGTAAGGACGACTTGCTCGCGGCCGTCCTCCGACGCCGCCAAGAAAAAGCGCTCGCAGAACTGCCCGCCCCAGTGACGGCCACCCTCGAGGAGCAAGTCCTCGCCGTGCTCGCGCAACTCGACCAGGTCTCCAGACTGACCGCTACCGTTCACGAGCGCGCCAAGCACAACATCGCAGTCGCCGAGATGCACGAGGCTTTTCACGACGCAGCCGACCGCCTGCTTCAGAGACTGTTTCGGGACGCCGGGCTCGATGAAGACGACACGAAGCAAGCCGCCAAGGCGATGATGGCGTTGGTCGAGGGTGTACACCTCCACGAGACAAGCCGGGACAGCGCTGCGCGCAACGATCTCGTTCTGTGGACGCTTCGCCGCATCGCGCCCGGCGGTCACTCATAGCTGCGTCGCAGGTGCATCTACCGGGCAGGATTCGAACCTGCGACCTTCGGGTTATGAGATCGCCCAAGGAGGGTCGGGTTGAGTGAGGTTGCCCGTGTTTGCTGGGGTTGGCTCGGGTTCGCTGGGGTCGGATTTGCTCAAGATGGAACCTCCAACGGAACCTTCGACAGCCAGCACGTGCCCGTCGTTCGACGCGGCCTGCATCTCTTGGACCTGCCCGCTCCTCATGGCTCGATCTCGTTGGAGTCCTCCGTCAGCTCACGTGCCCGTCTGGCAGCGAACTCGGCGACCTGCCGCTCGACACGCCGCATATCCGCCATCTCCTCCTCCAGGCCCTCTGTGATTTGGGCCTCCTCGCCGGTCATCAGCACACCGCGCTCGCCTACGGTGTAGCGCGTGACGGCAATCGGGGTGACGATGCCTTGCAGCGTCAGATGGGCGACCGCCTCGTCTCGGTCAGTGCAGAGGATGAAGCCGACTGTCGGGCGATCCTCCTCGTGTGCGATGAGCGCGTTGACAGCGTTGACGTAGAGGTTCATCTTGCCGGCAAACTCTGCCCGGAAAGGCCCGATCTTCAGGTCGATGACCACGAAGCGCCGGGTCGGGTGGTGGTAGAAGAGGAGGTCGAGGATGAACTCCTCGTCACCAATCTGGAGCGACTTCTGGCGTCCAGCGAAGTAGAAGCCTTCGCCGAGAGCCAACATGAAGCGTTCGATGTCGGTCAGCAGTGCTGCTTCCAAGTCGCGCTCTTTGGCGTCCTCGGCCAGGCGCACGAAGTCCAGGACCACGGGATCGCGGGTGATCCGCTGCACGGTCTCGATTTCGCCGTCTGGCAGCGCGCGATCGAAGTTGGTGATCGCCGCCGCCTCGCGCTCATGCAGGCGACTGGCGATATGGTGTTCCAATTCCGCCCCAGACCAGTTCGAGGCACGAGATGCATACCAGTCGCGTGTAGGACGGTCGGAGAGCTTGTCGAGCAGCAGCATGATGTGCCCCCATGGCAATGCTGCAGTATCGGACTGCAGCATTGCCCGCTCGGGCCACGCCGCGGCGAAGGCCCGCATGTAGCGCAGGCTCCTCACGGAGAAGCCGCGTGCTCCGGGGAAAGCCGCTCGCAGGTCAGCGGACAGCCGCTCCACGATCTTGGGGCCGCCACGTCCGCGTAGATTCCCCTCCTCGGCCTGGCGTCGCAGGATCTCTTGGCCGATCTGCCAGTACACGCCGATCAGCTCAGCGTTGATCGCCCGCGCCGCACGCGCCTGGGCGCTACGGATGCGCACCTTGATGTCCTCAAGGAATTCCTCGTAGCTGCGCGATGGCGGCTCAGGAGTCTTGGCCGACCGATGAGCAAGGAGATCAGACATCTATCCCCGGAGCGTACGGATCGCCTGCGTCGGCCCTCGACCCTGGACTGTCACCGAATGCCCGGTCGACGAACGCCACCCCATGGGTGGGATCTGGCGCGTAGTGGCGATAGATCTCGGTGGTCTTCGCGTCGGCATGGCCCATCCACTCCTGGATCGCGCGCAGCGGCGCACCGGCTGCGGCCATCTGCGTTCCGAACGTATGGCGCAGCTCATGGAAGGTGATCTCCCGCACCTGTGCTTCGGCGAGGGCCTTCTTGAAACGCTTTCGCACCTTGGACGGGTCGAGCACGTGGCCGGTCTCGGGGTGGCAGAAGACGAGGTCCCCGTCGCCTCTGTAACGCGAGTGCCGGTGCAGCGCTTTGAGTTCGCGGGCAAGCCGTGCGGCCATCGGAACCGAGCGACCTTCATGGGACTTGGGGCTATCCATCCGGCCGCGCGTGAAGTTGTCTGCGACGCGGATGCGCCCTACCTGCCAGTCGATGTCCAGCCACTTCAGCGCCAGCAGCTCGCCCTGGCGCAGCCCGGTGAGCGCGGCGGTCAGATACAGCGTCCGCTCGACGGAGCCAAGGGTGTCCTCGGGTATGGCTTCGATCAGCTGATCCAGCTCGGACGGCTGCAAAAAACGGACGCGCTGATGCGGAGAGCGGTTCTTCTTCGGACGGTCCACGTAAGCCACCGGATTGCTCTGCGCCCAGCCCCGCTTGATCGCGAAGGAGAAGACGCCGTGCAGAAAGTTCAGGTGGTTTTGGACGGTCTTCGAGGCCAAGCCTTCGTCGCGCTTGCGCTTGAGGTAGCGAGCGACGTATGCCGGGTCGATCTTGTCGATCGGCCGCTCGCCGAAAAATGGCACGAAGTGTCTCCGCAAGTGCCCCCGGTAGTCCTGAATCGTAGAGTGCTTGCGCTCCATGATGTGCTCCAGGTGATCGACGTAGGCGCCGCCTGCCTGCTCGATGGTTCGCCGGGCCGCAGTGGGAACGATCACGTCGCGCTCGATCCGCCTACGCAGCTCCTTCTCGGCCTGCGCGCGTGTGAGCCCGTCCGCCATGCCCCGGGTGCGCTTGAGCCCGAGCTTGCGCTTGACACGCACTCTGCCCGACCACCACGAGCCGTACCAGCTGACGCGCCCGGCCTTGTCGACAACCTCGAAGAGACGCCCGCTGCCGTATGAGCGCCTACCAGCCACGGCGCATCCTCCATGGATCGAGGGACCAGGGGTTCTGTGGTGTCACGGCTCCTCGTTCTCTGCGAGCCATCGCTCGAGCATCACGCGCGTGAAACGGATGTGCTTCCCGACTCGCAGGCACGGCATCCTGTGGGCGCGTACCGCTTCGTAGACCCAACTCGGCTTTACCGCCAGCAGTCGGGCAACCTCCGTGGGAGAGAGGAGCGGCCCGTCGGCGAGCATGACGGGCCGCTCCGGAGTGGGTGGGGAAGCTGATGTCGGGGCGTGGGTGTGCCTCACTACGGTTAATGACCGCAAGTGTCCTCAACCGGCCAACGGATTCGCCTTCAAGGGGATTCATCGTCCCCGCCAGCCAGCCGAGCAGGCAATGCAGCGACATGTCGTTGGCAGATTGCAGTGGGCGCGACGCATTCCGTGGCCTTCGATCAAATGCAAACCATGTGGAGTTCGTCTATCCGCCGCAATGCTGTCGAGGAGTGGATGCGAGTGCGCTTGACGACCACGACGCCTGCGCTCTGGAGACTTGCGATCGCTTCCTCCACCCGCTGGGGATCGATGTCATCCAGGGCGGCACGCAGCTTGCTGAGTGGACGTCCCCGCTTGTCGCCAAGCACCTGCAGGACCACCAGACTTTCGGTGTATGGGTTGGCTGGGCCGTCAACCTGCTTGGATTTGTCGCGCATGGGAGCTCATATCTCCTGTGTCGGCCCCGGGACGGGTGCAACCGTCTCGGGGTCATTGATAATGCTTGCACTGTGCAGTATAGCACCATAAGTGCTATACTCATTAGGTAGAGTTGCCCCATGACGCCAGAACAGCGCTTCGGGGCAAATCTCGCCCGAGCTCGCGAGAGACGCGGACTCAGCCAATCCCAGCTCGCCCGCAAGGTCGAAGTGGTTGACACCTATATCTCGCGCCTAGAGACCGGCCGAGCGCAGCCGTCCTTTCGCTTGATCATCGGCCTCGCACGCCAACTCGACATCCCACCGGCAGAGCTGTTCGCGGAAGTCGATTAGCCTGCGAACCGCAAGCCCTACCGGCCCCGACCTTCCGCGCGATCCGGCTGCCCGCGACCAGGGTCCCTGAGGACGCGACGGATGACTCTGGATGGACTCGCCAGGGAGGGTCGCAGCCCGCGAGAGACATCCAACCCGATGCCCGCCTCGTACGGCTCGCGGTAGGTAAGCGAGGGAACCTGCGAGCGCGTCGTGCGCATCCGACCGGCGAGTTGCATGACGCGGCGAGGGTCCTGCCCCTCGATGCCGAGCTCGTCGCGAGCAACGAACCAATCGGTGCCCCGGCGGGCGCGGGAAGCCTCGACGTAAGCGTCTCCTTGCTGGTCTGCCAGCCTCCAGACACAACTACTGAGCGCTCGACAGTGGCGCCCTGCTGCCGGTAGACGTGCTGCGCGTAGGCGAGCCGCAGCGAGTCGATGTCCTTGCCGGTGAGCCGCACGTGTCGGCCCGAGCCGTCCAGAACGACAGTCAGCCTGCCGTGCTCGTCGACGCGTGAGACCTCGCCGCGGGTGCCATTCTCCACACGCGGTTGTCCAGGTGGACGGTGTTGGGTCGTGAATGCCACGATGTCGCCTTCGTGCAGCCCATAGTGGGTGTGCTCAAGCGCGACCTCACGGTCACCGAGTTCACCGCGCTGCGCGCGCAGGTGCTGAGCGCGAGCATTGAGCCGGTCGATCTCGTTGTTGGAGGCGTCCGCGATCAGCGCGACCTCACGAATGCCGTGCTTGTTGGCGAGCGTCATCCAATGTCGCACTGCGGCCTCGCCGGCCTCGTCGCGCGTATCCGCGAAGTGCAGTTGCGCGCGGTTGAAATAGTGCGCCATTGCCCGCTCCGGTTCCCCGGCACGCAGCGCAGCCCACGCTCTGCGCTCCTCGGCGTCCTGAGTGCGGCGGATGTCCGCCAGCTCCGCCATCGGGACATGGGCGGCCAGCCGGTCGAACATCCCTCCCGGACCGATCGAGGGGAGCTGCTTTCCGTCTCCGACAGCGATCAGCTTCGCACCCGAGCGCTCCACCAGCTCGGTAACGGCATCCATGCACTTGTGATCGAGCATCCCAGCCTCGTCCACGAACACGGTCGTGTCCGGGCCTACACGGACGCTGCCGGCGTTGGTGCGCGCAACAAGAGCGTCGATCGTGGATGTTCGTCCTCCGAGCGCCGGACTATCCGCACCGAGCCGCTCCGCCGTGGATCCAGAGACCGCTACGCCAATGGTTTGGCGACCCGCGTGCCGCTCGGCCCTAGCGGCCGCGTCGATCACGACGCCCTTGCCGGTCCCGGCGGGACCGACGAGAACTGCTGCGCGCTCGGGGCCAGTCACGATGCCCAGGGCGCGGTGCTGCTCAGGGCTCAGCGGACCGCCGATCCGCTCGGCGACTTCGCGCACCGCGCGTTCTCTCGCAGCCCGCCCCGCGTCTCGTCCTGCGGGCCTGGCGAGCGTTGCCGCGCGTCGCTCGATCGCCTGCTCGCGAGCGCGCACATCGAGCGTGGTCATCCGCCCACCCTCCAACGTCAGGACCCGTCGATCGCGAACCATGCTTCGTGTGACGCCCAGCGCTTCCGCCGGAGCCAACTCCCCCGCCGTCTGCTCCAGCGCGACGGCACGTAGCTCCTGCACTCGGAAGACGGCGTTGTGCTCGGTTAGACGCGCCTCAATGCGATCCTCGGCCGGACGCTCTGGCCGTGTTCGCCCGGGACCTCCAAGCAGCTGCAAAGCCTCCTCTGGGCCGAACCCGCACCGGCGGCCCGTCTCGGCCCAAACGCGCTCCAGATCGCTGCGCGTCGTCAGTGTCTTCGCGCGACGATTCTCAAGCGCCAGATCACGCAACTCCCCACGCTCTGGCGCCCGCCCATGCCTGGCGCGGAACCGCTCCGCAGCCCTCCCGACCTCGCGCGACCTTCCCGAGAACGCCTCGCACAGCTCCCTGGGCACCCCGGTGATCTCAAAGTACCGGCCATCCTTCCCAGTGGCCTGCGCGATCTCATAGCCCTGCCCGGCCAGCTCGTGCGCGAGCGCGGAACGGTAGAACGCCCCAACCTCGCGGGCCGAGCGGAAGATCGGTCGTGACGCCACCGCGACGATGCGCTCGTCCTCGTGCACCGCCGCGGTGATGACCACATGGCTGTGCAGTTGCGGGTCTGGAGCCTGCGCGCCACTAACCCCGCGCGCCGTGGTGTGTCTGTATTCCGTCGCGATGAGATCCTTGGCGGGCTCCTCGACAACCTGGCCGCTGTAGCGGCGGCGAACGACCGGCACCTGCTCGCGCATGTAGTCGACCGTCTGCTCAACTGCACGGGCGTGCGCCGCCTCGATCTGCTCGCGCTGCCACGGGTCGCCGAGCGCCCACGCCGTCGAGACGGACTTCGGCGCGCTGAACGTCACATCGATCCCACCACCACGACCACCTCCGGCCCCCTCCGGCCGCAGCCACCTGCCGCTACCTGGATGACGACCCTCCATCAGCGCGATGAAGTCGGCACCGTCCACCGGCTTGGCAATGTTGATCCCCAGCTGGCTAAGCGTCTCCGCGTCGACCAGCCATCGGCCGGGTGCCTGGGACATCTCGCCGTCGGGGGTCAGGTAGTAGTCCCCGCGCTCGGGCTCTACGGTCTTGCTCTCGAGGTAGCGTGCGTATCCGCCGCCTCGGGACGCACCTATGCTCGCCGCAGTCATCACATAAGTGATGACCGTGAGCGGACCAAAACGGCCAACGAATTTGCACAGCGATCGCTGTACCACGGCACGGCCGATGCTTCTATGTTTGTCAAGTCGCGCTATTTGCGGGATTTGGTGGTGAGGCTTGGAGTTGTCGGTAGAGGTGGCGTGCGGTGTAGCGCTTGAGGCATCGCTTGATCTCGCGGGTGCTGCGTCCTTCGGCTTGGCGGCGGGCGGTGTAGGCGCGTGTGCGTGGGTCGTCGCGCATGCGGCAGAGCACGATCGTGTGTAGTACTCGATTGAGCTGGCGGTCGCCTGAGCGGTTGAGGCGGTGGCGCACTGTTTGCCCTGAGGACGCCGGGATCGGCGCGACGCCGGCGAGCGATGCGAACGCGGCCTCGGAGCGGATGCGTCCGTGGTGGGAGTAGGCGCAGAGGACCTGTGCGGCGACGATCGCACCGACACCCATCTCGGCCAGTAGCCACGGCGCGAGGTCGGTGACGATCGGCTTGATCTCAGCTTCGAGCTCGAGTGCTTCGTCTTGCAATGCGAGTGCTCGGCGGGCGCTCGCGCGTATCGCGATCGTCGTGGCGCGCTGTTCTGAGTCCTGTGCGGAGCTGATGCGCAGACGGGCACAGCGCGTGAGCTGTTCGCTCGTGGGTAGAGAACGCAGTCCTTCGCGAAGGGCTGGTGCTGCTGAGACGAGCAGCCCCTTCATCAATGTGATCGCTGCTCGCTTGGAGCGCACAGCGCTGTCACGCGTGGCTAGGAGCACGCGTAGTGCCTCGCGCTCTCCGCGCTGGCGGGGCCGCGCGAGATGCTCGCGTGTGAGCGCTTCCCGTGCGGCACGGATCGCGTCGAGCTCATCAGACTTGGCGCGGTCACGACGCGCTGGGCGGCGAGGACGGTCGACCTCGAGCACCAGCTCGCCTTCTCGCTGAAGGAACACGGTCAGCCCGGCGCCGTAGCTGCCTGTTCCCTCGACTGCCCACGCACGGCGCCCGGGGGCGCTCTCTTGCGCGAAACGCAACAGCCGCCGGTAGCCGCGCTCGTTAGCGGCGACGGTGATCTGTCCCTGCACGACTGCTGTGTCCGTGGCGAGGATCGCTGCGCTGTGCGAGTCGCGGTGCGTGTCGATGCCGAGCACGTGGTCGGCTTGGTCTGCCAGCATGGAATACGACCTCCTGTTCTTGGGGGTTGTCTGTCGGTGCTCGGCCTGGGCAATAGGAACCGCGAAGGGCAAGACTGTGATGAGTCACGCCCCACACACCGGGGCGGACAGGCTTCTGATCAGGCCACAAGCGGAGGCCAGGCCGGGACCGGCAGCAACAGACGAACAGATCGGGACAAAAGCACCCACGCCAAGCGCAGGGCCAGTGCATATGAGGGTCACGTCCATCGCCACCGGGGCCAGCCTGAACACCAGACCCGACGTTCCCCCACACGGGAAACGTCGACTACAACGCAGCCGCTGAACGCACCTTCACGACACAGCGACTGCTGTGCACACACTCACAGTGCATCTTGTCTGTCTGTCTGTCTGTCTGGGTTGTCCGTCAACAAGTCAGCAGCCACGGGCTGCGCGGCCCACGTCAGGTCGTGATCACGTGGCGCGGCTCGATCGGGTCGGTTGGGGACACGAGCCCGAAAGCCAGCGAGTCGACGCCCCGCAACGTTGCTGTTTGGGAGACCACGAGTTAGGGGGTTTAGTCGGCAATACTGGGGGTAGCTAGCCAGGGGACTGATGCAGCGATCGAAGCGCGTTGTTAACGCTCTGAACGCTCTGCCGAATGCGAGCGCGCCCCGCTCGTCATCCTCCCCGACCTGGACCGCACGGCCTGGACGCGGACACCTTCCTTACCGGGCGCGCTGAGACACACAACCCAATGAGATATCCGAGACGCATTCCAGTTGCTCCTGCACCCCGGAGTCAGGATGAGAGCGACGAGCACCTCAAGACCAGGCGTTGTGGTGAGAATTTCGGTGTAGGTACGGAGATCGCGCGGGCTCGGCTCGCACCCGCCGGCTGGATGCGTGTGCCACTCGCCGATCCAGTCGCTGCCGTCCTCCAGCCACGCCTTGGCCGCGAGGCGGCGACCGTGGTGCAGATCGCGCAAGAAGAAGTCGCTGCGACGTTCGGCACCGGGCCCGGGATCACCGACGTGTGCGATCTCGATCGACCCCTCGGCGTTGGGCCCGTGTCCGAGGAGGATGCCGCCCGTCTCGCGACCGTCGCGTGAGGCGTCTGCGAGGCGCCGCATATGCTCGCGCAGCGGCGCCCCTATCCGGACGGTATACGTCAGTCCCATTTGCAGGTGACACAGCCTGCTCTTGGCGGGTGCCCCTCTTGCCAGCGCACCTCGCCGAGGGCAACATCGAACGGGGCAGGCAGGTCTGCGGAGGGTCGCAGCCCGATCGTTGCGTGCTCGCCCGCGAGTCTCTGGTCGTGGTGTCCGGCACGCTCAAGGATCGTTGCGATCACCGCCTTCGCGGCGAGTTGCCCGACGAGCGCGAGGTCACCACCGACGGCGGTCATCGGCCGCTCTCTTGTCCCGTACCCGTAACCGCGGTCGAGGGAGGCCTCGAGGGCGAGCGCGCCCTGCATGGCAAGTCGCTCGCGGTTACAGGAGAGACACTCGTGGCGGCGCGGCATGACCCGCAGGACCTCGCCGACCCGGCCGTCGTCGAGCACGCACGCGAACACGACGGGGATGCACGCGCGGACCGCGAGGTGGTTGGCGACGCGGCGCGGCTCGACGCCATCGACGCAGACGAGAACAGCTGCAGTGTCAGCGAGCTCGCCGCAAACGATGTCGGCGTCGTCGATCACGTCGCCCGCGATTGACACCGCGTCCACGCGGTCATCGTGGTCCTTGAGCTCCCGAGCGACGGCGTTGACCTTCAGGCGCCCGACATCGCTGCGACGGGCTGTGTGGCGGGCGAAGTTGTGCGGGGAGAGGTGGTCGGGGTCGATGATGGTCTGGCTCCTGGCGCCGTAGCTCGCGAGCGCCTCGCACGCCACCGAGCCGATGCTCCCGGCGCCAATCACAAGGATCTTCGTGCGTTCGAGATCCTGAAGCGGCCAATAGCCGTGCAGCGGCGCGAGACGGTCGGCGCCCGCGTCGACGATGTCGAAGGATGCAGGGATCAGCTGCTCGCCCCGCACGGTCCAGGCATAGGTGCTGAGAAGGCCGTTCTGCTCGTCGGTGGCGATCGTGACGATCGGCGTGATCATCCCGGGCCCGCCGGGCTGGTACCAGCCCTCGACCAGCTCGCGCAAGCGAGCCAATGGGAGGCAACCGGCACGTGGCGCGGCGTAGAGCCATTCTGCGTGCAGCTGCGGGTCGACTCGATACCAGAACCCGCTCGCGTCGTTGGCGCAGCCGGCGAAGTGATCGTCGTGCATCGGCGAACAGCCTGCACGATGGATGAACCCGTTGCTCGCGCTGCCGTAGTCCCAGCCTGTGATGACCATCAACTGCTCGCGCTGCACGATCGCGATGTCGAACGAGCCGGAGCGAGCCCTGCTGTCGCGCATCCCGTCGCGGTACTCGACTGGTAGCAGTATGCGCGCCCTGCTCAGCATCCGAGCGAGCCGAGCATCGAGTCGAGGGATTCATCGCAGGCAATCCCGCTGTCGGTCATCTTCTCGATCAGACCGCGGTCCTTGAGGTGGTACTCGATGAACCAGCAGCTCGCCTTGACCAGCAGCGGCACGGCCGTTTCGCCGGGACACCAGTCGGCCGCCGCGCGCAGCAGGCAGAGCGAACCGTCGCCGTTCAGGTGCCAGGCGTGATCGGTGCGACGAGCGAGCGGGATCTCGAGCTCAAGCGGGAAGATCACCGGCGGGATCATTGGCGTCGCCTGCGTGTAGATACATCGGAGCATGAGGCGAGCGCCGGCGAGCAGCTCACCGATGCCGGGCGGCTCGGGCCTCGGAGCACACCAGGCGGGCAGCAGGCCTTCGAAGCCCGCGAGCCCGTCGCGCGCCCGGTAGCTCAGCTTTTCTGTCCACCGGAGCTCCGGGGCGAGCGCCCCGACCTGCGCGCGCTCGGCGAGCAGGTGCTCGGGGTCGCTCTGCGTCCACGGGATGCCGGTCAACGGCTTCCCTGGGGCGCGTCGATGATCTTGCGAGGCGCGGCTGCCGCCGCTGCCCCCGTACCGACGAAGAATCCCGCTCCGGTGCTCTTCTCCTTGGCGGCGCAGCCGCCCGCAGGCTCGGGAAGGATCTCGCCGAAGACCTCCGCCCAGCAGCACTGCGCCAGCTCAGGTTCATCGCGCTGCTGCGCAATCGCCGCCTTGTAGGCCCAGCTCTCGGCCTCGTCGAGCGCGTCGTAGGCCGCAGCGCAGTCGAGGTCCGGTTGGATCACGCCGCAGTGTCCAGCCGGGTCAACGACCGGCTCGTGGATACGCATGCGGGCGGCGGTGAAGAACGCGTGCAGCGCCTGCGGCCGCTCGGCCTCGCGGAGGTGCTGAAGGGCAAGTACCTCGACCACGAGCGACTTCATGAGCTTTCCGTGGTCGCAGTTCCAGCGCTTTAGGACACGCACGAGCGGCACGAAGCGCCCCCAATCGGCATGGCGTGCGGCGACTGCACGGATCAGGTACTCGGGGTCGCTCTCGACCCACCCTTCGCTGGCAACCTCGGGGATCAGCAGGTGATCGCCGTGCGCGATCGCGGGGACGAGGTCGACCGTGAACGCATCCTCCTCCTCGGGGTCGTCGAGGAAGCACTTCAACGAGTGGTTCTTGACGTCGACGCGGCGGACGGCCTGAGCGACGGTGCCGTTCTCGTGGTGAAGGAGCTCGTGGACCTGTCCGCGGACCTCCAGGAGAGCATCGATCGCGCTCGAGCCCACAGTGCCCCAGGCGGGGTGCTCGGAGGCGTCGAAGACGACCACCATGTCGACATCGTGGATTGGGTCGATCTGGCTGCCCCGGGCGAGAGAGCCGGAGGCGAAGACGCGCTCCACGTCCGTTCGCGAGCTGGGACGGAAGGCAGCTTTGAAGACGTTACGGCGCTCGCGGGCGCGCTTGTCGTGTTCGGCGGGGACGTTGACGTTCTTCTGCAGCGTGTTGAAGGCGGATTCAAGGCTCATGGTCAGATAGGGCTCCAGAGTTGGTTTCAGGGGTTCAAGTCGAGCGTGTGCACGTAGTGGGCGTCGTCGTGCTCCCAAAGCCCGATCGGCAATCCGAGGGTCGCCATCTCGGCGCTTAGCAGGACCGGGAGCGTGCTGGGGGCAGCGATGAATAGGTCGATGCGCGCGGGTGAGCGTTCGTCGATGAGCGCCTTGATCCGAGTGCTGATCGCCGCGGCGGCGTCTGAGATCTGGCATGTGGTGAGATCAGCGCCGCTGTTCCTGCGCTCGAAGACGACGATCGTGCCCGGCCGGGCGCCCTGCTCGGCGCACAGACGGTCGATTGCGGTGGCGACCTGGCGGGAGGCGAGGTCGATCCCGATCAGGAGGCGGCGGTCTGCATGTGAGCCGTCCACGCGCAGCTCGAGCAGGTCCTCCATGCTCCGGCGCGTGCTGGGTACGCAGTCTCCGGCTGGTCCGGTGAGGCGAAGCTCCCACTGCGCGGGCCGGTTAAATGCGCGGCCGAAGAGAAAACCGCCGGTGGCGTGTGCGTTGGCAGTGACGGTCAGCTTTCGTGCAGGGCCATGCGCGCCGAGGGTCGTGGCGAGATCGTCGATCGCGTTCTTAACGCGCGCCCAGTCGGCCGGGGCGCCGAAACGGCGTGCTGGCCCGCCGGTGAGCCCGGTGGCGTCGATCACGAGCCCATCACCGTGTTGTGCGTCGCCACGGGTGAGCAGCAGGACCTCCCGGCGCTGCGCACCCTCGCCACGAGCAGGTCCGTATAGGGAGCGAAGGGAGGCGCGAGCTGCCGCGGCCGCGGAGGCGTGGCTGAGCGCCTCGCCATCGGGCTCTGGCGCGGGCGCCCAGGTGGCCTCGGCGCTGTACGGGAGCCTGCCTTTGATCGTGGCGTCGACCTGCTCGCGCGTGTCACCGATGCCATGCGGGACGATCACAACCACTGGGCTGCCGTGGCGAGCGCTCTGCCACAGCGCAGGCCCGAGCTCGCGCTGCATCACCGCCTCGGATTCCAGAGCGCCGCGGCCGAGGTGCGCAAGCACGAGGTCTGCCTCGATTGCGTCTGCCATCTCGCCGCCGAGCGAGCGCCCCGCGCGGAAGGCCTCGATGTCGCGGATGACCGTGACGCCGCGCAATCGAAGCTCCTGGACGAGGCGATCGACGCTCTCGGCGCCGTCGGCGTGCGCGTAGGAGACGAACCCAGTCGGGTGCACTGGTGAGAGCACGCGGGGTCCGACAGTGGCGCTCACGAGCAGTTCTCCTGGGAAACACCAGAGATTCGAGCGATTCCGATGGCCTGCTCGCCGAGGGGACATTTAGAGTTGTCTGAGATGGACTGGCCCACGTGTCCAGCGATCCTAGCACCAGTTAATCTTTATGTAAACCATGCCGATAATGCCTATACTTTCGGGGGAGAACGCGGACCTCGCGTGGGTCGCCGGATCCTCCGGCCGGTTCCGCGGCCGTGAATACTTCGATGAGCTCAACGCAAACGAGAAAGCCAAATTCGATGCGCTCTTCAGGCGGATGGCCGCCACTGGCACAATCCGCAACGAGGAGCTGTTCCGCAAGGAGTCCGATCAGATCTACTGCTTCAAGCGGGGGCCGCACCGGTTGGCATGCTTTCGGGAAGGGAAGACCCTTATGCTCGTCCACGGATTCTGCAAGAAGAGCAACAGAGGGACGCGGCTCAGGCGGGAGATCGAAACCGCGGAGCGAATCCGGACAGAGCACCTCAGACAACGGCAAGGGAATGAGACATGACGCGTAAAGCAGGCAAGAAGATCGACTACGAGCGCCTTGTCGCCCAAGAGGCGCTGATCCTGGAGGCAACCGAGCTGGTCATCGAGCTGCTCGAACGCCATTCGATCTCCCGTCAAGAACTCGCCGCGAAGCTCGGCAAGAGTAAGGGCTTCGTCACCCAGCTGCTCTCCGGCGAGCGCAATATGACGCTGCGCACGCTCGCGGACCTCTGCTACGTACTCGGCCAGCAGATCGAGCTGACCCCGCATCCCCTCGGCAACGGTCTCGCGTTCGAACACGACGGTCCGCAGAATGAGCAGGTCGCAGACGACTGCGACAGCGCCGACGCATCCGACTCGCACGAGTATGCCCTCGCCGCCTGAGGAGCCCGGCTCAGAGATCGACGCGCAGGTAGCCGGGCCCGGCAGCGACGAGACCCGGGAAGGGAAGAACCCGCCCGAGCCGTTGGAGGCGGGAGCGGCGCCCGACGTTGCGGACCAAACCGGCGAGCCGGCCGGTGACGATGCGGAGGCTACGGATGAGAAGACCGCAACCGGTCCTCCGGATTACAAGGCGGTCGCGAGGATCTCAACCCAAGCGGTGCTCCAGAGCATCGACCTCGCCTCGTTGCACGCCCAGCTCAAGGACGGCGTCGCCGTGCCGCGCGAGTGGGCAGTGAGCGCGAGGCGGAGCGAGGACGCGTCCGCGAACTTCGACCGCGACGCTCTGACGCTAGTGGTGCATTGCGCCTTTGACACAGCCTGGGCTCCGGAGCCTGCCGGCGAGCTCGCACCGGACCTAACCGACGAAGCCCCCCTGCAGCTGCACGCGCGATTCAGGATTGAGTACGCGATCAACAGCCTCAATGGGATTCTGGACGGCGACGAGGAGCACTTCGCCCGCACGAACGGGATGCTCCACGCCTGGCCCTACTGGCGTGAGGCTGCGCAGAGCATGACAGTGAGGATGGGCGTCGAGCCGCTGGTAGTCGGCACATTCAAGATCCCCTGGAGCGGCGATCCCGGCCGCGAGAAGAAAGCCGATCGAGTTGCTGCCGACCAACGGCACGACTCGGCGACGGACGCTGCGACTGCCACACCTCCGACGGTCGAGGCGAGCGCTTCCGAGACGCAAACTCCCCCGAGCCAGCGGTAGCGCAAGGCGACACGACCCTCCTCGCCCAGGCGCCGGGCCGCTGTGTGTCGATCGCCGCCGACGCGGACCGGACAGCTGCTGGGCCGCTGGTGTCGGGGACACCAAATCACGCGGCTCAGTCAAGAACTCTACGTCGCCAGATTCTTTCGCCAGCTACCTCAGACCGCCCACGCCCTCTGCGCGTGAGCGGTCTCCCGCCTGGAATCGACTCGCAGCGCGCAATGAGCGCTCGCCGGCGCCCGTCAGAATCCTGATCACGAAGCCGATCTCCGCGCCTCAAGCCGCCGGCAGCCCCCATCAGCATCCAACGACCCGCAAGTCGGGGAGACAGGGTGTGCACCTGCGACGCCCGGCTCCCCGGCCGCAGCGACGACTATGTGTCGCGCTAGCACCAGCGTAATCCCAAACGGAACCTTATTGGAACCTTGGTGCCTCCGGCCAGTGGCCCTTCACACAGAGAAAGCCCCGCGGTGGCGGGGCTTTCTTCATAGCGGGGGCAGGATTCGAACCTGCGACCTTCGGGTTATGAGCCCGACGAGCTACCAGACTGCTCCACCCCGCGGCGTAGCAATCCATTCTAGCCGATCCCCAGCGCTGAGCTGGGCTGGGCGTAGTCCCATCCACCGCGAGACTGGGCCCCTGGACGCCAGGTGCAGCCCGTCATCCCGCGAGCTGGGCTGCCACGCTGGACCTCGCTCTTGGCCAAAGCGCAGCACACCACAACCCAGGCGTAGCATGCTCACGATGCGCATCGCGGTCGTGGACATCGGCACCAATTCGACGAGGCTGCTGATCGCCGATGTCGGCGAGGGCAGTGGGGCCATCGCCGAACTGGAGCGACGTTCAGTCGTGACGCGCCTTGGCGATGGGGTCGACGCGAATGGGAGCCTGTCTGAGGCGGCGGTTGAGCGGGTGCTGACGACGGTGGGCGACTACGCGGAGACGATGAAGCGACTGGGTTGCGAGGCTAACCTCGCGGTGCTCACCTCCGCGGTGAGAGACGCTGCCAACGGCGAGGATTTCTCCGACTCAGTGAGAGCGTTGGGGCTCGACGCGAGGGTCCTCTCAGGAGACGAAGAGGCTCAGCTGATGTTCCTTGGGGCGATGAGCGGTCGCAGCGAGACGTCGGAGACGACCGTCGTGATCGACATTGGCGGCGGCTCAACGGAGTTCGTCCTCGGCAGCGGCCACAGGACGTCCTTCCATGTCTCGATCCAGGCTGGGGTCGTACGCATGAGCGAGCGACACATCGACAACGATCCGCCAACGCAGGCGGAGTTGGAGGAGCTTGCAAACGATGTGAGAGAGAGCTTCTCAGCAGGGTTGAGTAAGGAGGTGGAGGGGTTGGTGGTCTCAGGAATCGCGGTCGCAGGCACCGCGACCTCAGCGGCAGCAATCGATCAGGCCCTTGCGCCCTACGACCCAGGGAAGGTTCACGGCTACCCCTTGAAGCTGACAACCGTCGAATCGCTGCTGGAGCGTCTCGCTGCGATGGACGAAGCGGAACGCCATAAGGTGGCGGGGCTGCATCCAGACAGGGCGCCAACGATCGTCGCAGGCATGGTCCTGCTGGGCGAGGCCTTGAGAGCGGTTGGGCTACAGGAGGTCGAAGTCTCTGAGCACGACATCCTCCACGGCGGCGCGTTGAGGCTCGCCGGCATGGGCTGAGGGGTGGGTTGGGTTGGGCTCTAGCCGATCGCGGAGGCGAGGCTTGGCTAGCTGACGTGCCTATATAGGTTGTGAATGAGCCAGGCTGAGTTTTACGGAGGCTTTGATCCGCCGGTTCGTCCGCGGGGAAGGAGAGCCTTCGAGGATGCCAACAGCGAGGAAGTACCCCGAGGAGTTGCTGGAGCGCGCGACGCGGCTGGTGTTCGAGTCGGGACGGCCGATCGCGCATGTTGCTCGAGATCTGGGCGTGCCGTCTGAGACCCTGCGGGTGTATGTGCGTCGCGTTGAAGCGAACGAGGGGCGACGCAAGGACCTGCTCAGCGACGCTGAGCGCGCGGAGATCAAAGCGCTGCGCAAGGAGGTCGCGCAGCTGCGGCGCGCGAACGAGATTCTCAAGGCGGCGAGCGTGTTTTTCGCGGGCGAGCTCGACCCACACCGTCCGAAGTGAGCGCGTTCATCGAGGGGTATCGCGAGCGCTTCGGGGTCGAGCCGATCTGCCACGCCCTGGGAGTGTCGGTGTCCGCCTACTACGAGCGAGCGTCCGGCCAGCGCTCGCCCAGGCAACTCGAGGACGAGCGGCTGCTCGCCCGCATCACGGAGGTTCACGAGGCGAACTACTGCGCCTATGGATACCGGCGCACCTGGAAGGCGCTGCTCAGAGCCGGCGAGAACGTCGGCCGTGATCGCGTGCGGCGTCTGATGCGCGAGAGCGGCATTCAGGGCGCCAAGCGGCGCGGCAAGCCCTGGCGCACCACCCGGCCCGACCCGAAGGCCAAACGGCCGGCTGACCTCGTTCAGCGCGACTTCACGGCATCACGGCCAGATGAGAAGTGGTTCGCGGACTTCACGTATTTGCGCTGCTGGGAGGGGCTGGTGTTCTTCAGCTTCGTGATCGACGCCTACAGCCGGCGGATCGTGGGCTGGCAGTTCGCAGCGCACATGCGCACTACGCTCGTGCTCGACGCCCTGCGGATGGCGCTGCACCAGCGTCAGCCAGGTGCCGAGGTCGCACTGATTCAACACACGGATGCCGGAAGTCAGTACACGTCTTACGACTACACGCAGACGCTTGACGACCACGGCGTGATTGCCTCGATCGGCACTGTCGGCGACGCGCTCGATAACGCGGTCGCCGAGAGCTTCGTCGACAGCTTCAAGACCGAGCTGATCGCCGAACGCACCTGGGCGAGCCACAGCCAGCTCGAGCTCGCCGTCGTGGAGTACGTCGCGTGGTTCAACAACGAGCGCCTACACGAAGCACTCAATGACCGGCCACCACGAGAAGTCGAGGAACTCTACGCTGCGAAAACACGGCCAACCACACCCACAAGAACAAGATAGGGAACCAACAAACCCCGTCTCCGTGAGACTCAGCCCGGCTCAGAGCGCTTCCACCAGACCATGCGGAGAGA
The DNA here is from genome assembly GCA_036490555.1 of Solirubrobacteraceae bacterium. GTDB lineage: Bacteria > Actinomycetota > Thermoleophilia > Solirubrobacterales > Solirubrobacteraceae > Palsa-744. Next base: position 112 of record DASXDO010000042.1, on the reverse strand, counting down.
GTGGGCCTACGGCCTCATCTACCACTCACACCACCACCGCAACCAAGCCCTGCCACACTGGCTCAAGCACTACAACACGCGCAGGCCACACTCAGGGATCGGCAACCAGCCA
>DASXDO010000041.1:0-31993 GCA_036490555.1 Solirubrobacteraceae bacterium | reverse complement strand
CTCATCTACCACTCACACCACCACCGCAACCAAGCCCTGCCACACTGGCTCAAGCACTACAACACGCGCAGGCCACACTCAGGGATCGGCAACCAGCCACCCATCAGCCGCGTTCACAACCTCCGTGGGCAGGACAGCTAGAACTACGCCGACTCCTGAAAATCGATGTGATGTCCATGGTAGGCGGCTGGCCGATACTGAGAGATCATTGGAGAGTGGTTTCACGGCCCTCATGGGCTGGCATATTGGCTGCCGCGCTCCTTGGACGGGAACTGTTTACGACGAGTGCGGCTGCTCATTCCGGTCTCAAGGTCCACACTTCGGTTTCACACCGACATGTGATCACCGTCAGCGGCCACGCACTTGATACACCACGAGACTCGCGTGTAGTTGTGTGGGCGCGCATTTCGGTTGCTACGCCGAAGGGACTCAGGAAAGGTCCCTTTCGGCGAGTAGCCGATCGAGCCCTGAGCCGTAGTGGTCGTTTTCTGGTCCGCTTTCACGCAAGGGGCGCTCTTGCGCAGATCAAGACAGCGTTGGATGTCACACGAAGCGGCGTCGATCCGGGGCGTGTGGGCGTGTCCATCAGCGCGCTATTCGTCTGCTGGGTGGACGCGCGCACTTGCTCCGCGAGCGCTCCGGAAGGCCGCAGCGATGGGTCGTGTTGCAGCCTCTGCTCCGAGCGGGAAGATATGTAGTGCATCGACAGCCGGCATTTCGGCGAGCTGTAGCGTGAGTTCTTGGGCGAATTGCATCCCGTCGCCTGCGGCGATGCGACGAACTGCATCGTCGGAGATCAGTGTTCCAGGGAGTCTCCGGGCGCGGTCTGCCATCTGCTCATCGCGGAGCAGTGCTATCCCGGCGTAGAAGCGAACTTCGTGGAGCAGGTCTGCAGCACGCTCCAGAAAGGCAGCGAGCGCGTCAACGTCAAAGACCATCTGCGACTGGACGTACTCGGCGCCCGCGAGGACCTTCCGCTCGAGCAGTCGGAGCTCACGATCCTGGTCGACCGCAAATGGGTTTACGACGGCTCCGACTGCCAGGTCGTGCGGCTCAGCCCACCGTCTTGCCGCGCTGATGAGCTCGGTGGCGGTCATGTCCTTCACGCGCGGTGTCTCACCGACGGGATCCCCATAAAGGCAAAGAACACCCTCCGACCCGAGGGCCGCCGCGCCGAGGACCTGCGACTGCAGCGCGAGCCGGTTGCGATCGCGGCACGACACGTGGACGATGGTCGAGACGCCCTGCTCCCGCGCGAGCGCTACCGCGGCCAGCGGGGACATTCGTGCCTGTCCTGCGTGATTGTCGGTAAGCCCGACGACGTCCACGACATCGGCAAGCGCGGCAATCCGCTCACGAACCTTCAACGCCTCCGGACGCCCTGGCAGGGAGATCTCGGCAGACACAAGCGCAGTCCTAGGCATCGACGAAAGTGTAGAAGCCAAACGCGCAACCGGCACCCACGCAGAACTTCGCAAAATGCGAACCAGACTTGACATAGGAGCAATGGCTTATCGGCGCCGGCAACGGTGCTCGGAGTCGTTGACGGGTACCAGGACGTCCTGAGGGAATGGCTGCGTCAGCCCCGCTCGCTGAGCAGCTTCTCGGCCCGAGCGTGGATGGCGGACGTCGGGACTTCGAGGGCCTCGGCGGTCTTGAGGATGATCGCGGCGACGACAGGCATCGAGGTCGCATTCGATGTCGTTCCGGTCGGCCAGGAGCCCACGCTGATCCGCATCGCATCACTGCTTTGAGCCACTGGCTATAGGCTGGCTGGGATGCTGGATTTCGCTGCCTACCTCGAGCGCTGTGGGCTGAGCGCCTGCGAGCGCCCGACGCTTCAGGCCATCCACCGCGCACACGCGACCTCAATCCCGTTCGAGAACCTCGATCCGCATCGCGGAATTCCGGTATCGCTTGCCGAGGAGGATCTCGAACGCAAGCTCGTGCATGAACGGCGCGGCGGCTACTGCTTCGAGCAGAACCTGCTGCTGGCCTCAGCCCTCGAGCATCTCGGTCTTACGGTCGAGCCGATGCTCGCCCGCGTGCGTCGCGGGGCGCCGCCGGGTACCATGCGTCCCCGCACCCACCTCGTGCTGCGGGTGACAGACGACGATGGCCGTGTCTGGCACGCCGACGTTGGCCTCGGGTTAGGGACGCTGCTCGACCCGATCCCGTTTGGGCCGGACAGCGACGCCAGGCACGAGCAGTCAGGATGGAGCTTCCGGGTGCTCGAGGAGGGCCCCGAGCTTGTCCTTCAGACACTTGCCGACGGGTCATGGTCCGACGTGTACGCCTTCCCTCCGCAACCGGTCCCGCGCATCGACATCGAGATGAGCAACTGGTGGGCATCCACCAATCCGCAATCGCCGTTCGTGTTCGGGCTGATAGCTACCGTCAATCACCCTGACGGCAGCCGCGAGTCGATCAGCGACTGGAGCGGTCCGCTCGAGCTGAGGGTGCAGTCGCCCGGCGACACGCAGGTCTCCCAGCTGCCACGCAAAGCGATCCCAGAACTGCTGGCCGAGCGCTTCGCCCTCTCAGGGTTCGTGCTGAGTGCCGACGGTCGCGTGCAGTGATCCGTGGGCACGACCCAGCACGGCTCAGCGAACAGCAGGCAGACCAACGGTACGCACACGCCATCGTGCAGGGTCCCTCAATGGTGCACGACGGCAGATGGGCAGACTAGGCAAAGCTGTGGACGCCAGCGGCACGATCCGTCGACTTGGACATCTCCTACGATTCCGCGATGCGATCGTTCCTGCGCGGTGCTGTTCAACTGCACATCCTGCACCATGCCGCCGAGAGCGAGGTACACGGCGCCTGGATGGCGGGGGAGCTTGCCCGCCATGGGCACAACATCAGCCCCGGAACGCTGTACCCCGCGCTGCACCGTATGGAGCAAGAAGGACTCCTGCGCTCGCGCGCGGCCACCGTGGACGGCAGGCGGCGCCGCCTATATACCGTGACGCCTGAGGGCAAGCGGACGCTAAAGCGCGCACGTGAAGCGCTCCGCGAGCTCTCGGACGAGCTACTCGACACCTGACCTTCGCACAGACGATGTTGCGGGCAGCATTTCCGCTGCTAATATCGATTTTCGATATCGCTATTCGATTTGAGGCGCTATAAGACGCCAAGGCTCCAGCGGCGAAGCAAGAGCGGAAAGGTGGAGATGCCCGATGAGTACAGTCAGCGTGCGCTACATAGTCCATGACGTTGACGTGGCGATTCACTTCTACCGTGACCGGCTCGGCTTCGAGGTCGTGATGCACCCTGCGCCCAGCTTCGCAATGCTCACCCGCGGCGACCTCCAGCTATTGCTCAGCGCACCAAGCGGACAGGGCGGGGGCGGGCAGGTCCTCTCCGATGGCCGGCAGCCCGAGCCAGGAGGCTGGAATCGCATTCAGTTCCAGGTCGCGGACCTCGCCGCCGAGATGGAGCGGCTGACGACCGCCGGCGTTCATGCTCGCAGCGAGATCATCAAAGGCATCGGAGGCGACCAGGTTCTCATCGAGGACCCCTCCGGGAACCCGATCGAGCTGTTTCAGCCCGCGCCTCGCTGAGCAGCGCTCATTGTGACTGCCGGTGCTGCGTAATGACCAGCACCTTTGCGTGCGACGTACGCGCGCCTCGAGCTCAGGGTCCTTGCGGCGACGCTGGACCGCCTCGACAAGGGCGTGGTTGACCGCGCCATTATTCGCGTCTGACCTTCAGACATAGAATTGCTGGCTATGGACTACGAACAGATCACCACTGAGACGAGCGACGGCGTATTCACGATCACGCTCAACCGTCCTGAGCGGTTGAACGCGTGGACGGCGCCGATGGGTCTGGAGTTGCGGAGCGCCTTCGACCGCGCCGATACTGACGACGAGGTGCGCGCGATCATCGTCACCGGTGCAGGCCGCGGTTTCTGCGCGGGGGCAGACCTCGCGAGCGGTGGTGAGACATTCGACCACCGCAAGCATGAGAGCGTCGGTCCGGCGCGCGACAACGGAGGCGAGCTCACGCTGCGGATCTTCGAATCGACGAAGCCGACGATCGCCGCGATCAACGGGCCCGCTGTCGGCATTGGGGCGACGATGACGCTGCCGATGGATGTGCGCCTCGCGTCGGAGGACGCTCGCATGGGCTTCGTGTTCGCGCGGCGCGGCATCATCCCAGAGGCATGTTCAAGCTGGTTCTTGCCACGCGTCGTCGGCATCAGTCGCGCGATGGAGTGGGTTGCGACCGGTCGTGTGTTCTCTGCTGAAGAGGCACTTGACGGCGGGCTCGTGCGCAGTCTGCATCCAAAGGACGAGTTGTTGGACGCAGCCCGCGCGTTGGCGCGCGAGATCGCTGAGAACACCGCGCCGGTCTCCGTTGCGCTCGCCCGCCAACTGATGTGGAGGATGCTCGGCGCCGAGCATCCGATGGTCGCCCACCGCGCCGACTCACGTGGCATGGTTGCGCGAGGCCAATCCGCGGACGCCGTCGAGGGTATTACCGCGTTCCTGGATAAGCGCCCCGCGAGCTTCTCCGACCGCGTCAGTGACGGACTGCCCGACATCATGCCCGGCTGGAGCGCGCCTGAGTTCGAGTAGCCGCCGAGGATTCTGTTCTTGTTCCGGCACGGGGGCGCACCGCACACGATTGCGCATACCAGCCCACGAAACCGCATTCTAATGCGCTTTGTGTCCTGTCTCCCGATCGCTTACAAGGGAGGCGAGACGTTGCCTCTGCAGCCTGAGTGACGGCGCCTGTCGGACGGGTCGTTATCAAGCGCGATGCAGGCGATCAGCTGCGAACTGCTCTAGGAGGCCTATTTTGAGGGGCCGATAAGCCGCTCAGGGGTGCCGATACGGCGCAAGAACTCGACCTCAACGGGATCACGTGGCTTCTCGCGCCTTGGTGGTTTGAAGCCCGTGAGGGCGCGTTCGCTCTTGGCGCGCAGTTCTGGCGCTTCTCGGCGCCACTCGTCAATTGTGAGCGTCTTGGTCTTCATGGCTACTGGAAGGGTAGTCGCTTTGCAGCGCTGCTTCGGCGATCTCATGTAGTTCTCCGCTGTTCGGTGGTGCGCCTCCGGCCTTGATGGCGTCGGCAAGTTCACGCACGGCCTTGAGGATGGTGGCGACACCGTGGATAGAGGCGCGTTCTTCGAGGTTCTCGGTTTCGTCGACCTGGAGTCCAGCGAGCAGCGCGAGTGCTTGCTGTGCGGGCACTTCGTGTCCGGTGGCTTGGAACTCATCGAGTCGGTCGATGAGGATGTCGACGCGGGAGACGATCCTTGCCGTTCGGCCTGAGCCGAGCGTGATCTCGGTGACCACGGCATCGGCATCGAGCCTTGAGCTTGGCGCCTCCAAGAACACATCAGATCCCTCCAGGAACCAATGGCGTCCATCTGGTGATCGGTCGAAGCCAAGTTCGGCGAGCTTATTGGCAAGTTCGTCTGGGACATCCATCACCACATCGATGTCATAGGTCATGAACTCGTCCGTTGCCGTCCAGAAGTACGCGGCGATGCCGCCGACGACTACTGGATGGATGCCAAGGGGAGATGAGACGGCCTCTACGATCGAGACGACCTCGAGCGTGCGATCGATCACGTTCGATCCGCAGGCTACGGTTGCGAGCTCCGCTCTCAGCGCGGTGATGTCCGGCATTGTCTCAGTCATGCGATGAAGCTAGCGATGCTTGCGGCAGCGTTGCTGCAGGCAGGCCTCGCTTCGACCATGACGTTCCAGGTCAAGAGAGAGCTTCCTCAGGCCGCGCAAGGTTTGGAGAGTGATCTGGCTACGCAGGTGGAGTAGGCCCTAGCGCGATCGTCGCCGCCTTTCGCGGCTCTGGACGACTCTGAAAGCGGAACAAAGCTCCGATGGCTGGGATACTTGCGTGTCATGGCGACCGATCTATCGCTGGTCCCTCCCTATGGCACCCTGTTCTGGCCGACTCTGCGCGCCGTTCGCGAGATCGGCGACTCGGGCACTATCGAGGAAATAGTCGAGAAGGTGATCGAGCTGGAGGGCTTCACCGAGGAGCAGCAGTCCGTCCTTCATGGCGATGGGCCTCGAACCGAGCTCGAATACCGCCTTGCCTGGGCACGACTGACGTGGAGCGAGAGGATGATCTCGACGAGGACGAAGCAACTCGTCGAGATTGGAAGGAGGAACTGCTCGAGGTGCTTGGCGGTGTCCGCCCGACGGCATCGAGCGGTTGGCGCGACCGCTGCTGCTCGAGGCTGGGTTCGTGTCAGCGACCGTGACCGGGAAGAGCGGCGACGGTGGGATCGATGGCATCGGTGTATATACCCTCTCGCTGGTGAGCTTCCCAATCTTCTTCCAGTGCAAGCGCCACAAGGGAAGCGTCGGCGCAAGCGCAGTCCGCGACTTCCGCGGCGCGATGAGCGGCCGCGGAGACAGGGGCTTCTCATCACGACGGGCAGCTTCACCGCCGATGCGAAGCTGGAGGCGACTCGGGATGGCCGCCGCCCGTCGACCTCATTGACGGCGAGCGGCTGTGCAACCTGCCGAAGAACTACAAGCTGGGCGTGGAAACGCGCCAAGTGGAGCAGGTCGAGATATCGACGATGTTCTTCGATGACCTGTAAGCGCACTGTCCGAGCGTGGTGGGGACGTGGACGACCAGTGCCCATCTGGATGGCTTCCAGGTTGACTCGCGTGGGCTGACGCGAGGCGAGTCCTTGCTTGCCGCGTTCGTCGCACGACTGACCTCATAACTCGGCTTCCAGTTGCTCCTCCACTCGTAACAGCCACTGCTCGACATAGGCATAGGTGTCAGCGCCAAGCCGTGCTACAAGTGCGGGGCAGCGAATGCCCTCGGCCTGGAGGGCATCTGCGAGCGGGAAGATCTCCTCGCGCATCTGAGCGCTTGTGCGCTGCGCTCGTTCGCGTAGGCGTCGCACGAGCGTGAGTTGGTCCTCTGCGGGGAGGGCGTCGGCGAAGAAGAGGCGCAGCACGCCCTCGTCGCGGAACTGGGTTGCGCCTTCGCGCGGCGAGCGCAGCCAGGCGAGCAGCGCCGCTTGCCCGTCGTCGGTGAGCTCGTAGGCGGATCTGATGCGTGAGCCTTGGGAGTCGTCGCGGCGAGCGAGCAGCCCAGCCTGCTCGAGTTGCGCAAGCTGGGGATAGACCTGTGCGAGCGAGGTTGGCCAGAAGAAGCGGGTGGATACGTCAGCTGCCTTCTTGATCGCGTATCCAGAGCTAGCGCCAAGGCGAAGCATTCCCAGCATCAGAAATGACGGTGGGGTGAGCTTCATGACTCGCTCCGATCGGCTTGGCAGGACCGGTTCGACGAGACCTCTTGCTGAACGGCGATATGTCTGCTCTGATGCATACATGTCGTTATATCGAAGCTCAGGAAGGGCGAGGTCATGTCTGGCGGCAAGCGAGAGGCGTCCTGGCAGGGCAGATGTGCTCCCTCGGTCGAGCGAGCCTCATGCGAGGGAGAGGCTGTCGACGAACGCTCTGGTGCTCCTGCTCGGCGGCAGCGCAGTCCGGATCGCCTATGGCGTGGGGTCTCTACTGGCGCCAGAAAGCATGGTCTCGGCTGAGTATGCACCTGACACCCATGGCTTGGCCGACCCGAGGCTGACGCTCCGCGCTTTCGGCGGACACCAGCTGGTGACCGGGTGTCTGACCGTGATCGCCACTTGCCGTAGGCGGCATGTACGTGAGGCGGCGACGCTCAGCCTGCTGATCGATGCATTCGACGTGCTCTCCGCCGCCCTGGAGCAGCGCGCTCGCGGGCGGCGCGACGAGACGATCACAGGCGGGTACGCGATCTCAGGCATGGGAGTGATCGCGTTCCTTGCCGTCTTGCGCTCCCTCCGCAGGAATCCCGATACGAGCCAGTTGATGAGAACGTCCAGATCTCGACCGGTGGGGTCAGCTACGACGGCGGTGGAGCGAGGCTATGTCTGTCGCGGTTCCTCGTAGCCTTCGCAGAATTGCGCTGCTTCGGTTGCCTGTGCCTGCAGGTTTTCGGCGTAGACGGTCGAGCCGTTCGCCGCGAGCACCGTCAGTTCAGAGGGCAGCGCGCTGAACACGCCGTAGACGAGTGGCCCCTTCGCGTGCACGCGCTGTTCGACCGGGACGACGTTCAGCCCGACGGCGCCTTGAGGGGTCTGGGCGGTCACTGACTTTCCTGGCGGCAGGAGGATTCCATAGAGGATCGCGTAGGGGTGTGGGGCGCAGCCGATCGACAGCGACCAGGGGAATGCCTTGCTCGCGTCGAGTCCGATCGCTGGCTCATTGAGCCTTGGGTCGACGCCGATGTTCACGCTGAGGACAGGCTCGCTGTTGAAGTCGCCGAAAGCGCTGATCGTGAATGCTTCTCCTTCGGGGGTGAGACCGCTGGCGAGCTTCGAGATCGTCAGGGGGTCTTCAGATCTCCTGGGTGGTTTGACGCAGCGGTATCGCGGCAGCTGGATGGTGAGCACGACGCTCCCGTCGGCATTGAGCTCGAGGAGCGAGACGGCATGGCTCGTGCTGCCACGGATCTCCTGGGCGTAGATGCCGACAGGGCCGCCATCTCGTCGGGATACGCGGACGACGCGCGATTCGATCTTTCGTCCGTCGGCGAGCACGAGTCTGGCCGAGCGTGCCGAGGCTGGCACCGCGGTTTGGATCGCCTCGATGCCAGCTTCGCAGAACAGCGCGGGGTGCCGGTACCGGGGTGGGGAGAGGCAGATGGGGTTGTTGGGGACGCCGACGGTCAGCAGTTCGGGACCGCTTGGCGGAGTGTATGCGACCGTCACTGAGCGATGGCAGGAGTTCAGAGCGACCAGCGGGCCGGACCTAGACCCGGAGCTCACTTCGAAGCGAGTGCCGGCGGCAGTGTGCCCGTGACCTAGGGTGATCTGCTTGTGTTTTTCGATCTCGAGCTGCGGGAATCCGACGATTCGATCCAATCTGATGACCGCTCGCAGAGGGGAGGCAAAATCGCTGGCGAAGAGCTTGTTATCGACAGCTTTGATCTTGCGGCTCAGCGCTCGATCCGATGCGTTCTCGTAAGGCTTCAGCAGCGTGCTGAGGGAAGGCTTCTCCTCCTGATCGGAGCTCTTCCGTGCTGCTCGTGAAGCCTCGAATTCCTGGCTGGCTGCCGACAAGATGCGATAGCCGCTCTGGGCCCACGTCCTCGCGTCGGCGCAGAACGGCGGGGCAGGGGCGGAGATGGCTTCGAGCCTGGCCGTGGTTGTGGCCTGGAGCGTCGAGGCGATCGCAGGGTTGCTCCACGACAGCTGGCGTACTTTGGCGGCGTAGGCTTCCTCAGCCGGGCGAGACGAGGTTTCGCCGGACCGGATGACCGCCACATCCAACTCATCTTCGATCGTTTGTCTTTGCTGGGCAAGGCGGGCGTTTTCGCCCCTGATACGGGGTGAAGCCACCGGCAACGAATCCAGGGACCGTTTCTTCGGCATCCCTGACACCACCCGAGGGCATTCTCGAGCGATACGTGCAGAGGCGGCGCTTTCCGCGCTGCGCGAGGTAGCGGCCTTGTGCAGCAGCGTCGTGACGAGCCTGTACTGGGCGAGCAGGTAGGCGTGTGTGGCCTGAGCGTCAGAGCTCGAGGCGGCGGCGATCGGCGCACTGCCGCACAACGCCGCGCAGGCGAGGACGAGTGCGGCGCCGGCCCACCCCAACCGTCGTCCCGGCCGCCGCTTCCACAGTAGGCACAGCAGCAACTCCCGGCCCCGAATGGCTTCTTTCGAATTCACAGACAACGAGCATATAGCGAGCGCTCTGCGGCCAATGCGGGTCAGCTGTCTCGTGTGAACGCCGGCATCACCTCGGCGGCGAAGCGCTGCATGCTTTGCCGGGTGGCATCTCCACTGCTCATCAGCACGTACCTGACGCCGACCGCGTGCAGCGCCTGCAGCCCTACGATGATCTCCTGAGGCGGGCCGAAGAGGGCGTGGGCCTCAGTCGCGCCGGCCTTGTCGGCGTAGGCCATGATGTGCGAGCGCCTGGACCCGTCCGCGCTACGCGAGCGTTCGATCATGCGGTTGTGAGCGCTTGCCTGCCGGGCGAGCGCCCACGCCAGTGAGCGCGCCTAGGAGAGGACGTCTCGTGGCTGCGAACGCGCCGGCGAGCAGCGGAAGGATTACCCACGGCGCGCTGATGTTCCCAGCCGCGTCACGCAGCCCAGAGCTGTTTCCCTTCAATACCGAGCAGGTTGCGCCAAACGCGACGGCCCCGACGAGGACGCCGACGATCGGGAGCATCTTTCGTCTGGGCATGACGCGGATGCTACGCCAAGGGTTGGGGACGACTGCGGCGCTCAGCCCCCGAGCGTGATTCCGCTTTCGCCGCAGGGTTTCGCCTTGCGGGAGTAGCCGCCACTGAACTCCGCGATCTTGCCGCCGTTCGTGACCCAGATCGTGTTGTTCGCTTCATCGACTGCGATCGCGCCTGCGCTCTTGATTCCGTTGACAGTGGCGGTGACCTTGTTCGTCTTGCCGCTGATCTCGGACACGAAGCCAGGGCAGCCGGCGATCTGAGAGCTGTTCGAGACGTAGGCGGAGTTGGTGGCGGAGTCGACGGCGATGTCGTAGTCCGTCGGGTTGCCGTCCTTGATCGTCGTCGTGTGGGCGACGCTTCTCGCGCCATGGTGGACGATCGACACTGCTGTGCCAGACTCGGTGCCAGAGGCGAGGTAGACCGAGCCGCTCTTCGAGTTGACGGCGACACCTGAGGGCGGGTATTCGAAAACAACCGTGGCCGGCTCTGCGGGGGTGCTGCCTTCGATCGTGTCGCTCTGCCCATCGATGACCCAGAGGCCGTCACTGCCTCCTGCCGCGCCTCCGATCTCGTAGATGATGTCGTCGACGGAGTCGACCGCGATCATGCCTGGGTAATCGGTTTCGTCGATCGTCGCGGTGAGCGCGTTCGTGCTGCCGTCGATCGCATCGACCGAGTAGCTGGGGCCGTCCGCATAGATCGTGTCAGTCGTCGTGTCGACGCCGATCCCAGCGTCGAAGCTGTAGTCCGCGGCGCCAGGCAGCGAGATCGTCGCGGTCACCTTGTCGGTGTGCCCGTCGATGACGACGATGCCACCTGGTTCGCCCGACGTGTTGGGGAGTTCCGCGTCGATGAGGTAGAAGGTGTCTGTGCTGGGGTCGACGGCGACGCCAGCCTTTGCGGCGCCGGCGATTTCCAGCGTGGCGACGACCTTCTTCTGTTTGCCGTTGATGATCCACACCCTGCCAGCTGCCTGGCTGCTGAGATTCGAGGAGCCTGTGACAACGACGGTATCCGTCGATGGGTCGATAGCGATGTCGTGCGTGGGGCTGGTCGCCGCGAGGTTCGCCGGCGAATGGCTGAGCGTGATTTCGGCGACTCCCTTCTTCGCCGACTTCTTTGGTGCCGTCTTCTTCGCGACCGCTACGCCCGCAGGGAGGAGCAAGACCGAGAGTGAGGCGAGCATGACGGCAGGGAGCGCTTTTGCGCAGGCGCGCTTGGCGCCGAACGCAACGGCGGCAGACGCGGCCCCAATGCGTCCGAGTCGCCGACTCCGCGCGGCGAGCGCGCCTGGCTCGCGAAGCGCGGTTGTGGCTGGCGGTGCTGCTGCGCGTGTCCTCATGTTCGTGACCTCCCTCGCTTGCTCAAGGCGTATCCGACTGCATCTTCCCCGATTGGCTGCGTTCGTGGAATCCCGCTACGCGTAGCCACTACGTACATGAACCATGTCGAGGTCGTGGAAGGAAGATTCAGCGTTCGTACATGACAAACGACGTGCGGTGGCCCACTTGATCGTAGAGCGAGCGTGCAGGGGCATTGAACTCCTGCGTGTGCCAGTAGACGCGGCTGGCCTGGGCCTTGTCAGCCTGCTGATAGACGGCGAGGATGAGCTGGCGCGCGGTGTCGCCGCCACGCGCCTCCCTGGCGACGAACAGGTCCTCGAGGTAGCAGTAGCTGCCCTTTGCCCAGGTTGAGGGGTGAAGCACGAGGTGCGCAAAGCCGATTGGATGGTCCTCGTCGTCGAGCGCGATGAGGCCATGCATCCTGTCGACGCGATCACAGAGGCGCTTGAACGTCGCCTCGGTCGTCTGCTCGTCAAGCCGCGTCCGATAGAACGCAAGGTAGTCGTCCCACAACTGCCTCCAGCCTTGCGAGTCGCTGTTTTGCAGTGGCCTGATCACACAGCGGACGATACATCGATGCGCGAAGGCGAATCTCGGCAGAGATCGCTCGAATGTCAGCCAAGCTTCGAGGCGATCGCGAGCGAGCCGTTGCGGTTGGCGAAGGCGAAGGCGACAGCATCGCCCTTCTTCGCGTCAGTCGGCTTGGTCGAGACCTGGCTCCCGCCTCCGATGACGAAGACGCCGCTGACCGCGCAGGTGAGCGTGATGGTCTTCGCCTGGTGGGCCTTGAGCTTGGCTTTGACGCCAGCCGAGCAGATGTCCGTGGTGGTGTTCCCCCGCGTGCGGCTGACGCTGATCTCGGCACTGACGCTTTCGGTGAGCGCGGAGACGACCCTGACCTTGACCTTGCCCGTCTTGCGGAAGGCCTTGAGTGCGATCTTGCCAGGCGCGACGGCGGCGATCGAGCCAAGCGAGCCATGATGGGCGCTGGGAATGCCCTTGCCCGACGGGGGTGCAGGCGGCTTATAGGTCTGCGAGAGCGCGACGAGCTCGATCGCGTATCTTTCGCTGCCTGTTTCGCTGGAGACGCCAAGCCAGTCGGCGGCGCCAGTCGAGAGCGACGCATCCGTCGCCACTCTTGCACTCGCCTTTTCAGGCACAGGCACATAGCCCGCCCCAGAGGTCCAATGGGCACCGTCAGAGGAGTGGGCTACGGCAAGGTCTCCGCCAGGGACCACGTAGATGGCGGCCAGCTTGCCGCTTCTTTCGGCGATCATTTCGACGAAGGGCTCGCCGTTGACGCCCTCTTCATGGCCAGTGTTCGGCGCGGGGCCAAGCTTGACGAGCGGACCGATCGCTCCCCCCGAGCTGATCGTCCTCGTCCATGTCCCACCACAGCCAGAGAAGAGGACGACCGCGGTTGACTGGGCAGCGGCGAGCGATTGGACTCCCGGACAGGGAAATTCGACGCTGCCAGTCGTCCCAGAGTTCACCTGGAACGGGAGCTTGACCGGTCCCGATTCGTTCTCTTCGGAGGGGGCGGCGAGCACGAACGTGTTGCCGTCTGCGCTGCGTGCCACTTCCACACCGGCGAGCGCTTCGACGGTGCTCGCGAGCGTGGTCGCGCCAGTGAGTTCGTCGTTCAGCTGGACGATCGGGCCGATATAGCCGGTGCTGCCCGCATACTCGACCGGACCGCCCTGGGCTTCCTTGAGCAGCTCGGCGGAGACATAGATTTCCTGGGATCTCAGCGCGTTGAGCCCCGAGGCGTCGATGCTCGTCCACGATGCGCCGTCGTCGGTTGAGCGCCAGCCATAGACGTCGAGTGTTGGTGTGAGGATGATCTCGAGCACGCCACTGGACGGTTCGTAGATGAAAGGCGTTTCGCCGTCGGTGTCCGGCACGTTTGGAAGCGTGACTTCGGCGAATCCCTTCGCGCCTGCTGGCTTGCGCGCGTACTTGAGCGTGAAGTATTCGCCTGCAGTCGAGCTCCAGAGCACGTTGATCGTGCCCTTGGCGTCGACGAACACTGCCGGTCTACTGCCGACAGAGGTCTTGGCGACGGTCAACGTCGCGGACTTGGCGGCAAACGCCTGCGAGGCGCTGACACCCGCGCAGAGCGCGACCGTCGCAAGCAGCAGTCCAATCCTCGCCTTCCTCACCGTGCCTCCATCCGCGTCAACGACTGTTTCAACCCCGAAAGGCACGCTAGGAGATGGCGATCGTCAGCGAACGGCGAGCGATGCGTATGTATGCGTAGACGGGAAGCACGAGCCTCGAGGTGGTGCTGGCACCACCACAAAGACACATGCTGCTCCCATTCCGCTGTGCGTACAGCGGGTAGATCATGATCGGCATGAACGAGATGACGACGGAAACGCTTGACATGCACACAGCGCCACTGCGAGGCGAGGGCAGGACAGGACTCGCGCAGGCCGCCTCGATCGCGAGGGGGCTGCTGCGCGGCGCAGGTCGCGACCTCGCCTATCTGCTGGCGAGCTTCGCGATGAGCATCGTCGCCTTCTGGGTCTGGGTGGCGACCCTGAGCGCGACGCTCTCGCTGCTGGTCTTCGTGGTCGGGCTGCTCGTCTGGCTCGCCTCCACCTACGTGTACCGATGGACGACCTGGGTCGATCGCCTGCTGATTGGATGGGTGCGGGAGCAGCGGGTGCCAGCGGTGTACCGCAGGCGAAGCGATCGCCATCCCTTGACGCTGCTGCGTTGCGTGACCGGCGATCTGCAGACCTGGAAGGACCTCGCATGGCTGGTGATCAGCTCGACGATCGGCTTCGTGCTGTGCCTCGCGGCGCTTATCTGCACGGCGCTCGTGATCGGCTACATCCTCACGCCGCTGCTGTGGCTGTCGATCTCCCACTCGACGGCGCAGGGGTTCCTCTGGTGGTCGGCACATCCTCACGAACACAACGTGAGGTTCACAGTGGGCCTCTATCGAGTGCACTCGCTGGGCGTGGCGTTGCTGACGACCGGGTTGGGGTTGCTCCTGATGCCACTGGCGATCCTGCTGAACCGCGGGGTCGCGTGGCTGCACTCGACGCTGGGCGCGCTCTTTCTCGGGCCATCCGAGGGCCAGCGCCTGGAGACCCGCGTACAGGACCTGACCGCGAGTCGAGCCGGCGCGGTCCAGGAGGCCCAGGCGCGGCTGGAGCGGATCGAGCGCGATCTTCACGATGGCGCCCAGGCGCGGCTCGTCGCGTTGGCGATGGACCTGGGATTGGCGGAGGAGCAGTGGGAGAGCGACCCGGCAGCGGCTATCGATGCGGTGCGCGGCGCGCGCGAGCAGGCATTGGCGGCATTGGGAGAGCTGCGCGACCTCTCGCGCGGGCTGCGCCCAGCGCTGCTGGAGGAACGTGGGTTGCTCGCGGCGGTGGAAGGCTTGGTCGCTCGTTCGGCGCAGCCAGTGAGGCTGCGTTGCATAGGCTCGCTCGACGGTTTGCCTGAGAGCGTCCAGACGGCTGCCTACTTCGTGGTCGCTGAGGCATTGGCGAACGCGGGCAAGCATGCAGGCGCGCGGCTGGTCTACGTCCTGTTCGTGCGCTACTCCGAGCGGCTCTCGATCCGGGTTGAAGACGACGGCAGGGGTGGGGCGGACGAGGACGGGTCAGGCTTGGAAGGCCTGCGCAAGCGCGTGGGCGCGCTCGACGGCAAGTTCGAGCTGCTGAGCCCAGAAGGCGGACCGACCGTGTTGCTAGTCGAGTTGCAATGCGCGTGATCCTCTGCGAGGACAGCGCCCTGCTGCGCGCTGGACTCGAGCGGCTGCTGGAGGCGCACGGCTGCGAGGTGATCGCCTCCGTCGCCGACGCAGACGCGTTCCTGGCAGCGCTCGAGCGAGAGCTGCCCGACGTCTGCGTGCTCGACGTGCGCCTGCCACCTGGCTTCTCCGACGAGGGCGTGCGCGCTGCGATCGAGGCGCGCAGGCGCCATCCTGGCCTGCCGATCGTGATCCTCTCCCAGTACGTCGAGCAGACCTATGCCCGCGAGCTGTTGAGCGGCGGAGGCGGCCTTGGCTACCTGCTGAAGGATCGCGTTGCCGCGCCCGCCGAGTTCGTCGGTGAGCTCGAACGAGTCGCCGCCGGCGGCAATGCGCTCGACCCGGAGGCGGTCGCGGAGATCCTCGGCTCCGGCGAGGGCCAACGTCTCGCGCTGCTGAGCCCGCGCGAGCGCGAGGTCTTGGCGCTGATGGCGGAGGGCCGTTCCAACGGGGGCATCGCCTCACGCCTGACCGTGACCGAACGTGCGATCGAGAAGCACGTCTCGAACATCTTCTGGAAGCTGAGCCTGCCGTCCACCGAGGACGACCACCGCCGCGTCCTGGCCGTGCTCGCGTGGACAGAACGCCCAGATCGCGTCAAGTAAGTGGATGGCCACGCGCGGTCGCCATCATGTGGAGAATGAGACCAGCGTCCTGCGGTCCTCACGCCCTGCTCCTGCGCGCATTCGCAGCTGCCGGATTGCTCGTGGCAGCGGGTGCGATTGCGCTCGCGGTTGCTCCCGCGAGATCGGCCGGCGCTGGCGAAGCTGGAGCTGCCGGACAGAAGACCGGCCCTCAGGAATATGGCTGTCCGATCCTGCCAGCAAGCGACGCGCTGAATCAGGAAATCGTCACCACCCCAATTAATCCCAACTCTGAGCGCTACATCGAAAGCATCGGCCTGACCGCGCACCTGCACCCCGACTTCGGCCGCAACCCCGCCTATGGGATTCCCTACACCGTCGTCTCAGGCAGGCAGCGAAAGGTCCCGATCGACTTCACCGAATACCCCGAAGAATCCAACCGAGGGCCCTACCCGGTGCCGCCGAATGTCCCCGTCGAGGGCGATGGGCAGCGAGGCGATCGCCACGTGATCGTCTTGCAGAAGCAGACGTGCAAGCTCTATGAGCTCTACAACGCAAGGCGCAGCGGCAAAGGCTGGGATGCGGGCTCCGGCGCGGTTTTCAATCTGCGCAGCGCCGCGCTGCGGCCAGCGGGCTGGACGTCGGCTGACGCCGCGGGCCTGCCGATCTTCCCGCTGCTCGTCCGCTATCCGGAGGTGCGCTCCGGCGAAATCGACCACGCGCTGCGCGTGACCGTCCCGCGCACGCAACGCGGCTACATACACCCAGCGACGCACTTCGCCTCTGAGGACTCCGACGCGAGCCTGCCGCCGATGGGCCTGCGCCTGCGCCTGAAGGCGAGCTTCAGCCTGAGCGGGTACTCAGGGCAGGCGCTCGTGATCCTGAAGGCGTTGAAGCGCTACGGGCTGATCGTTGCGGACAACGGTTCGCCCTGGTACATGACGGGTGCGCCAAACGCCGATTGGAACGAAGCAAGCCTGGCGCAGCTGAAGCAGGTGACGGGCGCAGACTTCGAAGCGGTGCAGAGCGGGCGGATCATCCGCTGAGGGAAGCGGCGCCTCTCAGCGGCATCCGTGATGTGGGCTAGGATCTAAGGCTCCCCCGGCTGGGACCTTCCTATTGAAGACCGCAGACACCGCCCATAACGAGGGGCTGTCGGCGTCCGCTGAGGCCGCCGAGCTCGAGTTGCAGGATGTGCAGAAGCGCTATGCAGGGCAGCGCAAGCCTGCGATCGACGGGCTCTCCCTGAAGGTGCCAGCGGGTGAGGTCTGCGTGCTCGTCGGTCCCTCCGGCTCAGGCAAGACGACCGCGATGCGCCTGATCAACAGGATGATCCCGATCAGCAGCGGCGAGATCCTGCTCGGCGGGCAGAGCGTCTTGAAACGCGACCCAAGGGAGCTGCGGCGCGAGATCGGCTACGTGATCCAACAGATCGGGCTCTTCCCGCACCAGACGGTCGCAGAGAACATCGCGACCGTTCCACGTTTGCAGGGTTGGGAGAGGGAGAGGGTATCGGCGCGTGTGAAGGAGCTGCTCGAGCTGATCGGCCTGGACCCAGATGAGATGGGCGGGCGTTATCCAGGCCAGCTCTCAGGCGGTCAGCGCCAGCGCGTCGGCGTCGCCCGTGCACTGGCGGCCGATCCGCCGCTGATGCTGATGGACGAGCCGTTCGGCGCGATCGACCCGATCAACCGCACGCGCCTGCAGGACGAGTTCCTGCGGCTCCAGGCCCAGGTGAAAAAGACGGTCGTCTTCGTGACACACGACATCGACGAGGCGATCAAGATGGGCGATCGCATCGCGATCCTGCGCGAGGGCGGCGTGCTCGCCCAGTACGACACGCCCGAGCGGATCCTCTCCGCGCCGGCCGACGACTTCGTGGCGCAGTTCGTCGGCGCAGACAGAGCGTTGAAGCGGCTTGGCCTGACGACGCTCGCGGAGATCGAGCTGGTGCAGCCGAACGGCCTGCGCCCGAACGGCGACTCCGTGTCGCTGCAGACAAGCGTGCGCGACGCGCTCTCGCTGCTGCTGGCGAACGGCGGACGGCCGCTGACGGTGCTGGACGGAAGCCTCGAAGGGGGCGGCAATGGCGACGGCGAGCAGTATGAGGGCAGGCGCGTCGCAGGGTTGCTGACGCTCGAGACGGTCAGCCATCTGCTCGACGAGCGGCCAAAGGGCTGAGCGTGGCACTCTCGGCGGGGGCCGCGATCGGGAAGCTTGGCGTCGGCGCGCTTGCGGCGTCCGGTCCCGTGATCCCGAACTTCGCGGCTTCGAGCTCGCGCTGCGAAGTGAAGAACGAGTTCTTCTGCACCGAATGGGTGGGCAAAAACTGGAGCTCAGTGCTGTGGCCCGCGCTGCGCCAGCACATACTGCTGACGTTGATCGCAGTCGCTGTCGGGTTTGCGATCGCGATGTGCCTCGCGCTCGCCGCGCATCGCCTCGGCTGGCTGGAGCGCCCGACGATCATCGTGACGAGCATCCTCTACACGATCCCTGCGCTCGCGCTGTTCAGGCTGCTAGCGGCGCCTGTGGGGCTGAACGTGCTGAGCGCGGAGATCGCGCTGGTCTCCTACACGCTGCTCGTCCTCTTCCGCAACATCGTGACCGGCCTGCGCGAGGTGCCAGCGGAGGTGCGCGAGGCCGCCGAAGGCATGGGCATGAGCGCGCGCGAGCGGCTGATGAAGGTCGAGCTGCCGCTCGCCCTGCCAGCGATCGTCGCGGGCCTGCGAATCGCGACCGTGACGGTGATCTCGCTGGCGACGATCGCCTATGAGGTCTGCAACGAGGGACTTGGCGTGCCGATTCACACCGCGCTCGGCGAGGGGCCCTTCAAGACCGAGCTGATCGCGGCCGGGGGCCTGGCGATCCTGCTCGCGCTGTTCGCGGACGGGCTGCTCGTGCTGCTGCAACGGCTGCTGACCCCCTGGACGAGGGCCGCATAGATGAACAACTTCGTCGAAGCCTTCAAGTTCATCGGGCGCGACGGCGAGATCCCCGGCAGCCCGCACCTGCCCTCGCTGCTGCACCTGACGATCGAGACTTTGAAGGTGAGCGCGATCGGCGTCGGCATCTCCGCGGCGATCGCGATCCCGCTTGGCGTCTGGCTCGGCCACATCCACAAAGGCTCCTTCCTGGCGATCAACATCGGCAATCTCGGCAGGGCGCTGCCAAGCCTCGTCGTGCTGGCGATCGGCGACGCCTTCCTCGGCCTTGGGCTGACCGTCGTCGAGCTCGCGCTCGTGATCCTCGCGGTGCCGCCGATCATCACGAACGCCTACCTCGCCGTGGACGGCGTCGACCGCGAGGTCGTCGACGCTGCGCGCGGAGTGGGGATGAGCGAGTGGGAGATCGTGCGCAAGATCGAGCTGCCGTTGAGCACGGCGCTGACGTTCGCGGGTGTCCGCACCGCGGCATTGTTCGTCGTCAGCACGACGACGATCAGCGCGCTCGCAGGCTTCAGCGGCAGCCTCGGCGACGTGATCGCCGACGAAGGCAGCTACCACCTCTATGGGGTGCTCGGCGCCGCGATCTGCGTGGCGGCGCTCGCGCTTGCGGTCGAGGGCGCGCTGGCGATGGTCCAGCGCGCGCTGACGCCGCGCGGGCTGCGCATGGCCGAGCGTGCCCAGGGTGAGGGAGCGGGCGCAGGCTCGCTGGGAGAGGCGGTGACCGCGAGCGGATAGGCGCACAGAGCTGCAGGAGCCGCTTTCTGGCGGCCGCAGGACCGGTAGGAGGAGGAGAGAAGGATCGTCTCGCCTCGTCGAGTCGCCTCGAGAATGGCGATCGGCAAGGGAAGCGGGGGATCTCAACCAGTGAACACCAGGAGGAAGACGACATGCAGGAATCGACGGATGAAACGCGCCGCGCAGGGACGCGAGCGCGGGCGGCAGCGGCCGTGAAGCGGGGGCTGCTGGGGATGGGGCTCTCTGCGCTGGTGGCCGTCTCGCTGGCTGCCTGCGGCAGCTCGAAAAAAGAATCGACCGCCGCAGAAACGAAATCGAGCGCGACGCAGAGCGAAAGCGCGTCCTCAAAGCCCGGCGCCGGCAAGCCGCCGGTCGTGATCGGCGACAAGAACTTCGAAGAGGAGAACATCCTCGGCGCGCTGTACGCGGGGGCGCTGGAAGACAAGGGCTACAACGTCACGCTGAAGCCGAACATCGGCTCGACCGAAGTGATCTACAAGGCCCTGACGTCAGGCAAGATCGACATGTACCCGGAGTACACGGGCGTGTTGCTCTCGACGATCGCCGAACAGACGAAGAACCCCGCGAGCGCGAAGGCGGCCTACGAAGAATCGAAGGAATTCGTCGAAAAGGAAGGGCTGACGATGCTGGAATACACGCCCTTCTACGACGCCGATGCGCTGGCGACGCTGCCTGCATACGCAAAAGAACACAAACTCGAAAGCATCGCCGACCTGAAGTCGCTCGGCAAGAACGTGACGATCGGCGGTCCAGCCGAATTCCAGACGCGCTTCGAGGGCCTGCTCGGCCTGAAGCAGGAATACGGTGTCGAACCGACGTTCAAGCCGATCGCGATCGAACTCTCCTACAAGGCGCTGGAAAGCAAACAGGTCGATGCCCAGGTGGTCTTCACGACCGACGGTCAGCTGCTGGGCGGCAAGTTCAAGCTGCTGAGCGACCCGAAGCACGTCTTCGGCTTCCAGAACGTCGCGCCCGTGATCAGCAAGAAGACGCTCGAAGAAGAGGGTCCCGCGTTCGAAGAAACGCTGAACGAAGTGACGCAACTGCTGACGATCGAAGCGATGCAGCAGATGAACTCGGCGGTGAGCATCGACAAGCAGCCCGCCGGAGAAGTCGCAAAGAAGTTCCTCGAAGCGAACGGGCTCTAGCCGAGAGTCGCAGTCGAGCACTCGCCGCGAGCGGCGGCCCGGGTCCGAAGCAGGGCCCGGGCCGTCCCCGGCGCGCATGAGGCGGCCTTCTAGGATCGAGGCTGCGCCCGTTCAAGCCACGCTGGCGCGCCACTGAGATGTCCTCGCCCCTGCGCCTATCGATCCTCGACCAGTCCCCGATCGCGGAGGGCTCGTCAGGTCCACAGGCGCTGCGCAACACGATCGACCTGGCGAAGCTCGCCGACGCGCTTGGCTACCACCGCTACTGGGTAGCAGAGCACCACGGCGGCCCGATGCTCGCGGGTCCGAGCCCCGAGGCCCTGATCGGGCCGATCGCCGCGGCGACCAGCGGCCTGCGCGTCGGCAGTGGCGGCGTGATGCTGCCCCACTACAGCCCTTTGAAGGTGGCAGAGAGCTTCAGCCTGCTCGCCGGCCTGTTTCCAGGGCGCATCGACCTCGGCCTCGGTCGCGCTCCCGGCACCGATCAGCTGACGATGTTCGCGTTGCAGCGCGACCGCCGGCAGGCCTCGCCCGACGACTTCCCGAACCAGCTCGCGGAGCTGCTTGGCTACCTCGACGATGCGCTGCCAGGCGATCATCCCTTCGCGCGACTGGCGAAGACGCTGCCAGGCCTGCCCGAGCGGCCCGAGGCATGGCTGCTGGGCTCCTCGCAGCAGAGTGCGATCTGGGCGGGCGAGCTGGGCCTGCCCTACGCGTTTGCGGACTTCATCAACTCCGATGGTGCAGAGATCGCGGCGCTCTACCGCGAGCGCTTCACCGTGGACGCCGCGCGCGCCGAGCGCGCGCCCCGTGTCGCGGTCGCGGCGTGGGCGATCTGCGCGGACACGGAGGAGCAGGCGCGCTATCTGGCGAGCAGCAGTCGCATGGCGTTCACGTTGTTGCGCCGTGGCGAGCTGGTCGCGGTGCCGCCACCAGAGAAGGCGGAGCGCTTCCTGGCGGCCGAGCGCGAGAGCGGCGTGCCGCCGGCGCGACGGCGCCTGATCCTCGGACCGCCCGCGATCGTGCGCGAGCAGCTCGAAGCGCTTGCGAGGGACTATGGCGCCGAGGAGGCGATCATCGTGAACATCACCTACGACCACGATGCGAGGCGGCGCTCATACGAGCTGCTGGCCGAGGCATTCGAGCTGACGCCGCGGGGCGCCGTCGCCGTGCCCAGCGAGCCTACGGCTTAGCTCGTCGCAGCCGCGGCAGCGACTGCCGCAGCGTGAGCACCTCTGCGAACAGGTCGCCGTGCTCTGCGACGCGCTGAAGCACCTGCTCAGGTATGAAGCCGAGCAACTGCGGGTCGCCCGCCCGATGGCAGGCCGCGAGCTCGTCCCAGGTGACTGGGGTGGAGATACTCGGGTGCGTCTTCGCGCGCAGCGAGTAGACGGCGACGGTCGTCTTGTGCTCGTCGTTCTGGCTCCAGTCGATCAGCACCTTGCCGGCGCGCTCGGCCTTGGCCATCTCTGAGACGACGAGGTCCGGGCGCCGCTGCTCGAAGAGGTTCGCGAGCGCGTGCGCGAACGGCTTCGTGCGCTCATAGGTGACGGTGCGCCCGTTGAGCGGCACATAGACCTGCAGGCCCTTGGAGCCAGAGGTCTTTGCGAACGCCTGCATGCCAAGCTCGCTCAGCGCGTCGCGCAGCTCTAGCGCGACCTCGCAGCAGGCGACGATGTCCGCGGGCGCGCCAGGGTCGAGGTCGAACGCGAGCGTCGTCGGGCGCGCGAGCGTGCGCGCGCGGGAGAGCGAGGGGTGCAGCTCGATGTCGGCGAGGTTTGCGAGCCAGACGAGCGTCGGCAGGTCCTGGCAGAGGGTGTAGTGAATCTCGCGCTTGCTGTGCCTGCTCCAGACCGCGACGGTCTTCACCCATTCAGGGCGGTGCCTGGGCGACTGCTTCTCGTAGAAGTGCTCGCCCTCGACGCCGTCCGGATAGCGCTTGAGGGTGAGCGGCTTGTTGCGCAGGTGGGGCAGCAGCACCGGTGCGATCGCGATGTACCAGTCGATCAGGTCGCGCTTGGCGAAGCCAGTCGCGGGATAGAGGACCTTGTCGAGGTTGGTGAGCTTCAGCGTTCGGCCCTGCACCTCGACCTCGGCGCCGCCGCGCACGCTGTGGCCGGCGTCGAGCAGCGCCGCCAAGCCGTGATCGGGGTGAGGCGGCGGCGCCAAGCCGTGATCGCCGGGGCGATTCGGTGCCTGCTCGACCTCGTCCGCAGGCTGCTGACGCTCGCGCACGACCTCGACTGCGGGCTTGTCCTTGCGCAGGCCCTGGTAGGTGGGGTGGCGCAGCCGCCCGTCCTTGGTCCATTCGCCGAACTCGACCTCGCAGACCAGCTGCGGCTCGACGAAGTGCGCGTTACGCGGCGGCTGGCGCCCGGCGAACGGCGAGCTGCGTCGTCGCAGCGGCTTCAGCAGGCCGGCGAGCATTTCCAGCTCGGACTCGTCGAAGCCGGTGCCGACGCGCCCGGCGTAGCGCAGCCTGCCCTGCTCGTCGTGGACGCCAAGCTCGAGTGCGCCAAAGCGCTTGGCGCGTGCGCCCTTGCCCTCCGTCCAGCCGCCGATCACGAGCTCCTGGCGGTGCGAGTTCTTGATCTTCAGCCAGCCGCCGTCGCGCCTGCCAGGCGTGTAGCGCGAGTCGAGACGCTTGGCGAGCAGGCCCTCGAGGCCGTGCTCACGGGTTGCGGCGAGCAGTCCGCTGCCCTGGCCGACGTGGTGAGAGGAGACCTGCCAGTGCCTGTCGTCGAGCGCGAGCTCCGCGAGACGCTCGCGCCGCTGCAGGTAGGGCAGCTGGAGCAGCGAGTGGCCGTCGAGCCAGAGCAGGTCGAAGACCACGTAGGTGACCGGGATCGCCGCCATGCTGCGGCGGATCGCGCTCTCGCCGCGCAGGTGCATGCGTCCCTGCAGCGCCTGGAAGCTCGGCCTGCCCTGCTCGTCGAAGGCGACGATCTCGCCGTCGAGCAGCGCCTCATGCGAGCCGAGCGCGCGGTTGATGCCGCGCAGCTCCGGATAGGCGGCGGTGACGTCGTTGCGGTTGCGCGTGACGAGACGAATGCGCCCAGGCTGGGAGTGCGCGATCGCGCGCACCCCATCCCACTTGACCTCGAACGCCCAGCGCGACTCGTCGGCGGGCATCTTCGCGAGCCGCGCGAGCATCGGCTCGACGAAGTCAGGCATCTGCTCGGCGGTGGGGTCCGCGGGCGGATCCATGCGGTGGATCATCCAGTCCTTCTCCTCGCGTCCCGCATGGAAGAGCGCGTAGCGCCCGCGCAAGCGCTCGCCGTCGAAGACGACGACGACCTTCTGCGGCTCCCACTTCTCGCACTCATAGGTGCCGCTGTCCCAGACCTTCACCTCGCCTGCGCCATAGCTGCCGCTGGGGATCGTGCCCTTGAAGTCGATGTAGTCGAGCGGATGATCCTCGACGTGAACCGCCTTGCGGTTGTGGTCAGGATCGTTGGGAATCCCGTTCGGGATCGCCCAGGAGACGAGCACGCTGTCGCGCTCCAGGCGCAGGTCCCAGTGCAGGCGGCGCGCGTGATGCTCCTGCACGACGAAGCGATTGCTCCGCACAGCGCGCTTGCGTCTGCCGGCGCGCGGCTCCGGGGTCTGCGCGAAGCTGCGCTTGCGCTCGTACTCGGAGAGCCTGCGCGAGGTCGGCACGCGAGGAGCTTGGTCCGCTAGCTCTTGCGAACCGGCTGCACCGAGAGGTAGACCGGCCCGCTGCGCGCGCACGCTTCGAACGGGAAGGGGACGGTCTTCGCGCTGCTCTGCCCAGGCGGGTAGACGCGCAGTCCCGCGGCGGTGGTCTGGTGACACCTGCTCGCGGGGAAGTTGCCTGCCTCGACGATCCGCAGCTGCGCGCTGGCGGTCGCACCGGCGGCGAGCGTGACAAGGCGCGGGCTCGAGGGACGTTCGCGCGAGGCGGGGCTGCCAAGCTGCGCGCCGCTCAGGCTGACGGCGGAGACGCCCGGATAGCCGTTGAGCGTGCAGGGGCGCCCAGAGAGGTTGGTGAGCTCGAGCTTGTAGTAGATGCTGCCTGCCGCGCCGTTACCGTCGGTATCGAGCCAGACGACGAGTCCAGACGCCGAGCACTTGGGCACCGCCGAGGCCGCGCGCACAGTGCCTGCTCTGGTCGCGGTGAAGAGCAGCGTGGCAAGCGCCGCGAGGCAGACCGCGGCGAGGACGGGCCTCGGGCGGCTCACGAGTCGGAGGTGCGCGATTCGCATCATCTGCGTACCAAGGCTACTGCGCCTTGACGGTGGTGGCAATGATGCACTGGCGGGGGCGCTGCGCATAAGCTTCGCGCATGGACGCGCTCGAGCGACTGCGGGAGCGGATGGCGGAGCTCGTCGACCTCGGCGCGCTGCAGATGCTCGGCGAGTGGGACCTGCTCGTGATGATGCCAAGCGAGGGTGCAGACGGCAGGGCGCACCAGCTTGGAACGCTAGAGCGGCTCACGCACGAGCGAGCGAGCGCTGCGGAGATCGGCGAGTGGCTGACCGAGCTGGAGGGTCATCGCGAGCAGCTGAGCGAGCTCGACGCTGATCTCGTGCGTATCGCCCGGCGCGACTGGGTGCGGGTGCGCCGCGTGCCCGCGGAGCTCGCGGTCGAGCTCGCCCAGGCGAGCGCCGCCGGCCAGGAGCGCTGGCAGCAGGCGCGCGCATCCGACGACTTCGCGGCGTTCCTGCCAGCCTTGGAGCGCAACGTCGAGCTCGCGCGCGCCCAGGGCGAATGCCTCGCCGAGGCGGGCGAGAGCCGCTACGACGCCCTGCTCAGCGAGTACGACTTCGGTCTGCGCGCTGAGGACCTGCGGAAGCTGTTCGAGGAGCTGACGAACGCGCTGCCGCCGCTGCTGCAGGCCGCACGCGAGCGCCCGCCGCGCCCGACGGTCGAGGTGCCGGTGGCCGCACAGAAGCAAGCCGTGGAAAGCGTGCTCAGCAAGCTCGGCGTCGACGATGCGAGCTGGCGCCTGGACATCTCGGCACACCCCTTCACGGCATGGATGGGGCAGCGCGACACGCGCTTGACGACCCGCTACAGCGATGGCGAGGTGGAGTCGCTGCTCAGCTCGCTGCACGAGTACGGCCACGCCCTCTACGAGCGCCAGGTCGATCCTGCGCTTGCGCGCACGAACCTCGGCAGCGGCACGTCGATGTCCGTCCACGAGTCTCAGAGCAAGCTCTGGGAGAACCATGTCGCGCGCCACCCGGCCTTCGTCGAGGTGCTGGCGGCGGAGCTTGGCGCCGGTGGGTTCGAGATCGACGCCGCGAAGCTCTACTCGGCATTGACAGGGGTCGAGCCGGGCCCGATCCGCGTGAGCGCCGATCCGCTCACCTATCCGCTGCACATCGTGCTGCGCTTCGAGCTGGAGCTGGCCCTGATCGACGGCGACCTCGCCGTGTCGGACCTGCCCGCTGCATGGCGGGACGGCATGCGCCGCCTGCTCGGCGTGGAGGTGCTCTCCGACGCGCTCGGGTGCATGCAGGACGTGCACTGGAGCGCCGGTGCGTTCGGCTACTTCCCGAGCTATGCGCTCGGCTGCCTGATCGCAGCACAGCTGTGGGAGACGCTCGAGGCAGAGCTCGGCCCGCGCGAGGACGATCTGCGCAAAGCAGATGCGCGCGCGGTTCAGGGATGGTTGGGCGAGCGTGTGCATCGCTACGGACGGCGCCTGGACACGCTGCCGTTGGTCGAACGGGCGACGGGCCGAGGCCTCACGGTCGAGCCGTTCCTGCGCTACGTGACGCCTCTGGCGAACGGCTGAGGTCGAGCAACCGCTTGGCCCTTGATCGCAGGGGCGATCTGGACCTGTCGGGCGGCCCCCGCCGCGACTATCGTGGCCGTCGATGACGTCGACGATGCCAATGAACGAGCGGCTGACGCAGCGAATGGAGGGCGAGCTCGTCGTGCTCGAGCCGCTGTGCGCAGAGCACCGCGACGGTCTGTTGGCAGTCGCGCAGCATCCTGAGATCTGGAGCTGGCTGGCGCACATAGGTAGCAGCGAGAGCTACTTCGACGCTTGGTTTGAGATGAGCCTCGAGGCTCAGGAGCAGCGCAGGGAGGGCGTCTTCGCGACGATCGAGCGTGCGAGCGGTCGCGCGATCGGCAGCACGCGCTACATGAACCTGCGGCCCGAGCACCGCGGCCTGGAGATCGGCTTCACCTGGCTGACGCCCTCAGCGTGGCGCAGCGGCGCGAACGTCGAGGCGAAGCTGCTGATGCTCGAGCACGCCTTCGAGCGGCTGGACTGCCTGCGCGTCGAGTTCAAGACCGATGCCCGCAACAGCCGCTCGCGCGATGCGCTGGCGGCGCTGCCAGCTCAATTCGAGGGGATCCTGCGCAGCCACATGCAGATGCCCGACGTCGGCCTGCGCGACTCGGCCTACTACAGCGTGATCGCCCCAGAGTGGCCGGCAGTGCAGGCGAACCTGCGGCGCCGGTTGGAGCGCCGCTGACCCACCGTCAGGACCAGGCTCTTACTACCGTCAGGACCTGGCGCGCCGGGCATGCCGTTGCCGGCGCGATTCGACAGGGCAGGGCACGCTCGTCCTCGCGGTCGTCTGCGTGCCGTCCTGGAAGCCAAGTTCGGCGGAGAAGGGGAAGCCACCGCGCGGACAGCGGCCCGGGAGGATCAGGCCCCGCGGTTTGTAGGCGATCGTGTAGCCCTTGCGGCGTTGGAAGTAGACGATGTGCTTCGGGCCGATCGTCGTGTTCAGTTCAACGACTGCGGCATCCGGGCCTTCGGGCAGCGCTTCGACGATCGGCACCGCGATCTGGATATGCCCGCCGAACGGCGCCGAGGACGGGAGCACCAGCCCAGGCAGGATGATTTCGGCGGCGACCGGCGTTTGGCCGACGGTGTCGAATATCAGCCCGAGGTAGCCGTCTTGCAGCGGCGCCATGAAGACATCGACGTGTGCGTACTCGCGCACGAGATCCGGGCCGAAGGGGATCTCCGCGAGCACCGTGCCATAGCCGACGCGCGAGTCCGCCGGGCAGCCCCTGTCTTTCGGCCTCGGCGCCTGCTCGATCATCGCGACGCTGCACGTCGCGATGCCAAGGCCGCTGCCGACGAGGCCGACGTTCGCGGGATAGCGCAGCGCGACGGCGGTCACGGGGGAGGGGAGCTCGCCGCTCGGCGTCCGCACCTTCAGATGGAACGCGATCGTCGTGCTTTCGCCAAGGTGCTCAGGCAGCAGTTTGGCTTCGAGCGTCGCCGTCTGCGTCGAGCGCGGAGCTGCGGCGAGGGAGTCGGCCTGGCGCGCGCCGGCGTGAACGACGCTCGGCCAGCTCAGCGACAGCGGCGCGATCGAGAGCAACGCTGCGAGTATGCAAGGTCGGCGCATCGCGAGTATGGAGCAAGGTCGGCGCATCGCTAGGCGTGATGACCCTCAGTAGGTGAGCGTGCCCGTGGTTTTCAAGGTGAGCGCCTCAGTGTTGCGGTTGAGCACGCCATAGAACCCGCCTGTGCCGTGAGCATGGGCGTAGCGTCCAGTCCCTGAGCTCACCTCCATCGAGCCACCGAAGCTCGCCTGTACCCCGGTGCCTTTCAGCTTGCCCGAGGCATGGCCGCTGAGTGAGCCGCCGCCGTGAGGGTAGATCGTGAACTGGGCCTTGACAGTGGCGCCGATGTTGAGGTGCACGACCACCTTGCCAGGCAGTCCGCCCGTCGCCGAGCCTTCCTCGACGAGCAGCGACCCAGGGCTGCTCACGTAGCGCAGCGAGGCTTTGTCGGAGATGCTGGCGTGATGGGAAGATCGGTATGCGACCGGCGTCGGCGCCGCGAACGCGTTGCCGGAAGTGCAGTCCTGTGCGACGAGCGGCGCGAGCCCGATGCATGCGAGCGCGGCGCCGGAGCTCAGCGCCCTACGCCGCGTGCGCTGCTTGTGCGGTTTTGATTTTCTCAAGACTTCCTGTCCTCATAGCTCTTCTCTCGCTGCCAGCGATGGACCACCAGTTCAGATCAGAATACTCCACGGATCCCGCGGACAGGGCGTTTGACATGTGGCATCAAATCGCCAGATCGAGTCCTCTCAGACCGAAATGAGGCCCAACAGCCGCGGCAGTTCGTCGTGCGAGTAGAAGAGCTCTGCGCCAGCGTCCTGCAGCGCGGCCGCGTTGGAGTCGGCGGCGTAGCCGACCGCGCGCATGCCGGCGGCGATCGCTGCCGTCACGCCCGAGGGCGTGTCCTCCACCACGGTGCAGGCGCTTGGGTCGGCGCCCATCGTCGCGGCTGCGTGCAGGAAGAGATCCGGATGCGGCTTGCCGCGGGCCACCGTGTAAGCGGAGAAGCGCGTATCGACGGGAAAGAGCGGGGCGAGGCCCGTCAGCGTGAGCGAGAGCTCGGTCTTCTCGAGCTTGCCCTGGGAGGCGACGCAGACCGGGATGCCCGCAGCTCTGACGGCGCTCACCGCCGCTGCGGCGCCCGGCACCGGCTGCAGATCCAGCCGAAAGGCGGCGTCGCGCTCGCGCTCGTAGCGCTCGATCCAGTCGCTCGGCAGCGACCGTCCAAGCAGCTGCTGCGCCAGCGCGCGGATGTCGGCGAGCAGCATGCCCTGGAAGGTGGCGCGCGATTGCGGCATCCTCATCGTGAGGCCCTCCGCTGAGAGCATCTGTGCGAGCACGTCGTTGGAGATCCGCTCGCTGTCGACGAGCACGCCGTCGCAGTCGAAGAGGACGAGCTGCGGCGCGCCGGCGCGCTGGCTTGACGAAGACCCCACCGATCTACTCGCCGGGAACGAGCTCGATCGTCAGCTGCTCCACGTCCGATGCCTCCCGCCACGCCTGGCGCAGCGCGGCGAGCGTGGCAAAGCGCCCGCCTGGCAGCAGGCGGCGTCGGACGGGAAGCGAAAGCGAGCTGTCGAGGAACGGCCAGGGCGAACAGGTGACGCGCCCGGCGCCGAGCGTGCGCAGTCTGAGTGGAATCTCGGGCTCGCCCGGCGCCGTGGGGGCGAGGTCGAGCTCGCGCTCCTGGCCAGGACGGTCGAGGTCGGTGAGGCAGAGCTGCAGCGAGAGCACGTCGAGGAGCTGCAGTTGGGAATATTGGTGGCGAAGCTCGTCCGCGGGCAGGTCGAGCGTTGCGCGCAGCTGCTCTTGACGCCGCTCCTCAGCGGCGACGAAGGCGCCGATGCGCGGGTCCTCGTTTGGGTCCTGTGTGAAGGGGCTTCTCGAGGCGGAGTCGGGGGCACAGCCGTAGCGGCCGCGCCGCAGACCGCTGACGTGCATCGAGACGAGCAGTCCCGCGTGCATGTCTTCGTGAGCGACGGCAGCCGCGCATGCCTCGTAGGAGGGCAGCAGCGCAGGCACGGGGCCCTCGAGGAACGACATCGGCGCGCCCTGTGCGGTGAGCAGCGGGTGCTCGTCCCACACCCGCCAGCCGTCGTCGTGCCTGTGCGCGGCGAGGATCAGCGCGGGATGCGCTGCCGCGAACGGGCCGGCGCCCCAGGTGGCGGCGAGCCGCCCGGAGAGCTCCGCGTGGTCGGCCTGTGCGATCAGCTGCCACTGCTTGGCGCAGTCGAGGACGAGCATCGCGATCTCAGGGGGTATCGTGGCTTGGCATGGCGCGCCTGTATTTTGCGCGATGGAGCAGGCTCTAGGGTACGAGGAAGGAGCTGATGTGATGCAGGCTGTCTACAAGGGCGTGACGATCGCCGAGAGCGACGATACCGTCGTGGTCGAGGGAAACCACTACTTTCCACGCGAGAGCGTGCGCAGCGAGTACCTGCGCGACAGCGATACGCACACGACCTGCCCCTGGAAGGGCGAGGCGAGCTACTTTGGCGTCGCGGTCGACGACGAGGTGAACGAGGACGCCGCCTGGTACTACCCAGATCCGAAGCCCGCGGCGGCGGAGATCAAGGACCACGTCGCCTTCTGGCGCGGTGTCGAGGTGAGCGGATGAGCACACCCGTGGATTCGCCTCAGCGGCCCGAGGAGGTCGACCTCGGCGAGCTCGACTTCTGGGCGCTGAGCGCCGAGGAGCGCGATCGCGCGTTCGCGGTGCTGCGCGAGCAGGCGCCGCTCTCGCGCCATCGGCCGCTGGAGGACATCCTCGGCCTCGACGAGTCGCAGCGCAGCGAATACTGGGCGATCGTGCGCTACGAGGATGTGCGCGCGATCTCGCGCGACCCCGCGAGTTTCTGCTCCGGGGAGGGCGTCCAGTTCGCCGACGTGCCCGCGGAGCTGCTGGAGGCGACCCAGTCGTTCCTCGCGATGGACGCGCCGCGGCATACGAAGCTGCGCGGCCTCGTCTCCCAGGCCTTCACGCCGCGCCAGGTCGCGCGCATCGAGGCTGGCATCCGCGAGAACGCGAAGCTGATCGTCGAAGAGGCGGCGCCGACGGGCGGCGGCGACTTCGTCGAGCTGATCGGCAAGCGCCTGCCGCTCGTGACGATCTCGGACATGATCGGCGTGCCAGAGGCCGACCGCGAGCGCGTCGTGCAGGCCGCGAACCTGCTCGTCTCCGCGGCGGACCCAGAGGTGCTCGAAGGTCGCGAGCCGCTCGTTGCGCTGGGTGAAGCGGTCTGGACGCTGACCGAGTTCGCGACGGCGCTCGCGGAGGAGCGAAAGCGCAACTCGACAGACGATCTGATGAGCGCCCTGGTCGCCGCGGAGATCGACGGCGACCGCCTGAGCACTGCGGAGATCGCCGCGTTCTTCGTGCTGCTCTCGGTTGCGGGCAACGACACGACGAGGCACACCTCCGCACACACGATGCGCGCGCTGACGCTGAATCCCGATCAGCGCGCACTGCTGCTAGAGGATCTCGACGGTCGCCTGCCAAACGCGGTCGAGGAGTTCGTGCGCTGGGCGACGCCGGTGCTGAGCTTCCGGCGCACTACGACCAGAGAGGTCGAGCTGCACGGCGAGCGGCTTCCCGCCGGCGAGAAGGTCGTGCTCTTCTACCACTCGGCCAACCGTGACGAGCAGGCCTTCAGCGACCCGTGGCTTTTCGACATCACCCGCGAGCCGAATCGCCACCTCGGCTTCGGCGGCGGTGGACCGCACTACTGCCTCGGCGCCTCGCTCGCCCGCACGCAGCTGCGATCGATCTTCGCGGAGCTGATTCGTGTGATCCCCGACATCGAGGCCGACGAGCCCGAGCTGCTGCGCAGCGCCTTCATCCACGGCGTCAAGCGGATGAGCTGCAGCTTCACCGCACGAGCGTGAGCAACGGCACGCCGACCTTCTGACTAGGATCCCGGCCCGTGGCA
>DASXDO010000040.1:0-128316 GCA_036490555.1 Solirubrobacteraceae bacterium | reverse complement strand
TTCAACGCTGATCCTGCTGGGTGCCCGGAAGATTCGGATGTCGGCAGTGTCGTCGTGCATACGCCGGTTCTTCCGGTTGCGTTGACTGGTCCTGCGTACTTCGTCAGCAGGGGTGCGCAGTGGCCCGAACTGATCATGGTGTTGCAGGGCTATGGCGTGACCGTCGAGCTGAACGGCGAAACGCACATCAGTAAAGAAGGCGTCACCTCGACGACGCTCAGCGCTGTTCCAGACGTGCCGTTCTCTAGCTTCCAGCTGACGCTGCCAGAGAGCCCACACTCAGCGCTGGCAGGGAACGGCAACCTCTGCAAGCAGAAGCTGATCATGCCCGTGAAGCTCACCGGGCAAAACGGCGCCCTCGTAGAACAGAGCACGAAGGTCAAGGTCAGCGGTTGTGCTGCGACCAGGAAGAAGACCAAGAAGCAGAGCAAAGGCAAGGGCAAGAAGCACAAGGCAAAGAAGCGCAAGGCTGGCAAGCACAAGGGCAAGAAGCATGGCGGGAAGGCCTCCGGCAAAGCGAAGGCAGGCCAGACGCAGGCGAGCTAGCTGTAGCTCCCAGGTACGTCCGTCAGTAGGTATCCGGGTCTCCTTGGATGCTGGGTGGTGCCGAAGCCTCCAGCTCCAAGGAGGACACCGGATGAGGCTGCTCGCTCGGTAACGTCCTACGTCAGTCGGATCGAAGCGGCGCCAGACCTACCGGACAAGCAACCCCAGTGCCGCCAAGGCCGCAGTAGCCGTTCGGGTTCTTCGCGAGGTACTGCTGGTGGTAGTCCTCGGCGTAATAGAAGGGGCTCGCCTGCGCGATCTCGGTCGTGATCTCGCCGTGGCCTGCGGCGCTCAGCATCCGCTCGTAGGCCTCCTTCGAGGCGGTCGCGGCGTCGCGCTGCTCGGTTGAGGTCCAGTAGATCGCGGAGCGGTACTGGGTGCCGACGTCGTTGCCCTGGCGCATGCCCTGCGTCGGGTCGTGGCCCTCCCAGAAGCTCTTCAGCAACTGCTCATAGGAGATCGTCTCTGGGTGGAAGACGACGAGCACCGCCTCGGCGTGGCCCGTCCTGCCGCTGCAGACCTCCTCGTAGGTCGGGTTCGGTGTGTGGCCGCCGCTGTAGCCGACCGCGGTCGTGTGGATGCCCTGCAGCTGCCAGAAGATCCGCTCTGCGCCCCAGAAGCAGCCAAGCGCGAAGATCGCCTGCTCGGCGCCTTGCGGGAACGGCGGGTGCAGCGAGGTGCCGAGCACCTCGTGACGGGCCTCGTCTCCAAGCAGCGGCGTCTGCCGCCCAGGCAGCGCCGAGCCTGCGTCGACCGTCTCGAGCTTGTGTTTGGAGAAGAGCGCCACCGCCTTCAGGCTAGCCGCTTCGGGGAAGGGGAGCGGCAATGCTCAAGCTCTCAGCGCGGGAATCCGAATATGTCCGAGGTGGCTGGAGTGCGTCCCAAAGAGCCAGTAAAACGCTCCTTACCCAGACTGTTGGGCCTCGACAACAGCAGGCCTGTGCTGGTCTGGGCTGCGTCGATGATGTTCCTGCTGGGCGGGCTTGGCTGCTTTGCGAGCGTGATCAAGCCCTTTAGCGAGCAGACGCCTGTGCACCTCGACGCGGCGCTGGGGGTGCTTGCGTGCGTGATCTCGCTGATGCTGTGGCTCTGGGGCCCACGCCTGCCGATGCTCGCCTTCGAGGCGGTGATGGCGGTGGGCGTGCTGATGACGAGCGCGATCATCGCCGCCGCAGGCACGCGCGGGGGCGTGATGATCACCGCGTTCACCTACACCTGGACGGCGATCTACGCGGGGCACTTCTTCTCGCGCAAGGGGATCCTCACGATCATCGCGCTGATGGTCGGCGGCTTCGGCGTCGGTCTGCTGATCGATGATCTGCCGAACATGACCGTGGCGTGGCTGCTCGTCTCAGGCACGACGACCGCGACCGCCTTCATCCTCTCGACCCTGAGCGAAAGCCTGAGGCGCCAGGCGGGCACCGATCAGCTGACTGGGCTGCTGAACCGCGGCGGCTTCCTCGTCGCGGCGAGCAGGGAGCGCGCGATCGCCGAACGCCTTGGGCAGCCGCTGACGCTCGCCGTGCTCGACCTCGACGGCTTCAAGCAGGTCAACGACAGACACGGTCATGCGACGGGAGACCGCGTGCTCGCTGAGCTCGCCAGTGAGTGGCAGGCGCGCCTGCGCGCCGGCGACGTGCTCGCGCGCCACGGGGGAGACGAGTTCGTGCTGCTGCTACCCGCGACTGACGAGCTGGCGGCGGAGGAGGTCCTGGCGCGGCTTGCCGTGCCAGGCCTGCAGGTGGGCTGGTCCGTTGGCGCGACCGAGTGGCTGCGAGACGAGAGCCTTGACGCCTGTCTCGCGCGCGCAGACGGCAGGCTTTACGCGGTGAAGGCGTCCCAGCAGGCGGCCTCCCCAGACGAGAAGTCTCGAAAATCGATGTTTGGGTTGTCCGAGATCGGGCAACACAGTGGCTGAGGAGCATCCTCCCTCATCCCTCCCCCTGATCGGCCCGCTTTCCCCGGCGGGCCGATCTATGTTCTGGCCTCTGTTCTCGTAGCCTCCTGCGCTTCGGCTTCGAACTCTTCAAGGTCAGGTCTGGGGCCGCCGTCTTCGGCGTGGAGCAGCCAGTCTGAGAGCGGCTGAGGGCGGCCGATGTGGAAGCCCTGGGCGAAGTCGACGCCAAGGTCCCTGAGGATCCGCAGCGTCGTCGCGTCGCCGACGAACTCGGCGATCGTGCGCTTGCTCATGCCTCGCGCAAGGTCGACGACGGCCTTGATCACGAGGCGGTCCGCGGCGTTGCCTGCGCAGCTGCGCACGAACTCGCCGTCGATCTTGATGTAGTCGAAGGGCAGGTGCTTCAGGTAGTAGAAGGAGCCGAAGCCTGCGCCAAAGTCGTCGAGCGCGAAACGGCAGCCAAGCGCGCGAAGCTCTTCCGCGCAGCTGCGTGCCGCGGCGATGTTGCCGATCGCCGCGGTCTCGGTCACCTCGAAGACGAGCTGCGTGGCCTGCACGGCGCTGCCCTGCAGCTGCCTCGCAACGTGCTCAGTGAGGTCTGCGTCGCTGAGCGACTGGCCCGAGAGGTTGAGCTCGACGATCGGGCGCCTGCCAAATGTCAGCTGATCTTCGAGCATCACGATCGCGGTCGTGATCACCCAGCGGTCGAGCTCTTTGACGAGGCCATAGCGCTCCGCGACGGGCAGGAAGCGGTCCGGCGCGATCAGGCTGCCGTCGGCGGCCCGCATGCGCAGCAGCAGCTCGTACTGGGTCATGCGCCTCGTCATCGTCTCCGCGACGGGCTGGGCGTGCAGCACGAGGTCGTCCTCGTCGAGCGCCGCCCTGATCCGCTCGACCCATTCGAGGCGCGTCTCGATCCGCGCCTGCCTGCGGCTGTCCTCCTGCTCCTCGCGCAGCAGGCGCCCGCCGTAGGTGTCGAAGCGGTTGCGACCCGCCTCCTTCGCGTCATACATCGCGAGGTCCGCGGCTGTGAGCGCCTCATCGGCGCTGCTGGCGCCAAGCGCTTGCAGCGGTGCGACGCCGATGCTCGCGGTGATCGGCCGCTGCCTGCCGCCAGGCCCGCGCGCCGCCTGCTGCTCGCGCACGGTGATCAGCAGCGAGCGCGCGAGCTTCTCGAGCTCCTCTCTGCCGCCCTTGCGCACGAGGATTGCGAACTCGTCGCCACCAAGCCTTGCGATCACGTCTTCGCCGCGCAGTCGCGCGGTGAGCGCAGCGCCGACGCGCGAGATGAGATCGTCGCCAACGCTGTGCCCAAGCGTGTCGTTGACCTGCTTGAAGTCGTCGAGGTCGATGACGAGCACACCGCCGTCGCGGCGAGCGTGAGAGGCGATGTGCTCCTTCAGCGCGCGGTCGTAGGCGCGCCTGTTGAGCAGGCCCGTGAGCGGATCGTGATCTGCCATGTGCTGTAGGCGCGACTCGTAGCGCCTGCGCGCCGTGATGTCCTCGAGCTGCGAGAGGAAGTAGCTGGGTTGGCTGTCGCCGTCGCGCACGAGCGTTGTGTGGACCGAGACCCAGGCGTCCTCGCCGTTGTGCCTGACGAGGCGCTTCTCGACGTCATGGACGCGCAGCCGGCCGCTGCGCATCGCCGCCATCGCTTGCTCGTCCTCTGGTTGGTCGTCGAGATGGGTGAGCTCTGCCGCGGAGAGCGTGAGTAGCTGCTCTTCGGTGTAGCCAGCGATCTCGGCAAGCGCCCTGTTGACCTGCATCAGCCTGCCCTCCAGAGAGATGAGGGCCATGCCGATCGGCGCCTCTGAGAAGGCGGTCTTGAAGCGCTCCTCGGCGCTTGCGAGCGCGCTCTCTGCGAGCTGGCGCTCCGCGATCCGTTGTTGGACGAGCTCGAGCGCAAGCCGCTGACGGCGCGCGGCTGTGAGGCCAAGCCCGGCGAGCAGCAGTGTGAGCGCGGCACCGGCGCCAAGCGTGTAGAGCATCGCGGCGAGGTTCGTGGGGGGCGTGCCAACGGCGAGCGTCCAGGAGCGCCCTGCGACCGGAATCGAGGCGATCTCCGGGCGCCTTGGCGATTCATGCGCAAGCAGCGTCTTGGAGCCTTCGCGCAGCGTGAAGGGCACGCCTGCGGGGATGAGGTCCCGCAGACCTGGCATGAGTCGTGCGTAGCGGTAGCGCGTCGCGATGAAGCCAAGCAGCGCTGAGAGCCGTTGCGGGCTCGTACGCGTAGGGGTGCCATGGCGGTAGACGGGCATGTAGATCTCCGTCGCAGGACCTCCGCCTTCACCAGCGGCCGGTTCGATCGGGGCGGTCGACTCGGCGTGGCCAGCGGTCGCCGCAGCGAGCATCGCGACCGCGCGCGAGTGCATACCGCCGACGTCGACCCCAACTGGGATCGCTTCGCGCTTGCTCTGGACGAAGCTTTCGAGCACGAAGTAGCGCGCCCTCGCGATTTCGCGCGAAGGCTGTGGTGGAGGTGGTGGGGGAGCGCCTTGGCCGTTGCGCGGCGGTGGAAGACCCTCGCCGCTGCTTGGTGACGGAGGAGGGCTCTGGCCGTTTCGCGGCGGCGGAGGAGGACTCTCGCCGTTTCGCGGCGGCAGGGAAGGACTCTCGCCGTTTCGCGGCGGCGGAGCACTGTGGTTGCTCTGGGGCGGCGGTGGACCTGCGTAGCTTCGGGGCGGCGGTGGCATAGCCTCGATCGGGCCATGGCTGCGTTCGTAGCTGGCGCGCTGCGAGGCCTTCAGGTAACGGATCAGCGAGACCCTGTCGATACCCTGATCCTGCAGAACGCCGTCGGCGAGAACGGTGAATTCGTACCCGTCGTGGGGCCAGTGCTGGCCGGCGGCGGCGGCGATGTCCTCGAGCCTGCCCGTCGTCGCCTGAAGCGTGTCGAGCACCGCCGCCCTGATGTGGCTTGCGGCGGCATTGCGCTGTGTCTTGCTGGTGTGCTCTGCCTGCTGGTAGAGCACGAAGGCAATGACCGTGGTCGCGGTCGCGACGCATGCGGCGATGATCGCTGGCATGCTCGCCCAAGAGCGCGCCCGCGGGCTATCGAGACCTGGCCAGGACTTCACCGGAGCTTTATCGGCTTTTGACAACTCCGACTGAATAGTTGGAAGGCCGTTCTACTGGCACGAGCGCAGACGGACCGTCACGGGGCGTGAGACGAGCGAGATTACGAGATTGCCGAGTAAGACTACGAGCTTGCGGCTGGGCCGGCGGGACCGTGGCTGGATCGGCGAGATTCACGCCAAGTTGGGCGCGGAGCCCTCGAGCCGCTAGAACTGCGCCCTATGCGGGATCGCATGACAAGGAGGCTGACGCTCGTGATGGCGATCGGCTGCGGCGTCTCGGTTGGCAACCTCTACTACGCCCAGCCGCTGCTGAACGCGATCGCCCACGATCTCCACGTCGGCTATGGGGAAGCGGGTCTGATCGTCACGCTCAGCCAGGCAGGCTATGCGCTTGGGCTGTTGCTGCTCGTGCCCCTTGGGGACCTGATCCACCGCCGCACGCTCGTCGTCAGGGTGCTGCTGCTCACCTGCCTCTCGCTTGCGGCGGCAGGCCTTGCGCCGTCGCTGACGGCGCTTGACATAGCGATCGCAGCGGTTGGGATCACGACGGTCGTGCCCCAGATCCTCGTTCCATTCGCCGCAGAGCTTGCGCCAGAGGAGCGTAGGGGCAAGGTCGTCGGGACCGTGATGAGCGGCCTCTTGATCGGGATCCTGCTCGCGCGCACCGTCTCAGGGCTGCTCGCCGAACTTGGCACTTGGCGGATTGCATTCCTCGCCGCCTCAGGCGCGATGCTCTGCCTCGCCCTGCTGCTCTGGCGCGAGCTGCCTGACGCGCCGCCAAGCTCGAACCTCTCCTATCCGCGGCTGATGCACTCGATCCTCGAGATTGTGCGCGAGGAGGACGTGATCCGCTGGCGATCGCTCTATGGCTCGCTCTGCTTCGCCTGCTTCAGCGTGCTCTGGACCTCGATCGCGTTCCTGCTCTCAGGGCCTCCTTTCGAATATGGCCCAGCGATCATCGGCCTCTTCGGCCTGCTTGGGGCTGCGGGCGCGCTGATGGCGAACCTCGCGGGGCGGCTCGCCGACGCGGGCAGGACGCGCAGCGCGACAGGCGCGCTGTTCACGCTGCTCTGCGCCTCGTTTGGCCTGCTTGCACTTGGCAGGCACGAGCTTGCGCCGCTGCTCGTCGGCGTCGTCGCGCTCGACCTTGCCGTCCAAGGCATCCACATCCTCAACCAAGCGACGATCTACACGCGCCGTCCACAGTCGCGAGGGAGGGTGACAACCGTCTACATGACCTGCTACTTCATCGGCGGCGTGGTCGGCTCGGCGGCCGCCTCTGGCGTCTATGCCGCAGATGGCTGGGGCGCCGTCTGCGCGCTTGGCGCGGCCTTCGCCGCGCTCGGGCTGCTGAGCTGGCTTGTCCAGGCGACGCAACTGGTAGGACGGATCGCGTTCGTAGCGCGCCGGCTCGCAAGCGACTCCTCGGACTGAGGACGCAGGCGGCCTCTTGGCCAGGGCGCGGCGACCGCAAGCATGTGGCGACCGCAAGCGTGACGACCGCAGGCGTGACGAATGCAGGCGCGCGACGAACAGTGGCCAGGTGGCCGATGTAATTGCGCAGGCTGAGGGCTACCTTCGAGGTCTGGCTTCAATGCTCTCAGGAGGGTGTGGCGGCACTGATGATCGAATTGCGCATGCTGGTCGCGATCGCGCGGATGCAGGAAAGATTGGAGCGTCTCGTGGGGCGCTCTGTGCGCCCAGGGCGAGATGGGCAGGCTCGGAGACGGGACCCTTGCACGGCGTCTGCGAAGGTCACGCCGCCACCGGGCATCGAGCAGTGGGGCGCCGTCGAGGATGCGATCGAGCGGATCCTTGCGCAGGCGGTCGATCCCGTCGAGTAATAAGGCGTAGGCTGAGGGGGTCGCTCCCGCTCTGCGGGGCCGCCGCTGCGGCGCCGTTGAGCATGAATTGCCCAGGGTCGATCTGGGGGCTGCGCAGTTCTCATCTGCAACTGCGATCCTCTCATGTCAGCCATGCCTACAACGACGAAATCCAAATCCAAATCCGAGTCCAAGCCTCAGGCGAAGTCGAAGCCGCCGAAGTCGACTGCCAACTCGCTGATCGAGTTGGGCATTATCGTCGTCGTCGCAATCGGCCTTGCGCTGCTTGTGCAGGCTTTCGTCGTCAAGCCCTACAAGATCCCAAGCGGCTCGATGGAACCCACGCTCGAGGTTGGGCAGCGCGTGCTCGTCGATCGCATAGGCACGCACTTCGGCAGCTTCCACGTCGGCGAGATCGTCGTCTTCCATCCGCCTGAAGGCTCAGGCGAAGGCATCTGCGGTCCCAGCCCGCACGAGCAGCAGCCAGGCGGGGCGGCCTGCTCACAGCCGGTTCCCCAGGAGGCTGACGATACCTATATCAAGCGGATCGTCGGCGCCCCTGGAGACTGGCTCTACGTGAAGGGCGGTCACGTCTACCTCAGCACGAAAGGTCAGCATGGGCCCTTCAAGCGCGAGCACGACCCCTACATCATGCCCTGCGGCGACAGCTCAGAGTGCAACTTCCCGACGCCGATTCACATCGAGGCTGGGCACTGGTTCATGATGGGTGACCACCGCGGCAACTCGGAGGACAGCCGGTTCTGGGGGCCTGTGCCGACGAAATGGATCATCGGCGAGGCCTTCGCGACCTACTGGCCCCCAGATCGGATCGGGTTCTTCTAGGGGCGAGTCCGCCTCGGGGCGCGCTTCGCTCTGGCGCGCGCGTTGTGGACATGTCTCCTTATCAGGCCCTTCAGGGCCCTGTGCAGTTCGGCGTTGTAGTGCGCTTCGGTCTGGCTCACCCTCCTTGCGCCAGGATGAGCGGGCATATGCAGCAGGTCCGCGTTTGTGGGCGTGTCAGGAAGGCTCCTCACGGAGAGCTCCGTGACGCTGAGGACGGACATGCCGGTGGGAAAGCCGCGCAGGCTGCCAGGGTTATCCATCTCACGGATCAAGCGCACAGGAGTGAATGTCCTGCTGTCCAGATAGAGCAGGGTCGTGAGGTTGGGCCGCAAATGTGAGCGGGGCTGAGGTTCGAAGCCGAGCCGCAGCTCATAGGCAGGCTTGCCTTCGATCGTCTTCTGCCCCAGCAGCTTCACATGCTGTTCGCCTGCCTTTGCTCGCTTGTAGAGGCCCTCGTAGCAGGATGGGCTCGCGATGTCGGAGATCGAGATCGGTGGGCCAATCAGGGGTCCGCAGTACGCGCCTGGGCCTGGGTCATCTGCGTCGGCGAGCGTGGTGAGCAGGTTCTCCTGTGGAGAGAAGGTCTCGTATTCACTTGCGTTCGTGTTCGTCACCGCTTCGTCGCCGTTGTAGTAGACGACACGCTCTTCGCTGCCGTTTGGACTGGACCACGACCTCGAGCTGTAGGTGAGGGGGTCCTTCGCGGGGTTGGCGCTGACGTTGTTGCCCTTCGGCGCTTCGGGTTTTGCGACGCTCAGCGTGCCAAGGCATCCGGAGAACGCCTGCATGCCTTCCTTCAGCGGCCTGCCCATTGGCAGGCAGAAGACGGGGCTATGAGCGCTGTAGTACTTCACCTTCAGGTAGGTGATCGTCCCTGGCTGCTCGAGGGCCGTGGCTGCGTGCGCGATCACCGAGGCCTTCGCGACGCCGTTTGGCGAATCGCTCAGCGACAGCGCCGCCGCGAGACTGCCGCCTGCGATCAGCGTCGCGGGCGCCGCCGCAAGCGCGAGCTTGCGCGCCGGAGTGCGACGGGTCTGCGCCGCCGGCAGCGGTGGCGCCGCGAGGATGCGATCGAGGCTCGCCTTCGCTGAGGCAGAATCGGGGTCGAAGCTATCGCTGGAGCACTCGTCGAGCGCGTCTACGCCGGCAGCGATCGACGTTTGCAACAGGGCAGTCGCGTCAGGGGGCTTGCGAGGCATCGTCATGTCCTTTCTGGCTTTGCGAGGTCCAACGCCTCGGCGAGTCGGTTTGCCTCGGAATGGGGGCGCTCGTGCCCAAGCTCGCTCGCAAGCGCCTGCTGCAGCCGGCGCGAGGCGCGGTGCAGGCGTGCCCGCAGGAGAACTGGGCTCAGCTCCAGTACCTCCGCGATCTCCCGCGGCGCAAGGCCATCCCAGTAGCTCAGCAGCAGCAGCTCGAGCTCGCGCTCGCTCAGCGTTGTCAGGGCGGCGAGCAGGGCCTGTAGCTGCTCCTGTTGCGCGATGCGCTCCTCAATCGTTGATGCGCCAGGCCTCAGCAGCTCGCCAAGCCGCTCGATCAGGGCATCTGCCCTCGCCTTCGAGCGGCGCTGGTTTGCGAGGCACTTCGAGGCCGTGTTCAGCAGCCATGGCACGACGTGGCCAGGCATCTCCGCCTGCTTGCGCCAGGCGACGAGGAACGTCTCTGCGGCTATGTCCTCGACGAGATCGCGCTCGGTGCGTGCCGCGAGGTAGCGGCACACGGTCCTGTAGTGCGCCCTGTAAAGGGCGCGAAATGCCTCTGGATCGCGTTCGTCCACACTCTCACGATGTCCAGTTGCGTTCGTTTGTGACGCAGCGGGTGATGTGCCGATGGATCCGCGGGCTCTCGGAGGCCGGCAGTCCTGCTGGAGGCCGGCAGTCCTGCTGGAAGCCGGCAGCGCTGCGGAAGCCGTTCAAGCTCTGCCGGAAGCCGGCGGGCCTGCTCAGGGGATCCGCACGTCGCGGTGCTTTGCCGCGCTGCGCCGCTGCGCCTTGCTCAGGTCCGCCTCGCGGACTGGCTTCACGAGTGTCCAATGCCTGCCGACTGGGCAGCGCTGCAGCCGCAGCCAGCCGAGGCGCAGCGACTTCAGCGAAGCGCCAGGGATCCAGATCGTCGTGAACAGGTGCCCCTCGCGGCAGCGCACGACGACGTTGCCGCCGAGCTTGTAGCCGCGCCTGCGCGCGATCAGCGTGCCAAGGGCATGGAGGCCGACGACTGCTCCGAGCAGGGCAGGCTTCGAGCGCCAGGCGGGAGTGGGTTTCGACTCAAGGAGCAGCATCGCTGGCCTGCGCAGGATCTTAGTCGGGAAGAGGAAGGGGAGGGGGAGGGGGAGGGTTGCTTGGATTGGGTCTCGGCCTGTGGGATGATCGGTCGCAGACAGCGCTCCCAACCGCAGATCGGAGAACCGATGAAGCCGACACGCATCCTGATCGCTGGCGCCCTCGCGGCGCTTGCCTGCTCGCCTGCGAGTCTTGCGGAAGCGAAGCCGAAGCCGAAGCACAAAGCCAGCCAGCACGCCAAGAGCAAGAAGG
This sequence comes from Solirubrobacteraceae bacterium, assembly GCA_036490555.1. Classification (GTDB taxonomy): domain Bacteria; phylum Actinomycetota; class Thermoleophilia; order Solirubrobacterales; family Solirubrobacteraceae; genus Palsa-744. The sequence goes on along the minus strand of DASXDO010000040.1, from coordinate 117,602 downwards.
CGAAGGGGCCGTTCGTGAAGGTCGTTGGCCTCTCCGTCGACGAGCAGGACTACAACCCTGGCACCCACATCACCGAAAAGGCACCGCTCAACGCTTGCTACTACATCTTTGGCGAAGCGGCGAGCCCGTCGTCGATGATCTTCGTCGCCTTGCTCGAAGCCTCAGGGATCCCAGAGGGCGCGAAGACCTCGATCGATGTCGTCGCGCCCTGGACGACGCAGGGTTTTGGCGAAGGGGTGCAAGAAAGCGAAGTGCCCTTCTCTGAAGCAATCTTCTCTGACAAAAAAGAGAGTGCAGGCGTGGTCGCTGGCGGCGGCACCAGCAAGGATGACTACTTCCGCTGGGTCCAGTTGCAGGGTGGCAGCATCGAGGCTGGCGACGGCCGCTACTCGGTTTCGATCAGCGTCGAAGTTGGCAAACAGACGCTGGAGGCGCACGGGTCGATCACTGTCGGGTGCTGACACCTCTCGCTTGGTTTCTCGGCGACAGAGGTCTCGGACCGGGAGTTGCTGGATGGTTAGGGCAAGTGCGATGTCTTGCTAGCGCATCAGCCGCCGGTGTCCTCTGGCGCGCGGCTGTAGCGAAGGTAGACGACGCGAGAGCCAAACGTCTTCGTCTCGGCCAACTCCAGGTTGGCTCTGTCGTCCAGGATGGGGAAATAGGGTATGCCGCTGCCGAGCAGGATCGGGCTGAGGAACAGTCGCCACTCGTCGATCAGTCCCAGTTGCATGCATGTGCCGGCGAGGCCGGCGCCGCCGACGGCGATGTCCTTCCCAGGCTGTTGCTTGAGCCTTGTCACCTCCTCGCCGATGCCGTCTCTCGCGAGCCTCGTGTTGCCCACCACGCTCTCCAGCGTCGTGGAGAACACGACCTTCGGCAGCGCCTTCCAGATTTCGGCGAACTCGAGGTGCTCGGCGGAAAGCTCCGCCTCCGCAGCGGTCTCCCAGTAGGCCATCGTTTCGTAGAGCCGCCGTCCGCAGAGATGCACACCAAGCTCCTGCACCTGTTCGGTGTGGAAGCGAAACAGCTCCTCGTCGGGAACCGACCAGTCGATAGCGCCACCAGCGTCGGCGATATAGCCGTCCAGCGACGCAGTCATCGAGAAGATCAGCTTCCGCATCACGTTCCTCCTTTGCCTGGACCCAATTGCGCTGTGGATGACGACACAGCTAACCAAACGAATGCAACTGCAACTGCAGGCGCCGGATGAGGTGACAGGCTGCGGGTAGATTCCCTAGCGTACGAGATTGTGTCATCGTGAGCTGTGCTATGGCGCCCGCGAGCACGATCGGAGGATGAGCGGCTGATGGCCAGGATCGCCGTTTTGGGCGGCGGAGTATGCGGATTGACGGCTGGAATGCTGTTGACCCGTGACGGGCACGAGGTGACGGTGCTCGAGCGAGACCCGGCGCCTGTGCCGAGGTCTGTCGAGGAGGCGTATGAGGGGTGGGAGCGCGACGGAGTAGCCCAGTTCCGCCTCGCCCACTATCTCGCGCCCGCGGGCCGCGAGGTGCTGCAGGAGCAGCTGCCTGACGTCTTCGAGGCGTTCGTCGCGGCGGGCGCTGCGCGCATGGATCTACTCGGGCTGATGCCGCCCCACCTCGCCGAGAACGGTGCGCGGGCGGGCGATGAGCGGTTCGTGACCTATACGGCTCGCCGCTCGACGATCGAGCAGGTTCTTGGCAGGGCGGCGGAGAGCGAGCCTGGCCTTGAGGTGCGTCGAGGCAGCACCGTGAAGGAGCTGACGACGCAGGTCGCCAATGGGACGCCGCACGTGACTGGCGTGCGCCTGGACTCAGGCGAGGCGCTGACGGCCGACCTCGTGATCGACGCGATGGGCCGACGCTCGCAGCTGCCGCGGTGGTGCAGCGACGCTGGAATCGGGCCGGTGCACGAGGAGTCCGAGGATTCCGGCTTCATCTACTACGGCAGGTACTTCCGCTCGGCGGACGGAACGATGCCGCAGCCCTTCGGCCCGCTGCTCGCGCCGATTGGAACCTTCTCGATCCTGACGCTCCCCGCAGACAACGACACTTGGTCGGTGACGATCGTGGCCTCCACTGGGGACCAGGCGCTGAAGCGGATGCGCGACCCTGACATGTGGAGGGCCGTCATCGAGGCGTGCCCGCTGCACGCGCACTGGTTGGAGGGCGAGCCGATCACCGAGCTCGAAGCGATGGGCGGGGTGCTCGATCGTTATCGCCGCCTGACCGCCGACGGGCAGCCGCTGCTCACCGGCATCGCGCTGTTGGGCGACGCCTGGGCTTGCACGAACCCTTCGCTGGGTCGTGGCATATCGCTTGGGTTGCTGCACACGCAATGCCTGCGCGAGACGATCGGCTCGCACCTCGACGATCCGTTGGGGTTCGCCGAAGCGTGGGATGCGACCACTGAGGCGAACCTGACTCCCTGGTATCGGGAGACCGTCGAAGAGGACCGTGACCGCCTGCACGAGATCGAGGCGCTGCGCAAGGGGCAGGAGCCGTCGCCGCCGAGCGAGCGCCCAGCTGTGTTGCGGAGTGCGCTGAACACCGCGTTGCTGTACGACCCGGAGCTGTTCAGGTCCTATCTGGCGTCGCGCGCCGTTTTGAAGCCTTTGGGCGAGACGTTCGCCGAAGACGGGGTGGCCGAGCGGGCCCTTGAGCTCGCGGGCGCGAATCAGCGCTTCGCGCTGCCTGGTCCTGATCGCGAGAAGCTACTCGCGCTGCTCGGCGCCTAATCGAGCGAGAGCACGTGGGCGCTCTTCGGGTCGACACGCCCCTCGAGCACATCGAGATAGGCACGCTGAACCGCTTCGAAGCCCGTGCCGTGGACGACCTCGAGCCAATCGCGCGTCCACTCACAAAACGGGTGCCAAGCGCCAGACACTCTCTCCTGAAGTCCGACGCCGCCCCAGTCCTCAGCGCGCTTAGCCAAGCGATCGGGGGCAAAGAAGAAGGTCGGTGAGGGCCCAGGCAGCTCACCGGCGCCGGCGCCCAGCTCCTCCCAGTGAGTGACCCCAACCGCCATGCTGTGGATGAGCTGCTCACCGTAGTGAGAGTGGACGGCGAGCCTTACAGCACCGTCTCCCGCAATGTCGACGAAAGTGGCGGGCCCTCGCTCCAGCGTATCGATCGCGTCGTAGGTGACAGTGCGCCTGTAGACCCCAAGGCCTTGCACGAACGCAGCGCTTCGGGCCGAGGTCAAACCCACGAGCTCCACCCCCTCGCGCCGCGCGAGCAGGAAGGCCGTCGCGATCGCCGTCTTGCTTGAGGCGCTGGAGATCACGATTGGCCCTCGCTCGATCAGCCCTTCCTCGACGAGCTGGTCATCGATCAGGAACGAGGTGAAGAACAGGGGACGCAGAAGCATCTGGAGATCCTCGGTGTCCGCCGCGTAGAAGGGATCAGTCTCGGTCGCCGTATAGGCCTGATAGGCGGAGGGCAAGCTGGAGCGATGTGGCGAGGCGTCGCGGAAGCCATCGCGACCTGCCTCCGCTGGGGTCACGAGCAGAAACGAAGACGGAGGCAGATAGCCATAGACGCGCGTGCCAGGCTCGACTCCCGCGGCCTCGCTTCGCTGCACTTCGGCGAAACCCCACATTGGGACGCGACCCCAGCCGTCCTCGACTGGAAAGAAATCCCAGTAGGACATGATCTGGCCCATCACCGCATAGGTGATGTTGTTTGCCGTCAGCCCAAAGCGCTCGACTCGGAGCAGCGCCTCGCCGGACGCGGGCTCAGGCACGTCGGACTCGGCGATCTCGCACTCGCGGAGATCCTTGCGCTTGACGAGGAAGTCGCTCATCGACATCAAGCATGCTCTCACGATTGGCAGCGAGGAGGATCGAGCACCGTGCCGATGGTCCTCGGATCTCGGGACATACCGCCGCGAGAGTGGCCCTCAGAAGCGAAAAATCCGCGATTAGCAGGGCTTTCGTCAAGCGGATGAAGGGACTCGAACCCTCGACCTTCTCTGCATGGCAGGCCGGGCTTGTATGTGGCTACCAGCGAGGGTCTACGGGCCTGTCGTCTTGGTGGTCTATCGGCTGGGGCTTGGCGTGTTCGATCATGCGTGCCGGGTCGCGACCTTCGCGGCTGGCTTGTCGGTCGGTCTGTTGGGTTGGGGTGTGCTCAGCGAGCGCCAGATCCGGTTCGCGGAGGCGCAGACGGGTCGTCGTCTGGCTTCGGTTGCGGTCGGGTCGCTGCCGGGTGGTCGCTCGGCGGTGCACAGGCCGGACTTGGCGTTGGTCTCGCTGAGTCGGCGTGTGATGGCGGTCGAGGTTGAGCTGTCGGTCAAGGCGCTGCGGCGACTTCTGGTCTGTGTCGCGGCTGGGCGCGAGCCTCGCATGTGGATCGCGTCTACTACCTGGCCGACCACGCGCCGGCGCGCGCTGTCTCACGGGCGCTTGCCAGCAGCGGCACTGCTGTCTGTCAAGACGAGCTGGATCTACGAGGCCGTACGCACCGGAAGGCTGCCATGCCTACGCATCGGCAGACACATCCGCTTCACCCGCACCATGCTCGAAGACTGGCTCACAAGCCAGTAAGCCAAAGCACCCACAACCCGCTCCGCAAACGCATCGACGACTTCGGGCCAAAGATGAGGATCAACGACATCCGGATCAACTACTTCCGTTATGTTTCCGTTTCGTGCTACAAATATGGGTATGAGCTTGGCGTATGCAGATGAGGCGATCAAGATCAGGGAGCTTGCGCCGTTGACTGAGCGCGATATTGCGCGCGCTACGGGAGCGGGGATCTCGACCGTCAGTGCTTGGTTGCATCGGACGCGGGCGCCTCGAGGGCAGCGGGCAGAACGCCTGGTGGAGCTTTCGGCGATCACAGAGCGGCTCGCGGGCGTGTTGGAGCATGAGTACATCCCTGTCTGGTTGAACCGACCTCTTGCAGCTCTAGGGCACCGCAAGCCGATCGATGTGTTGGCTACCGGCGGCTACGAAGAGCTGTCGCGGATAGTGGCGGCGCTAGAGGCGCCAACCTTTTCCTGATCCACATGGGGAAGCAGTTGGCAGTGGCAAGCGTGCCGGTGTCTGGTACGTGGCTGCGTCACACACCTGCCGGCAGCGGGCCGCTGAGCCGACCGCCTACACCCGCCGACGGACGCTGGCAGCGCGGGTCGGCGATCGAGGGCATCTATTTCGCCGCTGAGGAGCTAACCGTTTGGGCCGAGTGGTACCGCTGGCTGGCGGAGCACGAGATTGAGCCGCTACGTGGGCTTCCGAGGGAGCTATGGAGCTACCGTGTGGGGCTGCACAAGGTTGCGGACCTCACAAGCGCAGCTGCGCTGACCGCGATTGGGCTTCCCGAGATAGCGCCCGATCGAGGGCAGTGGCCCGCTTTTCAAGACGTAGGCGAGCAGTTGCATGCTGAGGGCTACGAGGGTCTTCTATATAGCTCGGCGGCACGGACTGGGGGCATATGCCTCTGTGTCTTTCGTGCTGCACAAGGCGGAGCATCAGGGCTTCAGCCCCTGCTACCTCCGCTGCTGGTAGAGCGGCCGCCGAGCGTTCCCAGAGGCCTAAGAACCTAGTCGGATCGACGCGGGATCCTCCTCGGCAGCTTCGCTGGATCAGGTCGGTCTCCCGCGATCTCGGGACACACTTTCGGGACACAAGGCCCACGAGGGTGGCTAGGAGAAAAGAAAAACCCCGCGATTTGCAGGGCTTTCCTTCAAGCGGATGAAGGGACTCGAACCCTCGACCTTCTGCATGGCAAGCAGACGCTCTAGCCAACTGAGCTACATCCGCAGAGGCTGGCCATTCTATCTGAGCCGCGCAGCCATGTGGCGGCCGGCTCTCCAGTCCCTAGTCGAGGGGACGTGCCGCTGCCGCCGCGACACCGCCGCCAGGGGCCTTCTTCCCAGTCTCCGCCGCTCACTTCAGCAACGCCAAGAACCGCACAAGCGCCCGCATCTTCCCGCGAGGCAGGTTCTTGAAGGACGGCATCGGCGCCCGCGGATGCAGCAGCACACGCCGAATCTGGGCCTCCGTCAGCTTCGACCCGACGTGCGTCAGCGTTGGCCCTGGCCCGTCGTTCCCGCTTTCCCCAATCCGATGGCAGGCCTCACAGCCAGCCACCTCCGCTACCTTGCGTCCTCGTACGAATTCGTGCAGCTCCTGGCCGCCTGCCTGCCGCACCGCTTCAGGCGCAGGGATCTGCTTCGGCCGAGGAAGCGCCGGCGCTTCGCCTTTCCCCAGTGCGTCGGCGAGCTTCAACGAGACGATGAGCTTGTAGGTGGTCTTCGTCCATGCCGAGTCGAGTCTCAGGGCCGTTCGACGTTTGAGTCCTTCCGCACGCTTCATCAGCGAGCGCAGCCCACTTGACTCATACGGTTCGAGTAGTTCAGGGATGCCTGGCAGCCTCACGGCGACTATCCGCGGCCCAAGGATCCGCTGATAACGCCGCGAGACGGCAGGAAGCTCTTGGAAGCCGCTTGCCGCCCAGGAACGAGCGGTCGCACACAGCTTTGGCGCGCGTAGCGAGAGGAGTTGCATCTCTTTCGAGGCTTGCTGATGGACCATGCGCGTGAGCCTGCGATTGCTCCAGCGCAGTCGTGAGAGCGTTTGGGCGTAGCTGCGCATCGCCGATCGGCTCGGCGTCGCCTCGACGATGACCGTCGCCCAAATGATTCGCTGCTCCATCGAATCGGCCTGTTCACCGGTCGGCGCTGCAGCGAGCGCTCCAGGGCATTGCCGTTCGACATTCAGGAGGATGGCGTCCAGCGCCTGTTCTCCAGAGGGCATGTTGTGGGTGAGCGTTCGAGTCAGCGCAGCGACCGCGTGTACATAGGTCTTCGCTGCAGATTCGTCGCGGCTCTGTGACGAGCCTGCCGGGGAGCCTACGAGCAGGGCAGTGGCCACGACCGGGGCGAGGAAGGCAGGGCGCGGGACGAGCACAGCGGGAATGTACCGCCACTCTTCGGAATTGACGCTTCTGGTTGGCGCCGGGACAACCCTTCGCCGCTTCGACGGATGACGATCGCCACCTTGTCCGCCAGACAACAGACAGGCGACAATTCGTCCGCCAGTCTAAAGTATGTTGAAGAATTGCCTGCCAACTAGCAGAGTGGCGGGCGATGAGTGACATGACCTTCAACGCAGAGCGCAAGCAGCTGCTCCACGCCTTCGCCGAGAACATCCGCAGGCTGCGCGAGCAGTCAGGCTTCTCCCAGGAAGCATTCGCCGACGAGGCAAGGATGCATCGCACGAGCATCGGCTACTTCGAGCAGGCTCGCCGCGAGCCGAACCTCTCGACGTTGCTGATCCTCTCCGACTCGCTTGGCGTCAGCCTCGACAAGCTGGTCGAGGGGCTCCCAGTCCCTCAGGAGCGCCGGCCCGCCCGGCAGCGCAAGGGTCCGAAGCTCACGTAGGACTGCGCGCTGAGGCCCTGCGGCGTCTCGTCCTGGCCTGCGGTAGGGCGGAGGGCAGCGGCAGGTAGTGCCCGCTTTGGCCGCGCCGCAATAGCCCAAGCGCCTCGAGCTCGGCGACGGCAAGCAGGGTCTGAGAAGCGTGGGCGCCGCCGCCCAGCGTTGCAAGCGTGTCTTCGCCTCGGCCAACTCGCCGAAGTACCGTACGCAGCCGCGGGTCGAGCTCCGCTAGCGGGTGGGGGACTGGCGGTCCACCGACGCCATAGACGAGGTCAAGCGCATCCTCGGCGCTGCGGATCAGCGGCGCGCCTTCCCTGATCAGCCTGTGCGGTCCCTCTGCGGTGAGGCAGCCGACCTGCCCAGGCACCGCGGCGATCGCCTTGCCCGTGGCTTGTGCAAGCTCTGCGAGCTCGAGCTCCTGGCCGTCGAGCTCCGCCTCGACAACGATCACGAGCTGCGCAAGCGAGAGGATCGTACGCGCGCTCGCGCGCATGCTCCAGCGACGCCGAGAAAAGCCTGGCGGCAGCTCTGCGATCAGGCATCCCTCTTGGCTGAGCCTGTGACGCAGGCCCCTGAGATGCGCAGGCTGGCAGAGATCGATGCCGCATGGGAGGGCGCCAAGCGCTGAGCCGCCTGCGGCGAGCGCGCCTGCGAGCGCCGCCGCTGCGATGCCTTCCGCGAACGGCGTCGCGACCGTGAGTCCGGCTGCGGCGAGCCTGAAGGCGAGCTGTCCTGCAAGGCTCCTGCCGTACTCACTGCTCCTGCGTGAGCCGACGATCGCGACGACCGGCTCGCGAAGCATCCTCTGCAGCCGGACGCTGCCGCCGGCGGCGAGCCACAGCATGCTTGGCGTCTGCCCACCGCGAGCAGGCGTTCCCTGTGGCCCGAGGATCTTCCGCCACCGTTGGCGATGGACGCAGAGGGCTTCGACGTCGCCGGCGGGCGCGAGCGTGCGCTCGTCGAGCTCGCTGTGCAGGCTGCGCAGCTCCTGCCTGCGGCGTCCTCCGATCGCCTCGATCAGCTGCTCGTCGCTCAGCCCAAGCAGCTCGACGAGTTGGCTCAGGTCGCGCGCGGCGTGATCCAGCCGCGCGCTCAGCAGCCGCAGCAGCTCGCCGCGAACCAAGCAGTCATGACAGGCAACGTCGGTAGCGGCATCGATGTCTCGCTCATGCGACACGGGCGAGCGCCCCTGGCTCAGGCGCAGGGTCGGCGCGCAGCATGAGGGCATGGGCGAGGTGCTCCTTTGTGACCCTGCGCCCACCACGCAGGTCGGCGACGGTGCGTGCGACCTTCAGGACTCTGTGCACGCCACGGGCGCTGAGCGCCCCCAGTTCGCAGGCATCGCTCAGCAGCTGCTCGCCATGCTCGTCGAGGCGCACGTGCTGCTTGATCAGGCCCGCGTCCATCTCCGAGTTGACGGAAAGTCCGTCGCGTCGCAGCCGGCGCGCCTGGAGCTCACGCGCTCTCACGACCCGCTCGCGCTCAGTCGCGGAGCTGCGCGCGGCTGCCTGTGCCTCACGGCACTGCCCGCGCTGCAGATGGATCGTGAGATCGACGCGGTCAAGCAGTGGCCCGCTGAGGCGCGTGCGATGCCGCTGCAGCGTGCCTTCTGAGCAGTTGCAGCGGTCGCCCTCGCCGAGGTAGCCGCAGGGACAGGGGTTGGTCGCGGCCACGAGCATGAACTTCGCGGGGTAGACGGCGGAGTGCCCTGAGCGCACGATCGCGACGCGCCCGTCCTCGAGCGGCTGGCGCAGCGCCTCGAGCACTGGGCGCCCGAACTCAGAGAGCTCGTCGAGAAAGAGCACACCTCGGTGAGCGCGCACGACCTCGCCGATCCAGCCGCCGCGTCCACCGACGAGCCCAGCGATCGTGACCGAATGGTGCGGCGCGCGAAAGGGCCGCTTGGTGATGAGCGCGTCGCCGCGCAGTGTCCCAGCGATGCTTTGGATGCGCGTCACCTCGATCGCCTCACCGCGGCTCAGCGGCGGCAGGATCGAGGGTAGACGGCTGGCGAGCATCGTCTTGCCTGTCCCTGGCGGCCCGCTGAGGAGCAGGTTGTGGGCTCCGGCCGCGGCGACGACCAGCGCCTCGACTGCGGTCCCCTGGCCTTCGACTTCGAGCAGGTCAGGCTCTTTGCCGGCTGCGACTGCGCAAGCCTCGCGGCGCCGCGGCAGCGGCTCGCGGCTGCCGCCCTCGAGCACCCGCACCGCCGTCCTCAGGTCAGGCGTTGCGGCGACGTCGAGGCGCTCGATCAGCTGCGCCTCCGCGGCGCTCTGCGGCGCGAGCAGCAGCGTCGGAAACCCCGTCTCCATGCACGCCTGGGCGATCGCGAGCGTGCCGCAGCAGGGCCTCACGCGCCCGTCGAGGGCGAGCTCGCCATGCAGCGCGTGGGTCCTCAGCCGCGCTGGATCGAGCTGCTCGCTCGCGGCGAGGATCGAGCAGGCGAGCGCAAGGTCGAGCCCAGGGCCGACCTTCGGCACGTCGCCTGGGGCAAGGTTTGCGGTGATCCGCCTGCTTGGAAACTCGAAGCCTGAGTTGAGGATCGCCGACTGAACGCGGTCGCGCGCCTCGCGCACCGCGGTGCCCGCGAGCCCGACGATCGCAAAGCCTGGCAGGCCCTGGCGTATGTCTACCTCAACCGTGACGGGCCTACTCTGCAGCCCCTCGATCGTGAACGTCCTCGCTCGTGCGAGCATATGTTGCCTCCTGTCTGCCGACTGAGGAAGGCAAGCTACGCCGAGCTTGGGACGGTATGCGCAAACGAGTAGCGCCGCCGGCTACGCCTCCGATGCGCAGCCCGCGGCGCCCGCGGCTTCTGAGGTGAGAGCCCTGGTCGGCTGGATCAGAGCCTCTGGCCGGACCAGAGCCTCGCGTGGACCAAGCCCTCGCCTGGAACAGGGCCTCGCTTGGACCGAAGCTTCGCCCGTTGAATCAGAGTCCGTCTGGGTGCCTCACGATGAAGCCCGCGGTGTCAGCCATCGAGTCTGACCAGCGGGTGCCGTCTTCGGCGAGCGCGACGGTGTCGTAGCGACGCCCGTCGATCGTCATCCAGGCGTGTTCGGCGTTCGCGTAGATCGTTATGTACCTGCCTGGCCCTGCTTCGCCGTAGGACTCCAGGGCGGTCGAGTCCTCAGGCACGCTCAGCAGCCCGCCGCCATGCAGCGCGTAGGAGACAGAGCCGGAGCAGTCATAGCCTTCAGAGATGAAGGAGCCATGCCCGCCGCCGTAGACGTAGGGCCTCGTCGCGATTTCGTTCGCGGCGTCGATCACCTCCTGGACGACGGCGTTCGCGCTCGCTTCGGAGCCTTCAGAGCTTGCGGCGCCGCCTGAGCCGCCCGCGGCATGCGGAAGCGCCCACGCCAGCGGATGCAGTTCCTTCATACCGCTGTAGCCAAGTGCGCCCCAGGTCGCTGGGCCGACGACGCCGTCGACTTCGAGGCCGTGTTCCGTTTGGTAGTGCTTCACCGCAGCAAGCGTTTCGGGGCCGAATTCGCCGTCGACGGACAGATGCAAGGCTTCCTGGAGCACCCTCACAGGGCTCTCGTGCGTCGTGCCTGCTTCGGCTCCGCCCGGTTCTTCCTGGACGGTGGTGTGCGCGGTTGCGGCATCGCCCGCGTCTGCCGCGGTTGCAGTCACGCGCGGGGCACGATGGTGCAGGACCGCCGGCTGTGGCAGCGCGGAGGGGGGAGGCGTCAGCGTCGTCGAGTCTTTCAGGCCAAGCGCGCCCCAGGTTTCAGGGCCGACGACGCCGTCGACGTGGAGCCCATGCTCGCGCTGGAGTTCGCGCACCGCCTTCTCGGTTTCGGGCCCAAATTCGCCGTCGGCGGAGACGCCGAGGTCGCGTTGCAGGTCCTTCACGTCTAGCGTGACGCCAGAGTCGCCGGCAAGCTCCCTTTCCACCTTCACCGAGGAGATCACCGCAGGCGCGTCACCTGTCAGCGCCGCTTTCGTTTCGGGGCCGACGATGTTGTCGATGTGCAGGCCTCTGCTCGCCTGGAAGTCGATCACGGCCTGTTCTGTTTCAGAGCCGTAGACGCCGTCGGCTTTCACGTGCAGCGCCTGCTGCAAGAGCCTCACCTGGCGCCCGTGGTCGCCAGTCGTCAGCAGGATTTCGTGTGTCGTCGTCGTCGCGGGCGGCGTCGTGTTCGTCGCGATCGGCTGGATGTTCGAGCTCGCGTCGCCCAATGAGGCGGCGGGCGCCGCGGTCAACGCGACGAGCGTCCCAAGCGAGATCCGCTTCGCACGTGTGCGCGCGGGTACGAAGTGCAGCTGGGCCGCCCTGCGCCTCGCGCGGGAGCGCCCGAGCGAAAGCTCCCATGCTTCGCCGTCGGCGAGGTCGCGTGAACGTGAGACCAACGGCTTGTCGCGGAGGCCTGAAGCATTGCCACGCGCAGCAACGAGCTGTCTGCGCCCAGCGGCGCCTGTCGTCTGCTTGCGTGCTCCACGGCGACGGGAGCGACCTGCGACTGGCTTGGCGGCCGGGGATGCGGCCGTCGTCTCGTCCAGGGCGGTGCGGCTGTGCTCGCGGCGCGCGAGCGACCTCTGCAGCGAATCCTGCCAGAGATCAGGTGCAGCGAGATCACGCGGGGCTCCCGACATGCTGTGTAGCGTCCTTTCGACTTCGTAGGGCGCCTACGGGGTTAGCTGTCGGGCTCGCGGACATCCGCTACGCCACAAAGTCGTGGCGATTCGCCCCCCGCGACCTATTGGCCGCAACTGGTTCCCCCGCTCCACGTCCCTCTGGGGGAGGTGGACTCGGCAACGAACGCGATTCAAAGTACCAGGTGCCACTGCAAGATGCATCGCATTGGCAGGAGTGCAACAAGTCTTGCCGAAGGCGTGAAATCCCTGCAACTGGGCATCTCTGCAAGCAAGGCGATGGAGGCTGCGCAGCGGTGCAGACAGATGTCTTTCTCGTCGCGGCGCCCGCGGAGCATAGCCGTCGAAGGCCCGTTTTCCTAAACCGTCCGGGGTCTTCGGGCACAATGCGAGCATGGCTTTTGCTGAGGACAGCATCGACGCCTTCGCAACGCACCTGGAGCGGCCGCTTGCGAAGGGCCACACGCCAGAGCGGGCGATCACCGGCGCCGCGGGTGGCGCAGCCTGCGGCGATCTGATCCGGATCTCACTTGTGATCGACGGCAAGTCGCTTGAGGGACGGATCCTCGATGTCGGCTTCGACGCGCATGGTTGCGGCGCGAGCATCGCGGCGGGGTCGGCGACGGTCGCGCTCGTGCGCGGGCAGCCGTTGCTGGATGCCGCGCGCGTGGGGAGCGAGCAGATCGCTGGGGAGCTCGGCGGCCTCTCCGAGGCAAAGCTGCACGCGGCGGAGCTTGCAAGCGACGCGCTGCACAGGGCGTTGGGGCTAGCAGCGCGCCGGCAGGCGAGGCTCGCGGACAGCGACGCTCGCGCGGTCGTCGCGATGAGCGGCGGCGTCGACAGCGCGGTTGCGGCGCTGCTCACGATGCGCGGGGGCGCGGAGGCGGTCGGCGTAACGCTCGAGCTCTGGGCCGACGAGCAGAACGACGCGCAGCGCAGCTGCTGCTCGGCGCAGGCGGTGCGCTCGGCACGTTCGCTTGCGCACTCGCTTGGTCTGCCGCACCTCTCGATCGACCTGCGCGAGGAGTTCAGGGCGGGCGTCGTGGAGCCGTGGCTTGCCGATCACGCGGCGGGGCTCACGCCCTACCCGTGTGTGCGCTGCAACGGCGAGGTCCGCCTCGACGGCATGCTCGAGCTTGCGCAGCGTCTCGGTTCGCAGACGCTCGTCACAGGACACTACGCGAGGGTTGCCGATGTGCACATGTGCACATCGGGAGAGTCGCGCATGCGCGACTCTCGGGGGAGCGCATGCGCTCCCCCTGGCAGCGCCGCATGCGGCGCTGCCGCCGACATCGCATGCGATGTCGGCCCCCCCGCAGCAGACCCGTTGCTTCAGGTCGCCGTCGACGAGGGCAAGGATCAGAGCTACGCCCTCGCATCGCTTGCGCCAGGATCGCTTGCGCGCCTGCGCTTTCCGCTCGGCGGCATGCGCAAGCAGGAGGTCAGGGCGCTCGCGCGCGAGGCGGGGCTGGTCGTCGCGCGCCGCCCCGACTCGCAGGATCTCTGCTTCCTCGCGGGCACCGACCAGCGCGCCTTCCTCGCGCGTCACGGCGGGCTTGGCGCGCGCAGCGGCGAGATCGTCGATCCCGAGGGCGAGGTGCTTGGCGGCCATCAGGGCGCCCATGGCTTCACGATCGGCCAGCGCCGCGGCCTTGGCCTCGGTGGCGGCGAGCCGCGCTTCGTGCTCGCGACGGACATCGATGCGAACACGGTGACCGTCGGTCCGCGCGAGCGGTTGCATACGCGCGAGGTTGAGGTGCGCGACGTGACGCTGCGCCGCGACGGCGGCTGCGTCGATGCGGTGAAGATCCGTTACAGGGGCAGACGCCTTGGTTGCACGATTCAAAACGCGGCTGCTGGGTCGCACGAGCGCCTGCTCGTAAAGCTTTCAGATCCGATCGAGCGCACCGCCCCAGGGCAGCTCGCCTGTCTCTACTGCGGCGATCTGCTCGTAGGGCACGGCACGATCGTCGCCAATGCCGCAGCTTCTGGATGAACTCTAAGATCAACGACTGACGATGACCGCGAAGCCTGCCCCCATCAGCACCGATGAGATCCGCGAGCGCTACCTGTCGTTCTTTGCCGATCGCGGGCATCTGCGGATCCCTTCCGCCTCGCTCGTGCCCTCCTCGCACGACCCCTCTGCGCTGCTGACAGTCGCTGGGATGCACCCATTGAAGCCCTATTTCCTCGGCGAAGAGCAGCCGCCCTCGCGGCGGCTGACCGACTGTCAGAAGTGCTTCAGGACGATCGACATCGACGAGGTAGGCAACACGAGCAGGCACCTCACCTTCTTCGAGATGCTCGGCAACTTCTCGATCGGCGACTACTTCAAGAAGGAGGCGATTTCGTTCGCCTGGGAGCTCTCGCTTCAGGTCTTCGGCTTCGACCCAGAGCAGATCTGGGTGACGGTCTTCGCCGGCGACGATCAGCTCGGGATCGGCCCCGACGAGGAGGCGATCTCGCTCTGGCGTGAGGTCGGGGTGCCAAGCGAGCGGATCGTGCCCTGCCCGCGCTCTGAGAACTTCTGGCAGGCAGGGCCAAAAGGCCCCTGCGGGCCGTGCTCTGAGCTCTACTTCGATCGCGGCGAGAGCTTCGGCGCGTCAAGCGACCTGCCTGGCGGCGAGAACGAGCGCTTCCTCGAGTACTGGAACCTCGTCTTCATGCAGTACCTGCAGGAGCCCGAGAACGTGCTGGCGCCGCTGCCAGCGGCGAACATCGACACGGGCCTTGGCCTCAACCGCATGGCGGCGATCCTGCAGGACAAGCCCTCAGTCTTCGAGACCGACCAGTTCGCGCCGCTGATCGCGTTGGGCGAGAGCCTCTCTGGCCGCCAGTCCGGCGAGAGCAGGGAGGTCGACAGGGCGCTGCGGATCCTCGCCGACCATACGCGCGCGATGAGCTTTCTGATCGCCGACGGCGTCGTGCCCTCCAACGAGGACCGCGGCTACGTGCTGCGCCGAGTGATGCGGCGCGCGATCCTCCAGGGCCGCACGCTTGGCCTCACACAGGGCTTCCTCATTCGTTATGCGGATCTCGTGCGTGAGCTGATGGCGTCCTCCTATCCCGAACTTGTCGAGCAGCGCGAGGCGGTCGATCGCTGGCTGGGCGCGGAGGAGGAGAGCTTCGGGCGCACGCTCGAGCAGGGGCTTGCGATCCTGAAGGAGCACATCGAGCGCGCAGGGCAGCAGGGGGACAGCACGATCGCAGCGGAGGACGCCTTCAAGCTGCACGACACCTACGGCTTCCCCTTCGAGCTGACGCGCGAGCTGCTTGCCGAAGCGCAGCTTGGCGTCGACGAGTCTGGCTTCGAGAGCCTGATGGACGAGCAGCGCAGCAGGGCGCGCGCGGCCGCGAGCAGCCAGGGGCCGGCAAGCGCAGGGGACGCGCGTGAGCAGGCCCAGGCGTTTGCTGCGCAGGCGGGCGTCAGCACGCGCTTCACTGGCTATGAGACAGAGCGCCAGCACGCAACCGTGATGGCGGTCTCCGGACAGGACGGCAGGCTCCTGCTGAAGCTCGACGAATCGCCCTTCTACGCGACCGGCGGCGGCCAGGTCTCCGACGGCGGCGTGATCGCCTGTGAGCATGGCGACTGCGAGGCGCGCGTCGAGCGTGTGCTGCGCCTTGGCGACGATCAGGTGATCGAGGTCTCGATGCATAAGGGCGTACTGGCGCCAAACACGCAGGTGCTTGCGGAGGTCGACCACATCGCGCGCCACGCGACGGAGTGCAACCACACCGCGACGCACCTGCTGCACGCGGCGCTGCGCAAGCGGCTTGGCGGCCACGTGCGCCAGGCAGGCTCCTATGTCGGTCCTGACAAGCTGCGCTTCGACTTCACCCACTCCGCGGCGATGAGCGAGGATGATCTGCGCTGGGTCGAGGACGAGGTGAACGCCTGGGTCGGCGAGAACGAGCCAGTGCGGCCGCTGACGACGACGCTCGACGAGGCGAAGCGCCTCGGCGCGATGGCCCTCTTCGGCGAGAAGTACGGCGAGGTCGTGCGGATGGTGGAGATCGGCGATGGCGATCGCTCACGCGAGCTCTGCGGCGGCACGCACGTGCGCAGGACGAGCGAGATCGGTCCCTTCCTCATCACGAGCGAGACATCGAGCGCCGCGAACGTGCGCCGCATCGAGGCATTGACGGGGCCTGCCGCGGTGCAGCTGCTGCGCGAGCGCAACAGGCTTCTCGCGGAGACGGCCTCAGCGCTGCGCGTGAAGCCAGAGAGCGTGCCCGAGGTCTCGCGCCAGCACGAGCAGGAGCGCAAGGAGCTGCAGCGGACAGGGCGCGCCTCAGGCAACGGCGCGGCGGACGGCTCGCCGGTCGACCTCGACGCGCTGATCGCAGCGGCCGAGCAGGTCGACGGCGCGACGGTCCTTGCAAGCGCCGTCGAGGTGGGCGACGCGAAGGCGCTGCTCGAGGTGCTCGACCGTCTGAAGGGACGCCTGCCCAAGGCGGCGATCGCGCTTGGCGCTGCCGGCGAGGGCAGAGTGCACCTGGTCGCGAGCGTGTCGCCAGATCTGGTGAAGCGGGGTGTGAAGGCAGGCTCCGTGGTGAAGGCTGCGGCGGCTGTCGCAGGCGGAGGAGGCGGGGGTCGAGACACGATGGCGCAGGCCGGCGGAAAGCACCCAGAGCGGTTGCCAGACGCGGTCGCGACAGCACGCGAGACGATCATCGCGGCGCTCGCCGGCAAGGACGCCGGCTAGGCAACGTTTGACGCCTGATCTGACATCTCGCTGCGGCGTCTACGTCAGGGTGTGACAGGGCATGGCACGCGTGCTCGCACTCGACTATGGCAGTGCCCGCTGCGGCTGCGCGCTCAGCGACCCGACAGAGACGATCGCGATCCCGATCGATCCCGTCCTGCAGCCTGCGAGCAAGCGTGGCATGGCGGCGCTCTGTGCCCTCGTGACAGAGCGCAAGGTGAAGCGCGTCGTCGTCGGGTTGCCGCTCTCGCTGAGCGGGCAGGACACGCAGCAGACCGAGGAGGCGAGGCAGTTCGCGCAGCGCTTGGAGCGACGGCTTGGCGGCGGCGTGCCAGTCGAGCTGCACGACGAGCGCTTCACGACGGTGCTCGCCGCGCGCGAATCAGAGGCGAGCACGAGCGAGGACTCGCGCGCCGCGGCGCACCTCCTGGAGAGCTGGCTTGCAGGGAAGGAGGGCTAGAGCAGTGGCAAAAGGGGAGCAACAGCACGAGCGCACCGCAGAGGAGCGCGAGGCGGCGCGCAGGCAGCGCGAAGCGACAAGGCAGGGGAGGGTCCTTCCCAAGGAGGGCGACTCTGAGATCGAGGGCGACTCTGAGATCGCGCCTGCGCCACAGCACGAAGATGCGTCCCTGCCTGACAGTGAGGCCTCGCCGGTGACAGAGGCGCATCCGGTTGTGGTGGCGCCACCGGTCGATGAGATGCCACCAGTCCACGAGATGCCGCAGGCTCGCGAGATCTCGCCGGCGAACGAGATTGCGCCGCCAAAGGCGAAGCGGCGGCACGGTGGGTCCTCAGGGGGACGCCACAGCGTGAGGGCGCGCATTGGCGCGCTGCTCTCGCTCGTGATCGTTGGCGTCGTCGTCTGGCTGCTCGTCTCGATCTTCCAGCCTTTCCATGGGGCAGGACATGGGCGCATCGTCGTCGAGATCCCAAAGGGCACGAGCACAGGGGGGATCGCGACGATCCTTGCGAACAAGGGCGTGATCGACTCAGGCTTCTTCTTCGACATCAGGACCTTCCTTGGTGGCAGCCGAGGCGACCTGCACGCAGGGCGCTTCGTCCTGAAGAAGGGCATGAGCTACTCCGAAGCGATCGATTCGCTGCGCACCCAAGTCCCGCAGGCGAAGGTCGTAAAGGTCGTGATCCCTGAGGGCGAGACACGTCTCCAGATCGCCGAAATCGCTCGCAAGGACGGGCTGCATGGCGATTACATGAAGGCTTCGAAGCATGCATCAGGCTTCTCAGTGAGCAGCTACAGCGCGCCAAAGGGCACACCAAACCTCGAAGGCTTCCTGTTCCCAGCGACCTATGAACTGGATGCACATGCGAACGTGAGCAGGCTCGTGGAGGAGCAGCTTGCAGCGTTCGAGGAACGCTTCAGCCACGCCGCTGTGCTGAGCGCCCACAAGCTGCATCTGACGCCCTACCAGCTGTTGATCGTCGCCTCGATGATCGAACGCGAGGCGATGCTGCCACACGATCGCCCGCTCGTCGCAGCGGTGATCTACAACCGCCTTCGTCAGCACATACCGCTTGGGATCGACGCGACGATCCGCTTTGCCCTGAACGACTACGACAAGCCCTTGACCGAAGCGGAGCTGCACACGCAGTCGCCCTACAACACGCGCCTGCATACAGGGCTGCCGCCGACGCCGATCAGCAACCCAGGCGTCGAAGCGATCGAAGCCGCTGCGCACCCAGCGCATGCGAGCTATCTCTACTACGTCGCAGGCGCCGACGGCTGCGGCGAGCTCGTCTTCTCGAACACCTACGCAGAGTTCGCACATCACTCCGCCGAATACGATGAAGCGCTGCAAAACAACGGCGGCAACGTCCCAACCTGCAAACACAAGTGACCGAAGAAGGCACGATGCCAAGCACGACAACCGTGGGCGGGGGGCGCGAGCAGCGGGAGAGTCGCAGGCGGCTTGGCGTGCTCGGCTGGCCTGTCGCCCACAGTCGCTCGCCGCAGATGCACAATGCGGCCTTCGCCTCGCTGGGCATGAAGGACTGGCGCTACCAGCGTCTGCCAGTGCCACCGCCGCTGTTCGAAGAGACGACGCGCTCGCTTGGCGCAGCGGGCTTTCTCGGCGCGAACGTGACGATCCCGCACAAGCAGGCGGCATTGGCGCTGGCGGACCGTGCAAGCCTCGCGGCGCGGGAGATCGGTGCGGCGAACACGCTGAGCTTCGAGCTGGACGGCAGGATCGTCGCGGAGAACACCGACGCTGCTGGGTTGATCGCGGCGCTGGCGCCGCTCGATCTGCCTGGGCGCACAGCGCTCGTGCTCGGCGCAGGCGGCAGTGCCCGCGCCGCGGTTTGGGCCCTGGTCCGCGCTGGCGCGGACGTCTCTGTCTGGAACAGAACCTTCGCTCGCGCAGAGCAGCTGGCAGGCGAGCTTGGTGCGATCGCGGTGCCCGCAGCGGTCTCAGCGGACCTGCTCGTCAACTGCACCTCCGTCGGGCTGGAACGGCATGGGGCAGAGGCCGCGGAAAGTCCTGGAAACCCTAGCTCTGAAGACAGCCGTTCCAGTCGCATCCCCGATTCGGCCGAAAAGGGGGACGCTCGCTCCGCTCGCATCCCCGATTCGGCCAGCGACGAGGCTCAGCTCAACCAACTGGAGCTAAGCGCCGATCAGGTCGGCAGGTACCCGTATGTCGTCGACCTGGTCTACAGCGATGCAGAGACGGCGCTGCTTGCGGCAGCGCGGCGAGCAGGCGCCCAGACCGTCGACGGAGTCGAGATGCTCGTGCGCCAGGGCGCACTCAGCTTCAAGCTTTGGACAGGCGTCGATCCGCCGCTCGACGTCATGCGCGCAGCCGCCGCGCGGCGAGTGCAGTGAGCGCCTTGGGGGCTCCGCGTGAGCGCCCCCTCAGAGCACGAGAGCCCTGACCTGCACGCGATCTTCGGCCTGAAGGAGCGCGGCGAGGTCGAGCAAGACCCGCAGGTCGAAGCTCATGATGCGGGCGTCGAGCAGCCAGAAGCGTCGCCGCCGCCGCCCGATCCGCGGCGCGAGAGTGCCCGCCTCGGCGTGACCTCGCCCTCGCGACGGGGGTCCTCAGGGCGCTTCCTCACCGACGTGATCGTCGAGATGGGGCTCGCCCCACAGCGCAGCGTCGAAGAGGCGATCGAGGCGGCCCGCAACTCCGGCGTGAGGCCAGAGCGAGCGCTCCTGGAAGCGGGCAGCCTGACGCCCGACGGGCTCGCGAGGGGGCTCGCGGAGCGCTATGGCCTCGACCACCTCGACCTGAGCCTGTTCGCGGTCGACATGGGTGCTGCGAACCTAGTGACGACGATCGCGGCGAAGCGCTATCAGGCGGTGCCCGTCGCGTTCCTAGACAAGCGCACACTGCTCGTCGCGATGGCAGATCCCTCGAACGTCCTGGCGGTCGACGACATCGCGATCATGACGGGCTACGACGTGCGCGTCGCGGTCGCCGCCTCCGAAGACATCGCAGGGTTGATCTCGCGCCTGGACCGTCTCGAGGAGGTCGTTTCAGAGGAGGACACAGGAATCCTCAGCGACGACGGCGACGGCAGCAAT
This sequence comes from Solirubrobacteraceae bacterium, assembly GCA_036490555.1. GTDB lineage: Bacteria > Actinomycetota > Thermoleophilia > Solirubrobacterales > Solirubrobacteraceae > Palsa-744. Next base: position 97,385 of record DASXDO010000040.1, on the reverse strand, counting down.
GCCGAGGTCGTCGATCTGCACGAGACCGCAGACGACGCGCCCGTGATCAAGCTTGTGAACCAGATCGTCGCCCAAGCGGTCGAACAGCACGCCTCCGACGTGCATCTTTCCCCAGACGGTCGCGAGCTGCGCGTGCGCTACAGGGTCGACGGCGTGCTCCAAGACGTGACGACAGTGAGCCGCAGGATGGCAGGCGGCGTGATCTCGCGGGTGAAGATCATGGCCGACCTCGACATCTCCGAGCGGCGCCTGCCCCAGGATGGCCGCGTCGGCCTGACCGTCGACGGCCGCCACGTCGACCTGCGCATCGTGACGCTGCCAAGCGTCCACGGCGAGTCGATCGTGATGCGCATCCTCGACAAGGAGTCCGTCGTGATGCGACTCGACCGCCTTGGCATGGCTGCACATGAGCGCGAGCGCTTCGAACGCGCCTGTGGCGAGGTGCACGGCGCGGTGCTCGTTACGGGACCAACAGGATCAGGCAAGTCGACGACCCTCTACGCCGCGCTGCAGTCTTTGAACACGCCAGAGAAGAACGTGATCACCGTCGAGGACCCTGTGGAGTATCAGCTGGAGGGCCTGACCCAGGTTCAGGTCTCCGCGAAGGTCGGGCTGACCTTCGCCGCGGGCCTGAGAGCGATGGTGAGAGCCGACCCTGACGTCTTGATGGTCGGTGAGATCAGGGACAGGGAGACCGCCCAGATCGCGATCGAGTCTGCCCTGACAGGACACCTCGTGCTCTCGACGTTGCACACGAACGACGCCCCCTCCGCGATCACGCGCCTGATCGAGATGGGCATCGAGCCGTTCCTCGTCGCCTCTGCGCTCGACTGCGTGGTCGCCCAGCGGCTCGTGCGGATGCTCTGCTCAAGCTGCAAGCAGCGCGCGATCATTCCCGCGTCTGCGCTGCGCGACAACGGCTACAAGGCGCTCGTCGACCTCGAGGCCTACGAGCCCGCAGGCTGCCGCCGCTGCGGTGGCAGCGGCTACAAGGGCAGGGCAGGGATCTATGAGGTGATGATGGTGAGCGAGGAGGTCCGACGCATGGCTTTGGAGCGGCGCCCTGCAGAGGAGATCAGGGACGTTGCGGTGAAGGAGGGCATGCGCCGTCTGCGCGACGACGGCCTCGACAAGGTCCGCGAGGGCCGCACCTCGATCGCCGAGCTGACGCGCGTGCTGGGCACGAGCTGAGCGAGCAGAGCGCCCTCGGCGCGAGCTGAGCGTCTTCGCGCGAGCTGAGCGTCTTCGGCGCGAGCTGACGTAGCCGGCGCCCCCGCTGAGGGGCGCCCGCGAGGTTGGACTGTGTAACGCTTCCCGGGGGTGCGACCAAGCAAGGGCATGGGCCCCAAGGAGCTTCAGCGGATCGCATACGACCCTGCCGCCTTCGAGGCGTTCTACCGCGAGCACGTCGAGGCGATCCAGCGCTTCCTGGCTAGACGCCTGAGCGACCCGCAGCTTGTCGCCGACCTGACTGCGGACGTCTTTCTCGCGGCGATGAGCGCCGCTTTCTCCTACGAGCCAGGCCGTGGCGCGCCAAGGGCATGGCTGTACGGAATCGCAAGCAACGCTGTGGCGAACGCCTGGCGCCGCGACGCGCGCGAGCGGCGCGCACTGCGCCGCATCGAAGGACGCACGCTGCTTGACGGCGATGACCTGGCGCGCATTCACGAGCGCATCGATGCTGCCGCCCAGGCAAGGGCGTTGCACACAGCGCTTGCCTGTCTCTCCGAGAGCGAGCGCGCCGTGCTGGAGCTGGTCGTGCTCGACGAGCTCTCCGCAAACGAGGCGGCCGCAGCGCTCGGCATCCGGCCTGCGACCGCGAGGGTGCGCCTGCACCGTGCCCGCAAGGCGTTGCGACGCGAGCTTGCCCCACAACCGTCCCCGAACCTGGAGGCAGCGCGATGACGACGGATGTCCGAAGGTGCTTCGAGGATCGCCTGCTGGACGAGCTGTTGGTCGTCGTCTCTGAGAACGAGACGCCTGCGGTTGCGCTTCGGCGGCGCAGGCGTCCGCGCACGCTGCGCCTGCTTGCCTGGGCGGCGCCGCTCGCGGTGGCGGGCGTTGTCTTCGCCCTCGTATCGCTGCTTGGCAGCCCGCGGCCAGGCCTGGCGCAGGCCGCCGTGATCAGGCGCGCCTCGGCGGCGCTCGCACAACCGAAGGGGATTCTCTACGTGAGGGAGAACGTCTATGGCGGCAACATCTGCTTCGGCCTGGAGCTGCCGATCCGCTGCATCGACGAAGCAGCCGGCGATCGGCTGCCTGAAGATCGCATCGGCCTCAGATACCGATCGTGGATGGACGCGCGTGCGGACACGTTGCGCACCGTCTATCGCAGCGGTGACGAAACGGTTGTTGAAGGGCACAGGCAGTCGCTCTACGACCCGGCGAACAACACGCTGACGGTGATCACAAAGGCAAGTGACGGCAACGTCGCGGCCTTTCCCCACGGCGAAGTGGATGAACTCACGATTCCGCAGATCAAGAGGCTCTATCGCGACGCGAAGGACGGCGAGAGCGACGCGAAGCTGATCGGGAAGACGACGGTGAGGGGTATCGAGGCCTACGAGCTGCGCATCGACGAAGCCACGCACTCCTACGTCCTGCTCTACCTGGATGCGAAGACCTTCCTGCCTGTGCGCATCGTCGACAGGGCCTTCTACCGCACACCGAGGGGACTGCGTGACATTCAAAGCAAGGCGGAAGTGACGGCGAGGATGCTCCCTGTGACTTCTGCGAATCGGCGGCTGCTGCGCGTCGCCCATCACCGAGGCGCGAAGACCATGCGCATGACTGAGGCGCAGATGATCGCTGCCCGCGAGAGGAGACCGAACAGGATGTCGCGCTCCTGGAGCACTCCAGGGAACTAGAACCTTCGTCCACGGCGCACGCTTGCAGGCGAAATCGGTGCTAGGGCGGTCGATGGGCCTGGCGATGAGTTTTGACTTCGCAGACCTCTTGATGGAGGTCGTAAATCGCAAAGCCTCCGACCTGCACCTGAGCGCGGGCGCGTGCCCGACGGTGCGCGTGCGTGGGCGTCTCTCCCAGCTCGACCACTATCCGATCCTGAACGCGGCTGACACGCGCGAGATCGTCTACTCGATCCTGACGGGCGATCAGCGCCAGCGTCTGGAGACCGACTGGCAGCTCGACTTTGCCTACTCAGTGCCAGGCTATGCGCGCTTTCGTGTGAACGCCTACTTCCAGCGTGGTGCATTGGGCGCGGCCTTCAGGCTGATTCCCTTCGAGCTGACCTCGATCGACCAGCTGGGGCTGCCAAGGGTGGTGCACGAGATGTCGCGCAAGCCGCGCGGATTCGTGCTTGTCACGGGGCCGACGGGATCCGGCAAGTCGACCTCGCTCGCGGCGATGATCAACGACATCAACGAGACGCGCGAGGAGCACATCATGACGATCGAGGATCCGATCGAGTTTCTGCATCCTCACAAGCGCTGCTTGGTCAACCAGCGCGAGCTCGGCGCCGATGCCCAGAGCTTCGCCGACGCCTTGAAGGCCGCTCTGCGCCAGGACCCAGACGTGATCCTCGTCGGCGAGATGCGCGACCTGGAGACGATCTCGACGGCCCTGACAGCCGCTGAGACGGGCCACCTCGTCTTCGCGACATTGCACACCCAGGACACCGCCCAGACGATCGATCGCATCATCGATGTCTTCCCCTCCCACCAACAGGGCCAGGTGAGGGTGCAGCTGTCAGTCGCGCTGCAGGGGATCGTGACCCAGCAGCTGCTGCCGACCGCCGACGGCTCCGGGCGCGTCGCCGCTTGCGAGGTGCTCGTGCCAAGCCCCGCGGTGCGCAACCTGATCCGTGAGGGCAAGACCCATCAGATCTACTCGACGCTGCAGACTGGCTCCGCACTCGGGATGCAGACGATGGACTCGGCCTTGGCGACGCTCGTGCGCAAGGGAATCGTCACTCAGAAGCTCGCCGAATCGCGCTCAAGCGCGCCTGAGGAGCTGCGCCGCCTGCTCGGCGCAGGCAACTTCGCCGAGGCGGCCTAGGGGGCTCGCGATGACGACCTACGTCTTCAAAGCGATCGACCTCGCCGGGGTGAAGGCGAAGGGCGAGGTCGACGCCGAATCCAAGCAGGTCGTCTCCGACCAGCTGAAGTCGCGCGGGCTGATCGTTCTCGACATCGCCGACAAGCACAGCTCGAAGGAGATCGACCTCGCCTTCATGAAGAAAGTGAAGGTCGCCGAGCTCGCGGTCTTCGCGCGCCAGCTGGCGACGATGATCACCTCAGGCATGAGCATCCTGCGCGCGCTCTACGTGCTGGAGGAGCAGTCCGAAAGCAAGTATTTGAAGGAAACGATCGTCCAGGTGCGCAAGGACGTCGAGGCGGGGCTTTCGCTGAGCGACTCGTTCGCGCGCCACCCAAAGGTCTTCAGCGAACTGTTCGTCGCGATGGCGCGCGCAGGGGAGATCGGCGGTGTCCTGGAGGCGTCGCTGATTCGTGTCGCCGATCAGCTGGAGCGGGACGCATCGCTGCGCCGACAGGTCCGCTCGGCGATGATGTACCCGGCGTTCGTCGTGAGCTTCGCGGTGCTCGTGCTGCTTGCCTTGGTCGCCTTCCTGATTCCAGTCTTCGAGAAAGTCTATACCCAGTTCGGTGGCGAACTGCCGACGATTACGAAGGTTTCGGTCGACCTCTCGAAGCTGGTGACAGGCGAGTGGTGGCTGTTGATCGGGGGCTTTGCGCTCGTGGTCGTCAGCTTCGTGAAGTGGAAGGGCTCCTCCTGGGGGAACGCGCAGTGGGACCGCATCTGTCTGCGCATACCGATGAAGATCGGCACGATCGTCCAAGAGGTCGCGATCGCGCGCTGGTCGCGCACCCTGGCCTCGCTGACGAGCGCCGGCGTGCCGCTACTTCAGGCGCTGGAGATCGTCGGCAAGACGAGCGGCAACGTTGTGATCGAGGAGGCGATGGAGAGCGTGATCTCCTCGGTGAAGCGCGGTGGCACGCTCTCGGCGCCGCTGACGAAGGCCTCCGTCTTCCCCGGCATGGTGACCCATATGGTGAGCGTCGGCGAGGAGACAGGCGCCCTGGACACGATGCTCGACAAGATCGCCGACTTCTATGAGGACCGCGTCGCGGCCTCGGTGAAGGCGCTCACCTCGCTGCTCGAGCCGGTGATGATCATCGTGATCGGCAGCATCGTCGGCTTCATCGTGATCTCGATGTACATGCCGCTCTTCACGATCTACGAAAACATCGAATAGGGAGTGGAGGAGGGCTCAGCCCTCGACGCGCAGCTTGCCGTCCTTGACGGCGAGCGTGATCTCGCCGTCAAGCAGCCTGAGGATCTCCTGCCCAAGCAGCTCGCGACGCCAGCCGGACAGCGCCCTGACCTCAGGCTCGGGTTCGCGAAGGCGTCTTGCCGCGACGATCGCCTGCAGGTCGGCGCGCGTGGCGATCAGCTCGTAGGCGAAGCCCGCCTCGGCCGCGCGCGTGCGCGCGAGCGCCTCAGCGAGCGCGACGAGCGGCGCATCCGTGGGATCGGGCGGCTGCGAGCGCGGCGCGGGCTGACGGCGCTCAGTCGGGCGCTGCTGGCCGCGGCGCACGCACTCGATGATCTCGGCGCCAGCCCTGCGTGCGATGCCCTGCGGGATGCCCCTGATGCTCGCGAGCTCGCTCGCGGAGGAGGGCTTGCGCTTGGCGACCTCGACGAGTGCGGCGTCGGCGAGCACACCCTGGACAGGACGATCCTGGCGCTCGGCGGTGCGCTCGCGCCAACCTACGAGCTCGCGCGCGATCGCCTGCGCCCCCGGCGCCGCAGAGGAGATCCGCGGCAGGCGCGCGAAGACGACGTCGAGGTCGCGCGCGTCGCTTGCGAGCGCGAGCGGCTCGCACTCCTGCAGCGCCCACTGCAGCCGTCCAAGCTCGGTGAGACGCTGCTGCAGCGCGCCTGCGAGCTGCAGCAGGTGCAGCACGTCCTCACGCGCATAGGAGATCTGCTCGTCTGTGAGCGGTCGCCTGTCCCAGCGCGTGAAGCTCGCGCTCTTGGCGAGGCGCACCCCGAGCACCTGGGAGAGCAGTGACTCGTAAGAGCGCTGTGCGGCGAGGCCGGCGAAGCCCGCGGCGAGCTGCGTGTCGAAGACGTTGACGATCTCCGTGGAAAGCGTCCTGCGCAGCAGCGCGACGTCCTGGCGACCGGCGTGCACGACGATCTGGATCTGCGGGTCCGCGAGCACGTCCGCGAGCGGGCTTGTGTCGAGCTCGCCGCTAAGCGGGTCGATCAGGTCGATCCGCTCGCCGTGGCCTGCGGACAGGGGGTCGGGCGAGGCTTGTGCGGAGGCTCCGTCGAGCGCCTGGACTGGCACGGAGACCTGGATCAGGCAGAGCAGCGTCCGGTAGCGGCCCTCGCCCATGAACTCGGTGTCGAGCGCAAGCCTGCCTGCCGCACGCGCATCGGCGGCGATCCGCTCGATCTGTTGGGAGTCTGCGATCACGTGGCTTTCTGGTCCTCTTCGCTGACGGGCAGCTGCAATCTAAAGCAGGCGCCAGAAGGCTCGTCTCCAGGGGCCTGCTCGCAGAGCTCGAGGCTGCCGCCCATGCGCTGCGCGAGCTCCCTGCCGATCGCGAGGCCAAGGCCGAAGCCGCCGCGCCCAGAGGTGACGCTGCCACGCGTGAAGCGCTCGAAGATCCGCTCGCGGTCGGACTCGGGGACGCCAGGCCCAGCATCGCTCACGCTGATCTGCGCGACGCTGCCGCCGTTGGCAGCGGCGATCTCGACGCTCGAGTTTGGCGGCGCGAAGCGCAGCGCGTTGTCGATCAGGATGCGCACGATGCGCGCGACCGAACCAGGGTCGGCGGCAGCCCAGCAGGCGTCTGGCGGCCTGCGCACGGCAAGCTCCACCTCGCGCCTGCCCGCGACGCGCTCGAACTCGGCGGCGACCGCCCTGGAGAGCTCGCCAAGCTCGAGTGGCTCGCTGCGCAGGCCCACCTCCGCGTCGAGCTTGCTGAGGTCGAGCAGGTCCGTGGCCAGCTGGGCGAGCCTGCGCGTCTGCTCGCGTGCGTGCTCGGTGCGCAGGCGCGCGTCCTCGAGGTCGAGCGTCTCCGGACCAAGGTCTTCGGCGAGCAGCTCGAGCATCCCGTCGAGCGAGGTGAGCGGCGTGCGCAGCTCATGCGAGGCAGTCGCGACGAACGCCCGGCGTGCGGCCTCCTGGCGGCGCAGGCGCGCGCGCATCGCCGCGAAGGAGCGCGTGAGCTCGCCGATCTCATCGTGGGCGGGGTCGTCCGGGAGCGGCGCGTCGAGGCCCTCGCGCTCGAGTTTGCGCGTCGCGTCACGCAGGCGCTCGAGGCGCCGCAGGAGCGTCGAGGCGAGGCCGATGCCAAGCAGCAACGCGATGCCAAGGCCCGCGGCGGCCGCGACGATGAACGCCCGCTTGACTACCTGGAAGGCGAGCCCGACGTACTGCAGGTGCTTGTCGACGATCACGACGCAGCGAGAGCCCGCGATGCGCACGCGCTGGGCGATGATCAGCGAGCTGGGGGTCGTGTGTTCGATGCGCCCGCGGCGGTGCAGCGCCGCTCGCGCCTCGCTGAAGTAATCGGGCACGTTGAGGTCGTTGACCTTGGGGGCGTAGATCGTTGCGAGACCGGGATTGCCGTTGAGCACCGCGACGTCGGCGCCACCCGCCCGGTGAGTGAGGTCGAGGGCGGCTGCGCGCAGCTGCGTACGGTTGGGGCCAGAGCTCGTCTGGCTCGGTTCGATCTGGTGGCGCAGCTCTGGCAGCGAGGCGGTGAGCGCGACGCGCGCAGCTTTCACGCCATCAGCGCGCAGCCGCGCCTCCAGCGAGGAGAGCAGTGCGAGCGCGGCGACGCCAAGCGTGATTGCGCTGGTGGCGAGCAGCGCGGCGAGCAGCCGCAGCCGCAGGCCTCGCAGCGATTGGCGAAGGCGCCTGGCTGCTGCCCCAGGCCAGCCCGCTGCCCCTGACCAGCCGGCTGCCCCTGGCCGGCGCGTGCCGCGGGCGCGCGGGGCGGGGCCGCCAGGGGTCTGCTGTTCGCTCACGGTGTCTGGAAGCGGTAGCCAGCGCCGCGCACGGTGAGGATCAGGCGCGGCTGCTCAGGGTGCAGCTCGAGCTTCTCGCGCAGGTGGCGGATGTGTACGTCGATCGCGCGCGGGTCCCTGTAGGCGGAGTCGCCCCAGATCGCCCGCAGCAGCTCCTGGCGGTTGAAGAGGTGCCCCGGTTCGGACATCAGCCGCGCAAGCAGCTCGAACTCAGAGAAGGTGAGCTTCACGCTCTTGCCCCTTGCCGTCACCTCGCGGCGGCCACGGTCGAGGCTGACCTCGCCGATCGCGATCGTCTCGCGGCCGATCCCATGGCCCGCCGAGCGGCGCAGCACCGCGCGCACGCGGCTGCGGAGCTCTGCGAGGCCGAAGGGCTTTGTGACGTAGTCGTCGGCGCCCGCCTCGAGGCCCTGGACGGCGTCAGCCTCGGTGTCGAGCGCTGTGAGCATGATGATCGGCACGACGTTGCGCCGCTCGCGCAACGTCCTGCAGACCTCGTAGCCGTTCGGGCCCTGGCCGAGGGCGACATCGAGCAGCACGATGTCGAACTGCTCGATGCTTGCGCGCTCGATCGCCTCCTGTCCGTCCGCGACAGCCTCGACCCTGTGGCCCTCCCTCGTGAAGGAGCGCGTCAGCGTCTCACGCAGTGTCTCCTCGTCGTCGACGACGAGGATGTTGAGCGATGTGGGGGTCTCTGTCATGGATCCTGATGCCTGGGCTCTGTCCGGATCCGAGTGCCAGGCAGGCAAACGCTAGCGCGCCTGCGCTAACCTGCGCGCTTCCTTGGCGACCAGACCGACAGGAAGAGGAAGAGCAGCGAAGGCGAGCGCGGCTCCGTCCGAGCCCAGTGGGCGGCGCGAGTGCATGCCCTGCGCAGGACGCGGCTCTGTGATCTCGAAGCTCGGCGGCGACGCGCACAGCGAGCAGTGCCCCTGGTGCGGGGGCACCGGTGAGCGCCAGCAGGGCGTCGACGCTCAAGCGCGCTGGCAGACCGAGGAGGGCGAGCCCGCCACGGTTGCGGCCGAGGTCGAGGCCTCCGAGGTCGAGGCCTAGCAGCACAAAGCCTCGCAGCGTCTCGGCGCGGCCGATCGGCGGCAAGGGGCACTAGAACAAACGCTTAGCGAAGCGTTTAGATTTTCTTCAAACGGCTAAAGGAAGCCGCTCGTTGGTCGATGCACGCGCTGTCGGAAAGACAGCCAGCGCAAGGGCACACAGGGCAAGGCATCGAACGGGTGCGTAGCAAAGCCGGCGATCTCCACGGAGGGCGCACCGCTGAATGAGGCGGGGTGGGTCAAGAGCACTGGCTCCTGTAATCAGATACAAGGAGCAAGACAACTCATGTTGACCAGAATGCGCCAGCGCGCAGCGGATGAGAGTGGCTTTACCCTCATCGAATTGCTGGTCGTGATCTTGATCATCGGCATCCTTGCCGCGATCGCGATCCCGGCGTTCCTGAGCCAGACCAGCAAGGCCTACGACTCCTCGGCGAAGACGCTTGCGCAGACCGCGCAGACGGCTGCTGAGACGTATGCGACAGAAAGCGGCAAGGGCTACCTAGAAATGTCGACCGCGGCTCTGAAGGAAATCGAGCCGACGATCAAAACAGGTGAAGAAGGCAGCGAACCTTGGGTGATCGCAGCCGAAGGCACGAAAAGCACCTACACGATCACCGTCGAGGCGGCGAGCACCGAAGACGAATTCACGATTGCGCGTAACGCGGAAGGCGCGCTTGAACGTACCTGCGTGAACAACTCGGGCTCCAAGAGCGGGTGCAAGTCCGTAGGGACCGAAGGCGCAGGCACCTGGTAGTCAGAGCCGACCAATCTAGACGCGTCCGCGCATAGCGATTAGACACGGACGCTCACATGGCATCGCAAGTTCCGGGGGCGGTCGAAAGACCGCCCCCGCTTGCGTTCCGGAGTCGATTTCTCGTGTTGGCAAACGTGGCGTGGACGGGTGCAATGCCGTTCTCAAGTCATCGCGCGATGCGGTCGATGAGGGCCACATGGAGACTGCGTTCGTCGGAGTGCTCGGAGCCGTGTTCGGCTCCTTTCTGAACGTGGTGGCCGAACGGCTGCCACGGCGGCAGTCGATCGTTCTGCCCGCCTCGCACTGCAACTCCTGCGGAACCCCGATCAAGCCCTACGACAACATCCCGCTGCTCTCCTGGCTGCTGCTGCGCGGACGCTGCCGCAGCTGCAAGGCGCCGATCTCGCTGCGCTATCCGCTCGTCGAGGCTGCGACTGCGGGCCTCTGCGTAGCGGTCGTGCTCGCGAAGAGCTCGGCGGCGGCGACGGCGCTCGGCATCGCGCTCGTGCTGCTGCTCCTGCCGCTCGCCCTGATCGACCTCGAGCACCGCGTCCTGCCGAACGCGATCACGTTGCCAGGCTGTGTGCTTGCGATCGCGCTTGGGCTTGCGCTCGACCCGTCCGGTGAGCCAACACGCCTGATCGCAGGCGCTGCCGCGGGCGGCGTCTTCCTGATCGCGGCGCTGGCAAAGCCGGGGGGGATGGGCATGGGCGACGTGAAGCTCGCGGCGATGCTCGGTCTGTTCCTCGGCAAGTCGGTGATCCCCGCGATCCTGATCGCCCTGATCGCGGGCGTCGCGATCGGCGGCATCGTGATCGCGCGACGCGGCGTGAACGAGGGCCGTAAGACCGCTGTTCCGTTCGGACCGTTCCTCGCGCTTGGCGGTGCAATCGCGCTGTTCGCCGGCGAGCCGCTGCTCGACTGGTACTCGACCTCCTTCGTGCACTGATGCCGTCGCTCGCCGACATGTTCCCGAACCTCGCAAAGCTGTCAAAGGACGACGGTTCTACGTCCAAACCTGCGAAGACCCCGAAGGCGCCGAAGCGCGCGAAGCCTCCGAAGGAGCCGAAGCAGAAGGTCGCCAGATCGCAGCACGGTGAGAGCTCCCAGGCATCCAGGCGCGCATCTGGCGCGGACTTCTCGCTGACGATGGGCGGCGGCTCCGGGGGCGGGGACGGCCTCAAACGCGAGCTGAAGCTGCCAAGCGTCGGCAAGCTGCCCAGCATCGGCAAGCCAGGCGCCGGGAAATTGCCAGGGGCCGGGAAATTGCCAAGCGCCGGGAAATTGCCAAGCGTCGGCAAGCTGCCGAGCCTGAGCTCGCTGAAGGACGTGGGCATCGGTCGCGGCGGTGGACGCGGCGGCGCGACGCTCGTCGGGCTCGACATCCAGCCCGGCTACGTGACGGCGGTGGAAGCCGAGGTCAACGGCGTCGTCGCGGTGAAGCGCGCGGTCGGGCTGCCGCTGCCGGCGGACACGATGCGCGAAGGCGAGGTGCTCGACGAGGCTCTGCTGGCGGAGGTCCTGAAGGAGCTGTTCGCGAAGGGTCGGCTGAACAAGCGCGTGCGCGTCGGCCTGGCAAACCAGCGCACGGTCGTGCGCATGATGGACCTGCCGCCGATCGACGACCGCAAGGAACTCGCCGCCGCCGTGAATTTCCAGGCACAGGACCAGATCCCGATGCCGCTTGTGAGCGCCGTTCTCGACTTCCAGCCGCTCGGCATCGTGCAGACGCCGGCGGGCAAGCGCCAGCGCGTGATCGTGGTCGCCGCCCAGCGCGAGATGGTGCAGCGCCTCGTCGGCGCCGTGAGCGCTGCTGGGCTGCGCCCGGCAGCCGTCGACCTCTCCGCGTTCGCGATGATCCGCGCGCTGCACCGCCCCGAGGAGGCAGCCACCGAGATCCGGCGCGAGGACGACGCCCAACTGCGCGACGAGCGCGATCAGGAGGCCGCCGCGCATCTCGCCGTGCCGGGGTCAGAGGCAGCAGAGCCAGAAGCTGCGCCGTCTGGTCTCGCTGGCGCTGGCGGGGAGGCCTTCGGTGGGGAGGGGCCCCACGGCGTGCGCACCCTCTACCTGAATGTGGGGGGGCTGACGAACCTCGCGATCGCAGAGGGCGTGACCTGCCGCTTCACGCGTGCGGTCGGGGGCGGCCTGGAGTCGATGGCCGGCGCGCTCGCAGAGCGCCGCTCGATCCCGCTCGCGGAAGCGCGCGTCTCGATCGGCGAGTTCGACCTCGCCAAACGCGAGCAGCAGAGCGAGCAGCCACTCGAGCCGACCGCAAACGACCCTGCGGCGATGGCTGCCGAGGTGCGTACGGTGATCGCCGGCGGTCTGCGCGAAATCGCGGGCGAGGTTCGCAACTCGCTCGACTTCCACAGGGCTCAGGAGAACGGCAGCGGCGTCGACAGGGTGGTCGTCAGCGGCTCCGCTCTGGAGATCAACGGGTTCACAGGCGCGCTGGAAGCGGAGCTCGGCTTCCCAGTGCAACGGCGCACAGTTGCGCGTGCGCGCGGCGGCGAGCTCGACGGCGTGCCCGCTGAGCGGCTGACGGTCGCCGCGGGGCTCGCGGTCGAGGAGGTCGCGCCGTGAAGGCCGTAAACCTGATCCCGCCCGACGAGCGTGCAGGCGGCGGATCGTTTGGCGGACGCTCCGGTGGCGGCGCCTATGCCGTGATCGGGCTGTTGCTAGGGCTCGCGGCGCTGGCCGCGCTCTATGCCTCCGCGCACCACCAGATCGCCGTGAAGGAAGGCGAAGCCTCGCAGCTGAGCGCCGAAGCCAACCAGGCCAAGGAAGAAGCGAGCAGGCTGGCCCCCTACACCCACTTCGTCACGCTGCGCGACGAACGCGTGAGCGACGTGCAGGAACTGGCCGGGACCCGCTTCGACTGGGCGCACATGATGCATGAACTGGGACGCGTGCTGCCTGGCGACGCCTCGCTGAACGGCGTTCAGGGAACCGTCGGCAGCAGCGAAGTCAGCGCGGCAAGCCTGGCGGAATCCAGCTCGACCGAAACCACGGCTGCCGGGTCTGGGAGCTCAGTGACATCTTCGACGCCAGCGGGCAGCGCGCCGAACCTGACGCTGACCGGCTGCGCGACCTCGCAGGCGGCGGTCGCACTGACGATGGATCGGCTGCGACTGATGAACGGTGTCAGCGAAGTCTCGCTGCAGAGCTCAGCGAGCTCAGGCTCCTCGACGAGCGGCGAAGGCGGGGCCGGCTGCAACCAGACGAGCTTCACGCTCACGGTTGGCTTCGAAGGTCTCCCGACGCCGCAGACGCCGAGCAGCGCGAGCGGCAGCTCGTCGAGCAGCACGAGCGACGAACAGAGCTCCACCGAAGCCGCCAGCGGCGTCGAAGCAGGGCAGGGGGCTCCACGATGACCGGTCGTGATCGCATGGTGCTACTCGTGCTCGCTGTCGTCGCGGTGCTCGTGCTCAGCTGGATCAAGGTCGTTTCGCCCGAGCGCAAGCGTGCGTCCTCGGTGCAGGAAAAGGTGAGCACCGCCGAAGTCGCGCTCTCACAGGCACGCTCGGAACTCTCCGAAGCCCACCATGACCAGAGCCGCTACTCCTCGGCATACGCGAGCCTCGTGAGCCTCGGCGAAGCGGTCCCTGCGGACGAGGAGGTCTCCTCGCTTGTCTACGCGCTCGATCAGGCCTCAGGCAAAGCCCACGTCGAATTCCGGTCGATTCAGGCGAGCTCGGGCTCCAGCGAAGCCTCTGTAACGCCGACCACAGAAGGCGCAAGCTCCGGCTTCCGACAGTTGCCGTTCACCTTCACCTTCGTCGGCTCGTTCTTCGACCTCTACCACCTGATGCAGAAGCTCCAGGGATTCACCTCGACCACCAGCGGCGACGGCGTGAAGGTGAGCGGGCGCCTGCTGACGATCGACAGCGTCCAGCTTGCGCCCGAAGGCTCGCTCAGCGAAAGCACCGAAAACTTGACGGGCACGATCACGGCGACCGCCTACGTGCTGCCACCCGGTGAAAGCCTGACCGCCGGCGCGACGGCTGCGGCGCCCGCGGGTCTGAGCACCGGCACGACTGAAAGCTCCTCCGAGAGCTCGACTCCTGCACCCGCGGTCGTGAAGGTGGCGCCATGAACGAGCTGTTGCGCGCGATCAAGGAGGACCTGACGAGCAGGCGCATGCTGCCGCTGCTCGTGCTCGCGCTGGGCGTGCTCGCCGGCGCCGTCGCCTACGCTGCGATTGGCGGCAAAACAAGCCCAAGCGTCGCAAGCACGCCACCGGCGAGCAGCGCGCCGACGGTGCCAGGTCCGTCGGTCACTAGCGCACCCGAAAATCCCAACGCTGCGGTCGCCGAGACGACCAACGGATCCTCGCTCCAGCACCGCGGTCATGTGCACAACCCGTTCAAGCCGCTGCCGGGCAGCGAAGCCGAAGCCTCGGAAGCGGGCGCGTCCTCGGGCCAGGAAAGCGCGAGCTCAGAAAGCTCCGGATCCACCGAAAGCCCGGGCTCCGGCGGCGAATCGAGCCCCGCGGGCGGCAGCGAAGAAGCGCAGCCAGAAGAACAGACGCTGAGCCTCTACGAAGCCTCGGCGAAGCTGCAGCAGCTCGCGAGCACCGGCAAGCCCGAAGGCGAGCCGCAGCTGCTCGCACAGATGAAGCAACTGCGCCCGCTGCCGAGCAAGCAGCAGTCCCTGTTCGCCTATGTCGGCGTCGCAAGCGGCGGCAATGGCGCGCTCTTCCTGCTGCTCTCGCCGGCGATCGTGCACGGGCCGGCACACTGCCTGCCGGGGCCGACCAACTGCGAAGCGATCTACATCAAGGCGCAGCAGAGCGAGGAACTGCAATACCTCGAAGCAAGCGGCACAGTCGTCTCCTACAAGCTGGTGCTGGGCAAGCTCGAAGGGGTCGAAGTCCCCGCGGCGCACGCCCACGCCACGGCCGCGCGCCTGATCGAAGAAGCGAGCGAACTGCAGAACACGCTTGGGGTTTCGCTGCCCGCGCAGGTGCACTACTCCGAAGAATCCGGCCTGCTGCTCGGGGTGCAGGACGCGATCAAGGCGAAGTCAAAATAAACTAAGCGCCTGATGGCGCTACGCCTGATCACAGCCGGAGAGTCGCATGGACCCGGCCTCACCTGCATCGTCGAGGGGCTACCCGCGGGCCTGACGCTCGCGCACGAGCGGATCGACGCCGACCTTGCACGTCGTCAACTCGGCTACGGGCGCGGCGGGCGCATGAAGATCGAGACCGACAAAGCGCAGCTGACCGGCGGCGTGCGCCACGGCCGCACGCTTGGCGGCCCGGTCGCCCTGACAGTCGCCAACAGGGACTATGCGAACTGGGAGGAGCGCATGAATCCCTGGCCGGTCGAGGCGCAGACGGCAGAGGTGCACCTGCCGCGCCCTGGGCACGCCGATCTCGTCGGCACCTGGAAGTACGGGCTCACCGACGTGCGCGACATCCTCGAGCGTGCCTCAGCGCGCGAGACCGCGGCACGCGTGGCGGGCGGCGCGGTCTGCCGCGCGTTCCTCTCCGAGCTGGGGATCGAGGTGCGCTCGCACGTCGTCCAGATCGCCTCTGTGAGTGCGCCAAACGCCGAGCGCGAGCTGGGGCTCGCCGACTTCGAGAACGTCGACGAGTCGCCGGTGCGCTGCCTGGACCAGGAGGTCGGCAGGGCGATGGTCGCCGAGATCGACAAGCTGCGCAAGGCCAACGAGTCGTTGGGCGGCGTCTTCGAGGTCCAGGCCTTCGGGCTGCCGCCGGGTCTCGGCTCGCACATCTCCTGGGAACAGCGCCTCGACGGGCGCCTGGCGATGGCGATCTGCTCGATCCAGGCCGTGAAGGGCGTCGAGATCGGACAGGCGTTCAGGATCGCGGGCGTGCCCGGTTCGCAGGCTCACGACGAGATCTTTCACTCCGAGGAGCAGGGCTTCTACCGTACGACCAATCGCTCTGGGGGTCTGGAGGGCGGCATGACGACAGGCCAACCGCTGGTCGTGCGCGGTGCGATGAAGCCGCTGCCGACGCTGACCAAGCCGTTGCGCTCGGTCGACACCGCGACGCACGAGCCGACCCAGGCGCTGCGCGAGCGCACCGACTCCTGCACGGTGCCCGCGGCCGGTGTCGTTGCTGAGGCGATGATCTGCCTCGTGCTCGCCGACGCCTGCCGCAGCAAGTTCGGCGGCGATCACATCGACGACGCGAAGCAGGCCCTGCGCGCCTACGAGCAGAGGATCGGATGGCGGGGGGCGAAGTAGGGAAGCGACGCTGATGGCCTGGGTCCTGACGGGCTTCATGGGCTCCGGCAAGACGACCGCTGCGCAGCAGCTTGCGCAGAAGCGCGGTGTGACCGCGCTCGACAGCGACGCTGAGATCGAACGCCGCGAGGGGCGCAGCATCGCCGAGCTATTCGGTCACGACGCGGGCGGCGAGGTGGCCTTCAGGGAGCTCGAGGAGCGTGTCGTGCTCGAGCTGCTCGCGGGCGCGCCACCAGACGCCGTGATCTCGCTTGGCGGCGGCAGCGTGCTCAGCTCGCGGGTCCAGGAGGCGCTGCGCGAGCATCTCGTCGTGCTGCTGGACATCGATCCGACCAGCGCCTGGGAGCGCGCGCTTCAGGCCGGCGGGACGCGGCCGCTGGCAAGCGACGCGCAGGCGTTCACAGAGCTGCATCGAGAGCGTGAGCCGCTCTACCTGAGCCTTGCTGACGCGATCCTGCCCGCGCGCGTGGCGGAGGTGGCGCTGCGTGCACTGCCGGGGCTGCAGGCGCTCGAGCTCGCGCCTGCGGGGACGCAGCTGCTCTGGGCGAGCGCTGCCTCAGGCGAATATCCGGTGCTGATTGGCAGCGGCCTGCTCGTCGACGAGCTGCTGGCCGCTGGCGGCGCAGCGGGGGGCTGCTGGCCGTTGCCGCGCGAGCGCTCGCGGCCGTTCTGCGTGAGCGACGCGAGCGTCGCGGCGCTCTATCGCGCCCGCCTCGGCGAGATGGCGGCCGATGTGACGATCCAACCGGGGGAGTCCCACAAGACGCTTGCGACTGCGCAACAGGTCTGGGAGCAGCTGCTGGAGGCGGGCATGCGCCGCAGCGACCATGTCGTCGCGCTCGGCGGCGGCGTCGTCGGCGATCTCGCGGGCTTCTGCGCGGCCACCTACCAGCGTGGCGTGCCAGTCGTGCAAGTGCCGACCACGCTCGTCGCCCAGGTCGACTCTGCATATGGGGGCAAGACGGGAGTGGATCTGCCACAGGGCAAGAACTACGTTGGCGCCTATCACCAGCCCGCCGGCGTGATCGTCGACCCTGCGACGCTTGCGAGCCTGCCGCGCGCCGAGCTCGCCGCCGGCTGGGTCGAGGTGCTGAAGACGGCGCTGCTAGCGGGCGGCGCGCTCTGGGAGCGGGTTTCAAGCTTGGCGCCACCCGCGGCAGAGCCCGCACGGGAGCCTGCCGGCGCCGGTGCGAAGGGTCCCGTCGACCAGGATGTGATCCTCGCCTGTGCACGCCTGAAGCTCGATGTCGTCGCAAGGGACGAGCGTGACTCAGGGCTGCGCCAGACGCTCAACCTCGGACACACGATCGGTCATGCGATCGAGACGGCGACCGGCTACGGGCGCTACCTGCACGGCGAGGCTGTCGGTCTCGGGCTGCTTGCGGCGCTGCGCCTCTCCGGCGCGCCGCAGTTGCGAGACCAGCTCGCACAGCTGCTGAGCGCATGGGGGTTGCCCACGCGGCTGGAAGGGGCCGCTGCCGCAGAGGTCGTGACGGCGACGGGCAGGGACAAGAAGCGGCTCGGCGGACAGGCGGTGCCGTTCGTGTTGTTGCGCGCGCCAGGGGAGTTCGAGATCGGCGTCGAGGTCCCCACCCAAGACGTCGAGGCTGCGGTCGTCGAGCTCTGCGCCTGAGCCAGGCCAAGCGCGGCGCTTCTGGGTCAGAGCCGTGGGTGCGGCGCTTGGGGGTAATGTGCACGTGCAGATGATCCGGGGGATTTGGGTATGAGCAACGGGCACCGCATCGAGGTGATGCACGGCGTCAACTTCGACGTCCTCGACCGGCGCGACCCGGCTCTCTACGGTGGCCTCAGCCTGCTGGAGCTGGAGCGCAGGATCGAGTCCTTCGCGCAGGAGCTCGGCCTGCGGGTGCGCTTCTTCCAGACGAACTTCGAGGGCGAGATGGTCGAGCGCATGCACAGGCTCGCCGGCGAGGCCGACGCGGTGCTGATCAACGCCGGCGCCTGGACCCACTACGCCTGGGCGATCCGCGACGCGCTCGAGGTCGCGAAGCTGCCAAGCGTCGAGGTGCACCTCTCCGACGTCGACGGGCGCGAGCAGTGGCGCAGGGTCTCGATCTTCGAGGGGCTCTGCCTCGCGAAGTTCGCCGGCGAGGGACCCGAGGGCTACCGGCTCGGGCTGCAGGCATTGAGCAAGGCGCTGACGGGAACGCGATGAGCACCCTCCGCCGCATCGAGCGCGTCGCCTCGGCGCTGCGCGAGCGTTCTGTCCAGGCGCTGCTGGTCACCGCGCCTGCGAACGTGCGCTACCTCACCGGCTACAGCGGCTCGAGTGGGATCGCGCTGATCGGCGCGGAGGACGGGGATTGCGAGCGGGACGGCGAGCACCTGTTCATCACCGACTTCCGCTACGAGATCCAGGCGGCGGAGGAGGTTGGTGCCGCCGCGCCCGAATGCGAGCGAGTGATCTCCAAAGGCGACCTGATCGAGGCGGCGGCGGAGCGGATCGCCAAGCGCGCTCAGGCCGCCGGCGGGCGCCTCACGGTCGGCTTCGACGAGCGCCACCTCTCGGTGGCCGCACATGGGCGGCTTGTCGAGCTGCTCGAGCAGCCGGTCGAGCTCGTCGGCTGTGCCGGCATCGTCGAGCGCCTGCGCGAGGTCAAGGACGAGGACGAGCAGCGGCGGATCGCAGCTGCTGCGCGCCTTGCCGACGAGGCGCTCACGGCCGTGCTCGAAGCGGGACTCGCGGGTCGCAGCGAGCGCGAGGTCGCAATCGATCTGGAGACGCGCATGCGCACGCTTGGTGCGGAGGGTGCGAGCTTTCCGACGATCGTCGCCTCTGGCGCGCACGGCGCGCTGCCACACGCCCAGCCACGCGACGTGCAGATCGCCTCCGGTGCGCTTGTCACGATCGACTGGGGGGCGTTGCTGGATGGCTACTGCTCGGACTGCACACGGACCTATGCGGCGGGCGAGCCAAGCGCACGCGCGAGGGAGATCTACGAGCTCGTGCTCGCCGCCCAGCGCGCTGGGGTGGAGGCAGTGTGTGCTGGCCGCAGCGGCCGCGAGGTCGACGCGATCGCCCGCGAGGTGATCGAGCAGGCTGGGCTGGGGGAGCGCTTCGGGCACGGCCTTGGCCATGGCGTCGGCCTCGAGGTGCACGAGGGCCCTCGGCTCTCGCGCACCGCCGGAGAGGAGCCGCTGCGCGAGGGTGCAGTGGTCACCGTCGAGCCCGGCGTCTACCTGCCCGGGGAGCTTGGCGTGAGGATCGAGGATCTGCTCGTGGTGAGCGCGGACGGCAGCAGCAGCTTCAGCGCACTGCCGAGAGAGCTGACGGTGATGTGATCGGAAAGCCCTGATTTTTCAGGGCTTGGCGCCTCATCGAGAGCTCGATCTCGATGAGATGACATGACCCTCCGGAACATCCGTATGCTTTAGGTGTGGTTGAGGGGCCTCGCAGGAAGTCAGGGGCGGTTGATGGCCGTACGGGTCGTCGCATGCCTGTAGGCGCTCAGCAGGAGCAGGCACGCTCGGTCGTCAGCGAGATTCATCGCCAGCGGATGCTCATCGCGATGGCCGAGGCGGTCCGCGCGCTGGGCGTGTCGGGAGTCAGCGTCGCCGACGTCGTCTCCCGTGCTGGGGTATCGAGGCGCACCTTCTATGAGGCCTTCCAGGATCGCGACGACTGCCTGCTCGCGGCGATCGACTATGCCGTCGAACGTGCTGCTCGGCGTGTCGCGCCCGCCTGGCAGGAGCAGCGCGACTGGCGCGACGGGATCAGGGCTGGGCTCGCCGCACTGCTGCGCTTCTTCGACGAGGAGCCAGTCCTCGGTGCGCTGCTCGTGCTCGACTGGCCGGCCGCGGGAGGCACCGCTTTGCAACAGCGCGCCGAGGTGATCGATCGGCTCGTCGAGGCGGTCGACTCCGGGCGCGAGCTCTCGCGCGCAAGCGTGGGGCCGTCCTCCGTCGTAGCGGAGGGCGTCGTCGGTGCAGTGCTCGCGGTCGTGCACTCGCGCCTGCTCGAGCGCGATGGATCACAGGCGACGGATGGCGAGGAGGCGACGGGTGCCAGCCGGCGTACAACGAGTCGTCCCGCTCGCGCAGCGCGTCGCGGCAAGCGCTCCAAGGAGACCGCGGGCGGCTCGATGAGCGACATGCTTGGCGAGCTGATGGGGATCGTCGTACTGCCCTATCTCGGACCCACGGTCGCCGCTAAGGAGACGAGCAGGCCGCAGCCGCAGCAGCAGGCGAGCGACTCGCAGTCGCTCGACGTCCTCAAAGACTTGAAGATCCGGCTCACCTATCGCACTGTGATGGTCCTGCGGGCGGTGGCGGAGCACCCTGGCACCTCCAACAGGGAGATTGCCCTGCACGCCGAGATCGCCGACCAGGGGCAGGTCTCCAAGCTGCTTGCGCGCATCGCCCAGGCAGGTCTGATCGAGAACACGCGGCGCAAGCAGGCCACGCGCGAGCCGAACGCCTGGACGCTGACCGCAAAGGGCGTCGCGGTCGAGAAGGCGACGCGCAGCGACGAGGACCAGCGCGACTGAGCCGACTCGCGCTCAGCTGCGGCCGCGGGCGGCGGCGAGGTCGTCGCGAATGTGCGGAGACCACCGCGAGTTCGCGCGTCGCCGCGATTGACTCGCGCTCAGCTGCGGCCGCGGGCGGCGGCGAGGTCGCCGAAGATCTTCGTCACGCCGGACCTTGACGCGATTCGCTCGCTGAGCCCTGGTGCAAGCTGCGTGAAGGCGAGTATCGGCCTGATCGGCCCGCCGCTCTCCACGACCTCTGGGAGGTCCTCGACGATCGCGCGCAGCACCGCCTCAGTCACCTTCTCCACGCTCGTCTCGCCTGTGAGGCGGTTGGACGTGTGACCCTCTTCGACCATCCGCTGGTACATGCCGTCGCCGGCGGTGAACCCAGGGCAGACCACGGAGAAGCCGACGGGCGCGTCCATGTACTCCGCGCGCAGCGACTGGGTAAGCGCAATCAACCCCGCCTTGCTCGCGGCGTAGGGCTCGTTGTAGGCGGGGCCGATCTTGCCTGCGACCGAGGACATGAAGACGACGTGCCCACGTCCGCGCCGCAGCATCGAGGGCAGCGCCAGGCGGGTGAGCAGCATCGGCGCGACGAGGTTGACCTCGATCGACTCGCTCAGCTCCTCGGGCGGGCAGGCGGTGAAGGCGCCGATCGTCTCGATGCCCGCGTTGTTGACGAGCACGTCGATCGGCCCAAGCGCCGCCTCCGTCCGCTCGAGCAGGCCAGGCAGGCTGCTCCTCTCGGAGAGGTCGACGGGCACCGCCTCGCAGCGCACGCCAAGCGCGGCGATCTCGGACTGCAGGCTGCGCAATGCCTCCTCGCGGCGCCCAGAGATCGCGACGTCCATGCCCTCGCGCGCAAGCCTGCGCGCGATGTGCGTGCCGATTCCCCCAGATGAGCCTGTCACGAGCGCAACTCCGCCTCGCAGCTGCTTCATGGTCACCGTCCTCGGTTGGCGTGGATCCCTGCGGCTGATGGTAGGCGCTGAGCTGCGATGGCGCTAGGCTCGACTGATGCGCAGGCGAGATCGCGCAGGGATCCGTGGGCATGTGGCCCGATGGCTCGGGGCTCTGTTGCTGGCCGTCGCCGTCGCGGTGCCAGTTGCCATGGTCGCCGACGTCGGCGCGAGCGGCGCGACTGTGGTGCTCGCCACGGCACACAGCCGCAGCAAGAGCGCCAGCGCTCACGCTGACGGGTTGACGGTCACGCTGAGCGCGACGCCAGATCGCGTCAAGCCGCGATCGACCGTGAAGCTGCAGCTGAGCGTCCATGCCAAGCACGCGAGCGGCGCGCTCGACTATCAGTTGGCCTACGGCGATGGCAGCAACGCGCCGCCGATCGTGATCCCCGAGTACTGCCTCGCGGGCAACCCGCCGCCCGCGTCGGCGAGCTGGCACTTCTCGCACATATACCGCTCCGCGGGCATCTACGACGTCTCGGCGACGGTAGAGGTCAACTGCGGCGGAGGCCACGTGCACGTAATGCTTCCCGTGCGCGTGCGCTGACGATTACGTAGCAGTTACGTAGCGTCTGCGCAGCGGCCTGGTCGACAGATCTGCCGGACCGTAGGCTGCGTCGATGTCATCTCTACGCAGGCGTCTGAGCTACGCCAACATCACGGCCACTTTGGCCCTTGTATTCGCGGTCAACCCGCGGACCTCGCGTTCACAATCCTCGTTGCGTGAGGACGCGCGTCTGAGAAGTCCCTTCGCCAAGTCGTGAAAGCAGGCGGTCCCGTCCGATCTGGGCGGGACCGCTGCGCAGTTTGGTGTGGGTCTACAAGCGGATGGGCTCGAAGTCGAGCACTTCAGCGAGCGTGTCGTAGTGGCGGTCCACATGTAACACCGATGCCTGATGTTGCTGCGCGCAGGCGGCGATGAGCAGATCGGGAACGGGCAGACGGTGGCGTCCGCGCTGTCCCAGCTCTCGCTGGGCTGTGAGCGCAGTGGCGATCGTCTCGGCATCGATGCGCAGGTTCCTGAAGGCGTCGAGCCACTGCTCGATTCGTTCGTAGTCGCTGGGGCTGCGCGCGCTGTAGAGCATCTCGAGTCGGACGACGGCACAGAGACAGAGCTCGCCAAGCTCGAGCGTCTCGGAGGTGGCTCGCTCGAGCGCCGACTTGTCGACGAGCAGCAACCTGCCTAGCGCCACGCTTGATCGTCTCTGATCGAATCCCAATCGACCGATCGCTGCAGCCCCAGCAGCGCGTCGCGCTGCGCACGACGGCGTTCCTTGCCCCGCTCGCCGGCCTGCTCGAGCTGTAGTGCCTCGTGCCCTGCTTCTGCCAGTCGCAGCAGCAGCGCCTTGCGATCGCGCACTTCAGGCCAGCGGCCCTGGGCATCGTCGAGCAGGGTGCTGATGGGGCCTGTGTCAGTGATCGTGTAACGAGGCTTGGTGGTGGGCATGCACAGAAAAGTGTAGCACCTGTATATATGGTGCTGCACCAAGTTGGGTTGTGACCAAATTGGGCAAGCGGGCTGTGACAGGCCACCTGCCTCCGCGCCCGCTACCCTGCGTGGCCGTGATAAGCACCAACCAGTTCAGGTCGGTTCGCTAACCACATAGCTGCCTGCGCCGCGTCTCCTATGGAGGAGCGGGCGTGAGCGTCGAGCCTGTCTTCGACGATGGCCAGATCCGGCTCTATCACGGTGACTGCCGGGAGATCCTGCCGCAGCTCGAGGCGGAGGTGGTCATCACAGATCCGCCGTACGGGGCGCGGCTCTACCCGACCGACACGGACGCTCTGAGCCCCGCTCTGCTCGCCTCGTGGGTCGCTGCGTATCGGTCTGTCGCGGTCTTTGGCTGGCCCGAGCGACTGGTAGGCATGTGTGTGGATGCTGGTGTGCACCCATCGGAGTGGGTCACTTGGTGGCCGACCAATGCACGGTATCGCGGCTTCAACCCTCGTGGCCTGTGGCGCGAGTGTGAGTGCATCGCCGCCTTCGGTGATGGTGACTGGACGGTGCTACGTCAGCCACGGGCAGTCACGACGACACCGATGCCCAATCGAGGGAAGCGCATCCCGGCAGGCAAAGAGCGCGCCGATGCGCAGATGGGGGACGTCTGGCGCGACGAGTCGCCACGGCTGAATCCGAATCAACGGGGGCGCCTGCATCCGAACCAGAAGCCCGAGAGCCTCATGCGGCGCTTAATCTCCGTCACCACAGGGACGGTATGCGACCCATTTGCGGGCTCCGGATCGACCCTCTCGGCGGCTCGTGCGCTCGGACGCCGCGCCGTCGGCATCGAGATCGAGGAGAGCTACTGCGCGGTCATCATTGAGCGCCTCGCACAGACATCTCTTGAGACGGGGGTAGCTGCGTGACCTCTCGTCCTGTTGTGTTGTGGTGGACGGAGTTGCCTCGCGGTGAGGTCGCTCCGATGTTGATCGGGGCCGCGAGATTCGAGCGCCGATGGCGAGCGCTCGCCAGCCATGTGGAGGACCTGAAGGCTGAGATCCTGACGTTCGGCGCGGCGTCGCTCGTGCCGCCCGCACTGACGCATCAGCTCGCGAAGGCTCGGCGCAGGCTCAGGGCACTGGAGCGGACCTCGTGAGCGCTGTCGGGCACTTAGGGCCGTGCTCGCTGTGCGCTGGTGTTCTCCCGGATGGCGAGTGGTGTCGAGCCTGCGGCTACAAGCATCCAGGGGGGCGCAAGCCTGTCGAGCCGATGACGGGCTTGCCGTTGGCAATCAGGCTCGCGAAGGGCGCGTGCCTGAGCACCGATAGCCGCGAGCAGAGAGAAGCGTTCCATGCGGCCTGTGTTGAGCGCGCCCAGCGGGAGGGAGAGCAGCGGTGAGCGGCATCAAGCGCCGCAATGGCGCGCTCGTGGGCTGGACGCGCAACGCGGGCTTCTCGCTGGAGATGCCGTGGAGGAACCCGACACGGCGTCGGCAGGTCCTGCGGCTGACTGTGCGTGTGCGCGCTCGACGGCGCTGGAGATGGTTCCGGGTCGAGATCGCGTGGCCTCGTCGTGATCTGCGGCTTGGTCGCGGGACGTGGACGCTGGAAGCAAAATCCTGGCTGACTGATGCTTCGATGAGGGGCGCGATTGGCCTGAAGACGTTCGTGCGTTTGAAGGTTGGGCTCGGGGGTCGTCAGTCGTGACGCGCAAGCAGCGTCAGTACGGTCGCGGGCTCAGCCGCAGTCCGCTGGGAATGTCGAAGCATCGGACAAGCGGTCGGCCTCCACGCTCAGGCGGCCTGAAGATGTGGATGGCCCGTGAAGTCGAGGGCCTTCGCGAGAGGCGTCCGGCACCGCGCATGTACTCGTCGATCGCAGAGCTGATGAGCGAGCGTCGTCGGTGAGCGTGTCTCCACGGACCTGGACGCTGCTCGGCGAACATGGTTGCTCGACTGTGCTCGGCCCCCAGCTCGGACCGTTCCATCGCGTCGAGGTCGTCGAGCTTGAGCCTCTCCTAGATCTGCTGGAGCTGTTCGTTGAACCCATCGACTGTCGGTTGGATCACCACGGCTCCTGCCAGCAGCACGGGTGGCTCGACGAGGGCCGCTGCTACCAGGCGCTCATGAAGGATCTGTTGCGTGAGCACGGGAGACTGACGTGAGCCGCGTGGCGACGGTCAGCCAGATGAGGAATCTCGCGATTCTCGCGGACCCGCGGACCGTGATCCTCGCTGCCCCGCGTCATGCGCCGTGGCCAGCACTGCGAGCCCATGGGTGGATTGAGCCCGTGGACGATCCGGGCTCGGCGTGCATTGAGAGGATCACACCCGAGGGGCTACGCGCTCTCGCTGACGCGCTTGAGCGTCACGGCTATGAGGCGCTGCTCAACACGGGACGGCAGGCGTGAATGTCGGCTCGTGCTTCTCAGGCGTCGGCATCCTCGACTACGGGCTCACTCTCGCCGGGCTCAAGCACGCCTGGTTCTGCGAGGCTGACGAGTTCAGGCGAAGCATCCTCGCCAAGCGCTGGCCCGGAAAGCCCATCGTCTCTGACATTCGAGGGCTCGGAGCTGCGACTGTTCAGCGAGTCGACGTCATCGCTGGCGGCTTCCCCTGCAAGGGAGCAAGCACCGCGGGGAAGCGCAACGGGTTCGAGCATGCCGAGACCGTTCTGTGGCGAGAGATGGCCCGCGCCATTGGCGAGCTTCGACCGCGATATGTGCTGCTGGAGAACGTGGCGAACCTCCTTGTTCTCAGGCCCGACGGAGGAGAGCCCGGAGAGTTGTGGGCCGAGGTTCTCGGGACCTTGGCCGCGCTCGGATTCGATGTCGAATGGGACTGTCTACCAGCGGCAGCCGTCGGCGCCCCGCACCTCCGTGACCGGGTCTTCGCCATTGCTACCCACGCCGATGGCGAGGACGCACGGTGGCACTCAGATCTCCTCAGCATCAAGGGAGGGCGGCCTGATGCTGGAGGAGACGATCAAACTGCTGCCAACTCCGGTCAGCGGAGACTCTCGCAACAGCCGCAACGGGACGGCGCAGCGGCGCGCGGGAGCACCCGGTCATCCCGGCATGACGCTGAGCGACGTGGCGTTCGAGTGGAGTGGGGCGACTTCGAGCCCGCGATCGGACGGTGGGAGCAGATCCACGGGCTTGCGCCTGAGCCCTTGGTTCGTCGAGTGGATGATCGGGGCGCCATGCGGGTGGAGCGATCCCGGCTGTCTGCTCTCGGCGACGGCGTTCAAGTGCAGGTGGGAAGGCTCGTCGGAGAACGACTCCTCAAGCTGGAGCGAAAGCGCGTGAAGGCTGAGGCTCAACGGAGAGCGAGCGTGGCAGCGTGCTAAACGCCATGCGTCTTTTTTGCGGTCTCGATGAGCCTACTCAACGCCTGAGCCTCGGTTGCGCCCTCACCGACAGTCGAGAACTCTCCATGCTTCTCGCTATCGACGGGTGGCTCCATGGACGCGACCCAACCCTCCTTGGTCTTGGTCGTCTGCACCGTGCAGCCCAACGATTCTGCCAGCTGTTCAGCGGCGGCGCTTACGCGTTGGAGGGCATCGTCGGGCATCCCCTCATCTTAGGAGGTCGCGTGTGAGCTCTCGCGCTATCAGCGACGAGCTGGAGGAGCGCGTATGCGCGTGTGGTTGCCCAGCCTCAATGGAGGGCAAGCGCAAGAAAGCCGTCTACGCCTCGGCCGCCTGCAAGACGAGGGATTGGAAGCGTCGGAAAGGAATCACCGGCATACGGTATGTAAAAGCGTCACAGAACCGTAAATCGTCCGGTATCCAGGTGTCGTACTGGAAGACACGGGCTCTGATGCGCCTCCGGCTCGTCGCGACTGCCCGGAGGAAACCGTTCGACGATCTGACGTTGAACGAGGCGTTGGACGTAGCACTCGGCGTACTCGACGAGGCCGTGCCGGCGAAGCAACGCGAACTGCTTGAGCAGCGAACCACTACCAGTAGGAGGGCAGCCTGAGATGGGCTTATTCGGTGATCCAAAGATGGCGATGTGTCCGTCGTGCAATGAGCCGTTGATCTCGACCTTTGCGTTTCGCGGCTACGAGTTCTACTGCCTTTGCTGCGGCCGGCATCTCGAGTTCTTGAAACCTGTCGGCGCAGAGGTCACGCCGGAGCTAACCGCGCGCCAAGAGGCGTTGCAAGCGGAATGGGACGAGCACGCCGGCCGCAAGCTGCTGATCTCCGGCTGGTACGACGACTGTGAGCTCTGCAAAGCGCGCGACGAGGGGTATCACCGAGAACACGCCACCAACGAGGAGCGTGACGCCGATCGGCAGGCGCGCGAGTGGCTCGTGGATCGAGCAAAGCGGAAGGAGCCAGCATGACCGTAGAGCACTCTGAGCCCGCGCGCACGCGTAAGGCGGTCGTCAGCTACGCGCTGGCTGATTCGTCGGACGTGAAGCGCCAGGCTCTCCTTGACGGCATGAGGGATTGCGCCGCCGAGCTGCTGGAGCTGGGCGAGTCGAGGGAGAGCCTGAACGACGCGATCGAACAACTCGGCTCCGATGTCGAAACGGGGTGCATCTGATGCCTGACTCTGTAGAGCACTCTGAGCACCCGAAGTCTGTGCGCGAGGCTGAGCGTGCCGCCAATCCCGACGCACCACCGCAGCCAGCTGACTATCTCTGCGATGAGTGCGGTTGTCGCGAGGCGTGGCTTGTCGATGGGGCGATGCTCAGCGACATCATCGAGGATGTCTGGGATCACCTGGACGACTCGACATTCGAGATCGTCAGGGCCTACTACCGACTGCGCTGGACGACACCGGAGGAGCTTGCCGACGAAGACAAGCTCTACGACCTTTTCGGTGATCACGAGATGTCGGGCATCGACACGTCGGTCGTTTACGAGGAGGTCACGAAGGATCACGAGGATGACCCCGACGTGCATCTCTTCGTGCGCTTCGAGGCTGTCAAGGAGACCGCCGATGCCTGACTCCGACCCACGTATGATAGAGGTAGTCGCTCAGATTCTCTACGGCGAACGGGATGAGCCCCGCAACGCGTTTCTGCCGCTGTGGGATCGACAGACTGAAGCCCGGCAGAATCACTTCCGTGAGAAGGCTCAATTTATCCTCGCCGCCCTAGACGACTACTACGGCAAGCGGGCCCTTGAGATGGTCGATCGTTACGGCGACCTTGAGCCTGCACCCGACGACCCTTCCCTCCGGGATCTCCTACGAACGCTCTCGGCGGTCAACGCGCGGGTGCCCATGGAGGGCGTCGAAACAGATGATCTTGTTGCTGCGGGGCTGCTTGATGTCGGTCGGGATGGCGTTGGCCCCTTCGTGCGCCTCACCGACAAGGCTCGTGAGTTGATCCGTGCAGCTATCAACCAAGAGGAGGCGTAGATGGGGCTCACTGTGAAGATAGAAGGCGTGAACGATCACGAAACACTGGCGCGCTTCGCTCGCGGGGAGGAGGTCGGCGACGAGGCGATCGACATCTTAGAAGCGCTCGGCTGGGTGCGCAGCATTCCCGCCGTGACGAGCGCCGGACGCGCGGTTCTGGAAGAGGACAGAACTGTTCCTTGGAGCTGGAGGAAATGATGCCCGACGAGTCGAGCAGCGAGGAGCGGGAGGTACTTGCGGCCGCGCTTGAGGATGGCGCGATCCCAGGCGAGGATCCGGTCCGTGCATGGCTGCGAGGTGGCGAGCAGGGGTTCGAGGCCGCTAAGCGCTTCTACTCGGCCGACCCCGAAAGTCTGGCCGGCCGGCTTGATGTGGCGGAAAGGGACTCCGCAGCAAGCGACGCTCGCATAGCCGAGTTGCGGGCCGAGGTCGACAGGTTGGATGAACTGCGGAGGTCAACAGAAGATGATGAGGATCGAAACGCGGGATCAGATGCTGGTCGCGGTGCGGGCGATGAACCCGTGCAGGGCGAAGACGGGATCGGCAGTGGCGGTCCTGGGGTGGATCGCTCTCGTCGAGCGAGTGATCGCAGCCGAAGCTCACTAGTAGCCGAGCCATCCTCTGCCAAGGAACGTCGTAGGGCGGTGGTCAGTCGTGCTGCTGAGCAGGTGCGGCGCGGCATTCCGGTCACGCGAGCAGCAAGCGCCTCTACCGAGGAGCAAGCGGACGAAATGTGCGTGTGTGGCCATCCGCGTAGGTCACACACTGGGGGCGCGCACGATGGCCTCTGCGGTCAATGTGCATCGTTCCGGGCCAAGCGGCAGGAGATCACAGAGGAACCCGAACGGTGCGCAATGTGCGGCACGACCGCAGAGCTGGAGAGTGGGGACTGTGCGTTCTGCGCGGGTCGCGAGTCCATCTCGAAGATCACAGATGAGATGGTCGAGACTGCTGCAAAGGCTTTCTGGGAAGAGCTCAAGCCGCGCAGTGTCTTCAGTTGGGATGAGATCACCGAGTCGGGCCGGGCGGCCAATCGTGGGTACGCCAGGGTGATGCTCCGCGCCGCTCTACTACAGGAGAGCGAGAAGGATGCTTGACGCTTTCGCGGTGCTGTTTCTTGTCCTGTTCGTCCTCTATCTCGCGGAGCCCCGCCGTGGTGGGCACCGGCCACCGAAGTCGATGCGGACGCCGCATCGACCGCCCCCCACGCCTGCCGATGCAAGCACGTCTGCGCGTCCCCGTCGAGCACAGCAGGAGGCGAGAGCGAGTGAGTGATCAGGTTGTCTCTCGCGCTCGCCTGCGCAGATTGCCGGTGCGTTGCATTGAGAGC
This sequence comes from Solirubrobacteraceae bacterium, assembly GCA_036490555.1. GTDB lineage: Bacteria > Actinomycetota > Thermoleophilia > Solirubrobacterales > Solirubrobacteraceae > Palsa-744. The sequence goes on along the minus strand of DASXDO010000040.1, from coordinate 67,728 downwards.
CCGAGGCGTTGCGCGATGGTGGCTTGGGTGATGCGCTCGGCCCAGGAGCGGCGTAGCAGCTCGTCTCGTTGGGCGATGAGCTGTTGTCGCTTGGCTTCCAGGCCGGTAAGGCGCGCTTGCACCTTGGCGAGCTGGTCGAGAGTCGAGTCAGGCATTGGTGTTACGCTCGCGGCGAAGCACGTCTCCATCACGCCAGCAGCGCACTGTCTCGTCGGGGTAGAGGCGCAATCCCGAGATGCCAGGGACGTCATCCGGGACCCCGGCCGCGTAGTCGAGGTCGGTGGGGAGTGCGTAGCCGACATGGAGGGCATTTCGGCCAAAGGGAGTGATCGAGTCAATGCGCTGTGCTGTGCCAGCCTCGTCGATGACGAGGTCGCCAGGTTGCAGCTCGTCTCCGCGGCGCAGAGGTGCGCCATGCCGCAGCGCGAGCCATGTGCGTTCGTTCGCATGGGCTGCCTCGTCGGTGCCCGTGCTGTGGATCTCGTTGCGCCCTGTGATGCGCTCGACGATCTCGGCGGTGGTCAATGCTCGGTTGAGGTCGGTCTGGGTGCTCATGTGGCTCTCCTCGGTTGGGGTGGTTTGGATCATGAGCACAGCTTAGCACAGGGACGAGCATCATGTCAAGGGGACGAGCATACGACTGCGGGGAACTACCTACCGGAGAATCGAGTGAGGGGAGCCAGCGAGTGATCGTCACACAGGGACAGCACGATGCGAGAGAGGAGGTCACGACCCTTCTGCGCCGCGAGCTCCGCCAGGCCATCGCCGAACTAGAACTCTGCTCCCATGTGTCCGCGGTCAACCCGAGCCCATCAGGACGGGACGCTGGAACGGACATCGGCGGCAACAGACCATCTGGCGGTGTCGATGGCCGTGACGATCGCGTGCATGACCACAAGCTGAAGTCCGCCGAGCACTTCAAGCGCCGGGTCGCGAAAGCCCGCGCAGAGCAGACCCTACGAGCCATCCTGAAGGAGGCTCGTGAAGCACTGGAGGCTTGGCGCCGGCAGCCACCCCCAAAGGATGTCGGCCACCCGATGCCTGGCGACCATGACTGGAAGCGGTGGGTTGGAGAATCACAGCTGCCAGCAAGGGAGATCGCCAGGAAGTGCAGTGTCTCGCGCGCGTACGTAGAAAAGGTGCGTAGGCAGTACGCCGACCGTATGGCGGCGTAGGGTGGAACAATGAAGACCTTGGAGGCAACTCTCGCTCGACTCGCGCGCCTGTACCGCAAGGAAGATGTGGATGGCCAGCCCCCCGGTGCGTTCGGGCAGTTCCGGGGAGCCTATGAAGATGCCGTTGCTTGCGGTGTGAGCGATGGGCGCATCTACGAGTTGACGGGCTATACGCGCGTCGAATTGGACGATCAGCTCGGCCCCGTCGAGTGATGGACCGCTTCGGTCGCGAGACGCTTGAGGAGTTCGCGGCTCGACTTGCCGGCGACGGCGAACGATTCAGCATCGCAAAAGCGAAGGCTGACTACGTGGAAGGCCGCATCGACTGCAATGAGATGGAGCGCCGAATCGAGGCGGCTTTGCATTCCATCCGCAGAGCGTGTTAATGTGCAACCACTCTGTAGGCTCGCTGGTGTTGTCGGTGTAGATGGTCTAGCGCACCGGCCTTGAAGATCCGGCGAGCCGCAGTCGTTCTAGGGGGTTTGGATGCTCAACACGGCGGCGCTCGCCTTCCTCATTGGCGTATGCGTGGTGGGGGCTATCGCTTTGGGTTGCCCGCGCCATCACTGCGTTCGCTGCGGCAAAGCCCGTGACGGACGCGTAGCTGGCGGCACCGTTCGCTGCGTGGACGCAGAGTCGTGACCGTCAAGCTCATCGAGCCACCGTTGCGTCGCGGCGACAGCTACATCATCGCGGTGGACGGCAAGCTCAGGTTCGTAGACCAGCTACGCGTCCACATTTGCCATGGCTACCAGAACGCGTGTGTCTGCACGGAGTGTCTGGAGCGCGCGAAGCACCTGGTCGACCCGCGAGTCGCGGCTGTCTGTGAGTGCGAGCACCCGATCCGCGACAGCGACACAGATGACTGCTGGAAGTGCGGCCACGCACTCCCACGACTTCAGGAGGCTGCATGACTCTGGCTCGTAGATGGAAGCCAAGTAAGCCTGCTGCGAAGCGTACTCGTAAGCGCGAGATCCTCAAGGACCGCAAACAGCGCAAGAAGGCGAAGCGCTGATGCCGCATCCGCCTCCACGCCCGAAGATCCCAACAACACGCCACAAAGCGACGATCATGACCTGCGAAGGGTGGTGGTGGCGCTATGTGGTTCATCGCACGGCTGGTATCGGCATCGTCGAAAACGGCGTCTCATGCCATCGCACCTTGAAGGGTGCTCGTCGTGCAGCTGAGCGCTGGTGCCGCAAGGATCGTGACAGTGGCGTGCTGATCGAGGAGATCACAGCATGAGACTGCACCTCAACCTGACGCCGCCCGACTACGGTCGTAGACCACGATGGTTCAAGGTCTGGGCTGAGCGTGGACACTGGGAGAACGATGACTGGGTCGTACCGATCCGCGGCAAGCTGTGCTGGTGGTGGAAGCTCGCCTTGTATGGCCGCCTGTTGCGCTCGACACGGATCAGCTTCGAGCGATGAGCAAAGCCACGAGCTACTTGCATCGCCGTTGGCGTGCCAGCGTCGTCTGCGTGGGGGGGATCGTCATCGCGAGCACCGCGCATCCGCTGCCGGTCTGGGCTTGTGCAGCGATTGGCGCCTTGTGCGGCTTGCTCATCCCAGATAGCCGACCTGACGCAAAGGAGTCGCCCGTGAAGTACTTCGCTGACAACGCCAAGCCGGCATGTGTCGTCAAGATCGTTGGCTTGAGCGCCACGGAAGCACGCTCGCTCGTTGACCGCTGGATAGCGAAGCGCCAGTGAGCAAAGCCACGAACCGCACTCTGCGACGTCAGCTGGAGCGCAAGGCTAGACAGCGCGAACGAGACGAAGCGGAGACGAAGGCACGTCGAGCCGCTCGCAATACCCCGGGGGTAGGTCGTACTCTCGGGCCGCGAATCTTGACCGCCCGCGTCAACAATTCCCCCCCCCGGCTTTGCGTAAGCCGTCAGGTTGGCCCTCTCGGGGGGTGCTGGAGGGTGCCAATCCGGCCAGCGGTGGCGTGACGTGCCTGGGCGGACGACGCTGGTTGGCTACGGCAACGCGCATCAGAAGTTGCGTAGGCGGTGGGCGTCGAAGGTCGCGAAAGGTGCCGTGTACTGCGCACGTTGTGGCGGCTGGATTGCGCCGGATGGGCAACCGTGCCCGCGGTGCGGGAAGCCGCGGTGCGGATGGGATCTTGGTCATGACGACCGTGATCGGTCGCGCTACTCAGGGCCGGAGCACGCGTGTTGCAACAGGGCGACTTCGGGTCGCCGTGCGCGGCGTCGCAGTCGGCTTTTGCGGTCGGACAGGTGGTGAGCGGTGGCCGATGGGTGGAAACGTGTGGGGCGCCAGATCGAGGAGTTGCGCGGCGAGATCGCGGTGATCTACCGTACGGAGGCTTCGGGCCGGCATCGGAAGGTCGTTGCGATCGAGTTCCCGCTGGAGCTCGTCGAGTCGATCGGCGACTGGTCTAATCCCGTGCAGCTCCGCTTCCGCGAGGTCGCGGATGGCATCTGGACCATGGACTCACGCACGCCTGAGGCGACACCGCTTCAGAGCATGGTTGCTCAGCGGGCTGCGAGGCAGTAAGCGGTGGCTACGCGTAAGGCTGCGCCTAAGCGCCCGGCGTCGAATCGCCGTGTCGATCTAGGCGCGCTTGGCGCACGTGTGCTGAGTGTCTTCGATCGGCGGGTGCTCATCGTGATGCCGGCCGATGAGGCGAGCGAGCTTTTCACGGAGCCGCTCGGAGAGTGTGGCCACCAGCATGCGCTCGAAGGCGCTGAACGAGAGGTCGCTGCGCTCGCAGAGCGCGACTCGGCGCTCGCGGAGTCAGCGCTGGCCGGTGCGATGTTGACGATGGCCTACGAGCTGGCGAACCCTTACAACTCGGCGACATCGAAGTCGATGTGCGCGAAAGCGCTCCAGGACGCGCTGAAAGAACTGCGCGAACTCGCGCCGCCCGAAGCGAAGACGGACGGTGTCGATGAAATCAATGCTCGCCGAGAGGCCCGCCTTGCTGCTTGGCAGTCAGACGCCGAGGATCTTCACGGCACCAGCGTTCGCGAGGTCGACGGGGCCGGAAGTGATCGACCTCGCAAGAATGGCCGGTCTCGATCTCGACCCGTGGCAGCGTCAGCATCTGACGGCGGCGCTCGGCGAAAGCAGCCCGGGAAGGTGGGCGGCGCTCGAGGTCGGGGAGGTCGCCCCAAGGCAGAACGGCAAGAACGGGGAGCTTGAGGCACGGCAGCTCGGCGGACTCTTCACCCTCGAAGAGCCGCTGCAGATCCACTCGGCGCACATGGCCGACACATCGGTCGAGCAGTGCCTGCGGCTTGAGGGGCTAATCGAAGGGTGTCCCGATCTCTCGCGCCGTGTGAAGGGCATCAAGCATGGCAAGGGCGACGAGTGCATACAGCTGCACCGCAACCCGCGCACGGGTGTGGCTCCGAGGTTGAGGTTCCGCACACGTACCGGCGGTGGCGGCCGTGGCTTCAGCTGCGACACGCTGTATCTCGACGAGGCGATGATCTTGCCGGAGGCGTTCCACGGGACGCTGATGCCGGTCTTGTCGGCGAGGCCTAACGCGCAGCTCTGGTACACGGGCTCCGCGGTCGATCAGGAGATCCACGAACACGGGATGGTGCTCGCGCGCCTCCGTGTGCGAGGGATCGCGGGTGACGAGTCACTCGTCTACCTGGAGTACTCGCTTGCTGTCGAGACGCCTGACGATGTGACGCCGGAGATGGCAGCAGACCCGGAGAACTGGGCACGCACGAACCCGGCGCTCGGCACCAGGATCAAGGCCGAGTACGTCGCCAACGAGCAGAAATCGATGTCGGCACGCTCGTTCGCCGTTGAGCGGCTCGGCGTTGGCGACTGGCCTGACACGAGCGAGGACGCTGGTCGCGTGATCTCTGACGTCGAGTGGAAAGCTCTCGCCTGCCGCGACGAAAACATGCGGCCGGATGGGCCACGGACGTTCGCGCTCGACGCGAACCCTGACCGGACGTGGGGTTCGATTGGCGTCTGCTCGCTGCGTCCCGATGACCTGTGGCAGATCGCGCTCGTCGTGCGGCGCCGCACGACGAGCTGGATGGTTGCTCGCTGCAAGGAGCTTGACCGGGAGTTTGCTGGCGCACGGTTCGCGCTTGACGTAAAAGGGCCAGCCTCGAACCTGATCGATTCTCTGAAGTCCGAGGACCTCGACGTTATCGAACTCGACGCCGCTGACTATGGACAGGCATGGAAGGACTTCTACGACGGTGTGATCGACGGCACAATCCGCTACCCGTGGCCCCAGCCTGAGCTTGACGCGGCTGTCGCCGATGCGCGGAAGGCGCGTTTGGGTGACAGTTGGAAGTGGGATCGGCGCAGCCCGACGAGCGCGGACATCACACCGCTCGTGGCTTGCACCCTCGCGCTTTGGGGCGCAAAAACGCCCATCGGCATCCCGCAGGTGTGGGACTTGAATGAGATCGCGGGGCACCTCCACAAAGACATCCGGGTCGAGCCGTCGAGGGCCGAGCCAGACGAACAGGCCGGGTTTGTGCCGTTGGAGATACCCGGCGGTCGCGGTGTCTTTCGTCCCTGAGGGAAGGTAGGAGCACCGTGTTCAAGCGAAAGCGCAAAGTGCGCGTCTATGTGCAGGATGGCCCCACGATCGAGGGCATTCTCGCGTGCAGAACCCGGCATGCATACGTGATCTGGGCTCCCCGCGTGATACCCGGCGATGGTCTTGAGCCGATCGAGATGTCGGGGCATGTTGAGATTCCGCGGGAGCGCGTTCTTTACTACCAGGTCGTTGGCTGAGCATGTCGGCGAACCATGTGCTCGCCACGCAGGGCGGCAACAGGCGTCTCGGCGGTGTCGAGGATAGGTCGGCTGGCATGTGGTCGTTGGGTTGGATCGACCCCGCCGCGATCCCTCCACCGGGACTCTTCAACCAGCAGCGGGCCGGCGTCATGGTCACCGAGCACACGCTATTGCAGGTCGATGTCGTCTTCACCGCGCTGCGGATCATCAGCAACAACATCATCAAGCTCGGCAACCCGCGCAGCTACACCGAGGCGCTGAGCGACGACAACATCCCGTACCGCGTGTGGGAGGCGACTCAGCCGGAAGTGCTGACCGAAACCTGGGGTAGCCGCACGATGCAATGCACCGGCATGGACCGGACGGTGTGGAGCATGGGGCTGCTCGGCGAGGCGTTCTGGTATGTGCTGGCACGTGACCGGCTGCAGTACCCCGCGGTCCTTGAGGTGCTTCACCCGGCGTTCATGGAGGTCAAGGCCAACAAGCTCACCGGCGAACCGGAATACATCTACGGGACCGGCCAGGATAGGCGCACGCTCGACCCAGAGGATGTCGTTCATATCCCGCTGAAGTCATTGCCGGGCGCGCGCCGTGCTCTCTCCCCGATCGAGTACGCGGGCGTTGCTGGAGCGCTTGCGATGGCAGCATACGAGTTCGGTTCGGCGTGGTTTTCGCAGGGCGCATCACCATCGTTTCTGCTGACGACCGAGGCGAAGCTCGGACAGGCCGAGGTGGAACGTATCGCCGAAAAGTTCATGGCCGGCCACGCCGGCCTGCCGAACTCACATCTCCCCCTAGTGCTCGACAACGGGCTGAAGGCCGAGAAGGTGATGACGAGCCCAGACGAGGCTCAGTATCTGAACACGCTGGAGTACGCCCGATCGGTGATCTTCTCTTGGTTTGGGATTGAATTCGCTTACAGCAACGCCCTTCAGCGCTCAACTCCGCCCGCTCCGGGCTCGTTGCAGGAGGAGTCGATGCGGTTCCTGCAGCACACGCTCAGCGGCTATCTCGTGCCGTTGGAGGAGACGTTCTCGCGGCTGCTCCCCAAGGGCAAGCAGGCTGCGTTTGATGAGGGGAAGCTGGCGCGGCCGAATGCGCAGGCGCTTTCGGAAGAAATCCAGGCGCTTCGCGGCTCGCAGGTCGGCTCGATCAATGATCTGCGCACGCGGAGGCTTGGTTGGGCACCGGTACCGGGTGGCGACGACGTGCTGGCACCCCTGGCGTCGAACACCGCGCCAGGCCAGATGGCCGGTGGTGGCGCCGGTAGTACCGAAGATGACGACGAGGATGACGACGACCCAAGCGGAGGTAAGTGATGGACACGCATGAGGAGCGCATCGCTGCCTTCGAGGCTGAGTTGCGCGAGAAGTACACCCAGAAGGATCGCGACGAAATGGCGAAGAACAAACACGCGATGCCTGACGGCTCCTTCCCGATCGAGGATAAGGAGGACGTCGAAAAAGCTATCAAAGCCGTCGGGATGGGCGATGCTTCCCACGACACGATCCGCAAGCACATCATCGTGCGGGCGAAGGCACTTGGCTGCAGCGACCTGATCCCGGATTCATGGGGCGCGGACGGCTCGCTGAAGGAGGGTCGCGACACTGCTCCCGAGGATGTCGAGGAGCGCGCCGAATGCCCGACATGCAAAGGTACCGGCAAGATCCTCGAAGGCAACCGCAAGTGCCCAGACTGCGCTGGCACCGGCGTGGCCGAGGAGCGTGCGCAGCCAACGGCCGAGGACTACAGCATCTCCAAAGGCCTCGCGGAAACGAAGATGATGCTCGCCGCAGTCAAGGCCAAGCAGCTCGCCGACCCGGACTACAAGACTGACCCCGACGATCAGGCCGTGATGTCCGCGATCGAAAAAGCGGAGAGCGCGCTCGACAAGGCGATCGTGGCGCAGTCAAAGGACGGTCACGAGGATACCCCGGAGGCGCGTATGGGGCATCGGCGTAAGCCTCGCCATCGTGCCGTTCCGCTGTTGCCGGAGGTCAGGTTCTACAACGGCACCGTCGTTGAGATACGCAAGCAGGCTGACACGGACAAGATCGTGATCTCCGGTACCCCGATCGTCTACGACACGCCATATGTCGTCAGGGACGCGTTTGGTGAATTCGAGGAGAGGATGCGACCCGGTGTCGCCTCGGCGATTCTGCAGCGCGGCGTTGATGTGCGATTCATGTTCAACCATGACGGGTTGCCGCTCGCACGGACAGGCGCGGGCACGATGAAGCTGACGGACACTTCAGCTGCGCTGCGGATGACCGCGACGTTGGACGCTCGCCAGCAGATCGCCAACGATCTGATGATCGCGATCGAACGTGGCGATGTCGCAGAAATGAGCTCCGGCTTCATCGTCGCACGAGACGAGTGGGACGAGCAGATGGAGCATCGGGAAGTGCTGCAGCTCGCTGACCTGCTCGATGTGTCCGCCGTGACGTTCCCTGCGTCGCCGACGACGAGCGTCGAGATTGCGAAGCGAATGGCTTATGCGATGCCGGAGGAATCCCGTGCGCGCATGCGCAAGTTGTATGCGGATGTCCGCGCTGGCAAGGTTCTTTCCCAGGGCAATCAGGACAAGCTCGTGTCCGCGGTGAAGGCGTTGCATGAGGTTCTTGGCGGCGCGGGCTTCGACCCGAATGACCTGATCGAGGATGCCGTTGACGACGACGCCAGTGACGGCGGGGATGCTACGGGCGCACAGGACGGCCCCGAGGGATTCGCGGACGGCACCCGCTCACAAGCTGACGATGATCCGGGTGAGCCGGTTCGTGCGTCGAGGCTCGCGAAGATGAGCCTCGAGCTCGCGGTGCGCAAGCGCCGCTAACCCAATCTTGCATCTCACCACGTAGTACCGCTCTGCGCGGCTCAGTGACGGTCCGGGAACCCCGACGAGGGAAGTACCGCGGCACGCGCTCAGCAGGGGTCAGGGAGACGTGTGGCAGGTCCCCACACATACCCAGAAGGAGACCCAAAATGAAGGTTCTGAAGGCACTCCTGGAGGAGCGCGACCAGAAGGCCTCCGAGCTTGACGATCTGCGAAAGGCCGTCGAGGCGGAGGGGCGTGATCTCACCGACGAGGAGGAGACGCGCAGTAAAAAGACGATCAGCGAGATTGACGAACTCGACGAGCGGATCGACGAAGAGAACCGGGCCGAGGCCAAGCGACAGATGGTTGCCGAGGTCAGGGCTCGCGTCACGCCGGCCTCCGACGCAAAGGTTGTCGCTGAGCCGACGGTCTATGGTCCCGACTCGCCGAACTCCTACTATGTCGATCTGTGCCGGCGCATGTTCGCGGGCTTCGGTGGCGGCGTTGACGGTGGCGCGAGCCAGCGTCTCGCGGAGTGGTCACACCAGGTCGAGCGGAAGTTCGCGGAGGGCGGCTCAACCGGCAAGTCGATCGAGCGCCAGCTGCGAGAAGTCTACCGCGAGCATGGCGAGGACCAGGCGCGCGCCAATGTCGAGGAGACTCGCAGTCGGAGCGCTCTTGCACTGGAGCAGAAGGCCGAGCAGCGAGCCGTCACGGGCCTGACGACCGGTGGTGGCGCAACGGCGACCGCTGCGTCTCAGGGCGCAGCGTTCGTGTCGCCGTTCATCGCTGGTCCCTATGCGCCGTACCGGGAGTATGGGCGGGCGTTCGTTGAACAGTGCAACAAGCAGCCGCTGCCGCCATACGGCATGAATGTCTACATCCCGCACATCACGGCGGGGGCCGAAGTGGCGGCACAGCCCGAGAGCGAAGCGGTCGCGGAAAAAGCTCCGACGATGGGGTACCTGTCGGGGGCGCTGACGATTGAGGCCGGCCAGGTGAAGATCAGCCAGGCGGCTCTGGATCGCGCGGCACCGGGCTTCGACTTCGACCGGATGATCTTCGATCAGTTGCAGCGGGACTATGCCCCGAAAGTGGATGCGATTGCGCTTGCGAAGGTGATCGAAGTCGCCCACAAACAGGAATGGCTTGGCAAGGTCAACGAAGAAGATGAATCGGAATTCGTGCTGGCCAGCAAGGAAGGGGCCGGTGGGTTCTACGGGCAGATCAGCAAGGCGAAGGCATATATCAGAACCAGTGAGGGTACGGTTCTGAACCCGTCGCACTGCTTCCTGGAGCCAGCGCGGTGGGAGTACATCGCGGCACAGTCGGACGCGAACGGGCGTCCCGTTGTGGTGCCTGACTACGCTGGGGCGTGGAACGCTGCGGCTGCCGGCTCCTCGGATGGAGACGCCGGTATCGAGGGCAACACGGGGTACCGTCTCAACGGGCTGCGGGCATTCACGGACGCGAACATTCCGGTGAAGGCGGAGACCGAATTCGACCAGTGCATCGTTGGTGATCTCGCCGAGGTCTACTGGTATGAGGGCACACCCGTCACAAGGGTGATCCCGCAGACATACGCTCAGAACCTGCAGGTCCTGCTGCAGCTCTACAGCTATGTCGTGCCGATCGTCCGCTACCCGAATGGCCTCGTCCTGATCGAGGGTGCTGGCATGGCCCCGATTAGCTACATCGACTGACACGCTTAGCGCGGCTCGGGGCAATCGCGCCCTGGGCCGCGCTTCTGCGTATCCGAAGGGAGGCGCAAGTTGCCGAACGATGCGAGCATCGAAAGGGACGAAGACGTCGAGCTGGAGGTGCTCGCCAGTGACGACGCGGGCAATGTGACGTGGCGCGTCAAGCCGCGGCGACGGTTCGTGATGCGCGGCAGCGAGCTCGTCGAGGTTGACGCGATGCCACGCCGGGAGACGCGCGGGACTGGAGGCAAGGATCATGGCATTCAGTGAACGAGTAGTCACCCATACCTTTCAGAACGCCGATGGTACATCGGCGAGCGGCTCGGTCGAGTTCACGCTGACGAAGCGCATGACGAACGGTGCGACCACGATCGTGCCAGCGTCAATCACGGCTGCCCTCGACTCGGAAGGCAAACTCTCCCAAGGGCTCACCGCCAACGACGACGCCGGCACGCTGCCAGCCGACTCGCAGTGGCGCACGGACTTCCGCATCCAAGGCGCGACAGAGACCGAGACCTTCTACATCGTGGTTCCTTCGGGCTCGGGCACCATCGACCTGGGTGCGCTGCTGCCCGAACAGCCGCTCGGAGGCTGAGATGACGGAAGCGCAGCGTGAGGTCGCCCCCGACTGGGTTCCCTACCTGGACCTGGATATGGACGTCAAGCCGTATCTACAGATTCCCGAAGAGAGCACCGACTCGGACACGCAGTTGCAGCTGTTCCTCGACATGGGTTGCGAGTGGGTGCAGCGGTATCTCGGGCAGCCGGTCGCGCCAACTGAGTTCTTTAGATTTTTCACGAAATGGGGCGGTAGCGACCGCGTCGTGCTGCCGTATGCGCCGGTGCTCGGCGACCTGAAGGTGATTGAGTGGTGGGCGAGTTCGGGTCCGCATGAATTGACCGAGCAGACCCCTGCGAAACAGGGCAACCAGGAAATGTTTCAGGTAGATCGACTGAAAGGGATCGTGTTTCGCACCTTCATGGGACTGCTGCCGCGCCCCTATTTCCCCGGCCTGCGTAACATCGAAATCACCTGGACGGCTGGCTACAACCCGATCCCGGCCGACATCAAGATCGCCACGCTGGAGTTCATCGCACACTGGTGGCGTAACACGCAGCAGGCGAGCCGAGGTGCATCCTCCCCGACGCCGAGGATGGAAGAATACGGGGGTGCGGACGTGGTGGTGAGCGGCATGTGGGCTGGTGTGCCGAACCGCATCATCAGCCTCCTGAGCCCCTATGAGCAGGTCGGGATCGGATGAGCCAAGACCTCGTCTCCTCAGTGCCGGGTATCGTCAAGGCGTTTCTCGGGCTCACGAAAACCGCCGCCGAAGAACAAGAACCGACGGTACCCGTCTTCGCCTTTCAGCTCGGCCAGTACGAGCCCGCGGGCTTCGTGATCCTTGAGCGCGTCGTCGGGCCGCGCTTCGCGTGGGAGACCATTGGAGCATTCTCCCAGCGCGAGGTTTACGAGCTGCAGGGGAAGGCGACTGTGTTCTCGGGCGATTCGCCCGCGACCAATCCCGCGCTTTTCGAGCAGGTGATGACGGAAACCTATGCGCTATTTCAGGCAGTCGTGATGACGCCGGTGATGTCGAACCGGACGATGCCGATACTGGGTACCGAAGGGCCGTCGCCGTTTGAGATGTTGCCGCAGGAAGCGCACTATGAAGCGGGACCCGCGGAGATGGCTGGCGGTCAGGCTGGCTTCTATGGCCAGGTTGAGTGGGCATTTCAGTTCTCGGCGCTTCTGACGCCAGCGTAAACACCAACAGAGGGGGCGCTATGCGCTTGTACAACGCCGACCATCAGCCGGTGGTCGTTGACCATGCGCTGCCCGCAGTGCAGCCAGGTGAGAGCCACGACTTCACCGACGAGCAGCTCAAGGATGGCATCGCTGGTGTCTGGTCGGCGGAGTCGCCCCGCAGCGTGACGAAGGCGGATTTGCTTGAGCGTGCGCAGTTGGAAGGGATCGATGTGCCGTCGCGTGCGAGCAAGACGGATATCGAAGAGCTGCTCGCCAGCGGGCAGCAGGCGCCGGAGACGGCGGAGAACGAGCCGGCCCAGCCGGACGACGACAAGGAGCAAGCATGACCCTGGTCACTGTCGGCTCGGGCCTCGGCGGGTTCACCGCTGTCGCGCCGCAGCCGGAATACGGCGGCGAGTTCGTGACGCCTACGCGCACACCGCCGTTCAAGTCCAACAAGGCGACCTACGATCCGCATGTTGTGCAGGGCGGTCCATATCTGGCGGGTGGCAGGCTCGTCGATATCGGCTCGGCGCATGTGCAGGTGTACCGTGACGCGAAGGGCACGATCGCCGGTGACATGATGAGCACTGGCGCGGCACTCCTGCTCGCCGCGGCGCTTGGGTCCGGGGCGAAACTCGAAGAGCTTGCGATGAGCGGTGCCTATGAGCTTGGGGGTGCCTCTGGGGTTGTCCTTTCGACACCAGCGAAGAACATCGGCGACGGGTCTGCGGCGTGCTTCGATATGCAGATCGGTACGCCGACGGATGACGGGACGGTCCATCCCGTGAACCTGCACTCGTGCATCATCACAAAGGCCGAGTGGGTATTCGACCGGACCGGGGTCGTCACCTTCAGCTATGAATACGACTCACAGTTCGTGGAGCTTGAAACGGCGCTGATCTCCCCGACATTCACTACTGGTCCGGTGCCGTTTACGATGGCCAGCGCCGCGAGCGAATTCCTCGCTGGCCCATATGGTGAAGAGGCGGCGGTCGATGGTATCCGCAAGGCGACGATCACCGTCGAACACAAGCTCGACACGTCGAGGATGTATCTGGGTAGCGAACACAAGAAGACGCCGGTCGCGAACGCGCTGATCGACATCAGCGTCTCGCTGGAAACCGACTACACGGTCCAGGCGAAGGCGCTGTATGACACGTTCCTGGAAAACGAATCACGGTCACTGATCTGCAACGCTGTCGGCGGCGAAATCTCCAGTGAACACAACAACACGTTCGCGATGCAGGTCAGCGACGCGTTCCTGGAATCTGGTGGTGAGGCTGGGCTCGACGGCCCCGACCTCATCAAGAACACGTTGAGCTGGAAGGGCAAGATCGACGGGAGCAACCATTCGGCGCTCACGGCGACGCTCATCACCGCGGACTCGACGTTCTGATGGCGGCGCGGAATATCTGGCACCTGAAGTGGGAGGGCCAGGATTACACGTTCGACCCGGAGATGCTGCTCGTCGGCCGCATGCGGAAGATCAAGCGGTGGTTCCCGGACATCGGGCGGTACTCGTCATTCATCCTCGCGCTGTCGCAGGGTGACCCGGATGCTGCGCTGTGCGCATTGTGGATCGTCCGGATGGAGGCGGGCGAGAAGAACGTGCCGGAGCCCGAAAGGATGCCTGACTTCAGCCTCGGCGACTTCTTTCACGGCGTCGAGGCGATCGGTGAGGACGACGCGGAGGCGGACCCTACCGAGCCGCCCGCGGAGACATCGGAGACCAGCGTCTCAACGGAGACCCCGACGAACTCCGAATCCGATATCTCGGGCAGCTAGCGCACGTCTGCAACATCGACGCGCGCACCGTTGACGAGCTGTCGTGGATCGACTTTCTGGTCTACGTGCAGTGGTCGGAGTCGTGGCTTGAGGCGAAAGCAAAGGACGGAGGACTGTGATGGCGGACCTCACGTTCAGCGCGCCGAAAGCAGTCAAAGCGGCCTCCAGCGGGGAGCCGATCGTCGCGGACACGGCGCAGCTCGCCGCGTTTGGCCGGGCGCTGCGCGCGGGCGCACCAGCAGTGTGGAAGGCGTACAGGGTCGCGGTGCGTCCGGCTGCGGCTGTGGTGCTCGCTGACGCGCAAGCACGGGCGTCCTACTCGTCGCGCATTCCCGGTTCTGGCCGGATCAGGGTGACGGCTGGCGGGAACGTCAAGGTCATCTTTGGTGGCGACGCGGCGCCTGACGCCGCACCGATCGAGAACCGCGGCAGAGGGTTCGTGCGCCACCCGGTGTTTGGCAACCGCGAGAACTGGACTGAAAAGAACAGTCATCCGGCGTTCCTCGGGCCAGCGTTTGCCGCGCACCAAGTGGAGGCGATGGAGACGATCGAGCGTGCGGTGCTGGCGGCGATCGACGCAGTGATCGGAGGCTGAGATGCCCGCACGTACCGTTGAGGTCGCTTTTTTAGGCACGACCGCTCAGCTTGAGGCTGCGCTTGAGCGCGCTGGTCTCGTGGCGGAGTCGATGAGCAAGACGATCAGTGAGTCTGCTGCGGAGGCCGGGAAGGCTGCCGCCGCCCAAGCGAAGCTGATGGGCGCGTCCGCTGACGAGCAGGCTGCGGCAGCGGGGCGTGCCTCGGCGGCGTACACGGACGCGCAGGTGAAGATCACCCGTGCACAGAAGGCTGCTGGTGCTGCTGCCGCGGAGGCAGCGAAGGCGATGGGTGCGAGCGCGGATGAGCAGGTCGCTGCGTCTGAGCGGGCTGTTGCGGCGCAGAAAGCGGTCGAGGATGCGTCTTTACAGGCTGCCGGGGTCGCGGAGGCGACGGGCGCACGTATCGGCACTGCGTTCGAGGACGGTGCTGGCAGGGCTGGGAGTGCGCTGACGAAACTCGGCTCGATGGGAGCCTCGTGGGGCATCCCGTTCGCGATGTCGCTGCAGAAGATCGGCACGCAGTTCGATGGGGCCGCCACGAAGGGCGAGAAGTTCGCCGCGACGATGGCTGGCCTCGGCAAGATGACGCTCGGCGTCGGTCTGGTTGGTGGCTTGGCGGCTGGCTATGAGGGTGTGAAGGGCGCGGCCCGGCTGGAAGAACAGACCCTGCGCTACCACACGCAGGCTGGCGCGTCGCTGCCGCAGTCACACGAACTCGAGAAGGGCGTCCTTAACATGGCGCCCGAAGTCGGGCAGTCACCGCAGGTGCTCGCCGAATCGATGTACCACGTCGTTTCGGTGATGAACAAGATGTCACCGGCGGTCAAATCGACCTCGAATGAGCTGAAGGTCCTGAAGATCGCCAGCGAGGGCGCTGATGTCGGCGGCGCAAACCTCGTCGAAGTCCAGAACGCGCTGGATGCGGCGATCGCCGCGAAACTGAAGGGGATCGGTAACTACTCGGCTGCGATGGGGCAGCTGAACAAGATCGTCGGCTCCGGCGACATGACGATGGAAGACCTCGCCGAAGCCTTCAAAAACGGGCTCGCGTCCCTCGCTCCGTTCGGCGTGTCACTGAAGGACATCGGTGGCGCGCTCGCAACATTCGGCGATAACAACATTCGTGGTGCGAAGGCCGCGACGCTGCTGGAGTCAACGGTGCGGATCATGGCCGCGCCGTCCAACACGGCTGCGGAATATCTGAGGACGGTCGGCTTGAGCGCAACGGAGCTCGGACAGGACATCCGCAGCAAAGGCTTGATCTCGGCCCTGGAAGACCTTGAGTGGCACCTGAAGTCGTCTGGTGCAACCGCATCTCAGCAGGCGCGGATTCTGACACAGTCGTTCGGTAGCCGGCAGGCGAAGGGCGTCGAGGTTCTGATCTCGCAGATGGGGCGCTTGAAGGCGTCCACGCGAGAAGTTGGACAGTCCGGCAGCGAAATGCCGAAGTCCTATGAAGAGTGGTTGCACACGCTGCCGGGCGAGATGCACCAGCTCGAGGCGACGATCGAGCAGCTGGCGGACAAGTTCGGGATGTACCTGATCCCGAAGCTGGAGGGGGTCGGGCACGCTGTCGGCGATGTGATCGGCTGGTTCGATGAGAACAAGGGCGCTGCCGAAACCCTCGCGCATGTCATCGAGGGCGTTCTTGGTTTGGCGGTGCTTGTCTTCGCCGAGCAGAAGGCCGTCGCGTTCGGCAAGGGCGTCTCGAACATGGTCGGCGACCTCCACAAGCTCGGCGGCGCGATCACCGGCACGACTGGGACGATGGAGGCACAGTACGCGGCGCAGGCCGAGGCGTCGAACGCAGCGACGGAGAAGATCACTGCGGATTCAGCTGCTGCGGCTGAGGCGGCGCAGGCTGAGGCCGCGAAGATGCAGATGAGCTTCGGTGAGATCGACTCCGGGTTCGCGACTGCCGCGACCGCCTCGGAGACCGCCGAGGGCCAGATGCAGATGAGCTTCGCTGGGATGGCGACGGCTGCTGGGGCTGCTGAGGGTGAGATCGCCGGGTCGCTGGGGACGGAGGAGGCGACCGTCGCGACAGTCGACGGCTCGATCGAGGCCGAGAATGCTGCCGCTGGCGCGTCGTTCAAGGCGATGCTCGGACCGATCGGCGCGGTCATGGCGGCGTTAGCCGTGGCGCAGCCTTTCATCAAAGAAGTCACTGGTGGCGACCTCACCGAAAGCACCTCGAAGGAAAAGGAATTCCTGGACAAGTCCAACACTGCTGTCAGCAGCCGCACAAACACCAAGCAGTACGCTCTCCGCCGCGAGCTAGAAGAACACGGACTTCGACCCGACGCTGCGGCTGGAATAGTCGGCAATATCGGCCAGGAGTCAACTTACGACACCGAAGCCGGGTACATGGGTGTCGGAGGGCACTACGGCCTCATGCAGTGGGACCAGGAAGGGCAAGCCGGCCTGCGGGCGTACGCAAAGAAGCATCTTGAGTCCCCGGCGTTGCCGGAAGTGCAGATCGGGTATCTCATGCAGGAGCTACACGGCCCAGATGCGAGCGTCCTCGCCGCGATCCAGAAAGCCAAGAATCCACAGGCGGCTGCGCGGATCTTCGAGGAACAGTTCGAGCGCGCCGGGAAGGCCGAAGCGAACATCCCACGTCGAGAATCTATGGCAGCCGAAGCGCTGCGCGCTTCCCCGCACGCTAGACACACGGACTTGAAGTCGGCTGAGCAGAAGGGGGCGCAGGAAGCACTCGAAGCCTTGGGGCATACAGGTCACTCCAAGCACTACATCGAAGAAGAAAGCGAAGCCGAAAAGGAGCAGAAGAAGAAGGTTGCGGCGTCGCTCGGTATCCCTGTCGGTGTCGCGACGATGCTAAAGACAGCACAGGCGCTCGTCGGCACCGGGTACACCTCTGGTGGTGGGCATGCCGGCTGGGACCCTGTAGCGGCACTGAAGCAGATCGGGGTTGACTGCTCCGGTTTCGTGTCGCAGGTGCTGCATTCTGGTGGCTCCCCATTGTCGAACCCGCTCACCACCGAAGGACTTGCGCAGACCAACGCTCTCACCAAGGGCCACGGCAAGTACGTCACCGTCTTCGACCGTGCGAACGCGGGCGAGAACAGCCATGCGCTGATCGACGTTCTTGGTCACTACTACGAGTCGGGCGGCAACCCCGAGTACAACCCCAGGGGCGGCGTCACGGCGCTCACGAAGGCGCAGGCTGAGGGTGAGCTGTCCGGCGGCGGCTTCGTTGCCTACCGTCCAACAGGCCAGCTCAACCGCGCGGAACTGCATCGCAAGGGCGTCACCGAAGCGGAACTGTTGAAGCAGACGGGTGCCGACACGACACTCGAACTTGCCGAGCGCCACGAAGCAGAAGTCAAGAGCCTGCGCGCCAAAGGCGGCGCGCTGCTGAAGACGCTACAGAGTGACATGCAGACCGGGACGGCGCGCACCCTGGAGAAAGAGACCGGCGCGACATCCAAGAACATGACGGGCCGGGGCTCCGAGGTGCGCGCCCAGTTCCAGGAACTCGTCGACGCTCTCCGCGGCACCCACGAAAAAGGCCTCGACAAGCTCACTGAGGAACTCGTCCACGCGCACTACAACGCGCTACAGACCCTGAACGCGGACCTGTCCGCTGCAGCATCGGAGGCGCACGCTCGGGGCTTGACGCTAGATGCGACGGAGCTGAAAGACCGGACGGCGATCGCTGAACAGCAGGCCGTTAAGGAGGTCGAAGTCGCCAAGGACATGGCCGACCGCGTCACCGACGAACTAGGCAACGCGGCCACCGCGTTGAAGGACGCGGGCCAGTCGATCAGCGACACATTCTCTGCGCAGGCGACGCTGATCAAGGACCAGACCAACGAAATGAACATCGCTGCGCAGGCAGCGGTGCAGCAGGTCACCGACAAGTCGCAGACGGAAGTCGACCGGCTCGCTGAGCGCGGCCTGTATGGCCTGGAACTCGTCGCGCAGCAGCAGCAGGTCGGTCTCGACGAATCGAAAACGGGCTATGACGCGCAGATCGCACAGTCCGAAGCTGCGGTCGCGAAAGCACAGACCGAAACGGACAACACCTCAGCGGCAGTGCAGGCGTACATCGATGCGGTCACCGGCCAGCAGGACACGATCGTCGGTGCGGCGAAGACGGCGCTCGCCGGCACCGAAGAGACTCAGCACCAGGCAGTCCTGGAAGCCAAGTCGCATCTCGCGGAAGTGTCTGCGACGACCGACAAGGCCGTGCAGCAGGCCTCCAATGCCGAGGAAAAGGCTGCGACGGGAAGCAAGGCACAACAGGAAACGGCCGCGTCGAACCTGAAGTACGCCGAAGCGCAGCAGAAGATGCAGGTTGCACAGGCCGAAGCTGCGGTGAAGGCTGCGGAAACGGCTGCGAACGCGACAATCCAGGGTGCTCAGAGCACGCTCTCCCAGGCCGAAGGGCATGCTTCGGTCGCCGAGCAGGAAGCTCAGAACGCGCTCTCGACAGCACAGGGTAACGCCTCGGTCGTGCTCGCGAGCGCTGAACAGACCTTGGCGGAGGCGAAGAACAAAGCTGCGTTGAATGAAGCTGAACAGAAGGCGCTGGTCGAAAAGACGCGCGAGGAGGCGCAGACCCAGTTCGCTGGCAGCGGCGCGGTGATCAATATCACTGGGGTCCCGCTGACTGACTCGGCTGCTATCGCGTCAGAGGTCGGCTGGGCGCTCCGCACCCAAGTTCCCGCATGACAGTCTCGCAGGGGGTGGGCAGTGGCGTTTCCGGAATACGGCGTTGAGCCGCCTACCCTCGAACCATACCAGTGGCAGTTCCAGGGCTACACGTTTGGTCCCGGCTGCGCGTTGGAGGTGAAGAAGATCGAAGGGATCGATCTTCCCACGATCCGCTCGGGTGACTCCGGGCGGCCCCGTGACCACGGCTTGTTTACCGGGCTGGATGTGATGGGGGGGCGTGAAATCACGATCACCGGGGACCTGCAACTCGACTTCGAAGCCGAAGCGGGCTCCAAGCTAGCCGGCGCGACGCTTCCCTCGGGCATGGAAGAGCTCCCGTTGTATATGGGGCTGCCGGGATACGGGACCCTGGCGACACTCGCGAGGGTCCGTAAGCGCCAGATGCCGGTCGATATTACGTATGCGCTTGGTGGACTGGCGGAAGTCACTCTGCTGTTCGCGGCGGCTGACCCTCGCTGGTACGGACCAACCGAAGCGGCCTCGACGAGTACGACAGGCGAATCCTCGGGTTTTAGTTTCCCGTTCGGCTTCGACCTGGGGTTTGGTGGCGGTAGCGAGGTCGGGGCGCTCCAGGTCGTCAACGCCGGGACCATCGAGACGAGGCCGATCCTTGTCATCGAAGGACCGTCTTTGAACCCGTCCGTGACGAATGCGACGGCACCGGGTGCTCCCGCGTTGACGTTCAACATCGCACTCAACGCCGGGGACCGTCTGGTGGTCGATACGGATATGCACACAGTGACCTACTACACGGCAGGGACGACCGTAGGCTCTGACCGCCTGGACGCGCTCGCGATCGGCTCACAATGGTGGGTCCTTGAACCCGGTACGACATCGTTGCAGTTCACCTCCACATCGGGCGAAGGCGAACTAACTGTGCAGTGGGCGTCTGCACGGATATTGTGATGGCGTTCGCGACGACACCCGCAAGTCCATTCTCCTACTACGCCTATGATCTCCTCTCGGGCAAGTTCGTTGGACAGGTGCCGTTGCGCACTGTGTCATTCGGACAGCAGCTCAATGCCGCTGGCACACTGGCAGGGACCATCGACTCAAGAGACCCGCGGGTGCGAGAGACGAACCCCCGCGCATGCACAATCCCGAACCGCACGCTGATCGTCGCCGACTACAAGGGCAGCATCGTCGCGGACGGCATCGTGCTGCCACGCAAGCCAAATGTCGACTCGACGCCGACGAGCACCACGGGCACGATGGAACCGTCGTGCTCGAGCACCTGGGCGTACTTCGCGCAGCGCGTCCAAGCGACCGACTACAGCGCACCGCCGTATTCGGGGATCACTGGCCTCACACCGATGAGCCTGTGGCCGCAAACGCCGTGGGATGCGTCCCTGATCGTCTGCCAGCTCCTTGAGGACGCGATCGGGTACAGCAACCACAGGAGCATGCCGTACGGAGATCTGCTCGGGGGCCTCGGAGTGCTGCTCAACGGTGAGGTTCCTTCCGGTGGGAGCCCTGCAGCGGCGGAAGAGTTCTGGATTGCGATGACCTACCCGTACACGAGCGCGCAGACGATCGAATCGATTGTGAGTCAGATTGCGCAGCTCGGGCTCGGTGTCGCCCCAGACATCGGTGTGGACTTGGCCTACAGCGATGGTCCGGGCTCCCCGCCGATCGGGACGATCAACGTGTCCCATCCACGCAGGGGAAGGACCGTTGAAGAAAACCATCTGACGATCGACCTGACGACCGCACGGAAATACAGTTTTCCGGAGGACGGCAGTGAAGCCGCGAACCAGGTGTACGAGATCGGTGGCTCCGGGGCGCTTGTCATCGACCAGAACATTTACCCGTTGGAACAGGGCTATCCGTTGTGGGAGCGTGTGATTAGCCGTGCGCAGATCCAGTCGCAGCACATCACGAGCATCCTCAGCCAGATAGGGGTGAGCGACCTAGCGATGTATAGCTATGCGCCAGTCACACCGACGGTGACGTTGAGCGCCTTTGACCCGCATCTGCCGTTAGGCTCCTACATCGTCGGTGACGATGTGAGGATCGTAATGCCAGCACTCGGCCCGGACGGCCAGGTGTTCGACCCGGAATTCCCAGAAGGGTTGGATCAGGAGTGGCGGATCACCGGCTGGAAGACGACCGTTGCTGACCAGGGGGATGCCATGACGGAATTCATGTTCTCTCAGCCGCCGTACCTCGAAGCTATCGCTCCGGCTGTCTGATGCCTGGGTATCCGAGGCCACCGGCGCACTGGCTTGGTCGTCAGCTCTCAGACGCGAAGCGCACAGCGAGTGCCGCGAGCGCGGCTAATACACAGTATGTGATGGAACCAGTGAACCTCGCTGAGGAAAACAGCGAAGGTCACTTCTACGAAGAAAAGTGCGTTGCGATCATCGGCAATGTCGCCTATGACAACGCTGGCAACGCAACTGGCCTGTCGGGGTGGGGTATCGCGTCGAAGTCAACTGGCGTCTGGAAAAAGCTCTAGTAGGAGGATGAGATGAAGCTAATCGTGGTCCTCTCGGGTCCGAAGACAACCGCACAACAGGCCAAGACCGCGTTAGCGGCTGCTGGCCTCACTGTCACGGACGCCACGCACAGCCACGGGCTAGCTGGTCGCAAGAGCGAGACGGGGAAGCGTGGCCGTCAAGCCGTCGCGTTCCTGACGGTTGAGAGCGACGGGGATGATCCGACGCCTGCGAGGGATGCTGTGGTGGGGCTTGGCTGGCAGTTGCGGTCGCATCGTGTGAAGGGGCCACCGCTCAAGCCGTCTCTTGGTGTGACGCTGGCACGGATGCAGGCTGAGATCGATGCGTTGAAGGGGGCACGGCATGGCGGTTGAAGGCTTCGCACTTCAGGCCGGTAGCTACGGGGCGGAGGTTTTGCGTCGTGCGACGCTGGGCGTCCTACTGGAACGTGGATCTTCGATCGGCTCGGTGGAGGGCGGCCTTGTCGGCGCCACCGATCTGGCTACGACCGCAGGGACCGGCATGAACCTGGAAACCGCTCCGGGTGAGGTGATCGTTGACCAGGCGTACTCCACGTCCGGGGGGCCTAACTATATTCGGGTGACTTCGACGTTGACGACAAAAGTCCCGGCGGCTAACGCGACGAACCCGCGGATCGACTGCTTGTGCGCGCAGATACTGGACGAGGCGTACCACGGGTCGAGCAACGAATACGCCATCACCTACCTCGAAGGCACACCCACTTCGGGGGCGACGTTGGCGAATCGGGCATCGCATGGGGAGCCGGCGCTACCGACATCGGCGATGGCGCTGGATTACATTCTCGTGCCAGCGAAAGCGACATCGCTGGAAAACGCTGACATCGAAAAAGTCGCGAAACGGGCTGTGCTTGGGTTGCCGTTGGGTGCTGAAACGGTACTCGCAGCGATGCTCAAGGCTGGAGCCGTCACGGGGCCGAAGCTCGGCGAAGGGACCGTGCGTCAGGAGACGGGCAGCACACAGAGCTTCCTGTCGTGGGGCCTTATCCAGGGCGCCACTGAATTAAAGACCGGATCTGGGGATTATACTTTCAAACACATTTCGACGGGCCATTACGAACTCGTTTGGGATGTCGAAAAGGCGTCGGAAACGTATGGGCTCCTAATCGCTCCTGAAACTTCAAATGGCAGCCATCCCATAAGCTGGGGCTGGGAAGCGCGAACCAAGTCCCATATGACTTTCTCGACCTACAGCCTAGAAGGCACCGAAACAAAACACTTCCTTGACTGTCCGTTTATGTTCATAGTGATGGGAACTAGCTAATTGGGGGAGGGGTCAACCTGGAGGTTGATCCGGGCGCGTTGCTCCCATTCGGGCCAACGCATTAGAGATTCACTGCCCCAGGTAACGATTCTTACGCCGTCGGTGGTTGGCCCCAGTGTAAGGATCATATGGGAAGTTCCGTTAGGGAGGGCCATCTCGGTGATCGTCGGCATCGTCTGCGCTTCAATCGCGCTACGCGCGATGTCACCAGGCGCAACAGAAAGCTGCTCTGAGTAGCCATCGATGGCATGAAATGTCCACCAATTGCTTAGTTCGTCGGTGCCTCCTTCCGGGGTGCCCCCAGCAGCATAGAAGTCACCGATCACTTCGGCTTCGGGGGGTGTGACGTGCTTTGTGGCGATGATCCAGTCGGCGGCAGCCGCGAACTCGCAATCCCCGATTGCATTGGGGCCAACATTGTCATAGGTGGGCCACCGCAAGAGTCGCGTGGGTGATTCCGCTGGGAGGCAAATTACGCGGCGATGGTGTCGCGTATGACGCATGACGAGCTTCGTGAAGTGTGCCCGACAGTGTTCATGTCGAGGGTGCGAGAGCGCGTAAGGGCGACCGTGCGCCGACGCGATGCCTGGGAGCCACGCAAGGGCTACTACAGCGATGAGAGCGACACGCTTCACGGGCATTCTGGCTTGCGTTGAGCAAACACTTCAACCCAGGAAGGTTCGGGGTACGTGAAGGACACGGCGTAGCTGTCGCCGGTGAGGCGTTGAAGAGCCTTATCGCGCCACACGTAGCAATTGCGACTGGTCCTGATGGGCGCAACGTAGGGTCCTGGCAGCATCGTTCCGCCCCCCAGTGTCAGCCACGCTCTTGCGCTCATTGGCGGTTCGGTTACACCACTCACACGGTAGGCGACGACGCGATGAGCAGCGTCAGTTTCTAGAACCGTGTACCAGAACACGCCGGGCGCTGCTGCCGGGTTCGCAGGTTCGCTGACGTTGTTGCCAGCGTCGAATGCGGCTCGCGTTGCGCCAAGACCGGCATAGCCACGGTGGTGGGCGAGCGGATCGTGGCTGAGGGTTCGCCGCGCATGATGGGATGCCGCGTGCGGACTGCCACCGCTTTGGCCTCCTTTGGTGGCGGCTCCGATGATCGCCCCGATGACGATGATCGCGGCTAACACGCCTAGGACCGGATGTCCGCGCATCCGCTAGCGCTCCTTGCGAAAGGTGACCGTGACGCGAGCTTGCGACCCGAGAGACTTCGCGGTTGACTGGCCTACGACAGCCCAACCGGCACGCGCATACTGATCGACGGTGTTGCTGACGTGGGCTGCCTTGAGCGCCTCTACGCGCGTGCTGCCGGGCGGCGCTGCGCGTAGCGTACGGTCCTTCGCCTTGTTGACCCGTGCTACGAGCCAGATGATGAATGCGACGACGGCTATCGCGATGAGCCACGACACGTCTTGGTGCCTCCTCGTTGGACCTCGGGGATGACCGGGAACCGTAGCACGATTCGCCCTGTTGGGATAGGAGAACTGCATGCCTGAGACGGTCAAGAGAAGGTGCGCCTGATGGCCGCAGCGGAAGGCGAGATCCTCGCGCTCCTCCGGGAACGCTTCTCAAGCCTTGACAAGCGTTTGGATCGCCAGGACCAGGCACTGGAGGACATCCACCGTGAGGCGAAGCGCACCAACGGCAGGATCGGCAAGCTCGAGCAGTGGCGCGGGGAGCAGGAGGCTGTGTCGGAGAAGGTCGAGGAGCTGACGAGGCAGCGCGACGATGAAGCGGCGGAGGCCGAGGAGGAGCGGCGGACGAGGCGGACGAAGGCGATCGAGATTGCGATCGGCTCGGCAACGATCCTCCTGGCCGCGATCTTGCCGTTGATCTTGACGGGGGCGCTCTGATGAGACGTGAGCATGTACTTCTCGCGTTCGCGTTCGCGCTAGCAACCACCGCAGCCGCGCTACTAGTGAGCTTGACGCTTGCGGGCGTCATCCACACCAGCGCGCACGCCGAACGACGGTCGGGGCGTGCTGAACAGCGATCGAGCGTCGCTCTCGAACAAGCACAGGTCGCGCAGGAGATCTCGAGCGCGATCCAAGAAGACCGTCGCAGGACGACCTTGGAAAGCTGCCGGGCGCAGAACGATCATCACCACGCGGCCGTCAAGACCCTCGACGGGCTGCTCGTCAAGGGACGCAGGCTCCCGAGAGCTCAGCAGCGCAAGGCGCGTGGCGCCGTCGTCCTTGTCGTGAATGCGCTCGCCCCGGTCGAAGACTGCAAAGCGAAGGCCGATCGGGTCGTCGGGCTGAAACCATGATCCATGTCGTTGGCAGCGTGAGCTGGCTCTGGACTAACCCGGACGCCTACAACTGGGCGTCAAGTGAATGGGGCGGCCAGGTCTTCAAGCTGATCGACCTCGCCGTGTTCTTCCTCGTCGTGCAGAAGCTAATCCGGCCGTGGCGAGCGCACCTCGAATGCCATGTGGATGGCTGCTCGAAACTCGGGCACGCAGTCCCCGGCACGGCCTATAGGGCTTGCCGCACTCATCATCCGGGAGCAGTAGCCCATAGGCCGGGTGAGCCGGTCACGGCAAAGCACATCGCTGAAGCACATGCTCGCGGCCGAGTCGCAGAGAAGCGCGCGTAGCCACCCCGTTTAGCGGCCACACAAGACCGTCTCTGACGGTGGTCGTGAGAGAGCGACTGGACGGACGCGCCGCCGCACAACCCCTCGACCCCTCTGGAGGTCCCGATGAAGCATCTCTGGCGCCTGATGGCGCTCCTGCTCCTGCTCGTCCTCGGCGTGATTGCTCAGCTTGTCTCTGCTGCGCCTGCGCCTGCGAGTCGATTTCATAACACCGATTTCGTAACACCCGCCTGCAACCCTCCCGTGCCCGCACTCCAGCCGAGCGTGTGCGTCCCGTTGAGCTTCGGTGGACCGCCGACCTCGAGCACGCCGCACGGGGCGCAGGGCGTCGATGTCTCGGACTTCCAGGGCTCCGTGCATTGGAGTGCCGCGAAGCGCTCGGGTGTCCGGTGGGCCTACGCCCAGTTCGGCGACGGCCAGGGCTTCCGCGACGCGACGTTCGCGGCGAACTGGCGGGAGCTCGTCGGCCTTCGTATCCCGCACGGCGCCTATCTCTTCCTACGACCGGGTGATGGGGTCCAGCAGGCCCGTGCGCTCGCCACGGCGATCAAGACATCCGGGATCGGCGACAGGACGCTTCCGGCCGTGCTCGACGCCGAGGTCCCCGAGAGCTACCAGCAGGTCTGCTCGGCCGTGAGCGCGCTACGCAAGACACTTGGCTGGCGCGAGGTGATCGTCTACACCGCACCGGGGCTCTGGCTTGCCGGGGTGCCGCACTGTGCTGCTGGCCTGTGGGTCGCGGACTATGGCGTGCTTGTGCCGGCGGTCGCGTGGGGCTGGCAGTCGTGGGTTGCGTGGCAGTACGAGGTGGGCTTCGCGAGCTGGGTCGGCGGCAAACACGAAGTCGACCGCGACGTCGCCACAGGCATCCTGAAGCTCTCCTACGGCCGCACCGTGGAGTTGCCGCGTGTCGAAGGCACACGTCGGGTGCTCCGCGCCCACAGGCACCGGCAGCAATGCCACCAGGCGCTGCACGGCGTCAAGCGTCTCGCCTCACACAAGGCTGAGTGTCGGCGCGAGCTGCGCAAGGGCTCTCGTCTCACTCGTCGTTCTCGTCAACTCGCTCACTCCTGAAGGGAGCAGTACATGTCTTTTGTTCGCACCGCTGTGCAGGCGGAAGCCTCATCCAAGACTGCGATGATCCTCGCGGTCGTTACCGCTCTCGCGGGCCTCGCGGTCGGCCTCGGCATCTTCGGACCGCATATCGAAGGGGTCATCATCGCCTGTACGACCGATGGGATCGTCGTCGTCGGGCTGATCGCCAACTCGATCCACACTGGGCAGATCGAACCGTCCGCTATCGCAACCGCGGTCCTTGCGCTTATCGGCCAGGTAGTAGCGTTGATCGTCGCGTTCGCGTTGATCTCAGATGCGACGGCGTCACATGTGCTTGCTATCGCGGCTTCGGTGGTGTTGGCCGGGGTGCAGATTGCTCATGCGTTGTGGTCGCGCAACATCGCGCCGGCATTCCTGCCATCTGAGTTGGGGGAAGTCAAACAGAAGCCTGTCGTGATCGCACAGTCGAGCATCAAGGCTCTCGCGCAGGCGATCGGCGGGAAGGGTGCCTGAGATGCAGACATTCTCGATCCCGGTCGCTAACCCGCATCCGCTTAGACCGCAGACCCTTGCGCTTGGGCGTAGTGAGCGCTCAGTGGACAAGCTCACGGTGAACGTCCGCGACTTCGTGGATATCGAGAAGGCACTCGCGGTGATCGGGGAAGGCAAGTCGGTGATCCGCGAGGAGCCGCTGGTGGACTACACGACGCTGATCCAGGCGTGGGAAATGTTTCTCAACGACCAGCTTGGCGACTGCACCTGCGCGAGCGTGGCGCACGGGCGGATGATCTTCAGTGCGCTGATCGGAGGAGCGGTGACGATCACCAATGCCGACATCGAACGGATGTACGAAGCGTCCGGCTGGCGGCGGGACAAGCCGGGCAGCGACCAGGGCTGGACGCTGGTCGCCGCGGCGGAATACGCGCAGACCATCGGCTTGCTTGGCACCGTCGAGAAGCCGGCGCCGGACATCGACGCCTTCGCGGCAGTGTCGGTCGAGGACGATGATGCGCAGCAGGTTGCGATGGAGCTGTTCGGCGGTCTCTCCACGGGGGTTGAAGTGCCGGAAAGCGCGATGCGCCAGTTCCAGGAAGGCAAGCCCTGGACTGTTGTGAAAGGCTCACCGATCGAGGGTGGCCACGCGATCTGGAAGGCCCTCTCCAGGCTGCGGAAGATCGCGAAGTTCCTCACCTGGGGAGTGCCGCAGGAAGCCGTCGAGGCGTGGGAGAAGACGTATGTAGACGAGTACCTCGCGTTCGTCCCCCACGCTTGGGAGAGCGAGCTCCCCGAACCGGTTCTCGCATTGGGGATCGTGGACTTCGCGAAGCTCCGCTCGCTCGTCGGCGGCTACGGCTCGTGAACTGGCAGTGGGTCGCGGAGTCGTTCCTGGGCTCCGCGATCGGGTGGGCGACTTTCAGCGGCTGCGCGTACGCGTGGGGCAAGCGCAAGCTGCTGCCGCTCTACCACAAGCATGTTGAAGAGCAAGCCAAGCTGCTGCTCGCTGAACGAGAGGAACACCGATGAGCGACCCTGTTCTCGACCGGATCACCGCAGAGCCGTCTCGCTATGACTTCGAGGCGATCCCGTTCCCTGCGGGCCTTGCGCCCGAGTGGATTGGGACGGTCACGAAGCCCGAAGACCCACTGCCGGCGGCGGATGTGGTGGTGATGACGTTCACGGCCGCCGAGAAGTACGCCCTCGCGGACACGCTGACCCCCGGCTACCACTACACCACATGGAAGCCATACACGCACGAATGGGACGCCTTCGAGCTGCACCTGACTGATCGCTCGCCAGCCCATGAGGAGCAGGCGCTTGGCTCCTATGCGCTGGTCACGATCAACGGCAAGCGCGTGCTCTTGTTCGGCTCGAATCTGCATCCGGCGACGGACGATGTGACGATGCCTTTGCGGGCGTTGTGGCGGCAGATCGTCACGGAGACGGGCTGCCAGCTCGCGATCGACACCGGCACCGCAGGTGGCGTCGGCCCGGATGTCGTCGAGGGCGACGTGCTCGTCACCAGCACGGTGCAGCTGAACTACACGAAGCTGTTCAAGGACGAAGCATTCGCCCATGAGCGTCTTGAAAGCACGCCGTACACACCTGGGCCGCATCTTGCGCTCGCGGCCTCGACGTTGATCCCGGTCAACGCGAAGCGGCTCAGCCCGATCGCGACGAGACTCCCGGTAGTCCACACGGAGGGCAACGACGAGAGCGTCGACTACTTCGCGTTCGCGGCGCCAGGCGACCCGTACGGTGTCGTGAAGGCCGATCCGGAAGCGGTCATGGAGGAGATGGACCTCGGGGCGCTCGCGCTCGCCTGCCGGGATCTCGACGAGCACGCACCGTGCTGGCTGTCGATCCGCTGTGCCTCGGATCCCGAAGTGAAAGCCGGGACCTTGAAGGAAGAGAAGGCCGAAGCGGACGAGATTTACGAAGACGATGGCTGCTGCGCCGCGCTCGGCTCGGATCTTTGCTGTTGGGCGGTCATCGCGGATATGGAGGTGTGAGATGGGCGAAAACCTAATTACCGGCGAGTCTGACCGCCTGCTTGAAAACAGCCTCGACTCGACGTACGTGGCGTTGTTCACCACGGTCCCGAACGAAAAAGGCGAAGGCGGCGTCGAGGTATCCGGCGGCGCCTATGAACGCCAGCCCTTGACCATCACTAGCCCCGCGAACGAGGAATGCAAGAACGATGGTGCGCTTGACTATGCGAAAGCCTCAGCGGAATGGGGCGAAATCAAGGGGTATGGTGTATTCACCGCGAAAACGGCTGGGACGTTGCGGTGGCGTGAGAGCTTGGAGGAGGCTGACTACCGGACGGTGAAGACGGGCGATGAATACCGTATCGGTAATGAAGAATTGACATTCACGCTGAGCTAATGGCGATCACAGCAGTCGCTGGCGCAGGCGAACCAGTCAGTTTCAGCAAAGAAGCGACTTCCTACAAGCTGAAAAAGCCAGCAGGCGTAGAAGCCGATGACATCCTGATCACCGGGGTCGTCGTTGGTGGAAAACCGACGTTCACGACGCCAGGCGACTGGACACTTATTGCCTCCACGGAGATGGGTAGTGAAGTAGCAATCGCGCTGTACTGGATGCGTTATACGTCCGGTACCGAATGGGAAGCTAAATGGTCCGCCAAGAACTTTTTCGGAGCATGGGTAGAGGCATACCGCGGCTGCGTGACATCGGGGTCACCGATTGATGTAAGTTCGGGCGGTAAGAAGAAGTTCAGTGAAGGCGAACCTACCGAAACTATCACGCTCAAAGAAGCGGGCGAGATGGTGGTAGCCATCGCGTGCCTGAACGAGGAAGGCAAGTGGACCGTTGCCTCGGGCTTCACGTCACGGTCAAGTCAGGAATCATGGCTGTTTAGCGACAAGCTGTTCACGGGTTCCGGCTCGACCGGGGCGGTGAAACCAACCGCGCCCGCCCATGACAGCACCGATGAATGGTCGCAAGAGCTGATCGCGTTGCTGCCCGCAGGGGGCGAAGTCATCGAAGGTCCCCCTGTGACGCTGGCCGCGCATGCAAGCGCCGCGGGTGTTGGTAGTCAGCGGATGAATGGTGCCGGTGCGCTCACGGCTGCCGCGAGCAGCGATGGTGAGGGTAGCGTGCGGTTCAATGGTGCTGGCTCCATGGCTGCGGCTGCGGCCCTGGCAGGCAGTGGCGTGCTGAGATTGAATGGTGCGGCGTCCTTTGCGGCACTGGCGAGCCTGACGGGGGATGGCATCACGAGGCACAATGGCGGTGCTGACCTGGGCGCAAGTGGCGCATGGTCGGGGTCTGGGTTCGCTCGGTATGCCGGTGGGGGCGCGTTGCTCGCGGCTGGGAATGTGGCTGGGCATGGTGTGACACGATTCAACGGCTCCGGTTCGCTGGCCGCGACGGCGGCCATGACGGGCACGGGAACCGTCGGGTTCACCGGGTCGGGGCGCATGTCGGCGAGCGCTGAGTGGTCTGGGTCTGGCACCGTCCGATTCAACACTGTTGGCCATATGTCGGCGCGGGCGACATGGACGTATCACTCCGCGGCTCCACCGCCCCTCGAACGTCCTACCCTGCTGATCTTGTTGCCGCGCGGCACCGGCCTGGCGGTCGCTGCACGGAGTACTGCTCTGACGCTTGCTGCCCGTGGAGCTGGCGTGAATCTCCCAGCCCGCGGATCTGGCGTTGAGCTACCTGATCGTGCGACTACCCTTGACCTAGCAGACCGTGACGCCAGCCTTGTCCTGTCTCCTCGCGAAACGAGCGTGAGTACCAAATGAGTGAACCGACCGTATTGAAGACCGGGGAAACGTACAAGCCGCTTGCGGCCGTGCTGGAAGACGCCGTTGTCAAAGAACCCGTGAAAAACCTCGGGGAGGCGGAATCGATCGTCGCCCTCATCAAGCAGGGCAGCATCCTCATAGAAGTCGATGCGACGGTCTCCGAAGAAGCCACTGGGGAACTCAGCATCCCCTTGGAAAAAGTCACGGTGACCGCAGGTCCCGCAGAGATGGAAGTCCGCGTTACGTGGAGCGAGGGAGAGGTCAGCTTCTTTCCGAACCAGGGCACGATCCCGATCACAATCGAACAGTCTCTGGAAGCATGAGCGTCCGCGTCCGCAAGATCACCCCGCCGCCAACCCAGCGGGTGCATGCCCTCTCGATCACCTTCGACAAGGGCAAGCTCACACAGGTCACGCAGGGCGTGACGATCGCGGTACTCATCCGAGTGGTGGACCACGACGGCAAGCCCGTGGATGCCGAAGACGTCGCACTGGCCGTGAAGGCTCCGCAGCAGCCGGCGCAGACCGTTGAGCCCGTCCGCGAAGCCCAGGGTGTCTACGCGCACGCCTTGCAGCTCAGTGCCGGCGGCTCATGGCAGTTCCGGGCGACCACATCCGGGGACTGCGCGACAGCGTGCGAGACGCAGCTGCACGTCAAACGCAGCGAACTAGCCTGAGACAACGAGCATGGGGCACGCGCCGCCGACCAGACGACCCGTCGAGACGCACGGGCAGCGTCTACGCAGCATGTACGTCGGCGGTAGCATCGAGATTGACGAGTACGAGCAGCGCGTGGCACTCCTCCTCGCCGAGGAGCGCTTCGATCAGCCGCTGATGCCATCGCCGCCACGGCCACCGAGCGACGTGCTCGTGAAGATGCGCCGATGAGCCCCGTCTACCTGACGACGGGGAGGCGCTACTCGGAATCGTGCAGACGCAGGAGGTTCGTCTTGAGGGTCGCACACTGTGCTTGCAGCGCCTCCTCGACTTCGAGGTCGCGCAGTCGACGCAGTTGCTCACAGAGGGCGTCTACTGCTGCCGTTGCGCGTTTCGTTGGCTCGGCGATTGCCGCCTGCGCTTCGAGCACTCTACGTCGTGCTCGCAGGAGAGGCTCGAAGGCTGCGTAGAGCAGCTTCTCGTCGGAGACGCGGACGAGGATGCGTGTGTCTCGTTCGATTTCGGCGCGGAGGGCAGCGGCGAGATCCGCGCAGGTCCAGTCGTCCATTGCCTCAGCTTACCTCGCTGTCGTGACAGCGGGATGACGTCGGCGCTCACCGCGGCGTAACCGGCCTCGGCATTGCGCCGTGGCGAAGCGAGAAAGGAGCAAGATGCAATCCGCTCTCTCATCGTTGCAATCACGACCGCGCTGGCGCTCGGCCACCCGGTTCATCCGCAGGTGCAAGCTCGCGTGGTGGCTCATCCGTCGCCCCAACCGAACGGTCATCTCGACGGAATACGTCAGCAGGTGGACGACCGCGAAAGAAGTCGCACCCAACGAAGACCGGACGTGGCGCATCGCATAGAGCAGCGGCTCGTCCACTACACGGTCAGCTCGACGTGCTACGACCAGGGGTCGATCACGGCTTCTGGCCGCCCGGTGTTCCTCGGCGAGGTCGCAAACAACTTCCTGCCGATCGGCACGAGGATTCTGCTCGACCATTCGGCGTTCGGGAAGCGGCACTTCATCGTCCTCGACCACATCGGCTGGGGCTCGGAACTCGACATCTACAACTCCAGCGAAGCCGCATGCGATGAGTGGGGCCGGCGAGAGATCGGCTTCTGGACCCTCAGATAGACCACAACCAAAGGAAACGCACATGGACTACCAAGAGACACGCACGGCCTATGTGATCCGCAAGATCCGCAGGCTCCGTCAGCTCGTCCCGACGAAGTTCGCGACCGTCGTCGAGGAGCAGCACGGGACGGGATGGCAGCCAGTGTTCATCCGCTGGTGGATGTGGCTCGGGCGCAGCTACCGCGTCGAGCGTCGAGTGATCGGCGCCGCCGGCTAGCCTCCAGCGCAGCAGCCAGTCGTTTCGAGAGGGGCCCGTTGCTTCGGCAGCGGGCCTCTTCGACGTTAAGGACCCTCGAGTGGGGGCCTGGTCTTCTCTTGCATCCAGATGGTGAAGTAGTCCTCTGTCATGCGTTTCGCGGCGACGGCGCGGAAGGTGCGGTTGATTTCCTCCGGGGTCGCGGTGATCTTCAGATGATGCTCGGCGAGATGAACTTCGGTGAGCAGGAGGGCGACGCGCTTGTTGCCATCCGGCAGGGGGTGGTTGCGCATGATGCGGGAGGCGAGGATGGCTGCTTGCTGGACGATGCCGGGGTAGAACTCGTGCCCTCCGAACGATGCGTGTGGGGCCGCGAGCGCACTCTCCGCGAGAGGGATCTTCGTGACAGGGATCAGGCGCTCGGCGTCGATGCCGAGGGCTTGTTCTGCCGCGAGTAGAAAGTCGTCTATCTCAAGCACAGTATTAGTATATCACGGTATCTTGCATACGTAAAGTTCCCTTGCGTTTTTGCCGAACAGTGGTATGGTGGTATCAGTAACCCGAGCCAAGGAGAAGCAATGTCGACCGAGACAAGAGCCATGAGTTTGCGCCTCCCAGAGGACCAAGCCCGTGCGCTCGATGCTGTCGCGATGGCCGACCAGACCTCCGTGTCGGAGGTGATCCGTGACGCTATCGCTGAGCGCATCGCACAGAAGCGCAAGGACAAGGACTTCCAGGAGCGTCTTCGGACTGCCGTTGAGCGCAACCGGGAGGCACTGGACCTACTCGCCGAGTAAGACCAGCCGCCCTCCAAATCTTCTCCGAGAGCCCCTCGACCCTTCACTGGGTCGGGGGGCTTTCTTGCGTTCTGGGCGCCGATAATCGTCTACCATACAGTTGTCAGCGGCAGACCTCGGCGTTGACACCCCGCGAGAGCCCCCAGCGCCCGACCTGAGCCTGGGGGCTCTCCGTGTAGATAGCGGTCGCGTTGCGGACCGTGCAGCCAGCATTGCGAGCGTAGGACGACTGTCGCAGCCCAGTGCCAGAGCCAAATCTCGCGGGTGCAGCATGCTTGACGAGCGGTGTCAAACGTTCGAATGAGATCGCATGAGCCAACCAGCGATGCTACGGTCGCGAACATGACGGGAGGAGGGTCGGAAAGGGGACTGGGACGCGAAATCGTCCTGGCGCTCATCGTCGAGCAGCCAGGGACCGCGTGGGATCTGGGGTGTCGCCTCCGCCGCCGGCTCGCAGCGCTGGACTATCGCGCGCCGATGGTCAGGCGCACGACCCAGCGGCTGGCTGAGCTCGGGTGGATCGTCGAAGACTCGCAGGGCTCTTGGGCGGCAACCGGAGCTGGTGTCGCGCGTCGCCGGCAGTGGTTCGCCGAGTCCGCTACGTATGGGGCGTGGGATCGCCTGTTTGCGCAGGTGGCGCTCTGCACCGCCGAGGAGATGCCTCTTGTGCTCGCGACGCTCTGGGGCCATGAGGTCGAGTGCGAGCGGCACCTTGCAGCCCTTCGAGATCCCGAAGGGGACATCGCCAAGGAGGCAGAACGTGATCTGCTGCGCATGCGCTTGGACTGGCTGCGCGGCGTCAGAGGCAAGCTGACCGGCGGGTAGGGAGCCACATCGGATTCCTGGGCCGCGGCCAGTGTTCATCGGACGAACGAAAGGGAACGGGATGAAGGCAAGACACATCTTCGCAGCGGTGGTCATCGTCGCGGCAGCGTTGACGTACACGTTGGGCGGTTCGGCTGAGAGCGCCCAGCAGGCACCGACACCAGCTGAGGAAGCGGCGATCGGCCACACTGCGGTCTTCCAACGCGGAGCGACCGCACAAGACGAAGTGCCTGGGGAAACGCTGCTGACGGGCGTTGTGCGGCGCGTCGGGCCTTCGACGGCAGCGCAGCGAGTCTGGGCCTCGATCACACCGACACAGGACTGTGTGCAGGTCGGCGAAGAGGGGGCTAGCGCGTGTGCGTCGCCCGAACGGCTGGAAGACGAACCGCTGGTCGTCGGCTCCGTGACTGAACGAAACGCTCAACCGCTCCAACCCGGAGAACTGCCGGAGCCGACGGAGTGGGCCGGCGTCGCAGAGAACAACGTCGAGTCGATCAACGTGACCTGGTCGGACGGCACAGCGGAAGCGATCCCTGTCGTTGACAACGGGTTCGAGTTCAGCGCAGACGGCCGCACCGTTCGGTCGCTCGGGTGGACCACCGACGGGGCAACCCATACCTACGAGGAAGGAGGCCGCTGATGCGCGCTCATGCAGACACAGCCCGATGGCTCCTCGCAGTGCTCGGCACGGGGCTCGTCCTCCTCTTGGCCTTCGGCGCGCGATCGACATCCGCATTCGAAGGCCCCTTCTGCGAAAACATCTCGAAGGTCGAAGGCGCGGCCTGCGAAAGCCAGGAACGCACCTCGATTCGGCGCGCGATCGGTCACACCACAGATGCCTACAGCAATATCGCGATCGAAGCTGGCGGCGAACGGCAGGGCGGTAACTGTCGCACGATCGAATGCGAGGCGAATACGGGCTACCTCGAAAAAGACGGCACCGGGACAGCGGCGATTGAGAACGCAGGCCCGAACGGAACCAGGAAAGTCTTCGGCTACCTGTACCCGTGAGGCTAGTGGTCTTCCGGGACCACGACGAGAGGGTGGCGCGGGTGCGCGTCGATCGTCGCTGAGACGAGCGTCCCGTGAACCTCGTATTCCAAGGTGGAGGGTGAGAGCACGTTCGTCACGGCGGCTCCATCCTCCACCTTCACCTGCGTCGTGTTGCCATCTTCAGCACGAATGACCGGCTCGCTTGCGTTGGCTGGCAGCACGACCACGACCTCTGCGCCCCGATGATGCTTTAGGGGGCTCGTCAGGATGGCGCCCTTGTGTTCCGCGCGCGCCACTGGGACGCATCCGCCGACATACCGGACGGCGGGAGGAGCTTGCGGACCTTCGAGCGCTTCGAGCAACGCTCGGAGCGACGTCGCCGGCACCGAGATACACAGTTCTCGATCGTTCGCCGACGCGATCACATACGCAGCGCCGTTGGGAGTGCGGATCGCGCTGGCTGACGCAACGGTCCCCGGAGCTGGCATGACGCCGAGGGCCGCGCGCGCTGGCTGGATGCTGGTGCTGAAGATCGGGAACTTCTGCGCGAGCGCCGAAGGGGAGCTGCGCAGCGTCGCCAGGAGCACGATGACCACGACGATCGCGGTTCCTACCGCGAGTGCCGCTGGCCGTGGGAGCCGCTGCGGAAGAGCGATCTGGATGCGGTGCCCTCCGCTCGGCGGCTTGGGTGGTCGAACATCGAAGTCCGAGTCGGGGTCGGAGAGGAGGACGAGCAGGCGCGTTCGGAGCGCTCGCATGTCGTCGCCCTCCTCGGCGACGTCCGGGAACGCGTCGCGCATCAGCTCACTGTGGCGATCCTGGGTCACCGCACAGTCCCCTGCTTTAGCGTGGCCGTGGGGCGTTCTTCGGGCTCGATCTGCTGGAGGGCCCTGGTCAAGCGTCGGCGAGCACGCTCGAGCTGGACTTTGCGACCGAGCACGAAGGGCAGCTCATCGCCGCTCAGTCCTTCAACCTCGGCCAATACGAGGATCTCCAGGTCGTTCGGCGAGAGCCGCTGGAGCGTTCGCCTGAGCCGTAGCTCCAGTTCATCGGTGATCGGAGCGATCGGTGTGCGCCGTCGGAATCGAGGGGGCCATCGGCGCCGTTGCATGCGTCGCTCGATCCGTTGATGGTGCTCCAGGACGGAGCGCGCGATACCGAGCAGCCACGGGCGAGCGTTCGCGGGGAGCTCGTCGAGATGCTGCCACGCAGCGATGAAGGTCTGGCCGGCGGCGGCGTCGACCAGGAGGGGATCGTCGCAGCGACGGCGTAGGTGGTACAGCACGGCGTCGTGGTGCTGGTCGATCAGCTGTTCGATCTTGCGTCGGTCTGACGCGCGCGTATTGGGGGCGTCGGCCATCGATCTTCTTTAGGGAAACTTTAAGTTATTGCACGCCTTGGGGCGTCTCATTTCTGACATGTTGACGGCTCGGGCGTCTTCAGGACGCCGTGGGTCCATGAAGAGCAACGTCGGAGGGGCAATGCAGCAGCTTCCCGGAGGCGAGGAAGTCGATGAGCAGCAGAGAAAGCGCGAAGCTTGGGGCGCCGTGGCGCGCGGCTTCAGCGACGGCCTTGCGGCTTTGCTGCCCGAGGACGACGATTACCGGACGATGCGTCGCTGTCTTGAGCAGTCTTCTCGTCTCGCGCGACAGCGGCATCTAACGCTTGTTCGATCACCTCAGCCGGAGCCGGTAGACGGCTAGCTAGCTCCCGGATCGCCTCCTCGATCTTGTCGAGGCGATCTTCGTACTCCTTGCCGAACAAGAGCCAGCGGACGCTCACATGCGTGGCTGCTGCAATGTCGCTGATCGCCTCGAACGGCTTGCGGCGCCCCTTCTCGTAGTTGGCAATCGTGTCCACGTGGACCTTGAGGGCGTCGGCCAGGTCTGCCTGCGACAGGTGCGCCTTTTGGCGTGCCTCTGCGATTCGCCCCCCGATGCTGGTGATTTCTTCAGCGTCCATCGCGCACCACGATATGTCACAGACGATCCGACAGGCAAGTAGAACATTCGTCCAGAAGGCTCTTCTGGGAGAGAACTTGACAGGCTGACGATTCGTCTGGTACGCTGTGCGGCATGCAGCAAACACCAGGGATCGGAGCACGCATCACAGAGGCCCGCGAGGCAGCCGGTCTGACCAGGACGCAGCTCGGTGCGAAGGCTGGCTACGCCGCAGCCACGATCGAAGCGTGGGAGAAGGACCGTCGCTACCCGACACTTGGGCCACTCCGTGCCCTGGCTCGCATCCTCGGCCGCGACATTTCGTGGTTCTACGAGCCGCTCAACCCTGCGGGCGACGAGGAAGCAGCCTGAGATGCGCGCGATCTGGAAGTTTCATCTGCCGCACCACGGCGAGGCTGAGATCGCGATGCCACCCGGTGCCGAGGTTCTGGGCGTCGGCGTCCAGCGTGGTGGTCGGATCGTGGCGTGGGCTTCTGTCGATACTGGCTCAGTAGGCAGGCCCGAGCAGCTCACCTTCGTCGTGAGGATGACCGGCGAATCGTTCGAGCCCGTCGAGGGCGAGCGTTTCGTCGGCACGTTTCAGCTCGACGATGGGGACTACGTGGGGCACGTCTTCGTTCGAGGCGGTCGCTGATGCGCGCCGAACTGATCGGGGGATTCATTGCGATCCTGGTCGTGATCGCACTCACCGTCGCCGGCCATGTGTCAGTCCCCCTCTGGATGGCGTGGCTGGCCGGCATCGGCACGGCTTGCATCGGGATGGCCGTAGGGGCACTCGTCCGTGATCTGTGGGAGCGGTGGTCGTGATGGCTGCACGTGCCCTGACAGAGCCTCAGTACCGGGCGCTCGCGACCATCGAAGCCGGAAGGGTGCGCTGGTGGGGGGCGACACATTTTGTCGCGGTCGTGGGGCGAGGCCCACGCTCCGATGTGGTCCAGCGACTCATCAACATGGGCTATGTCGTCGCCCGCAAGACGCTCCGCGAAACCGGCGTCTTCGGGGACGGTCACGACCGCATCCTCGCGACCACCGATGTCGGCAAGCGGGCTCTCTCTGAGTACGAGGCGAAGGAGGTGAGCCGGTGAGCGTGTTTTCCATCGATCTGAACGCGGCATCGCGCGAAGCGCTGGAAGCAACGCGTCACGCGCTGTCGAAAGCGTTGAGCGCTCCTACGGCCCGTGAGTCTGCGGACTGGTCACTCATGGCGAAGAACTCGGCGAGCGCGCTGCATTCGCTGCTCGGCGCGTCGAACACTGCGAGGCGCTCGTGAGCCCGCTCGTCTTCTGGATTGTCTTCGGCGTCGGTGTATTGGGGTTTCTCAACCTGCTGCTGCTGATCGTCCTGGTGCTCGCTCACTGGCATGACGGAGATGAGCAGTGAGTCGCCTCACGGACATGGAGGACAGGCACGACTGCTCGCCGGGCGAGCGTGAAGAGGACATTTTCGAGGAGCCCACTGTCCCGAATCCTGGGAGCCCCGAGGTGCAGGAGGTTGCGCGGGAGACGGCGAGCCTCGTCGAGCAGGCCCAGGCGATCGAGGTTCGTACCCTCGATGAGGCGCAGAAGGCAACGGGCCTCCTGTCGCAGATCGCCACGGCGAAGCGCAGGTCGGAGATCAACGGGCACTTCAAGCAGTTCGCCGAGCCGCTCGCAGAGGCAGACACGCTCGTCCGCGGCAAGGTGCTCGCCTACGAGCGAGAGTCCCGCGAAGCTGAGCTCGCGGCGAAGTCAGCGCCCGTGACGGTCGCCTCCGCCACAGCAGCGCTCGCCTCTTGCGAGCTCACTGACATGGAGGATCGGCACGACTGCTCTCCTGGCGAGCGTGAAGAGAACATCTTCGAGGAGCCCACCGCCCCGAATCCTGGGAGCCCAGAGGCGGTCGAGCAGGGCTGTAGCTGTCCCGTCTTGGACAACGCGCATGGCGCGGGGATCGGCAACGGCAGCTTCGTGTTCGCCGCTGGCTGCCCGTTGCACAGGGCGGAGATCGAGCGCGTCACGGAGTCACGCCGCAAGCGGGAGCGAGAACTCGGAGAAGCGGCATGAGCGTCTGTCGCGTGCTTCGCGAATCCCTTGCTGGCTGGCGCGAGGCTGCCAAGGATCGCGAACGCGGCGTGCGCACGAGGGCTGCGGCGTGACACGCGAGGAGAAGATCACGAAGGCGCGAGAGATGCACGCGGCGGGCACCACATACGCTGCGATCGCTGCGGCACTTGGGGTGGCAGTCTCAACGGCGTGGACGTGGTGCAATCCGCCGCGGGTTTGCGGGACCTGCGGAGGTCCGATGGGCGTCGGCGTCCCGGCTGACGGCACTTGCCTCGCGTGCCGAGTCGCGGTGAAGGAGGCAGTTTGGCGTGAGCTTCAATCCTTGTGGGCTGAGGGTCGGTCGATGCCGGAAATCCGCGCCGCGTTCGGATGGACCCATGGTCATCTCTCGGTCGAGATGACGCGGATGCGCGCCGCCGGTTGGGATCTCCCCCATCGATACAAGCTGGGGGCCACGGCATGAAGCTCCCTGCTCGTGGCCAAGAGGCCAGTGTGCGCGAGTACCTGTATCCGCGTCGTCGTCCCGCGCTGACGCTCGTGATGGCTGGCGCTGCTGGATTCACCCCTTCATACAAGTGCGGCCCGGACTTGTCCTCCGGGCCGCAGCACCCACGAACGGTCGAAAGGGGACCGCATCATGGACGGCAGTAAGCCTATCCGCACCACCAGCGGAGGCACGATCACAGTCGAAGGCGACCAGGGACGCATCTTCCTTGAGGTCATCGGGGATGGCGAGCTGACGGTCGACGAGGCGTACAAAGTCGCGGCGATGATCGCCGGTCGAGCGCTCCTCGTCGAGAACGAGCCGCCTTGTCACTGCGGGCACTGCGGTGACGGGCGGCACTCGGCTGACTGTGCGTTGCACAACGATTTCGCTTTTGGCCCTTGCGACTGCAAGCCCTCCGCTGAGGTGCAGTTGCAGGAGGATGTAGCCCAGTCGAATGCGCAGGCGTCGATCGTTGCCTCCGGGCTGATCGACGAGCACGGCGCTATGACAGCGAAGGCGTTCGGCGTGGTGGACGGGGTGCGGTCGTGAGCACCGCGCCCTTCGATTCGCTGCGAGAGGCAGCGGTCGACCTGCGTCGTCCGTTCGATGCGCTCGCGATCAAGTGGAAGGTGCAGTCGACCTGGCCGAAAGACAAGACAGGCGTCACGAAGCCCGAAGGTGGCCAGGTCGTCTGCTACATCGATCGTGGCCTCGTCATCGACAGGCTGAACCTGCTCGTCCCGCACCTGTGGTCCCCCGTATTCGAGGAGCGGGAACGCAACCACATGCTTTGCCGGCTAACGATCGATGGCATTACTCGTGAGGATGTGGGGGAGGGCGCGACGTTGAAGGCGCGCTACTCGGACAGCTTGAAGCGCGCCGCAGTGCATTTCGGTGTCGGCGTGTCTCTAAGTCGTGTCCCTGCATCGCGAATGAAAATCGAGGATGGTGGGCTGCGCGTCTTCGGGAGCGAGGGCAAATGGGGTGTTGACTTCACACAGCAAGGATTGGATTATCTCCGCCGCCGCTACGAGACGTGGCTGACCGAGCGCGGCAAGGATGCGTTCGGCGACCCGCTCTCTCACGGCGATGACGGTGATGCGCAGGGCGACGATGAGACTCCCGACAGCCTGATCCTCGATGACCAGGGCGCGATCGACATGCTCGTCGTGCTCTCCGAGACAGGGCTCACATTGCGCCAGCAGGTCGCGTTGCTTGCCCACACAGGCGTGCAGATCCTGCCGACTGCGGACGCCCAGGAAGTCGCGAAGGCGGTCAGCACACTTACCCAGGATCAGGCTGAGAAGCTTGACGAGCTGATCGCCCAGCGCGCAGGAGGCTCACGATGACTGAGGATCTCGCACGCCTCGTCATTCACCCCGCAACCGGGGAGCTACTTGACCTCGATCAAGCCTCGACTGACCAGCTTGGACACTGGCTGCTCGACGCACGCGAGCTTGACCAGCGTGTCCGTGAGGAGAAGCGCGCGGTCACCCAGGAGATCCTCGCCCGCATGGACCGCGAGGCACGCCACACCTTTCACGGCAGCGACCTCGAGCTGAAAGGTGACGGGCCGAAAATCCCGACCGAGTACGACGCAACACCACTCAGGGCAGAGCTACAGGAATTCGTGGACGGCCAGGTCATCAGTCCCGAGGCGCTCGACCGCGCAATCGAGGTCCAAGAGGTGCTCAAGCCGCGCGCGGAAGGACTCAACGCGCTACGCGCCCTCGGCGGTCCGATCGCCGAGTGCGTGGAGCGCCACGCTCACCCGAAGGAGCGCCATGAGCGCAAGGTCAGCGTGAAACTCAGGTCAGGGGCAGCACGGCCATGAGCATCTGCATCGACTGTCCGAAAGAGGTCAAATCGGGTTCGCTGCGGTGCGATGCGTGCCATCACGCTCGTCTTGCTGAGGCGCGCAAGCTCGCGAAACAGCGCGCCCTTGAGCGGAAGAAGCGCACCGAACACCTGAAAGCAGCACGGGCTCAGTACGACGACACACTCCAAGCACGTCTGCGGACTGAGGCACGGCAGCGGATGAGCAGGAGGGCGGCGGCGTGAGCCCTGAGAAGACACTCGCGATCATCGATAAGCCCGTGTACGGCGTCGGTGATCGGGGCCGCGTCGCCCTGCACTTCTCCGTCTACGTGACGGAGTCCAGCGCAGCACTTCAGGTCTTTGAAGACTCCGCGGCCATCGCGGAGATCCTGACCGCTTACGGCGTCCGGGATGTGAAGGATCTGCACGGCAAGCCGTGCTGGGTCGATACCTCGAAACCCGGCCTCATCGCGTGGGCCGGGCCGTGGAAGAAGCGATGAGCGTCGAGAGCAACAGCGTGCGTACCCGCGAGGTCCGCATCGATCTGACACGGGAGCCGCCCGTCGTCTACTTCGACGGGGAGCCGACCGCGTGTGTGCTCGACGTGTCCTCCGGCACGCGGTTCTTCATGAAGCAGGACTGCGGCTCGAAGCCTGGGCGTCTTGGCCGGTTTGAGGGCTACCCGCAGGAGATGCCGACGTGAGCGGCCATCGTCTCAAGCGAAGGATGCTCGGCCGTCTCCGCTGGGCGATTGGCCAACGGATTGGCCGTCGCTGTAAGCCCCGCTCCTTGGCGGCTCGCGCGCGGCTTTTCTGGCACGACTTCGTGATCCATGTGCTCTTCGAGGGTGGCGAGCGCTGCCAGGACTGCGGGAGGGACTACGTGCTCTGGGAGGCGCCGACCTCTCTGTATGTTGAGGTTCACGGCTCTCCTTGGGGGCTTCTCTGCCCGGGATGCTTCGACAGGCAGGCGCGCGAAAAGGGCATCGCCGTCGAGTTCGTCGCGCGGGAGATACCGGTGCGCGGATGAAGGCCGTCCTCTCAGACGACGGGGTTTACCGCTATGCGCTTTGGCGCGAGACGGGCATCATCGGTGGTGAAGGGACCGTGTTGTTCGTGATGCTCAACCCGTCCACGGCGGACGCCGAGCAGGACGATCCGACGATCCGGCGGTGCATCGGCTTCGCCCGACGGTGGGGCTACGAACGCCTGGCGGTGGGGAACCTCTACGCGCTGCGCTCAACAGACCCGAAGGCGCTCGCACTCGCCGAGGACGCGATCGGTCCGGAAAACGACCGCTGGCTCTGTCATCTCGCCGAGCACGCATGGGAGGTCGTGCTGGCGTGGGGCGCTCACCCATTCGCCACCGATCGGGCGCGAGATGTGCGCCAGCTCGTCGAGGGACGGTCTGGAGGCTCCGCGAATTGCCTCGGCCAGACGAAGAACCTCTCGCCGAAGC
Organism: Solirubrobacteraceae bacterium; assembly: GCA_036490555.1. Taxonomy (GTDB): domain Bacteria; phylum Actinomycetota; class Thermoleophilia; order Solirubrobacterales; family Solirubrobacteraceae; genus Palsa-744. The sequence goes on along the minus strand of DASXDO010000040.1, from coordinate 24,406 downwards.
ACCCGCTCTACCTGCCTAAGAGTGCGGTGAGGGTGCCGTTCCAACGGTATGGGGAGATGCCGGCGGTGAGGTCGTGAACGCCCAGCGCGCAAGCGAACAGCGCGTGGCGCTCGGCGCGGTCAGGCGAGAGGAACGCCGCGACCGGCGAGCGCAGGAGAAACGCAAGCGTCTTGAGCGCGCGTCGCGAGCACGGAGCGCGCCGACGCCGTATGCGCCCGCGATCCCATCGGGGGTCTGCTGGTTCTCTGAGCATGTCCCCGATGCCGGACCGTGCAGCGGTGGACTCGTGCGGTGCCATCTGATCGACCAAGCCCTGCTCGCGAGGGAGTTCCGGCACGGCTTCGACGGCAGATCCAGCGCTGTGCTGCAGGCCGACTCTCGCGGCTGGGTATGGGGCTGTGGTGGTAACACTGGCCTGGAAGGTCACCACGGGCGTCTGGACTTTGCGGCTCACGACTCGACGCGGCTGCTCATCCCTCGCGCGCTTCTGCCGGAAGGCGCCGAGGCGATGGCCGAGGAACTCGGGCTGCTCTGGTGGCTGTCGCGCACATACGGGGAAGCGCCATGTCTCTGAGCAGTGTGGTCATTACGAGCGCTGACGAACGTCGCTTTTGGGGCAAGGTAGAGCGTACCGGCGGTACCAACGGGTGCTGGACCTACAACGGCGCATGTAACCGTGGCGGCTACGGCCTCTTCTGGCTCGATGGTGGCCAGCGGCTCGCCCATCGAGTGAGCTTCCTCATTACTCACGGTCGCTGGTCCCAAAGCGAATGCCTGTTGCACTCCTGCGACAACCGTACCTGCGTCAACCCGGCCCATCTACGGGAAGGGACACTTGCCGAAAATGTCGCAGACGCCGTTTCCAAGGGGCGCCACGCTCGCGGTCCTTCATTAGCTGCTGCGCAGGCTGCGACGCGCCCGCAAGGCGAGACGCATCACAGCGCCAAGCTAACTCGAGAGAGCGTCGTTGAGCTGCGCGCACTGGCAGCTTCGGCGGATCCTCCGACGATCTCGGATCTGGGTCGGCGCTTCGGCGTTACCCGTCGCACCGTTCGGGATGCGCTTGCGCGGATCACATGGCGAGAGGTGACCTGATGAGCGTCGTCCATCATCAGATCGCCGACGAGCTGCGCGAGGCCGGTGACGACGGCGTCGCCGAGACGGAGGTCGCGCTGATAGCCGGCCGCTGGTGGGCAACTCGTCTCGAAGAGATGAGCGCTCACGGCTACACCGTTGCCCGCGAAAACGAGCATGTCTACCTGATTGCTGAGCGTGACGTTGAGCGACGCTGCGAAACCGCGGGCCCACTCCTTCCCGCCGCACGACAGCCCGTCGAGACAGCGCATCCGCTGTCCTCGGGTGACTGCAAGGACTCACCACCCTCGCAGTCGGGTGCCGCAGCGTCGCTGAACGCCACGCTCCCAATAGATGACCTTCGTCTTCCTACCGCGTACTCGGAGGACATGTAAGTGGCTCTCGGGGGATCGGGGAACGAGGCTCTGGTCGCTGGCGGCCCGGATAGCTACTGGTCTGATTCGCTGTCGCCGTCGCGTGGCCAGTGGCGCGACATCGCCCAGCTCGCTTGCGAGGTGCTCGGCATCCCGGTACCCACCACACGCCTGGAGGCAACGACAGCCCAGGTGAGGTTGCGCAGCGCTTTGCAGGACAGTGAGCTACAGGGGGGGGGGTCCCGGCGCCGTGGTGACCCATCCGTGTCTGCTGGATCTTGACGCTGCCCGCGCCCGTCTCCGCCTGTCTGAGACCGAGGCGAGGGAGATCGTCGAACACGAGGCCCTCCTGCTCGCCGACCGTCGCGAGCGCCGACGTGTGAAGGGCATCGGCAATCGCCGCCCGCGCTGCGGCAACTGCATGAGCTTCCTCAAGTCCGATCTCGCGACCTGCAAGGTCTGCGGGTTCATGCCCGGTCAAGGAATCGCGGCATGACCGTCGCGGTTCACAAGCAGGCCGAGGCGCAATTCGAAGCAGCGATCGTGCAGCTCGCGAAGCTCAACGGGTGGTTGACGTACCACACGTACGACTCTCAGCGCAGCTCACCTGGCTTCCCCGACCTCGTGCTCATCCGCGACAGGGTGCTGATCGTTGCCGAGTTGAAGTCCGAGAAAGGTCATCTCACGGGCTCACAGGTTGAGTGGATCGAGGCTTTCCAGGCCATCGACTGCGAAGAGATCTTCGTGCGCGTATGGAGGCCCGCAGACTGGCCTGAGATCGAGCGCTTGCTCGGGAGGGGCTGACGGTGCCGTGGGTGAGGATCGAGGACAGCTTCCACGTCAACCCGAAGATCGTCGGCCTGTCGCTAGAGGCCGTCGGGCTCTACGCACTGGCGCTCAGCTACTGCGCCCAGCAGCTCACCGATGGACACGTTCCTGGCGGCTGGGCGAAGACGCATGGAGGTTCGCGGGCGAAGCGCGTAATCAGCGAGCTACTGGAGCCGCGGCCACCGTCAATGCGGGCGCTCTGGGTCGCCGAGGGCCGCGACTACGTGATCCCCGACTACCTGGAGTTTCAGCCTGCGCGCGAGCAGGTTCTGCGCGAACGCAGCGAGATCTCCGCCAAGCGCGCGGAGGCAGGCCGACGCGGTGCGCAAGCACGCTGGGGCAAAGACAACCGCATAGCAACTCACTAGCAAACCCAATGGCAACCCACATGGCAAACACACAGCAAACATCTGGCAAAGCTATGGCCCCGTACCCGAAACCCGTTCCCATACCTCTCATCAACACGAATGTGGCCGTTGATCCCCCAACGACGGCTGGGTCTCATTCCTCCACAAACGCTGGTGGTCGCGAGCCCGTTGCGCTGCGAGGACGCTCCACGGCCACCCTGGCAATAGATCTTCATCAACGAGAGAAAGGCAACAGATGACCGAGACAGCAGCAGCCGAGACCCCGAAGGCGAAGGCTGCCTCCGAGGCGAAGCGCTCGAAGGACCCGAGCTACCTCATCTTCCAGCGTCAGGTTGATGGGGCTTGGATGCAGCTCACCAAGGAGCCGGTGAAGGCGTCGAGTCGCAAGGCAGCCGTGCTCGCCGCCACGAAGGACGAAGGCGAGTTCTGGGTGATTCCGGCTGAGCAGTTCCGGCCGGTGAAGCGCCAGGTGCGCCAGGTGACGGTGGACGAGTTCGCTTGAGATGAGCGCGGGGATCTCATTCAGGACCGAGCGTCGTGCGGGCTGGGTTGCCCCGATCTCCTCTGGTCGCTTCGCTGGCCTGGAGATGATGGAGCGCCAGGACGCGCAGGCTCAGCAGCGCGCATTGAAGGCCGCGAAGCCATCACGTATCGACCAGGAACGCCAGTCGCAGGCCGCGAGTGCCGAGGCACTGGCGTGGGTGCGCTCAACCGAATGCCCAGCGTGGCTTGAGAGCTACGCCGTCCTCGTCGCGATGGAGCTGAGGAGTGTGCTTGGCAACGGGAACGTGACCGTGGCTCGGGTGATCGCCCGCATTCATAAGCGGTGGCCCGAGCTGTTTGACAACGAGAAGGGAGCGCAGGAACAGTGAGCGAGATCAAGACAGTTGAGGGCCGAGTGCTCTACATGGCTGAGAGTGCAACCGATGTGCGAACGGCGCTCCAGGAGGCAGTCGGGAGCGGCGCCAACCTGAGCGGCGCCGTCCTGAGCGACGCCTACCTGAGCGACGCCGTCCTGAGAGGCGCCGACCTGAGCGACGCCATGCGTCCCGGCCATTTTCTCTGGGCGTTCCGTCTCGACCTACACGCCGTGCTCGACGCTGCGCCGGCTGAGGTCACAGGCTTGCGCGCCGCGTTGACGGACGGCCAGATAGACGGTCGGGTCTACACGGGGGACTGTGCCTGTCTTGTCGGGACGATCGCAAAGCTCCGCGACTGTGCCCCGGAAGCACTGGAGGGACTCACACCTGATGGGTCCCGGCCAGCTGAGCAGTGGTTCATCGCGATCCTGCCAGGTGATCGTGCGGTTGAGGATCTCGCCAAGGCCGCAGTTGGCGAGGGTCCTTGGCGCGCGTCGCTGGCGCTCCAGTGGATCGACGAATGGGTCGAGATCCGCAAGCACGTCGGCGCGATCCTCGCGGAGGCCAAGGCGGCGTGAGCACCGTAGTGGACACCCGGCGAGTCCCGCAGCGCGGGACTCGTTATCCGGCACGGATGATGCAGCGCGCCTGCGAGCTGAGAGAGGCTGAATGGCCAGTGCGTCGAGTCTCGGAGCTCTTGGCTCGCGAGTTCAGCGTGCGCGCTCCCCATGCGACGACGATCCGCAGGTGGACGGAGCCGGGGTTCGCCGAGCAGCAGAACCGCGAAGGCAAAGAGCGCGGTGTCCTCAAATGGCTCCAGAACAATCCGCCCAGGCCGCACAAAGTCAGCGCCCTGCGCGCGACGGTGCTCATGGTCAAGATGCGCGAGCGGGGCTTGTCGTGGCGTGCGATCACGATCGTCGCCGAACTGTGGTGGGCCTCCACGCTGACCCAGGATCAGGTGCAGGATCGCGTCGAAGTGGCGATGCAAGAGACTGAGGCTCCGGCGTGAGCGCCATCGGCAAGAACCTTCAGGCGTTTCGCGTCGCGGTCAACAGCCACGACCGCGAGAACCCGACGCATACTGCCTACGGCATTGGCCTCTCAGGCTTCGACATGGAGCGCCTGGGCTTCGACGACGGCGAGACACTATGGGAGGGCATCACGATCCACCGTGATAGCGGGCAGTCGGGCATGTGCCGGGTGCCCTGCGACGGCGAGCATGCTCAGCCGAAGATCCTGGAGGCCGAGACGCCGAAGGCGATCGGAGTCGAGGCGTGAGTGCGCCGGCAATCGAGTTGACGCCGCAGCTTCGCGCCCGAATCGAAGATTCGCTAATCGCGATCGGGCGCCAGCGCTGGCCCGGACGCCAGGTCGTTGTTCGCTACATCGATCCGGACACGGTCGCTGAGAGCACCGCGGCCGGGAGCCACGACGATCGAGGCCAGGATGCTGCGTAGTAGCTGCCCGAAGAGATACGCGTCGTCGCCGTCAAGGATGCCCTGTGCGTTGAGCGTCTCGCGTGCCTGCTGTGCGCGGGCGAGCCTACGGTATGCGTCCTGTGCGGTTTCGAGTGCTTCAGCTCTGGCCGTGAGGTTCTCGTGGTAGCGGTGCCCAAGTACGCGCCTGGCTGTGAGGTCGGCCGCAAAAGCGCTGAGCTCAGCCTCGGCTTCGGTCATGGCGCGCTCCGCGAGAGTGAGATGGTCGGCTGGAATATCGCGCGCTTCGAGCTGGAAGGCGGCGAAGACGGGGCGCATCTGATCACGGACATGACCCTCCAGGCGGTCGGCAACGATGTGTGCGCCGCGGGCGCACCGGGCGCCTTTGAAGTAGGAGAGCGTCGCTTGGCAACGGTAGGTGCGGACACCGGGCTTCGGGCCGCCACGGCCACCGACCATCGCATTGCCGCATGTTTCGCAGACCGCGAGGCCGCTCAACGGGAAGATGGCGCTCTTGCGACGCGTTGTCGGCTCGTGCTGGGCGGCCTCCCATACGGCTCGTGTGACGAGCGGCTCGTGCGCTTCGGCGTTGACGAGACTCCCGTGCATGACTTCGCCGAGATAGACCCTGTTGGCGAGCGTGCGCCTCGCCGTGGAAGGCGTCCATGTGCGCTCCGGAGCGTGCGCGAGGAGATAGGCGTGGGCGACTTGGATGCCTTGGCTGGCAGCGAGATGGTAGGCCTGGGTGATGTGGGTGCCCTCGACGGGGTGCGGCGTGAGCGTGCCGCCGGGTTCTCGCAGGTATCCGTAGGGGGTGGGGGAGATCTTGGCGCCACGGTCTACGGCCCGTCCCTTGGCCGTCTTCCAGCCTTGGACGAGGTTGTCGCGTTCGAGCTTGGAGACGGCGAGCATGATCGTCAGCAGCGCGGAGCCCATTGGCCCTGTCGTGTCGATTTCCTCCGTGACGAACACGAGATGGGCACCGAGGCCCTGGATGCGTTCGACGTCCTGGATTGCTTCAGCGACATTGCGCGCGAAACGGTTGATCTTCCAGCACGCGATGCCGCCCGTTTCGCTGCTCTCGACGCGCCGCATTGCCTCTCGGAGCCCTGGGCGGTCTTGCGTGCCGCCGGACTGGTCTTCGTCGATGTGCCACTTGATGATCTCGATGCCGCGGTAGTCGGCCCAACGGATGATGGCCTCGCGCTGTACGCTCGGGGAGATGTAGCCTGGGCCTTCGCGGCCCATGCGGCGGCTGACCCTGATGTAGCCGTCCATCCGCGTCGGCTTGGACACGATTGGGAGCGTACACTACGAGTATGGTTATTTCGACCAACCAGTTCAAGAGCGGCAACCACATAGACGTCGACGGGACGATCTTCAAGATCGTCGAGTTCCAGCACGTGAAGCCAGGCAAGGGCGGCGCCTTCGTGCGCACGAAGCTGCGCAGGGCCTCAGACGGCGCTGTGATCGACAGGACCTTCAAAGCGGGCGAGAAGTTCAGGCCGGTGCACACCGAGGCGCGCAAGATGCAGTTCCTCTACGCGGACGGGACCGATGCGCACTTCATGGACGTCTCCTCCTACGAACAGATCGCGGTGCCTGAGACCGCCGTGAAGGATGCCCTGCGCTGGATCGAGCCAAGCACCGAGATCGACATGCTCTTCATCGACGGCAATCCCGCGGATATCCAGCTGCCAAGCGCAGTCGACCTGGAAATCACCGAGACCGAGCCAGGGCTGCGCGGGGACACAGCCTCCGGTGGCGGCACGAAGCTTGCGACGCTGCAGACAGGCGCCCAGATCCAGGTGCCGCTGTTCCTCGAAGGCGGCGAGCGCGTGAGAGTCGATACTCGCACCGGCGAGTACGTCTCGCGCGCCTAGATCGTGAAGCGACAGGAGCAGCGCAGGGAAGCGGTGATCGTGCTCTATCAGCACGATCTGACAGGGCGACCGATGGGCGATCTGCTCGAGCCTGGCGCCTCGCTGTTCACGCGCGCGCTCGTGCACGCAGCCGCAGACATGGCCCCAGAACTGGACGAGGTGATCGAGCGCCATGCCCATGGCTGGACCGCCCAGCGCATCCAGCCGCTGGAGCGCAGCATCATGCGGATCGCGCTGATCGAGATCCTGCACCCAGACGTCGCGCCCTCAGACACGCCAATCCCGCCAGAGGGCGCGATCGAGGAGGCGGTGCAGAGCGCGAAGGTCTTCTGCGCAAGCGAGGCGCCCGCGTTCGTGAACGGGGTCCTGGCAGCGGTGCTCCGCGAGGTGCGAAAGAATGACGGCAAGACCCTCCCCGCGATGGAGAGGCAGCAGCAACAGGGATCTTGACGACAAGCCAACCCACCCAACCCATCCTCCCCAATCCACACACCTTTGGAGCTTCTTCATGGACTCTGAGCATCTCGACGAGCTGATCGAGCGCATGCACCGCGCCGCAGAGCAGTTGCGCTCAGGCGAGCTCTCCCAAGACGCAGCGGCAGGCTTGGTGGAGGACTGCGCCGCCGTGGCCGGCGAGGCAAGCGCCGAGCTCGAGCGCCGCGCCCGTGCCGCGGTGAGCGCGCCGCTGCCTGGCCAGGACTCGCTCCTCTAGGCGCGGGTAGAGCAAATCGTGAGTGTGAGCGAGCAGGGCGGGACCGCGACAGCAGCTGGCTACCCAGAACACCTGCGCCTCGAGGTCGAGCGTTATCTGGAGGGCCTGCGCTTCTCCGAAGAGACGTTGACGGAGGGCCTCGAGGAGGCGATGCGCTACTCGCTGCTCGCCGGCGGCAAGCGCATCAGGCCGGTGCTTGCGCTTGCGACCGCGAAGGCGGTTGGCATGGCGCGCGAGGAGGTGATGCCGCTTGCAGGCGCGATCGAGCTGATCCACACCTACTCGCTGATCCATGACGACCTGCCCGCGATGGACGACGACGAGCTGCGTCGCGGGCAGCCGACCTGTCATGTCGCCTACGGCGAGGACGTCGCGATCCTTGCCGGCGACGGCCTCTATGCTGAGGCGTTCAGGCACCTCTTGAGCGAACGGCGCTCGCCGCCAGAGCGGCTGCTGGATGCCGCGCTCGAGCTCGCTGCGGCTACCGGCGCAAGCGGCATGGTTGGCGGCCAGTACGTCGACGTCGCAGGCACCGCGACAGAGGGCGGCGAGGGGCTGCGCCGGCTGCACGAGCTGAAGACAGGGCGCCTGATCGGGGCATCGGTGATTTGCGTGCTGCTGTTAGGAGGCGTCGACGGACGTGCGACAATGTACTTTCGTCGTTTCGCGGCGGAGCTTGGCGTGCTGTTCCAGATCGTTGACGACATACTCGATGTGACAGGCACCGACGAGGCCCTTGGAAAGCCTCAGGGAAGCGACGAGCGTCACGGCAAGCGCACCTACGTGAGCGAGTTCGGGATCGAGCAGGCGAGGCGGCTCGCGGCGGAGTCCCACAGCACGGCGCGCAGGGAGCTCGCGGAGGCGATGCTGACGTTGCAGCGCGCTCCGCAGCAGGCGACTGAGCTGGAGCAGATAACCGACTTCATCTACACCCGCAGCTCCTGAGGATGGAGGGACAAGCAGACACCATGACCAAGATCCTCGACGAGATTGACGGCCCAAGCGACCTGAAGGCGCTCTCAGAGGAGCAGCTGATCCAGCTCGCCCAGGAGGTGAGGGAGCACATCATCGACACCGTCGGTGAGATCGGCGGCCACTTCGGCGCGAACCTTGGCACCTGCGAGCTCGCGGTCGCGCTGCACTCGCTGCTGAACTCGCCTGAGGACAAGGTTCTCTGGGATGTCGGGCACCAGGCCTATCCGCACAAGGTCTTGACGGGGCGGCGGGACAAGCTGCACACGATCCGCCAGTACGGCGGTCTCGCCCCGTTCTGCTCGATGGCGGAGTCAGAGCACGACATCATGGGCGCAGGGCACGCCTCGACCTCCGTCGGCTACGCGGTCGGGATCAAGGAAGGCCTGCGGATGATGGGTGGAGAGGGCAAGGTCGTCGCGGTGATCGGCGACGGCGCGATGACAGGCGGCGTCGCCTTCGAGGCGATCGGCCAGGCCGGCGGCCTTGGCACGCCGATAGTCGTGATCCTGAACGACAACGGCATGTCGATCGCGCCAAACGTTGGCGCGCTCTCGCGCTACTTCAACAGGATCCGCCTGAGCCCAAAGCTGTGGCACGCCCGCGAGGAGATCGAGGGCGGCCTGACGAAGCTGCCAGTCGGCATCGGCGCGGCCTTCGAGCGCCTCGGTCCGCACCTGAAGGAGTCGATCAAGGCCTTCTGGGCGCCAGGGCTCTTCTGGGAGGAGCTCGACTGGGCCTATACAGGCGTAGTCGACGGCCATGACGTGAGGGCTTTGCGCTCCGCGATCGGCGAGGCCCTCGCCGCAGAACGGCCAGTCGTCGTGCACATCGCGACCGTGAAGGGCAAGGGCTTCGCGCCTGCTGAGGAAGGCGGCCTCGAGGGCATGGAGAAGTGGCATGCCGCGAAGCCGAAGTCGATCGTGAACGGCTCGCCTGCGGCGAGCTCAAAAGCTGTCGCGAACGGAGCGCCGCCACCGCCGCCGCAGTACACCCAGGTCTTCGGCGAGGCATTGGTGAAGGAGTGCGAACGCGATCAGCGGGTGGTCGGGATCACCGCGGCGATGAACTCTGGCACTGGCCTGAACATCCTCCAGAACGCGATGCCAGAGCGCTACTTCGACGTCGGCATCGCCGAGCAGCAGGCGATCCTCTTCGCCGCAGGCCTCGCCCTGCAGGGCGTGAAGCCAGTCGCGGCGATCTACTCGACGTTCCTGCAGCGCGCCTACGACCAGATCGTCCATGACGTCTGCCTGCAGAAGCTGAACGTCGTCTTCGCGATGGACAGGGCAGGGTTGGTCGGCGACGACGGGCCGACCCACCATGGGGTCTTCGACATCGCCTACCTGCGCTGCCTGCCAAACATCGTCCTGATGGCGCCAAGGGATGAGGCGATGCTCGTCCACATGCTGCACACGTCCCTGGCCTACGACGACGGTCCCGTCGCACTGCGCTATCCGCGCGGCGAAGGGGAGGGCGTGCCGCTGCCAAAGGAGCCGATCAAGATCCCAATCGGTGTCGGGGAGGTTCTGCGCGAAGCGGGCGGGGGCGCGACGAAGCCAGGCAGGCGCGTCGCCTTCGTCGGCTATGGGAGCGGGGTCGCGAAGGCGTTGCAGGCTACGAACCTGCTTGTGGAGCACGACATTGCGGTGACCGTCGCGGATGCGCGCTTTGCAAAGCCGATCGATGCAGGCCTGATGGCTCAGCTTGCCGCTGAGCACGACCTGCTCGTGACAGTGGAGGAGGGCGTGCTCGCCGGCGGCTTCGGCTCAGCGGTCTGGGAGACGCTGAATGACGCCGGCGCAGTCGGCGCTCGCATCATGCGGGTTGGGCTGCCCGATAGCTATGTGACCCATGGCAAGCCGGCGCTGCTGCACGAGGAGGTCGGCTTCACGGGTGAGCAGATAGCGGAGCGTGTGCGCGCCGCGATTCTGAGTCGCGCCTCCTCGGCGCATCACGTGGCCTGAGCGGCTCTGCGCAGGGCTCTGCGCGGTATAGCCGCGCTGAGAACGTCGCGTCATGCGTTGCGGGCCTGCGGTGGCGGGCCTGCGGTGGCGATCGAGGTCGCCCCAAAAAGAAACGACCCGCCGGTGAGGGCGGGCCGTTTCGAGGGGAGGAGGGTGCTGCTTTGGGTCGATCACCATATTGCCCGCTCCTCGACGGTTTGACTGTGATGTCGGACACACTTATGGACGCAAGCGATCAATCGCTGTGACGCAGGCTCGCCGGACTATCTCATGCCGACGTGTTCGAGCTCCCGCGCAACGATCTGGTCGATGTGGCGCTCTGAGAGCTCGAAGTAGCTGGAGTGGGTCCTCTTTAGCGTCTCGACGGAATCGGAGCCCAGTAGGACCACCTCAATATGAGCATCTTCGCGGTGCTGCTTCTCAACCTCGTTGTAAGCCTCGACAGCAGCCTCGTAGTCCGTCCCGTAAGAAACGACCTTGGCCTTTGCAGCCGGGATATCGTAGATAACGAGATAGTGCTCGATGTGTTCGGGGCTCATTACGATTGCTCCTCAGAATAGAACCTTCGGGTTCCGGCGAAAAGCTCTGCGAGACGCTCCATGAAGTCGGAAGGCAGTGGCTCGTTGCGTTCTCTCATCGCGAACATGTGCGAGATCGCGAGGTAATATTCTCGCAGATCGGCAGGTCCCATGCCGAACTTGAGCCCCTCGCTCAGACGTCGCGTGTCTTGCTCGACTGATTGTGCCCACGTGTTCTGAAACGGCGTGCGGAGCTGGATCTCGACGAAGTAGCCGCCCTTTTCGACGACGACGTGGACCGCGCGGTAGCCGTCGCTCTTTGGGCCTGGGCGCCCTCCATCGACATATCGACGTACGCGGCGCAGCTTCCAGCGCGGCTGCCGTTCGAGTTCGGCGACGATCTTGTCGACCTGGTGCTGGTTCTCAACGATGACGCGGACACCGCCGATATCCTCCATGCGCGAGAGCGCCATCTGAGGCTCGCGGTCTAACTTCCCGACGATCGTGACGAGTCGCTTCAGCCGCTGCGTCACCTCTTGGTCGGCTACGCCAACCTTGCGAATGTAGTAGCGCAAGCCAGTGGCTTGGCATGCCCGGCGCGCCATGCATCGACAAGCAGGATCGTGTCCAAGAACGCCTCAGAATCGAGGTCCTTGTGGTGCCGCAGCGCATGGCCGGCCTTATCGATCTGTTTCTTCGTTAGGCCTGTAGCCGTTGTTGCCATGCGCTCAATGGTGTCACGGGGCCGAGTCTGGGTCCTGAACGACGAAAGTCTTCCGTCGCACACGAGGACCGTACCGTTTGAGCGCAGGTGTCGACAAACAAAAAAGAAGCGGCCCGCTGAGGGAGCGGGCCGCTTCGGAGGAGAGGGTGAGGCTGTAGTTGAGTCGATAAGCATGATGGGCCACCAGAGGGCGCCTGTGTGTGAGGGGCAACACACTTGGGTAGCCACTGTCTAAGCCGATCCTGCGCGCTGCATTCCGTCGTTCGTCAGGTCTACGTTCTCCGGTCCAATCAACCAGTGGCCCGGGCGGCAGTTGTAGCTGCCCCCGGGCCGTGACACCAGGAGGAACCCCTGATGCCCACTGAGCCTAACGAGCAAGCCGAGCGCTGGGACGCTCGCGAGCTTGCCGCGCTCTACCTGCTCACCGACCCCGACCAGTACCCGCCGGTTTGGTCGATCGCGGACATTGGCCGTGAGATCGACTACTTCGACCCGGCGGCAGTCGTCGAACCGCTCTGCCGCGCCGGACTGCTCCACCGCCTCACGGGCAACTTTGTGGTCGCCACGCCAGCCGCCTACCGGATGGTCCAGATGGTCGGCCAAGTCGCCTGAGAACCGTCACGAGCGCCACGTCGCAGGTTGGGCGTGGCGCTCCCGCGCTAGCCTGAGCCTTATGCCTGACGCCAAGCCAGACGAGCCGAAGCAGACCACGCCTGCGGGTCAACGCATCCCAGTGCCCAGCCGTGAGTACTTCGACCGGATGGTCAAGAAGATCGCACGGGCGCCAGCAGGTCGTAAACGCCCTGCCGAGACAGACGAGCCTCCCGAGCAATCCGAGCGATAGGCACGCCCTCCGCCTGTGCTTCGCGCATCCGGTCGCGCAGCTCGTCCGTCGCCTGCTGACGCAGACGCTCGGCGTACTCACGTCGTTTAGCAGCGCGGCGAATCGCCTTAATTGCCTCGGACTCGCTCATGCGACCGACCGCTCCACAAGCAGATCGAACATCGACTCGTCGGAATAGCGCGCGTTGCGCCGCCAGACGAACTCGTTCAGATAGCCCTGTAGCCAGCGGTGGGAAACCTTCCGGTAGGTCCCACGGATCGACGGCTTGAGGTTCCCGAAGAACCCCTCAACCGTGTTTGTGTGCGTGTCGCCTTCGACGTAGACGCCGGTCGAGTGGTTGATTCGACTATGGGAGATGAAGTGCCGCTCCAAGCCGTTGTACGCGGGCCACTCGTCTGTGACGATGATCGATTCCGGCATGACCCACTCAACGAGTTGTTTCTTGAGTCCCGGTCCATGACGAGACGGCAGCACTGTTGCCTTGATCCGTCCCCCTCGCTCGACCGCAGCGAAGACGGTCGCTCTACTACGTTCTCGCAGTTTCGCCGCCTCCGAGCGCCGCGACGGGCCGATAGCGATCTGCGTGTGGGCACCGAGCCGTTTGCGTGGCTTGCCGTCCACAGACGCCTCATCAGCCTCCACATCGCCTCTCAACTGCTCTCCGTCGTCGGCCATCAGCTCGTTGCGGATCTTGTTCAGCATCCGCCACGCCGTCTTGTAGGACACGCCAATCTCGCGCTCAAGCATCTTGGCCGACACGCCACAGCGAGTACTAGCCATCATGTAGATCGCAAAGAACCACAAGTGCAGCGACGTCGAGGACTTGTGGAAGATCGTCCCGGCCGTCGGGTGGACGTGATGCCCGCAGCCGGTGCATGTCCATGACTGGCGACCCTGTGCCATCTGGTACTTGCGGAACACGCGCTCCTGCTCGCACTTCGGGCACTCCGCGTGTTCGCCATCCGACGAATAGCGCGTGCGCCACAGATGCTCAAGGCACGCTGCGTCGTCAGGGTAGTCGCGCATGAACTCCATGAGCGAGAACTGCGACTCCGAGCACGCTGTCCGGGTCGGATCATGTCGATTGCCTGCGGCCATAGTGTCAATATACTTGACACATCGGTCTGTGTCAAGTGTCTTGACATAGAGATTTAGGAGCGTGTAGGCTCCGGCAACGGTGGACAACTGCATTTTCTGCGGCGAGCCGTTCAGCGCGGAGCGCCAGCGCAGCGACGAGCATGCCGCGCCCCGGTGGTGCCGCAAGCTGGTGCCCACCGAAGGCCGCATGGAGCACGTCTTTATCGCGGAAACCAGCGCAGGAAGGCAAGAGTTGGTCCGCGGTGTCCGCAATCCCTTCACGACCGTGGCGGAAGACATCTGTGCGCCATGCAATAACGGCTGGATGGAGGAGATGGAGGAGTGGGCCAGACGGTGGCTTGCTGGACCCATCCAAGGCGAGCAGCGCGTCATGCGCTACTGGCGGCAAGTATTGGCCGCGAGCTGGGCCGTGAAGACCGCGCTCGTCTGGGAGTCCGTCGAGGAGGAGCACCGCACGATGCACCCAAGCGTCGCGCGCACATTCCACATGATGCAGAGGCCCGGAACGCGGCAGCGGGTGTGGACCGGCCGCTACGTGGGCGACCAACCACACCCACTACGGCGAACTGCCGCGTTCGCCATTGGCACATTGCCGGAGGGGCACGACAGTCCAGAGCACTCGGACGCCTATCTCGTTGCCTTCGCCGTCGGTCAGCTTGCCTTTCTCGTCTTCGGGCATTTGCTGAGTGGACCTGTCCCGGAGGCTGCGGTGCCCGAGTTGATCCTCCCAGGCAGCCTCCTGCCGAAGCTCGTCAAGATCTGGCCTCCGACGAACGAGGTTGTGGAGTGGCCGCCTCAGAACCCGATGGACGATGCGGACCTTGAGACGGCTGTGCGCTTTCTCGGGCCAGTCGAGAACGGGCAGGAAGCGCCCGAGACGTAGCGTCACCACGCACCCCCGCGGGGATCGCCGCTTAGACAGTGGCTACCCAAGTGTGAGGGGCAACACACTTGATCGTTGTTACGCGGGCGCATCATCGCCCGTAAACCCTGGCTTTGCCCCTCCCTCACCGGGTACTCTGCTGTTGAGGCGTCAGCTGACCAAGGAGACTTCATGCGGATCGTGATGGCGGCAGTAGGTGCGGTGTTCGTCGGTTTGATCGCCGTGGGAGTGCTTGGCGTCGCAAGCGCCGAAACGACGTCGTCGACGACGAATGCGCCTGTGCGGACGGTGAGCGTCCAGGGCGTAGCGGCGGTTCCCGTCGCGATCGACGCATCGTCGAGCGCAGCGACGACGGCGTACCGCGAAGCGATGGCGGCTGCGGTCGCAGACGGCAAGGAAAAGGCGCAGTTCCTCGCCGAAAAGGCGGGCTCCTCGATCTCACAGGTCCAGAGCATCGCCGAAGAAGACGGTTACATCGAATGCCCAGGCGAAACGGAATACGCAGGCGTCGAACCTGACTTCGGCTCAGGGGGACGCGTCTACTCGGTCGCGCCGCTCGCGGAGGGCAGGGCCTCGACAGGTGTCCCGAAGCACAAGAAGAAGCACCGTCGCCACAAGCCCACCGCGAGGCAGGCGACAGTGCAGTCCTGCTCGCTCTCGACAGAGGTTTCGCTCGTCTACGAACTTGGCTGACGGCTGCGAATCGGTTGACGACGAATCAGCTGCTGGCCGCGGTTCGGCACGGCGGCCACGGCTGCGCGACGAAGGCTGGTGGCCACAGCGCAACGTGCGCCTGCTGCGTATGGAATCAGCGGCGGCCGCCGCTCAACGCGGCCGCGAATGCTGTGGGTGCTTCACCTGCCGCTCAAGCAGCTTCGCCGACGCGGATTCGACCTCGGCAGCCATGCGCAGCTTGAACATCCCAAGCAGCGCCTCTGAGGCGATGCGACGCAGGGCGCCGATCGCGTCGATCATCTCGTCCCAACGCTCCTGCGGTTGGCCTGAGTCGTTGAAGGGCTTCCAGAGCTCCTCTAGGTAGAGCTTCACGAAGGCGCGGGAGATCGACTCGCAGTCGCGGCTGACCCTGGCGGTGAGCGTGAGGGATGCGTGCAGCGGGATGCCAAGCGAGGTCACTTCCTCGGCGGCTTTCATGAGCGCAGGGCTTGGCACCTCGAAGCGGTCGTCGCCAAGCGGGACGAGCAGCTTCAGCTTGCCAATCAGCTCCGCATCCTTGCCGTCGACCTCGCCAAAGCGCTGGCGCAGTTCCTCGCCTGTGATCACCTCAGGGGTCTCAGTCTCGAAGTGCGTCGTGAGCGCATCGCGCAGCCCAAGCAGCCGCGTCGCAGACTCGCTGGAGGCGCTGAGCAGCCGCTCGATCGCGGCGAGGTTGAAGCCCTCTGCCTGCAGCTCGAGGATGAGCTTGAGGCGGGCGACGTGCTCGACGCCGTAGTAGCCGATGCGACCGCGCACCTCTGGCGCCGGCAGCAGCCCTTTGGAGTGGTGGTTGCGGATGTTGCGGACGGACATGCCGACCTCTGCGGCGAGCTGCTCGATCGTGAGGCTGAGCGGCTCCTGGACCTGCGAGTCGCCGTCGAGATCCCCGCTGTCGGCGCGGTCAAGCACCGCCGCCTTGGAAGTGTCCCTGCTCACACTTGACATCCTGATCCAAGGTTACCATCGTTTATGTAACCTGATTCGAGGTAACATTGTTCGAGGTCATGATGATTGCGAAGCCCACAAGTCCACGACAGGGCGCCTCCATCCAGGGCGCCGCCTCCGTTGGCGCCGCCTCCGTTGGCGCCTCCGAGAGCGAGGACACCGATGGCTGAACGCGGCGCGACACCGCCTGTCTCGCGCGCTCGCCGCAGGGCGCTTGACCTGATCGGCCACTTCACAGCTCCATTGCAGCCTGACGACTACCTGGAGCTCGTCAACCCACTTTGGTCGACGAAGGAGCTGCGTGGACGCATAGAGCACGTCGAGCGGGAGTCAGCGACGGCGGTCACCGTCTCGATCAAGCCTGGCTGGGAATGGCAGGGACACCTGCCTGGCCAGTATCTGAGGCTGGGGATCGAGGTCGACGGCGTGCACCACTGGCGCGCCTATTCGCTCACATCGTCCCCGGCAAGGCCAGATGGCTGCATCGCGATCACGCCGAAGCTCGTCGAGGGCGGCAAGGTCTCGCCCTACCTGTTCAGGCGCGTGAAGCAAGGCGCGATCGTGCGTCTTGGCGGCGTCGAAGGCACCTTCGTGCTGCCTGAGCGGCTGCCAGAGAAGCTGCTGTTCGTCAGCGCTGGCAGTGGCCTGACGCCGATCATCAGCATGCTGCGCAGTCTCGCTGGCCGCAGCTCGCTCGAGGACGTCGTCCACGTTCACTGCGCCTCGAACGCCGCAGAGGTGCTCTTCAGGCAGGAGCTCCACAGGCTCGACGACACCCACGCTGGCTACAGGCTGCACGAGCGGCTGACAGGCAGCGAAGGACGGCTGACGCCAAGCCAGCTCGATGGGATCTGCCGAGACTGGCGCGAGCGCGAGGCCTACCTCTGCGGGCCTGAGGGCCTGTTGAAGACGCTTCGCGAGCATTGGCGCGAGGACGGCGACCCGAAGAGGATGCATGTCGAGCGCTTCCAGCCAGATGAAGAGCTGGGCGAAGGCGAGCGTGGGCAGGGCGGGACGATCGACTTCTGCTCGAGTGGAATAAAGGCGTGCAGCGACGGTCAGCAGCCGATCCTCGTCGCCGGCGAGAGCGCAGGGGCGAAGTTGCCCTATGGCTGTCGCATGGGCATCTGCCACAGCTGTGTGGGAAAGCTGCGCTCAGGCCAGGTGCGCGATCTGCGCACCGGACGCGTGCATGGTCAGCGTGGCGAGCTGTTGCGCACTTGCGTGAACGCCCCAGAGGGCGATGTCGAGATCGAGCTCTAGAGAAAGCCAACGAGACGGAGGCAGAAACTTATGTTGATCGAGGAGACTGAGAGCGCGCAAGGCTCAGCGGCAGCGACTGCGGTGGCCAAGGAGGCGCCTGCAAGCGGCCGGCATCGCGAGCGGCGCCCCTTCGACCCCTCGGCAAGCCCGCTCTCCCAGCTCACGCCAGAGCAGCTGGAGCAGCTTGGCAAGGAGCTCGACGCGATCCACGACGAGGTCTTCGCAGACCTTGGCGAGCGCGACGCGAAATACATCAGGGGCGCGATCAGGCTCCAGCGGCAGCTCGCCCTGCTCGGGCGTCTACTGCTGCTTGGCTCACGTCGCAGGTCGCTGTGGCTGCTTGGCACGAGCGCTTTGTCGGTCGCAAAGATCTTCGAGAACATGGAGATCGGCCACAACGTGATGCATGGCCAATGGGATTGGATGAACGACCCTGACATCAACTCCCAGAGCTGGGACTGGGACACCGCCTCGCCTGCGGACGCCTGGCGGCACTCCCACAACTACGAGCACCACACCTACACGAACATAAGGGGCAAGGACAGGGATCTTGGCTACGAGATCATGAGGATCGACCCGCATCAGCGCTGGCATCCCGTCTACCTGCTGCAGCCTTTCTACAACCTGATCCTGATGGGCTTCTTCGAGTGGGGCGTCGCGCTGCATGACCTGAACTTCGAGGCGATCAAGGCAGGCGAGAAGAGCAAGACCCAGCTCCACTCCGAGCTGAAGGCGATCGGCCGCAAGGCAAGGCGTCAGGCGATCAAGGACTACGTCGCCTTCCCATTGCTCTCGAGGCGCTCCTTCAAGCGCACGCTGCTCGCGAACTTCACGGCGAACATCGTGCGCAACGTCTGGGCCCACTCGATCATCTTCTGCGGGCACTTCCCTGACCAGACCTATACCTTCAGTGAGCAGGAGGTGGAGGATGAGAGCAAGGGCGGCTGGTATGTGCGCCAGCTGCTTGGCTCCGCGAACATCGAAGGCGGACCTGCCTTCCACTTCCTCGCAGGCAACCTCAGCTTCCAGGTAGAGCACCACCTCTATCCAGACATGCCCTCAAACCGCTACGCAGAAATCGCGCCACGCGTGAGGGACGTTTGCAGGCGCTACGAACTGCCCTACAACACAGGGCCGCTGCGCAAGCAGCTTGGCACTGTGCATCGCACGATCCTGAGGCTCGCCTTCCCTGGCGGCAGGCCGCGGCGCAAGCCAGGCCCATACAGCAGCCCCTCCTAGGGCAGAAGCTGCTGCGCCCTCCCCGTCAACGGATACCGTTCACGGCAGCGATGGGCAAGCAGCGTCTGGACACCCTGCTGGCGGAGCGCGGGATCTTCGTCTCGCGCACGCGAGCGGCTGCGTCGGTGATGGCTGGCGAGATCCAGCTTGGCAGCGAGCGGCGCACAGCGGGCAAGCCAGGGGAGATGGTCGAGGAGGATGTCCTCGTCGCCGTCCGCGAGCGGCCAGAGTACGTGTCGCGGGGTGGGATCAAGCTTGCGAACGCCCTTGACGCGAGCGGCCTCGACGTCAGCGGCAGGAGCGCGCTCGACGTTGGCGCCTCGACAGGCGGCTTCACCGACTGTCTCTTGCAACATGGCGCCTTGAGGTCGATCGCGCTTGACGTCGCCTATGGCCAGCTCGACTGGAGCCTGCGCAATGATCAAAGGGTTCACGTGATCGAGCGCGCAAACGCGAGGGCGCTGACAGCTGACGCGCTGCCCTACGTTCCCGATCTCGCCGTGATCGACGTATCGTTCATCTCGCTGTTGAAGGTCCTGCCAGCTGTGCTCTCCTGTCTTGCGGGTGAACATGACGTGCTTGCATTGATAAAGCCCCAGTTCGAGGTGGGCAGGGAGCAGGTCGGCAAGGGTGGCGTTGTGCGTGAGGCCGCTGTGCGCCGTCGCGCCCTCGTCGAGGTCGCGACCGCAACGTCAGAGCTGGGCGAGTCTGTGCTTGGTCTCTTCTATTCGGGCCTGCCAGGCCCAAAGGGCAACAGGGAGAGCTTCATCTGGCTGGCTGAGCAGGGCCGTAGCGGCGCTGCGGCAGGCCCAGCCGAGATCGAGGCGATGGCAGAGAGGGTGGAGGGATGAGTGGTATGGGGAAAGCGGCCGCACCGCGAGCAGCGAGCATCGCGATGAGGCATATCGCAGGGGAAGCGTGGCGATGAAGCGCGTCAGGGTTCTCACGCACGCGCGTCCAGAGCAGACCTCTGACTCGCTGCAGAAGCTGATCGACGCCGCAAAGGCCCATGAGGCAGTGCTCTGCTTCGACGAGGAGGAGGCGGCGAAGCACAGGATCGTCGCCTCAGAGGGAATGCTGGTATGCCCGCCCGAACCAGACGACGTCGACCTCTGCTTCGTGCTTGGCGGCGACGGCACGATCCTGAAGGCCCTGCGCCTCTGCGCAGGCTCTGAGGTGCCCGTATTCGCCGTGAACTTCGGCGAGATCGGCTTCCTTGCGACAGTCGAGCAGGACGAGCTTGCACAGAGCATCGAGCGGGCCCTGAAAGGCGACTTCGAGCTGCTGCGCCTGCCAGCGATCGTCCTCGAAGGCGTCAGTGAGCGTCAACTCGCGATCAACGATGTCGCGATCCACCGCAAGATCGGCGATCGCGTCGCGAGCCTCTCATACGCCTTCGACGGCGAGGAGCTTGGCAGCGTGCGCTGTGACGGCTTAGTCGTCTCAACGCCTGCAGGGTCGACTGGCTACAACCTCGCAAACGGCGGCCCCGTGATGGCGTGGGGCGTCGCAGGCTTCGTCGTCTCCTTCATCGCGCCCCACTCGCTGACCGCGAGGGCGCTCGTCGTCGCGCCACGCGACAGCATGGGGATCCACAGCCATTCCCCGAACCCACTTGACATCTCGCTCGACGGTCGCCCCGTCGGCGAGCTTGCGCCAGGCGCCGCGCTCTCGGTTGCCTTCCTCGATGACGCCTGCGCCCTCGCGCAGCTGCCAGGCTCCTCCTTCTACAGGAGGTTGGGGGAGAAGTTCGGCCGCCTCGCCCGCTGAGCAGCAAGCGACGCTGAGCGTCGGGCAAGGCTGCCCGCGCTCGAAGTAGCTAAGTGCATGTCAGGGGGTTGCCTGAGGCGCCTGAGCTCGAGATCGCTCAGCCCGCATCAGGGCTGCCTGGGGCGCCTGCGCGCGAGGTCTCTCAGTGCGCGTCAGGCTGCCTGCACTGTGTGATGGTCGTTGTGGGTGTTGCCTGGGCGCTGTAGCGACTCGATGAACTCGTCGAGCTGGCGCCTCGAGAAGCGCCGCTGCGCGCCAGGGGTCCTGTAGCACTCGATGTAGCCCGCGTCCGTCCAGCGCCTGATCGTCGCGAGCGAGACGCCTAGATAGCGGGCGGCCTGGGAGCTCGTGAAGACGAGCTGGTGCTCCTGCTCTTGATTGTCCATGCGCAGGGAATCGGCAGGATGGCCCACGAAGTTGAGGGCCGTCCAGCTTTGTGGACGTTTGAGGGACGATGCAGACGTAAGTCTGCCGCGAGAGCGAGAACGCGGGGCGCTATTTCTCGCTACCTCGCAGGAATCCCCTCCATATGCAAGCATTCGTGCAGAAAGCTGCCGATGTATTGTAATGTCTGCACAAGCCGTTACTATGCTTTGGAAACCTACGCAACCCTCAACGAGGCTTCGAGGATGGAGGCCATCGCCATCGGTTGCCCCACCTGCGGCGAAGGGAGAGTAAATGGGTTGGAAAAGCTGAGGACCCAGTTTCCGCCTGAGAGGCGGATGAAGTTTTAGAGGGCGTTGCCTGCGTGAGCAGGTGGCGCCCTCTTCTGTATTGAGGCGCTGGAAGCGCGCGCTCTAGCTCACGCTTGGCGCAGCAAGCGCCCTTGCGCGACGCTCGAAGGCGAGCTCTGACTCGAAATCTGAGTCTGAGCCTTCTGTGAAGGCGATTGGGCCTTCACGTTCGACGAGCGTGACGAAGCTCTGGACGAGCTCAGAGTCGAGGCTGCGCCCTGCGACGCGTCGCAGCTCCGCCATCGCATCCTGGGGCGTCATGCTGCCCCTGTAGGAGTCACGCGAGGTGAGCGTGTCATAGACGTTGCAGACCGCAAGCACCCTGGAGAGCAGCGGGATCTCGTTGCCAATCAGGCCCGCTGGATAGCCGCTGCCGTCGACTTGCTCATGGTGGTAGAGGATGATGTCGGAGACGGGGCCATAGCCGTCAAGCCTGCCTACAAGCGTCGCGCCGTCCTGGGGGTGGCGCCTGATCGTCGCCCAGTCATCGTCAGAGAGCACCTCCGCATTCAGGATCCTGTCTGGGAGGGCGAACTTGCCGATGTCATGCAGCAGCGAGGAGGTGTGGACGATGTCCTGTTCCTCCTCAGTGCAGCCAATCTCCTTTGCAAGCGCTCTTGAGTAGCGGGCGACAGAGGCTGCGTGCCTTGCGGCGGCCCTGTCCCTGAGGGCGAGCGTCTCGACGAGCGTGACGAGCACGCCAAGCTGTAGCGAGGCAAGGTTGAGCGAGCGCGCCCTAAGCTGCTCAGCCCTGTCCTCAGAGCGTAGGAGGGCGGCCGTGAGGTACTGGAAGATGAGGATGAGAACGAGGGCTGCGACGAGCGCGTAGTAGCCAAGGTTCGTGTAGGCGAGGGCAAGGATCGCGGCGAGGATCGCCGCGGCGAGCTGGCTTGGCAGCATTGGCACGAGCTGGGTCCTGATCAGCGAGCCAAAGCTCTGGCCAAGCGCGATCCTCGCGTGCGAGGCGACGAGGAAGAAGTTGAGCAACAGCGCGACGACGAACACGCCAAAGACGACGAGCGCGAAGCCTGGGCTGTGGATGAAGTGGCGGTTTGCGACGGCGTGGGTGTCGCCCATCAGCAGCCTGCTGAAGAGGCCGCCAAGCAGCAGATATGTCGCGTAGGCGGCGAAATTTTTCAGCCAGGCGCCAAAGGGGGGGCGTCTGTGCACAGAGTCGACGGCGATCGCGACCATCCCCGTCGCGACCGCAGGCGCTGGGCCAAGCAGTGTCATCGCGAGCACGAGCGCAATGAAGCCTGCAGAGAGGTTCTGGCTGCCAATCGTGAGCGTGAACCACTCGCCAAGCGCCGCAAGCACGACGAGCAGGATGAGCAGCGCAAGCGGCGTCCAGTCCCTTGCGTGCGAGCTGAGCGCCGCGACGGCGATCGAGCCTGCGAGCAGGAGCCCCTGACAGGAGAGATATATGCCGTAGGTGTGTCGCCTCAGCGCAAGCATGGAATGTCACGACGTACGCAAGCCCTGTAGTACTGATCGGCACGATCCCTGTCGTACTTAAGGTGTCTTCACCTCGTCCAAAACCGGCATAGGACGTGGCGGAGAGCCCGCAGCAGGCGGCGGTTCCTCTGCACCAAGGTCGATCAGGGCGATGCGTGTGAACGCGAGCGTCGCAAGGCTCGCGACTGAGCCTGCGACGAGCATCGCGATCCGCGTCGAGCTGAGCGCCGCGATCGTGCCGCCAAGCGCGAAGCCAAGGCTGGGGCAGAGCACGCCAAGCGAGCCGATAGCTCCCATCAGCCTGCCCTGCATCTCTGAGGGCGTGAGACGCTGCACAGAGCTGACGAGCGCAGGCCACTGGATCCCGTTGCCAACGCCGCCAACGACCGCAGCTACACAGGCGATCGCAATCGTTGGCGCCGCGGCGAAGCCAAGGTAGGCAAGCCCAACGAAGAGCGTGCCAAGCGTGAGCATCGCGCCAAGCGAGCGCTGCAGGGCTCTGGCGTAGAGGATCGCGCCAAGCGCTGCGCCGACGCCCCAGGCGCCAAGCAGCACCCCAAGCCCAGCGTCGCCTGCGGTGAGCGTGTGCTTTGCGTAGATGACCTCAACTGGCTCGACAGAGGCAAAGAAGACGAGCGCGACCGCCTCGGTGATAAGCAGCGTCCGCAGTGCAGGCAGGTTCTGGATGTGATGCCAAGCGTCGGCGAGCTGCGAGCGGATCGAGCCGCCACTGTCGTCGCTGAGGTTAGTCCTGAAGTCGAGCAGGATCAGCGCGCAGAGCAGGAAGCTTGCGGCGTCTGCGACAAGCGCCCTTGGGCCCCCGATCAAGTCGACGAGGACGCCGCCAAGCACAGGGCCGATCGCGAAGGCGACCATGTATGTGACGTTGAGCGAGGCGTAGGCGCGCCTTTGGGCGATCTCGCCGTCCTCCTCGCGCTCAGCGATGTGGGCCGCAGTCGCGCGCACAAGCGCCGCCGCGGCGACCGCCGCCGATCCGTCGAGCGCGACGAGGATGAGGACGCCTGGCAGCCAGAAGTGCCAGATCAGCGCCGCGAGGCCAAGCGTCAATATGCCCTCGAGCAGGTAGAGCGCAGCGAGGCTGCCGCGCCGCGGCGAGCGCTCGACTCTGACGACGAGCACAGGCGCAAGCAGCGCAGGCAGGATGCCGCGCGCGACGAACAGGGCCGCGGTCGCAAACGCGCTGTGGGTGCTGTCGTAAACTCCTACAGCGAGCGCTACGTACCCGAACCAGGTGCCAAGTTCGTTGACGACGTACGCCAGCAGCATCCGCCGCATCCGGCGGGATTTGGGCAGCAATGCACAACCTCACTGGGCGCCCGCGAGAGGACGCCATCGGGGGGAACGACGGCCTGCGTCAGCGATTGTAGGCGCAGCTTGAGACGGCGCTCAGGCCTGGCTTGCGACAGCTTCGCCGAGGGCGACGACCGGCAGACGCGGGTGGCGGCTGCCAAGCAGGTGCATCGCTGACTCAGGCGAGCTGCCATCGAGCTCGCCGGCAAGCATCACCATACGGCTCGACGGCGCCCTCTCCAGCATCTCCCAGGTCGCATCCACCTGCTCGAAGCAGGTTCCCGCAGGCAGGCGCTGGGACAGCTCCTGGACCAGAGCGCTGCGACGCTCAGGGTCACCGCCTGCGATGAGGATGCTGCGACCCTCGTCATGGACGAGGCGCAGGTTGGGTCGATCACTGTGAAGGCTCGGGGCGCTCACTGGCATGTGCT
>DASXDO010000039.1:0-131251 GCA_036490555.1 Solirubrobacteraceae bacterium | reverse complement strand
GTACTACCTCGAGGCCTTCTACCACGAGCAAGGCACCGAGCACACCGACTACGTCACCGAACACTACCTACAACACCTCGCACACCAGGTCCCCAACCTCAACCAGCAACTATGGGCCAACGACCGCCACGACCCGCTCCTAGACACGCAAGTCACCAAAGACGAACGGGCCGCGCTCGCAGCCAACCTCTACGACACACCGTCCTTCCTCGTCGGAGACACAGGATCCACCCCAACCCGCAGGCTAGGCGAGACGACAACAGCCCAAGACATCGACCACGCCCTACAACAGACCCTCAACGCCAAGCCTCGTCCCACCAATACTCGCGGCCCCCAATCACAACCCAATCACCTCTAAAAAGCTGGGAGAACAAAGATGCGCCAACACGTCAAACGCCTCACAACATCAATCGCACTACTAGCCGCCACCACAGGCATACTAGCCACCACCGGCATATTGGCCGGCACAACCGGGCTACCACTCGCCGCCACTACCGCATGTGGATGCGAAGGCGGCGAAGGAGGGGGCGGCGAAGGACGCATACAAACGACACCCGAAGGAACGACCCTCAAGTTCAAAGGCAAAGTCAGCCACAACATACGGATCACAAACATCGGTAGCGGCAATGCTGAACTCATCAAAGAATTCACGTCGTTTGAAAGCGCCTTTAAAATTACAACAAAATGCTCCCCGACGACGCTACTGCCAAGCGCATCCTGTGAAGCGACGATCGAACACACAAACACCACGAAAGGCCAATCGGCGACGTGGTGGCTCGAATGGAAGGGCGGAAGCTTCATTGAAACTTCACATGTAACGCTGGAAAGCGAATAACGCAATGGCGTGCTAATAAGTTGACCACAGGGCCTCGCTCGACGGAGTCGCAACTCCGTGACTGCCACCGCGTTTACACCGAGCCACCCCATTCTGAGGGCACCTTGGTTTCTCTGTAGGCGTTGGTGGTCAGTCGTGGATGTGCTGGGGAAGCTGCCCTTGGCCTCGATCGCCTTGCGTAGCTGTCAGCTGAGCGCCTCGATCGCGTTGATGACGAGCAGCCCCAGCTCGCCGCGCCTCGCTCAGCCCTTCGCCTTCGCCGACGAGCGACGTGCAGTGGTCTTGCGCGGCTTGCTGGTCTCAACGTTCGCAGACTCTGGCTGCGCTGGCACAGCCTTCGCCGTGGCGTCCACATTCGCTGTGGCGTCCACCTTGCCCGCGATCGACTTCAACTGCTCCTCGATCGCCGAGAGGCGCGAGCCGGTTGCGCGATCGAGCCGCTGGACGCTGTCCTCGATGCCCTCGAGGCGCTGGGAGACTGAGCGCAGACGCCGCGTGAGCCGTTCGATGTCGGCCGCTGAGGGCAGATTGAGCGCGCCCATCGCGAGCTCCTGCGCCTGGGCTGCCTTCTCGCGCGCGTCGAAGGCTCGACCGAGGGCGCCACTCAGCAGCGGACTGTCGAGCAGCTCCGAGAAGGCCTTGCCCAGCCTGTCCTCCGCACCGTTTGCAAAGCGCTCCCGCAACCCCCGTCCATTCTCGCTGCTCTCGTTCATCCGCCTGTTGCTCCTCGTCTCGGTCGCCTAACTGCTACGAGCAGGATACGGTGCGTAGATGCCCAGCGGCCTGTTCACATTCCTGCAGGTGGAGCTGCCCTTCGAGCTGGGGCCGCCTGACGGCCGCTGGCTGCTGCGCGATGGCGCAGGCGAGGTCGAGCGCGTGCTCGTGCTGCGCACCGCCGGCTCGACGCGCGCGGACGCGATCGGCCGGGGCGGCCGCCGGCACAGCGAGCCGCGCCGCGCCGGCCAGCGCAGCGGCGATGGGCGCAGCGGCGGCAGGCGCAGACGGCGGGAGCCAACCGCCGATCCGCCTGGGATCGAGCCGGCGACCGTGCCAGTGGCGCGTGCGACAGTGATCGACCCAGCGACGCTCGCAGAGCGGTCCGCGGCGGACGCATGGCTCGACGGTCTCGACCCCGAGCAGGCGATCGACGAGGCCTGCGCCTGGCTGAACAGGTTCCTGCTGGCGTACAGGATCGCTGCGACCGATGCTTACACCCGAGCGCTGAGCGGGATCGACGCGCTCGCGCTGCGCGCCGGCTTCGGCGAGGGCGAACAGGTCGCGGAGGGACGTTGGCTGCGGGCGGCGCCGCTCGTCTCGCCGCGGCTCGGACGCAGAGCGCGACGACGCGAGACGGTGCGCGAAGCCCGCGCAGAAGAACAGCTCGCCGCACTCCTTGGCGGGCGCGCAGAGGCATTGCTCTGTGAGGAGCTTGCGCTGCGGGCGCGCCTCGACCTCGACCTCGGCCGCCTCGACCATGCAGCGCTCGAGCTCGAGCGCGCCTATGTCGCAGCGCTCGTCGAGCTGGCAGGGATCGGCCTGGGTCTCGCCCCACGGCTGGCGGAGCTGGAGCAACTGCTGCCCGAAGTGCAGAAGATGGCTGAGATCTCGCTACAACCCACCTACCCCCCATCCACAACAACCCTGCTTCAGGAGAGCGCGCTTCAGCACGCGCTCGCGCGCCTGGAGGCGGCGTTGCGCGCACGGGTCATCGGCGAAGAAGGGCCCTGGACAGCGTCTTTGGTCCGCGGAGGGCCGCCGTCTGAAGAGCCGCCGTCTGAGGAGCCGCCGTCTGAGGAGCCACCGTCTGAGGAGCCACCGTCTGGGGCGCCGCCGCCTGGAGGGTCGCCGTCAGACAGCTGACGCGGCGCAGCGGCCTCTAGCCCGCCGCGATCGCGTCGAGATCGAGCGTCGCGTCGTGGCGCAGCAGCGCCCTTGCCTCCTGCACAGACAGCGGCCGTGCGAGCAGGAAGCCCTGGCCGTGCTCGCAGCCCTCGCTGCGCAGCGTCTGCAGCTGCCGTGGATCGTCGATCCCCTCGGCGACCGTGTCGAGCTCGAGCGCCTTGCCAAGCTGCACGAGCGTGTGGATCAACGCCTTCGCCTCCTTCGAAGCCGCAATCTCGGCGACGAAGGAGCGGTCGATCTTCAGGCTGTCGACGGGGAACTGGCGCAGGTAGGCAAGCGAGCTGTAGCCAGTGCCAAAATCGTCGACGGCGACCCGCACGCCGAGTTGCTTCAGCGCCGCGAGGCGCCTCGCGCTGAGAGGCGCATCGCGCATGATCGTGCTCTCAGTCACCTCAAGCGTCAGCGCCGTCGGCTGCAGACCGCTCTGGTGCAGCGCCGAGCGCACCTCCTCGACGAGGCCCTCCCTGTCGATTTGCACGGCGGAGACGTTGACGGCGACGCCGATGCTCGCCCCCTGCTGCTGCCACTCGGCGGCCTCGGCGCAGGCGGCCTGCAGCACCCAGTTGCCGATCTGGACGATCAGACCGCTCTGCTCCGCGACGGGAATGAACTCCTCCGGCGAGATCAGCCCACGCTGCGGGTGGCGCCAGCGCAGCAGCGCCTCCATGCCCACGACCCTGCCTGAGCCAAGCGCGAAGATCGGCTGGTAGGCGAGCTGCAACTGTTCGCGCTCGAGCGCTTCGCCAAGATCCATCTCCAAGGTGAGCTTGTCCTGGATCGCCGTCTGCATGCGCGACTCGAAGACGACGCAGCGATCCCTGCCCGCAGCCTTCGCCTCATAGAGCGCGACGTCCGCATCGCGCAGCAGCTCGTCCGCGCTCGCGCGCAAGCCCGATGCCAGGCCGATGCTCGCTGTGAGCGATAGCCGGCGCCCACCCTGGCCACCGATCTCGAAGGGCAGGCGCAGGACCTCGAGGATGCGCTCGGCGAGCAACTCTGGACCGGCGTCGAGTTGGATGCTCTCCATCAGCACGATGAACTCGTCGCCGCCAAGGCGCGCAGCGGTGTCGCCTTCGCGCACGGTGCGCTGCAGACGCTCAGCGACGATCCGCAGCAGCTCGTCGCCCGCGGCGTGACCGCATGTGTCGTTGATGTGCTTGAAGCCGTCGAGGTCGATGAAGAGTGCAGCGACAGGCGCATGCCGCCGCCGCCCGCGGGCGAGCATCTGCTCTGCGCGGTCGAGCGCGAGGACGCGGTTCGGCAGTCCCGTGAGCGCGTCGTGCAGTGCCTGATGGCGCAGCTGGCCGGTCTTCTCGTCGACGAGACCAAGCGCGCGCTGGCGCGAGCGCAGCAGCACGAGCACAAGCGCCGCGAGCAGGACGCTGACGAGCGCGCCAAAAGCGAAGCCAAGCAGGCCCTGGGCGTCGGCGGAGAGACCGTTGGGCAGGCTGCTCCCGCGGGCGTGGATCACCCAGGGGCCGTCGATGTGAAGCGCGCGGAGCACGTGGAAGGGCGTGCCGCCAGGGACCGCCCCGGCGGAGCCCACCTGCTGCGGCGCTGCCCCCGGATTGCTGTGGTAGAGCGAGATCTCGAGGTCGCGGTGCGCGCCAAGCGCATGGCTGATCAGGGCTGGCACGTCAAGCGAGGTCCAGACCCATGCGGTCGCCGCGGCGAGGCGCTCGCCTGGAGTGCGGAGGCTCACGCCGCGGCGATAGACGGCGCCGCCGACGAACACGGTCCCAAGCACCGGAGGCGAGGCGGCGATGCGGCCGCTTTCCGCCTCGCCGCGCAGATCGCTTGCGAGGCCCGAAAGCGCCGAGCTGCACCAGTCGACGTGCGTCGCCTCCTGCACTAGCGGGCTGCGCGCCAGCCGTGAGACGCCAGCGGAGAGCAGGCAGTAGTGCGAGCGGTGCCCTGGCGGCACGATCGAGGTGTCGCCGTCAGCGAGCTTCATGAAGACGGGATCGGCACGGCGTCGCGCCTGGAACGCCGCCAGTTCATCTGCAGGCACGAGCGAGACGACCGCGGTCGCGCGTCCCCCCACCTGACCCTGAATGCCGTTCAGCTCGTCGTACCACTCGTTGAAGGCGGTCGCACTGATCTGGGGGTGCATCGTGACGAGCGCCCGCACCGTCGCGACGAAGTCGGCATCGCCGCGCAGCTCGGTCGCGATCGTCGCCGTCACGTCTTCGGCACGCGTGCGGAATTCCTGGCGTTCGTGCCCGCGCACGCTCGCGCGCCAGAGCAGAGCAACGCCAACCGAGAGCACAAGACCGATCGCAAGCAGGGCGAGCGCAAGCGGGACTGCCCCTCTGCGAGGGCGGCCTCGGCGACGGTGGAGGTTGGGCGCTGCTGCCATGCGGTACCCACCAGATCGGGCTCCGCCCGCGCGAGCCTTACCGTAGTAACCCACTTTGCAGACGCCCTGACGACCCGCTTGCATGATGCTTTGCACACAGACGTCACGTGACAGGGCGTCCTTCACTGTGCTCTGAAAGCCAATCCGGCCGCTCGTCGTCGAGGCCCCGCGTCACGCCGCAGACCCGGTCGCCGTCAGATTGCTAAAGCGCATGCCCACAGGTACCGATGACCCGTCGTGATGTCTGCAAGAGCAAGCCAATCGATCGACCTCGACGTCGAGCTGCACCGTCTTGGCGAGGCACTCGACAAGCGCACGGGTGAGATCGTCGAGCGGATCATCGCGAAGGTCGAGAGCTCCGGGCCGATGCTCGACGCGAAAGTCGAGGAGCGCTTCCAGCGCGTCGGCGAAGTCTCGACGATCGCGGTCGCACGCTGGATGGCGGGCGGCGGCGAAGAGGGCGCGCGCGAAGTCGGACGCGAGTCCTCGCGGATCTTCGGCCAGCTTGGCGCCCAGCGCGATGCGCCGCTGAACGAGGTGACGAAGCGCTGCCTGCGCTGGCGCGACGTCGCCGCCGAGGTGATCGAGGAGATCGTCGCCGAGCTCGACCTGTCCGAAGAGGTCCTCGAGCTGGCGCTGCGCATGGTCCAGCGCAGCCTCGACGTCACGCTCGTGCGCATGTGCGAGTCATTCGAGGCGGAGCGCAGGCGCTCGCACGAGGAGCTCGACCGTCACCAGGAGGAGCTCGCCTTCCTCGCGACCCACGACCCGCTCACGGGCCTGCCGAACAGGACCCTGATCCTCGACCGCATCGAGCAGATGCTGAACAGGGCACGTCGCAACAAGATGCCCGTCGCCGCGCTGTTCGTCGACCTCGACAACTTCAAGAGCATCAACGACTCGCTTGGTCACGCCGCCGGCGACGAGCTGCTCTGTGCCGTCGCCGCCCGTCTCGACGGAGTCGTGCGCGGCAGCGACACGCTCGGACGCCTTGGCGGCGACGAGTTCGTAGTAATCGCCCAAGAGCTCTCGCTCGACGCGGGACCAGAGCTCGTCGCCGAGCGTCTGCTCGAGGCGATGAAGCAGCCCTTCACGCTCACGGGACACGAGGAGACGCCGCTCACCGTCACCGCGAGCATCGGCGTCGCCGCCGGCGGGCGCGCCTCCGCGGCCGAGCTGCTGCGTGACGCCGACATCGCGATGTACAGGGCGAAGTGGGACGGCAAGAACCGCTACGCCGTCTTCGAGTCGGCGATGCAGGACGCGCTACGCAGCAGGATGGTGCTCGAGATGGATCTGCGCGCGGCGCTCGCGAACGAGGAGCTGTTCCTGCTCTACCAGCCGATCCTCGATCTGCAATCGATGGCCGCGACCGGAGTCGAGGCGCTGCTGCGCTGGCAGAGCCCGACGCGCGGCCTCGTACAGCCCAACGACTTCATTCCGATCCTCGAGGAAACCGGCCTGATCGTCGAGGTCGGGCGCTGGGTGCTGCAGGCGGCCTGCGCCCAGGGCGCCGCCTGGCACCGTGCTGGGCATCCGATCGAGATCGCGGTCAACGTCTCCGCGCGGCAACTCGACACGGACGGCCTGATCGACGACGTCAAGGACGCCCTCTCCAGCAGCGGCATGCAGCCAGAGGCGTTGACGATCGAGGTGACAGAGACCGCGATCATGCGCAACACCGACGCGACCGCGCAGCGACTCGCCGCCGTCAAGCGGCTTGGCGTGCGGATCGCGATCGACGACTTCGGCACTGGCTACTCCTCGCTTGCCCACTTGCAGCGCTTCCCCGTCGACGCGCTGAAGATCGACCGCTCCTTCATCTCCGCCCTGACTGAGGGCCGCGAGGGCGAGGAGCTGATCAAGACGCTCGTGCAGCTTGGCAAGGCGCTCTCGATCGAGACCCACGCGGAGGGCATCGAGCGCGACAACGAGCTCGCGATCCTGCAGGCGCAGCGCTGCGAGGGCGGCCAGGGCTTCCTCTTCGCGCGCCCACTCGACGCGCCAACCGCCGCGGCGTTCCTCGCCGAGCGGCGGCCAAAGGGCGCCCTGCGTCACGGGCGCCGCACGCGCATAACGCTGTTCTGAGCGGCAAACGCTCGCTCAGCGAGCAGCACCGCTTGCTCAGCGACGTTTGCGATGCAGGGCTCTCGCCCTGCGCCGCAGCTGGCGCGCGCCGCTGACCTCGTGCCGATGGTGGCGATGGCTGTGGTGGCGATGCCTGTGGTGGCGATGCCTGTGGTGGCGATGCCTGTGCCGGCGACGCCGTTGCTTGCCGGACACTGCATTCGCCGCATGCCGAAGGTTCGCCGTCGGCGTAGCAACCGTGCTTGCCGGAGACTGTTCTTCACCACCGCCTTTGAGCGGGGGTTGTGGTTCAGGTTCAGGTTCGGGCTCAGGCAGACTCTCAGAGCATGGCCGGACAACGATGGTCATCGATTCGGCGACCGGTCCTTCAGGGGTCGTGAACGCCCCGCCGTCTTCCGCCGTTCCGTTCACGCTGCCGGCAACTACCCAATAGTGATATTCGTAGCCTGGCTGCAGATCTGTCATCGTGACGCTCACGCACTGCCCCCGTTCGCCGGACAGCAGCCCTGGGGAGCCCACGTGCCGCACCTCGATCGCGTCGCACTCGGCGCTGCCTGGAGGCGCTTTCTGGCAGGCAGCCGACTCGGCCCAGAATTCGTAGGTGGTTTCGACGCCCTCCGGGTCGATTTCGGCTTCGAGCGTCGCTCCAGTTTCCGTGACGTGCGACGCGGCGACCCATTCGACCTTCGGCGCGATGCCTTCGGCGGCGGCAATCCCAGGCAGCATCGTCATCCCGAGCAGCAGACCTGTCGTCACGAGCAGCGAAACCCGCAGGCGCATGTGACGCAATGTACTACGGCAAATAGAATCCAACTCGATGGAACCTACGAGCAGCGCAATCGGCACCTGGAGCGGCGGACGCTTCATGCATTTCGGCGAGGCGATCGCCGAGGACCGCCTGCGCGGCCTGCTGCGCCCTGGCGAGGGAATCGACACCGTGATCACCGCCGACGTCTATGGCGAGGGTGCGGCTGACAGCCTGCTTGGCGAGGCGATCGCCGGCGTCGAGCGCGACAGCTTCAGCCTGATCGGCGCGATTGGGCACGACTTCTACGAAGGGCAGCGCGAGGGCGCAAAGGGCTTTCCGCGCTTCACCGACCCGCGGCTGCGCGGGCCAGACGGCTACGCCTCCTACATCAGGTCCGCGGCGGAGCGCAGCCTGCGGCGCCTTGGCGCCGAGCAGCTCGACCTGCTGCTGCTGCACAACCCCGACAGCGTCGGCTACAGCAGCGAGACCGTCTGGGAGGGCATGCAGGCGGCGCGCGAGGCGGGCCTTGCGCGACAGATCGGCGTCGCGCCTGGTCCTGCGAACGGCTTCACGCTCGACCTGATCGGCTGCATCGAGCGCTTCGGCGAGCTGATCGACTGGGCGATGATCATCCTCAGTCCGATGGAGCCCTGGCCTGGCGAGCTCGTGCTCGAGGCCGCCGCCCAACACGACGTCTCGATCGTCACGCGGGTCGTCGACTATGGCGGCCTCTTCCACGGCGACGTGCACCCTGGGCACAGCTTTCCGAAGTACGACCATCGCGGCTTCCGACCTGAAGGCTGGGTGGAGCGCGGCTGGCAGAAGCTCGCGGCGATGCGCCCCTACGCTGAGCGCCACTCGCTGACGACGCTGCAGCTTGCCTGCGCCTGGAACCTCGCCCATGGCCCCGTCCGCTGCGTCGCGCCAACGCTGATCCAGGAGGAGGGCGAGGATGCGAAGCCGATCGAGGACAAGCGCGCCGAGCTCGCCGCCGTGCAGGCGCAGTCGCCGCTCAGCGAGCAGGAGGTCGCCGAGTTGCGGGAGATCGGCGACAACACGGGCTCGATGACGCTGAAGGGCGCAAGCGTCGAATACGAGGGCGAGACGCTGTCCGACCGCTGGCCTCTCAGCGACGAGCTGCGTCAGCTCGCGGACCGCTGGGAGATCGCGCCGGAGCGCGATCTCGCGCACACGGCCTGATCGACGCCCGCGCAGCGCCCGCGCCAAGCTGAGCCATCCCAAGTCGGATCTACAATCGCTGAGATGGACTCTGCAGCCTCCTCATCGAGCGTCCTGGCCCACCGCTTCGCGCTGGACGAGTACCACCGACTGATCGAGTCAGGTGGCTTCGACGAGGACGCGCGCGTGGAGTTGATCGAGGGAACAATCGCCGACATGAGCCCAAAGACACCTGAGCACGAGCGTCTCGTCGCCTGGCTCGCGCGCTGGCTGACGCTCGCTGTCGACGCGCAGGGCTACGAGGTACACGTCTGCGCCCCGCTCACGATCGGCGACTCCGAACCGGAGCCGGACCTCGCAGTGATCGCAAACGACACGCCACAGCCTTATCACCCTGCGACGGCGACGCTCGTGATCGAGGTGGCGGTCTCTTCGCAGCATCGCGACCTGCGCCAAAAGCCGACGATCTATGCACAGGCCCTGGTGCCGGAATACTGGGTCATAGATCTCGACGCCGATCGGGTCATCGCGCACCGCGATCCGCGCGACAACGCTTATGAGCGCATCACCGAGATTCCAGGCGTTGGCCGAATCGCGCCGGAGGCGCTTGGGCTTCCTCAGCTCGACGTCGCAGAACTGCTCGCGGCAGCGCGACTCCGGTGAGCCCGTCGCGCCACCGATCCTGCGGAGAAGCTCAGCGACCCGTGAACTTCGCCCTGCGCTTGCCAAGGAAGGCGCTGATGCCCTCCTTCGCGTCGGCTGAGGCGAGAACCTTTGCGAACGCCTGCTTCTCCGCCTCGACGCCCTCATCGAGGTCGCCCTTGCCGGAGGCCTGCTTGATCTCGCGCAGCGCAAGCGGCGCCTGCATCGCGAGCTTCCGCGCGTAGGAGAGCGCAACGTCGAGCAGTTCGTGGTCTGCGACGACCTCGTTCGCAAGGCCAAGCTCATAGGCGGTTTCGGCGAGGATCGGCTCGCCTGTCAGGTTCATCTCGAGGGCCTCTGCTGAGCCGACGAGCCTTGGCAGGCGCTGGGTACCGCCAAAGCCGGGGATGATCCCCAGCTTGATCTCAGGCTGCCCAAAGAGCGCAGAACGCGCTGCGATCCTGAAGTCGCAGGCCATCGCGAGCTCGCAGCCGCCGCCGAAGGCGAGGCCATTCACCGCCGCGATCGTCGCGATCCCGCTCTGCTCCATCTCGCGCAGCAGAGCATGCATCCCGGAAAGCAGCTCTGCCCCTGCCTGCTCGTCCATCTGCGTGAACGCCTTGATATCAGCACCGGCGCAGAAGAGGAAGGGGTTCGAAGAGGCGATTACAAGCGCTTTCGCGTCAGAGCCGCTGACGTGGTCCCAGACCTTGCGCAGGTCGCCGACGACCTGCGGCGAGAGCGAGTTCATCTGGCCATTTGCAAGCCAGGCGATGCTCACACCATCGCCACGAGTCTCGAGCTTCACCGTCTCCCCTGGCTGCTCTGAGTCTGGTTTCGGATAGGCGTAGAAGCCCTGCCCGCTCTGCATGCCAAGCCTGCCCTGGGCGACGAGCCGACGCAGGATCCTTGGCGGCGTAAAGCGCTCGCCATGGCGCTCTGCGGCGCTCTCGAGACGCTTTAGGACCTTGCCAAGTCCTTCGCTGTCGGCCTTCATGAAGGGCGGCATCAGGCCTCGGCGCGGGTCGAGCCCGGCGCCCGCCATCATCCCGAAGTCGATGTCCCTGTGGGTCGCGACGCCCTCCTCGAGCACCAAGCAGGCCTCGACGAAGGTCTTCAGGCTCAGCAGCTCGACGAGCTCCTCGACGTCTGGAGCGGCATCTCCTGGCACGTTCGGCTCACCGCTTGGGCTGTAGAAGCCATCGCCGCCGCTCTTCGCTCCCAGCTTGCCTTCGGCGACGAGCTTCTGCATCGTCTTTGGCACGAAGAAGCGCTCCGGCCCATATGACTCTGCAAGGTGCTCTGCGACGTGCAGCACGGTGTCGAGGCCAAGCAGGCTCACGAGGAAGTAGGGCCCCATTGGCGTCACGTTCGCGGCGCCGACGCCCTCGTCGATCGCCTTGATCGAGAGGCTCCCTTCCTCCTGCTTGCTCCAGATCTCGGAGATGCCTGAGGTGAGGATCCTGTTCACGACGAAGCCTGGAACCTCTGCGCAGAGGATCGGCTGCTTGCGGATCGCCTGGGCGAAGGAGACAGCCGCCTGGACCGCGTCAGGCGAGGTCACATCGCCCTCGATCACCTCGATCAGGGGCATCAAGGAGGCGGGATAGAAATAATGGAAGCCCAGGACGTTCTGTGGTCTCAGGGTCGCTTCCGCGATTTCGGTGATCGACAGCGAGGAGGTGTTCGAGGCGAGGATCGCGTGCCCTGGCGTCACCGCGTCGAGCTCCGCGAAGACCGCCTGCTTGATCTCCATCCGCTCAGGGACGGCCTCGACCACGAAGTCGACGTCGCCAAAGCCCTCGTAGGAGGTCGTGCCGAGGATGCGGCCGACGATCTCCTGCACCGCCGCCCTGCCCTCATCCTCGCTCAGCTTGCCCTTCTTCACGAGCCTTGCGACTTCGCCCTCGCTCACGCTGCGGGCCTCATCGATGCCCGCCTTCACGAGCTCCTCGCTGATGTCCTTCAGGACTACTGGGAAGCCTGCGGCGGCGATCGTCTGGGCGATCTGGCCGCCCATCGTCCCGGCGCCGACGACGGCGGCCTTGAATATGAACATGACTGCGGCAGTCTAGACGGCAGTCGGCTCGGCGGCACGCCGCGGCAGCAGCGTTTCCCTTGCGATCACGAGCCGCTGGATCTGCGAGGTGCCCTCGTAGAGCTGCATGATCTTCGCGTCCCTGAAGAGCTTCTCTACGGGGTACTCCTTGATGAAGCCATAGCCGCCATAGACCTGGACCGCTTCGGTCGCGGACTTCATCGCCGTGTCGGCGGCGAAGCGCTTCGCATGCGAGGAGACGAGCGTGTTGCGTTCGCCGTTGTCGAGCATCGAGGCCGACTTCCAGGTCAGCAGGCGCGCCGCTTCGACCTCCGTCGCCATGTCGGCGATGATGAACTGGATCGCCTGGTGCATCGCGATTGGCACGCCGAACTGGACCCTTTCCTTCGCGTACTCGGTCGCGAACTCCAGCGCGGCGCGGGCGATGCCCGTCGCCATCGCGGCAACGCCTGGGCGGGTCCTGTCGAGCGTCATCATCGCGAGCTTGAAGCCCTTGTTTTCCTCGCCAAGCAGGTTCTCAGCGGGAACCTCGACGTCGTTGAAGGAGATCGTCGCGGTGTTCGAGGCGCGCTGCCCAAGCTTGTCCTCCTTCTTGTCGACGACGACGCCCCAGTCGCGCTCGACGACGAATGCGGAGATGCCTCTGTGGCCAGCCTCCTTGTCGGTCTTCGCGTAGACGGTGTAGTAGTCCGCGTAGCCGCCGTTCGTGATGAAGCACTTCGAGCCGTTGATCACGTACTTGTCGCCCATCTTCACCGCAGTCGTGCGCATGCCGGAGACGTCTGAGCCGGCGTCAGGCTCGGTCAGGCAGAAGGAGGCGAGCTTCAGCTCCTCGGTCAGCCTCCCAAGGTACTTCTTCTTGATCTCCTCAGAGCCGCCAAGGATGATCGGCGCGGTCGCAAGGCCGTTGCAGCCAAGCGAGGTCTGGATGCCAGAGCAGCCCCAGGAAAGCTCCTCCTCGATCAGGCAGCCCTCCAGATAGCCGATCCCTGGACCGCCGTACTCCTCGGGGATGTGCGTGTTCATCAGGCCGACTTCCCAGGCCTTCTGCAGGATCTCCTGCGGCCAGGTGCCGTCCTTGTCGTACTCCCAGGCGACGGGCCTTATCTCCTTCTCCGCAAAGTCATGCGCCATTTCGCGCAGGTTCTTCTGCTCGTCTGTGAGCGTGAAATCGACCATGTCCTTTGAAATCTCCTGGCGAGCCGTCGTTTGGAAGTAGATTGACTGGTCAGTCAATCGTCCTTTCAGCGTAGCGAAGCGACCGCGGGCGCACAAGGGGAAGGGTGGATGCCGTTCCCGTCTGCGCATGCGCAGACGGGCAGGTCCCTGCATGCAGGGACCTGTGGGGTCGCACATGTGCGACCCCAGCGGGCTGCACATGTGCAGCCCGCGGCAGGCTCGCATGCGAGCCTGCCCTCAACCCAGCTCAATGCACCTGGAAGGGCGCTCCGTATGTGCCTGACTCGGCTCCGCTGGAGACGACGACGAGCACGTTGTAGAGGTCTTTTGCCCTGTGCGGGATCAGCGTGCTGAAGCGCGAGCGGCTCGCGCCGTCCGCATGCAGGACAGCGCCTTTGACGAGCTGCTCTTTGCCTTTGCGCAGGCGCATGATCCCGATGTGCATGCCATTCAGGGCAGGCGTGACGGTGCCCTTCACGCGCACGAAGCGGTCATGCTTCACCGCGTGGTGGCGGGCGTGGATGAGGACGCTCACGCCCTCGGGGACGACGGGGCTTTCGACGACTGGGGTCGTGCTCGTCACGACCTTGTATTC
This sequence comes from Solirubrobacteraceae bacterium, assembly GCA_036490555.1. GTDB lineage: Bacteria > Actinomycetota > Thermoleophilia > Solirubrobacterales > Solirubrobacteraceae > Palsa-744. The sequence goes on along the minus strand of DASXDO010000039.1, from coordinate 117,665 downwards.
GGTGATGAGGCCGACGTTCAGCAGCACGAAGGAGAAGCTGCCTGTCGCGCTCGTCAGCTCGACGTTGCCGACGTTGACAAAGCCCGCCGTGAAGGGGTAGGCGTTCGCCTGCAGGACGACTTCGCGGTTGCCGGCGCCAGTGCCTGAAAGCGTCCCCTGGATCGTGATCGCGCCGCCGTAGGCGACGGGGTTCGGCGAGGCGACGATCTGCAGCGAGAGCGGCACCTTGCTCGTCATCAGCTTCCTATCTTCGCCAAGCGTCGTGCCCGCAGCACTGACCGCTACCAGCCTGTAGTGGTAGGACGTGAGCGGCGAGAGGCCTTCGATTGGCGCGCTCACCTTGATCGCCGTCGTGCCTGCGCCCGCTTCGGCGAGCGCCGTCTGCCCGCCATAGGAAACGGTCGGCCCGTACTGGAAGTAGTAGTAGGTCGCCTCGCCATGCGGGTCAAGCGAGCCTTTCAGGGTCGCGGAGGCGTAGGAGACCGTTTCGGCGGCGCCCGTGTGCGCCGCCGGCGGCTTCGGCTTCGCCTGCTTTGCAGCTATCGCGCTTGGCGCGATGAGACAGAGGATCGCGCAGGCGACCGTCGCCGCCGTCCCAATCCGCCTTGCAGGCGTCCGTCGGACCGTTCTCTCTGCTGAAGGCATGTGACTCTCTCCCTCCTGCTTCGTGCAGTCGTGGCCTTTCAACCCACGAACACATAGCTACCCGTCAACGTCGCGGAGCTATCTGGACGATCGTCCTGCGACCGTCTCGCGATCGTGGTCGATGCGCGACAATCCGGAGATGAGCAACACGCTGATCGACGTGATCGCCGCAGTCATCGCACTGATCGCTGTGATTGGCATGGTTGGGCTGCTTGGCGGCAGCGCCTACGACCGCATTGGCGCAGGCGGGATGGCGATCGGCGGGCAGGACGACGAGCTGCCTGAGGGTCATGAGCTGACACAGCGTGAGCTGCGCGACGAAGAGATCGAGCAGATGCTGATCGCACGCAGCGAAAGGCTCGCAAGGATGGGCAAGGCGCCGCTCGACATCGAGGCCGAGCTTGCGCGGCTGAGGGAGGGCGGCGAGGTGAGCTGGTCAGGAGAGCCCCCAGCGCACCAGCGAAGCGAAGCGCACTCGCATGACCCAGAGCTCGTGAAGGAACTGCACCAGCTCGCTGAGGCCCGCAATGAGCGGCGCCTGCGGCGCGGCGAGCAGCCGCTTGACGTGCAGGCCGAGGTGCAGCGACGGCTCGCAGAGCTCGACGACTGAGCGGCTCAGCCGAAGCTCAGGTATAACGGGCCGATGGCTGACCCCCGCCGCTTCGAGCTGGAGGATCTTCTGATCCGCCCAGGCACCTACTTCAACCCCCAGACCGAGGTCCTGCTCGTCGTCGACGACTCCCCAGAGCTTGACCACGAGATCTTCAAAGTAGAGGACCTCGAGGGCGCCGAATGGGTCCTGATCTCAGATGAGTCGCCGCTCGATGAAAGCCTGCGCGACGAGCTGCTGGAGCGCTTCCAGGTGAGCTACCACCCAAGCGGCAGCGCGCACGCCGTCGAAGGCGAGCACGACGACGACGAGGAAGAGCCCGAGGAGGAGCTGGAAGCCGACGAGGAGCCTGACGGGGAGTAGCCGCCGCGCCGATCCTCGCGGCGGCTGACGTCAGGTTCGTAGGCAGCTGGGGTCGCGCGAACGGCCGTCATAGTCGGTTCGCGGACGGCCGTCATAGTCGGTTCGCGGACGGCCGTCATAGTCGGTTCGCGAACGGCCGTCATAGTCGGTTCGCGAACGGCCGTCGTAGTCGGTTCGCGAACGGCCGTCATAGTCGGTTCGCGAACGGCCGTCATAGTCGGTTCGCGGACGGCTGATGTCAGCTGTGTTCGCCGACGAGGCCGATGCCCTCGAGCACTTCGACGAGCTGGGAGAGCGGCTTCGGGTTCTTTGGCGCGACGATCTGCTGGGGCTTGCCGACTTCGGCGATGTTCAGCGTGAGGCTGAGCGTCGCGCTGTGCAGCCCGCCGAGCGCAGTGCTCGCCTGCCCCTTTGGCGCAAGCGAGGCGTTGAGCACGAGCCGGCGCAGGACGTGATCTGAGTTGCCGGTGTAGACGGCGACCTTCGCGGTCGTGAGCGATTTCGCGAGTTCGGTGATGAGCTTCGGCGAGAGCAGGCCAGACGCCGCTTCGCTGCCAAGTCCCGCTTCGCCCGCGGCGCCTGAGAGGCGGTTCGTATCCTTCAGCAGCGCAGCGACGTCAAGGCCGCCTTCGACCTCGGTCGTCGCGACGCCGTCCACCTGCTTTTCGCCCTTGACGACGGGGTGCGTGAGCCAGCGGCCAGGTTCGATGCCAAGCGCGGCGAAGGTCGAGGAGGCGCTCTTGCCAGCGCCCTTCTTGCTCGCTTGCGAGAAGCTCTTCTGCAACGCCTTCGTCGTCGAGGCAGGAGCGACGAACGGGGTCCCCTCGAGCTCGAGGTAGAGCTTGCCGTCGATCGAGGTCGCGCCCGCCTTCAAGGCATTGCCTTCCGTATCGAAGTCGATCGCGAGCGCGAACTGCGGCAGCTTGCCTTCGCCCTCTTCTTCGAAGGGCCCAGAGAGCTTCATCGTCAGCGGCCTGCTCACCTGACCGCCCTTGCCTGACAGCGAGAAGCTGAGCGAGAGGCGCCCGCTTTCGATCGCCTTCGGGGCTTCAAAGGTGTCCTTCAGCAGCGCCGTCGCGCTTGGGCTGCTTTTGCCGCAGCCAGAAATCGTGCAGCCAAGCGTCGCTGCAAGCAACAGCGCAACTGTTGCACGCATGAGGATGTTGAGGGAGGGTGTTCTCATTGCAAGCGCTCCGGAAGATAGTGCCTGGCAGGCGACGATACCTGCTGCTGGGGATGCTGGGCTGCGTTGCCTGCTGTCTGCCCGCAACGACAGCGGCAGCGGCTCGGCGCAATCTTCGCGAGCAGCTCGCGCCGCTGCCCGCGCACGCACCGCGTCATGCCGGGCACGCCGCGCGGCGCGTCGCGCATGCGACGGCGAAGCACCCAAGCACGCCGCCGCTCGTGATCGACCTCGAACACCTGAAGCAGCGCGAGACGATCTCGCAGGCGCAGTTCGCGCGCTACCACAACGCCTACAGCGCAGCCCGCAACACGCTCTCGCATCTGAGCGGCCAGCGGCATGACGAACTCGCCGCGGTGCTTGGCAACGTCGAAGCGATCGCCGCCGACAAAGGCCTGATCGCGACGCGTCTGCCGCTGCTGTTCCTCACGATCGAACGCAACCGCGAATGGTGGAGCAGGGACGCCCTGCTCTCCTATGGCGAGCGCGTGAGCTTCCCAGGCAGCCGTCTCGTCTGGGAGTACTACACAGGCCAGGGAATCGAGCTGCAGTGGCTTGCGACCTTCGGCGAGGCGAACGGCTACTTCCTCGCAGGCAGTCAGAACGGCCCGCTGCGCCAGGTGCTCGAAGAAGCGGTCGCGCTTGCGACGAGCAGAGCGGGGGGCATCGCCTGGGAGTACATGTTCCAGTTCGACGGCGGGCATCCGCCCTGGACGAGCGGCCTCTCTCAGGGCACGGCGATCCAAGCGTTCTCGCGCGCTGCCTCGCGGCTGCACGAACCTGCATTCCAGAAGGACGCGGAAGCGGCGCTTGGCATCTTCAAGACCCCGCCGCCCGCGGGCGTGCGCGTCGCAAGGACCGTGAACGGCGCACCTGCGGCCGAATACCTCGAGTACAGCTTCGCCCCTGAAGAGCGGATCCTCAACGGCTACATCCAGTCTTTGAACGGGCTCTATGACTTCACGAAGCTGACAGGCTCAAGCGTTGGGCTGAAGCTCTTCGAAGAAGGCGACGCAGAGGCGCGCAGCCAGACGCCCCAGTACAACACAGGAGCCTGGTCGATGTACGACCAGCACAGCGAATCCGACCTTGGCTACCACGAACTGCTCGCCGAATTCCTGCATGACCTCTGCGAACGCACGAAGGGCGGCGAGCCGCTCGTCGAAGAAGCTGTGAGCACGACCGAAGGCGGCGGCGCCGGCGGCACGAGCCCAGGCGGCGAAGCGGGCACAGGCGAAGCGGGCAGCGGCGGCGCAAGCCCCGCAGCGAAGGCGAAGGCTGCGAGCGCGGCTAAGGCGAAGGCTGCGAGCGCGGCGAAAGCGAAGACTGCGAGCGCGGCGAAGGTCCAGGTCCCTGGCGATCAGGTCTACTGCGAAACGGCGACCGACTTCTACGAAGACCTGCACGCCGCCCCCGTCCTGAAGCTGCTTTCGCACAAGCTGTCAGGGGACTCGCGCGCCGGGGTGATGTTCTCGCTCTCGAAGGTCGCGACGATCAACCTCGTGATCCGCAGGAACGGCAAGATCGTCTGGAGCAACAGCGCGACCGTCGAAGCGGGCCAGCCAAAGCTCCTCTGGAACACCCCGAAGGGCGGCGGCACCTACCAGGTGAGCGCGACCGCGGTTGACCTCGCGGGCAATCAGGGCGCAACCTCAGGCGAAGTGAAGCTCACCGCGAAGGGAAAATGACCCCCTGAGCGGCCGTACGACGCGCAGCCGCGTGCCGACCCGAGGCGTACATGCACGCCCAACCGTTCTGAGCAACCAGTCGTCCCCATACAATCGAGTCATGAACAGGGTCACGCGCGCTTGGCAGGCCCTTGGGCCGGAGCAACGGCTCGCGGCGGTTTCGGCCTTCGCCCTGTTCGTCACGATGTTCCTGCCCTGGTACCAGCAGAACGGCGTGACGAGGGGTGTCCTCATCAGCAGGGACCTCAACGCCTTCGCCGTCTTCTCCTTCATCGAGGGCGCAATCCTGCTTGCGGCGCTGCTCGTGTTGGTCACGCTCTTCTTGCGGGCGGAGGGCCGCCACCTGCGCCTGCCTGGCAGCGACGGCGCAGTCGTGCTTGCCGCGGGCGCCTGGACTGCGCTACTGCTGATCATCAGGCTCTTCGACAAGCCAGGCGTGAGCGGCGACGGGGCCGCAGCGGACGTCGGCGTGCAGTGGGGGATCTTCTTCGCGCTCGCCGCCGCAGGCCTGCTCAGCTACGCGGGCGCAAGGTTGCGCGCAATCGGGCAGCCGCGCACGCGGCTGCTGCGCAACGTGAGCGAGACGATTACCAAGGACGACTACTCCGTCTCCGCCGATGACGACTACTCCGTCTCCACGAAGGACGACTACTCCGAGATCGTGCCCGAGCGCGAGATACCGAAGGTCGTCTCCGCGCGTGACGTGCGCAGCTCCCGCGCGAACGCGAGGCCCGCGCGCTCGCGCCGCGATCGCGGCTCCGGCAGCGAAGGCACAGGCGCAGACAGCGAGCAGCTCTCCTTCGAGGACACCGCGAGCGTCGCAGGCAAGCCGCCAAGCGACCCCTCAGGCTGAGGCTCTCCGCCCGGCGCCCCTATCATCTGGGCGGATGTCCGCCGCCCCGCCGAGATCTATCCCTGAGGTGGAGCAGGGCCTGCGCGCTGCTGGCTACCTCCCTGGGCAGGCGACCGCGCTCGTCTGCCACCTCGCGATCACGCTTGGCAAGCCCGTGCTCGTCGAGGGCCCTGCAGGCGTCGGCAAGACGGAGCTTGCAAAGGCGCTCGCGAAGCTGCTGCAGCGCCCGCTTGTGCGATTGCAGTGCTACGAGGGCCTTGACGAGGCGAAGGCCCTCTACGAGTGGAACTACCGCAAGCAGCTGCTGCGCATCCAGGCCCAGGAGAGCGAGAGCAGCGGCCGTTGGGAGCAGCTGCAAGAGGACATCTTCGGCGAGGAGTTCCTGCTCGCGCGGCCGCTGTTGAGCGCGATCGCCTCTGAGCAGCCAGTCGTGCTGTTGATCGACGAGATCGACAAGACCGACCAGGAGTTCGAGGCGATGCTGCTCGAGGTGCTCTCCGACTTCCAGATCTCGATCCCAGAGCTTGGCGTCGTCGAGGCGAGGACGCGACCTGTCGTGCTGCTCACCTCGAACAACTCGCGCGAGCTGACGGAGGCATTGAAGCGCCGCTGCCTCTACCTATGGCTCGACTACCCGCAGCTCGAGCACGAGCTCGAGATCGTGCGCCTGCACGCCCCTGAGCTTGGCGAGACGATCTCGAGGAGGCTCGTCGAGGTGATCGACATGGTGAGAGGCCTAGACCTGAAGAAGCCGCCCTCGATCGCCGAGTCGATCGACTGGGCGAGGGCCCTGCTGCTGCTTGGCGTGAACGACATCGACGCGGACACCTTCAACCAGACGATGTCTGTGATCGTCAAGCACCGCACTGACATGGACCTCGTCTCCGAGCGCATCGGCGTGCGCCTGCGCGCCGAGGCAGCCGCAGTCGATGGCGGCAGCGGGTCCTGAGCCGCCTGCGGGCGGCGCGCCTGGCACAGGTCCGTCCGGCAGCGGCCTGCCGACGCAGCTGCTGACATTCGCCGACCAGCTGCGCGAGGAGGGGGTCTCGGTTGGCACCTCGGAGCTGCTCGACGCATTCGCGGCTCTGAGCGAGGTGAGCTGGAGCTCGCAGGCGGACTTCAGGGAGGCGCTTGCCTGCACGCTCGCGAAGAGCCCCGAAGACAGGCGCATGTTCGAGCTCGTCTTCGACCGCTTCATGTTCAGGGCGGTCGAGGCGGTCGCAATCGACCCAGAGGTGCGCGAGCGGCTCGGCGAAGGCGACGCGAGCGGGCTTGGCGAGCTCTCAGAGCAGGAGCTCGAGGATCTGCGGATGCGGATCGCAGCCGCGCTTGCGGAGGGCTCCGAGTCGGCGATGCGCGATCTCGCGAGGCTCGCGATCGCAGCGTTCGCGCGCGAGGCCGCAGGCTCAGGCGTGATCGGCGTCGACGTGCAACGGATCAGGCGCTCGCTTGGCCTGAAGGCCGAACCGCAGCCGCAACTGCCTGCTGAGGACCCGCGCCGCGAGGGCGTGCCGCGCGACGCGCTGCGCCGCTTCGAGGCGCTGCTGCGCGCCGAGCTCGAGCGCGCCCAGACGCGCAGATCCCAGAAGCTGCCGCCGGCGCGACCGCTTGGCGAGCTCGACCGGGCGCTGCCCTCAGGGCCACTCGCCGACCTCGCCGCGGTGCACCGCGTCGTCGCCCAGCTGCGCAGGCGGCTTGCGACGCAGGGCATGCAGGCGCGCGGGCGCAAGCGCCACGCCCAAGTCGACATGCGCCGCACGCTGCGCGCCTCGCTGCAGACAGGCGGCGTGCCGATCGTCCTCAAGTACCGCCCCAACAGGCCAAGGCGCCCAGAGATCTATGTGCTCTGCGACGTGTCGACGAGCGTCACCTCAGCCTCCGTCTTCTTCCTCTCCGTGCTGCACGCCCTGCACGACTCCTTCAGGAAGATGCGCTCCTTCGTCTTCATCGAGCGCGTCTCCGAGGTCACTGACGTCTTCGAGCACGAGCGCGACTTCAAAAAGATCAGCGACAAGATCACCAAAGACGCAGGCGTCGCCGACATCTCTGGCTACACCGACTACGGCCGCGTGTTCCTCGAGCTGCTCGAGCTGCTCGAAGACGACCTGCACCCACGCGCGACGCTGATCGTGCTTGGCGACGCCCGCACGAACGGACGCGATCCAAGGGCGGACCTCTTCGGCCAGATCGCTGCACGCGCAGGACGCACCTTCTGGCTGAACCCGGAGCCGCGCCTGTATTGGAACTATGGGGATTCGGTGATTGGTGCCTACGAGCGGCACTGCACCGCATTCGAGTGCTGGACGACCTCCCAGCTCGAGGACTTCGTGCGCGCGCTGACACGGCCGACGACCGAGACGCCCCTCGCCACAGGCGCGCGCGCCGGCCAGGGACGCTCTGGAACGAGGTAGGATCAGGGAACACACAGGGGGGCTGGCGGGAAAGGCCGGCTGAGATGGCGCCCCTGAGGCGAGCCCGCCGCGGGAGGTCACCGCGGCACTCGCCCGCCTGGCGCCGACCCTTCGAACCTGTGGGGTAATGCCCGCGGAGGGAGCGCAGTGTCGAGCACAGTTCAAGAGCCGCCTGATCGAACCCAGTTCGAGATCGTGAGCGCGGCGAAGACCACAGACGCGGCGCAGACCACAGACGCGGCGCAGACCACAGACGCGGCGCAGACCACAGACGCGGCGCAGACCACAGACGCGGCGCAGACCACAGACGCGGCGCAGACCACAAGCGCGGCGCAGACCACAGACGCAGCGAAGGCCGCAAGCGCGGGAATCTCACTGAGCGGCGTCAGCCGTAGCTATCGCGACCCCTCTGGCGCGGTCACGGAGGCGCTGCGCGACGTCTCGCTCACAGCGGCGCCCCATACCGTGCTCGCCGTCGTCGGCCCCAGCGGCTGTGGCAAGACGACGCTGCTCGAGCTCGTCTGCGGCCTGCAGACGCCTGACGTAGGAGTCGTGCAGGCGCCGCCTGCGGCGCTGATGCCGCAGCGCGACCTGCTGCTGCCCTGGCTTGGCGCCCTCGACAACGCCGCGCTCGCGCTGCGCATCGCGGGTGCTTCGAAGGCGGATGCGAGAGCCCAGGCGCAGCCGCTGTTCGACGAGTTGGGGCTCGCGGGCTTCGAGCAGGCGCGCCCTGGCGAGCTCTCGGGCGGCATGCGCCAACGCGTCGCCTTTCTGCGCACGCTGCTCTCAGGCAAGCAGGCGCTGTGCCTCGACGAGCCCTTCGGCGCGCTCGATGCGATCACGCGCATGCAGATGCAGGGCTGGCTTGCGGATGCGCTGCGGCGCGAGCCGCGCACCGTCCTGCTCGTCACCCACGACGTCGAGGAGGCCGTGCTGCTCGCCGACGAGGTCGTCGTGCTCAGCGCCCGCCCCGGCAGGGCGCTCACTCGCATCGAGGTGCCACTTGCGCATCCGCGCCAGCGCACCGACCAGGCAGCGATCGCGTTGCGCGAGCGCGCGCTTGCAGCGCTCGGTCTGGGGGCGAGGACCGATGCGCCGTTGGAGACATCCGAGCGGGGCGGCAGATGAGCGGCGGTGCCAAAAGGATCCGGCGAGGGCGGCCGATGAGTTGCAACACCAAAAACGAGTGCCAGGGTAGTTAGTTGTCTGACAGTCTATCCACTACCTTGGCAGACGATTCCGCAATGCCTCGAGACGACCGACACGGCCGTCCAGACAACCGTCCCAACGATCGCTCCGAGAATCGTCCCGACGACCGCCCAGGCGCGATACGCCGCCTGCGCCGGCGCGCATCCGCCGTGCTCCCCCCGCTTGCGCTGCTCGTGCTCATCGTCGGCGCCTGGGAGCTCTACGTCGACCTTGGCGGCGTCAACTCGACGCTGCTCGCTGCGCCGCACTCGGTCGTAAGCGAAGGCTGGCACCACGCAGGTCTGCTCTGGCACAACACGCTCGTCACCCTCAAGGAAGTCGTGCTTGGGCTCTGCCTTGCGCTCGTCACGGGCTTCGTGCTCGCGGTCGCGATCCACCTCTCCAGCGTCGTGCGCCGCTCGGTCTACCCGCTCGCAGTCGGCTCGCAGGCGCTGCCGTTCGTCGCGATCGCGCCGATGCTCGCCTTCTGGCTTGGCTTCGGGATCCTGCCGAAGCTCGTCGTGATCGGCCTGATCTGCTTCTTCCCTGTCGCGGTCACGACCGTCGACGGCCTTGGCGCGGTCGACCGCGAGCAGCTGAAGCTGCTGCGCACGCTCGACGCGTCGCGCTGGCAGGCGTTCCGCTTCGCCGAGCTACCCGCAGCGCTGCCCGCAGCGCTCTCAGGCGCTCGCATCGCGCTCGTCGTCGCCTGGATCGCCGCCTTCATCGCCGAGACGACGACTCCGACCATCGGCCCCTACGCAGGCCTTGGGCGCGAGATCACGACAGACTTCAACACGTTCAACGGCGCTCGAGCAGATGCGGCCACCGTCATCCTCTTCATCTGCGCGATCGCCTGTTTCTATCTACTGTCACTCGCCGAGCGCCGCCTCGCGGCGCGGGCCCGAACCAGACCAGGAGACCAATGGTGAGAGAGACAGCCGCTTCCTCCCTCCTTGCAGCAGTGCCACGCCGACTTCGCGCGCTCGTCCTCACAGCCGCCTGCTGTCTGCTGCCCGCGCTCACGCTTAGCGGCTGCGGCGAGAAGCAGGACGTGACGAGCGCCGCCACGGCGACGCCGGTGTCGGTGATGCTCGACTGGTTCCCGAACGCCGACCACGCCTCGCTCTATGCAGCGATCGACCATGGCTACTTCCGTGCGGCAGGCCTCGAAGTCCGCCCTGTCACCCCCTCCGAAAGCGCCGAACCGCTGAAGCTGCTCGCCGCCGGCAAGGTCGACATCGCGATCTCCTACGAGCCGCAGCTGCTGCTCGCGCGCGACGAGGGACTGAAACTGGTTTCGATCGCCGCGCTCGTACAGAGGCCCCTGACCTCGATCCTCGCGCTGCCCTCACAGCACATCCACTCCGTCGCCGACCTCGCAGGCAAGCGCGTTGGCACCGCTGGCATCCCCTACCAGGCGGCAATGCTGCACACCGCGTTGAAGTCCGCGGGCGTCGACCCAAGCAAGGTCAGCGAAGTGAACGTCGGCTTCAACCTCGTGCAGTCGATGCTCTCTGGCAGGGTCGCCGCGACGCTTGGCGGCTACTGGAACTACGAGGCGATCCAGCTGCAGCAGATGCACAAGCACCCCGTCGTGATCCCGATCGACCAGGCGGGCGTACCAAGCTATGACGAGCTCGTGCTCGTCGTACGCGAATCCGAGGCGCGCCACCGCGGCCGCGTGCTGCGCGCCTTTCTGCAGGCGCTTGCGCTCGGCGAGCGCAGCGTGAAGTCCGACCCGCAGGCGGCGACGAAGCTGATCATGCAGGCCAATCCAGAGCTCGAAGAAAAGCTCGAGCTCGCCTCGATCGAAAAGACGCTGCCAGCGGCGCTGCCAAGCGGCAAGAACAGGCCCTACGGCTGGCAGTCCCCCTCCGCCTGGGCGAAGTTCGGCGCCTGGATGTTCAAAGAAGGGCTGCTGAAAAACAACCCTGACGACACCGGCTTCCCCCCGTTCACAAACGAGTACCTGCCTGGGCAGGGGATCTAAAGCGCAGACGCCTGCCCGGTGAGGCGCGCAATCAGCTCGCGCCTGCTGCGCACACCTGTCTTGGCGAAGATCGCCTTCAAATGGTCCTGGACCGTGTAGGGCGAGATGCAGAGCGCCTCCGCAAGCTGCTTCGTCGCCATGCCTGCCAGCATCAGCTTGGCCAGCTCGCGCTCGCGGCGAGTCAGGTCGTGGATCCTGCAGAGGATGTCGAAGACCTCCTCTGGACTGGCGGCACGAATCGTGATCGCAATGCCGCCGTCCCCGCCTTCGAGCGGCGCGCCTTCAAGCACCGACCAGTGCCCTTGGGGGGTGCGGATCCGCACGCGGTTGGGGAAGCCCCGCGGCACCACAGGAGGAGCGAGTGCTCGCGCGCCGATCTCGTAGACAGCTGGAGGGAGCATCGCGGTGTCGGGACCGGAAGACGGCAGCTGGTCCAACCAGCCCGCGAACGAAGGCGTCCAGCTCATCGGGCGCAACTCGAAGTCGAGGATCATCGTCCCTGGGGCCGGCGCGCCGGTGGCAGAGTACGCGGCAGGCCAGCTCGGCGGCAGGCTGCGGCGCACGAGCGTGCCCAGCGTTGGCGCAAGCTCGGCGAGCAGGCGCTGATCGTGCTCGTCGAAGGGAGCTTCGGAGCGCTCGCGCATCAGCTCGACGCTGGCCCAGCAGCCCTGGCGGTCGTGGCAGACAGTCATCAGCTCATCCCCGATCCCGTACGGCCCAAGGCACTCGCGCCAGCGTCTGCTGCGCGCCAGATCTCCTTGCGTGACAGCGCTCAGCGCGATGCTCGACGGCCCGCCTGCGAGCAGACCTGGCTTGCTCGTGAGGTCACCGCCATGCTCGAGCGCCACCAGCTGTGGCAGTGACGGCCAGAAGTCGACCTCGCCGATGCCGCTGATCGAGAGCGCGCTCGCCGGATCGCTCAGCGGCCAGCACCACCGCTTGAAGGAGACCGCGCGAGCGAGTGCCGCGACCGCCTCCCGTCGAGCCTCGTCGGCATCGAGCCTTGCGCCGGCGAGCATTGCGATGCGCTCCCGGCAGCGATTGCGCTCACGTTCCCTGCGTTACCTGCCTCCCACCTCACCAGGATAAGCGCAGCCAGGGATCCCAGCTATCTGGGATTGCCAGCGTTCTGCCCAGGCGTCAGCATCGCGGCATGACCAATTCCCTCATACACAGTAACGAGGCTGCTGGGTGGGCTGCAGACCGGCGGAGAGCTTGCCGTGATGCAGCTGAGCGGCCTGCCTGGCAGCGGCCCTGGACCTCATATCGACCCCTGGCGTGAGAGCTTCTACGTGTTGGAGGGAGAGCTCACGTTTCGATTCGAGCAGGATGGCGTCGTAGAGAGCGTCGTCGGCGGCGCTGGCGACGCAGTCTCGATCCCAGCCGGCGTCGGCCACGCCTTCGTCGTCAGCAGCCCCGAGCCTGCGTGCTACCTGATCCTTGGCACGCCAGCCGGCATAGACACGTTCTTTGCGGACGCAGGCGAACCGCAGGAGCGCCCCCAGCTTCCACAGACGCCGTCCGCGTTTGACCGGGAGCGCCTGCTGGCAGCGTTTGCAAGGCATGAGCTGTCCACGTCATACAACTTCCCTGGCCAGGAGCGCTAACGTCCCATCCATGAGCGACCCCGATCCTGCCCTGTCGGTAGAGGCGCAGCAGAAGGTCGACGGCGCGGGTAGGCCGATCACGATCGTGCTCGCGGACGACCACGCGGTCGTGCGCAGCGGCCTGAGGCTGCTGCTCGACGGCGAAGCGGACTTCGAAGTCGTCGCCGAGGCGGGCGACCTCGAGAGCGCCCAGCGCTATGTGCGTGGCCATCGGCCGACAGTGCTCGTGCTCGACCTCAACATGCCTGGAGGCTCGAGCCTCGAGGCGATCCCAACGATCCGCGAACAGACGCCATGCACGCAGATCGTCGTGCTCACGATGCAGCAGGAGCCTGGCTTCGCGCGGCGTGCGCTTGGCGCGGGCGCCCTCGCCTACGTCCTCAAGGAGGCCGCCGACGACGAGCTCGTCGAGGCGGTACGCAGGGCAGGAGCGGGCGAAAGCTACCTCAACCCGAGGCTGGGGGCGCGGCTTGCAGCCGAGCCGCCGCCAGGTCCCCCAGATGGCCTCTCAGAGCGCGAGGTGGACGTGCTGAGGCTGATCGCCCTTGGGCACACGAACGCTGAGATCGCAGCAAAGCTCTACCTCTCTGTACGCACGGTCGAGACGCACCGCGCTCACATCCAGCAGAAGCTCAGTCTCAACTCCCGCGCAGAGCTCGTCGGTTACGCCTTGAAGCTCGGGCTGATCGACACCGGCCCGCGCAGCGGCGAAATCGCTCCCTAGACACGCCTGCGGGAAACCCGCACCACGGCGGCGGGCATCTTGGGATGCGGTGTGAGATTCACAGAGCAAAGATCGTTCTGAGGAGCGCCTCCCAACCGCGACTCGCTGACCCTGATGCCACGAGCGCTTACATATCCACTTCCGCAGGCCGACCGTTCGCTGCACGGATGCGAACGAGTGGCGATCGAAGCGACCTGCAGAGACGGCGTGGTCAAGGTGGTCGCACCGCTCCGGGCGAAGAAGGAGTCAAGCGTCACCAAGATCGCACCGTAGGCGGCGTAGCGCCCCCGCTCCCCTGGGACGCTCGCCCCTCGCGCAGGGCCGCCGCCGCACGCTCTCTCCCGGGCGGCGGCGCGCTCTGCGCCCCTTTCACACCTGTGCAGCGGCCTCCTTGCCGACCTGCACGGCGCCGCCCCTACTTCAGGACTGCGCGGGAACCGGCTGCTCACTCGCCCAGGCGATGAAGCGCTCCGCGGCGGCGGGCAGGCTCTGCACTCGTTGGGCGCGCTGCGCCTCGGCATGCTCAGTCTCAGCCCTGCTGAAGACCCAGCCGAGACCGGCAAGGCGGCGCGCCATCAGAAATGTCGGCAGCTCGGCTATCAGCTGCTCGGGCAGCTTGCGCACACTTCTATAGCCCTCGACCAGAGCATCGCGGCGCTCGTCAAAGCCCTCGTGGCCTTCGTGCGGGTAGAGCGCGACGGCGAGCTCGTGCACGAACCAGCTCTCGCCGCAGTCGTCGAAGTCGATGATCGCAACGGCGCCTGTCTTCTCGACGAGCACGTTTTCGAAGCTGAGGTCGCCATGGATCAGCCCGAAGCGGTCAGCGCCACAGCCAATCGCCGCAAGCCTCGCACTCACCTCGGCACGGCAGGCGGCGATCAGACTGCGCGTCCGCGCATTGAAGGCCCGTCCCCGATCGGGCGCGCCCCAGCGCGGGTGCTCGCCGACGAGCGCCTCGGCGTCCCAGGCGGGGCGCACGAAACCCGCTGGGCGTCGCCAGCTGCTGCCATGCTCGTGCACGTGCGCCATCAGCTCGCCAAGACGGCGCCAGGGCGAGAGCGTCTCGATCGCGCTCAGGGGCACGCCTTCGACCCACTCGAACAAGGCGAAATCGAGGGACAGCTGCAACGTCTGCAATGGTCGCCCGTCGATGCCGAGCACCACCCTCGGTGTGCGCACGCCGGCCTCGCGCAGCGCCGTCATCCAGGCGATCTCCGAAACGATCGCCGCCGCGGTCTGGTAGCCAGGGCGGTGCTGGCGCAGCGCGAAGCGACGGCCATCGGTGGTATCGACCCTGTAGGTCGTATTCTCGCCGTGGCGCAGCAACTCGATCCTCGAATCGGATGGCAGGTCGTAGCAGGCGAGCACCGCGGTGAGGCGATCGCCGCTCATCGTCCGCCGGAGGGCGGCTGCGGATGACGGCTTGGCACCGGACGCCTCGCGTCCTTCGCCCTCGCCAGCGCAAGCTCCAACCGTTCGAGGACGGTGTCCGCCAGCTCGTCGTCGAGCAGCAGCCCTGGCTTGAACTGCAGCACCGACTGGTCGAAGCCTGAGGCGATCGCCCAGACGCCAAGCTCGAAGAGCTCCTGCTGGAGGAAGACGGCGCCATCGGGATGGGCGACACGCAGGCCGATCACGAGCCCGCTCTGGCGCACCTCGACGAGGTAGGGCTGCGTCTCGCGCAGGCGCACAAGCCCTGTCGCGAAACGCTCGATCAGCTGCGCGACGCGGCGCTCCACCTCAAGGCGCGTCGTGATCTGGAGGACCCGTTCGGCGACCCTGCAGCCGATCTCGGCGCCGCCGAAGGTGGAGACGTGGCCCCAGCCGCGCTCATGCAGCCAGCCCGCGGCATGCGGCGCGATCACGGTTGCGGCGATCGGGTAGACGCCGCCTGAGAGGCCCTTGCCCGTCACGAGGATGTCTGGCTGCGCTCCGAACGCTTCGACGCCCCAGAGGCAGCCGCTGCGGCCGAGCCCCGTCTGGATCTCGTCGGCGATGTAGAGCGTGCCGTAGCGTTCGCAGAGCGCCTCGACGACGGGCAGGTATCCGGGCGGAGGCACGGGAAAGCCGTAGGTCGCGGGCACCGTCTCCAGCAGCACCGCCGCGACGTCCTCGGTACGCAGCTCAACCTCGATCGCCTCTGGGTCCGCGAACGGCACCTGTGTGAAGTCGGAAGGCTGGTCTGAGAGGAAGTAGGCGGCGCCCGTGTCCTCACCCGCGGCGCCAGAGAGCCCTGTACGACCGTGAAAGCCTGCGGCGAGCGCGACGATCCGCCGCCTGCCCGTCGCGCGCCGGGCGGTCTTGATCGCGATGTCGATCGCCTCGCCGCCGCTTGCCGCGAAGACCGTGTATGTCAGCTGCCCTGGCGTCAGCTGCGCCAGCAGCTCCGCCAGCTCGGCGCGCGCAAGGCTCGCGAAGTGGTGGTTGCCTATGTCCAGGGCAGCGCTCGCGTCAAGCAGCGTCTGCACGATCTCGGGATTGCGATGCCCAAGGTTGAAGGTGCCGCCGTTGAGATGCATGTCGATCAGCTCACGACCGTCGAGGTCCCAGAGCCTGTAGCCCTCACGGCGACCGACCACGAGCTGGGTGCCAAACTCGTCCCAGACGGCGACGCGATGCGGCGCAACGTAGCGGCGCGTCAGCTCGAGGGCACGGCGCTTCGCTGCCGCACCCTCGTCCGTCTCGCTCATGTCTCTGAGTAGTCGACGGGCAGCGCATAGCGCGGGTCGCTGTGCAGGTCCCAGTAGCGCTTGCGGATCTCGCGCGTCACCGGCCCAGGACGGCCATCGCCGACCTTCTGCCCGTCGAGCTTGGTGACGGGCATCACTCCACCCGCGGTGCTCGTGAGGAAGATCTCGCTTGCCCGGTAGAGGGCGCTGGCGGCAAGATCGTCGACGGCCACATCGATGCCCATCTCCGTCGCGATGTCGAGCACCGCCATGCGCGTGATGCCCTCGAGCACGCCACGGCGCGGCGTCGCGAGGTGACCGTCGAGCACCGCGAACACGTTCACGCCTGGACCCTCGGTGACGAGCCCTTCGCCGTCGGTCAGCAGCGGCAGCCACGCGTCGCGGTCGTAGGCCTCGAAGAGCCCCCTCACGAGGTCGCCCCAGTGGAAGTTCTTCACGGTTGGGTCGACGGAGCCTGGCGGGATGCGGCGCGTCTCGCGCGCAATCACGACGTGCGTACCAAGCTCCTGCTGCTCAGGCTTCACGATCCATACGTAGGGGATCGCGTAGGCGTAGAAGCGTGGCGTCCATTTGCGCGGGTCGCGGTCCCCTGGCGTCGGCACGCCGCGCGTCACGATCGTCTCGACGTAGGCGTCGCGCAGCCCTGAGCGGCGCACGAGCTCGAAGAGGATCTCCTCGATCTCCGCGGCGGTGAAGGGCGAGCGCAGGCGGATGCGCTTCAGGCCGCGCTGTAGCCGCTCGAGGTGGTCGGGCAGCCGGAAGAAGCTTCCATGCCATACGCCGACGACGTCATAGGTGAGGTCAGAGCGCACGAAGCCGGCATCGAGGATCGGGATGCGAGCCTCAGCGATCGGCACATACTCGCCCTCGATCCAGGCGCAGCCCTCGGCGAACGGGTTCTCGATATCTGTGCTCACGCTTCAACCTCTGACATTCTCGTTTTCGACTCTAGTCCGAAGCGCATGCGAATGGCCTGCGCGATCGCGTCTGCGCCAGGCAGGAAGGCGTCCTCCAACGTGGGACTGAAGGGGATCGGTGTGTCTGGTGTGCAGAGCGTCCAGAGATCGTCGACCTCGCCGAGCGCCTCTGAGGCGACGGCGCCGATCAGCCCTGCCGCCCAGCCTCCTGTGCGTGGGCCCTCCTCGACGGCGAGCAGACGGTGCGTGCGCGCGACGGACTCCGCAACCGTCTCGACGTCGAGCGGCCGCAGGCTGCGCAGGTCGATCACCTCCACCTCGATCCCGTCCTTCGCAAGCTGCTCCGCCGCCGCAAGCGCATCTGGCACACCCTTCATCACCGTCGCGATCGTGACGTCCCCGCCACGCCCAGCGCCACCCTTACCTGCGCCGCCACCGACACCCGCGCCGCCACCGCCCTCCCCTGCGACGCGGACCACCTGAGCCTTGCCAAGCGGCTCTAGCTCCTCCCCCAACTCGCCCTTCGCCGCATAGAGACGCTTGTGCTCGATGAAGACAACGGGGTTGGGGTCACGGATCGCCGCTTTCAGCAGCGCGCGCGCATCGGCGACGCAGGAGGGGCAGACGACCTTCAGCCCAGGCACGCCATGCAGCCATGTCCCTGGGCTCTGCGAGTGGATCGCGCCGAAGCGCCCGCCCGCGCCGGCGGCGGTGCGCACGACGAGGGGCACGCTGTTGCGCCCGACGGACAGGTACCAGTACTTCGCCGCCTGGTTGACAAGCGCGTCCATCGGCAACGCCATGAAGTCGCCGAACATGATCTCGACGATCGGCTTGCACCCTGCGACCGCCGCGCCGAAGGCCGCGCTGGAGAGCGCCAGCTCTGAGATCGGCGTGTCGATCACGCGCGCCGAGCCAAAGCGCTCGTGCAGCCCCTCGGTGACCTTGAAGACGCCCCCAGCGGCGGCGACGTCCTCGCCGATCAGGATGACGCGCTCGTCGTGCTGCATCTCCTCCGCGATCGCCAGCCGCAACGCCTCACGGAATTCAGGCATCGCAGTACTCGCTCGCTGCCGCGAGCTCCGCAGGATCTGGGAAGGGTGATGCAGCGGCCCGCTCGAAGGCGGCACGAACGTCCTGCTCGACGCTGTCCTGCAGCCGCGCAAGCGCCCTCGCATCGGCGAGGCCCTGCTGCTCGATCGCGCTGCGCGCGAAGCGCAGCGGGTCACGCAGCAGCCACTGCTCCAGCTCGCCGGAAGGACGGTAGTTGCCAGGATCCGAGCGCGAGTGACCGACCTGCCGGTAGGTGAGCATCTCCAGGAATGCGGGACCGCCGCCGCCTCGCACCACAGTGGCGGCACGCTGCGTCGCGTCGTGCACCGCCAGCACGTCGTTGCCATCGATGCGCTGCGCCGGCACCGCGAGCGCCTGCACGCGGGCCTGGATGTCCGCCCCCGCGGTCACCGCCTCCCAGGCGGTGAACTCGCCATAGCCGTTGTTCTCGCAGACGAGCAGCAGCGGCAGCGAGAGCACCTTCGCGAAGTTCAGGCACTCAGCGAAGTAGGCCTGGTTCGTCGCGCCCTCGCCAAAGCAGGCGACGGCGATGCGACCGCTGCCGCGCAGCGCAAGCGCGGCGCCTGTCGCAGCCCCGATCGAGCCGCCGACGATGCCAAAGCAGCCGATCAAGCCCTGCTCTGGCGCGAGCACGTTCATCGAGCCAGCTCGCCCAGCACAGGTTCCTCCGACGCGCCCCATCAGCTCGGTCGCAAGCCCGCCAGGATCGAGGCCACGCGCGAGCGCGTGCCCATGGCCACGATAGGTGGCAGCGAGCAGATCGCGATCCTTCATGCCTGCGGCGACGCCGACCGCAATCGCCTCCTGGCCGTTGCAGAGGTGGGTCGTGCCATGGACCTCACCCTTCAGGAAGCGTCGCTGTACCTCCTCCTCGAAGCGCCTGATCAGCAGCATCTGCGCATACGCCTGGAGGAGCTCGAGGCGCCCCGGCACCCCAGTCTGCAGCGGAACCGCAGAGGTTGCGGGCTGCGTACCCATCAAAAGCCATCGTATCCAATCCTGCAAATTGGCCCGCGATCAGCGCCTATGTCATCCGATTTTCTACATAATTGGATCCCATCGTGCATTTTGCCGGCTTGCATCTACGCTTATGGCGACCGTGAACGACCCCAACCCCATGACAGACCCTGATCAGCCAGAGCTTGATCCCGAGGTCGCGATCGCCTCGATCGAGCGGCTCGACACGACGAGCAACGGCGATCGGCGCAAGCCGCTCAGCCAGGCGATCGCCTCGCGCCTACGCGACGCGATCATCGACGGACGCCTGCCTCCTGGCATGGCGATCCGCCAGGAGATCCTCGCCTCGCACCTTGGGACGAGCAGGATCCCGGTGCGCGAGGCACTGCGCAAGCTCGAGACGGAGGGCATGCTCACGCTCGTCCCGCACAGCGGCGCGCGCGTCGCGCGCCTCGATCTCGCCGAGCACGTCGAGCTCTACCGGATCCGCGAGGCGCTCGAGCCGCTCGCGATCGCCGAGAGCGCGCTGCGCCTCAGCGACGAGCAGCTACAGGAGCTGCGCGAGCTCGCCACCCTGATCGAAGACTCGCGCGATGACCTACAGGCGTGGATCCAGCACGACCGCACCTTTCACCTTGCCAGCTATGCGGCTGCCCCCTTCCCGCGGCTGCTGCGCATGATCCATGGCTTCTGGAACACGACTCAGCACTACAGGCGCGCCCACGTCAGCAACTTCGACCGACGCGCCTACGAGATCATCCACGCCGAGCACCGCATGATCCTCGAGGCGCTCGAACGCCACGACCCGGTCGACGCCGAAGAGCGCCAACGCTCCCACATCCGCCGCACCCGCATCGAACTGACCGCGCACGCCGAGGAGATCTTCGGCGAATCCGCCAGTCGCTGGCGGCGCAGGGCGGGGTAGATCCTGCTTACTCCGCCAGCAGCTTACGTGCGCGGCTGAGGATGCCCTCGGCGTCGAGGCCGTAGTGGCGGTAGAGATGGGTCGGCGGCGCGATCAGGGCGTACTCGTCGGCGGGAATGCCGATGCGGGCGATCTCGACGTCGGCGATGCCGCCCTGCATCAGCGCTTCCACACAGGCAGAGGCAACGCCGCCGATCACGTTGTGCTCCTCGGCGACGAGCATGCGCCCGCCGCTGCGAACGGCGTCGCAGAGGCCCTCGGCGTCGAAGGGGCGCACCGTGTGCGCGTCGAGAACGCTCGTCTCGATGCCCTCGTCGGCAAGCGTCTGCGCGGCGGCGAGTGCCGCCTCGACGGTGATCCCGTTGGCGACGATCGTGAGATCGCCACCCTCGCGCAGCTTCGCGATGCGGCCAACCTCGAAGCGAGGGGCGCCCGCCGGGTAGACGTCCGGCTCGCGGCCACGGCCGAGACGTAGGTAGAGCGGCCCTGGCAGCTCGAGCGTGTCGATGAGCGCGCGGCGCGTGCTCTCCGCGTCGCAGGGGCAGACGACGGTCATGTTCGCCATCGAGCGCAGCAGGCCAAGGTCCTCGGTCGCGTGGTGCGAGGTGCCGTAGAAGCCAAGCGCGATGCCCGCGTGGTGCGCGAGCACGCGCACAGGCAGACCTGGGTAGGCGAGATCGGTGCGCAGCTGCTCAGCGCAGAGCAGGCTCGCGTAGCTCGCGAAGGTCGCGACGTAGGGGATGTAGCCGAAGGTCGCCATGCCCGCCGCCATCGTCACCATGTGCTGCTCGGCGATGCCGACGTTGAAGAAGCGCTGAGGATGGCGCAGCTCGAAGTCCGAGGTCCTGTTGGAGTACTTGAGGTCGGCGGTGAGCACGACGATGCGTGGGTCGCCGTCGGCCATCTCGGCGAGCGCTTCGCCGGCGATCGCCGAGCGGCTCATCCGTTCAGAGGCAGCAAGGTCCCAGCTCGCGGGGTCCGACGGCGCCGGCGCGGTGTAGCCGTCTGGGAGATCGGAGCGCGTCGAAGCGCTGTAGCCGCCGCCGGCTGGCTCGGAGCCGCTCATGCCTGCTCCAGCTCGCGCAGCGTCCGTGCCGCGTCCGCGGGAGCGAGGTAGCCGAGGTGCCAGGTGCGCGAGAGCTCCATGTAGCCGACGCCCTTGCCCTTGACGGTGTGCGCGATCACGCACAGTGGCCTGCCCTCACCTGGCTCCGGCAGCGTCGTGAGCGTCTTCGCGAGCGCGGCAGGGTCGTGGCCGTCGACCTCGAGCACATCCCAGCCGAAGGCCTCGAAGCGTCCCCTGATCGGCTCGACGGACATCACCTCCTCGGTGTCGCCATCGAGGCCCATCTGGTTGCGATCGACGATCGCGCAGAGGTTGGCGAGGCGGAAGTGCGAGGCGGCCTGGGCCGCCTCCCAGACCTGGCCCTCGTTCAGCTCCTGGTCGCCAAGCAGCACCCAGATGCGCGTGCGCCGATAGCCGCGCAGGCGCGCCGCCTGGGCCATGCCGACGCCGACCGAGAGCCCATGGCCAAGCGAGCCAGAGGAGAAGTCGATGCCAGGCACGCGTCGCATGTCAGGGTGGTCGCCAAGCGGGTTGCCAAGGCGCGTGTACTGGTCGAGCAGCTCGTGCGCGATATAGCCGCGCTCGGCGAGTAGCGGATAGACGCCGACGGCGACGTGTCCCTTCGAGAGCACGAGACGGTCGCGCTCCGCCCATTGCGGGTCCTCCGCGATCCGCATCGCGCCCGAGTAGAGCGTCGCGAGGATCTCGGCCGCGGAGTAGACGCTCGTGTAGTGGCCGCTCTTGGCGACCTCGATCAGGCGGATCGTCTCGCGCCGGATCATCGCGGCGCGCGCCTCGATCTCCGCGACGAGCTCGTCGCTCACCGCGCCTGCGCCCGCCACGCTGGCACCCGCAACTCCGGCATCCGTGCCGGCAGGCTCCCCCAGCTGCCCATCCGATCCCTCGCTCACCCCGAAGCCCTCCTCTCGCTCACTCGTACCACTCATCCGGCGCAAGCTCGACGCGCTCGCGGAAGTCAAGGTCGTGGGTGGCGAGCAAGATCGCCGCGTGCTCGCGCTCGAGCGCTTCGATCCGCTCCCAGCTGGCGACCATCGCGTCAGGGCTCCAGAGGATCGCCGGCAGCGCCCTCGCGCGCATCTTGCTGAGTAGGTAGGCGGCGTCGGCGAGCAGGATCACGACCTCGCCGCTGTCGAGGCGCACAAGCAACGACTGATGCCCACGCGTGTGCCCTGGCGTGCTGAGGATCAGCACCCTGCCATCGTCGAAGAGATCATGGTCACCCTCAAGCTGCTGCCACTGCAGGTCGTGCTCGAAGTCCGCGGGTACATAGATCTCGCGCTGGTAGACCGGTGGGTTGCTTGCGAACTCGAGCTCATCGCGCTGCACGTAGACCGGCGCGTGCGTGAGCCACTCCAGGCCCCCAGCGTGGTCGAAGTGCAGGTGCGACTGCACGACGACGTCAATGTCCTGCGGCTTCATCTCGATGCTCGCAAGCCGTCGCTCGATGTGGTCCTCAGGGCCTCCCTGCACCTGGAAGGAGGCGGCCGCCTCGCCAAGCCGCGCCTGCGGGTCGCTGAGGAGCTGCGGGTGCATGCCACTGTCGAAGAGCACGGTGCCACGCGGGTGCGTGACGACGTACATGAAATAGGGGTTGTAGACCTTCGTGCCGACGCGCTCGTCGAAGGGATCGAAGGTCGCCCAGTCGGAGAGGTCTCCGCCGCAGTGCAGCGCATAGAGCCGCAGTGCGCTCACCGCGACGCTCCAGCTTCGTCGAGTGTCGCGAGCGCTTCCTGTAGCGCCTCGCCGATCAGCTCAACGTGCTCGCGCTCGCAGATCAGCGGCGGCGAGACGGCGATCTCGCGCCCGAGCGGACGCACCATCACCCCGCGCTCGCGCATCGCGAGCCCGAGCTTCACAACAGCGCTTGGGTCCTGGGCCCGCAGCTCCTCGCGAAGTTCGACCGCGCCAAGGAAGCCAAGCCCACAGCGGACCTCGGCGACGGCAGGGTGCTCGGCCGCAGGTCTGAGCACGTTCGCGAGCTCGACCTCGAGCTCGAGGCTGCGCTGCAGCAGGCCCTCCTCCTCGATGATCTCGAGGTTCGTGAGCGCCGCGATGCAGCAGGTCGGATGCCCTGCGTAGGTGGTGCCCTGGCGGAAGGCGCGCGCAGTCTGCCCCGACCACAGCGGCTCCGCGATCTCGTCGCTGACGATGACGCCGCCAAGCGGCAGGTAGCCAGAGCTCACGCCCTTCGCGAAGACGATCATGTCGGGCACGACGCCGAAGCGCTCGATTCCATACCAGCTGCCAAGCCGCCCAAAGCCGCAGATCACCGAGTCGCAGACGAACAGCACGCCATGCTTCGCGCAGACGGCGGCGACACCCTCGATGTAGCCCTCAGGTGGCAGCAACACGCCGCCGGCGCCGATCACCGGCTCGCAGAAGAAGGCGGCAACGCGCTCTGGGCCGACACGTTCGATCTCCTGCTCGAGCGCCGCAACCGAGTCGTGAGCGACGCTCGAGCAGTCGCCGACGAGCGGCCCGAAGGAGGCCTGGTTCTGCGCGATGCCGCCAAGCGTCGTGCCAAAGCCGAAAGCGCCATGGAAGGCTTCCGCCCTGCCGATCACGTGCGTGCGCTGCGGCTCGCTTTCGACGTCCCAGAAGAGCCGCGCAAGCTTCGCCGCCGTCTCGATCCCATCGCCGCCGCCCGTCGTGAGGAACACGCGCGCCTGAGACATCGGCGCGAGCTCCGCAAGGCGCTCGGCAAGCAACAGGGCCGGCTCGTTGGCCTGATCCCCGAAGGTCGAGTAGGCGTCGAGCAGCTTGACCTGGGCGGCGATCGCATCGGCCATGCGCGCGCGCCCGTGACCGATGTTCGCGTACCAGAGGCTCGAGGTCGCGTCCAGATAGCGCCGGCCCTCGACGTCCCACAGCCAGACTCCCTCTGCACGCTCGAAGACGAGCTCGTGCCCCGCCACCTTGCTCATGTCCGAGAAGGGGTGCCAGAGGCGCCCTGACCTCGCCGCTGCTGCGTCCTTCGTCTGACCTGTTGGCGTCGCTGCCGTTGGCGCCGCTGCTGCGTCCTTCGCTACTTCGTGGGTCATGAGCGACTCCATCGCCGAAAAAATATTGGATCCGATTTGTAGCAGAAATCGGCCCAACATCGGAAGATCGGATCAGATCAGTAGTAATCCGGTTGACATCGGATCCAATATCTTCTAATGTTCACGCTGGACCCCGAAACGCAGGACGCGGGTCGCGCCGCGTTGGACTTGCCCGGCGCGGCCCGCGCTCTGCTCAATTCTTCCCAGGGAGGCGGGCAGATGAGGACGGAGACGGGTACATGAGCGCGTCTGATGCGACTGAGGCGCTCGGGGGAGCATCACAGCCAGAGCAGCAACTGCAGAGCAACGCGGTCGGCCTGCCACGCGTGATCGCGTACACAGGCGCATTCATGGGGCCAGCAGCCTCGATTGCGCTCGGGCTGGTCGCTGCATTCGGCTTCGCCGGCTTCGCGACCCCCTTCGTCGTGCTGATCGCGATGCTTGGCGCCCTGTTCGCGAGCAACAGCGTCGCGCAGCTCGCGCGACGGATACCTAGCGCAGGCTCGCTCTACACCTACAACGCGACCGCGCTCGGCAAGCCCGCCGGGTTCGTGAGCGGCTGGGTGATGACGTTCGCCTACATCCTCTGGGTGCCCTCTGGCATCGGCGCAACGGGGCAGTTCTTCTCACAGTTCTTCCAGTCCGCCTTCAGCGTCTCGATCAACGAAAACATCCTGCTAGTCATCGTGCTCGGAATCGTCGTGCTGCTCGCCTATCGCGGGATCGCGGCCTCAGCTGCTGTCGACCTGATCGTGCTCGCAGTCGAGATGCTCGTGATCGTCGGGCTCGCCGTGACGATCCTCGCGAAGGGCGGCCCTGGCCTGCACGGGCTGGAACCGTTCAACCCCGCGAACACCCTGAACGGCAAGTTCAGCGACATCACGCTCGCGATGGTCTACACCGTCGTGATCTTCACCGGCTTCGAGTCAGGCGCCGTGCTTGGCGAGGAGTCGCGTGAACCGCGTCGCACGATCCCGCGCGGGATCTTCGGCGCAGTCGTGATCGTCGGCCTCTTCTACCTGTTCGTCTCCTACTCAGAGGCCCAAGGGGTCGCGCCGAAGAGCATCGAAGCGTTCGCATCCAACCCGAACGAGCTCAACTACCTCAGCAACATCTTCTGGTCGTCCAGCTGGGCCTGGCTGATCGACCTCGTCGTCGCGCTCAGCACGATGGCCTTCGTACTCGCGGCGTTCAATGCCGCGGTACGGCTCGTGTTCGCGATGGGACGCGAGCAGATGCTGCCACGCCGCCTCGCAACGCTGTCGCGCTTCAAGACGCCGCACTACGCCGTCGCGGTCGTCGGCCTGCTTGGGCTCGTGATCGGCCTGCCCGTCTCGATTGCAGAGGGCGGCTTCCTCACGTTCGCCTACATAGGCGCGCTCTCAGGGCTATCGCTGATCATCCTCTTCATCAGCGTGAGCATCGCGGTGATCGTCTCCTTCCGCAGGCAGTACAAGGCCGACTTCAACCCGATCCTGCACGTGGTGCTGCCGCTGCTCGGCATCGGCACGTTCGGGATCCCGCTCGTCGGCACCTTCTACCCAGTGCCGGAATCGCCGTTCAACATCCTTCCCTACATCGCCGTGGGCTGGCTGCTGCTCGGCGTCGCCGTAGCGATCTGGCTGACGCGCAACAGGGCAGACGTACTCAACCGGATCGGCCGCGTGTTCCTCGTCGAGGGAGCCGAGCAGCCGTACCCGTCGGCGGTGCCGCCAGACACGCGCTTCGACGAACCGACGAGCGGCACCTCGCCTTCGACGGTCTGAGGCTCGCAGCGCCGGCCCACCCGCGGCCGGCTCATACCCGCGGTAGCCGGCGGTACGCTTGAAGCGTTGTGGCCCAGACAGAGGGAGAGACGACAGCGCGCGTCAGGCGCGGTCGTCGCAGGACGGCCGTCCTCGCGACGATGGCCGCCCTTGCCGCGACGACGATCGCGAGCGCCTCTACGATCGCGCTGGCCGCATCCGGCGCTGGCGGCAACGACGACAGCGGCCGCCAGGCCAGCATGCGCACGCACCCGTCTTCCCACCATCTGAGCAGGGCGGCCTCCCTCCTGCGGGCCGAAGCGCTGCTTGCCGAGGTGAGCCTGCCCTCCGGCGCCCAGCGCGAGGCGGGCGAACCTTCCGGCGCGAAAGGACAGCTCGCGCGCAGAGGCGGATCCAGGCCTGCCAGCCCGCTGGTCGTGAGCGCGCACGCCTTCTGGGTCGTCCCGTCGAGCTCGCACGCCGTGTTCGAATGGGCGCTGTCCCACAAGCCGGCTGGCACAGACTCGAGCGGACATACAGTGGGACCTTCGAGCCTCGAAGAAGTCTTCTATGGACGGAACTTCAGGAGTGGGGCGCTCCTGGGCAGCGCAGTCACGATCGCCGTCGCAGCCTCAACGCAGGGGCCAGCGTACGTGCGCGTCGAAGCGTACGTCGTGCCGCGCGCGATGCGACCGGCAGACGAGCGGATTCCCGCGACGGCGAGGTGGTTGCAGATCACCGCGGTGGGAGCGCTTGCCAGACATGGACACAAGCCCTCACCACCGCCGATCACGATCGAACGTCCTGCCGAAGTGCGAAAGATCGCGCGCATGATCGACGCGCTGCCGCGCGCTCAGCCTGGCGTCTACTCCTGCCCGATGGACAACGGCAGCTCGGTGAGCTTCACCTTCCGCGCCGCCGCGACGGACCCCGTGCTCGCAGCTGTGCACGCGGAAGCGACCGGCTGCGGCTCGGTTTCGGTGAAGATCGACGGACGCAAGTACCCAGGCCTCAGCGACGGCACGGAGCTGATCCATGAAGTCGAGAAGCTGCTTGGCCCACGTGCAGGGCAACTGCCGCATCCGCTCTAGGACTCCCTGCGCCCGACTCGGCTCCCAGAAGGGGTAGATGAGCTTCATGGACGCGATGATCTTCGAGCAGGTCGGAGCACCGCTGCGCGCGGTGGAGCTGCCGATGCCAGAGCCTGGCCCAGGACAGCTGCTGATCGATGTCAGCGCCTGCGGCATCTGCAGGACCGACCTGCACCTGCTCGATGGCGAGGTCGAGATCGCAAAGCCGCCGCGCGTGCTTGGACACCAGATCGTGGGCAGGACGGCAGGAGAGGGCCGGCGCGTCGGCGTGCCCTGGCTCGGCTGGACCTGCGGACGCTGCCGCTTCTGCATCAGCGGGCGCGAGAACCTCTGCCCGCAGGCGCGCTTCACCGGCAGGGACATCGATGGCGGCATGGCGCAGTGGACCGTCGCGGACGAGCGCTACTGCCTGTCGATCCCAGAGGGCTACCCCGACGAGCAGGCGGCGCCGCTGCTCTGCGCCGGGCTGATCGGGCACCGCGCGCTGCGCGCCTGCGGAGATGCGCGCAGCATCGGGCTCTACGGCTTCGGCGCCTCCGCCCACATCGTCGTCCAGGTCGCAAGGCGCGAAGGCCGCGAGGTCTTCGCATTCACGCGCAAAGCAGACACAGTCGCCCAAGCCTTCGCGCTCGAGCTGGGCGCCGTCTGGTCAGGCTCCTCAGAGGAGCTCGCGCCAAGGCCACTCGACGCCGCGATCGTCTTCGCGCCAGCCGGGGAGCTCGTGCCAGCTGCGCTGCGCAGCCTCGATGCGGGCGGCACCGTCGTCTGCGCAGGCATCCACATGAGCGACATTCCCTCCTTCCCCTACGAGCTGCTCTGGCACGAACGCACGATCAGATCGGTCGCGAACCTCACGAGACACGACGGCGAGGAGTTTCTCGGGATCGCGCCAGAGGTCCCAGTGCGCACGCGCGTGAGCGCCTACCGGCTGGATCAGGCGAACGAAGCGCTCGCCGACCTGCGCGAGGGCAGGCTGAGCGGTGCCGGCGTGATCGTCCTCTGAGCTGCATTCCAAGCTGCGAATCACAGCCAACCTACCCCCCACCCTCCCCAACTTCACCCCTGAGGCCCGATCGGCGCTCCCGCCAAGCACTACCCCGCTTCCGTGGTCTCGCCGTCGAGCGCCTCGAGGTAGGCCGCAAGATACTTGGAGACGACGTCGCCAGGAGGCGACCAGCTTGGCACCCTGCTCAGCACGGAGCTGAAGCCATGGCCGCCCGTGATGCGGGCGCTGAGGTAGCGGGGCGCGCCGCCTGTCAACAGCATCGCGTGCATCACTGGCTCGAACGGGCGCGGCTGTACCGAAGCTCCCGCGAGCGCCGCGATCGCGCAGGCCGCAACGTCCGCCTGCTGCGCGGAGATGCCACCATGCTTCACGGGGAACTCGACGGCGTCCCCCGCCGCGAAGATCGGGCCGACGTCCGGAACCTGGCAGAAGCGGTCGACACGGATGAAGCCGTCATGGCCCTCAGGCATGCCCAGCAGCGCTGGGCCATGGAGCTCAGGCAGTGCGATCAGTCTGTCGAACTGCAGATGGCCGTCGCCCGGCTCGATCCAGACGCAGCCAGGCTTGGGCACCTCCGCATAGGCGGATGCGAGCGTCTTGACTCCCGCCTCGGCGAGTAACCGGGCAACGCCGTCGCTCGCGCGCTGGCCAAAGATCGCGAGTGGCATGTCCTCCGGTGTGACAATCGTTCCGCGCAACTTCACGCCTGCGGCCTCCGCACGCGCGGCGATCATCAGGGCAAGCTCATAGAGCGGCAACGGCCAGGAGATCCGACCTGGGATCAGAAACCCGATGCTACGCACGATGCCCTGCTCCACCTCCTTGGCGAGCACGCCAAGGAGCTCATCCATGTAGCGCTCGTCAAGCGTGAGCGCATGCTCGAAGCGTGGCTTGATCTCCGCAGCGACCGCAAGCGCGAGCGCGTCATAGGCGATCCGCTCGCCGCCCGCGGTGTAGAGCACCTGGCGCGCGCTGTCGACGCGCGCCGGCGCCTCGACGAGCAGCTCTGCGCCAGCGTCTCGCGCGATGCGCCGCAGCTGCCGCCGGCGCGGCCTTCCGTATCCGAACGGCTCCTTTGCCGAGTGGGGGCGGTAGACGAACTCGCGGTTAGGCGCAATCAACAGGACTTCGGTCAGTCCTGCCGCAAGGTCGTCAAGCGCAAGCACGAGCTCGAGCGCGGCAATGCCGCCGCCAACGACAACAACCCGCAACGGACCCTCGCCTACGCCGTTACGACCGGTCTTTGACGCCTCGCGGCCGGTCGCCAGGCTCGCATTGGGCATGTCGCGACAGTAACCGGCGACCATCCGCGTGACAGCCGCGTAAAGCCGCGCTCCAACTGGGCAGTAAGGCGGTAGGCAAAGGCGGGAAACTACGCAAGCCCTCGACAGCGAACGAGTAAGCTTGCAAGCCAGGAGCGATGAGCACAGAGAGAGAGAAGCTCGGAATCGCCCGCCTGCTCGAGATCGGGCGCACGTTGATGACCGAGCTCGACGAGGAGGTGGTGCTCCTCCGCGTGCTGGAGATCGCGCGCGAAGCGACAGGCGCACAGTACGCCGCGCTTGGCATCTTCGACGAGGGGCGCACTAGGCTCGAGCGCTTCTTCACAGTCGGCATCGACGCGCACACGCGCAGCGAGATCGGACAGATGCCGCTTGGCAGGGGCGTCCTTGGTGAGCTGATCGAGCACCCACGGCCGCTGCGCCTTGTGGAGGTGAGTGAGCATCCGAAGAGCTTCGGGTTTCCCCCTGGGCACCCGCAGATGCAGACGTTCCTTGGCGTGCCCCTGATGACGCGCAAGCGCGCATGGGGCAGCCTCTACCTCGCCGAGAAGCACGGCGGCCAGCCCTTCACCGAGGAGGACGAGCAGGCGGCCGTCGCGCTCGCCGACTGGGCCTCAGTCGCGATCGACAACGCCCGCCTCTACGAGATGAGCGAGCGTCGCCGCGAGGAGCTGGAGAAGGCCGTGCGCGGCCTGCAGGCGACGCGCGACGTCGCGATCGCGATCGGCAGCGATCTCAGCCTCGAGCACGCGCTCGCGCTGATCGCGGAGCGCGGGCGCGCACTCGTCGGCGCGCGCAGCCTCGTGATCATGCTGCGCGAGGGCCCTGAGCTCGTCGTCTCCGCCGGCGCAGGCCACGTCGAGGACCTGCGTGGCATGCGCCTGCCAGTTGCGGGCTCGACGTCAGGCGAGGTCCTGGAGGGCGGGAGCCCACAGCGCATCACAGACGTCTCGCGCATGAAGATCGCGCCGCGGCGTGAGTTCGGCGTACCCGACCCGCGCACCGCCCTGCTCGTGCCCCTGATCTATCGCGCCGAATCGGTCGGAGTCCTCGCTGCCTTCGACCGCGGTGATCAGAGTCATGGCTTCACTGAGGACGACGAGCAGCTGCTCGAGATCTTCGCGGCAAGCGCGGCGACCGCTGTTGCGATGGCCCAGAGCGCGCAATCAGACCGCCTGCGCAGCGCCCTCGCCGCCGCCGACGCCGAACGTCGCCGCTGGGGCAGGGAGCTGCACGACGAGACGCTCCAGGGCCTTGGCGGCATGCGTGTGCTGCTCGCCTCCGCCCTGCGCCGCGGCAACCCGACCCAGATCGCGACGGCCGCCCAGGAGACCGTCGGCCACATCGAGCGCGAGATCAGGAACCTCCGCTCGATCATCTCAGAGCTGCGCCCTGCAGCGCTCGACGAGCTTGGCCTGCGCGACGCGATCGAGGCGCTCGTCGAACATCAGGCCGAGGCCCACAGCCTGAAGATCGAGCTCGACCTGCACCTGCGCGATCGCCCTGAGCAGGGGCGGGTGAACGACCGTGAGCAGGGACGGATCAGCGACCGCTTGCAGGGGCGGGGCGGCGGCGACCACGAGGGGCTGGGTGACCAGCGGCAGGGGCGGGACAGCGACCACCGCCTCGACCCAGAGCTCGAGGTTGGGATCTACAGGTTGATCCAGGAGGCCCTGACGAACGTCGTCAAGCACGCGAAGGCGAAGCGCGTGCAGCTCGCCGTCCGCGAGCAGGATGAGGAGGTGACGGTCGAGGTGCGCGACGACGGCATCGGCTTCGCCGCCGAGGACGGCCGCGGTGGCTTCGGGCTGCTTGGAATGCGCGAGCGCGTGCGGCTCGCCGACGGAACGCTGAGCATCTCCTCAAGTCCACAGGGCACGCTCGTGCGCGCCCGCCTTTCGACTGTGCGCCGCACAGCGGCGGCGGCACCAGGCGAGACCGAGCAGCAGGCACAGGCGCCCGGAGCGCCAGTAAGCTGAGCGGCCGAGGGTCAGCCGATCACATGCGCAACGGCGAGGCCAGCCCACTCGCCGTAGGGCGCAAAGAAGCTGCGAACCTCGTGCTCTTCGGCGAAGGCCCGCGGGTCGCCTCCTGAGAGCAGGCGCCCCACGTATCGCAGCAGGCCAACGTCGCCGGCAGGAACCTGGTCTTCGCGTCCCTGGCCCTGCAGTGCAAGCATCTCCACCGTCCAGGCGCCGATCCCACGGATCGCGCGCAGTCGCCGCCAGGTGCGCTCATGATCGGGGTGCTCAAGGTCGATGCGACCGCTCGCGACCTCGCCTGCGACCTTTACGAGCGCCCGCGCCCTCGCACCGCCGAGATCGAAAGATTGCAGCAATGCAGGCGAGACGCCGGCGAGCGTCGCCGGTGCCGGCAGGTCGCGCAGCGCAGAGAGGCCAGAGCGAGTGGCGTCACGTCGGGTAAGGCCGCGCCCAAGCCGAAGCACGATCTTGCGCTCGATCGCGGCGGCGCGCTTGTATTCGATCAGCTGCTCGCAGATCGCCCAGGCGAGCGCCTCGAACGGCGCGGGCCGGCGCGCAACTCGCAGCCAGGGACGTCTGCGCAGCGACGCTCCGATCACAGGGTCAGACTGGAAGCGGCGCAGGAAGGCTGCGACGTCGACGTCGAGGCCAAGCGCGAAGCGCATCCGCTCGATGCCATGCAGCGCCGCCTCGCGGCTTGGCGCCTCTGCGACAAGCGCGACACGATCGTGGGCTGGCTGGGCGGCCGCGACGATCACTGGCAGTTGTTCGTGATGCAGCAGCCGCTGCAGGACGCCGCCCCTACAGCGCAGCACGCCGTCGAGGCCGCCGCGCAGAGGCAGCCTGAAGGGCCCAGTCGGCTGCACCTCGACGCTTACCCGCATCGGCAGCCGCTTCTGCTCAGCGCCCGCGACTCTGCGGACCAAGCAGGTGCAGATCCACGAGCAGCGATTTGCTTGCGACGATTTCGAGCCGCTCCGTCTGACGTTTGCTTGCACCGCGACGCAGGAGCTTGCGCGGCTGCGTGCGCGTGGGCTGCATGCGCATCAGCCGCGGGGATGCATGACGGCGGCGCGCAAGGCCGACGACCGCAGCGCCGGCGACGAAGCCGCCCGCCGCTACCGCGGCGGCCTGGACAGCTGGGGTGCGCAGCTCTGCGAGGGGTCGCGACAGGGCCGCGACAAGCACAGGGCTCCGTGACCGCTCATCCTCCTCCGGGACAGGAAGCGCGTCGATTTCCTCGGTGTCCCCTTCGCGCAGGGACAAGCCCTCGGCGTCATCCGCCGCGGGCGAGGGCAGATCCTGGTCCTCGCTCACCGTCCCGAGTCTAGAGAGGCACCCAGACGCGAGGCGCACGTCGCGCCTGGCGGGGTTCGGCCGTCGGACCCGCTGAACGGGCGGGCTTCGCGTCGGGCGCGCTTTGAGGCGGGCTCTCGTGGCGGGCGCGCTTTGACGCAGGCTCTCGTGGCGGGCGCGCTTTGACGCAGGCTCTCGCGGCGGGCGCGCTTTGACGCGGGCTCTCGCGGCGGGCGCGCTTTGACGCGGGCTCTCGCGGCGGGCGCGCTTTGACGCGGGCTCTCGTGGCGGGGACGCCTCGCCGCGGGCTCAGTCGAACTTGCGCTCGAAGACCCTGTAACGCTTCACGATCTTGCCGCCCATCGCTTCCATGCCCCTGTTCATCGGGGTATTCGTCTCGAGGATCCAGCCCATCTCGCCCCACGTCTGGGGACGGGTTTCGGCTGCGTCGAAGTGCAGCTGATAGAGGCGCGCCGCGACGCCTGTGTGCTGGAACTCTGGCTTCACGCCGAGGAAGCCGACGCGCACACGGTCCATCGTCTTCCCCCGGTTCAGGAAGTGCCACCAGCCGAGCGGCAGCAGTTTGCCCTTCATCTTCATCAGCACCTGGTTGAGGTCTGGGATCGTGATCGCGGCGCCGACGATCTCGCCATCCGCTTCGCGTTCGGCGACCATGAACCAGTGCTTGTCGTAGGCAAGCTGCATGTCGAACGTGTAGGTGTCGAGGTCCTTCTTCGAGAAGGGGACGAAGTCCCAGTTTTTCGACCAGGCTGAGTTGTAGACCTCGGCGAAGGCGTCCATCTCCTTGCGCAGTTTGCGCCTGCGCATCGGACGCACCTTGATCCCATGGTCGCTCTGGACTTTGTCAGCGAGCTCCCAGATGACTGGCATCACCTTGTCACGCTCTGTCACGACGAGGTTCCACATGAAGAGGTCGATCGCCTTCTCCATGCCTGCCGCCTCCATCAGGCGCTGGTAGTAAGGCGGATGCCAGGGCTGCTTGATCATCGGCTCGACGTCGAAGCCATCGATCAGGATGCCGCTCTCTTCGTTCATCGTGAAGTCCGCAGGCCCAACCATGCGCTCGCAGCCACGCTGCCTCAGCCAGGCATCGGCCGCGGCGAGCAGCGCTTCGAGCACAGCCTGGTCCTCCGCGAACTCGAGGAAGCCGAACCAGCCCCACTTCGTGTCATGGAAGTCGTTGTAGGCGTCGTTGATCTGCGCCGTGATGCGTCCGACGACCTCGCCGTCCCGCCAGGCGAGGAAGTATTCGCCCTTGCCGTGGCTGAAGAAGGGGTTCATGCGCTTGCTGAGGAACATCCAGCGCTCGAGCTTCAGCGGGGGCACCCACATCGATTGGTTAGCATGCAGCCGGAACGGGAGGTCGATGAACCGTCTGAGCTCACGCCGGCCGGAGACCGCCCTCACTTCTATCCCGGCAGCCCGAGACCCCTCCAACCCTGCAGCGGCGTTCACGGCCTGCTCATCCTCGACACCAGCCATAGCGGCGTCAGAGTACATGCCTTCATCCAAAGACGTATTCAGCAAGGTCAAAGGCCATGAGCGCGAAGAGATCGTGCGCGCCGCAAGGCAGGCTGACCTCTTCCCCTACTTCCGCACAGTCGAGTCCCCTGCGATGCCAATCGTGGAGATGGAGGGCTCGCCGCGGATCATGCTCGCCTCGCACAACTACCTTGGGCTGACAGGCGACGAGCGCGTGACGCAGGGCGCCGCCGATGCCCTGCACCGCTATGGCCCTGGTCTCACGGGCTCACGCCTGCTGAACGGCACGACGCCGCTGCACCTCGAACTGGAGCGAGAGCTCGCCGAGTGGATGGGCACCGACGACGCGCTCGTCTTCACGACGGGACACCAGACGAACGTCGGCACGCTTGGCACGCTGCTTGCGCCAGGCGACACAGTGATCGTCGACTCCGCCGACCACGCCTCGATCCTCGACGGCGCACTGCTCTCCAAAGCGAAGCTGCGCGCCTTCCGCCATGGCCGCCTCGACAAGCTGGAGCGCGCGCTGCAGCGCGCAGAACAGGATGGCGGCGGCACGCTCGTCGTCGTCGATGGGGTCTTCTCGATGGAGGGCGACGTCGCGCCGCTGATCGACATCGTCGAGCTGTGTACGAGCTATGGCGCAAGGCTGATGGTCGACGAGGCCCATGGCGCAGGCGTGCTTGGCGCACGTGGCGCAGGTGCAAGCGAGCTGCTTGGCGTCGAGGGCGAGGTCGACCTGCGCATGGGCACCTTCTCGAAGACGCTTGCCTCCTGCGGCGGCTTCGTCGCCGGCTCAGCCGACGTGATCGACTACCTCAGGCTCTCCTCGCGGGCGTTCCTGTTCACGGCCTCAGGCGTGCCCGCCGCGCTTGGCGCAGCGCTCGAGGCACTGCGGATAGTTCGCTCTCCCGAAGGCGTTGCGCTCCTCGCTCAGGTGCTGGAGAACGCGCGCCTGCTCGACGACGGCCTGCGCGCGATCGGCTACCGCACGCTCCAGGGGCACCCCGTCCGCGTCGGCAAGGAGCCTGGGGCGCCAAGCGAGACAATCGTCACCCCGATCGTGCCGATCCTCGTCGGCGACGACTGGAAGGCGGGGCTGTTGTGGCACGCCCTCTACCAGGCGGGGATCTTCACCAACTGCGCCCTGCATCCTGCGGTGCCGCCCGGCGGCGCGCTGCTGAGGACGAGCGTGATGGCGACGCACG
Organism: Solirubrobacteraceae bacterium; assembly: GCA_036490555.1. Classification (GTDB taxonomy): domain Bacteria; phylum Actinomycetota; class Thermoleophilia; order Solirubrobacterales; family Solirubrobacteraceae; genus Palsa-744. Next base: position 82,595 of record DASXDO010000039.1, on the reverse strand, counting down.
ACAAAGACACGCTCGAGCGCGCGCTTGAGATCTTCGCGCGGGTGAAGCGTGACTTCGAGGCCGAGCACGGCCCGCTGCCAGGCCCTGGCGGCGACTGAGCAGCACGACGAAAACCGCCCCTTACGTATCCAAGATGCCCGCCCTCCGACACCTGCGCGAACCCCGCCGCAATCTTCGCGCTTGTCCATTTTCGCACAAGGGCTGAAGCAGAAAAAAATCCCGCTTCTAGCGACCGAAGCGTCGCTTCTGAGTTGACCATCCAGGGGGCGCTCGCGTAGCTTCTCTAGAGCGTGCTGCATGACCGTTTCGGGCCTTCCAAAGCGCGCCGGCAGAGGGGTGCCGGACGTGGGCGGAAGTAGAGCCAGGGCGGACCACGAGGGTTTTGCGGTAGGCAAATAGTCCAACGAAACGCCGATGTCGCGGTCCACCGGGTCCAGGTGGCCGTGACGGGGAGTGAGCAAACCCATGAACGCGACAGCGACGATCGCCCCTGCCGTCCCTCAGCATATGCGCGCCCTGCAGCGAGCCAACGAGGTCCGCCTTGCGCGAGCCGAGTTGAAGCGCAGGGTCTCAGATGGGGACGTGGACATAGCCGAAGTGATCATCGACTGCCCTGAGGAGGCCCATGGCATGACGGTCGCCGACTTGCTGATGAGCCAGCGCCGCTGGGGCCAGACGCGCTGCCGCCGCTTTCTCACGCAGGTGCCGATCTCAGAGCACAAGACGATCGGCTCGCTGACTGAGCGTCAGCGTCAGCGACTCGTCGTGATGCTCGCCGCAGTACGCGCGACGCGCATGCGTGGCCCCTGGCTCAGCGCCAGTCGCATCTGAGGCCAGCGCCAGTCGCATCCCGAGAACCAGCCAGCGCCAGTCGCATCTGAGGCCAGCGCCAGTCGCATCCCGAGAGCCAGCCAGCGCCGGTCGCGCCTGAGGCCAGCCCAGACGTCTCCAAGGCTCAGCGCCGGTCTAAAGCCGGCGCCGGCAGCGGGGCCTCCGAAGACTCAGCGCCAGTCGCGCCTGAGCCACTCTCGAAAAGAGCTTCTCGCGTTGTCTGGTGAGATCAGGGCCGCGCTCACGCGCGACCCTTGGCTAACGGACAGCCGGAGGAGAGCTTCAGCTCCCACCATCCCGCGAGCATGCCGACCAGGCCGAGGCGCGGGCGCACCTCCCAGACCCCGCAGCCGCCTTCGCCGAGATCAGCGACGCGCAGCCGCGTGAACTTGTAGCGACCTGGTTCGAGCTGCATCGCGGCGAGCAACTCGCGAGCCCTACGCTCGTGCTCGACGCGAACAGCAGTAGCAGTCTCCGCTTCGCGCAGACGCGCGACAAGGGCGTCGCGTTGGCTCTCGAGCTGTTCGAGGCCCAGCAGGCGCGGGCCACCACCAGCGTGCTCGCCCAGCGGCACAAGTGGAATGTGGGGAAAGCCGTTGACGACAAGGCTCGACAGCTCGCGCTCAAGCCGCGCGATCTGCGCCTTCAGCGACCGCTTTGCCGCGAGCTCGGCCTCGCTGCCCTGCGGGCAGCGCGCACCGATTGCGCGCCCAGCCATCGTACGCTCATCGCCGACGCGCACCTCAGCTGCAAGTACCTCGACCGTACGCTCGCCGATCGCGTGCTCGCCGATCGCATGTTCCCCGATCACGCACTCCCCGATCGCGCGCTCGCCAGCGACGTGTCCGTCGGCTGCGCGCTCGCTAATGTAGGCAGCGTCCGCTGCCTCATGCTCAGGGCGACTGATTGTCAGCTGCTCTGCTCGGCCCATTGGACTCCTCCTCCATTTGTGGCCTGGAACTCGATTCTAACGCCTACAGCTGCGCATTGAGCATTAACTCCACGATCCATAGCGCCTCTTCCACCGCGAGCGGCGAGACGCCGTCGACCTGGAGGGCGTAAAGCGCGAGGCGCTGCGTGTGGCGCGACGGCCGCACGTCGCTGGCGGGCTGCTCGTAGAGCACCGCCAACGCCCTCGTCGCATCGGCGACGATGAGCCTGCCGCCGTCGAGTGCGACCTGGCCAACATCGGCTGGACGATCGACTGGGCTCTCAGCGCGACCAAGCGGCTCGCCAGGGCGGCTCGTGCGCAGGCCAAGCTCACCCTCGACCACATCGGCATCAAGGGCCCAGACCGCAACGCCAGTGTCGACCAACGCGACCAGCAGCATGTCGGCGAGCATTCCCGTCGAGAGGAACGCTCCATCGAGCATGCGCATGAAGATCGCCTCCTCGATCGGCGTGCGCACGACATCAGGATCAAGCCCGATTTGGCGGAAGAAGACGCGGTGCGCCGCAGGCACGGGCTCGCGACGGATGCTGATCGCCTTCGCGCCGTTGAAGCGGTTGGAGAGGCTCGCGAGCCGCTCGCGCACAGGGTTCGAGGCCGGGCCGAGCAGGGCGCCGCCGTCTGGCACATCGACTTCGACAGCGAGCAGACGCAGATGCGGCAGCTCGCCGACGACCTCAGGCTCGCACCAGCCGTATTTCACCGCGGCCCTCTTGTCGCTCATCGCCTCACTCATGACCGCGCATCCATCGACCGCCCACCATCACAGACACTCACTTGCCTTCGCTCGCCTGGCCTTCGCTCGTATGGCCTTCGCTCGCCTGGCCTTTGCTCGTATGACCTTCACTTGCCTGGCCTTCGCTTGCCTGACCTTCACTTGCCTGGCCTTCACTTGGATGACCTGCGCTTGCACGACCCTCGCTTGAACGACCTCCGCTCGCGCGCTTCTTCGAGGCCGCGACGAGCGCTTCGACGCGGGCGCGCAGGCGCGCAGGCGTGGGTTGTCCGAGCAGTGCCTTGCTCTGCACCACCCCGCCAGGGTAGATGAAGCTCACCTGAGGGCAGCTCGCGATTTTGTAGAACGGCGCAAGGTTGCCTTCGAGGTCGAATCCGACTGGCAGCGTCAGGCCCTTTTTGTGCATCAGCTCGCGTATCGGCGGACGCTTGCTCTTGATCGCGACGGCAGCAAAGCTCACGCCTGGAAACGAAGGTGCAAGCTTCTGCATCTCGCTCAAGACGTCAGGGCAGGAGCCCTCCTCGAAGAAGAGCGCAAGCACGACGGGTCCGCGTTCGTAGAGCTCGCAGATGTTGAGGATCCCTTCGCCACGCAGCTTGCAGGCAGGCACTTTGCCGCGAATGCCTTCATTGGCTTTGACCGCGGTGTCCACTTTGCCTTCTTCCTCTTTGCTGAGCACGAGCGGCGCTGCAAACGGCGGCACCTTCGCGCCGGGAAGGATGCCTGTCGCACCGTTCGCTTTCGTGAGGATCGTGTTGACCGTCACGCCGATCAGGAAGATCACACCAAGGATCGCGACGTAGCGCCCGTATTTGTTGCCTTGAAGCGGCCGCCCGGTCGGCGGCAGCCCAGGCGGATCCGGCCCCAGCCGATCCGACGGATCCCGCGGCTCAGGCGGAGGCGCCATGGCGTGCCCGTCTGCGCCGGCGTGGCCGCCCGCCGATGCCGTCGCGCAGCAGTCCTGGCAGGCCGCGCAGCGCTCCTGGCAGCTTGCGCAGCCGTCCCAGCACGTCGCGCAGCAAACCTGGCAGGCCGCGAACCGCGTCTCCTGGCAGTCGCCGCAGGCGCCCGTCCTCGGCCATCAACAGGATCCCTGGCAGCAGCAGCATCACGCCCAACAACGCGACGGCGAGATCGATCAGGGTGACGAAGCCGAAGTCGCGCAGCATCGCGATGTCGGACAGCGTGAGCACGCCGAAGCCGGCGATCGCGGTCACGCCGGATGCCGCGACGGCGGCGCCGGTGCCGCCCCAGGTCCTGCTCAACGCGCGCTCAGGCGGATGCCCTGAGCCACGCTCGCTGCGATAGCGCTCGCAGAGCAGGACGCTGAACTCAGTCGATATCGCGATCGTCAGCGCGCTCAGCGTGACGGACATCGGGTTCAGCGGGATCCCCAACAGGAAGACGAGCAGCGAGGACCAGCCGGAGGCAAGCGTCACTGGCAGCAGCGGCACGAGCGCCCGGCGCAGATCCCCTCTGAAGGCGATCAGCAGCACGAGCGCGACGATCGCAAGGCCTGCGAGCAGGTCGATGATCCGCCGCGAGGTCGAGCCGACCTCCGCCGATGCTTGGGCGGCGAGCACGGGCAGCCCGACGAGCTGCGCATGCACACCAGGGGGCGGCCTCAGGCTGGAGCGCATCGTTTCGATCATCTGCTGCTGCGCTGAGAGCGGCATCAGGCGCACCCCGAAAGCAAGGCTTGCATAGCGTCGGCTTGGGGTGATCACATCCTGGGAGAAGTAGGACGGCAGCAGCGAGAGCAGACCGCTGACTTCGGTCGCGCCCAACTGCGTCGAGCCAGACCTTTCGCCTTCTTTGAAGCCGTCGAAGAGGTCGGGCAGCGAGAAGGCGGGACAGAGGCGCGCATGCCCGCAGCCTCTGCTTTCGCTGTAGCCGAAGCGCTTCAGCATTTCGTTCTGATAGCCGCTCATCCATTCGATCGTCGCTGGCTTCCCCAGGTTTTTGCCAGAGAGCATCAGGTCGATTTCGCCGCCGACCCCTGAGAGCTTCTCGAGTGTCTTCAGGTTGCGCAGCGAGGTCATGTCCTGGGGCACGAGCTTCGTCACGTCTGTCTGCACCGCGACCTGTCCCGCGAGCCCAAAGCCGATCGCGGCGAGCAGCACACCGACCCCCAGCGCACGTTGCGGCCAGCGGCGCGCGCCGTCGAGCGCGACCCTCGAGACCAGGCGCGTGAGCGCGTTGTTCTGTACGAGCTCCTCCGCTCCGCGCCAGGCGCTGCGCACCGCCTCCACGCCTGGCACCCGCTTCGCAAACCCCTCCCCTCGCACCCGCTTCGCAAGCCTCTCCCCCCACACTCGCTTCGCAGGGCTCGCGGCCACGCCTCCCCTTCCGGACGCCCGCGTCCCGAACAGCACGATCACCGCCGAGCCGACAGTCACCGCGCAGAGCAGCGCAAGCGCGAGGCCGACCACGAGCAGCGTCGCAAACGAGCGCACCGTTGGCACAGGCGAGAGCTCGAGCACGAGCATCGCGCAGGCGCTCGCGGCGGCGGCGGCCGCGATCGAGGGCCCGCCGCTCTTCGCAGCGCTCACGACCGCCTCGCGCAGATCGAGTGCGCCGGCTGCCTCGGCCTCCGCCACGCGCGAGTGCAGCTGGATCGCGTAGTCGACCGCGAGCCCGATCAGCACTGGCAGGACCGCGACCTCGCCGATGCTCAGCCCTGCGCCGCTCAGCGCGAGCACGCCGAAGGTGAGCGCTGCGGCCAGCAACGCGATCAGCAGCGGCAGCAGCCTTGGGCGCCCGCGGAAGACGAGGCTGAGGACGAGCGCCATCACAAGCGCGGCGGCGACCAGCAGCAGCAGGATCGAGTGCGTGATTGAGCTGCTCAGTTCGGAGACGATCACCGGTTCGCCGGTGATGAGGTAGCTGCCGTAGCGCAACTGCCACTGCGGCATCGCGACCGCCCTGTGAATCGCGGCGAGCGCCGCTTCCACCTGCGCCGGGGAGAGGCCGCCCCTCAGGCGCACGGAAATCAGAGCCGCGTCGCGGCTCGGGAACAGATAGGCAAAGCGCTGCTTCGGCGTGCCCGGTTTTTCGGCGGTGCTGTCGAAGACGACCGTTTCGACGAACTTCGGTTCGTCGAAGGTCGGCGGTTTGGAGAGCCCATAGCGGAAGCCAAGCGCCGCGACTTCGGCGGAGAAGATGCGCAGGCTCGCTTCTCTGGCTTCTTCGCCGAGCTCGTCCGCTTCGGCTTCAGTCTTGCCGCGCTTCAGCGCTTCGGAGGAGACGAAGTGCTTCGCTTCGGCTGCTTCCTTCTTCGCCGCCGCTTCGCGCTGCTTCAGTTCCGTGTCGATCAACTGGGCGGTCTCGTTGATGAACGTGCCTGGGCCGACGACGAGCTTCACCGCGTGCGTGCGCGCAAGCTGTCCGCAGGGCCCGTTCACCCCGCCCTCGACCGCGAGTGCCCTGCGCGGCACCCTGCCTGAGATGCAACCCTCCAACCCTGCGAGCCGTTCGATGTCAGAGCTCAGCAGCAACTTCTGGAGGTTGCCTCTGACGAGCACCTCGATCGGCTCCTGGCCGAACTGCTTGTAGTAGGTCTCAGTCGCCTTGTATGAGCCCGTCGAGCGCCCGACGAACGTTTCCGCCGAGGCGCTCGGTTTCAACCCGACCGCAAGCCCAGCTCCCGCCGCGCCTAGCACGGCGGCGAGGATCACCATAAGCAGCGGCCGGCGAGCCGCCCCGGAGGCGAGCGCCCCGAGAGCCCGTGCAACCCTCAAGGAGTCACTCCATGCCGAGCGGGCCGGCCGATTCTCCCGAAAGGAACTGGCGCACGAACGGGTTCTCCGATTCGAACAGCTCCTGGGAGGGTCCTGCCTCGACGATGCGCCCGCGCCAGAGCACGGCTATGTACTCCGCTACGCGACGCGCAGACATGATGTCGTGGGTGATCACGACGTAGGTGCCGCCGTTCTCGGCATGGACTTCCTTGATCAGCTCGCAGAGCAGCGCGGTGCGAACTGGATCGAGGCCGGAGTCGGGCTCGTCGAAGAGCACGATTTCGGGGTCGAGCACGAGTGAGCGCGCGAAGCCTGCACGCTTGCGCATCCCGCCTGAGAGCTCGTTCGGCATCTTGAGCTCAGCCGAGGCGAGGCCCACCTCGCGCAGCCTGCGATTCACGATCTCTTCGATCTCGTCCTCGCCCTTCTCCGTGTGCTGGCGCAGTGGGAAGGCGACGTTGTCGTAGAGGTTGAGCGAGCCAAAGAGCGCGCCATCCTGGAAGAGCACGCCGAACTTCTTGCGGATCTCGAAGAGGTCGTCGTCGGAGAGCGAGGGGATCGACTCGCCGGCGACGACGACGTCGCCGCTGTCCGGGTAGAGCAGCCCGACGATGTGCTTGATGCAGACGGACTTGCCCGTGCCAGAGGGCCCGAGGATCATCGAGATCTTGCCTTCGGGCAGGCCCAGGTTCAGTCCTCTCAGCACATGGTTGGAGCCGAAGGTCTTGTGGACGTCGATGAACTCGATCGCGTCAGGGACACCCGCGGAGCGGTTCGCCCCGGTGTGCCACTCGAACTCCTCCCTCTGCTCCTCGCCCTCGACCTTCGCCATCGATCAGCCTCCGATTGGCGCCCTTGGGTTCGCGCCCCAGAAGATCTGGGTGCCAAGCATCCCGATCAGGTGCACGAGCACGAGGTTGAGGACCATCGACTTCGCCGTCGCCGTCCCCACCCCGACAGGCCCACCACTCGCGTTGTAGCCGTAGTAACAGCCAACGAGCACGATCGCCGTCGCCATCACCATCGCCTTGATCAAGCTAAAGAGGAAGTCAGTCGGGTTCTGAAACTCCCAAAAGATGACTAAGTAGCCGCCGGCGGAGACGAAGCCGATCTGCTGCACCACGGCGATGTAGGAGGCGACGAACGCGCCGCCGATGCCTGCGAGGTACATGAAGGGCAGCACGAGCCAAGCAGCGAGCAGCCGCGTCGCGCAGAGGAAGACCATCGAGTCGATGCCCATCACCTCGAGCGCGTCGATCTCGTCGGAGATCCGCATTGCGCCAAGCTCGGCGACGATCCCCGTCCCTACCTTCGCCGCCATCATGTAGCCGAAGGCGTAGGGGATGATCTCGCGCAGGTCGCACCAGGCGGCGAACACGCCTGAGTAGGCGGGCGCACCCTGGGCCTCGAGGACGTAGGCGCCCTCGATCCCGCACTCGAGGCCGAGCACGAACATCAGCGCCCAGATGATCATCGTCGAGGAGATGATCAGGATCCCGGACTGGCGCAGGACCTCGCCGAAGAAGCGGAAGACGCGCAGGCCGTAGACATCGCCCACAACCGTCCCCATGAAGCGCCCGATCTGGCCCGCCGAGGCGAGCCATTCGCGCGGCAGCGCGAGAAATTCGTTCACGCCCTGCTCCTTGTCGGTCGACTGGCCATCGAGCTACTTGATGACGAGGAGGTTCGGGTGCGTCGCCAGCAGCGTCTGCGTGAAGGCGTAGTCGAAGGCGAAGATCGCGAGGAACGCGATCACGACGGCCTGGTTGACGGCCCTGCCGACGCCCTCGGCGCCGCCGGAGGCGGTCATGCCCTTGTAGCAGCAGACGATCGAGATGATCGCGCCGAAGATCGTGCACTTCAGGACCGAGCCCCAGAGGTCGGTGGTCGTCGCGTTGGCGAACAGAGTGCTCCAGAACGGGCCGAGCGGCTGGCCGTTGACCTTCTCTGCGAGCAGGCCGCCGAAGATCCCGAAGAGGATCGCGTAGATGTTGAAGAGCCCCGTCACGATCATCAGGGCGAGGAAGCGCGGCACGACGAGGTTCTTCACGGGATCGACGCCAAGCACCTGCAGCGCGTCGAGCTCCTCCCTGATCTTGCGCGCGCCGAGGTCCGCGGTGATCGCGGTTCCGGCGACGCCGGCGAGCACGACCGCGGTCACGTTGGGGCCGATCTCGCGGATCGCGGCGAGCACGAAGATGCCGCCGAGACGATCGAGCGCGCCGAACAGCGAGAGGAAGTCCGCGGCCTGCAGCCCTGGCGCCGCGTAACAGATCGCGACGGTCGAGATCAGCAGCGGCAGCCAGCAGAGCCGCAGCGTGAACAGGAACTGCGAGACGAACTCGCCGCCATAGGGATACGGCGGCTTCACGGCAGCGAGGATCGTCCTGCCCGTCAGGATGATCATGTCCCCTATTTCCTCGAGCAGGTTCCTCGTGGGGAGATACGCCCGCTCGGCGACGCTTCGAACCATCAGCTGCCTCTCCTCGGACTGCAGATGCGCATCGAGAAGGTTACGCGATCTGCAGGCGCGATGGCGCCGCCGCGCCCAGTCGAGGCTGCCGAGGCGCCCAGCCAGCGTCGCCGCTGCGCCCGTCGAGCTGCCGGGGCGTCCAGCCCAGAGTCGCCGCCAGGCCCAGTCGCGGCTGCCGGGGCTTACAACCAGCGTCGCCGCCGCGCCCAGTCGAGGCTGCCGAGGCGCCCAGCCAGCGTCGCCGCCACGCCCAGTCGCGGCTGCCGGGGCTTACAACCGGCGTCGCCGCCACGCCCAACCGGCGCCACTGGTATCGTCAGGACGCTGTGAGGAGGAGCGTAGAGCGCAGGAGAGCGTCGCGCTCGCCGCGGGCGAGTTCGAGGGGCTCCAGGGGAGCAGCACTGGTCGTCTTAGCGGCGGCATGCACACCGCTGCTCGCTGGCTGTGGCGGCGGCAACCAGGCCTCGGCCGAAGCGGGTGGCAACTTCCCCGTGAAGATCGCCCAGGTGAGCTTCCCAAAGAAGCAGGCGATCGCGCGCCAAACCACGCTGCGCATCGAAGTCCACAACAGCGGCACGAAGGCGATGCCTGACGTCGCCCTCACGGTCGACTCGCTCACGTACAAGGCGAAGCAGCCCGAAGGCCTCTCCGACCCGGAAAGGCCCACCTGGGTGATCAACGTCGGACCTGGACCGATCGCGACCAAACCGGCCGTCGAAAGCGAAGAAGTCAATCCCGCAGGCGGCGCCGAAACGGCGTTCGTGCACACCTGGGCGCTTGGCAAGCTCAAGCCTGGTCACAGCAAGGTCTTCCGCTGGAAGCTCACGCCTGTGCGCGCGGGCACCTACACCGTCCACTATAGGGTCGCCGCCGGCCTCAACGGCAAAGCCAAGGCGGTGCTCGCTGGCGGGGGCGCCCCACTTGGCAGCGTCACGGTGCACGTCGCGCCGAAGCCGCCAACCACGCACGTCAACCCGGATACTGGCGCGGTCGTCGAAGGCCCCTACAGAGTCTCTTCCGGCCCGATCGGCGCAGTCCCGTAGGCCAAGGCCAGACCCAAGGGCTCTCATACGAGCCTCATGCAGGCCAAGGGCTGAGCATTTCGATCCGAAAACCCACAACCATCTGGTTGTGGGTTCCAAAAATGAGATACGCCAACGCCGCTGCCCTGAGTCGCCGATCATGGCATCGCCGCGACGGCTCGCCGCAACAGCCTCGCCCCGCGGCTTGGCCCCGCGGTTTGGCCCGCTGTCGAAAGATCGGCGCGCCGGTTTCAACACCCGCTTCACTCGCGCGACCCAAGTTCGGACTACGATTCGGCTTCACCTTTCAGAGGAGGAATCGAACCCACCCATGCCCAGGACCCGCCAGCACAACGTCATCGCCGCGCAGTGGAGCGCCAACGGCAGCGCGCTTGGATCGCCTGATCTGACCCTGCCTGGCAACCAGATCTTCGCCGCCAACGTCTTCTCCCCTGCCGTGCAGCGGCAGCGGCTGCCCAAGCACGTCTACAAGGCCCTGCAGAAGACGCTCGCGCGTGGAGAGGCGCTTGACACCTCGCTCGCGGACGCCGTCGCACAGGCGATGAAGGACTGGGCGATGGAGAAGGGCGCGACCCACTACACGCACTGGTTCCAGCCGCTCACGGGCTCGACCGCAGAGAAGCATGACTCCTTCTACAACCCCGCAGGCGATGGCACTGCGATCGCCGAGTTCTCTGGCAAGGAGCTGATCCAGGGCGAGCCTGACGCCTCCTCCTTCCCCACTGGCGGGATCAGGGCGACCTTCGAGGCGCGGGGCTACACCGCCTGGGACCCCACCTCCCCCGCCTTCATCCTCGAGAACCCCAACGGCGCGCTGCTCTGCATCCCGACGGCGTTCACCTCCTGGACGGGCGAGGCGCTCGACCACAAGATCCCGCTGCTGCGCTCGATGGATGCGCTCTCTGGCACCGCGATCAAGGCTCTTCAGCTGCTCGGCTACGAGGACGCTCAGAGGGTCTTCACGACGATCGGCCCGGAGCAGGAGTACTTCCTCATCGATGAGCAGTACTACTTCGAACGGCCTGACCTCGTCACGACGGGCAGGACCCTGTTTGGCGCGCAACCGCCTAAGGGCCACGAGCTCGACGACCACTACTTCGGCTCGATCCCGGAGCGGATCCTCGCCTGCATGATGGAGACCGAGCGCGAGCTCGTGAAGCTGGGCGTGCCCGTGAAGACGAGGCACAACGAGGTCGCCCCCAACCAGTACGAGATCGCGCCGATCTTCGAGAACTCCAACGTTGGCTCTGACCATCAGCTGCTCACGATGCAGGTGATGCAGAACGTCGCCAGGCGCTATGGCCTCGTCTGCCTCATGCACGAGAAGCCCTTCGCGGGCGTCAACGGCTCGGGCAAGCACAACAACTGGTCGATGGGCACAGACACAGGCCTCAACTTGCTCGAGCCTGGGGAGACGCCGCAGGAGAACCTCATGTTCCTGTTCTTCTGCACCGCCGTCATCCAGGCGGTCAATGCCTACCAGCAGCTGCTCAGAGCCTCGATCGCGAGCCCTGGGCAGGACCACCGCCTTGGCGCCAACGAGGCACCGCCGGCGATCATCTCGATCTTCCTTGGCACTGACCTCGAAAGCGTCTTCGAAGCGATCGCGACGGGCAAGGCCTCGGGCTCGCAGCCAGGCTCCTTCCTTGGCCTTGGCACGCCGGTGCTGCCGCCACTGCCGATGCACGGCGGCGATCGCAACAGGACGAGCCCCTTCGCCTTCACGGGCAACAAGTTCGAGTTCAGGGCGCTTGGCTCCAGCATGTCGCCCGCACTGCCGAACACGGTGCTCAACACGATCGTCGCGGAGGCGATCGACGATCTCGCCGACAAGGTGAAGGCGGCGAGCAAGAGCGGCAGCATCGAGAAGGCCGTCACGAAGGTCGTCAAGGAGAGCTGGACCGCGAACAAGCGGATCGTCTTCGGCGGCGACAACTACTCTGAGGCGTGGCACAAGGAAGCCGAGAAGCGTGGCCTCGCCAACCTGAAAAGCACGCCAGACGCGCTGCCCTGGCTCGTCGAGAAGAGCACGGTCGCGGTCTTCAAGAAGTACAAGGTGCTCTCCAAGCGCGAGCTCGAGTCCAGGCATGAGGTCTTCACCGAGCAGTATGCGGTGAAGATCAACATCGAGTCCGAGACGGCAGCGGCGCTCGCGAGGACGCTGATCCTGCCGGCTGCGGTGCGCCACCTCAACATGCTGAAGGCGGCTGAGCTGCCTGAGCTGACCGAGGAGCTCGAGCCTGTCATCAAGGAGCTGCACTTCGCGCTGCGGGCGCTGGAGGACGCGAACCTCAAGGACAACCAGCCTGACTCCTCGCCTGAGGAGTGGGCCGCCTACATGCACGACAAGGTCATCCCGGCGATGGACGACGTGCGCGAGGTCGCAGACCGCCTCGAGAAGCTCGTCGCCGACGATCTCTGGCCTCTCCCGAAGTATTCGGAGATGCTCTTCATCAAGTAGTAGGGAAGCCCCGCCACATGTGGCGGGGCTCGGGGTGGCGCATGCGCCACCCCGCCGACTGGCGTATACGCCAGTCGGAACAGAGGAAGGGGACCTGTCGCACACGCCGCGATGCCTCTGCCAACTAGCATTGACGGGATGTCACGCGACTTTTTGGATGCGGCCTCCGATCATGTCGTCGTCTACGACGGCGGCATGGGCGCGACGCTTGAGCAGATCGAGCTGACCGCGGAGGACTATGGCGGGCTGCAGGGCAAGTGCCATGAGGCGCTCGTGCTCAACAGGCCTGACGTGATCGAGGGCGTGCACGCGTCGATGCTTGAGGCGGGTGCAGAGGTGGTCGAGACGGACACCTTCCAGGCCTCGCGCCTGAAGCTCGAGGAGTGGGGCCTTGCGCAGCACACGCTCGAGATCAACGTGAAGGCTGCGGAGATCGCGCGCAAGGCAGCCGGCGAGAGCCGCTTCGTCGCTGGCTCGATCGGGCCGACAGGGCATCTGCCTGCCTCCGAAGACCCAAGCCTTGGGCAGATCCGCTTTAGCGAGCTCGTCTCGATCTTCGCCGAGCAGGCGGAAGGGCTGATCAAGGGCGGCGTCGATCTCCTCATCGTCGAGACCGCCCAGGACATCCTCGAGGTGAAGGCCGCGATCTTCGGCGCACGGGAGGCCTTCAAGGCTACGGGCCGCAGCGTGCCGATCCACACCTCGATCTCGCTGCTGCCAAATGGCGGCAAGATGCTGCTTGGCACCGACATCGACGCGGCGCTTACGACGCTGCACTCGCTGGGCGCAGACGTGATTGGGCTCAACTGCTCGACGGGCCCCCAGGACATGCGCGACGCGATCCGCTTCCTTGGCGAACACAGCCCAAGGCCTGTCGCCTGCATCCCGAACGCGGGGCTGCCGCTGCAGGGCCCTGACGGCGAGACGATCTTCCCTGAAACCCCTGACTCGATCGCGGCGACGCTGTCTGAGTTCGTCGAGCGCTACGGGGTCGGCATCGTCGGCGGCTGCTGCGGCACCACCCCTGCGCACATCGCCGCAATCGCGCAGGCGGTGAAGGGGCCCTCCGGTCGCCGCGCCGCGACGCCGCGCCCTGCGTCAGGCCCGCCGCGCCTCTCCTCGATGATCGCGGCGACGCCGCTCGTCCAGGAGCCAAGGCCGTCGATGGTCGGCGAGCGCGTCAACGCCCAGGGCTCGCGCAAGGCGAAGCAGATGCTGCTCGCCGACGACTATGACGGCCTAGTCCAGATCGCAGAGGATCAGGTGGAGGGCGGCGCACACGTGCTTGATCTCTGCGTCGCACTGACCGAGCGCGTCGACGAGGCGGAGCAGATGCGCCTGCTTGCGAAGCGCATCTCGCTCACCCAGCCCGCGCCGATCCAGGTCGACTCGACCGAGCCAGAGGTGATCGAAGCGGCGCTCGAGCAGATCCCTGGCAGGGCGATCGTCAACTCCGTCAACCTCGAGGCGGGCCGCGCGAAGCTCGACAGGGTGACGCCGCTCGCGGTCGCCCATGGCGCCGCTTTGATCGCGCTCACGATCGACGAGCAGGGGATGGCGAAGACCGCAGAGCGCAAGCTGGAGATCGCAAGGCGGCTCGTCGAGCTCGCCTGCGGCGAGCATGGCCTCGATCCCCAGCTGCTGATCTTTGACTGTCTCACCTTCACGCTGACGACCGGCGAGGCGGAGTGGCGACCCTCAGCCGTCGAGACGATCGAGGGCATCAGGCTAATCAAGTCAGAGATCCCGCATGTGAAGACCTCGCTTGGCGTCTCCAACGTCTCCTTCGGCGTCTCGCAGCCGGCAAGGGCGGTGCTCAACTCTGTCTTCCTGCACCACTGCGTCGAGGCGGGCCTTGACCTCGCGATGGTCAACCCAAACCACATCGTCCCCTACGGCGAGATCTCCGATCTCGAGCGAGAGCTCGCCGACGACCTCGTCTTCGACCGCCGCGAGGACGCCCTTACGCGCTTCATCGCCCACTTCGAGAGCAAGGGCGAGGACGCGGAGCAGCAGACGGCGGCCGACCCTACCGAGGGCATGGAGCCAGAGCAGGCCCTGCACTTCCACATCCTGCGCCGTCGCAAGGAGGGCGTCGAGGACTGGATCGACGCCTCTGTCGAGAAGATCGGCGCGGTGCCGACACTGAACGAGGTCCTGCTGCCAGCGATGAAGGAGGTCGGCGACAAGTTCGGCGCAGGCGAGCTGATCCTGCCGTTCGTGCTGCAGTCCGCCGAAGTGATGAAGAAGGCGGTCGCGCGCCTAGAACGCTACCTCGACCGGATTGAGGGCTACACGAAGGGCACCGTCGTGCTTGCGACGGTCTTCGGCGACGTCCATGACATCGGCAAGTCGCTCGTGAACACGATCCTCACGAACAACGGCTACACCGTGATCGACCTTGGCAAGCAGGTCCCGATCCAGACGATCCTCGACGCCGCGCAGGAGCATGAGGCGACGGCAATTGGCCTCTCTGCGTTGCTCGTCTCGACCTCGAAGCAGATGCCTGCCTGCATCGCCGAGCTGCACTCGAAGGGCCTTCGCTACCCCGTCCTGATCGGCGGCGCAGCGATCAACAGGGCCTTCAGCTACAGGGCGCTCTACCCAGGCGGCAGGGAGTCCGAAGAGATCTATGCGCCAGGGGTCTTCTACTGCAAGGACGCCTTCGAGGGTCTTGCTGTGATGGACCAGCTGATCGATGACGAGGCGAAGGATGCGCTTGTCGCAAAGCTCAAAAGCGGCGCCGCGAAGCACCGCGAAAGCGGCGAGGAGCCCGCGGAGCTCGACACGAGCGACGACTCAGTGCGCTCAGCGGTGCGCACCGACGCGCCGATCCCAACGCCGCCGTTCTGGGGCACAAGGGAGATCCCTGTCGACCTCAACGACGTCTACCCTCACCTTGACACCCATGTGCTCTTCAAGCTGCACTGGGGCGGTAAAGGCGTGAAGGGCGAGGCCTGGCGCAAGCTCCTCAGCGAGGACTTCAAGCCGCGCCTGCAGCGGATGTGGTCTGAGCAGGACTACCTGCACCCAAGGGCGCTACTTGGCTTCTTTCCCTGCTATTCGCTTGGCAACGAGATCGTCGTGCTGAACCCGGAGGACGATCGCACTGAGCTGACGCGCTTCGTCTGCCCACGCCAGCCGAAGGGGGAGCGCATCTGCCTCGCCGACTTCTTCAGGCCTGCGGTCGATGGAAAGCCACCTGAGCAACTGGACGTCATCGCCTTGCAGGCGGTGACGGTCGGCTCAGAGGTGACAGAGCTGATGGCGAACCTCGAGCACCAAGGCGAATTCGCGGAACAGCTGTTCGTCCATGGCCTTGGCGTCCAGACGGCAGAGGGTCTCGCTGAGTGGCTGCACTCAGAGGCGCGCAGGATGCTTGGCATCCCTGCAAGCCAGGGCAGGCGCTACTCCTGGGGCTACCCTGCGGTGCCTGAGCAGAGCGAGCATCTGAAGGTCAATGAGCTGCTGAACCTCAGCGAGATTGGCATGTCGATCACGGACGGCTACGCGCCTAATCCTGAGCAGTCGACGCTCGCGTTGATCGCCCACAACCCCCAGGCGATCTACTTCGGCACCCGCCAGGGCCGCCTGCCTGAGGTCTCCTCGCCTGACGACTTGATCAAGGGCTCCCCAAGGGATCCATCGCTCTTCTCCCGCAACGGCGACGCCCCTGACCTCGGCGACGAAGACCCGGTCGAGGAGCTCGTCGAAGCGGAGGAGTGAGGCTCTAGGAGCCGAGTCGAGAGTCGGCGGCGGTGCCACGCTCGGAGAGTGGGCGCAGACGTACAGGCATCGCGTGCAGCGTGCGCAGACGGACCTCTTTCCAGGAGAGGCCCTCGCCCATCAGGGCGGGCAGGCCCATCGCCGCGGCGGCGATCAGCTCGATCGCTTGCAGGACGATGCCATAAGCAAGCGCGTCAGGCCCAGAGACGTGGTAGGCGCCGGCGAGCACAGCGACACAGGCCGCCTGGAAGACACCGAGGTTCGCGGGGGTCGCAGGCAGGACGGCCGTGAGGTTGACCGCGAACAGCACCGCCGCGGCTGCGCCCGCGCCCACGTGTGGACTAAGGCCAAGCGCGATCGAAAGCAGCCAACAGGCAAGCCACTGCAGAGCCCAGGCGCCAAGCTGTAGGGCGGTTGCCGTCGCCGCCTGACGCGGGTGGCGCAGCAGTTGCAGCCCAGAGCGCAGACGCGACAGCGCGAGGTTCATGCCTGCGAGCAACCGCCGCCTGCGCAAGCCCTTCGCGCCTGCGGCGCCAGGCATCAAAAGCAGGGGCGCGACGAGGACGACGGTCAGCGCCGCGACCGGAGCGATTGCGAGCGCGATCAGGATGCCATGGCCACTGTGCAGGTCGACGCTGAGCAGGCCACAGGCGCCAAGCACGCCAAGCGCAAGCAGGTTGAGCAACGTCTGAGAGACCATCGTGCCAAGCACGACAGGCAGCGTCTCGCGCGCCCTGCCGATCCTGCGCGCGACGATCAACGCGCGCGAGGTCTCGCCAAGACGCACAGGCAGCGTCGCCGACATCAGCACGCCGATGAAGGTCCCCTGCAACGCATCCAGGCGCCGCGCCCTGCGCCAGGTCGGTGCAGCCGAGAGAATCGAATGCCAGGCGATGCCACGCGCGAACATCGAGGCGCACATCAGACCGAAGCCCGCGGCGATCAGACCAGGCTTCGAGGCGACAAGGCTCGCGAGCACCTTCGCCACCCCAATCCGCTGCAGGGCAAGCAGCGCGAGGAAGGCGCCTGCGGCGGCGAGGACGAGCAGGGCCGCCCTGCCGGCAAGGCTGAGGGCGCGCTGCGCCGCTGAGCGCTGCACCGGCGGCTCGAGGCTCTCGAGGCGCTGTGGCGCGACGCGCGGCTGGCCATCTGCGGACGCGACGCCAAGGCGAACGGCGAGATCCTGCAGCGGGGCGCGCACGGTCGCGCCCCTTAAGGAAGCGCTCGCGATCGCACTCTGCGAGGCGGCGGTCGCGATCGCATCGGCGTAGGCGTCTGTGACTTCAGCCGCGACCCTTGGCCAGGCGAAGCGCTCCGCGCGCTCGCGAGCTGCGGCGGCCATCTGCGCACGTCGCCGCGGCTCGAGCGCTAGCTCGCGCAAGGCCTCCGCAAGCGCAACCGGATCGCGGGGCGGCACGAGCACGCCGTCGACGCCGTCGCGGACGACGTCTCTATAGCCGGTGATGTCAGAGGCGACGACGGGCGTCGTGCTCGCAAACGCCTCAGTGAGCACCATGCCGAAGCTCTCGCCGCTGAGGGAGGGGGCGCAGAGCAGCTCCGCCTCGGCGAGCGCAGCCGCCTTCTCCTGCTCTGAAACCTTGCCAAGGGCGGTCACGCCGCGATCGTCGAGCAGCAGCGGCGCGACCTCCTCGCGGCTTGCGCCAACGAGCGTCAGCGTCGCAGGGACATGCTCGCGCAGCGCCTCGAAGGCCTGCAACAGCACAGGTAGGCCCTTGCGCTCGACGGCTTGGCCGATGAAGAGGATGCGCAGCGGCCGCTCCTCGCTCGCCTCGACGGGATCCCCGAAGCTGGCGTGTCGCATCGTATCCACTGGCTCAGACGGCAGATGGACGCCATTCGGGATCACCCTGTAGCGACCGCCAAAGAAGCGCCTGCCAGTCCAGGCCGCAGCCTCGGAGACAGCGATCCTCACGTGCAGCCTGTGCATGCGACGCGAGGCCCCTGCGGCCCTCGCGATGCCATTCGTCAAGGCGTTGTCAGAGTAGGTGTGGAAGGTCCCGACAAGCGGTAGCCCACTAGCGCAACAGAGCGCGTCCCAGCAGACGATCGGCGCGACGGGCTCATGGATGTGGGCGACGTCGTAGCGGCCGCTGCGCAGCTCCCTGCGCAGCGTCGCGACCGCCTCTGGGAAGGCGGAGAGGTTGGAAACGGCGCCGTTCGCGGGCAACCCGACTGTGCGCCCAAGCGAGACGAGGTAGTCAGGCATCGGCCGTGGCTGCGGCCTCGCCCCTCTGTGCAAGCGCCGCGAGAGCGCGTCGTCAGGATCGAAGGGCGCGAAGACGCTCACGTCATGGCCCGTCGCAAGCAGCTCGTTGGCCAGCGCCTCGATGTGCCTCGTCACCCCTCCTGGGTACGTCCACGAATAGGGGCAGAGCAGGGCAATCCGCACAGGCAGATTGTAATTGCTCGGCAGGCTGGTAGCCGTTACCGCCTCGGAGGCCCCAGGCCGTCCTCAGACGCTGGCTATCATCGAGCCTCGATGAGCGAGCGCCACTTCGTCAAGTACACGTTCCTCAAGGTCGATCCCGCCTGGCGGCGGCTCGACGCTGGGCAGCGCGCCCAGGACAAGCACGAGTTCCTCGCCGCCTGCGAGGACTTCGCCGACGGGCACATGCTGCAGTCCTTCTCGCTGGTCGGCACGAGGGGCGACGCGGAGCTGTTGCTGATCGCCGAGGCGGAGAACCTCGACAGGATCCACGAGTTCCACGTCGTGATGCTGCAGAGCGGCCTGATGAAGTGGGCGAGCACCCCCTACTCGTTCCTTGGCATGCGCAAGAGCTCGGAGTACTCCGAAGACGTGCGCCTCGCCCCACGCGGCTTTCGCGGCAAGTACGTCTTCGTCTACCCCTTCGTGAAGTCGCGCGAGTGGTATGCGCTGCCTGCAGAGGAGCGCTGGAAGATCATGCAGGGCCACATCAAGGTCGGCAGGGAATACCCAGGCGTGGACAACCACACCACCTACTCCTTCGGCCTCGACGACCAGGAGTTCGTCGTCGCCTTCGACACCGACGACGTCGGCACCTTCCTCGACCTCGTCCAGCGTCTGCGCACAACCGAGGCCTCGCGCTACACGGTGCGCGACACCCCGAGCTTCACCTGCATCGCAGCGTCGCTGCCAAGGGCGCTGAACGCGCTCGACGGCGAGCCCGTCGCGCTCGAGGCGCTCGCAGGCGGCTGAGCGCTTCGCGACCAGCCGCCCCGAGGCGAGTCACCGCCCGAACCTCACCTCCACGCTGCTGCCCTGCTTCTTGCGGTCCTTGCCCGCCTGTGGCGTGAAGCTGGCGTGCAGGCGAGTCTTCAGCCGCCCGGGGCGCTCCTGCCTCAGCGTGAGCTTCAGCGTTTCGTGACCCTTCGCCGCCTTCGTCTGCGAGCTCAATCCCTTGCCAGTGACCCTCACCTTCCCAGCCGCGGGGGCGTAGACATTCACGGTGAGCTTGCGGCCCTTGATCGAGCGAGTCCCGATCGCAAGGGCCTTCGAGCACCCGTGTACGCCTATCGGCGTCTTCTGGGCGACCTGCGCGCCGTTCTGCCCTGTGAATTCGGTGGGCATCACGAGCCTCTGGTCGCAGAGGTTGCCGTTTGCCGCAAGCGCAGAGAACCTGCCCGTCGGCAACGTCAGTTCAAACGTGCTGACGGGAGCGTCAGGAACCGAGGCAAGCGTGGTCGAGGTCACGCCCTTCGCGCTGATGAACGTTTCTCCGGCGAGATCGATCGTGATCCCTTCTCCCTGCAACACCATGATCAGTTCGGGGAACTTCGCCCCACCGTGGCTGACGAAGTAGGCAGGGCCTTCGAGCGGGCTGCTCAAGACCGGCGTGTGCACGATCGCATGGCCAACGATCGATTCCGCCGGACACCCAGCCGGGTTGACGTCGAACTGAGCTTCGGTGCACGCTTTCTGCAACGTCGACAGGCGCGAGGGAAGGATCTTCGGCAGTTCCACCCGCGCGCGCTGGATGTTCGCTTCCCCACCGCCCGCCTGGGCAAGCTTGACTGTCAGAGCAGCGCCATCGGCACGCGAGGTCTTCGCGCTGGTGAAGGCCTCGAACTTTGGCTTGAACGCAAGGCTTGCGCAGTTGGTGACCTGGAACGGCGTCGATAGCGCCAGACTCGCCCCTTCGCTGCTCGACAGCCTCCCCGCGATCGCGGTCGCGGCGCAGTTGGTGGGGTTGAATATGAACCCTGGACGGTCGATGTTTACGTTGACGTGCTGGATCTGCAACGGGATGCCATCGAGAATCGTCGGCAGCGGGTCGCTGAGAATCCGCAGCGCGGCGGTGTGGGGGTCGACATAGATCGCGGCGCGGACCACGACCGGCCTGCCTTCGTCGAGCACGAATGGCCCTGCCTTCGCAGGGTTGACGATCGACAGGCCGTATGGCGCACCCTTGTAACCCGTGGTGATGTAGACCTTCCCGCCGGTCACGGTGTAGGGATCGCTGCCCAGACCCGCGCTCACGACGGTTTCGCCGATCAGGCTTTCAGCGCCGCAGGTCCCCTGGGAGGCCTGCGGCTCGCCACACAGCTTCACGCTCGAAAGCTTGCCCAAGAGCCCTGGCGGCATCTGCATTTCGATGCCGCCCAGCGTCTGATCGGCGTCTGGACGGGTCATCGTCAGCACGAACGGCGTGAACCCGCCAGCCTGCAGGTTCGTCGTGCCGGCCTGGAGGCCCGGGGCAAACGGTTGCGGGCTCTCGCACGGCGCTCCGTTCGGGCCCGAGGTGATGTCGAAGCTCGAGGACGGCTCCGCCGCGGCATTGCCCGACCATGGCGCGATCGACGCCTGCGTGGTGTAGGTCCCGCACGAGGCAGGCGTACTCAGGGGCGCGCGCGCAGAGCCGAAGAAATGCAGTTCGAGGTCTTCGAACGGCAGTTGCGGCGTGTCTTCGAACGTCGTGACGAGCTGCCCGCTCACCGGGTCTGGCGAGACCTTTCCCGCCAGCTTCACGCGGACGCCAGAGACGGGGTCTTCCGCGACGATGTACATCGCCACGAGCGACCCGAACGGGTTTTCCAAAGGTCCTGCGAAGTTCTGCGGCGCCGCGAGATAGACCGCGCCTTCCAACGGGTCAGGCAGCAGCGGCGTCGTGATCCTCACCGTCGCGACCTTCGACCCATCCGGGCACGACGGCGCGTCAGAGGTGAATTCGTCTGTCCCCGTCAACGGGTTGACGCCCTCGAACCCGATCTGCGCGTTCGAGCATGCGAGCAGGCCATCCGCCGAGGAGGGGCTCAGCTGCACCCCCGCCGGCAGCGCCACCGTCGTCGTCTTCACATCCGCCTCCGCGAAGCCCGCCGGGTTCTGGCTGACTTCCTGCGGAACGTCAACGCCGACCGTCAGACCCGTCGGGGTGCTTCCGGCTTCTCCATCGGGCGCCACGCTGATCGAAGGGCTGAACGCCAGGTGGTTGCAACCCCCCAACCCCACTTCCCGCCCGATGCCATCCCGCGGGAAGTCGTATCCAACCGGCGAGAGGAAGCTGCCTGGTTGCGCCCACGAGTCGGCCACCATCGTCGTCTGCAGCGGCCCCGTGCAGGACGTCGGAAGCGTCAGAAACGGCTCCGGGTGTTCGTCGCCCAGCGAAGCGCAACTGGCCAGGCCTTCCAGGCATGCCCAGCCACGGGCCTGGTCGTGCCGCGAGTCGCCAGGCACTCCCCAGAACGTCACGTCACTGGAGAGGAAGGCGGCCGCCTGAGTGATGTCGTCGACGCTGACCGTCACTCCATAGTCTTCACCGCTGCGCACCGACGTGTTGAGCACAACGGGCACGTCAAAGGCATCGAAGCCGAAGCGTGCCGGCTCGCCTCTCGTCGGCGTCAGGTTGAACAGCGGCACCGGCTTGTTCACCAGCCCAAAGGCCTTGTTTTCGATCAGGTTGACGACGGCGACGCCGAGCGCCGTGTCAGCCGGACACGAGTTTCCAACTCCACCTGGCCCTTTCAGGGACGAGAACTGCGCGTCGGTGCACTGTGGAACGGCCGTGGCGTTGCCGACCAGGCCCGGAGGAAGGTTGAAGCTCAGATCCTTCGGCAGCTGCGGTGGCAGATCCTCCGCTTCGCGATGGCGACCGCCCGACATCGCTCCCTGGTTGAAGACGAGCAGCGACGTGAGCTGGAACGGGTGAGACCCGGCCTGCGTGTCAGGCGCTCCACCTGCTTCTTCTGGCATCAGTTCATACCGTTCCACCCCAAACGGCGTCGGCGCGGAGCTCACCGTCAGCGGCCCGCGCGTCGAGCGCACCTCGACCTTGGCGCCCCCGCCTTCCCCGCCCGAGACGGTCGCCGCGACTTCGCCTTCGGCGCCTTGCGGCAGCGAGCCGGTCACGCTGACGTCGATCGTCACTTCGATCCGTTCATAGGGGAGAAGCGATCCTGCGAAAGTGCACGGACCCGCAGGCTGCGCGCACACCACCGGTCCACGCTGTCCTTCGCCGAGCAGAACTTCGCTGACACCGGCAACGGCTTCTACGTGGGTGGCGGTGACCCCCTGCGGCAGGACATCGTCAATGCTCACCGGGGTGCTCGCGCCGCTGACTGCGGTTTCACCGAGATTGGTCGCCATCACGACGACCTGGCCGCTGCCGCCCGTCAAGACGACTTCACCCGAGCCTGCAACCGGCGTCAACGTGACGGCCGTTGGGAACCGGCCCGGCGTCTTCACGACGAGCGCCGCTCCGCCGACCGGGCCGCCCGTCACCGCGACGCTGCCGCCGTAGGCGGCTTCCAGCGCGCTCTGCACCTGCGCCGCCGTTTCAAGCGCCGGAAAAGCCGGCGTCAGCGCCAACGCTTCGCAGAAGGCTTTGCTCCCCAGGCAACCAACCACGCTTCCTTTCACTTCCAGCTTGCCGACAAGCAGTCCGGCAGTCTTGATTTCCTGAACCTCTTCCGTTGGCAGGCTGAGATGCGTCGGACGAGCGCCGGTGAACACCTGCCACCAAGAGGACGCTGCGGCAGCGGGCGCCGCACCGAAGGCGAGCACGGAGAGGAGGGGTACGAGAGCAGCAAGGATGAACCGGCGGGCATGTGTTGAGAAATAGTTCATGACTTACTCCCGCGGCTTGACTTGGACGACTTCTTGGCCCTCTTGGCTTTCTTCTTTGCTTTCTTGCGGACGCACTTGTTCTTCTTGTTCTTGACGAAGCCCTTCTTGCACTTGGCAGTCTTCTTGACGACCTTCTTCGGCAGAGCCGAAGGCGACGGTGGCGCCAGGTTGCCCGTGCCGGAGAACGTCGCGCTCGGCGGCGCGCCGAAGATCCCTGGCTGCGGAGAGGGCGCTGCGCGACATGAGTCCGCCGTCGTGCACGCCGGCGGCGAGACCGCCAATGGCGACGGACACGGCGAGGACGCTTCGCAGACGTGGGCGTCATACACGTCGAGCGCGGCGTCCGTGTCCTGACCGGAGAGCTGCGCCGAGGTCAGGAAGAAGACGTCGTCGCCGTTGGCGCTCGCTTCCAGGAATGCCGATTCTTCCCCGGAGGTGCCCGAGGAGATCAGCGACACGCAACCGCCCGATGCTGCGCTCAGGGCCGCGCTTGATTCAGCGCAGCCGCCGACGCCGGCCGGCTCGTACTCGTAGACGTCCTGCGTGCCGTTGGCATCCTGCGGCACGAGCGCATCCGAGCTGTCGAAGAACAGCCGTCCGCCGTCTGACAGATAGCGCGACTGGTAGATCGCGCGATTCGGGAAGTCGAGGTTCTGCGTCCAGCCCGGAATGTTCGCGGCGATCCAACGACCACGCCAAATGCCGAGCCTGTCAACAAGCGATTCTTCTTTGCTGTCGAGCACCCCCACAGGCCGCGCTCCCGTCGGATCGCACGATGCGCAGACCAGACGTTCGGTGTCCGCGTCATAGAGGAAGACCTCCTCATCGGGGTGGCCGCTGTTCGCGTCGACGTTGTCATAGCCCGTCAGGCTGCGATCGGACATGAACGCCAGATAGCGGCCGTTCGGCGAGACTCGCGAGGTTATCTTGCCGAGATCCTCTGAAGTGCCGACATTTGCATGCCAGTCAGATTCGTCTTCGCTGGAAAGACGGGCGACGAACCGCGTCGTCCATTGCGTGCCGCTCTCGCTCAGCAGATACAGGTTGTCGCCGCCCGGCACAGCCTTTTCCCCGTCGCCGTTTTCGGTGTCGCTGAGGACGCCCTGCGCCACGAGGTAAACGGAGGAGCCTTCTTCGCTTGCTCCGAGCACGATTCCCTTCGATGCGCCCTGCACGTTCGCGGTTTCGTTGACGTTGGGATCGACCGTCAGGTCGCTCAGCCTGCCGGCAAGTGGTTCGTCCTTGGCGCTGGTCACTTCGAAGACGTACAGGTCCAGACCGGAGCCCGATGCGGTCGAGTCGGCGGTCAGCTGCTGGGGGTCGGTGAAGAAGACCTTCGACCCGTCCGCGCTGGCCAGCTGGAAGACCGCTACACCCGACCCCCTGCCGGAGGCGCCCGCCTGGACGACGTCGAGCCTGACGGTTTCGCCCCTTTCGGTGTCGCGCATGTAGAGGTGGTTCCCGGCGGACCAAACGACGCGCGAGCCATCGTTTGAGATCACGTGACGGGCCATGCCGATGTTCCCTTCAGGTTCCTTCCATTCGACCGCCGTGCCACCTTCCGCCGCCGGCAGCACTGTGACGGGCGTCAGCGTCCCCGCAGCCCACTCATAGAGGCCGTTCGGCGTCCCGCCGGCGACCAGCGGCACCTTCGAGCCCAGCACCACGTGACTGAGATCGGGCGTGGCGGCCACGACTTCCAACGCGCTATAGGGTTCGTCGGGGTTACCGCCAAACACGGTGCCAGCTGGCACGTTGGCGTGCCCTTCCTTGGAGGAGACAAGCGGCGCATAAGGGTCTTCACCGGGCGCAGCATCGTCGTCGCGCAGGTACAGCGTCCTTTCCGAGGCGTCTGGCGACAGCGGCGTATCGCCCCGTGGTTCCACGAGCCCCATCGTCAAGTCGTTCGAGAACAGCACGTATTCGGACGGCGCTCCAGCTTCGGCGTAGGACAGCCCGCCCGCCGGTTCCGCGAAGTCACGCGTCTCGATGTCCTGCGAGCTCCAGGCGCCATTGACACGCGTGGAGAGGATCTGCGGCCATTCAGGCGCACGATTGCCTTCGACGCCGGATCCGATCGGCGCGTTCGCGCCATAGGTGATCGCATCGCCGTCTTCGGCGGCCTGGATCGTGTCCTCGAAGATCGGCTCAATCAGGCTGCCACCCTTTTCCGGCGGCGAGACGAGTTCCCAGGCACGGCCGTCGGGCAGCTCGAAGGGCATGCCGGCGAGCTGCGTCGTGAACGTCTCGTCTGCGCCATACGTGGTGTAGGTGACGCCGTTGCGCACGTCGCGGGCCACGAACCGGTAGTGGTAGCCGGTGTCCGGTTCGAGAGCTTCGGCATCGGCGCTGACGGGGACCGCGCTCGAGCCCGCGGCGAGGCTCGTCTCAGGGGTGCTGGAGCCGTAGGCGGCGGTGGGTCCATATTCCACCCACCACGTCGCGGGCACGTCAAGCGAGTTCAGTTCGGCATTGAAGACCGCCTCGGTGCTCGCGACGCCGGTCGCCCACTCAGGCTCGATTCCCACCGCCGGCTGCGTGGTGAAAGCGATGTCTTCGCCGTGCGTGACACATTCTTCCGCCGGTTCGGATGCGTTGCAGTGGCTGCTGGCAACGACGCGGAAGTGGTATGTGGTGGCCGGAACCAGGCCCGAGAGGCTGGCTTCGATCGATTCTTCGGCGAAGGCGGAGCCGGGCAGAGTGCTCGTCGTGGTCGATTGGCCATAGCTGTCGCTGGCGCCATATTCGAAGCGATAGCTCGTCGCGTGACCCTCGGGGTTGAGGCTGGCGACGAGCCTCGCGGTCGTCGGCGCTACGACGGCGTGCTGGTTTTCGACCAGCGGGCCTGGCGCGGGGACGGAGAAGAGCTGGGCCGCGCTGGCGGTGCCACTGGCGCGGCTGACGACGTAAAGAGCGTTAGCGGTGTCGCCGACGGCGAGCGCGTTGGTTTCAGGTTTGCCGATGACCTGACCGGTGGCGAAGACCTCTGTCTGGACGCCGGCCGGGCTGTACTCGAGCAGAGTGGCGGTGAGCGTCGTGAGGGTCGCCTGGTCGGAGATGAACACGACGCCGGTGGCGGGGTCGAGCCCAAGAGCCTTCGGATGACCGGCCGCATCGAGCGTTTCGATCAGCGTGCCCGAGGGTTCCAGCTTGCGAACGCCGGCCAAAGAGGCGCTCTTGACGTAGAAGTCACCAGAGGAGTTGAGCGCAAGGGCCGTAGTTTCACCGGCGCCGGCGAGGGGCACTTCGGAGACGTATTCACCGGAGGAGTTGAACTGCTCGAGACGGTTCTTGTCTCCCACCCAGACTTCACCGGAGGAGCCGATCGCGATCGGACGATTGCTCGACTGGCTGAACTGGCCCGCGGCAGTGCCCGTGGCGCCGGCGCCGCAGGTATCCCCAGCGGCCAGGTTCGCGGCGGTGCAGAGATTGGGATGCGCGGTGCCGGCGGTCGTGTCGACGCCCTTGCCGAACATCAGCAGGAACTGGCCGCTCGCGCTGAACTTGTCCACACGGAAGTGACTATCGCCGACGTAGACGTCTCCAGTCGACGGATCCACCGCTATAGAGACAGGATCGACGGAGCCGGGACCTGTGGCGGTAAGGGCCCCTTCGGCAACGAAGCACGTGACCGTCGACGGGCTCGCTTCAGGACCGCAGGTCTGCAACGCGAGCGTCTTGCCGTTGGCGACACCATAGCCCCATGCCATGAGAAAATCACCAGAGGCGCTGAACTTGTCGACGCGGGCGTTGTTGTAATCCGCGACGTAGACATCGCCTGAGGACTGGTCGACGGCGACGTTAAAGGGATCGTTGACCTGGCCCGCCCCTTCGCCAAGGGTGGCAAACGTCAGCGGCGGCGAGGCAGCGGCCGAGCCGGCCGACAGCATCAGAATCCCCAGAGCCCCGGCCAGCAGCACGAGCACGCGAGCCGTCGCGACGCGTCTCCTACCCGCTCTGCCCAAGACCCTGGGATCCTTGTGCTCATGCGTCGTGTCGTACCTCATCCGCATCCCCTCCTTCTCCCTCTTTACACTTCCTGTCATGTCACGCTCAGCTTTGGTCGCTTGACGTCGATCACACCGAGGCTGCGTGCGAGCCGGGCGCCTGCGTGGGTCAACATCCAGCGGTTCGCCTCGCCCCTCATTGCGCTGTCCTTCGCGGCATTCGCGAGCAGCCCGTGATGCTCCAGTCGCGCCAGCAGCTTTGAGACCTGGCCCTGGTCTGCGATACCGGCGTGCTCCGCGATCTGGCGGTTGCTTGCCCCCAGCCCAGGCTTGCCCAGCTCCGCGGCTGCTTGCACCACCCTCGCGGTCCTGTAGGTCAACCGCATCGGCAAGCTGGCCAGGGGGTCGGGGCCATCGACAGCCGTGCCGAGGTCGAGACCCCCGATCGCAGGCGTGGCAGGCAGCGGCCGCTCGAGCTCGCGGCGCGCCGCGCCGGAGCCCAGGTAGGGCAGCACGACCATGCTTGCGAGCTCGCCAAGCAGCCGCTGCAGCTGCGGGTGGTCCCTGCCTCTGCCGTTCTCCCCTGTGTCACGCAGGCGGGCCGCGAGAACCGCGCCGATCGCGCCGACCAGGGCCTCTGCGGTCAAGCTGCCTGCCGTCGCTGCGCGCGCGCTCTGGGAGCGGCCCTCGTCGACGACGCGGACGAGCCGCGAGAGGATCCGCTCGCGCTCGGCGCCAACCATGCCGCCCGCACGCTGCGACTCGATCAGGCAGGCGCGCGCAAGTGCCGGATCGCTGTCTGCCAGGGACAGGATCGCCCACAGGCCTCCGCGGATCCGCTCGCGCCACGCGGCGCCGTCGATGCCTGCCTGCGCGATCGCACGCAGAACGCTTGCCTCGGCGTCGGCGAGGATCTCCGCAAGGCACTCGTCGCGGTTCTCGAAGACCTCGTAGTAGGTACGCCGTGAGACGCCGGCACGCGTGCAGATCGCGGTGACGGACACCGACTCATACCCTTGCTCGGCAAGCAGACCAACCGCAGAGCGCAGCAGCCGGGTGCGCTGCAGCGCGCCGATGTCCTTGCCAAGCCGCTCCCTGGGAGCCTTGGCATCAGGCCGACGTGCAGTGGCACCCCTGAGTGCATGCTCCTGCCGCCGCTCGCCGCGCATCAGCCGGCCCTCCATGCGAAGCGGGAGCCCCAGGGCAAGCGAGAGCCCCAGGGCACCGAAGCGAGCGCTGCCGCCCGCGGCCAGGACGACCGCAGGGGCCGCCCACGACCGGGCAACCCGGAAAAAGATGGCGCAAACGCGCCCCTAGCAGCCCCTAGGCGACTAGCTCGCCGGGAGCAGAGAGAGAGAGAGAGAGAGAGATGCGTCAGCAGAGCTGTCGCATCTGGTTAAGGGCGCCGCAGACGCAGCCGCGAACGCAGCCAAATCCATCACGTATGACACGACCAGTCTCACGCGACCACAAGCTCCCTCAAACGCTCGAACAAGGTTCCTCTCCACGGAACGTCCTCTGCTGCAGAGCACCGGTCGCAAGCGAGCAAACCGGCCCCACCACTCTATGTCACCGCTGCTTCCAAGGCTTCTCCCCTGGTCCTAGCGGCTTGATTTTCAACGTAGCAGATCCATCTCGAAAAGTCCATAGGCCGCCATCACAAGGCGTCGATTAGCAGGGGATTCACGCCTGCACGACCCGCACGAAGCCGTTTGAGCTTACTCCGCTGCGAGCCCGCCCCTGCCGCATCCTCACGCGCCCAGCAAGATGAATCATTGAAATTTTCACATCGATCTTGATGCGCTTCAGCTGACAGGGATCTGAGGTTTTGCTGCATGCAACTGCGGCTGACTACGCATGCCAGCCCCAAGCGGCAGGCTAGGGTCAGCAAAGTCAGCAGCCTTGGCGGGTGTGAGCTGACAGGCATTGACCATTTTCGGACAGTAGTCACTTACAAGCCCTGGGAGGCGACAGATGGAACGAATGACGCATCGATGGACCTTGCGCGTGGCTGCCCTGGTCATAGCAGGCATCGCCTCCCTCGCATGCACCGCATCTGCACTGACAGCCACTGTCAGCGCGGCGCAGCCAGGACAGGTGTACGGCGCCGGCTACAACGAATATGGGGAGCTTGGCAACGGTTCGGCTGGGTACGGCGAATCCTTTGCGCTCAACCCGTTCATGCCCACAACCGTGGTGGAAACATCGCCAAGCTACTACTCGAGCCTTGAGCTGTTGTCGAATGGAACGGTCGATGCTCAAGGCTACAACTACTACGGCGAACTTGGCGACGGCACGAAAGTCACCCATTACACGCCAGAGCAGGTTCCCGGCTTGACCAACGTCACAGCCGTGGCATCAGGCTATTACTTCAGCCTCGCCCTGCTCTCCAACGGCACCGTCGAGTCTTGGGGCTATGACCGTTACGGTCAACTCGGCAACGGAGCCGCGATAACGACCGGCTGTGATTGCACCGAAAAACCCGCTCTGGTGGAGGGCCTGGGCGGCGTCGACGTGCTCGAACACGTCGTCGCGATCTCTGCTGGTTACGAATATGCGATGGCCCTGCTCTCCAACGGCCGCGTCGTCACCTGGGGTCACAACGAGTATGGCGAACTTGGGAACAGCGAAACAAAAGAATCGGCTTTCCCGGTGGAAGTGAGCGGCGTCGGCGACGCTGGCAAGCTCGAAGACGTTATCGCCATCTCTGCCGGCGCCTTCGACGGCGTGGCACTGCTCTCCAGCGACCATGTGGTCGTCTGGGGCTACGGCGAGCTCGGCGAACTCGGCAACGGCGAAGCGAGCACATCGGCCTTCCCGGTGGAAGTGAGCGGCGTCGGCGGCACAGGCAAGCTCGAAGACGTCGCGACCATCTCCGCAGGCAATTACTTCAACCTCGCACTGCTGCACAACGGCGAAGTCCTCGGCTGGGGCTACAACGCATATCACGAAATGGCCGACGGCACGGACACAATGCGCACAACGCCGATCCACATCGGTGGTGAAGACAGCCCGCTCACCGGCGTGTCCGCAATCGACGGTGGCGGCTCATTCGGGCTTGCGACGCTCGCAAACAACAGCGTCGTCGGCTGGGGCGGGAACTCCGACTACGAACTTGGCCTTGGCAAAGGCGAAAACAAAGAAGTCATGACGCCAACGACGATTCCAGGCCTTTCAGGCGTCATCTCACTCGGCCACGGAGGCTACAACTACGATCCGTTGGTGATCGAGGGCGCATTCGCAAGCCTCTCTGGCTCAAGCCTTGCCTTCGGCAACCAGACGACTGGCGCCGCCAGCGCACCGCAGAGCGTCACGCTCACCAACAACGGCCCCGCGCCGCTCACAGTCTCCGGCGAGACGCTCAGCGGGTCCGCGTTCGCGATCACGTCAGACACCTGCAAAGGCGCAATGCTCGCCGCAGGCGCAACATGCTCGGTCGGTGTGAGCTTCACACCCACGGCCGCAGGCGCTGCAGGCGCCTCACTCGCGTTCTCCTCCACTGCGGCGAACACGCTGCCGACCGTCGCGCTCAGCGGCACAGGCATCGGGTCGACGACACCCATCGCCGCTGCAGCGCCCGCCGTGCGAATCGCAAGCTCGAAGCTGAAGGTCGCGAAAGGCAAGACCCAGGTCAAGCTCGCCTGCGAGAACGCCACCTGCACTGGCAAGCTCACCCTCACCGCCGTCGTCAAGACGAAGGTCAGGCACAAGGGCAAGACTCACGTCAAGCACACGACGATCACGCTCGCGAAGGGCAGCTACACGCTTGCCGCAGGAAAGACCGAAGCGATCGCCCTCACACTCACCAAAGCAGGCAAGAAGCTCACCGCGAAGCTCGGCAAGCACAAGCAGCTCAAAGCGAAGCTCACCGCCACCCTCACTGGCGGCAGGACCGTCAGCAACGCCGTCAAGCTAAGCTGAATCGCCCGCCCTCTGGCGGGCGCGAGCGGCGGCGCGAGCCCGCGGCGACCGACGAGATGAGGCCGAGTTGACGCCCAAGCGCGCCGCCAGCAGCCCCTCCCCCACGTCAAGCAGCAAGCCTACGCGGCGCGCAGGCACGACGAAGGCGACGAAGCCCGCGACAGCGAAGGCAACCAAGCCCACCGCAGCAAAGGCGACGAAGCCCGCGACAGCGAAGGCAACCAAGCGCGCCGCCACGCCAAACACGGCACAGGCAGCCAAGCCTGCCGCCGCGCCCAAGCGTGCGACCGCGGCACGCAACCGCCGCGGCAAGGCGCATCTACGCTCCGCAGACCCTGTGCTGCGCGAGCTGATCGACGCTGTCGGGCCGCTGCCAAACGCCTCGGAGGGACGCCCGGACAAGGACGACCACTACGGCGCGCTGCTGCGGGCGATCGTCGGACAGCAGCTCTCGGTGCTAGCCGCGAGGGCGATCTACAACCGGCTGCTCGACCGCTTTGGCGGCAAGCCCCCGAAGCCAAGGCAGATCCTCGCCGACGAGCCTGAAGAGCTACGCGCCGCCGTTGGGCTCTCGCGAGCAAAGGTGGGCTTCCTGCGCTCACTTGCCGAACACGTCCTGGACGGCGAGCTCGAGCTGCCGCGCCTCGACGAGCTGCCCGACGAACAGGTGATCGAAGAGCTGACCGCAGTGAAGGGCCTTGGCGTGTGGACCTCGCACATGTTCCTCATGTTCCATCTCGAGCGGCTTGACGTGCTCGCCGTCGGCGATCTTGGCATCAGGCGCGCCATAGAACTCGCCTACGACTTGAAGGAGCTGCCTGACGCCGCGACGATGGAGGCGATCGCAGAGCCTTGGCGCCCGTACAGGACGCTTGCCTGCCGCTACCTCTGGCGCTCCCTGTCCAACGAACCGACCTGACGTCCCGCGTCAGGTCCGGCCTCAGACCGCTGAGACCTGCTCTTCCTCAGCCACGCGGAAGGAGGAACCGCAGCCACAGGCGGCAACGACGTTCGGGTTGCTCACTTTGAAGCCAGCGCCTTGGAGGCTCTCCTCGTAGTCGATCACCGAGCCGCTCACGTAGGGCAGGCTGGGGTGGTCGACCAGGAGCTTCAGGCCATGGTCTTCGAAGACCTCGTCGCCATCGCGCTGCTCGTCGAAGGCGAGCTGGTACTGGAAGCCAGAGCAGCCGCCGCCACGAACGCCTACACGGAGCCCCGCGAGGCTGATGTCTGCCTGCTGCGCGGCGAGGAACTCCCTGACCTTCTCTGCGCCCTTGTCCGTGATCGTGATCATCGCTTTCCAAAGTATAGCGAGGGCATCACAGGCGCTAACCTGGGGCCATGCCAACAGCGGAGCAGATCAAGCAGCGTATCGAAGCCGGGATCCCAGGCGCATCGGCGGAGGTCGAGGACTACACCGGTGGCGGCGACCACTTCAGAGCGGTCGTCCATGCGGCGGCGTTCGCAGGGCGCAGCCGCATCGAGCAACATCGCCTCGTCTACGAGATCTTTGGCTCTGAGATTGGCGGCCCGATCCACGCCCTGACGCTGAAGACCGCCGTGCCCGCCGAGACACCTACAGCACCCACCGTATAGGAGGCCCCTCCATGTCCAGCCCAGAGTCGAACCCCATCCGCGACGCGATCGCCGAAGCGATCAGCGACCACGACGTCATCCTCTTCATGAAGGGCACGCCAGAGGCGCCAGCCTGCGGCTTCTCTGCCCGCACGGTCGCGGCGCTGCAGGCGACGGGAGCGAAGTTCGCCGCCGTCGACATCCTGCCTGACCCCCGCATCCGCCAGGAGCTCTCTGCGCTCTCCAACTGGCCGACGATCCCGCAGCTGTTCGCGAATGGCGAGCTGGTCGGCGGCTGTGACATCGTGATGGAGATGTATGAGTCAGGCGAGCTTGCTCCTGCGCTTGGCCTCACCGAGCAGCCAACCCCAGCGGCGGAGCCGATCGGCAGCGCCGCCCCGTCAGCCGCCCAGGGCCTTACGATCGAGAGCAAGCTGAGCTGAGGGCGCTGCCAGAGCGCCGTTGGACTGAGAGCGCTGCCAGAGCGCCACTGGATTGAGAGCGCGCCGGCCACGACGGCCGCAGGCGACAGGACGCCCTGTGCCAAGCGTTGCTGTAGGGTCCGCGGCGATGGCGCCTGTAGCGATCGTCAGCGACACGACTCACTACCTGCCGCCTCAGCTCGCTGAGCGCGAAGGCATCCACCAGGTCAGCCTCTATGTGGGCTGGCAGGGCGAGCCGCAGCGCGAGCTGCAGATGGATGGCTTTGACGCCTTCTATCAGCGCCTGCGCACAGACCCTGACGTCCCCACGACCTCGCAGCCCTCGATCGGCGACTTCCTCGCCGTCTGGGAGCCGCTGTTGGAGCAGGGCAGGGACATCGTCTCAGTGCACCTCGCCGGTGGCATCTCAGGCACCTGTAGCGCCGCGATGCAGGCCCATGAGCTGCTCAAAGAGCGTGGCCTTGGCGAGCGCGTCGAGGTGATCGACGGCGAGACGGGCTGCGGCGGGCTTGGCTTCCTGCTGCTCGCAGGCGTCGCGGCGGCGCGCTCAGGGGGTAGCCTCACCGAGGTCGCAGAGCATGTGCGCAAGGCCCGTGAGGTGAACAAGATCTGGTTCTGCGTCGACACGCTGGAGTTCCTACGTCGCGGCGGGCGCATCGGCAAGGCCCAAGCGTGGCTTGGAGGCACCTTGAAGATCAAGCCGATCCTCACGCTCGAGTACGAGATCACCCCGATAGAGCGCGTCCGCACCTCAAAGCGCGCCTTCGAGCGCATGGTCCAGTTCGCAGAGCAGCTGAAGGAGGGCGGCCAGGACGCCTGGGCGGTGCAGCACATCCAGGCCCCAGGGGAGGCGCAGCGGCTTGTGGAGCGCTGTCAGGCGGTGCTTGGCGGGCCGCCGCTGTTCGTCTCCGAGGTTGGCCCCGTGATCGGGACCTACACCGGCCCTGGGATGCTTGGCGTCGGCGGCATCCCAAGCGCGCTGCTGGCTTGAGGCCGGCTCCAGGCCGCCCCCGCAATCGGGACGGCCTGGCTCTGCTGACGATTCCTTGGCCTTGCGCTACTCCCTGCCGGCCTTCTGCTACCCCCTGCCGGCCTTCTGCTACCCCCCTGCCGGCCTTCTGCTACTCCCTGCTGGCCTTCTACTTCTCCTTGCCTGCCTTGCGCTTCTCCTTGCCTGCCTTGCGCTTCTCCTTGCGGTGCTTGGCCTTCTTCTTGCTCGTCGCCTTGCAACCTGTGACGGTGATCGCCGTGTTCTGCTTGACGCTTGCGCCGTTCTGGGCAGTGAAGCTCGTCGGCATTACGAGCTTCTGCTTGCAGAGCTTGCCGCCAGGCGCCGCAAGCGCCGAATCCTTGCCCTCTGGCAGCGTCAGTTCGAAGCTGCTCACGGGCTGATCCGGAACCTGATGGAAGGTGCTGCTCGTTATGCCCTTCTTCGAGATGTACGTTTCGCCGTGCAGGTCGATCGTGATCCCATAGCCCTGGAGCACGACGACGAGTTCGGGGAACTTCAGACCACCGTAGGAAACGAAGTACGCGGGGCCTTCGAGGGGGACTGGGAGGATCGGCGTGACCGCCTTCGCGTGCCCGACGATCGAGGCCGCAGGACACCCTGCAGGGTTGGCTTCGAACTGGGCGGCGGTGCACGCCTGCTGCAGCGTCGAGAGCCTCGACGGCAGCGCCTTTGGCAGTTCCACCTTGACGACGTGCACGTTGGCGTCGTGCCCAAGCGCGCCGGCGGGGTAGGTGAGCTTGACGTGCAGGCTCGCGCCTCGCTTGCGGCTCGTCTTCGCGCTCGTCGACGCCTTGAAGGTCGGCTTGAACGCAAGCGCCTGGCAATCGGCGGCCTGGAACGGAGAGTCTGCAGCGACCGGGTCGTCGTCCGCCGCACTCGCGAAGTTCGCGCCAGAGCCGTAGACGGTCGCTGCGAGGCTCATCTTTTCGCAGCTCGTCGGGTTGAGCGTGAAGTCTTCACGTTCGATCTCGACCTGGATGTCGCGGACATGTACGACGATCCCGTCGATGATGTGTGGGATCTGGTCCGCGGCGCCCTGCGGAATGCTCACCCGCGCGGTCACAGGGTCGATCTCCAAGGGCAGGTGCACGATGACCGTGCCAAGGTCGAAGGGACCGACCTTCGCCGCGGTGATCGCGACGACCGAGAACGGCGCGCCTTCGAACGGGCCCGCCATGTATAGCTTCCCTGGCGTGTACGCAAGGACCGATCCGACGCCGACTCCGACGAGCGTGCGGCCGATCTGGCTCGCGGCAGGACACGACGGTTCGGCCTCCTCCTCCGCGCCGCTCTTCGTGCGCGCAAGGGAGATGTCCGCTTCGCTGCAGAACGGCACCCCCGTGAGGTTCGCCGTCAAGCCCGCGGGCAACTGTGTCGCGAACCCTGTTATCTCCTGTTCGCCGTCCTTGCGCGTGATCCGCAGATTCAGCGGGCTGTAGGCGCCCGCGGCGTTGTTCGCGGTGCCCGCTGTGAACCCAGGCTGGAACGGCGGCACGCCGCCGGCGGGGCATGCCCCGCCTTCGACGCCGTGTTCGATCGTGAACGCGCTCGTGCGCTGCACGACTTCGGAGGGCGCCGGGTCCTGCACGCTCGCCGCAGAGTAGGGCACTAGCTTCGCAACCGTCTGGTAGGTGCCACAGGTCGAGGGTGTGACGAGCGGCGCGCGACCGCCTTCGCGGAAGTGCAGCTTGAATTCCGAGTAGGGCAGCTGCGGCAGCCCTTCGAAGACCGTCCGCAGCTGGCCCGTCACCGGGTCCAGTTCGACCTTCCCCGCCTGCTTGATCAGCACCCCGCGATCGGGGATGCGTGCGACGAGGTACAGCGCGACGAGTGAGCCAAACGGGTTTTCATATGGCGTCGCGATGTAGAGCGCGCCGCTCGCCCGCTCGTTCAACAGCGGCGTGCTCGCTTCGACGCTGCCGATCTTCGACGCTTCAGGACAGCCTTCGCCTGGCAGCGAGTTCGTGGCTTCCCTTCCGAAAGCGGCTTCGCTGCACCCCGCGAGGCCTTCAGCCTCAGATGGGTTGACCGTCATGCCTTCGGGTAGATCGACCTCGACCTTCTCTGGCTCCGTTTCCGAGACGGCGCCTTCGTTGGTGCTTTCGAGGCCTGCGTTTGGCAGGTCAAGTTCGAAATCGAGGCCTGAGGGGTTTGCCGCGAGCTTGCTCGTCGGCGCCGCAGCCGCAGACGGATCGAATGGCACCCTGCTGCAGCCCAGAAGCGCTTCCTTGACATCGGATGCTTCGGAGATATCGCTGCCCAACGGCAGATTCCATGGTTCCACTTCGAGGCCGAAGACAAGCGGCGATTCGCAGGACACCGGCTGGCGCAGGAAGGCCGCTTCAGTGAGGCTCCCTGGACGCGAGCAGACCCCAGGGTGCGAGAAGTACACGCACGCCCAGCCGCGCGAGGTGTCATGGCTCCGAGCGCCAGGGTTGCCCCAGAGGGTGACCGAGGCCGCGAGGACCTGGGCGAGCTGGGAGGTGTCGTTGACTTCCGCCCTGACCGCATAGGCTTCTTCGCCCAGCAGGGCGGTGTCGATCGTCACTGGCACGCCTGCGGCCATGAAGCCGAAGCGAGCCGGCTCTCCGTAGCCAGGTTCGATGTTGAAGATCGGCACCGCGATTCGCGCGAAGTGCAGCAACTCGCCTTCGATCACCGTCACCGAGGCGACGCCGATCGCGGTTTCCGGTGGGCATTCGTCGACGAGTTCGTGCTGAATGGTGAACTGCCTGAAGCTGCAGGTCGGCAGGCTGCGCGGGTTGCCGACCAGGCCTGGCGGCAGCTTGACGCGCACGTTGCGCGGCTGCCCCTCCTGTTCGACCGATGAGTCGACGCGCGGGCCAGGCCGCATCGGACCGACGTTGAACTGCAGCGTCTGGGTCAGCTGGAAGGGATGGCCGCCAGCCTGGATCGCGGGTGCGCCGCCTTCTTCTTCGACCTGCATCGCAAAGCTCGCGGCCCCAAACGGGATCTTTCCTTCACGTGCGATCACCGACTGAGAGGCGCTCCTCGCCGGAGCGCCGCCACCGGAGATGCTCACCTCCCCTGGCGTTCCGACCGTCCCTGGCTCGATGTCCGCGAAGACTTCGACTTCGATCGCTTCGAAGAGGGGCAGTTCCTGTTCGTAGACGCAGGAGACTTCGGTTTCGCTGGGCAGAGTGCAAGTGACTGGCCCCGAGAGGTTGCCGTACCCCGCATAGGCTTCGGCGTGGTAGGCGGTGACGCCAGATGGCAGCCTGTCGGTGAGGGTGACGGGAGCGCCGGCGCCGTCCACTGGCGCATCGCCGACATCCGTTGCGGTGAAGACGAGACGGCCGCTGCCGCCTTCGGCGAGGATCTTTGCCGTTCCGCCAGTGACTTCGAGCGGCGTCACCCAACGCTTGGCCATCGGGCCAATCGAGTCGATCGTGAAGTCGCGGCTGCCCGCTGGCGTTTCGGTGACTTCGACGCCGCCGGCGCCATAGGCCTTCGCCGCTTCCAGAGCGCTCTGCAGCTCAGCAGCCGTTTCGGAGTTGGACAGGCCAAGGGCACCACAGAGCAACGTGCCCATGCAGGCCACGCGCTTGCCGTCGAGCTCCAGCAGCGTGGCGGTTCCCACTGGCGCCGCCTTCAGTTCCTGGGTCTCAGAGACCGGCGAGGAGAGGTAGGTGGGACGCGCGCCGGTTTCGACCGACCACCAGGGCGTGCTCGCCTGGGCGGCTGCGACGGAAAGGACCAGCAGGCCGGCGGCGGCGGCGAGCGTCGCCGCGACCGCGCGCAGGCGCTTCTGTGCTCTCAGCTTCATCGTGCGGCCCTCCGATCGTGCTTGGCTCGGCGTTGGAGCTGCCCTCTTGCCTCGCCTTTCTTTGCCTTGTCCCTCTTTGCCCTGTCCTTCTTCGCCTTGTCTCTCTTTGCCCTGTCCTTCTTCGCCTTGTCTCTCTTTGCCCTGCGCTTCTTCTTCGGGCCCTTGCCCTTTCGCTTCTTCTTCGGCTGCTTTTCCGCGGCGCAGCCGGCCTTGCCCTGCACGCAGCGCGAGCTCTTGCCCGCCTCTAGGAGGTTGCCGGCGCCGCTGAAGACCGCGCTTGACGGCGCGCCGAACACTGGCGCCGAGACGGCGGGCTGGCAGGCTTCACCCAGGCATTCGGCTTGCAGCGTCCGCTGCGCGGGGGTGCCGTTCACGCGCGCGTCGTAGATGTCGTAGTCGGAGTCTTCGTCCAGCGGAGAGAGCGACGCCGCCGTGTAGACGAAGATGTCTTCGCCGCTCGCCGAGGAGTCGAGCACCGCCGATTCGTGCACAGAGGTTCCAGATGAGAGCAGCGCGACGCAGCCGTCTCCCTGGGCTTGGGCGATCGCGGCGCCTCCCGCGGTGGGGCTGCAGCCGCCCAGCCCCCACGGCTCGTACTCATACCCATCGGAGGTGCCATTCGAGTCGCTGGGCACGAGCGCATCGAAGGCGTTGAAAAGCACGCGGCCGTCGTCGAGCACGTCGCGAGGCTGATAGGCCTCGACGGAGGTCGCTCCAGGCGTCTCGGTGTCAGGCAGCAGCGCCGCCAACCAGCGACCGCCCCAGACGGCCGTCCAGTCCGAGGGGATCTGATAGCCGCCGGTCTGCTCTTGCGCGCCCTGCGGTCGCGCTCCGAAAGGGTTGCAGGAGACGCAGGCAAGCTTGCCCTCCCCCCCGTCTGCGTCGGCGTCGTAGCTGTAGACCTCCTCGTCGGCCGCTCCGCTCGCAGCGTCGTGGTTGTCATAGCCTGTGAGGCTGCGCTGCGACATGAAGGCGAAATAGCGGCCGCTGGGCGAGGTGTTCGCCTGCACTTCACGGTCGCCTTCGAACCCGCCACCGTTGACTGGCACGCCCCAGTCCGGCGTGTCGGCGCCTGAGAGCGTGGCGATGAAGCGCAATCCCCAGGAGGAGCCTTCATGGTGAGCGATGTAGAGGTTGCAGCTCTCCGAGGCAGACGGGGGCGATTCCAGCGAATCGGTGCAGTCGCCAGGGCTCGCGCTTTCACCCTCGCCGTTTCGTTCGCTGCCCGTCAGCACGCCGTTGGCGACGAAGTAGACGTCTTCGCCGCTTTCTGAGATCGCCGAGACCATGCCCTGCACTTCGGCGCTTTCGCCTGCCGTTTCCGGGGTGAGATCGCCCAGGTCGCATTTGTCTTGCGAGCCTTCCCGAACCAGTTCGCAGACGTAGAGGTCGGCGCCGGCATTGCCCGCATCGTCGACCAGGCGCTGCTTGTCGGTGAAGAAGCCGTAGGTCCCGCCGGCGCTGGCGCTCTGGAAGAGCGGGCCGCCGCGTTCGCCTCCCGACGCGCCTGGCGCACGCACGTCGAGGCGCACCGTTTCACCAGCGACCGTGTCGCGTACGTAGAGCGCTCCGCTTTCCCCTTCTCCCGCGCCCCAATAGACATAGCGACCGTCTTCGGAGACCGCGCGGCGCACCGAGCCACCCCCCAGGGCCTGTCCGGAGCCAAGGACGCCGACTACCGCCTCGCCGCCTTCGCCGGCGGGCAGCCGGCTGACCAGTTGCAGGGCGCCGGCAGACCACTCGTAGAGCGCGCCTTCGACGCCTTCGGCATCGCAGGTCAGCGGCACCTGAGTGCGCAGCGCGACGTGTTGGAGGTTGGCGCTGCCTCCCACGAAGAGCACGGGGAGGCGGTATCTCCGCAGTTGCTGTTCTGCTTCTTCGCCGCCGAACTCCGTCCCTGGGCAGACGTCGGAGAAGCCTTCCCTGCCGGTCACGAGCGGCCGCCAGCGAATCGGGCTGGCGAAGTCTTCGCGTAGGTAAGGCGTGCTTTCGGAGGCTTCGTCGGAGAGCGAGCCTGGGCCCTTCGCACGCTCCCCGCTCGGTTCGATCGCGGCGCGTGACAGGTCCGAGCTGAACATGAAGTATTCGTTGGTCGTTTCAAGCGGCGAGGAGGTTTCGTGCGGCGGGCTGATGTCGGCCGAGCTCCAGCCGCCAGTGCCGCGCTGCGCAAGCGACTGCTCCACTATGCGGTCGCTGTTGGCTTCTTCCTCCACAGGGCCGATCGTCACGTAGGTGAGCGCTTCGCCGCTTTCGGATGCCTGCGCCATGCCGAGCCAAGGCGGCGTCACCCGACCGTGGTGCTTGAGGACGGGAGTCACCTGTTCCCAGACACGGGAGTCAGGCAGTTCGAAGCCGAGGCCGCTGATCGAGGTGGTGAACGTCGGTTCGGAGCTGGTCTGCGAGCCGCCTTCGTTGCCTACGAGCACGCGGTAGTGGTAGATCGTGTCTGGTGCGAGGCCGCTGATCTGCACCGAGACCTTGGCAGGGGCGCCTCCGGAGCCCAGGTCGACAGCGCTCGCGGGCACCGAGGTGGCGTGGTCGAAGCCGTGTCCCGCGCCGGCTGCCTCAACGTCTGCGCGGTAGGTTTCGTCGTCGACGTACTGGAAGCGAGCGCTCGTGTCCAGCAGGTCGGGATCGACCTCGGCGCCAAGCACAGCCGAGGACGAGCTCACCGAGGTGACGTAGACGGCATCGATCTCAGGGGAGCCAGCGGTGGTGAAGGAAACGCCTTCGCCGTAATTGGGCCCGTTGACGTTTTCAGCCACGAGCCGGAAGCGATAGCCACTGTTGGCGGGCAGCCCGGAGATCGTCGCCGAGACCGTGTGACCGGCGCCGTCCTCTGGGATTTCGCCTGGCCCGGCAATCTCATGCCCGTCAACTGCTTCGCACGGCACGCTGCCGCCTGAGCTGAGGTCGTCGAAGCCGGTGAGGAGAAATGCCACGTCGCTGACGTACTGAAAGTGACAGGCGGTGATCGCGTCGGCGAGCGCGGTGCCGTCGGTGTTCACGCTGCCGGTAACGGTGACCTCGTTCAGCGTGCTCGTGGAGGCTCCGCTTGCGACGTCAGGGACGAGCACCTTCGGACCGAAGACGTCAACCGCCTCGCGCGCGGAGTCCTGGACCAGAACGCGTCCGTTGGCGCCGTTGACGGCGATAGCCCGTGCCCGCTCGACCTCGCCGGCGCCGAATTCGCCTTCGTTCGCGCCCGTGGACGAGAGCTGCATGACCCCCGACGCGCCGCTGAGGTTGTTGGCGTAGCCGACGAACAGCGCGTCGTCCGTGGTGTCGATCGCCAGCGACTCTTCCCCACCGGCGATGCCAGTCGCGATCGTGCCCAGCAGGCTGCCAGATTCGTCGAACTTGACGATTTCCAACGTGCCGTTTTCGATGTCATAGATCGCGCCGGTCGAATCGACCGCCACTTCGGTGGGATATCTGAGACTGGGGGTGGAGATCTCCAGGCCCGCGTACCCACCCGTCGAGGTGAACTCGTCCACGACCGCAGGGCTGTTGTTCTGCGACACGTAGAGATCGCCCGAGGAGTCGACGGCGATGCCGGCTATCTGACCGAAATGGCCGCTCGGAGCTTCAGTGCCGCTCAACAGGTTCGTCCCCGCGCCGGGACCTTCGCTGAAGTCTGCTGGGGCGCCGGAGGCTGCGAAGCGCTCGATCGCATGACCGCTCTCGGCCACGTAGATGTCGCCGTCGCTTGGGTCCACCGCGAGCGCCTGCGCTTCGACGCCCGAGATCGCGCTTGCGCCCAACGCGGAGAAGTCGGCTGGATCGCCTGCGGCGTCGAACTTTCGCAGCGTCTTCGCTTCGGTGTCGCCAACGTAGATCGCGCCGCTGGTGGGATCGACCGCGATCCCACCGTAGTTCTGGGTGCTTGCCGCACCAGACGCGAACGAGAACAGATAAGGGTGTGTCACCAATGCCCCGGCGGGAGCGCAGGCGAAGCCGAGGATGCCGAGGGCGCCCGCGAGCACGCAGGCAGGAAGAGCGCCGCGCCTCGTGACCGCGGCCACCACCAGCCTTGCCACATAGCCACTGCGAATCGCCACTGCGCCCTCGCTAGCCAACGTCGATCACCGTGCCCTCGCCCCTGCCGTCGAGGCGCAGCGTGTAGCGGCCCTTGCGTAGGTCGCCAATCGCAAATCGCGGTCCGCCGCGGCTCGCGCCGTGGCCGACCACACGCCCGTGGCGCACCAGCTGCCAGTGCACCGCGTGGCGGCGCGACGACTTGGCTTTCGCGCCGTACTTGACAGTGCAGGTGACCTTCGCCTTGCCGCCGTGCTGCTTGACCTCGCAGGTCACCTTCCCAGCCGGGCCCTGGGCTCCCTGCGGCCCTTCCCTGCCCTGCGCGCCTGTGGCACCCGTTTCGCCCTTAGCGCCCGCCGGGCCCTGTTCGCCCTTAGCGCCGGTCGGTCCCTGTTCGCCCGCGGCTCCAACAGCGCCAGTCGAGCCTGTCGCGCCCTGCGGACCAGCCGCACCGGTTGCGCCCGTCGACCCCGCCGCGCCCGTGGCGCCCGTGGGACCGGTCGAGCCGGTCGAGCCGGTGGGGCCGGTCGAGCCGGTGGGGCCGGCCGGCCCTGTCGAACCTTCCTTGCCTTCGGCCAAGAAGACCGCTGTGACTTCGGTTTCTGGGCCATCGACGACGACCGTGCAGGAACTGGGGCCTGTGCGCTTGCAGCCCAGCCAGCCCGCGAACACGCTGCCCATCGTGGCGCCCGCGGTCAACGTGACGGTTTCGCCTTCGGAAAAGAGCGCTTCGCAGGATTCGTTGCCACACGCATCAATCCCCACAGGGCTGCTCGTGACCGTCCCAGCGCCGTTGCCGCCAAGGTACACGACGAGCAGGGCTGCGCCGATCGGGTCGAACTCCGCGACTACCGACTTCGCAGCGTCGATGCTCACTTCGCACTCTTCCGGCTCACCGACGACCGGAGCGCAGCCACTCCAACCGGCGAATTCGGAATGCCCTGCGTCAGGGGTCGCGGTGAGCGTAACCACTTCGCCTTCCTCGTATTCGTGTTCGCCGCAGGCGCCAGTGCCCGTCGCACAGGCGATCGTGCCCGGTTCGGCGAGGCTGCCACCCGAGATGGACCCGCTGCCGTCTCCGGAGCGCGAGACGCTGAGCTCGAGCTTGGAGGGCCCGGCTGAGGTGAAGACGGCCTTCATCCTGATCGCCGACGACGTCAGCACCGTGGTGCATTCCGCGCCGGTGCAGCCGCCATAGGCGAAGCCTTCTTCGACCGTCCACCCCGCGAACGTGGAGCCGGCGGCAGGCACCGCGATCACTTTGACCGCGAAGAATTCCGCTTCTTCCTCGAAGTATGGTTCTGCTTCACATGTGCCCGTTGCCGGCCCGGGCGAGCTGTAGTGACATTCGATCGGCGGAGTCCCCGCCAACGCCTCTGAGCCGGCGACTGGGACCACTTCGCCTGAGCCTGTCCCTTCGATCTCGACATGCACCTTGTCGGCGCTCGCCACCGCGACGGGAACGAGCAGGAGGAAGGCAAGCGAGGCGGCAAGCGCAACGAGACGCCTGCGCAGCGCAAGGCCCTGCTCGCCGCTCGCGCCTCTGGCGGCGGCCTTCGCAACGACTCCAGGCATGTAGGTGTCTGAGCCCCTCGCCTGGCACTTGGTCGATCCCTCTGCATCGCCTCTCACGTCAGTCCCCTCTCCTTGTCCCTCTTTCGCGAACCCCCGCGCCTGGTCGCTGAGCGACCGACCGAGGGCTCCTTTGCCTGCGGTTGAAGCTCTGTCCGTCTGCGTGCCTCGATGCCGCCAGGGTCAGCCTTGACGCCGCCCTGGCGAGCCTCGACACGGCCCTCGCGAATCTCGACGCCGATGCCACGCGCGAGCTGCCGCCCG
This sequence comes from Solirubrobacteraceae bacterium, assembly GCA_036490555.1. Classification (GTDB taxonomy): domain Bacteria; phylum Actinomycetota; class Thermoleophilia; order Solirubrobacterales; family Solirubrobacteraceae; genus Palsa-744. Next base: position 39,014 of record DASXDO010000039.1, on the reverse strand, counting down.
CGCTCGGTCAGGCGCCAGCTGTTGGCCTCGCCGCGAACCTGCGCATCCTTCGTCGCATTGGCGACCAGCCCATGACGCTCCAGTCGCGCGAGCAGCTTCGAGATCTGCCCTGCGTCAGCGACGCCTGCGTGCTCGGCGATCTGCCGGTTGCTGGCGCCTGCGCTGTCCGCGAGCTCTGCGGTCGCCTGCAGCACGCGTGCGGTGCGGTAGGTCATCCGCACCGAAATGCCTGCGAGCGGATCTGGGCTGTGCGACAGGGCGTCGTCGAGCGCGAGCGTCGCGCCCGTCGCCGGCAACGGCAACTGCAGCTCGCGGCGCGCCGCGCCTGCGCCAAGGTAGGGCAGCACGATCATGCTCATCAGCTCGCCAAGCAGCTGGGGCGGCAGGTCCCGCAGCGGCTTGCCCTCGGCCTCTGCGACACGCCGCGCAAGCACTGCCGCGACCGCCCCGACGAGCGCCTCCGCGGTCAGCGGCCCAGCGACTGGGCGTGCACCGCTCTGCATGCGGCCCTCGTCGACCGCGTTGCCAAGGCGCGCGACGATCCTCTGCCACTCGTGGGCGAGCGGGCCATCGGCGCTCCGGAACTCGCATAGGCATGACCACGCAAGCACTGGCTCGCTCGCGGCAAGGTTGAGCAGGATCCACAGCCCTGTGCGAATCCGCTCCCGCCATGGCCCCTCACTCGACTTCGCGGCAGCGATCGTCCGTTCGATGTGAGCCTCCGTGTCGGCGAGGACCGCGACCATGCACGCCTCGCGATCCTCGAAGAGCTCGTAGAACGTGCGCCTCGAGACGCCTGCTCGCGCGCAGATCGCTGTGACTGACGCCTCGCTGTAACCGCATTCGCAGACGAGGCCAAGCGCCGCGCCCAGCAGCCGCGAGCGCTGCAGTGGCAGGATCCCGCCACGGCGACGTCGAGCATGAGCGCCGTCTGCAGACGCGACGGCGCGAGATCCAACCGCGCGAGATGCAACCGCGCGAGATGCAACCGCGCGAGATGCAACCGCGCGAGATGCAACCGCGCGAGATGCAACCGCGCGAGATGCGACCGCGCGCCGATCCTGCGCCTTGACCTCGTCGAGGCGTTGCTCAGCGCCGCGCATCGGCGTCCTCCTGGGCGGAGCCCACGCGACGAGGGCCAGGAGCGCAAGCTCCTGGCGAGAGCCTCCTAGGCCTTAGGCAACTGGGCCAGAGAGAGAGAGAGAGAGAGAGATGCGTCAGCTCTGCTGACGCATCTGGTTAAAGCACCCCCGCTGGGCGCAACCAGACACGACACGTATGACGAAACATGCCTCACGCGCACACCAATCCCTCAAAAGCTCGAATCTGGGTCCCTCTCCGTGAACACCCTCTGCTGCATTGACACCGGTCACAGAAAAGTGAGCCAGCCCCAACCCTCTCTATGTGAAATGTTTCCCAGACACCATGTGTCTAAGAAACAGAATGCTTTTCTACCGTAGCAGAACACGCGCAGACGAGTCAACCCTCAGGGCGCAAGCCCTGCGTGTCGCTGGTTCAGCGACGATCGCCTCGGGCGCGCTGGCACAGGCTCAGAGACACACCAGTCACGCTGGCTAAGACTCGGAGACGCCGACCCTGCCGGCTCAGGCTCAGGGCCGGCTCAGGCTCAGGGCCGGCTCAGACTCAGCGCCGTTTGCGGCGTTTGCCGCCGAACACGGCGGCGAGCCCGCCGCCGATCAGGAAGCCTGCGACCGCGGCGCCTGTGAGGACTTCTTTGCGGTGGCTTTCGATCTGGCTGCGCCAGTCTGTGATCACGGCGATCTCGCCGCGCAGGCGCTCAATCGAGACGGCAAGCTCTGCCCTGTTGCTCTCGATCGAGCTGCGAATCTCAGCGGGTGTCCTGCCTGGCATCAGCTGCTACCCCCTTGAGGACCTGGGCTCTGCGGGGCAGCGGGCTCACCTTGACTCTGCGCGGCGCCGCCACGTCCGACTGACGGGTCTGGGGCAGTCACAGGGCTCTGCTCGGCACTGCTGCTCACCGTCTCGCGGATCTTGCGGGCCTCCTCGAACGCGAGCTTCGGCGTCGGCGGCGAGCCCGCTTTCACCGCCTTCGCGGCGATGAAGCCTGCGATGCCGCCAAGCAGCAGCAGGATCAGGGCCATCGCGAAGAAGCCCCAGAAGTAGGTGAAGTCGTTGCCAATTGGCAACTCGAAGTAGAGCAGCCAGGCGAGCCCGATCAGGATGAAGAAGATCGCTGTGATGACGAAGATGCCAGCGGCGGCGCCAACGATCGCACCCTTCGCGAGGCGCGTCGCCTTTTCGGTCACCTCCGCCTTTGCGAGCTCGATCTCCTCGCGCACGAGCAGCGAGGCCCGCTCAGAGACTTCTGCGATCGCGGTCGCGATGTTGACGCTGCGCTGGTCCTGATCGCCTGGAGTCTGCTCCGCCATGCTCAGGACCGCCAAGCCTTCGTGGTGCTCTTCACAGACACACTATGACCGTACTTTGCGCAGCAGCACCGCGAGCAGGAAGCCACCGGCGAAGGCGGCGCCGACGGCGACCTCTGGCCGCATTGGCATCGTCGCAGAGCCTGCTGGGGCGCTCGACTGATAGGGCCCTGCGCCGTTGCCAGAGCTATGTGGGTCGACGACGCCGTTGCCTGCCGCTGAGCTCACTCTGGCGGTTCCTCGTCGAAGACACGCCGCCAGACGGTCGCCGCGGCCCGCTGGCTCGCAATGCTCGCCAATGCCCCGCAGAGCGCAAGCAGGCCAGACCACATCAGACGTCTTGCGAGATCGTTCTCCATCTGCGGCAGTCTAGTGACGTAGGCGGCGCTCAACTGACGACGCCAGCCTTCCCAGGCACCGCGAGGCCCTCGACGATCGTCTCGACGACGAGCCGCTTTGCGCGTTCGTACTGCTCGTCGCTGCGTGGCAGCAGCTCGAAGATCCAGCCTGTGAGGGCCTGCTCGATCGCCCCATAGAAGGTCATCGCCGCGAACTCAGGGTCGAGCTCTGGCTTGAACACGCCTTCAGCCTGGGCGCCTGCGACGATCTCGGCGATCCTGCGATAGGCCTCCCTGATGCGCGCAAGGTGCGTCTGGCCAAACGAGTTGGCCGCCCTCGTCACCTCGACGATGATCACCTTCATCAAGTCTGGGTCATGCCTGTAGCTGTCGATGATGAAGGAGGCGATCGCGTAGAGCTTCTCGCGGGCAGAGATCTCCATTGAGTCGACCTCGGCGATCGTGCTCAGCATCACGTCCCAGCGCTCGAGGAAGAGCGTGTCAAGGACGCTGTCCTTCGAGTCGAAGTAGTGGTAGACGAGCCCATAGGCGACGCCCGCCTCGTCGGCGATGTCAGAGACCCTGCAGGCGTGGAAGCCACGCGAGGCAAAGACCCTTACCGCGGCGTCAAGGATCGCCCTGCGCCTGTCCTGAGCAGCGTTTGCGCGCACCGCGCTCATGCGACGCCCTCGCCCACAGGCCAGCGGTAGGCGTCCTCGCGCCTGTTCGCAAGCGATGGCAGTTGAGCCCTGATCTCCTCCTGGCGCTCGAGGTCGAGCTCGGCGACGATGTGGCATGGCTCTGGGGGCGCCTCTGCAAGGATCGCCCCCCAGGGGTCGACGATCATCGAGCGTCCCCCTGACTCGTGGTTGCCAGGGTGCAAACCAACCTGGTTCGCAGCGATCATGAAGACCTGATTCTCGATCGCCCTTGCGCGCACGAGGATCTCCCAGTGGTCGCGCGTCGTTGGGCGCGTGAAGGCGGAGGGCAGCGTGACGATCGAGGCCCCCCTCAACGCAAGGATCCGGAACAGCTCAGGGAAGCGCAGGTCGTAGCAGATCGTCAGCCCAAGGGGCACGCCTGAAGCGCCTTCAGCAGCGGTCTCGCTCAGGATGATCTCCTCACCTGGCTCCTCGACCTCAGACTCTCTGTAGACGCGCCCTTCGATCTCGACGTCGAACATGTGCAACTTGCGGTAAAGGGCCTTGATCTCGCCGTCTGGGCCGATGTGCAGCGAAACGTTGGAGAGGCGCTCTCTGCCCTCTCTACGCTCGGTGATCGAGCCAGCGATCAGATCGATACCCAGCTCGGAAGCGGTCTGCCTCGCCCATGTGACCGCGGGCCCGTCAAGGGGCTCGGCGCCCTCCTGCAGAGCCTTTGAGCCGCCAATCAGGGGCCACTTCTCAGGTAGGACGATCAATGTTGCGCCATCTGCGGCAGCTGCGCGCACATGCCGATCGGCAGCCTCGATGTTCGAGGCCCTCTCACCTGTCGAGTTCAGCTGGACTGCCGCGACCTTCATCTGCCTTACGCACCCCCGCGACGCGGGTGCGCCGACGAATCGATTGACCAGTCAATCAATGAGCTGGAGGATACCACCCAGAAGGATGACACCTTGGCCCAGCGCCGTCCAGTCGCGCTCAATCAGCTATGACGACTGTCTACTGAATGCGGTCGATCGCGCGCTCAACCGCAGACGCAGGCCCAACCAGCCTCACCGCCAACGTCCCCGACCAATCGCGCTCAACCGCAGACGCAGGCCCAACCAGCCTCACCGCCAACGTCCCCAACCAATCGCGCTCAACCGTGAGGCCGATCCTCTCGCAGCTGGCGCAGCTCGCCCAGCAGCAGCTTTGAGTGGATCGCGCCGACGAGCTCGCGCAGCGGCTCCACGCCCGCCGCAATGATCTCGACTGCGCGCTCGACCTCGACCTCGCCTGCGAGGCGCTTCAGCAGGGCCCTCACCTCGTCCTTCACAAGCGGCTGCAAGGCCTCGTAGTAGCGCAGGGTGTCATAGACGGTGAAGCCAAGCTCCTCCTCATAGCCGCCTGCCCTGAAGCGCGAGATCGCCTCGATGATCTTCACGTCGTCCTCTTCATAGAAGACGCGCTTGCCGCTCCTGACTGGCGTCAGCACGCCAATCTCGACGAGGCGACGAAGGACGTTCTCTGGGATTTCATAGCGCTTCCTCACCTCCGTCGCCGAAACCCTGCGCTCCTCTGCGCCTTCGAGGGCACGCTCGATGATGCGGTCCTCCAGCTCGACCATCGCCTCAGCGCGCCCAGGGTCCTCACGCAGGAGCTTGCGGATCACGCGCAATGGCATGAAGCGCTCCTCTTGGAGGCGCTTGATCAGCTCGATGCGGGCGACGAACTCCTGCGGGTAGTACGCCATGTTGCGGCTTGTGCGCTTGATCTCCTCGCCCTCGCCAAGCAGGCCCTCACGCAGGTAGTGCCTGATCGTGCCTGCGCTCACGCCAGAGCGATAGGCAAGCTCGCTCATCTTCAGCGGCTGCTCAGTCTCCTCACCCATCGCCTGCGACCGCGACGACGCCAGACTCGATCAAGGACGCCACCTCATCAGGCGAAAGCCCAAGCTCGCCAAGGACCTGCTCTGTGTGCTCGCCCAAGGAAGGGGCTGGCAGCTGGTGCGGATCGCCTGGCGTGCGCGAGAGCTTCACAGGCACGCCAAGCTGGCGCACAGGCTCTTTCACACCTGGCTGGTTCAGCTCGACGACCATCTGCCTCGCCTTCACGAGCTCTGAGGAGAGCGCCTCGTCGAGGCGCAGGATCGGCTCCAGACAGCAGTCGTGCTCTGTCGCGAACGCCTCCCACTCGGCCCGCTTGCGCTGCTTGAAGATCTGCTCCACCTCGATATGGGCCGCTGAGCCTGGGCGCTCGAACTGCCGCTCGATCAGGTCCTCCCTGTCAACGCCCCTGCACCACGCTTGCCAGAACTTTGGCTCGAGCGCACCAAGGCTCACCCAGCCGTCCTCACACTCATAGGGCCGGTAACAGAGCAGCCCGCCCGCAAGCTCGAGCTCGCCGCGCTGCGGGGTCACACCGTCGGCGAAGTAGCGTCCGACGACGAGCGCAAGCCAGGAGAGAGCACCATCTGCCATCGAGACATCGACGAGCTGGCCTTCGCCTGAGCCCTCGATGCGCCTGCTGCCTGCGCTCAGGCCGCCGTCGCGCTCGCGCAGGGCTGAGAGGATGCCAAGCACCGCCATCAATGCGCCGCCACCGATGTCAGCCATCTGGCCGGCGGCTTGGATCGGACGCCCACCCGCGCCGTCGCGCTCGCCGCTCAGTCCAAGCAGCCCGATCAGCCCAAGGTAGTTCATGTCATGACCAGCGGCGTCCCGCTTTGGCCCATCCTGGCCATAGCCTGAGATCGCGCAGTAGACGACCCCCTTGTTTGCCTGCCTCATCTGCTCATAGCCGACGCCAAGGCGGTCCAGCACGCCTGGGCGAAAGGATTCGAGCACGACGTCGTGCTCCTTCACGAGCCTCAGCAGGATCTCTTTGCCCTGCTCGCTCTTCAGGTCGAGGCGGATCGAGCGCTTGTTGCGATTCAGCGAGACGAAGAGGGCGGAGCGGGCGCTCTTCTCTGCCCCCTCGTAGTAGGGCGGCGACCAGCGCACGTAGTCGCCAAGCCCTGTGTCCTCGACCTTCAGGACCTCGGCGCCAAGATCTGCGAGCAGCAGCGAGCAGAAGCCCCCTGGCAGCAGACGCGAGAGGTCGAGGACCCTCACGCCCTCCAGGGGCAGCCGGCTCACCTCGCCTTCACCCCAAGCAGCTGCCTTGCCTCTGTAACACTTGCGGGCCTGCGGCCGACGTCTTCGGTCATCTGCCTCGCCTTCGCGATCAGGTCGCCATTCGAGCGCGCCATCTCGCCGTTTGGCAGATAGAGGTTGTCCTCCAGCCCCGCCCTCACAGAGCCGCCAAGCGTGAGCGCGGCGGCGAGCAGCAGCCACTGCTTGCGGGAGATGCCGATCACCGCCCAGTGCGAGCTTTGGGACAGGCCCTCGCCACTCGCGCCAAAGGCGTTGCCGCCGACGCCAGGGATGTTCTCCACCATCGCCGCAAGGTTGCGCGCGTTTGGCGGGATCCCGCCAACGACGCCCATCACGCAGTCGACGTGCAGAGGCGCCCGCAGGACGCCCATATCGATCAAGGGGGCAAGGCTGCCGATGTGGCCGATGTCGAAGCACTCGTGCTCAGGCCTGATCTCGAGCTCGTTCATCGCTTTCAGCAACTCGATGATCTCCCCAAACGGGTTGTTGAAGACCATGTCGAAGACGAAGGCTTTGCGGGATTTCGAGTACTTCGCATAGTTCATCGAGCCCATGTTGAGCGCGGCGACTTCGGGGCGGCCAGCCTTCAGGTAAGCGATCCGCTTCTCGACGGGCACGCCGATCGTTCCAGTCGAGTAGTTGATGATCACATCGCCCGCCTGCTGCCTGATCGCCTCCGTGATCGCGACGAAGTCCTCGACCTCATAGCTGGGCGAGCCGTCAGGCTTGCGCGCATGGATGTGAATCATGCTCGCGCCCTCCTCGACCGCCCTGCGCGCCTCCTCCCCATACTCCTCAGGTGTGTAGGGAATCGCTGGGCACTGCTGCCTGTTCGCGATCACACCTGAGATCGAACAGGTGATGACTACAGGATCCTCGATCATTCTCTCTCTCTTTCAGTTCCAGTCAGCGCATGCGCTGACTGGCAGATCTGCACATGTGCAGATCTGTGGGGGTGCGCATGCGCACCCCCAAGGGATGCCGCATGCGGCATCCCTGACCTCCCCGCATGCGGGGAGGTCATACAGGCACCACTCCCTGTCGCTTCCATGGACGCTCGACCTTCTTGCTCTCCGCCATCTCCAACGCCCTGCAGATCGTCTCCCTCGTCTGCCTTGGGTCGATCACGTCGTCGATCAGGTCGTTGCCTGCGGCGATGTAGACGTCGAAGGCCTTTCTGAAGTTCGCGATCAGCTCTGCGCGCTTCGCGGCAGGATCCTCCGCCGCCTCGACGACCTTGCGGAAGGCGATCTCGACGACGCCCTCTGCGCCCATCACGCTGATCTCTGCGCTTGGCCAGGCGACGATCAGGTCAGGCTCGTAGGCCCTGCCGCACATCACGTAGTAGCCAGCGCCATAGGCCTTGCGCGTGATCACCGTGATCTTTGGGACCGTCGCGTTCGCGACCGCGTAGAGCATCTTTGCGCCATGCCTGATGATGCCCTCCGCCTCGACCTTTGTGCCAACCATGAAGCCTGGGACGTCCTGGATGAAGAGCAAGGGGATCCCAAACGCGTTGCAGAGGTTGACGAAGCGGGCGGCCTTGTCAGCGGAGTCGTTGTCGAGGATCCCGCCAAGCTGCTTTGGCTGGTTTGCGACGATCCCGGCAGGCCTGCCGCCAAAGCGCGCAAAGCAGGTGATGATCGTCTTCGCCCATTGGCCCTTCATGTCGAAGAAGACGCGATCGTCGACGATCTCCCTGATCACGTCATACATGTCATAGGGCTTGCGATTCGATTCTGGCAGGACGTCGAGCAGGCTTTCCTCTTCGCGCTCGATCGGGTCTGAGACAGCCAGCTTTGGCGGTGCCTGCTCGCAGTTCGAGGGCATGTAGGAGAGGTATTGCTTGATCTTCTCGATGCACTCCTCGTCGCTTGCGACCTCGAGGTCGCCGACGCCTGACTTGCGACAGTGGACCCTCGATCCCCCAAGTTCCTCCTGGGTCACGTCCTCGCCGACCGCGGCCCTCACGAGGTGCGGGCCTGCAAGCGCCATCGAGCCCCTGCCCTTCACCATTGGCACGAAGTCCGCAAGCCCAGGGATGTAGGCGGTCCCTGCGGCGCAGGGACCCATGAGCGCGGCGACCTGGGGGATCACGCCGCTCATCACGACCTCCTCCCTGAAAAGGTGCCCAGAGCCCGCGAACATCGCGCCTGCGGCCTCCTGGACCCTCGCGCCTGCGGAGTCAAGCAACCAGACGAAGGGAATCCGCTTCGTGAGAGCAAGCTCCCTCAGGCGCGTCACCTTCAGCTCGCCTGTCATACCCATCGAGCCTGCCATTACGGTGAAGTCGTAGGCGCAGACCGCTGCAAGCCTGCCATCGATCTTGCCATAGCCAGTGATCACGCCGTCAGCGGGCGCCTCGACACCGTCCATCGCGCGCTGGGCGAAGTGCGGTTTGCCATGGATGCCAAGCTCGACGAAGCTGCCCTCGTCGATCAGCAGGGATATACGCTCCCTTGCGGTCAGCTTGTCCTGTTCGTGCTGCTTTGCGATCTTCTCCTCGCCGCCGCCAAGCTTGATCTTCGCCCTGCGGGCCTGAAGGTCCTCGACGAGCGGGCGCAGCAGCGAGGCTGGCTGACTGGCTTCGTCTGCGCTCATCGGACAGCGACCCTCTGCTGGCGGCAGGCAGCCACCTTCATCTCCCTCATCGGCCCTTCCAGACTGGCTCACGCTTCTCGAAGAACGCGGTCACGCCCTCGACGATGTCCTCCGTCGAGACGGCGAGGCTCAGCTGCGAGCGCAGGTAGTCGAGCGCGTCGTCGAGGTCCATGTCAAGCTGGCGTCTCATCGCCTGCTTGCCAAGGCGCATGATCACTGGGGACTTGCCTGCAAGCCTGCTTGACCACTCGGCGACGGCGGCGTCGAGCTCCGCTACTGGGAGCACCCTGTTGACGAGCCCGATCTCCCTTGCCCGCCCAGCATCGATGCGCTCGCCAAGCAACAGCAGCTCGTTCGCATGCTTGCGCAGGACGTTGCGGTAGAGGATCGCCATCACCATGAAGGGGAAGGTCCCGATGTTGATCTCTGGGGTACCAAAGGTCGCCTGCTCAGAGGCGATCACGAGGTCACAGCAGAGCGCGATCCCGACTGAGCCTGCGAGCACATGGCCGTTAACGGCGCAGATCGTCGGCTTCTCGAAGGAGGCGATCTTCCTGAAGAGGGAGACGAACTTCTCACTGCCAAAGTGCTTGTGGACAAGAGGGACCTCGGCCGCGAAGCCGCCAAGGTTCGCGCCTGAGGAGAAGACCTTCTCGTGGCTGGAGCGCAGCACAACGCAGCGGACCGCCGCGTCTGCCTCTGCCTGCGCAAAGGCGTGAAGCAGGCCGTCGAGCATCTCGACCGAGAGCGCGTTGCGCGTCCCAGGGTCGTTCAGCGTGATCGTCGCGACGGCCTCAGAGACCTCGTAGAGGACATGCTGGACATCGTCGGCGTCGGCCACGGCGACATCCTAGCCAGAAACCGAGCCGACGCGCAGTACGCAGTGCTACTACGCACTTTTCTTGTAGCTAGGCAGCCCTCTTATCTCCTCGTAGCTACTGCCAGCTCAGCCCTTGCGCTGCTCGTGCTCCCCCTGCTTGTGCAGGGCTTTCAGCTGCTTCGCCGCCTTGCGCTTCTCTATCTCCTTCAGCTTCGCCGCCGCAATCGTTTCGCTCGCGGGTGGCGCGCTGACTTCGATGGGGACGTCCGTCGCAAGTATGTCCACCTTCGCGATCATCGAGACGTGGCCAAGGCCGATCGTGAAGATCGTCCGCAGTGGCAGGCCATTCGGCTCGAAGTAGACGTCGAGCACGCCCTTCGCTTTCGCAAGCTGCTTGCGCACTTCAGGCGTCTCATCGACGGTCAGCCCCTTCGTCAGCTTGCCCATGTCGAGCTTCGCCGTGTACTCGGTCGTCTGCTTGCCGTCGACCGTCGCAGGCCCCGCTTCGCTCACTTCGGTCGCGACTTCCAGGTCCTTTGGCACCTGTTCGAAGAGACCGCTGGAGCCGCCTTCGCCTGCTCCTGTCGGCGTCGCGAAGGCCTCGTCCTCTGCGCTGATTTCGGCTTGGCTCACGTGGACCCAGGGGAGCCCGCCATCGACGCGCGCGATCCCAGACTCGCGCAGGTAGCCCTGCCCATCGACCGTCCGCACTTCCATCGGCAGGGCGCCAAGGAGCTTCGCCTTCAGCACGCTGACTTCCTGTGCGCCTTGTTCGGCAGGCAGGCTGCGCTCGCCGGTGCCGGCGATCAGCGGGATCTCCCTCGCCGTGCTGTCCACGCCGCGCACACGAGTCGACCCGCCCTCGCGGGGCAAGGGCGCTTTGCCTGACGACTTGTGCCTGTGGTGCCCTTTCTCGGCTTTGGAGAGCAGTTCGAAGAAGCCTGCTTCTTCGCTGCCGATGCCTGAGTCGCCAAGGTCGATCTTCATTGAGAAGCGGTCGCTGGTCAGCGGCAGCTGCTGCATCTGCTGCTCGAGCGCGACAAGTCCTGGGGGCAGGGTCGCGGCGGCCGTCGTGGCCGTCACGCCTCCTGCAGACGTCGCGGCTCCGCCGGCGGGCGAGGCGCCTGCCGCGGGCACAAGCGCGCATGGGACGCAGATGGCGGCGACGATCGCCACGCAGGACTTGACGTTTCGCAGACGCATACTCAACTGCTCGCTCCCTGATCCGGATTGCGACGGGCGACGACGGCCGCCTCGCGAACTGATGCTACCCGGCTGTGCAGCCGGCATTCGGCTACGGCGTCTCGCCGACCTCCCCCAAAATTCGAATCTCCCCGATCGCTCCATTTGCTCGGTAGAAGCTACCAAGTGGGCCCCTGCGGCGCCGGAGCAATGCAAAGTAAGCAGTCCTACTGTTTACTTTGCCGTAGGTCGCAGAGCGAGACACACCGCACCCCCCCAAGACCCCCAACCCCCCTGGGAAGGAGCACAGCCGCAGATGGCCACCGCGCAGAGCAGCGTCCTCAAGCCGGACTTCGAGGTCAAACGCAAGCACTTCATCTTCACTGACGAGCACGAACAGCTGCGTGAGTCGATCAGGAACTTCGCCGTGAAGGAGCTTGCGCCCCACGCCGAAGAGTGGGAGGAGACGACGTTTCCTGACTCAGTCTTCGCACGGATGGGCGAGCTTGGCTTCCTTGGGCTGGACAAGCCTGAGCAGTACGGCGGCCAGGGCGGCGACTACTACACGGCCCTCGTGCTTGCGGAGGAGATCGTGAACGCGAACTCTGGCGGGCTTGCGATGGGGCTTGCGGTCCAGACGGACATGGCGATGCCGCCGATCCTCAAGTTCGGGACCGAGGAGCAGAAGCAGCAGTGGGCGGCGCCTGCGATCAAAGGCGAGAAGATCCTCTGCCTTGGCATCACAGAGCCTGACGCCGGCTCAGACGTCTCTGGCATCAAGACGAGAGCCGTGAAGGATGGCGAGGAATACGTGATCAACGGCTCAAAGACCTACATCACGAACGGCCACAGGGCCCACGTGATCGTGCTTGTGACGAAGACCGGCGACAAAGGCACCTACGACGACTTCACGCTCTTCCTCGTGCCAATGGACACCGAGGGCGTGATCAGGGAGAAGCGCCTCGAGAAGCTTGGGATGCACGCCTCTGACACCGCATTGCTCGCCTTCCAGGACGTGAGGGTGCCAAGCTCCGCGATCCTTGGCGAGGTCGGCAAGGGCTTCTACCACATCATGTGGGAGCTCCAGGGCGAGCGCCTGATCGGCGCCGCAGGCTGCGTTTCAGGAGCCCAGCGCTGCTTCGAGCGGACACTCCAGTTCGCCCAGGAGCGCAAGGCCTTTGGCCGCTCGATTGGGCACTTCCAGGTGATCAGGCACAAGTTCGCGGAGATGGCGACGAAGATCGAGTCTGCCCGCCAGATGGTCTATGTGACCGCTTGGCGCTTCAACAACGGCGAGTACCCAGTGAGGGAGATCTCGATGGCGAAGCTGCATGCGGCGAGGATCGCAGTCGAAGTCGCAGACGAGTGCATCCAGATCCATGGCGGGGCTGGCTACATGAAGGAGTATGGCGTCGAGCGCGTCTGGAGGGACATGCGCCTGAACAGGATCGGCGCAGGAACCGACGAGATCATGCTTGACGTGATCGGCCGCTCCTACGGTCTGTGATCCAGCCACCCTTCACCGAGGAGCACGAGGAGCTGAGGGCCTCGCTCAGGGGCTTCCTCGAGCGCGAGCTCACACCCCACGCCGCCGCCTGGGAGCGAGAGGAATGGTTCCCAGACGACGTCTTTCCCAAGCTCGCAGGCCAGGGTCTCCTGGGCCTGAAGTACCCAAGCGAGCTTGGCGGGCAGGGCGGCGACTACCTGCATGAGGCGGTCTTCATCGAGGAGCTTGCGAGGATCGGCTCCGCAGGCACCGCGGCAGGCATTGGCGCCCATGTGAACATCGCGACGCCGCCGATCTGGAAGTTCGGCACAGAGGCTCAGCAGCAGCAATACCTCGTGCCTGCGATCAGGGGCGAGGCGATCGGGGCGCTTGGCATCACAGAGCCAGGCGCAGGCTCAGACGTCGCCTCGCTGCGCCTCGCAGCGACGAAGGCAGAGGGCGGCTGGGTCCTCAACGGCGAGAAGACCTACATCACCAACGGCGTGAGGGCGGACTTCGTCGTCACCGCAGCGAAGACGAAGCCTGAGGGCGGCCATGGCGGCATCTCATTCTTCATCGTCGAGCGGGACGATGGGATCGCCTCGGCGAAGCTGAAGAAGCTTGGCTGGGCCGCCTCTGACACCGCGACGATCTCCTACGAAGACGTCTTCATCCCTGAGGATCGTCTGCTTGGAGAGCTGCATGGCGGCTTCAAGCTGATCATGGCGAACTTCCAGTGGGAGCGACTCGCGATGGCCCTTGGCGCAGTCGGCGCGATGCAGCTCGCCTACGAGCGCACAGCGACCTATGCGACAGAGCGCATTGCCTTTGGCAGGCCGCTCTCAAAGCACCAGGCAATCAGGCACAAGCTCGCGGACCTCGCGGCAAGCGCCCACACCTGCCGTGTCGTCACCTATGACGCCCTGCGCCGCTTCCATGCCGGCGAGCAGCCAATCAAGGAGGTGACGATCGCGAAGCTCCTCACCCAGAGGGCCTCCTTCGAGCTGATGGACGCCTGCCTGCAGATCCATGGCGGCCTTGGCTACATGAAAGAGCATTGGACCGAGAGGGCCGTGAGAGACGCCCGGCTCGGCCCTATCGGCGGCGGCAGCGACGAGATCATGAGGGAGATCCTCAGCAGGGTCCTGGGGTTGTAGGGGGACGCGAGGCGCGCCAAACCTAGCGCTTGCGCTTGGCCTTGTGCCTGCGCTTCTTTGCCTTACTCTGCTTCGGCTTGCGCTTCGACTGCGTCTTTGACTTCGTGGACGCCTTGACCGAGGGGAAGGTGACCTTGGGCGTGGAGATCAACAGCGGCGCGGGCGGCACGGCAAGCGGCACGGCGACACCGGCGGTCGTGAAGGATTGATCAGATCCATAGACCACGCCGTCTGGGTTGCTGGCCGTCACTCGGTAGTGGTATGTGGTCCCAGGCTGCAGGCCGCTGAGCGTGAGCGTGATGCCTTCTTCACCGGCGCTCATCGTCCCGAGGCCCGTGGGCAGCCCATAGCCCTCGCCGGCGCCCACTTCGAACCCATAGATGGTGTCCAGACCCTGCGAGCTCACACTGGCCGCAATGGTCGCCGTGTTCTGCCCGATCGCATACGCCCCACCCGTCACTGCAAGTGGCGGCGTGGGCGGTTCGGTCGTGAACGTCTGATCTGACCCACTCACGCTGCCAACCGCGTTCGAGGCGAGCAGGCGGTAGTGGTAGGTGGTTCCTGGCGAGAGGTCGTCGAGAGCGACGTCAAGCACTTCCGATACGCCGTTCGAGCGCTTCGTCGGCACCGACCTTGCTTCATAGCCAGCGTCGGTGTCGTATTCGACCTGATACGTCGTGAGGCTGTTCTCAGAGTCGACCGCGAACGCGAGCACAGCCGAGTCGCGAGAGACGCTCACGGGTGGCCCTGAGCCTTCGATCACTGGCGCCACGGCGGAGGTGAGAAAGACTTCGTCCGCGCCATAGGTCGTACCAAGGCTGTTCTGCGCGACCAGGCGGAAGTGATATTCCTGATTCGCCAGCAGGTCCCCAACCGAGGCGCTGACGGGGGTGGGCCCGCTCTGACTGCCCGCGTCGCCGTTGCTCGTGCTCGCACCGTATCCACTCGTGATCCCGTATTCGAAGAAGTAGTGCGCGTCCGTCCCGTTCGGTTCGAGGCTCCCGTTCAGGGTCGCCCCGCTGCTGGTGACCGCTGTTGCGGCGAGCGTGCTGACGCCTTCCACCGCCGGCAAGGTCTCGAAGCTTTGGGCCGAGGCTTCTTCACTCGTGCCGTTTTCATTCGTAGCCGATATCCGGTAGTAGTAAACGCTGCCCGGCATGAGACCGGTGAGCGCTACGGAGACTGGCAAGTTGCCGTTGCCTGTCAGCGGCAGCGTCTGCGCGCAGGGGACGGCTTCCGGGTAGAAGCCTTCGAAGGGCCCAACTTCGAACTGGCATGCCGTCACCGAGGTGCCTTCAGGGCTGACGGAGCCGTTCAGCGTCGCGGAGGTCTGGGTGACGGCGGTTGCCGGTTCGGTATTCACACCTGGCAGGGTCGCGGCCAGCGCGGGGCTGGCGGCGAGCACCAGCCCCCCGACGAGCATGCCAAGCGTGGCGAGTCCTGTCGATAGCTGCTTGCGAATGTTCATCAGTTGGCCCTCCTCAGGCCGCGGTGGCCGACTGTGATTGCCTGCTTGCCCTGACTGTTGCGCGCCTTCTTTGCCTGCTTGGCTTTGGGACAGCCAGTCACGCCGATCGGCGTGCTCTGGTGGATCTCAGCCCCGTTCTGCGCGACGAACAGGGTCGGCATCGAGAGCTTGCTATTGCAGAGGTTCCCATTCGCGGCAAGCGCCGAGTGGGGGCCCTCTGGGAGGTACAGCTCGAAGCTCGAGATCGGCACATCCGGTACCGACTTGAACGTCGAGCTCGTGATGCCCTGCTTTGAGATGAACGTCGTACCCGTGAGATCCACCCGCACGCCATCGCCCTGCAACAACACTTCAAGCGACGGGAACGCTTCCCCGCCGTGTGAGACGAAGTAGGCAGGACCACTCAATGCGACTGGCAATACCGGCGTGACCGCCTTGGCGGCCCCGACGACCGAGGCCGCGGGGCAATTCGCAGGGTTGGCTTCGAAGACAGCCGCCGAGCAGGCCTTCTGCAGCGTCGTCAACCGCGACGGCAGCCGCTTCGGCAGTTCGACCTTGACTTCCGCGATGTTCGACTGTTGCGAGGCCTGGTTGTGACCAAGCGCTGCCGTGGGATACACGATCTTGGCATCGAGGCTCGCACCCCTGTGGCGAGATGTCTTCCCAGACGTCGAAGCGGAGAACCTCGGCTTGAACGTCAGGCTGCGGCACGACCCCACCTGGAAGTGGCTTTCCAGCGGTGCGCTTGTGCCTTCAGTGCTGGTCGCAGTCCCGCTGAAGGACATCGGCGCGCAGCTCGTCGGGTTGAACATGAACCCAGGACGATCGATCACAGCGTTGATCGTCCTCAGATCCGTCGGTATCCCATCCAGCACACTCGGCAGCTCGTCGGTCGTGATCGTCAACTGCGAGGTGTGGGGATCCACGCTGATCGCAGCCCGCACGACGATCGTGCCGAGGTTGAACGGCCCCGCGACCACAGGCACCGCAATCGAGAGCCCGTAGGGAGCGCCGGCATAGCCTCCGGTCAGATAGATCGGCGCCGGCGGCTGGCCCGTCTGGGGCACCACGAGCGGATACGGACCGGGGCCGGCCTGCACGACCGTGTGACCGATCTGAGTATCTGCTGGGCAGGTGCCCTGTGCTGCAGCGGGTTCGCCACAGAGCGGCACCTTGCTGATCATTCCTAGCAGCCCCTCTGGCGTCTTGAACTGCAGCCGCGAGATCCGCTGCTGCCCGTCGCCGCGCTGGATCAGCATCGAGAAGCTTGTAAAGCCACCCGCCTGATCGGTGGTTGCGCCCGCGGACATCGAGGGTGCAAACGGCAGCTGGGCGGAGCACGCCGAGCCCCCTGGACCGCTCGTGACGTCGAAGCGATCGGTGGAGAACCTGTCGGACTCATACGGAGTGGTCCAGGGCGTGAAGTCCGATGCGGTGGCATAGGTCCCACAGGTCGCGGGCGTTGCAAGCGCCGCCTGCGCGCCACCGCTGAACTGCAGCTTCAAGTCGGTGAACGGCAGCTGCGGCGTTTCGTCGAAGGTCGTCGTCACCTGCCCCGTCCTCGGATCGAGCTCGACGTTCCCGACGAGCTTCAGGTTCACTCCGTCAGCGGAAGCGGCGAGCAGCAACTGCAGATGCGGCGGGTTCGAGGGCAGGATGTAGACATTGCCTTCGATCTTGTCGGGAAGCAGCGGCGTGCTGATCTGCACGGTGCCCACCTTCGACGCCGACGGGCAGTGCGCCGGCCCTGTGGCCCCGACAGCCGCTTCACTGGGCTGACAGGCAACCAGGCCGGCAGCCTGACCGGGATTGATCACGACACCCTCGGGCAGCGTGACCTTCGTGTTCTTCAGATCCGCCGGTGCAAGACCTTCAGGGTTCAGCAGACCGTCCTGTGGCATCTTGACTTCGACGGTGAGCCCCGCGGGCGTGTCAGCCTCGGAGGTGTCAGGGGCGACCTTGATCGTGGGTTGAAAGGGCAGCTTCGAGCAGCCCGTCAACAGCATCGGGGCGCCGCTTTCGTCGTGGTCGAAGCTGGAGCTCACAAAGCTGCCAGGTTCCTCCCATGAGTCGGCGCTCATCGTCGTCACGAGCGGCGTCGTCGGGCAGACCGTCGGGCTGCTCATCAGCGCCAGCGGCGGAGCGGTGCTGGGAGCCCCCAGTTCGCCGTTTGGCCCGAGGCGCTGCGCGTCGTGTGAAGGATCTGCCGGGACTCCCCAGAGCGTCAGCGACGAGGCGCCCAGGTCAAGCCCCTCGGATATGCCCGAGAGATCCGCTGTGATGCCATAGTCGCCATTGTCGCGCACCTTCGCGTCGACGAAGGTGAGCACCCCGAAGATGTTGAAGCCGAACTGGGCGGGCATGCCAAGCGGCGGCTGCATGTTGTAGACCGGCACTGTGAACGTCTGTCCGTGTTCGACATATTGGAAGTAAAGCGTGATGCTGACTACGCCCACCTGCGAGTCGACCGGGCAGCTGATCTCCCCTCCGTTTTGGACGCCCTCGAGTTGTTCGTCTGTGCACATCGGCGTCGCCTGCGGATCGCCGACGAGCCCTGGTGGCAAATTCACTTCGATGTCCTTCGCATTGCCATCCGTGACTTCAAACGGGCCTTCGGGACCGGTTTCGTCGAGGATGTTGAAGTCGATCGTCGTCGTCAGATCGGCATGCGCGCCCGCCTGCGTCAGCTCACTGCCAGTCGGATCGCTCAGCGAGCCGGAGAACCCGGAGATGCCAAACGCACCCGCAGAACCTGACAGCACGAGCGTCAGCACCAGCGCCAGCGGGACCGCCAAACCTCGAATCCGCATCACTTGCCCCTCCTGTCGCCCTTGTCTGAACCTGTCTTTCCGCGCCTGCCGGCCGTCTTGCCGTAGGACTCCCGCGCCCGCGTTTCACAGGTCGCCCGCTGCCGCTTGCGCCTGTGCCTGCGGCACTGCTTCAGCGCAGCGGCCAGCTTCTCCGCCCTCGCCGCCGGCTTGGGCTTGCTGCGCGGCTTCGGCGCCGATTCGAAATTGCCCACGCCGGCGAACGTCTCACTCGGAGGCGTCGCGAAGATCGGAGGCGTCGGCGGCGTCCCCTGACAGCCAGTACCAGTGCACGGTGGCGTGACCGGCGGCGCCGGAAAGCCGCCGTCGACGCGCGCGTCGTAGACGTCGGTCGCCGCGTCGATGTCTTCTCCTACGAGCTCCTGGCCGGTCTTGAAGAACACGTTCGTGCCGTCTGGTGAGGCATCGGAGAAGTAGGACCCCTCGGCCGCGGTCCCACCGGAGAGCAGCGTGAGCTGGCCGTCCTGCCACTCATAGACGTCATGCTCGCCGTTGGTGTCCTGTGGGACGAGCGGCTCCGTCGTGTCGAAGAAGATCCTGCCGTCGTCGAGCACGGACCTCGACCGGTAGTCATCGAGCGGGGTGACGACGCGGGTGGGGGCGAAATCGACCGGCGCGTTCGGCTCTGGGCCGGTGGGATCGCAGGAGACGCAGCGAACGCTGCTGGTGGCATAGTCGTAGTCGTAGAGCTGCTGTCCCGCCACGAACGCGAAGTGCAGCCCGTTCGGGCTGACCTGCCCTCCTTCCAGATGAGCGGCGCCTGGGGCGACGAGCTTGATGCCTTCGCCTTCGTGCCAGACATATGTGTTTGGCGCACCGAACTGCGCTTCGGTCGACCCAGGGGTGAGCGCCGCCAGAGCGGTGAAGTAGACGTAGGAGCCATCTTCGCTGACCCGCAGCACGCCTCCCACTTCGGCTGAAGTCGGTACCGGCGCGGTGAGCTGTCCGGTTTCCATGTCATAGCGGTACAGCTTGTCATCACCCGTTTCGGGGCCTTCCACGAGGTTGGCCCAGCTCGTGAAGTAGACCTTCGAGCCATTCGCGCTCGCGCCGGCGAAGACTCCTTCCTGCGGCGCGCTCGAAGCGCCGGCCCGTTGCGAGACGGAGATCGGGATCGTCCGCGTGCCGCCTTCCCTCACGTACAGTGCGCCTTCTGCGCCAAAGAAGATCCTCGATCCATCGGTGGAGACAGAGTGTGCTTCTTCACCGACCCTGCCGAAGGTGCTGATGCCGGTGGCAAGCGTGCCGTCGGGCAGGTAGTTGACCAGGTGCAGCGCCCCGCCCGTCCAGTCATAGATGTTCTGGGCGCCTTCGATGCTGCCTGGCATCAAGGCATAGGAGTAGACGAAGACGACGTGGCTGAAGTCGGGAGTGCTACCCACGTAGGTCGAGTAGATCTGTGAGCCGAACGCGCCGAAGGCATTGTGTCCGGCGGAGGTCCCAATGAAGGTGAGCGATCCCGTCAGGGAGTTGCTCAGATAGATGTTCCCCTGGCCCTTCACCGCTCCTGGTGTGAGCGCCAACGTGCTGGATTGCAGCACGCCAGTGAGGTCTTCGGAGACACCCTGAGCGGGCACCCCGAGGACGACCGCTTCATTTGCCTGGGGGACTTCGACAGCCTTGCTCGACCAGCCAGAGGGGCCGCGACTGGCTATGTAGTGGTTGATGACCGGAGCGCTTGGCGCTTCGGCAAACGCTCCTGTCGACCCGTAGAGCGCGCGTTCGCCTGACGGCGTCGTGAGCACCGGTTCGTTCCAATAGATCGCCGCACCGTTCTTCGATGTCGGTGAGACCATCTCATAGGCGCGGCATTCAGGCAGGCGTAGTGAATTGTCTTCGCGGCGCAACTGTTCGTTCGGGCACTGTTCGGCCTGGGCCACCGCTGGCAGCGCACACGCGGACAGGAGCATCGCCACCAGCAGGGCGCCCCAACGGATCTTGCTCCTCAACACGTTTCCCCCTCGTGGCTTCACTTGCTCTCCTTCGTCTTGTGCTCTGCTCATTGCTTGACATCTGTCGTGGTCGTAAGTGCTCTGTCTCATGCCGCGCTCCGCCGTGAATGCTCGAGCTGAAGGCCGCCGATGCTGTGTACGAGCCTTTTGCCTGTATCTGTCAACGTCCAACAGTTCGCCTCGCCTCTTGCCCCTGATTCCCTCGCGGCGTTTGCAAGCAGCCCGTGGTGCTCCAGGCGCGAGAGCAGCTTCGAGATCTGGCCCTGATCTGCGACGCCGGCGTGCTTGGCGATCTGGCGGTTGCTTGCACCATCTCGCGCGTCGCCGAGCTCGGACACTGCGGTCAGGACTCTTGCGGTCCTGTAGGTCAACCGCATCGACAGCCCCGCAAGCGGATCGGGACCGTCTGTCGCAGCGTCGAGCTTGCTGGGCTCGACCGTCGGCCTCTGCGGCGCTGGGCGTTCGAGCTCGCGGCGCGCCGCGCCAGGACCGAGGTAGGGCAAGACGATCATGCCCGTCAACTCACCAAGCAACTCACTCAACGAGTAACGGGGCACAGCGCCGTTCACACCGCTGCCCATCCCCTCGGCCAGACGAGTGGCGAGGACTGCGCTCACCGCACCGACAAGCGCCTCCGCAGTCAATCCGCCAGCCATCCCTGCGCCTGTACCCTCGACGCGACCTTCGTCGATCGCACTGACCAACTGTGAGAGGATCCGCTCGCGCTCAGCGCTGACCATCTCACCTGCACGATCAGACTCGACCAGGCAAACGCGTGCGAGCGCGGGGTCACTGTCAGCGAGGCAGAGAATCGCCCACAGGCCGCGATGGATCCGCTCTCGCCAGACGGCATCGGCGAGGCCAACGCTTGCAATCGCGTCCTGGACCCTTGCCTCGGCGTCGATCAGGATCGCAGCAAGGCACTCTTCGCGGTTCTCGAAGATCTCGTAGTAGGTGCGTCGCGAGACACCCGCGCGGGCACAGATCGCAGCGACAGACACAGAGGAGTACCCATGCTCGGCAAGCAGGCTCACCGCGGAGCGCAGCAACCTCGTGCGCTGCAGGGAGACGATGCCGTCGCCCAACCGCTCCTGGCCACGCGGACGTCCGATCACGTGCTTGCGCTGAAGCTTGCTGTCACGCATCAGCAAGCGCTCCAAGCCGAGACAGGAGCCGCAACAGGCCTGAGAGAGGCGTGCTCGTTACGACAACGAAAACCGAGACCGCGGGGCGATCCGGAGAGACGGGGCGCGAACGCGCCCCGCCAAAGCCCTAGGCGGCTAGATGCCCTGGGGCAGAGAGAGAGAGAGAGAGAGAGATGCGTCAGCTCTGCTGACGCATCTGGTTAAGGGCGCCACAACGACAGCTGTACACGCAGCCTTACCCGACACGTATGACCCGACCTGTCTCACGCGACCACAAGCTCCCTCAAATGCTCGAACAAGGTCCCTCTCCACGGAACGCTCTCTGCTGCACAGTGACCGGTCACATAGTGCAAACCGGCCCCAAACCTCTCTATGTCCTCTTGTCCTACCGTCACTGGACTGACTCTCAAGCCTCGCCCTTGCAACGTGAAATCAACGTAGCAGATCACGTCAAAGATGTCCATACGATCGCCAAAAGATGGTGATTAGCAGGGAATTCTGGTGACAGCGAGCAGGGTCACGTAATGACCGTGACACACCGCGGTGTTTCTATGCAACCCCGTCGGAGCGCTCGTCCTGCGCGCTCGCCGCCGTCTGCTCGGCGAAGTGCTTGCTCAGCATCGTCTGCTGCCCCTGGTAGTTCGAGCCGATGTCCTCGCCGTAGAGCACATCAGGCTCAGCGGCCATGCGCTCGTAGGCAAGCTTGCAGACGGGCTGGCGGTGCTCGACCATGAAGGGCACGTCCCTCACGCGCACCTCGAGCGCCGCCCTGCTGCCTGGGACCTCGCGCTTGCGAGAGTAGCCAAAGCCGGGGTCGAAGAAGCCTGCGTAATGCGTCCTCAGCTCGCCTGCCGTCGGGTCGTAGGCGAGCATCTCTGCGGCATAGGGCCCTGGGACGCTCACGCCCTCCGCGGAGAGCAGCAGGTAGAAGACCTCGGGCTCGAGCACGATCTTGCCGCCCCGCTCAGGGTGGACAGCCTCCCAGTAGTCCTGCCAGCGCAACCCTCCCCTGCGCGTCAGGTCGATTGGCAGGCTGTTGCGCTTCGCCCTGTAGCCGACAATCGTCTCAGTGTGCCCAGAGATGTCAAGGCTGAGAAAGAGCCCCTCTGCGAGCGAGAGCTCAGAGGCGCGCAGTGGGTGCGAGTCGAGGTAGAGCAGCGGGAACTCTTCGTGGACGCGCAGCAGTTGCTCGTCGCTCAGCTTCGCCTCGCCGTTCACAAGCCTGATCTGGTTGAGCGCGATCCCTGTCTTCACGCGGATCGCGAACGACCTTGGCACGACCTCTAGGTAGAGCTTGCCCTCGTAGCCTTGAGGGATCTCGTCGAAGCGGTGGTTGTTGTCGGTGATCACACGCGTGAAGACGTCAAGGCGCCCTGTCGAGCTCTTCGGGTTTGCCTTCGCCCGCAGCCCTGCTGGCAGCCTCACCTCCTCGATCAAGGGCACGAGGTAGGGCCTGTCACGCTCGAGGGTCGCACCGTCTCGCAGGTCGATCTCCTCGAAGGCGATGTCTGCGATCTTCTCCTCGACGCTCGAGTCGACGTCTGGCAGGAAGCTGCAGCGCAAGGCCCACGCTGTCTCGCCAAGGCGCAGATCGAGACTCGCAGGCTGGATCGACTGCTTTGGGATGCGCCAGTCGCCAGCGCTCACCCACTCCTCGAGGATCGCCTGCCGCAGCGCCTGGGCGGGCAGGATGCCCTCGCCGACGCCAAGCCCAGCCCCCTTCAGGGCCGCGGACTCAGCGCTGTCGCTGCCTGTCTGCCCACCGATGCTCATCGTCGTCCAGTTTACGCGCCGCCGGTGATGGATCAGGCGTCCAGAGGCGCAGCGATCGCTCAGCTTTGCGCCCTTTTCAACCGAAGCGAGAGACGTGATCCGCCAAACTCCTCGTAACCCCACAGCGCCGCTCGCAAAGTGGGCCCTTGCGCTGCTCGCAGCCACTGGGCTGCTGCTCACACTCCTCGCCGCAAGCGCCTCAGCCGCGATCACCGACAGCCAAGCGAACTCCCGCAGCCTCGTGAGGGTCGCGACGGACCTGAAGAAGGACCGCCGCCTTCGCCGCTCGCACCATCAGCACAGCGCAGGCCTAGGCGCAAGCACAGGCCTGCCCCAGCCCAAGCCGAAGCTCGCTGCGATCGCCCAGCGCAGCGATTCGCTCATCGACGGCGAAGGCTGCGAAGGCGAAGGCCTCACGCCTGAACCTGGCAACCTCGAAGAAGTGAGGACGGCGACCTTCTGCCTCGTCAACCGTCAGCGCCTCATCCATGGCGAGCAGCCACTGCTGCTGAACAGCAAGCTTCAGCGCTCCGCCCAGAACCACACGATCAGCATGGTTGCAGAAGACTATTTCAGCCACTATGACCCAGACGGCGAGACGCCCGCCGAACGGATGAAGGCATCTGGCTACATTTACAGCAGCGAAATTGGCTACGAAATCGGCGAGAACATCGCCTGGGGCACGCTCAGCCTCGCGACGCCAAAGGCAATCGTCCAGGCCTGGATGGAATCCCCTGGGCACCGCGAAAACATCCTTGACAGCGCCTATCGCGAAGCCGCGATTGGCGTCCTGCCAGAAGTGCCTGCCGCCTTCGCTGAAGGCCAGTCAGGCGCGATCTACACGCAGGACTTCGGGGTCATCATCACGAACTGACCTGCCTCCCATCGCGACTCATTCGGCAGCCGCGCGGATATAACCTCCTGCCGGTCACCCCAAGAACCTAAGGAGAAGTTATCGCGATGGGAGTACTAGACGGCAAGGCGGCGATCGTCACTGGCTCGGCGCGCGGCATTGGACGCGCGACCGCAGAGCTGCTCGTCTCGCAGGGGGCCCAGGTCCTCATCAACGACCTCGATGGCGACGTTGCAGAGCAGGCCTCGAGCGAGATCGACGGCGAGACGGCGGTCTTCGCAGGCGACCTCACGAAGGGCGATGCCCCTGAGAAGCTCGTCCAGACGGCGCTTGACGCCTTTGGCAAGGTCGACATCATCGTCAACAACGCGGGCTACACCGTGGACGCGCCGATCCACAAGATGACTGACGAGCAGTTCCAGGCGATGCTTGACATCCACACGGTCGTGCCCTTCAGGGTGATCAGGGCCGCCGCCCCGCACCTGCGTGAGCCTGCGAAGAAAGAGCGCGAGGAAGGCAAGGAGGTCTTCAGGAAGATCGTCAACGTCTCCTCGACCTCTGGCACCTTTGGCAACGCAGGGCAGGCGAACTACTCCGCGGCAAAGGCGGGCGTCGTCGGCCTCACGAAGACGCTTGCGAAGGAGTGGGGTCAGTTCAAGATCAACGTGAACGCGGTCGCCTTCGGCTTCATCGACACGCGCCTAACGCAGGCGAAGGTCGACGACAACACGATGGAGATCGGCGGCGAGAAGGTCCAACTTGGCATCCCTGAGCAGCTGCGCCAGATGGCCTCAATGCTGATTCCGCTTGGTCGCCCTGCTACCCCAGAGGAGGCCGCAGGCGGCGTCTTCTTCCTCTGCACCCCCTGGAGCAACTACGTCCATGGGCAGACGCTGCACATCACAGGCGGCATGTTCGGAGGCATGACGGGCTGAGGCCCATCTGACGGCCTACTTGGTCCCAGCCGCCGCATGCGGCGGCTGGCGGGGTGGCACATGTGCCACCCCGACGGGTCGCACATGTGCGACCCGTGGCAGGGCCGCATGCGGCCCTGCCGACAGCGCCGCATGCGGCGCTGTCCCAACGACGATCTCCTCAGCTGGAGAACGTCGTCTCGTCGCTCACGCCGAGCCCGCCCCGCTCCCTGCCCTTCAGCTCGAAGTAGAGCACTGCGGCCGCAAGCGCAGAGATTGGCGCGGCGAGGATGCCGACGACGACGCGCACAACGAGTCCGACGGCGGTGCCGCCAGCGCCACCTGCCGCCTCGATCGCGGCACTCACGATTGCGACGCCAAGCACGAGCAGCAAGATCACGCCGAACACCTGCCAGCCATGGCCGCGCACGAGCTCGCGACTGCGACCAAGCGCGCGAAGGCCGCCTGGGCGCTCGACGACGACGACGGGCGCGACGACCGCCCAGATCGTGATGAGGATCAGGCCTGGCACGATGATCAGCACGAAGCCGATCGCCTCGCAGATACCAGCGACGATCGCGACGCCAAGCAGCTGGCCAAGCACTGGCGTGACAGCCCGCAGCAGCTGGCCTGGGCTGGAGTCGCGACGCCCGTCCTGAACGTCGGCGACGAGCTCGACGATCATGCCCGTGAAGAGCGTTGAGGCGATGAGGTCGATGAGGATCGCAAGCAGGGCAAGCCCCCCTGAGCCTGAGGAGGCGATCAGCGCGGTGATGATCCCTGTGATCACGAACACGACTGCCGCAGCAGGCATGAGGACTGGCGCCTGGTCGACGTAGATCTTGAAGACCCTGCGGATCACATCGCCGACGTCGACCGGTCTACCCAAGGCTGGCTCCCTTCCTATGGTCGCCCTGGCCATGCCTGGCGAGGGCCCTGTCTCGAAACGATACGCACGACCCCCGACGCATTGAGCGATCTGCCACGCAGACGGCTGCTGCCTCAGGCCGCTGCTGCCTCAGACCGCTGTGCCTCGCGCCCGCTTTGCCGTTCGCGCAGCTGCTGCTTGATCCGCTTGTGCCCATGCTCCTGCAGGCCGGTGTACATCCGCTTGATCTCGTTCAGCACCGCTTCGGCGACCGCCTGCTGCTGCTCGCGGCTTGGATCCTCGATGGACTCCCAACGCATTGGCTCGCCATACTGGACGGTGATCGCAGGGAAGCGCAGGCGCTTCCAGTTGCGCACCCTCGAGGAGCCATGGATCGCAATCGGCACGATTGGCACGCCTGTGTGCAGCGCAAGACGCCCAATCCCTGGCTTCGCCTGCTCTGCGAGCTTGCCCGTCCTCGAGCGGCCCCCCTCGCAGTACATCGTGATCGCGCCACCCCGTTTCAGAATCGTCTCTGCGGTGATGAACGTCTCTTCGTCGCGCGCACCCCTGCGCACAGGGAAGACGCCACCATGGCTGTAGATGAACTGCATTGGGCGTTTGAAGAGCTGCGACTTCGCCATGAAGCGGACCTTGCGCCGCAGGAAGCAGCCCATGAGGAAGTGGTCCATGAAGGAGAAGTGGTTGGGCGCAAGGATCACGGCGCCCTGGCCAGGGACGTTCTCGCAGGCAAGCGAGCGGGTCCTCAGCAGCGTGTAGGCGTAGAGCGAGGTGAGCAGCCGCGTCAGCTCATAAGCCCAATCAGGTTCGCGCGTGCGTGCGCGCGTATGAAAGCGGTCGAAGTGCTCCGCAGGGCGCGGGTCGGAGTAGACCTGTTCGCGTAGCGAAGACAGCTTGTGCTCGCTCATCCCAGCTGGGCTCCTCTCAGTCGCAGCACGGTTCCTCGGTTGCTCATCGCTGGCAGTGTCCTCGATCTCGCAGGTCAGACGCCATGACGTCGCAGCCCACACCTGCAGTCCACCCAGATCGTCTACCTCGCGGCAGGGTCTTGGTTACGTGCGGGAGGCTCAGTGAGCGTGCGCCTCAAGGCCTGACTCCAGCCGTCGAGCAGGGCACGCCGGCGCTCCTCTGGCATCGATGGCTCATAGCGAGCACGCTCCTGCCAGAAGCTGCCAACGTCGTTCACGGTCCAGAGGCTCGCGCCGACGCCAGCGAGCAGAGCCGCACCGAATGCCGTCGTCTCTGCCACCTCAGGGACGAGCACTGGCACGCCAAGGATGTCCGCCTGGAACTGCATCAACCAGCGGTTGGCGGTCGCGCCACCGTCTGCCCGCAGCTCGCTGAGGGGTTGCTTGGAAGCGGCCTCCATCGCCCGCACCGCGTCATGGACCTGGTAGGCGATCGCCTCAAGCGTCGCCCTTGCGATGTGCTCCCTGCCAGATCCGCGCGTGAGCCCGACGATCGTGCCCCTCGCTTCAGGATCCCAGTGGGGAGAG
The DNA here is from genome assembly GCA_036490555.1 of Solirubrobacteraceae bacterium. Taxonomy (GTDB): domain Bacteria; phylum Actinomycetota; class Thermoleophilia; order Solirubrobacterales; family Solirubrobacteraceae; genus Palsa-744. The sequence goes on along the minus strand of DASXDO010000039.1, from coordinate 11,908 downwards.
CCAAGGCCCGTGAGGGCAGGCACGAAGTAGACGCCTTCGTTGTCCTGCAGCGAGCTCGCGAGCGCCTCAGTCTCGTCTGCCTGCCCAATGATCCGCAGCCCGTCGCGCAGCCACTGCACCGCGGCGCCAGTCGCGAAGATCGACGTCTCAGTCGCATAGGACCTGCCACCGCCAATCGACCAAGCGAGCGTGCCGATCACACCGTTCGCGGGCGGGGGTGCGGTGAAGCCAGAGTTGAGCAGCACGAAGGAGCCTGTGCCATAGGTGCTCTTCGCCATACCAGGGTCGACACAGCCCTGGCCAAAGAGGGCGGCCTGCTGGTCGCCCGCGACGCCGGTGACAGGTGTGCCTGGGGCGACCCCAGGAAGCGCACCTTCGACCACTGTGCCAAGCGGGCCGGCGCTGTCGCAGATGCTCGGTAGAGCCTGCGCAGGGACACCAAAGAGCTCGAGCAGCTCAGAGTCCCACTGTCCCGAGGCGATGTCACAGAGCAGCGTGCGCGAGGCGTTGGAGGCATCTGTGCGATGCTCGCCCGTGAGCTTGAAGATCAGCCAAGCGTCGACCGTCCCAAGCAGTGCCCGTCCCGTCTGCGCCCGCTCCCTCAAGCCATCGACGTTGTCGAGCAGCCACTGCATCTTCGTAGCCGAAAAATAGGGGTCAAGCAGCAGGCCTGTGCGTTGCCGTATGAGCTGCTCCACGCCTTGGCTGCGCAGCTCCTCACAGCGCTTTGCGGTGCGCCTGTCCTGCCAGACGATCGCCCTGGAGAGCGGCTCGCCGCTCTCCCTGTCCCAGGCACAGACGGTCTCGCGCTGGTTGGTGATGCCAATCGCAAGCAGCTCCCCAGGGCGCACCTGGGCATCCTCCAGCGCCTCTGAGGCAAGCTGCCTTACGAGCGCCCAGATCTCCCCTGCGTCATGCTCCACCCAGCCTGGCCTTGGGAAATGCTGGGCGAGCTCGCCCTGGGCGCGGCCAAGCTCCTGCGCCTGCTCGTCGAAGACGATGCAGGTCGTGCCTGTCGTGCCCTGATCGATTGCAAGGATCACAGCCGCGAGACTACACCCGGCTTGAGCCGGTTCAGTCCGACGAACAAGTCGCCGCCATCAACCGTTCGGCGCGTCAGCGCTATCTTGCTGGCCTGCCCCGACAAGGATCGACAAGGAGGCGGTAAATGGCTAAGGTCGAGGCCCACATCACGGGCACGATATGGAAGATCGAATGTGCGATTGGCGATCGCGTCGAGGAGGGCGACACCGTCGCAATCCTCGAGTCGATGAAGATGGAGATGCCCGTCGAGGCCGAAGACGCCGGGACGGTCGTGGAGATCCTCTGCGAGGAGGGCCAGGCAGTGAACGAGGGCGACCCGCTCGTCGTGCTCGAGTAGATCGGCGGCGAGGCCTCCTTCAGCGGGAGGCCTTATTTAGCGACGAGGCATTCTTCAGCGGGAGGCCTTCTTCAGCGGGAGGTCTTCTTCAGCGGCGAGGCCTTATTCAGCGGCGAGGCTTTATTCCGTCATTCAGGGCTTGCGTTTGACGCCCCAAGGAGTACGATCTGCTGGAACTTCCTGCATGACTTGGAACTGCGCAGCCCATTTCGCGCCGATCCGCTGCAGGAACGGGGAACGGGATGAGCCCAAAGCGCGCCAGCCAACAAGACATCCGCGTGAGCCTCACGCTCTCGCCCAATCAGGTCGACGCACTGCTGAAGACGATCAACGGCGAGTCCGCACTCAGCGACCTGCCACAGCTGAAAGCGGATGACAGCGGCCAGGTGCGCGAGCTGCGCTACAAGGCATTGCTCGACGATCGCAGGCTCTCGCGCTCACTGCTCTCAGGGCTGCTCGTGCTCACGTGCTTTACGCCAGGCAGCGAGCTTGGGATCGCGGACCTCGCACGCAGGCTTGGCATGCGCACGAGCACGACGCACCGCTACGTGACGACGCTGCTCGCCGCAGGGCTTCTGGAGCGCGACCCGAACTCGCGACGCTACAGGCTCGCGCAGGCCTGACGAGCGAGCGAGGCGGCACGGCCCCGCGCCTGGCGTCGCGCCGCCGAGGCGGCACGGCCGCATCTGACTGGCCTCACGCCATCGAAGAGGCGTCGTCCACACCCTCGCCTCGTGCCGTCGACGAGGCATCGTCCACACCCTGGCCTCACGCCGTCGAAGCGACACGGCCGCACCTGGCCGCGCGCCGTCGGTTAGCCTGTCCGCCTCATGCCAGCCCCCGCCGACAGCACGACGCTCGCCGACGGCAAGCTGCTCGTCGACGAGCCTACGCCTGGCGTCGTGAGGTTGACGATCTCCAACCCCGCGAAGCGCAACGCGCTCGACCACCCGATCCTCGACGCGATCTCCTCGACGTTGAGCTCGCTCTCAGGCAAGCAGTCGGCCGCGCGCTGCGTGCTTGTGACGGGCGCAGGCGGCATGTTCTCCGCCGGCTATGACATCGGCGAGATCCCAGACGGCGAGTTCGAGGAGCAGGCGGAGCGCCTCGTCGCGCATCCGTTCACCGAAGCGATCGACGCGTTGGAGGCGTTTCCTCTGCCAACGCTCGCTGTCCTGCCTGGGCACACGATCGGCGGCGGGCTTGAGCTTGCGCTCGCCTGCGACCTGCGGGTCGCAAAGCAGGGCATCAAGCTTGGGATGCCCCCCGCAAAGCTTGGCCTCGTCTACTCACATACTGGCCTGCGCCGCTTCATCGACGCGATCGGGGTGCCCCGCACACGCGAGCTGTTCCTGCTTGGCCGCTACATCGACGCTGCGACGGCCCTGTCCTGGGGCCTCGTCAACCGCGTCGCCGATGAGGATGAGCTCGAGCCGGTAGGCCTCGACCTCGCCGCGGAGCTGGCTGGCAATGCGCCACTCTCGCAGCGCGGCAACAAGCGCGTGATCGCGGCCCTGCTCGCCGCAGCGAGCGAGCTCGACCAGCAGGTCGAGCAGGAGCTGATCGAGCTGCGGCGCGCGTCCTTTGCCTCAGAGGACATGCGCGAGGGGATGAGAGCCTTCGCGGAGAAGCGCAGCCCACGCTGGCAGGGTCGCTGACGCCACCTACTAGCCGCTGTAGGGTACTCAGACGTTGAGCGGCAGCTCTGCGACGATGCGTGAGCCGTCGCCAAGCAGTGAGCCGACGTGCAGCGAGCCACCGATCAGCTCGACCCTCGCACGGGTTGCAAGCAGGTCTGCGCGCAGCCGCTGCTCCTCGAAGCTGGCGGTGACGAGCACCTGGCCGCTCTCGCCGACATCCGCCGCGGAGACGTCGCGATTGACTGCGAATCCTTCCGCGAGAACGTCACGATCGGCGAGGAGGCCGCTCTCGGACGCGGGGACGCCCTCGCCAGCGGGGCCATCGTCAGCGAAACCACCGCTGGCGTGATCACTGCCAGCGTGACTATTGCCGGCGTGACCACTGCCGGCGAAACCGTTGCCAGCGAAGCCATCGCCTGCGAGGCCATCGCCTGCGAGGCCATCGCCTGCGAGGCCGTTGCCTGCGTGGGCTTCAGAGTGCGCCTCAATCACGATCTGGACCATCTCCTGGCGGGTGGAGAGGTCGACCTCAACCGAGCGGACGCGGCCAAGCGCGCTGAGAACCTCTTCGATCACGCGATAGGTCGAGGCCTCAGCCTCGCGTGAGAGCCCTGCATCCAAACCATCTGTGGAGAAGCTGACGGCACGGGCGTTGTGCTCAGCCTCGACCTCGGCGATGCGGTTCAGCGCTGAGGCAAGCCCCATCTCGTCGAGCACCGCAGGCCTGAGCGAGCTCGCAATCCTGCGCAGATCAGCGATCGAGGAGCGGACCTGGCTGCGCACATCGTCGAACTGGGCTCTCGTGAGGTCGTTCGTAGAGCCGCGTTCGAGCAGCCCCACGGTCAGCAGCGCGGCCGCCATCGCCTGGGCCGCCTCCTCGTGCAGCTGCCTCGCGATGCCCCTGCGTTCCTGCTCCTGGCGCTCGATCACGCGCGCTGCATTGCGCAGCTGATCGCCAAGCCTGCGGCGCATGCGGTCGACCTCTGCCTGCAGTGAGGCCTGCTCTCGCTCGACCGCGAGCAGGCGCTCGTTCTCAATCGCCGCCGCAGCGCTCGTCGCGTGCATCTGGTCGCTGAACCAGCCAGCGATCACCCCAACGGAGACGAGGATCGAAGCGCGCACGGCAAGCGGGGCAAGCGCAAACGGCAACTGCCTCGTCGCAAGCCAGATGGCGACGGCGGCGGAGGCTCCGACGGCGGCGATCAGCCCTGCCCTCAGCCCAAGCTCGAGCGCGACGATCGCGACCGGGATCACATAGAGCACGCTGAGCGCGTCATGCTGGCTCATCGAGATCTCGCGCACGACGAAGATGCTCACGAACAACGCCGCTGCGCCCCCAAGGATCAGCTTGCGGCGATATGCCTCTGACTCGCTCGCCGTCCGCTGCGAGCTGCTTGGCGCGCTCAGCAACATCGTCGCGCGGTCATCTCTTGTGCCGATATTGACCGTTTCTACCACCTGACGTACCTGCACTTCCTAGAGCCTCGCACACCGCGATCCATCCGTGTCACGCACGCTTCCGCCTGACGGTTACTACTGACTCAACCCAAAGATGCCTGCATTTTGCGGATATCGCCACCCGTCATGGGCGACTTACTGTCTACCGACCTTCCAGTCGACCAGACCATTGTGACGATCTGTAGCGATCGACTGGCTACCCCCATTCCACCCTGTAGGAAAGGATGACCGATCAGCGCGCAGGCGCATCCGTAGCAGTCACTGACCGGTGGCGCGGCCCAACCGCAGCCGTCGGCGCCACAGCCGGCCGCCTGGCTGGTCATGCTCGCACTGCTCCACCTCTTGCGGACCGCTCTCATTGACAGCAGCAGCGCCAAATCCGAGTGGGTTGTCCATATCCGCAGCGGCCTTGTCAGGCGGCTCGCTCAGGCTCGCGAGCGCGCTTGCTCCTGCAAGGGCGCTTGCGCCTGCAAGGGCGCTTGCGTGCGCCAGGGCGCTGGCGCTTGCAGGCATCTCCGCGGCGCGGCCATTCCGCAAGGGGTGGCGCGACTTCGCGGTATACATCGCGATGTCAGCGTCATGGAGCAGCTGTGCGGCAGAGCAGCCAGGCTGGGCGAGCGCGACGCCGATGCTCGCGCTGATTCGCAGCGGTCCGCAGGCGAGCCCCAGCGCGAACGGCTCGACAAAAGCCTCGCAGAGCCGATCTGCAAGCTCTTCGATCGTCTTGCCATCTGCGACGCAGCCAGCCAGTACAACGAACTCGTCACCGCCAAGACGTCCAAGCGTGTCCGTATCGCGCACCGCAGTGCGCAATCTCGCAGCAATCGCAACAAGCAGCTGATCCCCGGCGCGATGGCCAAGCGTGTCGTTGATCCCCTTGAAGCTGTCAAGGTCGATGAAGAGGACGGCGACGCCCTTTCCCTCGTGACACTCGTTCTCGAGCATCTGCTCGAGACGCGCAACGATGAGCGAACGGCTCGCAAGCTTCGTGAGGCCGTCATGGGTCGCAAGGAAGGCAAGCTCCTCCTGACGACGCGTCAGCTCCTGCTGGATGCGCCGCCGCTCGCCGTCGAAGATCGCGCTCATGTTCGCGAGCGCATGATCAGCCGAGAGATGGATCGAGCGCAGTGCAGAGCTGACCGCCTGCGCTGGCGCAGGGTCGCCGCTGAGAGCGTCGTGCACAGCCTCCACGCAAGCGTCGCGCCAGTATTGGCAGCGGCGCACGACCTCGGCAAGCGGCACGTCGCTGGAGGCGACCATCTGGGCTACCGCGCGCGAGAACTCCTCGCCTGCCGCAAAGGCGCCATCGACGGAATCGCCCGCGATCCAGCGTGCGACGGCGGCGGTCGCGAGCGTGCCAAGGCGTACGAAGCTGTCTTCGATCGCGTCGTCGAGTAGCGGCTCGCGCTTCAGGGTCCTGCGACGCAGCGCCCTCGCAGTCACCGAGGCGATCACCGCGTCCGTGCTCTGAAGCAGGGCATGCCCAAGGCGGCGCAGCTCGCCGTCAGGCTCGCAATCGCCGCGTTGCTCGGCGAAGCGTGGCTCGAAGCCTGGCTGGCCCCGTTCGAAGCCTGGCTGACCCCGTTCGAAGCTCGGCTGACCGCGTTGCTCGGCAAAGCCTGGACGGCTTGCGTCCCGCAGACCCCGATGCTCGATGTCCGACACGATTTGCTGGCACCCCTTGCGCTATATGGAATTTCGCGACGCCCTTGGATCGACTCCCCATAGCGATCGCTTGAGTGTCCTGAGGAGTGGTGGACCTTCAGACGAATATCTTCATCGTCTGGTCGCAAAAGGCTTGCGAATGGCCTAGGAGGCCAGCTTCCGGGATACTGTCGGTGGTGCATCAATGTTCTCTCACGCCACGGAGGTAAGCTCGCCCATGCCGTCGCTCATCAGTCGCAGCGAAGCCATGAGCCTCGGCGAGATCGAGGATCACGCTGAGATCGAAGCGCTCGTCGAGCGCGCCTGGCAGGTACGTAACGAACGCTTCGAGGACTCGACAGATCTCTGCTCGCTCGTCAACGCGAAGTCAGGCGGCTGTGCCGAGGATTGCGGCTTCTGCGCGCAGTCCCGCTTCGCCGAAGCGGAGACGCCGCTGCACGCGATGATGGACCCTGAGCAGATCCTCGAACATGCAAAGGCCGCCGAAGCCGCGGGCGCGCACCGCTTCTGCATGGTCACCCAGGGGCAGGGCCTCTCCAAACGCGATTTCGAGCGGATCCTTGAGGGCGCGCGCCTCGTCGCGGAGCACACGAACCTGAAGCGCTGCGCCTCGATCGGCCACATGTCCTCGCAGCGGGCGAAAGCCCTGAAGGACGCAGGCATACAGCGCGTGCACCACAACGTCGAGACCGCGGAGAGCTACTACTCCGAGGTGACGAGCACCGTCCGCTACGAGGGACGCCTGCGCACGATTCAAGCGGTGAAAGAGGCGGGCTTGGAGACCTGCGTCGGCGGCATCCTCAACCTTGGCGAGAGCCGTGAGCAGCGTGTCGAGATGGCCTTCGAGCTCGCTGAGATCAACCCGACGAGCGTGCCGATCAACCTGCTCAACCCACGTCCTGGGACGAAGTTCGGCGATCGCGACTACATGGACCCCTGGGAGGCGGTGAAGTGGATCGCGATCTTCAGGCTGATCCTCCCCGATGCGCTCTTCCGGCTCTGCGGCGGACGCGTCGAGAACCTCGGCGAGCTGCAGCCGCTCGCGGTGAAGGCGGGGCTGAACGGCGTGATGATGGGCAACTTCCTCACGACCCTTGGCTCCGCCCCGGAGGAAGACAGGTCGATGTTCGAGGAGCTTGGCCTCAACGTCGCGCGTCAGCCCGACAACGGCTCCAACCCGCGCCCGGACAACCGCTCCGGCTGGCTGGAGGGCGAGACCCCGAACCCGATTGAGCAGGCGCTTGCGAGCGCGACGAGCGGCTTTGGTGGCGACGCTTGTGAGGTTGAGGGAGAGGGGGGGGTTGGCGGCGCGGAGAAGGCCGATCGCGCTGGCAAGCAGGGACAGGAGGCCATCGAGGTCCGCCTCTGGGACCCATCTACCCAGCTGCGCTACCAGGCGAAGCGCTCGGTGCCGCCAAGACCGGACGGAGCCCCGAACCGCTCGCCTGTCCATGCCGCTGCCTCTGAGCCCGCCGGCTGGGGAGACTGAGCGCCAGGGCTGCGTCGCCGTGAGCGACCTCGAGGCGCGACTGCGGGAGATCGAGAGGCGCGGCCTGCGCCGCCGCATGCGCCTCATCGAGGGCCCCCAGGGCCCACAGGTGCTGCTCGACGGCAACCCCGTCACGCTGCTCTGCTCGAACAACTACCTCGGCCTTGCAGGCCACCCGCAGGTGCGCGAGGCGGCCGCCGAGGCGGCGCTCCGCTGGGGCGCCGGCGCCGGCGCTTCGCGCCTGGTCTCGGGCACGATGACGGTTCACCAGGAGCTGGAGCGCAGCCTCGCCGAGTTCGAGCTGACGCAGGGCTGCGTGCTGTTCGGGTCGGGCTACCTTGCGAACCTCGGCGTGATCGGCGCGCTCGCCGGGCCTGGCGACGTGGTCTTCTCGGACGCGCTCAACCACGCCTCGATCATCGACGGCTGCAGGCTCTCGAGGGCGAGGACCGTCGTCTACAGGCACCTGGACCTCGAGCATCTCGAGTGGTGCATCGCTCGAGAGCTGGGGCGTGGAGCGCGCACCGTGGGCCAAGGAGCAAATGCGGCGGCCGGCGCGACAGGCCGCAGCGAAGGGCACGGCCCCAGAGCACTGATCGTCACGGACTCCGTCTTCTCGATGGATGGCGACGTCGCGCCGCTGCAGGAGATCGTCGAGCTTGCGCACAGATATCGCGCTCAGGTGATGGTCGACGAGGCACACGCCACCGGCGCGCTTGGCCCTGGCGGACGCGGAGCCGTCGCAGCGGCGGGCCTGCAGGACGAGGTCGATGCCGTCGTCGGCACGCTCGGCAAGGCGCTTGGCTCCTATGGCGCCTACGTCTGTGCGAGCGACTTGACGGTGCGCTATCTCGTCAACGTCTCGCGACCGCTGATCTTCTCGACAGCACCGCCCCCACCCTCGATCGCCGCGGCGGCAGCCGCGCTCGGACTGCTGCGCGAGCAGCCCCAGCTAGCGCAGCGGCTGCGCGATGCGGCGCGCATGCTGCGAGGGGCGCTGATCGCGGAGGGCTTCGCCGTCGCCGACAGCGAGATGCATATCGTGCCGCTCGTCGCCCGCCAGGAGCGCGCGGCGGTCGAGCTCTGCGAGGCGGCGCTCGAGCGCGGCGTGTTCGCGCAGGCGATCCGCCCGCCGACCGTCCCGCCAGGGACCTCGCGCCTGCGCCTCACCGTGATGGCGACGCATCGCGACGAGGAATTGCACGGCGCCGCGCGCGCGCTGCGCGAGGCCGCAGAGGCAACCGGCCTCGACCCTGCCAGCGTCGGCGAGCCATCTGCAGTGGCGCCGGTGCTGTGACCAGCGGCCTCTTCGTCACCGGCACGGACACCGGCGTCGGCAAGACGATCCTCAGCGCCGCGCTGCTGGCCGCGATCGCGGCCGCCGGAAGACGCGTCCACGCCTACAAGCCCGCGGTCACGGGCCTCGACGAGCCGCCGGAGCAACCCTGGCCCCGCGATCATGAGCTACTCGCGAGCGTGAGCGCGATGGATCCTGAGCAGGTGGCGCCGCGACGCTATGGGCCAGCCGTTTCGCCACACCTTGCCGCCGAACTGGCGAGCGAGCGCCCAGGTGAGCATCGCAAGCGCGAGACGATCCTCGCTGAGACGCAACGCGTGCTGGAGCGTGCGGACTTCGAGCAGGCGACGCTGATCGTCGAGGGCGTTGGCGGCCTGCTCGTACCGCTCGCCGAGAATCTCGACGTGCGCGAGCTCGCCGCCGCGCTTGGCCTGCCGGTCCTGATTGCAGCGCGTCCGGGACTTGGCACGATCAACCACACGCTGCTCAGCGTCGAAGCGGCGCGCGCCGCGGGACTCGAGGTGCGCGCAGTCGTGCTCACCCCCTGGGCACAGACACCGACGACAATCGAATGCTCCAACCGCGAGACGATCGCGCGCCTCGGCGAGGTCGAGACCGCTGCGCTCGAGCGGATCTCAGGGCCGTCCCCCGCAGAGCTTGCGCGCGCGGGCGCGACGCTGCCCTGGCAACGCTGGCTGGGATGAGGCTGCGCTGATCCAGGCAGTGCCGGCCCTGAAGCGCGATGCGCTTTTCCCATCCTTAATGGAGAATCTGTGTCAAGCGCTGTTTTTCCCAGCCTCGCTCTGCAAAACTGTGATGCATGGATGTGCCGGGGAGATCGGGTGACCCACTTTCGCAGCCGACGCGGGCGCGGCTGTTCGCGTTGCTCGGCGAGCTGCGCAGACCGGCAAACACGGAGGAGCTTGCGGAGCGTTTGCAGTTGCACCCCAATGGCGTGCGCACCCACCTGGAGCGACTCGCCGAGGCGGGTCTCGTGCAACGCGAGCGCGAGCACCTCGCCCGTGGACGGCCGCGTGACACCTGGACGATCGACCCAGACGCGCAGCCTGGCGGCGATCCGCCAAGCGCCTACGCGGACCTCGGGCGCTGGCTGGTGCGGGCGCTAAGCGCCGGTGGAGCGCGCATTCGCGACATCGAGGCGACCGGTCGCCAGATCGGTCGCGAGCTCGCCGCGGAAACGGCTGGCACGTCGGGCGAGCAGCGGATGCATACGGCGCTCGTCACGCTCGGCTTCCAGCCGCGCCGCGAGCCGCACCCCAAGGACCGGCGACTCACCTACTGCCTGCGCAACTGCCCCTACCGCGAGGCGGCGCATGAGCAGCAGCAGGTGGTCTGCGATCTGCACCGCGGTCTCACGCGCGGCCTGCTCGACGTGATCGAACCGAAGACGAAGCTCGCCGGGTTCGTGCCCAGCGACCCCTATACGGCTGGCTGCCTGGTCAAGCTGCACGGCCCGCTTGCTACCGAAGCGGAGGGAATCGTTGCGGCAGACGAGGTTGCAGGCAAGAGTTAAAGGCGCGTAGCGCTCAGGAGAGCGCTACGGCGAGGACCAACAGGCCGATGCTGAGCACACCGATCGCCGCGCGCAAAGCGCTGGCCCGGGCTGCGCCCTTGCGCACCTGAATCGCGAGGAAAGGATCGCCGTCCTCGCTGAGGGCGCGCCTGCGCAGACGGGTCATTCCGCGAGCCTGTGCGACGGCGACGGCGGTGACGAGCGTCAGCAGCGCGGCAAGGCAAACGCTTGCCGTCGCAGTCCCGTCCCAGGGGCGTTCGACAAGCAGCACCGCGCCACAGACAAGCGCGACGCCGAGGGCCGTCCCGCCGACCAGGCCATAGCTCTGCCCGAGCGCACGGAAGAACGCGATCTGGTCGAGCTTCCCCAGCGTGCGGCGCGCCGCGTGGGCGACCACTGCGATCGCGATGAAGCCACCCACCCACACGCAGGCGCCGAGCAGCGCGAGGAAGACAAGCACCGATCTCACAGCTCAGGCTGGCGCTCGCCGGCAGCCGCCTGCGCCAGCGCTGTGCGCGGCATGCCACTCGTCCGCCGTTCGATCTCTGCGCGGTAGTCCTTCATCGGTTCGGCGGAGCGCACCCTGGGAATCACGTCGAAGTTGTTGACAGGCGGCGGCGAAGTGGTGAACCACTCGAGCGTGTTCGCCTTCCACGGATCTGGGCCGGCGATCGCGCCGACCTTCAGGCTGCGCCAGACGTTGAGAACGGTCACAAGCACGCCGAGGCCGAGGATGAACGAGCCTACCGTCGAGATCTGGTTGTAGAGCGCGAGGTGCCCGACGTTCTGGTACTCGTAGACGCGCCTTGGCATGCCGTCGAGACCAAGCACGTGCTGGATCATGAACGTCGCGAGGAAGCCGATGAACATCAGCCAGAAGCTGAGTTTGCCAAGCGTCTCATTGAGCATCCGGCCGCTCATCTTCGGAAACCAGTAATAGATGCTCGAGAAGACGACGAAGACGGAGCCGCCCATCAAGACGAAGTGAATGTGGGCGACGACGAAGTAGCTTTCGTTCAGCTGCCAGTCGACGGGCACGACCGCGACGAACACACCGGAGATGCCGCCGATCAGGAACAGCGCGATGAAGCCCGCACAGAACAGCAATGAGGTCGTCAGCTCGATCGACCCTCCCCAGAGCGTGCCGAGCCAGTTGAAGATCTTCACCCCAGTCGGCACCGCGATCAGGAACGAGCTGATCATCACGAAGATGAGCACGACGATCGGCGTTGGCGTTGCGAACATGTGGTGCGCCCAGACGAGGAAGCTGAGGAAGGCGATCATCACGCTCGTGACAGCGATCGCCTTGTAGCCGAAGATCGGCTTTTTCGCGAAGACGGGCAGGATCTCGGAGACCATCCCGAAGCCGGGCAAGATCATGATGTAGACCTCTGGGTGCCCAAAGAACCAGAAGAGGTTCTGCCAGAGCAGCGGCGAGCCACCC
>DASXDO010000038.1:0-201453 GCA_036490555.1 Solirubrobacteraceae bacterium | reverse complement strand
CTCATCTACCACTCACACCACCACCGCAACCAAGCCCTGCCACACTGGCTCAAGCACTACAACACGCGCAGGCCACACTCAGGGATCGGCAACCAGCCACCCATCAGCCGCGTTCACAACCTCCGTGGGCAGGACAGCTAGCTAGGCGAGATTCGGCTAGCTACGCGAGGTTCGCCTTGCGCGGATAGGCGACTGAGGGATCGGTGAGCACGTTGACAAGCGCTGGCTTCTGGGACTCGAACGCCCTCGTGAGCGCAGGCCTCACGTCCTCTGGCTTCTCAATGAGCTCGCCATGACAGCCAAGCGATTTGACGACCTCGTCGTATCTCGTGCGGGGGCGGAGCTCTGCGGCAACGGAGTAGCCATAGAGGAACTCCATCGGATGCTTCTCAAGCGCCCAGATGCCGTTGTTGCCCATCACTGCGACGACGTTGACGCCATGCCTTGCAAGCGTGTCGAACTCGAGGCCAGAGAAGCCAAAGGCCCCGTCGCCTAGCAGCAGCACGACCTGGCGATCTGGCCTTGCAAGCTTTGCGGCGAGAGCGTAGCCAGGCCCTGAGCCAAGGCAGCCATAGGGACCAGGGTCAAGCCAGCATCCTGGCTGGAAGCTTTCGATCATCTTGCCTGCATATGAGACGAAGTCGCCTCCGTCGCCGACGATGATCGCGTCCCTGTCAAGCATGCCTTGGAGCTCCGCGTAGAGGCGCATTGGATGCAGCGGGGACCTTGCATCCTCTAGCTCAGCCTGCTCAGCGTCGCGGCGCTCCTGCTCTGCGCTGCGCAGCATCTGCACCCATGCGTTGGTCTGCGGCTGGGTCGTCCCGCCGGCGGCGCTGAGTAGCCCTTCAAGCGTCTGCGACAGGTCGCCATAGAGCTCAATCGCCTCGCGTGGATGTTGACGCTGGGGCGCCACAGAGTCGATCGCGACGATCTGAGTTTCAGGGCCAAAGGCGGCCCCAAAGGCGAGTCTGAAGTCCATTGGCACACCAATGACAAGCGCGAGGTCAGCCTCCTTGAGGGCGAGGCTGCGCGTCCTTGAAAAGAAGAGCTGATGGTCCGCAGGCACACAGCCGCGTGCGAGGCCATTGAGGAAGACAGGGATCCGCAGGGCCTCTGCAAGCACAAGTAGCACCTGCTCGCCATGGCCCCAGTAGAGGTCCGTTCCCGCCATGATCACCGGCCTCTCGGCGCTACGCAGCAGATTCGCTGCCTGCTCGATCGACGCACTGTCCGCGAGAGCAAGCTGCGGCCCTTGAGGCAGGGTCTCCGGCTCTGGCGCCTCCGTGAAGACGTAGTCAAGTGGAAAGTCAAGGAATGCAGGGCCACCATGCAAGGCCTGCGCGGCAAGCGCAGCCTCGTCGACGAGCGTCGGAATCTCAGCGGGGCTCTGGGCGGTGGCGGCAAGCTTGCAGAGCGGCTGCATGAACGGCACATGGTCGATCTCCTGCAGGGAGCCCTGCCCCCAGCGCAGCGCTGGCGCCCTGCCGCCAAGCACGAGCAGGGGCGAGTGGTTGGCCTGGGCGCCTGCGACGGCGCTCATGCCGTTGGTGACGCCTGGCCCCGCTGTGAGCGCGCACACGCCAAGCTCGCGCGTGACCTTCGCCCAGCCCTCCGCAGCGAATGCCGCTGTCTGCTCATGGCGAACGTCGACGATGTCGATGCCCTCAGCCTTGCAGCCGTCATAGATCGAGAACAGATGCCCACCTGAGAGCGTGAACAGCTTGCTGACGCCAAGCGCCTTCAGCCTGCGCGCGACCAGCCGGCCGCCATGGAAGACAGCAGCCTCAGCCGCGCTGGAAGGACCCTGCGTCGAGGACATCGAAGGCGACTCTAGCGAAGCGCGCGATGCCCAGGGTGGGAGTCGAACCCACACGCCCGCAAAGGCCGCCGATTTTAAGTCGGCTGCGTATACCGTTCCGCCACCTGGGCGAGGATCGCCAGTGTATTGATCGCCTGCGACTCAGCTGCTGTCAACTCGCAACTTCGGCGCTGCTACGGTGTCGTAAGGGGGGAAAGAGCAAGTGCAGCCAAGCGAGGAAGAGAATCGCCAATGGAGGTCTCAGCACTCAAGCAGAACGCCCTGCCTGGCCTTCGTGGGCCTTCGCCTCTGCTGCGGCTCCAGTCCGACGAGCGCCTGATCGCCCTCGTACGCCGCGGCCAGCACGCCGCCTTCGAGACGCTGGTGTCGCGCTACCAGTCTCGCCTGCTCGCGTTCTGCAGGCACATGCTCGGCAGCAAGGAGGACGCAGAGGATGTGCTCCAGGAGGTCTTCACCGCCGCCTTCAACGCGATCCTCGCCGACGAGCGCGCGATCCATGTACGGCCATGGCTCTACAGGATCGCCCGCAACCGCTCGCTCAACCACCTGCGGCGCGCCTCAGCGATCGGCGTCGACTCGATGGACGTCCACTTCGCAGAGGGCGGAATCTCGACAGGCGAGAAGGTGCTGCGGCGCGAGAGCTTCCGCCAGCTGATCGCAGACGTCCAGGAGCTGCCAGAGACGCAGCGCACTGCCCTGTTGCTGCGCGAGATCGACGCGCTCTCCTATGAGCAGATCGCCGAAGCGATGGAGACGACGATCCCCTCCGTGAAGTCATTGCTCGTGCGTGCCCGCATCTCGCTCGCCGAGGCCGCAGAGGCGCGCAAGCTCAGCTGCGCCGAAGTGCGCGAGCAACTGGGCGAGGCGGCGGAGGGCCTGACGAAGCTCGAGGCGCCAGCGCGACGCCACATGCGCTCCTGCGAGCGCTGCAGGTCCTTCCGCAAGCAGCTGAAGACGAACAACGTCGCGCTAGCGATGACGATGCCCGTCGGCGCGATCGCGATCTTCAGGCGCCTGCTGTCAAGCAAGCTGGGGGCCGGCGCAAGCGCAAGCCATGTGGCTGGCGCAGGCGGCGCAGGAGCGAGCGCAGCCGCAGGCGGCACAGGCGCAACTGCCGGTGGCTTCGTGACCGCGGGGGCCGGCGCGCTGGCGAGCAAGGCTGTCGCAGGGCTCGCTGCCGCAGCGATCGTGACCGCAGGCGCCGTCGAGGCCGAACACGCGAACAACCATGCCCGCCACAGCCGCCGCCCCGTCGCGGCAAGCAGCGCAAACGCTCGAGAGGGCGCGCCGCCTGCCGTCGTGGCCGCGACACCACAGCGCAGCTCGACGACGAGAGTCGCAGGGGCAGTGAGCGTGAACAAGAGTCGCCAGTCCAGTAAGGGCAAGCATGCTTCGGTTGCGAAGAAGGCGACATCGACGACGACAACCAGCTCGACGAGCTCGACTGAAGACAGCGAATCCGTCGTCGAAGCCACCCAGCCGCCACAGGTGACCGAGGTCGTGACCGAATCCACGCAGCTTCCGTCTCCATCGACCCAGGCGTCCCAGCCGCCAGTCCCCGTCGAATCGGGGCCGACGACCGTCACCGAAGAAGTCGTGACGACGGTGACGACCCCGCCGCCGGTCACGGAAACGGGCGAACAGCTGGCACCGCCCGCCGAAACTCCGCCTGCAGAAGCGCCTTCGTCAAGCGAAGCCGAAGAGGTTGTCGAAGCGGAACGCGAGCCAGGCGCACCGAACACGGTCGTGCCGCCAGTCGTAGACGAAGCGACGTCAGGCGTCGCAGAGACTCCGTGACGTAGCGACGGCGCGACGGCCGATCTTGTCGACGCCGACTGGCGTAGGTGCGCCAGTCAGAGGCGCTCCAGATGACTAGAGACGACGGCGACGGCAGCCCGCGGCGGGCTCAGCCGAGGCCGATGACCTTCAGGCGCCGTTCCAGCGCCTTCGCGGCGAAGGCTCTCGTTTCCGAGACCCTCACCCCAAACATCTCGACATCCTCTTCAGAGGCGTCCATCCACTTCGGGCGGAGCACGCCCTCGGCGACGGGCGCAATCTCTGCGAGCGTTCGCTGGATCGCGACCCTGTGACGCTCATCCCGCTCGACCATGTCCTTGAGGAAGCGGGCGCCAAAGGCGACGTGGCGATGCTCGTCCCTCGCGACATTCGTGAAACCCTGTACGAACGCAGGCAGCGTGCCAACGCGTTCGTTGTAGTCAATGATGAAGTGCTGGCCCGTGAGCGCAAGCATGCCCTCGATCACCATGTGGTAGATCGTGACCGCCTCGACGAGCGTCTCAAGGTCGCCTGGCTCCTGGGCGAGGCGCTGGACGCGCTTGTGCAGCATTTCGTCGAACAGGACCCCAAACTCCGGGTTGAGGTGCTCGCTCGTCTCAGCGAGCCTGCCCTGCAGCTCGTCTGCCTGCAGCACGCCGACCTCCGAGTAGAAGCGGTCGAAGAAGGCGACATGGCGCGCCTCGTCGGCGATCTGAGTGCAGAGAAAGATCCGCATGTCCTCGTCTGGACAGGCCCACATCATCGGCCCAAGCTCAGCGGCGACGCGCTGCTCGCCGACGAAGAACGAGCTGAGCCCATACATGCGGGCGAAGCGCTCCTCTGGGTCGATTCGCTCGTGCCAGTCGATCCGGTCCTCAGAGAAGTCGAGATCGGCGACCGCCCAGTGCTGACGCTCCCAGAGCGAGTAGAGCGCCCTGTAGTCGAGCAGCTCCGCCTTGCCCCGCGAAGCGGACTCCTCGAGAGCGGGGTCGCTCGTCGCGCGGAAGTCCTCGCGTTCAGTCAGCGACGGCGAGGCCGCGACAGGCGCTCCCTCAAGAGCATCGCCATTGGACACGAGATCAGCTTACACGAACCTTGGCCAGTCAGCCAGGAGCCGCCGAAGCAGCTTCCCTCGCCGCTACTCGCCGACCGAGAAGAGCGCCTCGAGGTCGTGGCGGGAGTAGGCGGCGAAGGCGACCATCGTCTGCGTGCGCACAACTCCTGACAACTTGCCAATCTCGCCAGTGACGACATCCGCAAGCTGCTCATGATCAGGCACTCTGACGATCACGACGAAGTCCCAGGTGCCCGTAACCGAGTAGGCCTCCGCGACGCCCTGCACGTCCGCGAGCGCGCCGCCCAGGCTCGACAGCGAGTCCCGCTCCGCTTCTATGAGAACGATCGCGTGGGTCACAGCGAATGGCTCTCGCCTGGATCGAGGATGACTACCTCGCTGGAGCATGCAGCCTCAACGTCCGTCTTGAACGCAGATGCGTCCGTCTCGATCGGCGGGAAAGTGTTGTAGTGGCAGGGGATGATCTGCTTCGCGCCAATCAGCTTTGCCGCCTCGACGGCGTCGTGGCGGTCCATCGTGTAGTGGCCGCCGATGCAGACGAGCGCGAGGTCAAGCTGATCGCGCTTGCCCGCGAGCGCGAGGTCAGAGAAGAGCCCAGTGTCGCCGACGTGGTAGATCGTCTTGCCCGCGAAGTTGATCACGAGGCCAGCAGGCGTGTTGACGGTCCCCCCAGGAGTCATCGACGTGTGCCAGGCGGGGGTGAGGCGCACCCAGCCCCAGTCGAAGGTGACCGTCCCGCCAATGTTGGGGTCATGGACCTTGTCGAGGCCTTCGCCCCCAAGCTCGTTGGCGATCTCGACGATCGCGACGACGTCCGCCCCAGTGCGCTTCGCGATCGAGACAGTGTCGCCGATGTGGTCGCCATGCCCATGGGTAAGCAGGATCGCGTCCGCCTGCATCTCATCTGCGGCGGCGGCCGCCTTCGGATTGCCAGTGAGGAACGGGTCGACGAGGATCGTCGTCTCGCCGTCTGTCAGTTCAAAGGCCGCATGGCCAAGGAAGCGGACATTCATCGAAGCTGCTCCTCTCGCTCGTTCGCTCGTGTGTGTGCATCGATGATGATATGCAGGCGATCGCGAAGCGGCTCTGGTTGAAGCCAGAGGCTCCAACCGCGGCGGGAGCTGCGCGGATCCAAGGGCGCGCAGAGATCAGAGATCGAGACGAGCCCTGCGGGCCCCACGGCGGATCCCAGCCCGCCCAGGACTCAGATCTCGGAGATCGAGGCGAACTGGCTGATGCCCAAGCCAACCAGCAGCCCAAGCACGCCACCGACGACGCCGGCGAGCCAGCTGGCCTCTTCCCGAGCGAAGGGCAGCGCAAGCAGCAGCGCCGAGAACGCGGCGGCGCCAAGCAAATCCCCCTCATACCACTCACCGCTGCGCGCAGCGCGTAGATCTGGCACCGCCCAGGCAGCAATCAGCGCCAGCGCAGCCGCATTGCCGCCGCTGACGATTGGCTCCGCGTAGACCACCTCAGCGACGATTCCACCTGCGACGCTCGCGCCAAGGAAGAGTGCAAGCACGACAAACGGACCATGCTTGCGCTCCAAGAGCCAGCCGAACACTGCGATCGCAAGCAACGCGACGAACGCATAGACGCCACTGATGTAGACGAACGGAGCGGTGAACAGACGCCACCAACCATGATGCAGCGGCCCGAGCACGACCAGTTCGCCAGAGCTGACGAAGTCCGCCGAGGTCGCGACCCAGACACCACAGGCTCCAAGCACGAGTGCGATCGTGAGGTAGGGCCTGCTCGCAAGCGCAGTGCCAGCGCGGTGGCGGCGCAGATGCCCAAGCGCCGAAGCGACAGGCTTCGAACGGGGTCTGGGAGCGCGTTCGCGCGGCAGCTTCGGCGCCCGCCTGCGCAGGCGCTGCCCGCAGTAGGGACACTCGGTGATGTAGGGGCTGACCTCTGAGCCGCAGTGGCGACATACGACGAAGAGATCTGCACCTGAGGACATCGTCGTCCCATTCTAGGCCTGTGCCAACCCGCCCTGGGGACCACGACGAAGATGGCGTAGAGTCCAGTGTTCGCCCCTCAGCGCGCGCCCCTCAGCCTGGGCGCCGCGATCAGGTCAGTCAAGATTCATCGGGGCGCAACCAGCGAGCGTCAAAGGAAACCGATGCAACCCGGCTACGACCAGAAGCTCTACATCCTCGCCTTCGATCACCGTGGCTCCTTCCAGAAGAAGTTCTTCGGCATCGACGGCGCACCCGATCCCGAGCAGACGGCAATGATCGCGGACGCGAAGCACCTCATCTTCGAGGGCATGCTTCAGGCGACCGCCTCAGGCGCGAAGCCAGAGGTCACTGGCGTCCTCGTCGACGAGCAGTTCGGCGGCAGCGTGCCCAAGGAAGCTCGGAGCAAGGGCCTGAAGGTGGCGATGCCCGTCGAGCGCTCCGGCCAGAACCAGTTCGACTTCGAGTATGGCGATGAGTTCGGCGCCCACATCGAACGCTACGACCCAGACTTCTCGAAGGTTCTTGTGCGCTACAACCCAGACGGCAACGTGGACGAGAACCGCGAGCAGCTGGGCAAGCTGAAGCAGCTCTCAGACTGGCTGCAGAAGCACGAGCACAAGTTCCTCTTCGAGCTGCTCGTGCCCGCAGAGGAGGACCAGCTATCAAGCGTAGGCGGCGACAGCGAGCGCTATGACGCCGAGTTGCGGCCAGAGCTGATGCGACGCGCGATTGCGGAGATCCAGGCGACCGGCATCGAGGTCGACATCTGGAAGATCGAGGGCGTCGACGAGCGCTCCGACTGCGAGATGCTCGTCGCCCAGGCGCGCGGCGGCGGTCGCGATGGGGTCGTCTGCGTCGTGCTCGGCAGAGGAGCGGACGACGCGAAGGTCGACCACTGGCTGCGCGAGGCTGCGCCCGTCGACGGCTACGTAGGCTTTGCGATCGGCCGCTCGATCTGGTGGGACCCATTGAAGGCCTATGTAGACGGCAAGATTGAGCGGATCGCAGGCGCACGTCAGATCGCCGCAAACTACACGCGCTTCGTCGAGGTCTACGAGCAGGCCGAGCAGGGAGCCCGCGTTGGCTGAGCAGCCGCGAGGAAGCGGCGCGCTGGCCGAGCCGCATGAAGGCAACAGCGCGCTGGCCAAGTCGCATCGCAACAGCGTGCTGGCCGAGCTACCCCCTTCGGCGAGCGAGATGTCGCGGGCAGGTCAGCGCCCACGGCGATGAGCTCGAGGTCGCGATGACGCAACGCCTCACACGCACAGCCGCCGAGATCGAGCAGGCGTTCGCTCAGGAGATATCGCTCGAGCGACAGCGACGCCGCTCGCTGATGCGCACGACCGAACAGCGCTCACGCAAGCGCGCGGTAGAGCGCATCCATAGGCGCGGCTCTTTGCGCTTCGTCCTGCTCGTGCTCACGCTGGTCGTGACCGCCGTCGTCGTGACTGCTGCGATGTTCGTGACGCTCTACATGCTGCTTCGCTGAGCGGCGCGCTCAGCGAACGCCACTCAGCCCGCGCTGCCGTCGCGCATGTCGTCAAGCGCATCGTCGATCGCAGACTCGATCTGCCCACGCTCGACCTGCCCACGCCCGACCTGCCCACGCTGATTCCCGCGGGCAGGCTTGCCCTGATCGCCATGGATCTCGATGTAGATCTCTGTACGAAAGACGGGCACTGCGGTCGGCGCCTGGATGCCAATGCGCACCTTGTCACCCATGACAGAGAGCACCGAAACCTCGATGTCATCCCCGATCATGATGCTTTGATTGGACTTGCGTGTGAGTACCAGCATTGGACCGCCTCGTCACCCGGTCGGACAGCGCAAAGGGCGCATCAACACCGTCCGGTTTCGGCAAGCATAGTCCGATGAGGCGACCAATGTTTGCAACCGCTTCGATGTGACGATTCATCTCATTTGTTCGATTGAGCAAAGATAGGCTGACAGACGTATTCCCTGCCTGCCTGCCTGCGATGCGAGCGAAAGCGAGAGTAGTGACAGAGGCCCGGTTGTGAGGTCTAGGTTGTTTACGTTTACGCCGAGGGTGTAAACCGTCGCCTTCGACTGAGAGGCGTCGCGAGGTGCCCCGATGCCTGGCGGCGCCGCGAAGCACCGGCTATGCGCTAGTCTCCCCATCCGTCCATGGCTCGCAAGTCTCTGCGCCCACATCTCAACCAGATCCGCAGCTGGGTACGGCAAGGCCGTACCGACGCGTGGGTCGCGCACCAACTCGAAGTGCCCGTCCAGGACATCTCCGAGTTCAAGCGCAACAACGAGCTGCTGAGCGACAGCGAGCCTGGCGAGGGCGGCGCCGACTTCCCTGAGGAGATCGATCTGCGCGCCGAGGACGATGCCCTCGTCGCAGCCGAGCTGGAGGCCGCAGCCCTCGAGGCCGAGCGCGAAAGAGCCCTCGAGGAGGAACGCGAAAAGGCCGCGAAGGAAGAGAAGGAACGCGAAAAGGCGAAGAAGAAGGCCGAAGCCGAAGCAAACGGCGATCTCGACGAGGACGATGACGAGGATGACGACGAGGCGACACCCCGTCGGCGTCGCAGCCGTCGTGGAGGGCGCGGGCGCAGACCAGCGACCCGAGGCGGCGCAACCCTCGAAGGCTCATTCGATCATGGCGAAGAGGGCTACGGCCTGTGGCTCGATCCTGCAATCCAGGACGACCCGATCTACGCAGAGCACTGGGCCGGCCACCGGCCAATCGAGGTCACGATCGAGGAGGAGCAGATCGTGATCCGCAGGGTGAGCGAGGACTCCTGAAGGCAGCGAGAGCCAGGGGAGCTTCCTCTAGCGCTCCCAGCCGTCCTCGGGCTTGCTAGACGTCGCGCGACGGGCAGCCGAGTCGGGCTCCCAGCCGTCCAACCGAGCTTGCTAGACATCGCGCGACGGGCAGCCAAGTCGGGCTCTCCGCCATCCCACCGAGCTTGCTAGACATCGCGCGACGGGCAGCCAAGTCGGGCTCTCCGCCATCCCACCGAGCTTGCTAGACATCGCGCGACGGGCAGAGTCCGAAGCGCGAGCCGAGGACCAACCTCAGAGCCTTCTCAGCCGTCCTCTGACTCTTCGACCTGCCGCCCACCAGCGTAGTCGGCGGCCTCGCGTAAGTAGCGCGCAAAGGCGGCGTCTGCGGAGATCGAAACCTCCCAGGCCCAGGGATCCTTCGGCGCTATGTCAACTGCCTTCTGCAGGCACCAAGAGGTGCCCTGTCGATAGAGCTCAGAGAGCTCTGCCGCGGTGAAGCGCCCGCCAAGGCGACGCCGCAGCTCGGCGACGATCGCATCGACGACCCGCTCATGGGTGACGATACGGTCATGAGGGGCACCCCTGAGGCTGCGTTCTCCCTGACGCCACTGGTAGATCGAGCTCTCGAGGTCCACGGTGCCCGAGGCTAGCGCACCGGGCAGGAAGAGCAGCGCCTAATCGCGCGGCAGGTGGCGTACGATGAACGACTTCTCGTTCGACCGTCCCATGCCGAACCTTCGCGCCTGGGCTTCGATGCTGTAGGACCGTTTCAACGCCGCCCGTTCGTGCTTCAGCTCGACGTTCTGGCGTTCGAGGCCCGCAACCGTCGCCTTGTCCTGTCCGGAGGTGTGCCAGGTGCCCCAGAGCGAGACGCCCGCGCTGATGTAGAGGTAGGCGAGCACGACGAGTACGCCAAGCAGGGCAAGCCTGCCGACCTTGTCCCAACGTACCCCCGTTCCGCGAGCGGCGCTGCGGCTGCCGCTGCGACTTGCGCCACGCGATGTCCGACTCGCGCTGCTGGCCGGGGCCGTGCGTGCCCCCTGGCCCTGCCGCGTCCCTGTCGCGCGCGAGCGCTCTGTGTAAGCGGATGCAGATGCCATCGCCCACGCATTCGGCCTACAGGCCCAAGCTCCTGCAATGGCGAGGGCGATCAGCGGCCGCGCGGGCGGCTACTTGCGAAACGCAGAGCGGCCAGGGAAGACCGCATCGTCGCCAAGCTGCTCCTCTATCCGCAGCAGCTGGTTGTACTTCGCAACCCTGTCAGAGCGCGAGGGGGCGCCCGTCTTGATCTGGCCGCAGCCCGTCGCGACCGCGAGGTCAGCGATCGTGACGTCCTCAGTCTCGCCTGAGCGGTGGCTCATCACCGCGGTGTAGCCCGCCTCGTGGGCCATCGCGATCGCGGCGAGCGTCTCCGTGAGTGTGCCAATCTGGTTTACCTTGATGAGAATCGAGTTGCCTACGCGAAGCTCGATGCCCCTGCGCAGGCGCTCCGTGTTCGTGACGAAGAGATCGTCTCCGACGAGCTGCACATGCTCGCCAAGGCGCTCCGTGAGCGCCTTCCAGCCATCCCAGTCCTCCTCGGCCATCCCATCCTCGATCGAGAGCACTGGGTAGCGTCCCGCGATCTGCTCCCAATAGGCGGCAAGTTCCGTAGGCGCAAGCGTGCGGCCCTCATGCTCAAGCACGTAGGCACCGTCGCGGAAGAGCTCGCTCGTCGCCGGGTCAAGCGCGATCGCGACGTCCTCGCCAGGACGGTAGCCAGCTGCTTCGATGCCCTCGACGAGCACCTGCAGGGCCTGCTCGTTGGAGTCGAGGTCAGGAGCGAAGCCGCCCTCGTCGCCGACCGCGGTGCTCATCCCCTGCTTGCGCAGCCTGCCCTTCATGGCATGGAAAACCTCGACGCCGATGCGCAGGCCTTCAGAAAAGCTCTCAGCACCACAGGGCACGAGCATGAACTCCTGAAAGTCAACCCTGTTGTCGGCGTGAGCGCCACCGTTGAGGACGTTCATCATCGGCACAGGCAGGATCTGGGCCCCATCGCCACCGAGGTAGCGCCAGAGCGGCAGGCCCTCCTCTGCGGCCTGGGCATGGGCGGCGGCGAGCGAGACCCCAAGGATCGCGTTCGCGCCGAGCCGCGACTTGCCCTTCGTGCCGTCAAGCGCGATCAATGCCTCGTCGAGGCCACGCTGATCGGAGGCGTCGAGCCCAGCGACCGCTGCGGCGATCTCACCGTTCACGTTCGCGACCGCCTTCGTAACGCCCTTGCCCTCCCAGCGCTCGCCGCCGTCGCGCAGCTCCGTAGCCTCGAACTCGCCTGTCGAGGCGCCAGAGGGAACAGCGGCATGCCCCTTTGCGCCCGACCGCAGAGCGATCTCGACCTCGACCGTGGGGTTGCCCCTGCTGTCGAGGATCTGGCGGGCGTGAACTCTCTCGATGCCGCTCATGAGACCGCGCAGACTATCGGTCTCGCGCCTGTCGCGCCAGGACCACCGTCACACTCCTCGCGCGCTATTTCGTCGAGGTCGACGAGCTGGTCGTCGTCGTGGTCGAGCTGCTGCTCGAGGTCGAGGCAGCGCTCGACGTTGAGGAGGTGGACGTCGCCGTCGTCGTTGTCACTGGCTTCGGCTTTTTGTAGTTCTTGCAGTTTTCGACCGTGAATTCGGGGCGGCATTCAGTCTTCGCCGTCCAGCGCTTGCGGAATTCCTTGCCGAATTTCGTGAGCGCTGTCTGCTCCTTCTTGGAGCTCAGCTGGCTCTTGATTTCCGATTCGACGGCGCTGAGTGGCTTCTGCGTCGCTTTCAGGACCTTCGTCACTTCGAAGACGTAGTAGCCAAAGGGTGTCTTCACGGGACCGCTGAGGTCGTTCAGTTTCGCAGAGAAGACAGCTTCGCCCAGTGCCTTCTCCTCCTCACCCTTCTCGACGTCCGGCAGTTCGCCACCTTTGGCCTTGCTCACCGTTTCGATCGAGACGCGCTTGGCGACACTCGCAAAGCTCTGGCCGCCTTCGATTTCGCTCTTCGCGCTCGAGGCCTGGGCTTCGGTCTTCGTGAGGATGATGTTGAGGTTCCTGCGTTCCGGCTCGCCGTACTGCGACTTGTTTTCGTTGTAGTACTTGGCGACTTCGGCCTTGCTTGGCGGCTTCTTGGCGTCCTTGGTGACCTTTTCTTCGATCTTGCGCTCGAGCAGCTCGACCTTGATGCGCAGCGCGAGGTCGGAAATCGTGAAGCCGCTCGTCTTGAGGTATTCCTGGAACTTCTTTTCTTCCGGGAATGACTCCTTCTTCAGTTCCGCGAGCTTCTTATAAACTTCTTTGTCGGACATCGAGACTTTCATCGCTTCGGCTTCGCCCGTCACCCATTCGGCGGCGATCAGGTAACCAAGCATCGTGTCCTTGTACTCCTTGTACTGCGATTCGCACTCGGACTTGAGCTCGGTGGGCGTCTGCTTCGGCTGACCCTTGGTCGGCTTCGGCGCCGTTTCTTCGAGATGTGCGATGCAGGCCGTGTACTTCGGCGGAACCGGCACAGCGGGCTTTGCCGCTTTGGAGCCGGTCGTCGGCGTGCTCGACGAAGCGGCGGCGATCCCGATCCAGTGGTTGAGGGTCGACTTCGAAATCGGCGTGCCCGCCACCTGGACGACGGCGTTTCCGGGTATGCCGCCGCAGGCGGCAATTCCAATGCCGACAAAGAAAACGGCGCCTAGCGCCGCGAAGGACCGAAGCGATCTCCTCATCGAGGTGGGCATAGTAGCGGAAACCCGAGAGCGTGTGTTGCGGTAGGTATGACCCAAGCCACTTCGTCGCTCAGACTGAACCTCGCGAAGCCCCATCTCACCCAGCTCGGCCCGCCTCAAGCGCGGGCGAGGAGCATGTCCGTCAGGCCGCCTCGCGCGTCAGCGCAAGCAATGCGTCGGCCGCGGCTACGACCGCGGCGAAGCGGGCAGGCCCCTCGCCCCTGACGCGGACGGAGACCTGCGAGCGGCCCGATTCGTAGAGCGCCTCCGGCAACTGCTCGCGCAGCCTGCGCGCCCTGCTCGAGTCGAGCTCGATCGGCGTAACCGCGAGACGATCTCCGCGGAAGCTGACGCTGCGCACGCCTGCTTCACCAAGCTTGATGCGCGCACGCTGCAGGTCGAGCAGGTTTGCAAGCGGCTCTGGGATCGGCCCGAAGCGGTCCTCGAGCTCGACGCGCAGGCCCTCGACCTCCGCGACCTCGAGCGCGCCCGCGATCCGCCTGTGCACATCGATCTTCGCCTGCTCATAGGCGATGTACTCGGCGGGAACGTAGGCATCGACGTTCACGTCGAGCCGCACAGGCTCGCGTGGCTCAGCCGCTTCCCCGTCGCCGCTGTCAGCATCCTTCGCGTCGGCCTCCGCGACCGCTTCGTCGAGCATCTGCATGTAGAGCTCGAAGCCAAGCGCAGCGACGTGGCCTGACTGCTCGTCGCCGAGCAGGTTGCCTGCGCCCCTGATCTCGAGGTCGCGCATCGCGATCCGAAAGCCTGCGCCAAGCTCGGTGTGGTCGGAGAGCGCCGCGAGCCGCTGCGCCGCCTCAGGCGTGAGCGATTCCGCCGAGTCGTAGAGCAGGTAGGCGTAGGCACGCTCGCGGCTGCGTCCGACGCGGCCGCGGATCTGGTAGAGCTGGGAGAGGCCAAAGGTGTCGGCACGCTCCACAATCAAGGTGTTCGCCTGCGGGATGTCGATTCCGGACTCGATGATCGAGGTGCAGACGAGCACGTCCGCGCCGCCGCGCAGGTAGTCCATCATCACGCTCTCGAGCTTGCCCTCGGCCATCTGCCCGTGGGCGACAGCGAAGCGCACGCCAGGGCAGAGCGCGCGCAGCCGTTCCGCGGTCTGCTCGATCGACTCGACACGGTTGTGCAGGAAGAAGGCCTGGCCGTCGCGCGCGTGCTCGCGCTCGATCGCGCGCTTGACGAGCTCCTCGTCGTACTCGCCGACATAGGTCCGCACCGCCCTGCGACCTTCAGGCGGGGTCTCGATCACGGTGATGTCGCGCATCCCCGCGAGCGACATCTGCAGCGTGCGCGGAATCGGGGTCGCAGAGAGAGTCAGTACGTCAACCTTCAACTTCAGCTGGCGCAGCAGCTCCTTCTGCTTCACGCCGAAGCGCTGCTCCTCGTCGACGATCAGCAGGCCAAGGTCCTTCGCGCGCACGTCGCGTGAGAGCACCCTGTGCGTGCCGATGAGGATGTCGTTGCGGCCCGCCGCGAAGCCCTCAATCGCCTCGCGCTGCTCGGCTGAGGAGCGAAAGCGCGAAACGTGCTCGATCGTGACTGGGTAGTCGGCGAGACGCTCGCTGAAGGTCCCATAGTGCTGCTGGGCGAGGATCGTCGTCGGCACGAGCATCAGCACCTGCTTGCCCTGCGTCGCGGACTTGAAGGCGGCGCGCAGCGCGACCTCCGTCTTGCCGTAGCCGACGTCGCCGCAGATCAGGCGGTCCATCGGGCGTGGCGCCTCCATATCGGCCTTCACCAGCTCGATCGCCTCGAGCTGGTCAGGGGTCTCGGTGAAGGCGAAGCGGTCTTCGAACTCGCGCTGCCAGTCGGAGTCCGGCTCGAAGGCGTGGCCGCTGCGCCGGCGCCGCTCGGTGTAGAGGTTGATCAGCTCGCCCGCGAGCTCCTGGGCGGCGCGGCGCGCACGCGCCTTCATCGCCTCCCAGCGGCTGCCGCCGAGCTTCGAAAGTGGCGGATGCGTGCCAGAGCCATCGACGCCGCTCGCGCCGACGTAACGCGAGATCTTCGCGAGCTGGTCGGTGGGCACGTAGACGCGGTCGTCGCCCTGGTATTCGAGGTAGAGGTAGTCGCGCGTGATGCCAGCGACGGTGCGCGTCTCGAAGCCGGCGAAGCGGGCGATCCCATGGTCCTCGTGGACGACGATGTCGCCGGTGCGCAGCTCGGTAAACGAGCGCAGCACCCCGCGACGGCCGCCAGGCCGCTCGCGCCGCTCGGTCCGGCGTCTGCGCAACAGCCGGTGCTCTGGCAGGATCGCGAGCTTCAGCTGTGGCGCGATGAAGCCCTCGCGCAGAGAGGCTTGGGCGAAGGCTAGTGACGCCGGGCGAAGACCCACCCCGGTCGAGCCCGCGAGATCGCCACCCTCCCCCCCTTCCCCATCCTCCAGCCAACCCGCCTTCAGGCGCCCAAGGTTGTAGGCGGCGCGTTCGCCCTCGCTGCGTCGCGGAAATGCGACGATCGTGCGGTAGCCGGAGCGCACGAGCTTCTCAAGCTCGGGCTCAGCTTCGGCGAGCGAGCGCGCAGCCGTGTCAGCGCTCTGCGCGCGCAGCTCGAGCTCCTGGCCGCTCGCGACGCCAGAGAGCCAGATGCGCGCTCGCTCCGTGAGCGCGGCCTCGACCTGCTCCGGCTTGACGTAGAGGTGGTGGGCATCCTCGTCGTGGAAGGCGGTGCTGACGTCCCCCCAAAGATCGCTGAGGGCGGGCTTCAGTTCCTCCTCGGCGGCGACGATCACCGCCGCGCGCTCGCCGATCAGCGCAAGCGGCGCATGGAAGCGCTCGACGGGCAGCAGCTGGGCGATGTCAGGGCGCTCGTCCTGCTCGTTCTCGCCGTCGCGCTCGAAAGCGCCTGTGACGGCCGCGATCTCGGCGAGCTCGCGGTGCTCCGGAGCAAGCTCTGCGGCAGGCGCGATCTCGACCTCCTCCGCATCTCCGAGCGAGCGCTGCGTGAAGGTCGAAAACCAGCGCAGCGACTCGATCTCGATGTCGAACATGTCGACGCGCACAGCGCGCTCCTCGGTCGCTGGGAAGATGTCGAGCATGCCGCCGCGCAGCGCGAACTCGCCGCGCTCGCTGACTTGGTCGACGCGCTCATAGCCGGCAGCGACGAGCTCAGCGGCGCACTCCTGGAGATCGAGCAGCTCGCCGACCTTCAGCCTGAAGGAGTGCGGTCGCAGCTGTGGATCCGGCACCTTCTCCGAGAGCGCCGCCGCGCTGACGACGACGACCGGGGCCACACCCGCCCCCGCACCACCCGCCCCGGCGCCGCCTACATCCTCGTTCTCGGCGAGCAGCAGGTCGAGCGCAGCGATGCGCAGCCCGACGAGGTGCGCAGGCGGCTTCAGATGCGACTCGTAGGCGACGCCACGCGCTGGGTACCAGCGCACAGGCCGCGGACGCAGCCAGGCGCGCAAGTCGCCGGCGAGGTCGCGCGCCGCCTTGTCGTCGCCGACGACTACGAGCGTCGGTCGCCCGCCGCCACATGCCTGCGAGTCCGCGAGAGCCGCGAGGAGATACGGCCGCAGCGAGCCAGAGACAAAGGCGTGGCCGCCCTGCTCCGCGAGCTGCGTCGCGGTCTCATCGCCGTCGATCAGGCTAAGCAGCGACCTCAGCGCCATGGTTGCCTCATCAGCGCCATCCCAGCCTCACTGCTCGACGGAGTCGTCGCCAAGGACGAGCTGCTCGGCCGCCTCAGCGGCGCGCGCGACCAGCTCCGCGACCTCTGCCTCGCTCTCGCGGAAGCGCGAGAGCACGTAGGAGGAGACCGTCTCGGGATCGCTAGCGGGCGGACGTCCGACGCCGACGCGAACCCGCCAGAAGGCCTCGCCGCCCAGCTCGCGACGCATCGACTTCAGGCCGTTGTGCCCGGCGAGGCCGCCGCCGAGGCGCGTGCGGACCTCGCCGAAGGGCAGGTCGATCTCGTCGTGGACGACGAGCACGCGCTCGAGCTCTAGCTTGTAGGAGCCGCGCGCCGGACCGACGGAGCGGCCCGAGTCGTTCATGAAGGTGAGCGGCTGCAGGAGCGCGACTTGCGCCGCGCGCTCGCCATGGACGCGCACGACTCCCTCACTCAACTTGCCCTTGAAGCGATCCTTCGGCTTTGGCAGCTCCCAGCGCCGCGCGAGCTCCTCGACCACGGCAAAGCCGACGTTGTGCCGGGTGCGTTCGTACTCGCGTCCCGGATTACCGAGACCGACGATCAACCAGTCGATTGCTGCAGGGCGGGCGGGGCGGGTAGGTCGCCCAATACGGCGCAGCGGCTACTCCTCGCCGCCGGAGCCGCCTGACTCGTCCTGCGCCTGCTCAGCGCCCTCGCCGACCAAGCCGGTCTCCGCCTCGATCTCCGACTCCGTCTCGGTCTGTAGGCGCGGCGGAGAGAGGATCGCGACGACGGTCTCCTCGTCGTCGAGCAGCTTCACACCAGATGGCGGGCTCACGGCAGACAACGTGATCGTCTCGCCGATCTCCATCACGCTGACGTCATAGACGATCGACTCGGGGATCGCCGTCGGCAGCGCTTCGACGTTGAGCTCGCGCGTCACATGCTCGAGCACACCGCCCTGCTTCACGCCAGGCGCGTCGTCTGTGCCGCTCAGCTCGAGCGGCACGATCGAGTGGATTGCCCTGTCGAGGCGCACGCGCAGCAGATCGATGTGGACGGTGTCGCCGCGCACCGGATCACGCTGGGCCTCCTTGACGACGACCGGGGTGGCGCTGCCGCCGTCGATGCTGAGCTCGACGACCGCGCCAGAGGCGGCCTGCGCAAGGCGCAGCTCGCGCGCGTCGACGTCGAAGCTCAGCGGCTCGCCGTCGCCTCCGTAGAGCACGCCAGGCACACGCCCGGTGCGGCGCAGGCGCCGCGCCTGCCGCGAGCCTTTCGGCTCACGGGCGTGAACCTCGAGCTTTGTCGTCTCAGTAGCCATGAGGGTCGAGCACTCTAGCAGCAGCGCGGTCCCAGCCGACGAGACGCGAGGCTAAGCTCAGAACAGCTGGTTCTCGCCGCCGAAGACTTCGCTCACCGAGTCGTCGATGAAGATGCGGCGGATCGAATCGGTCAAGAGCTCGGCGCAGGGCAGGACCCTGATGTTCGCGGGGCGCCCAGGGCCAAGCGGGATCGTGTCGGTCACGACGATCTCCTCGAAGCCAGCGCCCGCGAGGTTCTCGAAGGCGTTGCCAGACATGACGGCGTGCGTGGCCGCCGCGTAGACGCGCGCCGCGCCTTCTTCGTGCACCGTCTGCGCCGCAGCCTTCAGCGTGCCAGCGGTGTCGATCATGTCGTCGACGATCAACGCGGTCTTGCCACGCACGTCGCCGATCACGTAGTCGATCTCGGCGACCTGCTGGGCGGGGCGCTCCTTGTTGAGGATCGCAAGCTCAGCGCCAACCTTCGAGGCGAAGTTCTTGTTCAGCTTCACCCTGCCAGCGTCAGGCGCGACGACGACGAGGTCAGGAAGCCCAAGGTCTGCAAAGTATTGGGTGAGCATGAACAGCGCCGTCATGTGATCGACGGGCTTGGAGAAGAAGCCCTGGATCTGGCCGGCGTGCAGGTCCATCGTCAGCACGCGGTCGGCGCCTGCGGCCTCGAGCATGCGTGCGACAAGACGCGCAGAGATCGGCTCGCGCGGGGCCGACTTCTTGTCCTGCCTGGAATAGCCGAACCAGGGTGTGACGGCGATCACGCGGTGCGCAGAGGCGCCAACCGCCGCGTCGATCATCAGCAGCAACTCCATCAGCGAGTCGTTCGCGTCGACTTCGGTCTGCGGATTGCCGCAGATCGACTGGACGATGAAGACGTCAGCGCCCCTGATCGACTCCTCGTAGCGACAGTAAACCTCTCCGTTGGAGAAGGTCTTCAGCGTCACGGGGCCAAGGTCGACGCCCAGCTTGCCGGCGATGTCAGCCGCCAGCCGCGGGCTCGACCTGCCCGCGAAGAGCATCAGCCGCTTGTTGTAATCAATCGGCAGGCTCGTCGCGAGCTTGTTGCGCGTGTCGATCGCGCTGCTCATCTCCCATGAGTGTAAAGGCCGAGGCGGCCGGTCGCTCACGCGCCCTTCACGCGCCGTTCACGTGCCCTCTCGATCCTTCGCCCTGCGCTCGGAGTAGCCCTCGAGATTCGACTGCCGTGAGCGCGCGATCGCAAGCGCGCCAGAGGGCACGTCCTCGGTCACTACCGAGCCAGCCGCAGTCGTGGCGCCGTCGCCGACGCTGACGGGGGCGACGTAGGAGGCGTGCACGCCGCCGCGCACGCCCGCACCGATCGTCGTGCGGTGCTTGGCATAGCCGTCGTAGTTGGCGGTGATCGTGCTCGCGCCAAGATTCGTGCGAGGGCCGATGTCCGCGTCGCCGATGTAGGAGAGGTGCGGGACCTTCGCGCCTTCGCCAAGCGTCGAGTTCTTGATCTCGACGAAGGTGCCGACCTTCGCGCCTGGCTGCAGGCTCGCGCCAGGGCGCAGGTAGGCGAACGGCCCAACGCTCGCGTCCTCCATCACGTTTGCCTGCTCGAGCCAGGAGACCCTGACCGTCGCGCGCTCGCCGATCTCCGAGTCGATCGCGATCGTGTGCGGGCCAACCAATGCGCCTGAGCCGACCCTCGTGCGACCGCGCAGGCAGGTGCCAGGCTCGATCCTCGCGTCCTGCCCAATCTCGACATCGACGTCGATCCAGGTGCTCGCCGGGTCGACGATCCCGACGCCGGCGAGCATGTGCCGCTCGAGGATCGCCCGCTGGGCGATTGCGCCGACCTCGGCGAGCGCGACGCGATCGTTCACGCCAAGCACGAGACGCTCGTCCTGGACCGCATGGACCGCGACCGCCGCGCCCTCGCGCCTGAGGATGTCAAGGACCTGCGGCAGGTAGAGCTCGCCCTGGGCGTTCTCGGCGCTCAGGCGTGGCAGCACGTTCAAAAGCGCAGCGCCGTCGAACACGTAGATGCCAGTGTTGATCTCGTCGATCTCAAGCTCCGCCGCGCTCGCATCGCCAGCGACCTTCGTCTCGACGACGCGCAGCAGCGAACCGTCCTGCGCACGCACGACGCGGCCATAACCGCTTGGGTCGGCGAGCACCGTGCTGGCAAGGGTCGCGCTCGCGCCGCTGTCGAGGTGCGCCTGCACGAGCTCGGCGATCGCCTCTGCGCTGACGAGCGGCACGTCGCCGCTCAGCACGAGCACAGGAGCGCCGGGACCGGCGCCGTGAAATTGCGCGGCCGCCGCCTGCACGGCGCCGCCAGTGCCGTTCGGCTCTGGCTGCACGACGAGCTCGACGCCATCCGGCAGCACGTCCGCGAGCGCCTGGGCAGGAGCATCGACGACGATCACCCGCTCCGCGCCGGCAGCCTGCGCCGCGCGCACTGGCCAGAGGACCATCGGCAGCCCGCAGAGCTCGTGCAGAACCTTCGGCTGCTGGGAGCGCATGCGCGTGCCCTGGCCTGCTGCGAGGACGATCACGGTGAAGGCGCTCACCGGGCAGACTGTAGCCGTCGTAGAGCCCATCCGGAAACTCCGGGTGCGGGGACTCTCAGCTGGGGGGCAGGGATTCGAACCCCGATTCTCAGGACCAAAACCTGATGTCCTGCCATTGGACGACCCCCCAATGCACTGGGAGCACATCGTCGCACGGATCCAGGCTCGCCGCCACCGCGATGCCAGGCTCGCCGCCACCGCGATGCCAGGCTCACCGCCACCGCGATGCCAGGCTCACCGCCATCTCCGATCCAGGTCTCGCTGCGCTCCGATAGAGGGCTAGCAGCCCGCAATTTGCGGAACCAGCGCCGGCAACTGCGTCGTCGCGCCGGGACATTTGCAAGCATCGGCCTCACTCGACCAAGGGGAAACGATGAATCGGCACCACCGACTCGCGCTCACGGCCGTGCTCATGGCGCTGGCCTGCCCGAGCGCAGCAAGCGCGACGAGCACCGGCAACTGCAGCGGCGCCCGGTTGCAGCCGAAGCGCTCGAACCTCGAAACCGTCACCAACGCGACGATCTGCCTGATCAACCGCGCAAGAGCAGCCCACGGCCTGAAGGCGCTGCTGCCCAACGGCGCCCTGGACAAGAGCGCACAGAGCGAGAGCCACGACATGCGCGTCGATCACTACTTCGGGCACGACTCGCCGACGGGCCTCACGCCGCGACAGCAGGTGCTCGCCTCCCCCTACGGCCAGGGCGTCAGCGACGTCGCGGCGGCCCAGAGCATCGCCTGGGGCGAGGGCAGCGAATCCACTCCGCGCGAGATCGTGATCGCCTGGATGGCCTCGCCCTCGCACCGTGTGCTGCTGCTGGGCAAGAGCTACCGGGATGTCGGCGTAGGCGTCAGCCTCGGCAACCCACATGGCAGTCGCGACGCGATCTACACGCTCGACCTCGCAAGTCGCAAGGGCAAGCCTTAGCGAGACCTCGCAAGTCGCAAGGGCAAGCCCCAGCGAGACCTCGCAAGTCGCAAGGGCAAGCCCTAGCAAGACCTCGCAAGTCGCAAGGGGGAAGAGGCCTAGCGACCGCCAGGAGGAAAGGCCCTAGCGACCGCCAGGGCCGCGCTGGCCGCGGGGCACCCTGCCGCCGCCGGCGCCCGCCTCGCTCGCAGGCCCCGCGGCGGAGGAAAGCCCGAGCACGCGCATCGCCTTCAATCCAAGGCTCAGCTTCTCACGGCCGTCGCTCGAGCTCACGTCGAGGCCGGTCAACTCGCGCACACGCTCTAGCCGGTAGTAGACGGTGTGGCGGTGCGTGAACAGGCGCTGGGCAGTCTTCGCGACGTTGCCGTCCGCATCGAGGAAGGTCTCGAGCGTCTGCAACAGGTCCGTCTCGTACTGCTCGTCGTAGGCGACGAGTGGCTCGACGGTCTCCTCGTAGAAGCGACGCAGCTCACCAGGGTTCTCGCTCATCGTCGAGAGCAGCAGCCGGTAGGCACCAGTGTCCTCGAACGCAAGCGCCTGCTCTCTACCCTCGCCATCGGCGACGTTGGCGGCAAGCAGCGCCTCGCTCGCGGCCCGCGGCAGATCGCCAGGATCGGTTGCGATGCGGCTACGCCCAAGCGCGAAGGTGCAACCTGGCAACGCCGACTGCAGCTCGCGGGTCACGGCCTCGGCCGCGCGAGCCGCGACCTGCTCCTCGGCGC
Source organism: Solirubrobacteraceae bacterium (assembly GCA_036490555.1). Lineage (GTDB taxonomy): Bacteria > Actinomycetota > Thermoleophilia > Solirubrobacterales > Solirubrobacteraceae > Palsa-744. Next base: position 179,218 of record DASXDO010000038.1, on the reverse strand, counting down.
TTGGCACGAGCAGCACGACCTCGGCGGCGGGCATGCCCTCGCGCTCGGAGAGCGCAGCGATCGAGCGGTTGACGACCGCACGCGCACCCCGCTCGGCCACTGCGCGCACGCGGGCGCGCCAGCCCTCTTCGGTCGGGGCCTGTGGTCGTGCACGCGCGACGAGCATGCAGGCGCCTGCGCTGAGGTCAAGCGAGAGCTCTCCTGCACGGTTGAGCAACTGTTCGCGTTCGACGAGCGCGCCGTTCAAGAGCGCCCGCAGGAAGTCGCCTGCGACGCTCTCGGAGGCCCGCTCTGGAGCGCGCACGCGCTCGACCTCAGAGGCGATCATCGTCACGATCAGGCGCAGCAGCGACGAGCCCTTCTCTGTGCGCAGGCGCAGATGCAGCGTGCCGACGACGGCATCTGCGACCCGCAGCGGGACGCTCTGGACACCGTCGCCCTGGGAGAGCAGCGAGCGCTCCTCCGCCGGCGAGCGCGCCGCGACCGCGAGCACCGCGCCCGCAGCGTCGGTGGCGGCGAGGCTCGCGTCGAGCGCGCGCGCGGCCGCACGCACGACCTCGGGCAACCCTGCGCCCGTCTCCACGGCCTCGGTCACCGCGTCGAGGCCAGACAGCTCTGACACTCAGCCCCAGAAGTAGATCGCGGCGAGGCCGAGCCCGACCCCGATGCCGACGCAGAGGACGAGTACGTACAGCGAGAGGAACGCCGCAGCGACGCGCTCCCAGATGCGCGTGTAGGCGGTCCATGCGGGGGCGAGGATGAAGCCGGCGTACGCCGCCAATCCCAGCACCCCTGCGCAGACCGCGACCAGGTAGGTGACGTCTGTCCTGCTCACAAGGCTTTCGCGGCAATTGTTGCGCAATGGTGGGGCGGCTGCACCCGGCCGAAGCCGGCGTCGACGGGCACCGCGGCGAGCGCTGCGGGCATGCGTCCCCGCAGCTCCTCTGCGGCGTGGCGCGCGCGGGTAGGGCCGTCGACCCCGCTGAAGAGGCCTAGCACGGTGGGCCCGGAGCCGCTCAGCAGCGCGATCTCGGCGCCGGCGCGATGCGCTTCGCCAAGCGCAAGCTCGATCGTTGGGTCGAGGCGAATCGCGGCTGCCTGCAGGTCGTTGTGCAGCAGCTGCGGCGGCGGTAGGGCGGCGGTGCCATCCACGAACGCCTCACGCAGCGCGCGCGAGAGGTCGCCCAACTCATCCAACCCCCGCAGTGGACCGACGCGGTCGAGCTCTCCGTAGACCGCGGCGGTGGAGAGCGGCTTCTGCGAGGGCAGCACGAGCACGCCGAAGCCTGCACCCCCTGGCAGCGGTGTCAGGCGCTCGCCGACGCCCTCGGCCAGCCAGGATCCCGGCTGGACCTGCGCAGGCACGTCAGCGCCAAGGCCGCCAGCGAGCTCGAGCAGCAGCCGCTCATCGTCGAGCCCGGAGGCTGTGGCCGCGAGTCGCAGCGCCGCGGCGGCATCGGCCGAGCCGCCGCCGAGGCCGGCGGCGACGGGCACGCGCTTGAGGATCTGCAGCAGCGCGGGCGGACCCTCCCAGCCGCTTGCAGAGCGAAACGCAGTAAGTGCGCGCAGCGCGAGATTCCCCTCTGGAGGCCCATCTACTCCAGGACAGTGCAGCTCGTCCGCCTGCGACCCCGGCGCCGCGGGCGTCAGCGTCAGCTCGTCGCAGAGCGAGATCGACTGCATCACGCTGACGAGCTCGTGCCTGCCGTCCGTCCTCGTAGTGCCAACGAACAGGCCAAGGTTGATCTTCGCAGGCGCCCTCGCGCTCAGCGCGGCGAAGCTCATACCCCGAGCCTCGCGGCGAGCGCCCTGAAGTCCTCGGCGCCGAGGCGCTCGGCGCGCACGTCCGTCGCATGGCCAAGCTCGTGCAGCGCCGCCTGGACCTCGCCCCGCGTGAGCGGCTGCTGCCGCTGCTGGCGCTCTGTGCCGAGGCTCAGCTTCGCGAGCGCAATCGAGCCCGCAAGCGCCTTGCGCCGATGAGCGAAGGCTGCGCGCACGAACGCCCGCAACGGGGCAGGCGCAGGCGGCCCAGTGCGTGTCAGCCGCACGAGCACGGAGTCGACGTTCGGCTGTGGATGGAAGACGGTGCGCGGGATCGCGCGCAGGAGCTCGACCCTGCAGGAGAGCTGGGCGATCACCGAGCTCACGCCATACTCGCGCGAACCTGAATCCCCACCCACCGTCGCGGCGAGCCGCTCGCCCACCTCACGCTGCACCATCGCAACCCACAGCCCCATCTCTGGGAGCTCCTCGATCGTGCGCAGCAGGACGCCCGCCGCGATTCCGTAGGGCAGGTTCGCGACGAGCTTGCCTGGCGGCGGCTGCAGTGCGGAGAGCCTGAGGGTCATCGCATCGCCCCAGTGCAGCTGCACGTTCTCGAATGGCTCGGCTGCGTCGCGCAGCGCCGGCTCCAACCGACGGTCGAGCTCAATCACGTGCAGGCCGGCGACCCGTGCGGCGAGGTACTCGGAGAGCACGCCAAGGCCGCCACCGATCTCAAGCACTACATCCTCAGGCGCAAGCTCCGCCATGCGCGCAATCACCTCGAGGATGTTCGAGTCGATCAGGAAGTTCTGGCCAAGCTGCCTGTTGGGGCGGATCTCGAAGGCCCGCATGCGCCGCAAGCTCGGCTGCGACGGCGAGCTCACCATCCGAAGACGCGCGCGGCGTTGCGCTCGACCTGCTCGCCAAGCTCAGCGACGCTCACACCACGCAGCCCAGCGACGAGCTCGGCGGTGTGCATCACGAACGCAGGCTTGTTGCGCTTACCGCGGTGTGGCTGGGGCGTCAGGTAAGGCGCATCGGTCTCAACGAGCAGCGCGTCCTCAGGCACGCGCTTTGCGGCCTCCGCGAGCTCGGTCGCGCTGCGGTAGGTGACGTTGCCTGCGAAGGAGATCGCATAGCCGCGCGTCAGGCACTCGTCGAGGCGGTCAGGCATCGAGAAGCAGTGCAGGATCACGCTGACGCCGTCCGCTTCGGCGGCGAGCTGGTCGAGCACCTCCTGATCCGCCGCCCGGCAGTGGATCACGAGCGGCTTGCCCGTCGTCCGCGCGAGCTCGATCTGGGCGGCGAAGGCGCGCTCCTGGTCGGCCCGTGGTGCGCCATCGCGGTAGAAGTCGAGCCCCGTCTCGCCGATCGCGGCGCAGCGCTCGTGGGCCGCGAGCGCACGCAGCTCTGCGAGGTCGGCGTCGTCGAAGCCCTTCGCCTCGTTCGGGTGGCGTCCGACCGCCGCGTGCACCTGAGGGAAGTCCTCGGCGGCGGCGAGCGCCCTGCGCGAGGAGGCGCCATCGGTCCCGACCGTGAGGAGCTTGATCACACCCGCGGCGACGGCGTCCGCGACGAGCTCCGCCTCGCTTCCCTCGCAGAGGTGCAGGTGTGTGTGGCTGTCGATCAAGCCGCTCTCACTCCGCCTTCGGGAACAGCGGCTCGAGCCTGCCGATCGGCGCACCCTGCTCGACGTCGAGCGCGGCCGCGAGCTTCGTCGTCGCGACCGGCAGATATGGGTTCAACAGGACGCTCACCCGCCGCAGCCCGATCAGCAGCGAGCCAAGCACGCGGTCGAGCTCGCCTGCGGCGGCCTCGTCCTTCGCCAGCTGCCAGGGCGCGCGTTCCTCGACGTAGCGGTTGAGCCGCCGCACGCGCTGCCAGATCTCCTCCAGCGCCTGTGTCAGCTCGACTTCGTCGATCAATGCCGCGACGCGCTCGGCGAGCCCATCGAAGTCGCCCATGAGCCCAGCGTCGAGCTCGACCTCTGGCGCGATCCCGTCGCGGTAGCGATGGACCATCGCGATCACGCGACTGGCGAGGTTGCCGTACTCGTTCGCGAGCTCGCTCTCGTAACGCAGCTCGAAGGCGGCGGTCGAGACCGACCCGTCCTGGCCAAAGGAGACGTCGCGCAACAGGTAGAAGCGCAGCGCGTCGCTGCCGAAGCGCTCGATCACAGCGAAGGGATCAAGCACGTTGCCAAGCGACTTGCTCATCTTCTCCCCATCCATCAGCAGGTAGCCATGGACGAAGACCCTGCGTGGCAGCGGCAGCCCCGCGGCCATCAGCAGCGCCGGCCAGTAGACCGCATGGAAGCGCAGAATGTCCTTCGCGATCAGATGACAGTCCGCGGGCCAGAGCTCAGCGGTGAGATCGACGCCTTCCCTCGCGTAGGAGAGCGCCGAGTAGTAGTTGAGCAAGGCGTCGAACCAGACATAGAAGACGTGCTCTTCGTCCCATGGCACAGGCACGCCCCAGCGCAGCCGCTTGCGCGTGAGCGGCACGTCGCGCAGCCCTGAGCGGATGAACGAGAGCGCCTCGTTGCGGCGCGTCGCGGGCGCGATGAAACCCTGCTGCTCGGCGTAGAGGGCTTCGAGACGCTCCTGGAAGGCGGAGAGCGCAAAGAAGTAGTTCTCCTCGGATTCGCGGGTGAGTGAGATGTGGTGAATCGGGCAGCGGTTGCCCTCGTCGATCTCGCTCTCTGCCTTGAAGTCCGCACAGCGCGGGCAGTACCAGCCCTCGTAGGTGCCCTTGTAGACGAACCCGTTCTCACGCACCGTCGCGAGCACCTCCTGGACCTTTGCGACGTGCTGAGGATCTGTCGTGCGGATGAAGAAGTCGTTGGTCGCGTCAAGCTTTGGGGCGAGCTCCCTGAAGCGCTGCGAGTTGCGGTTGGCGAGCTCCTGGGGCTCGAGTCCCTGCGCATGCGCAGCGTCGGCGACGGGCTCGCCATGCTCGTCGGTGCCCGTGAGGAAGAAGACCTCCTCGCCACGCTGGCGGTGGTGGCGCGCCATCACATCAGCGGCAATCGTCGTGTAGGCGTGGCCAAGGTGCGGCGCCGCGTTTACGTAGTAGATGGGGGTGGTTACGTAGAACTTCACTTCCCGCCGAAGGCTAGCGGCGGCTTGGGATGGCCGGCACCCGCTCGACAGTCGCGGCTCAGCGATCCTTGCCGTCCCGTGCCGCCGCGAGGGCGAGGTCGTAGAGTGCATTCGCGCTCGTGCCCGTCAGCTGCGCGACGGTGCGCGCCGCAGCACGCGGGCGCGCGCCCGCCGCGACGAGCTCCTCGACGGCTGCGACCGCACGCTCGACGCCAGGCTCGAGTGCAGGCGCGGCGCCGATCACGACGACGATCTCGCCACGTGGCTCCACCTCTGCAAAGTGTCCTGCAAGCTCGCTTGCGCTGCCGCGCGCGACTTCCTCGTGCAGCTTCGTCAGCTCGCGGCAGACGGAGAGCGGTCGCTCTCCATCCAGCTCGGCGAGCAGCGCAAGACTCGCCGTCAGGCGACGCGGCGACTCGAACGCGACGAGCGTCTCGGCGTTGCCAGCAAGCAGCTGCGTCAGCGCAGCGCGCGCGCGTGGCAGGAAGCCGATGAACTGGAAGCGTCCTGCAGGCAGACCGGAGGCGACGAGTGCCGTGCTCACCGCGCTTGGCCCTGGCAGCACCTCTAGCGGCAGGCCTGCGGCAATCGCGCCCCTCACCAGCTCGAAGCCAGGATCGGAGATCAGCGGCATGCCCGCGTCGCTGACGAGCGCGACGCGATCGCCTGCACGGACCCTCTCCAACAGCTCCTCAGCACGCTCGCGTTCGTTGTGCTCATGCAGGCTGACGAGCGTCGTCTGCTCGCCACGCAGCCCGTGGCGGCTGAGCAGCAGCCCAGTGCGGCGCGTGTCCTCGCAGGCGATCACGTCGGCCTCGCGCAGCGCCTGCAGCGTGCGCAGCGTGACATCCTGCAGGTTGCCGATCGGCGTCGGACAGACGACGACTGCGCCCACTGGCGCGCGAGCTGAATCCATTTCCGAAAATATAGGCGCGAGGCGGCACCACCCCACCGCGGCCCTCAACCCTTCGCCGCGGCCGATCGACGCAATAGCCGACGCCACCTGAGCAGCGATGCCTTCAGACCAAGGACCCAAAGACCCCGAAGACCGTCCCCGCTATCCGCCTGCGCCTGGGGGGAAGCCGCCCGCTGGGGCAAGGGGGAAGCCCGCAGGAAGAGGGCAGCCCACAGGAAGAGGGCAGCCCACAGATGCCAAGGAGAAGCCGCCCGCTGGGTCCAAGCCGCCGCGCCGCCTGACGCCGCGTACGCCCGCGGGCGCTGGGCAGCCTCCGCCCGCCCAGGACATACCGCCGACGCAGCACCAGCCTGCCGGCCCCCAGCAGCCGCCTGCCTCAGCGCGGCGCTATACGACTTACCGCTCGGGTCGCGGGACAGGGCACCGCGGCGACCAGCCCTCTGGCGGACAGGCGCCTCCGGGCGGTGGGGATCGGTTTGGGCGGGGCTCTTTCGGCGAAGGACACAACTGGTCGAGCCAGTTCGCCTGCCTGCGCCGCGTGCACATCACACCGAAGCGGGCCGTGCTTGGCGTGATCGCGTTCATCGTCGGCTGGATCCTGCTCTCGCTCTTCCTGTTCCTCGTCAGCTCGCACTTCGAGCGGACCTCGCCGCCGGCGAATGTCGCAAGCGCGCTCGAAGGCCCTGGCGTGCCGCTGCTCTCCTCGAGCAACATCCTTGTGCTTGGCTCTGACAGGCGCGAAAAGACGAGCAAGGAACCGGGCGCCGATCCGTCTGGGCCAAGCCGTTCGGACACGATCATGCTGATCAGGACCGGCGGCGGCCACTCCGCGAGGCTCTCGATCCCGAGGGACACCGTGATCGAAATCCCTGGGCATGGCCTGCAGAAGATCAACTCTGCCTACGCCTTTGGCGGCCCAAAGCTGTCGATCGAAGTGATCAAACGCTACCTTGGCGTTCCGATCAACCACCTCGTCGAAGTCAACTTCGAAAACTTCCCTGCCTTGATCGACTCGATGGGCGGCATCACCTACAAGGGCGGCTGCCTGCACTCGCGCATCGCGGGGGGCGCCCGCAACGGCGGCTACACGCTCTGGCTGAGCGCAGGCACGCACCACCTGAACGGCCGCGAAGCACTGATCCTCTCGCGCACGCGCGAGAACCTCTGCGCACCAGACCAGGACGACATCCAGCGCGAGGAGCGCCAGCAGGCGCTGTTCGAAGACATGAAGAAACAGCTGCTCTCGCCGCTCAGCTTCGTGCGGCTGCCATGGATCGCCTGGAACACCCCGCCCGCGATCATCTCCGACATGAGCGGCCCTGCCCTGCTCGGCCTGTTCGCCTCGCTCGCTGTCGATGGCAGCTCGGCGACGAAAGTCCTCAAGCCATCAGGCGTCGTAACTCTGCCTGACGGCGAAGAAGGCCTCACCGTCTCCGAAGCGGAGAAGCGCAGGGCAGTCGCCGAATTCATGAAAGGCTGAGGCTCAGGCGCCGACAGGCGTGCTTTTCGACTTCTTCGCCTCGGAGGATTTGCTTGGGCCCTCGGCTTTGCCTGAGTCTTTTGCGGAGCCTGAGTCCTTCGAGCCTGAGCTGTCTTTCGCCGAGGCACTCTCGCCTGAGGAGCCCTCGCCTGAGGAGGAGCCTGAGCCGTTATCGCTCGATGAGCCCTCGCCGCCGCCACCGCCACCGCTGCTGTCGTTCGCCGCACTCTCGCGCTGGCGACGGCGCGTGCCGTAGTCGGTGTTGTAGAAGCCTGAGCCCTTGAAGTGGACCGCTGGCGCGTGCAGCACGCGCGTCACCTCGACGCCCGTCTTGGGGTCGTGGGTGAGCGGATCGTCGCTGAAGGGCTGCGTCACCTCGAAGGTGCTGCCGTCAGGCCGTCTGTACTCGTAGATTGGCATTGAGGCAGTCGATTATAAGAAGGCAGTCAATCGCCGACCAGTGCACGGGCGCAGGCGATCCCCGCGTGGATCGTCGCATCGAAGTCGCGCTGCGGCTCGGCGAGCATCCGCAGCGCGAAGCCGTCGGCCAGCGAGAAGAGGATCTCAGCGACCGCGTCTGGCTCTGCGCGCAAGCTGAGGACCCCCTCGCGCTCCGCGACCGCGAGCATCCCTGAGAGGTGCTCACGCATCCTGCGCATCAGCTCTGCGTACTCGACGGCGATGTCCTCGTTGCGGCGCGAGAGCACGAACAGCTCGAAGACGAGCGTGACGAAGTCAGGGTCCTCGCTCAGCGTCTCCTGCAGGCTCTCCGCCATCAGGTCGATGAACGCCTCTGCGTTCTTCGCGCCTGAGAGCTGGCGCTCGACGCGCTGCAGGCGCAGCTCGCAGTCGTGGCGGACGGTCTCGACGAGCAGCTTCTCCTTCGTGCCGAAGTAGTAGTGCAGGAGCCCCCGCGATACGCCAGCCTCGCGGGCGACACGGTCAAACGTCGAGCCTGCGGTGCCACGGCGCGCGACGCTATTGCGCATCGCCTCGACGATCCGCTTCGCCTTCTCACCCGTCAGCGGACGCTGGGCTGTGCCTCGCTCTGCAGTTGCGCTCATCTGTCTGACCCCCCGACAGGGGCCGCGGTCGCGCTCAGGCGCTTGCCGCCGAGGAGGCGTCCTCGACTGGGGACGGGGCGGGCTGGGAGGGAGCGGTCGTCGAGCTGTACTCGAACTCCTCCTCGGCGCCGAAGAGCATGTCAAGGACCTTTGAGCGCAGGCCCTCGCTGAGAACGACCGCGAGCAGCGCGCCAAGGATGCCAAGCGCGAGCACGCGCCCGATGCCGCCTTTGCGCCGCTTCTCGCGCTGCGGCTCCTCGACGAGCTTGCCAGAGGCGTCGCGTAGCGCCTGAATCGCTTCAGAGAGCTCGCGCTGCAGCTTGCGATCCTCGAAGAGGGCCTTCGTTGGCGGTTTGCCGTTGCCCAGGCGCGAGTAGGCGCTGCGGGCGGCGCCGTAAGCGGCGACCAGATTGCCCCGGAGATCGTCGTCTTCGATCAGACGCTGGACGTAGCGGTTGCGCTGCGCCGCCTTCGCCGCCTCGCTCGCCTTGCCGATACGGTCCTTCGCTGCCATCTCGCCACCACCTCGCTGCTCGCGCTTTGCCTGTCACCGCCGTAGGGCCTACGCACTTCCATAGAGCCTACGAACCCATAGTAGACATGAGAACCTAGCGAGGTGCCAACCTTTCAGGCGACCGTTGCGGTCTTTGGTGCGATCCTCATCCTTGGGGCGCTCGTCTCGGGGCTCGCTGAGCGCTCGCTGCTCTCGCTCACCGCGCTGTTCGTGATCGTCGGCTTCATCGTCGGCGACGGCGGCCTGCAGTGGATCGACTTCAGGGCGAGGGCGGGCTTCGTCACAGACCTCGCGTTCGCGGCCCTGATCGTGATCCTCTTCCGTGACGGCCTCGAGGTCGAGGCGGAGATGCTGCAGCGCTCCTGGCGACTGCCCTTGCGCAAGCTGATGCTCGCGATGCCGATCACCGCCGGGATCGTCGCCGCCGCCGCGAAGCTCCTGTTCGGGCTCTCCTGGACGGAGTCGCTGCTGCTTGGCGCGCTGCTCTCCCCAACCGATCCTGTGCTCACCTCGAGCATCGTCACGAACAAGCGCGTGCCAAGGTTCATACGCCATTCGCTCAACCTCGAGTCAGGCCTCAATGACGGCCTTGCGCTGCCTGCGGTGCTCGCCTTCGCCGCCGCCCTGAACGCGAGCACGACGGGCTTCGTCTGGTGGCGCTTCGTGCTCGAGGATCTTGGCCTGGGCCTCCTCTTCGGGCTGGCCTGCGGCTACGTCGCCTGTCTGTTACTACCTATGCCCGAAGGTGAGGAATCTCGACCTGGGGCGCACTCCACCTGGTTACACCGACTCCTGCATGGCGAAGCGCTCTTCACACATGAGATCCCCAATCACCAGAAGTCGCTCTATGCGCTTGGTGTCGCGTTCGCGACCTATGGCGTCACAGTGCTGTCGCCTGAAGGCAATGGCTTCATCGCAGTGTTCGTCGCCGCGATCGTGCTTGGCGTCAGACGCAAGGACCTTGTCACTCAGTTCGAGCATGGCGCGGCAGCGATCGTCGAGATAGTGAAGCTTGGGATCTTCTTGCTGTTTGGTTCGCTGCTCACCCTGCATGCGCTTGGTCGCGAGGGCTGGGTCGCGCTTGGGTTCGTCGCGATCTGCTTCTTCATCGCTAGGCCGCTCGCGGTCTGGCTCTCGCTGCTGGGGACGAAGACCGACACCGAGACGCGCCTCTTCATGGGCTGGTTTGGCCCAAAGGGCGTTGCGACGATGACCTTCTCGCTGTTGATCGTCGACCAGCCGATCGCAGCGGGCCAGCGGCTCTATGACATCGCTGCGCTCGTCGTGCTCTGCTCAATCGTGATCCATGGCGCAAGCGACACGCCTGGCGCGAACTGGATCGCCCGCCGCGCCGAACGCAAGGCGGAGCGCGAAAGCGAGGCCGCAAGACGAAGCGCGAAAGCGAGGCCGGCACCGCCGCCTGAATCCGGGCGGTAGGCGCCATTCGCAGAGGGCGACAGACGCGCAGTCCACGGCGCTCGGCCCAAGCGACGAGCGTCAGGTCCGCAGCGCTGAGCGTCAGGTCCGCAGCGCTGCCTGATCCTGGGCCGAGGGGAACGCCCAGGTCGCCCTTGCCCTGCGCTCCTGGCGGAAGACGAGACGCATCTGCGGAGGTGGCTTCAGCTGTGCCTCGTTTGGCCTGAACGTTGCACATGGCTCATCGAGCTCGAGTGCGCAGAGGAGATTGCACCTGAAGTAGCAATCCTCACAGCTGACCTTGCGTTGCGCCCGTCTGACCTGCTTCAAGTGCATCCTCCCTGTCGCATCTGCCCCACCGACGGCGAGGCATGAAAGCACCCTTGGCAGAGCAGCTCAAGCGCGAGGGGGTGGCGACTCCGCAAATCGCAGGGAAAACTTCTGCGGACCCTCTGCGGACATTCTCGATCCCAGAACCCACAACCAATTGGTTGTGCTTTTCGAAATCGGGAGTTGCACACGGAGAGCCGCATGGGGAGAGCCGCGGGGAAAACCGCGAGAGCCGCTCCCAAGGGGCAGGCAGATACTCGAAGAGGGCAACCGTCATCATCTACACGCATGCGCGTGCTCGTCACAGGCGCCACGGGCTTCGTCGGCTCGAAATTGATCCCGCAACTTGCGGCAGAAGGCCATGAGCTCGTCGCACTCGCCCGCGACCCCTCGAAGGTCCACGCCCCTGAGGTCTCCACAGTTGGCGGCGACGTGCTCACAGGAGAAGGCCTCGCAAAGGCCCTGCATCATGTCGAGGTCGCCTACTACCTCATACATTCGATGGAGGGTCGACCAAAACGGGGGCGCCCAAACCGCGACGACCGCGACGACCCCCTTCGCTTCGCCGAGCGCGAGCGCCTTGGTGCCAGACGCTTCGCGGAGGCGGCAGCCACCGCAAAGGTCAGGCGCATCATCTACCTTGGCGGCCCGCTGCCTGACTCTGGGAGGGTCTCCTCTCACCTGCAAAGCAGGTCCAAGGTCGAGCGCATCCTGCTTGACGCCGTGCCTGACTCGGTCGCGCTACGCGCCTCGATCGTGATTGGCGCACGGTCGCGTTCGTTTCGCCTGCTCGTCAGGCTCGTCGAGCGCATGCCTGTGCTCACGATGCCCGCCTGGCGCGGGCACAGGACCCAGCCGATCGACGAGCGCGACATGATCGAGATGCTGCTTGCAGCGGCGCAGAGCGAAGTGGCAGGCGGCATGTCACTCGACGCCGCAGGCCCTGAGGCGCTCACCTACGAGGCGATCCTGCAGCGCATCGCAGAGCTGATGCTGCTCAGCCGCCCGACACTGCCCCTCCGCGTGAACGCAACTCCGATCGCCGCGCGCTTGACTGCTGCGATCGTAGGCGAGGACCCTGACCTCGTGCTGCCGCTGATGGAGAGCCTCGCAGGCGACCTGCTGCCCCGCAAAGACTCCGCTGCACAGTTGCTGCAAGTCCAGTTGCACACCTTCGACGCAGCCGTCGAGCATGCGCTGCGCGAGTGGGAAGCAATCGAGCCGCTCGCCGCGCGCTGCGGTGAGATCGATGCGGCGCGCCACGCGCCGAAGTGGCAGGCTACGGTTCCCGAATAGATGAGCACCGTTTCCGCCTCAGTTCACATCGCAGCGCCGCCGCCAGCCGTCTGGGCGGTGGTGATGGACCCCCACAGGCTTGCCGACTGGGTCACGATTCATCGCAAGCTGCGCTACGCAGACGACGGCAAGGCAAGGGTCGGATACCGCATGGAGCAGCAGCTGCACCTGCGAGGCGTCAACATCGACGTTCACTGGGAGCTCGTCTCCTGCGTCCCCTGCTCCCGCGCCGTCTGGGAGGGCAGGGGGCCTGCCCGCTCGCACGCAAGAACGGAGTACGTGCTCAGCGCAGACGGTGAATCTGCGACGAGCTTCGCCTACCACAACGAGTTCAGGGCCCCGCTTGGACCAATCGGCGCGCTCGCGAGCAGGGCGCTCGTCGGTGGTATGCCAGAACGTGAGGCGGAACATACCCTGCAACAGCTGAAGGCGCTCCTCGAGCCGCACGTGTGACAGGCCTGCGCTTCCAGCCGCGGCGGCTCGCAAGCGCGACTGAAACCACCAGCGAAGCACGGTATGTGACGGTCCCATCTGGCGGCCGCAGCACTCGCAGAAGCAACGGAGACCGCCAGCGAAGCACGGTATGTGACGGTCCCGCCTCGCGACTGCGGCACTCGCAGGCGCGACTGAAGCCGCTTGCTGAGCAGGATATGTGACTGCAAACCCGTAAATTGAGGTAAGGTAAGTATCTACAGTCATCATGAAGATGATGTGTCCTTCTACTGTGAGGTTCAATCGTGACCGACTTTCTGGATGAGAAGCGCCAAGAGATCGCAGACCGCTTGGCAGAGCTGAAGCCGCTCGTCGACGAGTTCCAACGGCTCGAGGCGGCCGCTGCCGCGCTCGTGAGCGTCGGCGGCAGCTCAAGCTCGACGACGGCTGCGCCGCGCCGCCGTCCAGGCAGGCCCCGCCGCACCGCAGCCGCTCCCGCGCCCGCAGCAGCGGCAGCGAGCAGTGCAGCGAAGCCCGCAGCAAGCGGCCGCCGTGGCCGTCGCCCTGCAGCGACGACGCGCAAGCGCGCAGCCAGTGGCCGTGCCGCAAGCAGCAGCGCGGCGAGCAGCAGCGCCGCCGCAACGCCCCGCCGCCGTCCAGGCAGGCGCAAGGGCAGCGGCACGCGTTCTGTGCAGGCGCTCTCGCTTGTGCAGTCGCAGCCAGGAATCACGATTCCTGAGCTTGCCGCCCGCATGGGCATCAAGCAGAACTACCTCTATCGCGTACTGCCAGGCCTCGAACAAGAAGGCAAGGTCGCGAAGCAGGGCAGGGGCTGGCACGCAAAGAAGGGCTGAAGCCCAAAGCAGAGTTGAAAGCAAAAGGGGGGCGTGGCCACTGGCCACGCCCCCCTTTTTTTGTGCCTGCCTATCTGCTCAGATCAAGCCAAGCTCGCTCACCGCGTCGCGCTCCTCTGCAAGCTCAGCGACGCTTGCATCGACGCGCTCGCGCGAGAAGTCGTCAAGCTCGATGCCCTGCACGATCGTGTATTCGCGACCAGAGCAGGTGCAGGGGTAGCCGCAGATCAATCCCTCTGGCACGCCATAGGAACCGTCAGAGGGCACGCCCATCGAGACCCAGTCACCCTCAGGGGTGCCCTTCACCCAGTCCCTCACGTGCTCGATTGCGGCATTCGCGGCGGAGGCAGCGGAGGAGGCGCCCCTTGCGTCGATGATCGCGGCGCCACGCTTCTGGACCGTAGGAATGAAATCGCCCGTCAGCCACTCCCTGTCAGAGGCGATCTCGCTTGCAGGGCTGCCTGAAACCGTCGCATGCAGGATGTCTGGGTACTGGGTCGCAGAGTGGTTGCCCCAAACGCCGACGTTCTTCACGTCGCCGACCCTCGCCCCCGCCTTCGCCGCGAGCTGGGCGATCGCCCTGTTGTGGTCGAGGCGCATCATCGAAGTGAAGCGCTCCCTTGGGATGTCAGGGGCGTTGCTCATCGCGATCAGGCAATTCGTGTTCGCAGGGTTGCCGACGACGAGGACCTTCACGTCTGAAGCCGCATTCGCGTTCAAGGCATTGCCCTGGGGCTTGAAGATCCCGCCGTTCGCCTGCAGCAGGTCGCTGCGTTCCATGCCCTTGCCACGCGGGCGCGCGCCGACGAGCAGAGCGATGTTCACACCGTCGAAGGCGACGTTTGGATCGTCTGTGATCTCGATCCCTGCAAGCGTTGGGAAGGCGCAGTCGTTCAACTCCATCGCGGTGCCCTCCGCTGCTTTCACAGCCTGGGGGATCTCGAGCAGACGCAGCTCGACGTCGGTGTCTGGGCCAAGCATCGCGCCGCTTGCGATGCGGAAGAGCAGGCTGTAGCCGATCTGGCCGGCGGCGCCGGTCACGGCAACTCGTACTGGACTAGTCACTGTCGTTTCAGCTCCTGGGTTGGGGTCGTTTCTGCAACTGTTGGGCGCTCACCTGCGCTCAGGCCATCGCCTTCTGCAGGCCCTCATCGATCGAGGAGAGGAACTCCTCAGTGCTCTGCCACTGCTGCTCAGGGCCAACGAGCAGGGCGAGATCCTTCGTCATCTTTCCTTCTTCGACGGTCTCTACGCAGACGCGCTCGAGCGTGTCGGCGAACTCTCCCACCGCTGGCGTGCCATCCATTCGCGCGCGCGCAGAGAGGCCGCGCGTCCAGGCGAAGATCGAGGCGATCGGGTTCGTCGAGGTTGGATTGCCCTGCTGGTGCTGACGGTAGTGGCGCGTCACGGTGCCATGAGCGGCCTCCGCCTCGACCGTCTTGCCGTCAGGAGTCATCAACACGCTCGTCATCAGGCCAAGCGAGCCGAAGCCCTGAGCGACGCTGTCTGACTGGACGTCGCCGTCATAGTTCTTGCAGGCCCAGATGTAGCCACCCTCCCACTTCAACGCAGAGGCGACCATGTCGTCGATCAGGCGGTGTTCGTAGGTCAGCCCTGCAGCCTCGAAGTCAGACTTGAACTCTGACTGATAGATCTCCATGAAGATGTCCTTGAAGCGCCCGTCGTAGCGCTTCAGGATCGTGTTCTTCGTCGACATGTAGACGGGGTATTTGCGCTCGAGGCCGTAGCGCAGCGAGGCCCTCGCGAAGTCCCTGATCGACTCGTCGAGGTTGTACATCGCAAGGGCAACACCGCCTGAAGGGAAGTCGTAGACCTCAAGCTCCATCGGCTCGCCGCCGTCAGACGGGGTGAACGTGAGCGTGAGCGCGCCGCTGCCTGGGATCACGACGTCAGTCGCCCTGTACTGGTCGCCGAAGGCATGGCGGCCGATCACGATCGGCTTCGTCCACGTCGGCACGAGCCTTGGCACGTTCGCGATCACGATCGGCTCCCTGAAGATCACGCCGCCAAGGATGTTTCTGATCGTGCCGTTCGGCGAGCGCCACATCTGCTTCAGCCCGAACTCCTGCACCCTCGCCTCGTCGGGCGTGATCGTCGCGCACTTCACTCCGACGCCATGACGCTTGATCGCCTCGGCCGCCTCGACCGTCACCTCGTCGTCGGTCGCGTCGCGCTGCTCGATGCCGAGGTCGTAGTAATCCAGCTCGATCTCGAGGTAGGGCAGGATCAGCTGCTCCTTGATCAGCGACCAGATGATCCGCGTCATCTCGTCGCCGTCAAGCTCCACGACTGGTTTCTCCACCTTGATCTTGGCCATGTTCAGTCCTTGGGTCGATGAGACGTTAAGAGGCCGTCTATCGCGGCGGTCGATCGTCGGGGGGCGCTCCCGTCGAGCCCGCAGCAACTGCGGCGTGGATGCTATCGCGCGTTAGAGGCTCAGCAGTATGTTGCGATTGGTGCATGCACCAATCGCCCGCCGCCGCATGCGGCGGCGGTAGGGGCTGCACATGTGCAGCCCCGCAGTTCGCACATGTGCGAACTGCGACAGCGCCACATGTGGCGCTGTCTTTATTCATCTAGTCTGTATTCGATGGCAACTATGTCTCGTACCGAGGAGCGAGAGGTGCCCTGGAGGACGCACACCGTGCGCAACCAGCCGCCGCCGCTGCATGGGCTCGATCTCTTCTCCAGCAACACGCCGCTACTCGAGGCGACCGCGCGCGAGGGCGGCGCCTGGATCCTCGATCGCGCCGCGCAGCTCGGCAGGCTCGTCGGTGGCGAGCCGATGGAATGGGGCCGCCTCGCGAACGAGAACAAGCCGCAGCTGAAGACCCACGACCGCTATGGCAACAGGATCGACGAGGTCGAGTTCCACCCTGCCTGGCATCGGCTGATGAAACTCGGCGTCGAGCACGAACTGCACGCGCTGCCCTGGCGGCACCCCGACCAGCCTGGCGCCCACGTCGCGCGCACCGCGCTCTACATGACTGCGATGCAGGCGGAGGCGGGCTATGCCTGCCCGATCACTATGACCTTTGCGGTGATCCCAGCGCTGCGCGCCCAGCCAGAGCTGCTCGCAGAGTGGCAGCCCTACATCACCTCGACCTCCTATGACGGTGAGCTGAAGCCCGTCGCGGAGAAGGGCAGCGCGATCGCGGGCATGGCGATGACCGAGAAGCAGGGCGGCTCCGACGTGAAAGCGAACACGACCGTCGCAAAGGCGGTCGGCAGTGGCGGCCCTGGCGAGGAGTATCTGCTCACAGGTCACAAGTGGTTCTGCTCAGCACCGATGAGCGACCTCTTCCTCGTGCTCGCCCAGGCGGAGCAGGGCGGGCTCTCCTGCTTTTTGATGCCTCGCATCCTGCCCGACGGCAGCCGCAACGAATTCCACATCCAGCGCCTGAAGGACAAGCTTGGCAACCATTCGAACGCCTCAAGCGAGATCGAGCTGCATGGGGCCTGGGCGAGGATGGTCGGCGAGCCTGGGCGTGGCGTGCCAACGATCATCGAGATGGTTGGGCACACGCGCCTGGACTGCGTGATTGGCGGCGCCGCAGGGATGCGGACAGGGGTGGTGAACGCGACCCACCACGCTACATACCGCTCCGCGTTCGGCAAGCGCCTGATCGAACAGCCACTGATGGGCAACGTGCTCGCGGACCTCTGCGTCGAGGCAGAGGCTGCGACAGCGCTCGCGATGCGGCTCGCGCGCGCCTACGACGAAGCCGAAGCGGGCGACGCCTCAGCCCAGCAGTTCAAGCGGCTCGCAACCGCAGTCGGCAAGTACTGGGTCTGCAAGCGCGCGCCAAACCATGCCTTTGAGTCCTTGGAGTGCCTTGGCGGCAACGGCTATGTCGAGGAGTCAGGCATGCCCCGCCTCTACAGAGAGGCTCCACTCGCCTCGATCTGGGAGGGCTCAGGCAACGTGATGAGCCTCGACGTGCTGCGCGCGATCGCAAGGGAGCAGGGGTCGATCGAGGTCTTCCTCGACGAGGTGTCCCAGGCTGAGGGCGCCGATCCGCGCCTCGACAGCCACATCTCGAAGCTGAAGGACGAGCTGAGCAATTTCGATCAGATCGAAGCGAGGGCACGGCGCGTCGTCGAAGCGATGGCGCTCGCATTGCAGGGGTCATTGCTCGTACGCAACGCCCCGCCCGCAGTCGCAGACGCCTTCTGCGGCTCGCGCCTGAGCGAGCAGCGCTGCCTCGAGTACGGAACGCTGCCGCCAAGCAGCGACTTCGAGGCGATCATCGAGCGGCATAGACCGCACCTCTAGCGGCGCTTCTGCGCATACCATTACTCGCGTGAGGCCAAGGCGGACAAGCTTCCAGCTCGCGAAGGTGTTCGGCATTGGGATCAATGTCGGCCTCAGCTGGTTCGTCGTCCTCTTCCTCTACATCATCTTCCTCGAGCAGTACGTCCACGAACTGCTGCTTGGCCCGCATGGGACCGCCTATCTCGTGACGGTCGTGAGCGCGCTCACGTTCTTCCTCTCAATCGTCCTGCACGAGCTTGGGCACGCCTTGACCGCGAGACGCAACGGCCTGGCGGTGATGGGCATCGAGCTGTGGGCGCTTGGCGGAATCACGCGCACAAGCGGCACGACGCGCTCCCCTGGCGCCCAGTTCATGATCGCTGCCGCAGGCCCGCTTGCGACGTTGCTCGTGATCGCCGCCTGTTGCATTGCAGGCGCGCTCGCGGCACCGCACCAGCAGTTCTTCGACCTCTCAGTCGCAGCGAACGTTCACACGACGCCAGTCGGCGTCTGGCTGAAGTGCCTTGCGATGCTGAACATCGTCGTGCTCGCGTTGAACCTCGTGCCCGCCTTCCCACTCGACGGCGGCCAGATGGTCCAGGCGGTCGTCTGGAAGGCGACAGGCGACCGCAACCGCGCGACGCGCGCGACGGGCAGGGTCGGGCAGGCGCTCGCGGTCCTGATCGGCGTCGGCAGCCTCTACCTGTTGAGCAAGGGCATGGAGGAAGGGGTCTGGCTGCTGCTGATCGCGATGTTCGTCTACCAGGGCGCCGGCGCCGCTGTCGTCCAGGGTGCGATCGGGCAGCGCCTGCAGCAGCTGACGGTCGCAGACGTGATGGACCGCGAACCGGTGACGGTGCCCGCGGACATGACGTTGCTCGAAGCCCAGGAACGCTACTTCGGCCGCTACCAGTGGCCCTGGTTCGCGGTCGTCGATCCGCGCAGGCACTTCCTTGGCCTGATCACGCGCCAGCGCATGGACGCAGAGCTCGCGGCAGGCAGGCCAGCGTTGACGGCGAGAGAAGCGTTGGAGGACGATCTGCGCGTGAAGATCGACGAGACGCAGCCCCTCGAGTCGCTCTTGAGGTCCGAAGCGCTTGCGCGCATCGGTGGGATGGTCGCCGTCGACGGAGAGGGAACGCTGCAGGGAGTCGTGACGCTCGCCCAGGTGCGCGAAGCGTTGCGACCGGCCTCGTAGCCAAGGTAAGACGTGGCTGAGGACGACGCGGAGCAGGGACGCCCCCTGGGCAGGCCAGTGACTCCCCCAGGACCAGGCGTCGCGCGGCCCGAGGCGGAGGCCGAGGCGGCCGAGCCCGATGTCGCACAGCTCGACGAGGGGTCAGGCATCGCCCGACCCGAGGAAGAGCCGACCTCTGAGCTGGCCGAGGCGGCCGAAGCGAGAACGATCGAGTTTGCGGCGGTGCCCGCCGAGGCGCTGGCGGCCTCGCCGTATGCCGATCCGACCGAGCAGCTGTCGATCCCGCCCGCCCCTGAGCGTCCGAGCCGCCTCGCCGCGAGCGTGAGGCGGGCGCTGCGCAACCCCTGGGCGCCGCGGATCGCGCTGATGCTGCTCGTCACGTTCTCGATCGCAAGCAAAGGGATCGACCTCAGCCAGCCCTGTAAGGCGCCGTGCAAGCCTCAGAACGCACACACGCTGATCTTCGACGAGGCCTATTACATCAACGCGGCGCGCGTGATCGACCACATCGAACCGCCAAAGAGTGCCCACTACCATGGCGCGCCAAAGGGCGACGACCCGAACGCGGAGCACCCACAGCTCGCGAAGCTCGCGATCGCGGCGGGGATCAAGATCTTCGGCAACAACCCGCTTGGCTGGCGCATCGGCAGCATCGTCTTCGGCGTGATCGCGCTGCTCGCGCTCTACTGGCTCGTGATCGCGGCGGGCGGCAGCGACTGGCTCGCGGCGGGAACAGCCGCTGTGATGTCGCTCGACAACCTGATGTTCGTGCACAGCAGGATCGCGACACTCGACATCTATGCGGTCGCGATGATGATCGTCGCAGCGTTGCTCTACATGCGAAAACGCCCGCTGCTCGCAGGGCTCGCGCTCGGGGTCGCGGCCTGTATGAAGGAAACCGCGCTCTTCCTCGTCTTCGTCTTCATCCTGCTGGAGGCGCTGCGGATCGCGCGCGCCTGGATGGGCAGGGACGACAGCGACTTCGACCGCCCCGAAGGCGCGGAGGGCCCGCGCATCCGCTATGGCGCCTCACACCGCGGCGGGCCAGGGCCCTGGGGCGGCCTCGGGCGCCATGGAGCGGCGGCGATCACCGTCAGCGACGGCGCGAGGTGGCGGCACCTGCCAAGCGCGCCGACGCTCGCAGACCGCGCGAGGGCAGCGGCAGCGACGGCGAGACAGCGACTGCCAAAGCTGGGGCTCTTCCTGCTCGCGGGCGCCGCCGGCACGCTTGGGCTGCTCTGGCTGCTCGACGTGCTCGTGCCCGCCTATGACCCTGGCACCCACAAGCTCTACGACGGCAACCCCTTCAGCCACCTCGCCCACATGTACAACTACGCGCAGCTGCTGAAGGCAAAGCCATACGAAACGGGCTTCGCCTCGCCCCCGCTCGACTGGCTGTTCGACCAGAAGACGATCAAGTACGCGAGCGTCGTCGTGGAAACGACCGTGAAAGGCAAGCTCGTCGGCAGCCACGCGACGATCAGCTTCATCGGCGAGATCAACCCATTCATCATCTTCCTCGCGGTGCCAGGGCTCTTCGCCGCGCTCGCCGCAGCCTGGCGCAGCGGCGACGGCGTCGCGGCGCTTGGCGCCTGCTGGTGCCTTGGCACCTACCTGCCGCTGGTGATCGGCGACCTCGCCTCAGACAGGGTCTCCTACATCTACTACATGCTCGCAGTGATGCCAGGCGTCTACCTCGTGACGACGAGGCTCTTCGCGGGCAAACGGCTGCCGCCCGCGGCGGCGGTCGGCTGGGCGATCATGCTCGTCTACAGCTTCGTGCGCCTCTACCCGATCCACACGTTGCTCTGAACAGCCTCGCCCAGCTTTCGAGGTCGATAACGCGATCCAGCGCTGTCGCGTTATAGAGTCCCCGCCATGCCTGAGCACGACGTACTCATCATTGGCGCCGGCCTCGCAGGCCAGCGCGCCGCACTCGCCGCGGCCCAGGCGAAGGCTTCGGTCGCGATCATCAGCAAGGTCCACCCTGTGCGCTCGCACTCCGTCGCGGCGGCGGGTGGCATCAACGCGGCGATCAACGTCGCAGATGACTGGCGCTCTCATGCCTATGACACGGCGAAGGGCTCAGACTACCTTGGCGACCAGGACGCGATCGAAGTGATGTGCAGCGAGGCGCCGAAGGAGGTGATGCACCTCGAGCACATCGGGGTCACCTTCCACCGCAACGACAGAGGCGAAATGGACCTGAGGGCGTTTGGCGGCGCCTCGATGAAGCGCACCGCCTACGTCGCCGACATCACGGGCCAAGCGATCCTGCACGTGCTCTACGAGCAGCTGATGAAGCACGGCGAGCAGCTCGATCGCTACGAGGAGTGGTTCGTCACCTCGCTCTTGCAAGGCGAGGACGGCGCCTGCTGCGGCGCGATCGCAAGGGACGTGCGCAGCGGCAAAATGGAGGTCTTCCATGCGAAGAGCGTGATCCTCGCCTGCGGCGGCGCTGGCCAGGTCTACAGGCCGACGACGAATGCCTTGATCGTGACTGGCGATGGCATCGCCCAGGCCTACAGGCTTGGCGCACCGCTGATGGACATGGAGATGGTCCAGTACCACCCGACGACGCTCGTCGAGAACGGCCTGCTGATCACAGAGGGCGCCCGCGGCGAGGGCGCGATCCTGCTCAACTCCGAGGGCGAGCGCTTCATGGAACGCTACGCGCCGAACAAGCTCGAGCTCGCTTCCAGGGACGTCGTCTCAAGGGCCGAGCAGACCGAGATCCTCGAGGGCAGGGGCGTCGGCGCAGGCAAAGACGGCATCTACCTCGACATCACGAAGGTCCCACGCAAGCGCACGCTCGAGGCATTGCGCGAGATCGTGAACATCGGCAAGGACTTCGCAGGCGTCGACATCACGCGCGAGCCGATCATGATCCGCCCTGGCCAGCACTACATCATGGGCGGCGTGAAGACCGACGTCGACGGCGCGACGCCGATCGAGGGCCTCTACGCCGCCGGCGAGGTCGCCTGCGTCTCGGTCCACGGCGGCAACAGGCTTGGCGCGAACTCGCTGCTCGACACGCTGATCTTTGGCCGCAGGGCCGGTGAGCATGCGGCGCTGCGTGGCGCCTCGATGGCGATGCCGAAGAGCTCTGCGTCCGCCCAGCTGAACGACGATGTCGCGAAGATCGATGCGATCGTCGCCCGCGAGAAGACTGGTGGTCCCGCCACCCACCCCCGCCCCCGACGCGTCTCGGAGATCAAGCAGGAGCTTGGCGACACGATGAACCAGTACGTCGCCGTCTACCGCGAGGAAGCGGGCCTTGGCAAGGCGAGAGAGGTCGTCTCGCGTCTGCGCGAGGAGGCAAAGTCCGCCTACATCGACGACAAGGGCACAGTCTTCAACCAGGACGTGCTTGGCGCGATCGAGCTTGGCTACATGCTCGACTGCGCCGAGGCGATCGTGCTTGGCGCGATCGAGCGCAAGGAGAGCAGGGGCGCCCAGTTCAGGACGGACTACCCTGACCGCGACGACGCAACCTGGATGAAGCACATCACGATCACAAGCGGCGAGGATGGGCCAAAGGTCGGCTATTCGCCGGTCACGATCACCCAGTGGCAGCCTGAAGAGAGGAAATACTGATGGCAGAGACCCACAGGCCGCCTGAGCAGTTCACGCTGAGACTGCGCCGCTACAACCCTGAGTCGGGCCAGGCCCCTTACTGGGAGGAGCACCAGATCGAGCTCGAGCCGCACCGCTCCGTGCTCGAGGGCATTCTCCAGGCGAAGGCGGTCACAGACGGCTCGATCGGCATCCGCTGTTCCTGCAGGGCCGCGATCTGCGGCTCTTGCGGCGTGAAGATCAACGGCGAACCTGGGCTCGCCTGCCACACCCACCTTGACCACGCGAAGAACTCATCACCTGACGGCACGATCACCGTCGAGCCGATGGGCAACATGCCTGTGATCAAGGACCTGATCGTCGACATGGACGCGGTCCACTGGAAGAAGGTCAAACGCGTTACGCCTTGGCTGATCGGCAAGCAGCCTGTGCCAGAGCGCGAGTACATCGTCGACCGCGAAAGCATGGTCGACGTCACGCAGTCGATGGCCTGCATCCAGTGTGGCGCCTGCGTCTCAGACTGCCTTGCGATGGAGGTCGACCCGCTCTTCATTGGCCCTGCGGCGCTCGCGAAGAGCTACAGGTTCGTTGGCGACCCGCGCGACGACGCGCGCCACGACCGCCTCGAGGATCTCTCCCAGGACCCCCATGGCATCTACGACTGCACACACTGCTTCAAGTGCGTCGAGGCCTGCCCGAAGGACGTCAACCCGATGGGCCAGATCATGCGCTTGCGCCGTATCGCAGGGGCCGACGAGCACATCGTCGACCAGAACAACGGCCATCGCCACGAGGAAGCCATAACGACGCTCGTGCGCGACAAGGGGCTTCTGCACGAGGCCGAGCTCGTCCCCCGCTCCTATGGCGGCAACTCGTGGTTCGGCAAGTTCCACCCCGCCGCCGGCAAGGAGCTCGCGAGCTCCTGGAAGATCGCAGCGCTTGGCCTGCTCAGAGGCAAGATGAGCCCAAAGGTCGCGATCTTTGGCGAGAAGATCCCGAAGGCCGATCGCGACGCGGTGCAGCGCATCTACGACAGGGTCGAGGGCAAGCCTCAGCGCTACGAGCTCAACCTCTACATCACCGGCGTCGACGAGGAGCCGGAGGCCGTCGGCGCCGCGCCGGAAGGGAGCGTCAACTCATGAAGGTCGCCTACTGGCCTGGCTGCGTGAGCCGTGGCTTCACCCCAGAGCTGCATGGCTCGATGGCGAAGGTCGCACCGATGCTCGACATCGAGCTCGTCGAGCTTGACAGGGGCAACTGCTGTGGCGCAGGCGTGATCGCAGAGCACAACCAGGAGCTCGCAGACACGCTCAACGCGAGGACCTTCGCGCTCGCCCAGCAGGTTCAGGGCGCTGAGCTGATGATGAACATCTGCTCAACCTGCCAGGGCGCCCAGAGCGAGTGCCAGGAACGCCTTGACGCCAACGCCGAGTACAGGGCCCACGTCAACGAGACGCTCGCCTCTGAGGGCCTCTCCTATGACAAGGATCCCACCCACCCCCTCACGAACAAGAACTTCCTCTGGCTGCTCGTCGAGGAGATTGGCCTTGACAAGCTGCGCTCGCTCGTGACGCGCCCGCTCACGAACCTGAAGGTTGGCCCCTTCTATGGCTGCTACATCGTGCGCCCCCGCAACCGCCTTGGGATCGACGATGAGCACCCTAGGGACCACTACCTCCAGGATGTGATCGACACCCTTGGCGGCACCGTGATCGAGTACGCAGGCATGCGCAAGTGCTGCGGCTTCCCAATCATCACGATGAACAAGGAGGCCTCGCTGAAGCAGGCGGGCACCCACCTTGGCGACGCGATCGACGCCGACGCGGACTGCCTCGTCACGCCCTGCCCGCTCTGCCACCTCAACCTCGACATGCAGCAGCCAATCGCCGAAAAAGTCGTCTCGAGGTCGCTGCAGATGCCAGTCCTGCACCTCCCCCAGCTCGTCGGCCTCGCGCTTGGCCTCTCGCCGAAGGAACTGGGCATGAGCAAGCACGTCGTGAAGCCGACCGCGGTGATCGACTGGTCGACCGCAGTGGTGGGCGCCGTCTGAGGGCATCCTCAGAGAGCGTATCCATGAGCCTCGGCTTAGGCTGACCAGGTGAAGATCCTCACCGTCGTCGGCAACAGGCCGCAGTTCATCAAGGCTGCGGTCGTCTCTGGGCCGCTGCGGGAGCAGCACGAGGAGATCCTCGTGCACACTGGCCAGCACCACGACGAGAACCTCTCTGGGGTCTTCTTCAGCGAGCTCGGGCTGCTCGAGCCTCAGCGCCAGTTGCAGATCGCGGGCGGCTCCAACACCTCGCAGACGTCGCGAATGCTCGCGGCGCTCGAGCCGCTGATCGCAGAGCTCACCCCTCACGCCACGCTCGTCTATGGCGACACCAACTCGACACTCGCAGGCGCGCTCGCGTCTGCCCAGGCGGGCGTGCCCGTCATCCACGTCGAGGCGGGCATGCGCTCGTTCGACAGGACGATGCCAGAGGAGCTCAACAGGGTGCTCACCGATCACCTTGGCGACCTGCTGCTCTGCTCTTCGCAGATCGCAGCGGACAACCTCGCTGCGGAGTCGGTGGCGGGTGAGGTGGAGGTGGTTGGTGACGTGATGGTCGACCTTGCGCTGCGACAGCTGGAGGATGCCGCCCAGACTGCGCCCTCAGTGCTCGCCGCACATCGCCTCGAGCGCAGCGGCTACCTGCTCGTCAGCGCGCACAGGGCGGGCAACGTCGACGTCCTAGAGCGCCTTGCGACGCTCGTCGAGCTGATCGTTGCGCTGCCGCTGCCGGTCGTCTTCCCGGTCCATCCGCGCACCGCGGCGCGCCTGCGCGAAACGGGCCTCGATGCGAGGCTTCAGCAGGCAGGGCACGTGCATCTCGCCGAGCCGCTGGGCTACGGCGAGTTCGCCGCGCTCCTATACGCCGCGAAGGCGGTCCTCACCGACTCTGGCGGCGTCCAGAAGGAGGCCTACATCGCGGGCGTCCCCTGCGTCACGCTGCGGGCCAACACCGAGTGGGTCGAGACGCTCGACGCTGGTTGGAACACGCTCGTCGACCTCGCTCCAGAGGCGACACCCAGGGCGCTCGCCGCGCTCGCCAAGGACCCGCCCGCGGAGCGCCCCCCGCTCTACGGCGAGGGCGATGCCGCCCGACGCTGCGTGGCGGCGATCACCGCCTGGGGCGAGCGCAGGCCGGGCACCTGAGACGCACCGCGTCGAGTATCCAGTTTGCGATTTTGGTCAACTGGTCAACTGGTCCAACCAGCTGCTGAGTTGATGGATTGATGAGCTGATGAGCAATCCATCCCACAGAAAAAGACGCGACAGTCATGGTGCGACGGCGCGAGGTCTAGAGTCAGGCGACGCTGCCCTGGCTCGCAGGCGCAGCCAGCTCGAAGGCCGCGTGCAAGGCGCGAACGGCCTGGGGGACCTGCTCGCGGTCGATCACGCAGGAGATCTTGATCGGCGAGGTCGAGATCATCTCGATGTTGATTTTCTCCTCCGCAAGCACATTGAAGACCTTCGCCGCGACGCCAGGGTGTGAGCGCATGCCGGCGCCGACGATCGAGACCTTGCCGATGTCTGCGCCCTCGCGCAGCTCCATGTACGCGTCGCCGGCGAGCGGCTCCAGGGCGCTGTGCGCGATGCGCAGGTCTTCGAGGGGCACCGTGAAGGAGATCTCCGCCCTGCCGCCTGCGGAGGTTGGCTCGTTCTGGACGATCATGTCGACGTTCACGTTCGCACCTGCGAGCGCGTCGAAGATGCGGGCGGCAGCACCAGGCGTGTCGGGCACGCCGATCAACGTCAGGCGCGCTTCTGAGGTCAGGTGCGTCACGGCTGTGATGAGTGGCTGCTCCATCGTCTCCTCTTCTGAAACCACAACGGTACCGGGAGCGTCCTCGAAAGAGGAGCGACAGTGGATCTTCACGCCATGGTTGCGGGCGTACTCGACCGAGCGCAGCTGCAGCACACCCGCGCCAGATGCCGCCATGTCGAGCATCTCCTCGAAGGAGACGGAGTCGAGCTTGCGCGCGTCAGGCACGATCCGCGGGTCCGCGGTGAAGACGCCTGGCACGTCGGTGTAGATCTCGCATTCCTCGGCGTCAAGTGCAGCGGCGACGGCGACGGCGGTCGTGTCAGAGCCGCCGCGCCCAAGCGTCGTCACGTCCCTCGCCGTCGAGATCCCCTGGAAGCCCGCGACGAGCACGATCCTGTCCTCCGCAAGGGCGTCTCTGATGCGGTTCGCTCTCACATCGAGGATCCTCGCCTTCGTGTGTGAGGTGTCCGTGACGATGCCCGCCTGCGAGCCAGTCAGCGAGATCGCCTGGTGCCCAAGGTCGTGGATCGCCATCGCGCAGAGCGCACAGGAGATGCGCTCTCCCGTCGAGAGCAGCATGTCCATCTCGCGAGGGTCTGGGGCCTGAGAGACCTCCTCTGCGCTTGCGATCAGCTCGTCGGTCGTCTTGCCTCTCGCGGAGAGCACCGCGACGACGCGCATGCCAAGCTCGCGCTTCTCGACGATCCGCCTAGCTGCGCGCTTGATCCGCTCCGCATCGGCGACAGATGTGCCGCCGAACTTCATTACGACGATGCCTGACACGCAGTGAGGATATCCGTGCCTCCGCCTCCGCGGATTCAGGCTTGGATTCGCCTTGATCAGACCTGGATCGGGCCTTGTGAGCAGCTGTCAGCGGGCTTTGGGCGAGGCTAGATCGTCCTACGCCCTGCGATCGCCTTGCTCAGGGTCACCTCGTCGGCATACTCGAGGTCAGCGCCGACGGGCAGGCCGCTTGCGAGGCGCGTCACCTTCAGCTCAGGAGTGCGTTCGCGCAGGCCTTCGGCGATGTGCAGGGCCGTTGCCTCGCCAGTCGTCGTTGGGTTCGTCGCAAGCAGCACCTCGTGCACAGGCTCAGCGTTTGCGTGCTCGGCGTCGGCCACCCGGGCGTAGAGCTCGGCGACCTTCAGGTCCTCAGGATCGACGCCGTCGATCGGCGAGAGCGCGCCGCCAAGCACGTGGTAGACGCCCTGATATTCGTGGGTGCGCTCGATCGGGATCACATCGCCTGGCTCCTCGACGACGCAGATCAGCCGATGGTCGCGACGCTGGTCCTGGCAGATGCGGCAGAGCCGTTCGTCGGCGAGGTTGAAGCAGAGCTCGCAGAGCCCAATCCGCTCCTTCACCTCCCTGATCGCGTCAGCGAGCGCAAGCGCCTCCTCAGGCGTCGTCCTCAAGATGTGGAAGGCGAGCCGCTGGGCGGTCCTGCTGCCGATGCCAGGCAGCTTCGAGAGCTCGGTGATCAGCCGCTGGACGGGCGGCGCGAACGTGTTCAAGGGCGCCTGTCCAGGCTGCTCGCGCTCGATGACCAGCCGCTCGCTTTCAAGCCGCTCGCCTTCAAGCCGCTCGTCTTCATCGACCGTCGCCAGCTGAGAGGCACCTGCCTAAACCTCACATGCCTGGCAGCCCGAGGCCGCCAAGCCCGCCTGGGCCAAGCGGGCCGCCAGGACCGCCAAGGCCGCCTGTCGCCTGCTCCATCAGCTTCCCCTGCAGCTCCTGGGCGTTGCGCAGGGCCTCGTTCACCGCGGCTAGGACCATGTCGTTCAGCATCTCGACATCCTCAGGATCGGCCGCCTCAGGGTCGATCGTCACTGACTTCACGACGAGATCGCCAGAGATCGTCACCTTCACCATGCCACCGCCAGCACTCGCCTCGACGACCTCGTCCTTCAGCGACTCCTGGGCGCTCTCGATGTCCTTCTGCATCTGCTCGACCTGCTTCAGCATCTGCTGCATGTTCGGCATGTTTGGCATCCGCTGTGGCTTTGGCATCTGGCTCACTGACCTTCCTGTGTCTCTGAGTGCTCTGGAGCCCACCCCTCGGGCAGCTCTTCGGCGTCGAACTCGACGATGATCCTGCGTACCAGGTCCTCCTCGCCGCCCTCGCCCTCGGCGGCGCCTGCAAGATCCTCGCGCAACTCATAAGCGAGCCGCAGCCTTTGGCCTGTCAGCGTCGAGATTGCGGCGCTGAGTGACTCCTTGTTTGAAGCGCTTTCAGCCTTGCGCTTGTTGAACGAGGAGCTTGGCGGGAACGCGACCGTGAGCTCGCCATCATCGAGCGCGAAGGGCCTCGCCTCGGCGATCACGGCGCCAAGCAGGGCATTGCCCTGGCGCACGAGGTCGACTACCGCCGGCCACATCTCGGCAAGCGCGTCGACGCCCTCGGCCGGCGCGGGGGGCGGCACAGCTTCGACGGGTGGTGCTTCGGCGGGTGGTGCCTCGAGGGGTGGTGCCTCGACAGGTGGCGGCGCAGCGTCGACAGGCGGCGATGCTTCCACGCGCGGCGTCGCTTTCATGGCCTGCGACGTAGCCTCCGCCGGCGGCGCAACCTCGCCAGGCGGCGTTGGTTCCACGGGCGACGGCGCCGCAACCACGGGCGGCATGCCGTTACTCGCTGGCGCCTGTGATGGCGCCGACGCGCCCTTGGCAACGGCGGATGGAACATCAGCGTCGTTCGCGGACGAGACATCGTTTGCGGCGGAGGCGCCGTTGGTGTCGTTTACGGTGGGGGCTGCCTTCGGCGCGCCTCGCGTTGTCGGAGCCTTTGGCAACGGGGTCGTCGCTGGCGGCGTTCGCGACGGCCCGCCTCCCGCTTCCAGCCGCTCGATCCTTGCGAGCAGAGCCTTCGTCGAGGGGTCGACCTCGGGGCTTGCCGCCTTCAGCAAAGCCAGCTCCAGCTGCGTGCGGGCGTCGCCGCCTGCCTTTGCCACCTGGGTCGCGAAGCCGAGCAGGTCCATCAGCCGCGTCAGCAACGCTTGGTCAACACGGAGCGCCTGCTCGCGCAGACGCTCGTCGTGCTCCTCCGTCAGCGACAGCTCTCTTGGCACGTCGCCGAGGACCTGGACGAGCAGCAGCTCACGGGCCCTCGCCTCGAGCTCGGACGCCAAGGCGGCGACGTCGCGGCCGCCCTGGACGCAGCGCTCGACCGAAAGCAGGGCCTCCCTCGCATCGCTTGCAGCAAGCGCGTTCAGCGTCTGCTCGACCAGCTCGGTGTCGGCGACACCCAGCACCGCGAGCACGTCCTCGAGCGCAACAGTCTCGCCGCCATAGGTGACGATCTGCTCGAGCGTGCCAAGGGCGTCTCTGAAGCTGCCGTTCGCGGAGCGCGCGAGCGCCGCGATCGCCTCTGGAGGGATCGAGATCGACTCCGCCTCAGCGGTGCGCGAGACGACTCTCGCCACCTGCTCGACGGTTGGCCGCTGGAAGTCGAAGCGGTGGCAGCGGTCGATCACCGTCGCGGGCACCTTCTGGGCCTCCGTCGTCGCCATCACGAAGACCGTGTCTGAGGGAGGCTCCTCCAACGTCTTCAGGAAGGCGTTCCAAGCAGCGTTCGAGAGCATGTGGGCCTCGTCGAGGATGTAGACCTTCTTGCGGCCTGAGAGCGGCTGGAAGGCGACGCTCTCGCGCAGCTCGCGCACGTCCTCGACCGAGTTGTGCGAGGCGGCGTCCATCTCGATCACGTCAAGGGAGCGCGCCTCCGCGATCGAGACGCAGGAAGCGCAGACGCCGCAGGGCGTAGTCGTACGCCCCTGCTCGCAGTTCAGGCACGCGGCGAGGATCTTCGCGAGCGAGGTCTTGCCTGTGCCGCGCGAGCCGACGAAGAGGTAGGCATGGTGGACCCTGTCGAGCTCGACAGCGTTGCGCAGCGTCCTCACGACAGGCTCCTGGCCGACGACGTCGTCGAAGGTCCTTGGCCTGTGCCTGCGGTAGAGCGAGCGTTGCTGAGTAGTCATCTGGAAGCTCGGGGTGGACTCTGGAGGCTGATCTGAGAAGCGCCTGACACCGAGTCTGAGTCTACCCTGGCCTCCTGCGCCGACCAGCACGGGCTGGAGCCGCTGGGCGTTGGGCTCGTGAGCCGCGGGCCACAAGCCGCAGGCAGCCGCGGGCCGAAGCCGCGGACAGCTGCTGGTCAAGCCGCAGACAGCAGCGGATCCAGCCGCGGATGGCTACGGCAGCAATCGCAGACGGCTGCTCGCCAGAGCCGCAGACGACCACTGGCCGCAGCTGTGGATACGTAGATATATGGACCGTGCACCCCGCTTCGAGGCCCGCGCCCCGGCTGCCTTACGCCGCCTCCAGCTCCGGCTGGAGGTGTACCCGTTGCGCCTGCCGGTGACCGCTTAAGGCTGCTTCCTTCCGGACCTGACCTGGTTCGCGAGCCGACACCACACGGGACCTCAGCCATCGACGCTTGAAGCGGCGGAGCAACCGAGGCCGAACCCCTCTGAGGGGAGTTCAGCCCCGCTAGAGCGGATTGCGGGTACAGGGCACCGCTACCTCCCCGCCTAGCACGGTCCGTCCCGGATCGTAGCGCGACTCGGGACGAGCGGGGCATCGGCTGGGACGAACGGGAGCGGCGGCTGGGACTGGTGCAAGCGGCGGCTGGGACTGGTGCGAGCGGCGAGTTGGGCGGTAAAGCGCCATGACTGCCGCTGACAAGCGCAACACGATTGCGCCAGGTCCGCTAGTCTGCTCGACCGTGAAACCGACGCCAAGCAGTCCCCACAGCACCAGGGTCCCATGGGCGCTGGCAGTCGCCGCAGTTCTCTCGGCGACCTTGATAGCAGGTTGCGGATCGGGCTCTAAAAGCGCGATCGCGGTAGGCAGCGAGAACTCCAATGCCTCCGCAGAACTGAAGCAGGCCGAAAAGTCGATCAAAACCTCGACGACGACGACTGCGACGAGCACCTCGAGCACGGCGAGCGTGAAGACGCCGACGAGCGGGCCGCTCTCGAAGGAACCGAAGGTCACACCACCCTCGGGCCCGGCCCCCGAAAAACTCGAAACCAAGGAATTGATCAAGGGCAAAGGCCCTGAAGCCAAGGACGGCGACACCGTCACCGTCAACTACGTTGGCGTGCTCTACAAGAACGGCAAGGTCTTCGACGCTTCCTGGAAGCGCAAAGAACCCTTCACCTTTGAGCTTGGCAAGGGCCAGGTCATCGAAGGCTGGGACAAGGGCGTCGTAGGCATGCACGTCGGTGGCAGGCGCGAGCTCATCATCCCCTCCGAAGAAGCGTATGGGAAGAAAGGCTCGCCTCCGACGATCCCGGCGAACTCGCCGCTCGTCTTCGTAGTCGATCTGCTCGCAGTGTGAGTGATCCGGCAGCTGCGCAGCCTGCAGCTGCCGGAACGCACACTACTGAGGCGTCCGCGGCCGGAAGATCCCACCGCACGCTTTCGATCCTGACCGGACTGCTGCTGCTCGCGATCGCCGTGGGAGCAGCAGCTGCGGCGCTGCTGCTTGGCAAACACCACTCGCCCTCAGCCGCTGCGGCTGGACAGCGCCGGGCTCACCTTGCGTTCGTCGCCCAGGGGCTGCGCGAAGTGGAGGGCGAGGTCCAGCAGGAGATCGGCGTCACGAAGGCGATCTGGCCAAAGCTCGCCTATGGCCTGCCCACACAGAGCGGAGCAGACAGCCTCGCAGACCTCAAAGAAGGCGTCGCAGGCGCGCTTGCCGCCTCTGAAGCCGTCCCCTCTCCGCAGTTCGTCGCGATCATCGAGGAACTCGTTGGGCCTGCGGCGGGGATCGCGAAGCTCTACAGGTCGTTTGCGCTGCTCACTCGCACTGGCTGGCTGCATGTCAATGCAGCGATCGAAGCGATCGAAAGCGGTCCGCCTGCCGCGGCGAAGGCGGCGCGAGCGACCGTAGGTCTTTACATCGCGAGCATCTACGAGGGCGACTTCTACGCTTCGCTGATCGGCGAACGCGTCAAGAGCACCTACGAAAAGCTCGGTGGGGAGCCGATCTTTGGCGCGAAGCTCACGCAGGGCCAGGTCGCCTCGCTGACGCGCACCTTCTCCCCTGGCGCTGATGTCCTCACGCCGCATGCCTGGAGCGCGCTGCAGACGCTTGGCAGCTCCTGAGGACCGACAGCCCCTCGGCGACGACTCAGCTCGCGGCTCGCGGCCCTGGCACGCCGCGAAACGCGAACGCCTCGCTCTCCCTGCCAGGCTGGATGTACCAGCACTCGCCAGTCATCTCACCGGCAAGCAGCGTCACGACCGTCTTCGCGACGGTCTCTGCGGGGATGATCGTCACTCCCTGGGCGTGCAGGGCTTCGCGGATCGGATCGATGATCCTCGACTCCGCAAACCCTGGACAGACGGCGTTCACCCGGATGTTCTCCGATAGCAGCGCAGGCCCCACTGAGCGCACGAGGCCAACGACCGCATGCTTGTTCGCCGCGTAGATCGGGTCGAAGGGCACCGAGGCAAGGCCCGCGAGCGAAGCCGTCGCGACGATCGCACCGCCACCGCGGGCGCGCAGCGCGGGCAGGCTCGCGTGCAGCCCGAAGACGACACCATCGAGGTTCACGCCCATCGCCCTGCGGTAGGCGGCGAGGTCGAAGTCGTCGCCGAGACCGCAGCCCGTTGAGACCCCCGCGTTCAGGTGCACGAGGTCGACGCCACCGCAGCGCTCTGTCGCCTGCTCGACAGCCCTCAGGCAGCTGTGCAGGTCGCTCACGTCCGCCTCGATTGGCTCGCCTTCGAGCTCCTCTGCAACCTCTCTGCAGCCCTCGCCGTCGATGTCGACCGCGACGATCTTTGCGCCGTTCTCGGCAAGCGCCCTCGCAGTCGCGCGCCCAAGGCCGCTCGCCGCGCCCGTTACCAACGCCACCTTGCCCTCGAACACCACCCTGTCCTCCTCGATTTGCCGCTGAAAGGTCCAGCAGAGCACGTCGAGCTCGCTCTGCTGCCGCGCTTCCCGCGCGCCTCCTACGGCGGCAGATCCTACCCCCCTGCGACTGGAGCGATATACGTGCAGGCTGGTTTCTGCGGATGCTTCGGATCGAGGGCGGTGAGCACATCGGCGTCCGCGATGTGGTCGTAGGGCATCGAGAGATGCTCGCCATCGTCGAGGCTGCACTGTTCCTGGAGCAGGATGTTCGTCACGTTTGGCCCGCTCAGGAATGCGGAGGTGTAGGGCGTCACGACCTCGTCGTACTTCGACTCGATCACCGTGTAGTCGACGCCTCTCGAGGTTTCACCGCCTGCATTCAGCTTCTGGATGAAGGACGATTCGCTCGCCTGTTCGCTGCAGGCGGGGCAAAGCGCGCCAAGGAATAGGCTCGCGCCTGGGAAATAGCCTGCGAGCGTGAAGATCCCGTTCAGCGTCGTGCCATGGTTCGATGGCGCGAGGCCGATCAGCGTGTGCACCTTGCTCGCCCCGCCAAGGAACTTCATGTAGTAGCGGGGCATCATCCCTCCCTGGGAGTGGCCGACGATGTCGACCCTGCTCGCCCCAGTCGCCGAGAGCACGCGGTCGATGAAGCTCGCCAGCTGTTCGGCGGACTTCGGGATTTCGCCGATCGCGTCGACCCCAAGCGCTTCGCTGCCGTCATTGCCCCCGTAGTTGAGAGCGAAGACGCAGTAGCCGTTGTCGTAGAGCAGCGGCGAGAGAGCCTGCCAGCTGTCCGCCATGTCGCCAAATGTTCCATGCACGAGCACGACCGGCCGTGGGTGCGCTGTGCTTGGCTTGCAGGACCAGTTGTTCGCCCCAGGCGGGCTCGCGGTCGGGTTGAGGTGCGCGTAGCCCGCGATGCCGTTGTAGAGGACGGGCAGTTCGGCCGCCCCTGCCGCTGGCGACACGACAGCCGCTGCCCCGATCGACATGCCGATCGCCGCGAGCGTTGCAGCGAGCCTTTGCTTGGCCATCTCGACTCTCCTCGGTTGCCTTCGACGCTTCAGTGGTACCCGGATGCGAGGGCCGCAAAGCGTCGGTTCCTCGGCACAACCGATGAGCGGCGAGCAGGCAAGGCCAATAGACTTGGTGGCCGAGGGCGCGTAGCTCAGTGGGAGAGCGCTCGCTTCACACGCGAGAGGTCGCAGGTTCGAAACCCGCCGCGCCCATCGCCAGAAGTCCCACCGTCTAGCGAGGCTCGACCGGTGGCTCAGCTTCGCGCGGCTGGGCAAGGAGGTCCGCGAACCGCTGGGCAAAGGTGTGAACGTCGCCAGGCCAGCGCGCTGACACGTAGTTGCCGTCGACGACCACGTGCGCGGGCCTCGCGTTGCCGGGGCGATCGCGGTGGCGACCGTCGTTCTTGATGCGGGCATCCCGATCGGCAGGATCGACGTCGACGAAGTCCCCAGGTCGTGCGAGGGCCCTGACCACCTCTGCCTGCACCGACATGTAGCCAGCAGGGTGAGCCTTCGGATCGGGATAGGTGCGGTAGTAGCTTGGTTCCCAGAAGCGCACGACGCGACCGATCGATGCGGCGAGTCGCTCCTGGCGCCAGGTCAACGAGGTGGTCCGGCGACCATGCAAGACCGAGCGACCGGTCTCAGGATCGAGGCTGCGCGCGGCGAGCAGCACACCGTGGCAGACCGCGGCGACAGGAAGATCGCGGCGGAAGGCTTCGACGATCGCGGCCTGGAGCACAGCGCTCTCGAGGTAAACACGCATCCCGCGGGCGCGGTGACCGCCAGGAAGCAACAGCCCATCCACGGCGTCGAGGTCGATGTCCTCCCAGCGCATCGGCGAGACGAGCTCAGGGGCAACGATCAGCTGCGCATATGCGGCGCGACCGGCACCGTCCGCTCGCAGGATGCGGCCAAACGCGATAAGGCGCCGCAGCCCTGGCACAAAGCCCCAGGGATCGAGTCCCTCGCCGGTGAGCATGCGATCGTCGGCAACGGCAGGAGCGCCATCTGGTGTCGCAAAGCGAACGGTGCAGCCAGCCGCTCTCAGAACCTTCCAGCTCACCGCGACCTCGGTGGGGTCGAAATCCCTCGCGGGAATGGGGATGAGAACGACGCGCATGATTACTCGCCCGATGCCGATCTGGCGGGGCTATACGCGCAATCAGCCGATGCGCTCGATCTCAGCGTCGCGGAGCGCCGGCAGCTTCAGCCAGCGCTCGTCGCTGTCTTCGACGAAGGCAACCATCTCGTCGCGGCCAAGGAAGGTGTCCTCGACGCGCGAGACGGTGAGCTCGAGGCCGCGGGCGCGGATGCGGTCGCCGGCACGCACCTCGGAGGCCTTCACCGTCTGCTCTGCCTCGCTCATGGAAGGTTCGCCTCGATTGCTGCGACGATCTGGTCGGACTCGGGATCGACCTGCGGCCTGAAGCGCGCGGCGACCGCGCCGCTTGGCGCGACGAGGAACTTCTCGAAGTTCCAGTCCACATCGCCTGCGACTCCATCTGCGTCAGGAGCATCAATGAGATGCTCGTAGAGGGAGTGGCGGCGCCTGCCGTTGACCTCGAGCTTTTCTGTGAGCGGGAACGTCGTGCCATAGGTGAGGCGGCAGAAGCTCTGGATCTCCTCGGCGTCACCTGGCTCCTGCTCGGCGAACTGGTTGCTGGGAACGCCAAGCACGGTGAAGCCGCGATCGCCATAGCGCTTCTGCAGGCGCTCGAGGCCCTCGTACTGGGATGTGAGGCCGCACTTGGAGGCGACGTTCACGACGAGGACAGCACGTCCCTCGAGGTCTGCTGCAGGCAGCACGCCGCCGGCGAGCGCAGGCAGGTCTTTGTCGAAGACGGTCATGCGCGCATTCTATGGAGAAGCCGCGAGTAGGAGAAAGCCCTCGCTGCCACGGCTGAAGCTGAAGAGCACGACATCACGGCCGAGGCCAAGGGCACGAACATCACGACGAGGCCGAAAGAACGCGAACATCACGACTGAGGCTGAGAGAACGCGAACATCCGCTCGGCGTCGATGCGTGCGTAGACGGGACCAGAGTCGAGGAACTGCTCCCACTGCGGGCCATAACGAGGCGTGTAGAGATCGAGCAGGGTCTGCCTGAGGCCAGTGTCCCCAGCCTTGCTCACGTCCACCTGGGTGGCTTGTCCGTGCACGGTGATCGCAAGCTCCTCGCTGGGCAGGTACGTGGCGCTGACCTGGGGACGGGCGCAAATATGGCGATGGCGCACCGAGTCCGGTGCTGTGCCGAAGTGGAAGGCGCCGCGGTAGAAGATCCCGTCGACAGGGCCGATAAGCGGTCGGCCGTCAGCAGTGACGGTCGCAAGCGCGAGCAGGCGCATGCCCGTCAAAAGCTCTGCGATCGCCTTTGCGTCGAGTCGACGCTTGGGATCGTGGATGCTGAGCAGATGGGAGCCCGCATTTGCGTAGCTGCGATCGAGCAACTGCTGCAACGCCTCGACGTCCGCCGCTGACTCGTGCATGCGGTTGAGCCTAGCCTGCGCGAGCCGCAGCGCGCCAAACCTACAATCGATGTGGTGACCACTCCACTCGACCGCAACCTCGCGAGCCGCCTGAGCGCGAGATGGGCAGTGGCCGGAGGCATGCTGTGCCTGGTCGGGCTGCTGCTCACCGGCGCCGCCGTTCGGCTCCTGCCTAGCGTCGAGGCGCGCGATGCCGTCGTCCTACACGACTTCGCACGACTTGCGACGCCAAGGGCTACCCCATGGGAGGGTGTTGTCGCGTCGATCGTCGACACCGGACCAGCGATCCTGCTCGGGATCGTGCTGATCGCCGTCGCGCTCGCGCGCCGGCGGATCCGTCTTGCGGTGCTCGTCGCGGTCGTTCCAGCGGGAGCGTGCGCGACGACCGAGGCGATCAAGGCCCTCTATAGGGTGCCGCGCTATTCGACGATGCTCGTGCCCCACCGCTTCGCGGCACACGCCTGGCCCAGCGGTCATTCGACGGCGATCATGTCGATGGTTCTCTGCGCCGTGATCGTCGCGCCAAGACATCTGCGCACGGTCATCGCGACGCTTGGCGCGCTGCTCGCGCTCGGCGTCTCCTTCTCGCTGCTCGCATTGAAGTGGCACTTCCCGAGCGATGTCGTCGGCGGCTACCTGATGGCGGGCACATGGACGTGCTTCGGCGTCGCGGCGCTGCGCGCGATCGACGATCGCTGGCCAGCCAATGCCAACCCGCAGCCACTTCTCGGTCGCCACCGCGCGCTGGCGCCAATCGCACGCCAGCTGGAGCGCCTAGGTCCTACGCTTGCGCGGCTGGCTGGCGGACTTGCGGCCCTGAAGAGCGCATTTGGATTGCTCGCATTCGGCGCGGCGGCGATCCTCGCCCTGGCAGTACTCACGACACGAGTTCCCAATGCACTCGAATTCGCCGCCGCACACCGTCTGATGATCGCGTCGGCAGCGGTGATCGCGGCGCTTGCCGTAGGACTCTCGACAACGCTTGCGGCCGCGTTGCGGCGCTGAACGCGGCCGTCGATCCTCCCGCGCGCTTGCGACAAACCTTCTTGCGTGCCGGCCGTCGAATCCTGCTGCGTGCCGCCGTCAATCCTCGCGGCGTGCACCAGCGCCGGCGACCTGCTGGGCGCCTGACAGGCCAAGCCTTCCAGCCAGCGGATCGCGTCCATCCCAAACACCAGCAGACAGGTAGGGCCTGAAGCGTATGAACGCCGATTCGTGGTGGAACGGCTGCCTGGCGTGCTCCTTGACCGCTTCGCGGTGCTCCGGACCAGGCCCGCCGGCGGCGTAGGACCGCATCGCAACGGTGCTGCGCCAGATCGAGAAGGTCGCGACGAGGCCGCCAGGGCGTCCCAACCCTGTGGAGGCGAGTAGTCCAGGATCCCGCAGCGCACGCCCCTCGGCCGCTGCGCTGGCCCTGAGAAAGCGCAGCGCCTGCGAGAACCGCAGGCGACCGATCGTGAGCACTACGGCTGGCTCGTCGTCGTCCATCGGCTCTTGCTTCACAGGCAGCCCAGGCATGGCCTGCCAGGCGCCAAAGACGTGCGTCGGACGCATGCGTACGTGCCAGCCATGCTCGAGCCTGCGCGCGATCTGATGCTCAGCGAGAAAGCCGTCGAGCGAGCGATCGTCCTCCCAAGCGGCGACGAGACCAACGCGCCGAGGGTTGGGGCGCGGCAGCAGGCGGTCGCCGAGAGGCGCGGCGAACACGGACTCGGCGTACCGAAGCCCAGGCACACGGGTGGCATCGGGCTTGGTGCCCAGCAATCGCAGCGTGGCGCCGACACCAACGTCGGCGATGTGCACAGAGACGATCACGGCAACCTCCGGGTTCGACCGACAGCTACGTTACTATTGAGTGTACCAAATGGTAACTTCAGTATCAGGGATAGAAGGAATGGGTGGTGGGGTGGCGGTGATCGGACAACACGGACTGTCGCCAGCCGCGCAGCAAAGCGAGACACCGACAGCCAGTCGCCGACGCAAGCTGCCCGCGGCCGAGCGGCGCAGGCTGATCGAAGCGGCGGCGGCGCGCCTGTTCGCAGAGCGCGGTTACGTGACGTGCACCGTCGAGGACATCGTCGCCGCCGCAGGCGTGAGCAAGCCGATGCTGTATCGCCACTTCGAGTCGAAGCGGGAGCTGTTGATCAAGCTGCTGGAGCGGCGGCGCGACGAGCTCGCGGCGGCGGCGCTGGACAGCTTCATCGCAACGGAGGGACCACCCTTGGTACGCCTGCCAAAGATGATCGATGCGTGGTTCGCCCATGTCGAAGCGCACCGGGACACGTCGCGGATCCTCTTCCAGGACGTGAGCGGCGATCGCGAGGCGGCTGCGCTACAGCGCGAGCTGCGCGCCAGGCAGCGCGCGGCCGACGTCGCGCTGATGCGGGAGCTGGCGCCGCAGCTGCCTGAGCACGAGCTCGAGCCGCTGGGCGAGATCATGCGCAGCTCGCTGACAGGGCTCGCGCTGTGGTGGCTGGAGCGCCCCGAGGTACCACGCGCGACCGTCGTCGCTGCGGTCCTGCGCGTCACAAGTGGGGTGCTGATGACGGCTGAGACGTCCTCAATCAAACAATAGATTCCAACCATTACCCGCCTACCGACGATGCGGGAGCCTTCAGGGAGCCTGCAGAACCCGCCCGCGGTACGCCAATCGCAGCCCGCCGCACTCAGAATTACCCGTAGAGCGGCCGATAGCAGCAGTACATGGCCCACATCAACCCAATGAGCGAGCCTGGGTCGACGCCCAGCGCGCGGCGCGGCTCTGGCGAGATCCCGGCCGAGCCAGACGCACGGCACCTGATCGAGCAGCTGCCCGCGATCGTCTACGTCGCCGACGTCGGCGTGGACGGCAACTGGCGCTACGTGAGCCCTGGGGTCCGCGCGCTACTCGGGTACTCGCCCGAGGATTGGCTGGCAGACCCCGATCTCTGGGCCCGTCAGGTGCACCCTGATGACCGTGCGCGCGTCTTCGCGCGCGAGGACGACCTCGTCGAACCGACGGTGCCCGAGGAATACAGGATGCGTCACCGCGACGGCAGGACGGTCTGGGTGAGAGACGAAGCCGCGCTCGTCACAGACGCGGAGGGCAACGCCCAGTGGCATGGGGTGATCTCCGACGTCTCAGACCGCAAGCGCGCCGAGGCGGAGCTTGAACGGCGCGCCCAGCAGCAGGCCGCCGTCGCGCGCCTTGGCAAGCACGCGCTCGAGGGGGCCAACGTCTCCGATCTGATGCACGACGCGCTCGATGAGGCGACGCGCATTCTCGGCGTCGAGAGCGGCGCCGTGCTCGAGCAGGCAAGTGATGAGGAGGTCGCAATCGTGCGTGCGCGTCTGGGGCCAGCGCGACAGGGACTCGGGGCGGGTGCGTCAGGCCAAGTCGATAACGGGCTCCGACGCGACGACGAGTCCCTCCGCGACAGCAGCTTCCTACACAACAGCAACTTTCCACGCAACAGCAACTCCCCACGCGACAGCAGCTCACCCCACCCCGCGGGGCGCCTCAGCCGGCGCGTGCAGGACGCGCCGTCAGATGGCGAGCGGACGCCGAGGGCGAACACAGGCGGCGACAGCGTGACCTGCCAGATCGAGGGCAGGGACGGGCGCTGGGGGACGCTCTGGCTGGCGAGCGCGTCGCGGCCTCGCTTCGAGCCCTCCGACGTCGACTTCGTGCAGGCGTTGGCGAACATCCTCGCGGACGCGCTGCAACAGCGAGCGACCGAAGACGACATCCGCTACCAGGCGCTGCACGACCCGCTGACGAGCCTGCCCAACCGCGTGCTCTTCCTCGACCGGCTCGGGCACGCGCTCTCGCGCCCGAGCGCGAAGGTCGCGGTCGTGCTGCTCGACATCGACAACTTCAAGCTCGTCAACGACAGCCTCGGCCACAGCGCCGGCGACGAGCTGCTGATGGAGATCGCCCCGCGGCTGAAGACGGCGCTGCGGCCAGAGGACACGATCGCGCGCCTCGGCGGCGACGAGTTCGTCGTCCTGCTGGAGCACATCGAGGACGAGCGCGCCGCGGCGCGAGTCGCGAAGCGGATCGTCGCCGCCTTCGAGACGCCCTTCAGGCTCAGCGTCGGCGAGTACTTCACAAAGGTGAGCCTCGGGATCGCGCTTGCCGGCGCCCAGAACAGCCATCCGGCGGAGCTCATCAGTGACGCTGACGCCGCGATGTACCAGGCGAAGGAGCACGGCCGCGCCCGCTACGAGATCTTCGACGGCGCGATGCGAGCGCGCGTCGTCGAGCGTCTCTCGGTCGAGAACGACCTGAGACGGGCGCTGGAGCGCGACGAGCTGCAGCTGATCTATCAGCCGATCGTCTCGCTGCGCACGAAGGCGCTCGCCTCGGTCGAGGCGCTGGCGCGCTGGCGCCATCCGACGCGCGGACTCGTCGGCCCAAGCGAGTTCATCCCAATCGCGGAGGAGAGTGGTCTGATCGAGCCGATCGGCCGCTGGGTCCTGGACTCCGCCTGCGCCCAGGCGGCGCACTGGCATGCCCAGCATCGCGATCGTCCCCCGCTCGGCATCTCCGTGAACCTCTCGATCCAGCAGTTTCGCCAGCGCGACCTCGAGGCGACCGTCGCAGCGGCGCTGGCGCGCACAGGGATCGAGCCGTCGAGCCTCTGCCTGGAGATCACCGAGTCCGTGCTGCTCCAGGAAGCAGACGCCGTGCGCGACACGATGACGCGCCTCGCGCAGCTCGGCGTCCGCTTCGTGCTCGACGACTTCGGGACCGGCTACTCCTCGCTGGCCTACCTGACGCAACTGCCAATCGACGGGCTGAAGATCGACCGCTCCTTCGTCGAAGAGCTTGGCAGCAGCCGGCGCTCGACGGCGATCACGACGGCGATCGTGCGCATGGCCCAGGCGCTCTCGGTCGAGGTGATCGCCGAGGGCGTGGAGAGCCAGCTCCAGATCGACGCCCTGCGCGCGCTGGACTGCGAGCTCGGCCAGGGCTTCCACTTCCATCGCCCGCTCTCCGCGGCGGGCGTGAGCAAGCTGCTCGACGCCGAGCCCTCCTAGGCGATCGCCCGAGAGAGCAGCTCCTCTGCGATCGCAAGCGAGGAAGTCGCTGCGGGCGACGGGGCGTTACGCACCCAGCAAACGCGACCGGCGACCGAGAGCCTGAAGTCGTCGACGAGCGTGCCGTCGCGATCGAGCGCCTGGGCGCGCAGGCCGGAGGGCGCACGCTGCACGTCGGCGCTACGCAGCTCAGGCACATAGCGGCGGGCATCGGCGATGAAGACGCGCTTGGAGGCGCTGCGCCGCAGCTCGTCGATCCCGGCGCGCCAGTGGCGCGCCGCCATGCGCCAGGTCCCAGGCCAGCGCAGCGCATCCCAGGCGTCGCGACGGTCGAAGGAGGCACGCCCGTAGCCCTGGCGGGCGAGCGAGAGCACCGCGTTGGGGCCGACCCAGACCTCGCCGTCGACCTTGCGCGTGAGATGCACGCCAAGGAAGGGCAGCCCCGGGTCGGGCACGGGGTAGATCAGCCCCTTGACGAGCCCTGTGCGCTCAGGGGCGAGCTTCCAGTACTCGCCTCTGAAGGGCACGATCCGCGGCTCGTCGGGCTCACCCGAAGCGGCCGCGAGCCTGTCCGCCTGCGCGCCTGCGCAGACGATCACGCGATCGGCAGTCAGCGTCGAGCCGTCGCTCAGCCTGACCTCGGCTGCGTCCGCGCGCGAGCGCACGTCGCGCACGTCGGCGCGCAGGCGCAGCTGCCCGCCGCGCTGCGCGAGCTCCTCAGCGAGCGCGCGCGTGACGGCCGCGAAGTCGGCGATCGCGGTCTCAGGCGAGTGCAGCGCGGCGAGGCCGACGGCGTGCGGCTCGATCTCCCGCAGCTCGCTCGCGTCGAGCCTGCGCAGCCCTGGCACCTCGTTCTCGGCGGCGCGCTCACCGAGGCGTTCGAGGCGCTCGAGCTCCCCCGGCTCAGTGGCGATCACGACCTTGCCGCACTCCTCGTAGGGCAGCCCCTTCGCGTTGCAGAGCTCGCGCATGAGCCCGGCGCCGCGGCGGCAGAGACGTGCCTTCAGCGATCCAGGCTGGTAGTAGAGGCCGGCGTGCACGACGCCGCTGTTGTGGCTGCTCTGGTGCTGCGCGAGCTCAGATTCGCGCTCGAGCAGCAACACCTCCGCCTCCGGGCGCTGCAGCGCCGCGAGGCGCGCCGTCGCAACCCCGACTATCCCCCCACCGACGACGATCAGCCGCATCGGCCAATCGTAGTCAGCCGCCGATCGGCGCCCGTGGGTTGGAGCCCCAGAAGATCTGGGTGCCAAGCATCCCGATCAGGTGCACGAGCACGAGGTTGAGGACCATCGACTTCGCCGTCGCCGTTCCCACCCCGACAGGCCCACCACTCGCGTTGTAGCCGTAGTAGCACCCTACGAGCACGATCGCCGTCGCCATCGCCATCGCCTTGATCAGGCTGTAGAGGAAGTCGGTTGGGTTCTGGAACTCCCAGAAGATGATCAGGTAGCCGCCCGCGGAGACGAAGCCAACCTGCTGGACGACCGCGATGTAGGAGGCGACGAAGGCGCCGCCGATGCCCGCGAGATACATGAAGGGCAGCACGAGCCAAGCAGCGAGCAGCCGCGTCGCGCAGAGGAAGACCATCGAGTCGATGCCCATCACTTCCAGGGCGTCGATCTCGTCGGAGATCCGCATCGCGCCAAGCTCGGCGACGATCCCCGTCCCCACCTTCGCCGCCATCATGTAGCCGAACGCGTAGGGAATCACCTCGCGCAGATCGCACCAGGCGGCGAACACGCCTGAGTAGGCGGGCGCCCCCTGGGACTCGAGGAAGTAGGCGCCCTGGTTGCCGCACTGCAGACCGAGGACGAACATCAAGGCCCAGATGACCATCGTCGAGGAGATGATCAGGATCCCCGACTGGCGCAGAACCTCGCCGAAGAAGCGAAAGACGCGCAGGCTCCAGACATCGGCGACGACCGTGCCCATGAAGCGCCCGATCTCCCCGGCCGAGGCGAGCCATTCGCGCGGCAGCTCGAGCAGTTCGTTCATCCCTCGTTCATCCCTTGATCACGAGGATGTTCGGATGGGTCGCCAGCAGCGTCTGCGTGAAGACGAAGTTGAAGGAGAAGACCGCGAGCAGGGCGATCACGACGGCCTGGTTGACGGCCCTGCCGACGCCCTCGGCGCCGCCGGAGGCGGTCATGCCCTTGTAGCAGCAGACGATCGAGATGATCGCGCCGTAGATCGTGCACTTCAGGACCGAGCCCCAGAGGTCTGTCGTGTTCGCGTTGGCGAAGAACGTGCTCCAGAACGGGCCGAGCGGCGCGTGGTTGACCTTCACCGCGGCGAGCCCGCCGAAGATCCCGAAGAGGATCGCGTAGACGTTGAAGAGCCCCGTCGCGATGATCAGCGCGAGGAAGCGCGGCACTACGAGGTTCTTCACGGGGTCGACGCCAAGCACCTGCAGCGCGTCGAGCTCCTCCCTGATCTTGCGCGCGCCGAGGTCCGCAGTGATCGCGGTTCCGGCGACGCCGGCGACGATCACGGCCGTGACCGCCGGCCCGATTTCGCGGACCGCGGCGAGCACGAAGATCGTGCCTACGCGGTCGAGCGCGCCGAACAGCGAGAGGAAGTTCGCGGCCTGCAGGCCGGGGGCGGCGTAGTTGAGCGCAAGCGTCGAGACCAGCAGCGGCAGCCAGACGAGGCGCAGCACGAACAGGAACTGCGAGACGAACTCGCCGCCATAGGGATACGGCGGCTTGACCGCGGCGATCATGGTCCTGCCCGTGAGCAGGACCATGTCGCCTACCTCTTCGAAGAGACCCCGCACCCCTGAGACGCCAAGCGAGCCCGCCTTCAGCAGCGGGCTCCAAGAGCTGGATAGGTCGACCGGCACCCCGTTGGACACTCCTCCTCGCGACACAGTGCGCCAGTGTAGTAGTTCACTAGCACACTGTCAATCCGGCTCGCTTCCGGCTACCATCCGGACATGAGCAGCGCATCCGCAGGCGTGGCAGACGTGCTCGACTTCACGCTTGACCGCGCAGCCGAGGTGCCGCTCGGCGTGCAGCTGGCGTGGGCGATCAGGACCCGCGTCGAAGATGGCCGGCTCACTCCCGGCATGCGTCTGCCCGGGCTACGCGACGTCGCCGAGGCGCTGGGCGTGAACGCGAACACGGTGCGCGCCGTCTACAGCCGCCTCGAGCTCGAAGGCCTCGTCGAGAGCAGGCAGGGCAGCGGCACCTTCGTCGCCGCCGCGCCGCCGCGCAGCGCCTCGGCGAGCGCGATCGCGACGAGCGCCGCTCAGGAGGCGCTGCAGATCGGCGTCGACCCGCGCGAGGTCGCGGCGGCGCTCTACGTGAGCGCGACGAGCACCGAGAGTGCAAGCAGCCTCGTGGCGAGCAGCCTCGAGGCCTC
The DNA here is from genome assembly GCA_036490555.1 of Solirubrobacteraceae bacterium. Classification (GTDB taxonomy): domain Bacteria; phylum Actinomycetota; class Thermoleophilia; order Solirubrobacterales; family Solirubrobacteraceae; genus Palsa-744. The sequence continues at coordinate 134,440 of DASXDO010000038.1, read as the reverse complement.
GCGCCGGCGCCTGCTGCGCACGCAGATCGCGGCGCTCGAGCAGGCGATCGGCGAGCTCGAGTCCGAGCACCCGACACTCCTCGCGCCCACAACAGCGCCTGGCGCGAAGACGCGCCGCGCCGCGCCGAAGCTGCCAAGCGCCGACGAGCTCGAGCAGGTGCGGCTCGGCCTCCTGCGCAGGCTCGCGACGCTGCAGGCCCAGATCGACGCGCTGGCCGAGGGCAGCGCAGGCGAAGCCAGGCGGTCGGCGAGCGCACAGCGAAAGCAGGCAAGGTCGGCAAACGGCCGCGGCACAGGTGATGCCGAGCCAGCAATCGCAGGCGCGCACGGCGCCACGGGCGCGAGCGCCGGCAAGCGCGCCGCCCGCCGCTCGAGCACGCGACCAGCGGCGGCGGGGGCCTAGCGATGATGGAGCTGCTGTTCCTCGCCGTCACGATTGGCACACCGTTGGCGATCTGCCTGGTCGCCGTGATCGGCGCCCACTTCCACGACGGCGACAACGCATCGCTGCTCGACTGGCAGCCGACGCGCTCACCGGAGACCGAAGCGCGGCTGCGCCACCGCGAGCTCGATGAGATGCTCGACGCCGTCAACCGCTACAGGCGCGAGCGCGGTGCGCCCGAACGCACCCTGCAGGAGCTCAGCTCGCCGACAGCGGCGCACCCATCGCGTGATAGCCGCCGTCGACGTGCAGGATCTCGCCCGTAACCCTGCGCGCCAGCGGCGAGAGCAGAAAGCAGGCGGCATCGGCGACCGGCGTGGGGTCGCCCGCATCCCACGCAAGCGGAGCCGTCGCCGACCAGGCGGCGGCGAGATCAGCAAAGCCAGGGATCCCACCGGCGGCAAGCGTCTCGATCGGGCCGGCGGAGACGAGGTTGACGCGGATCTCCTCACGCCCGAGGTCGCGCGCCAGATAGCGTGAAGTTGCCTCGAGGGAGGCCTTCGCGACACCCATCCAGTCGTAGGCTGGCCAGGCGACGCTTGCATCGAAGTCGAGCCCGACGACACTGGCGCCACCAGCCGCCGCGCGCAGCAACGGCACGAGTGGAGCGGTCAGGCCCTTCAGCGAGTAGGCGCTCGTGAGAAAGGCGCCCGCGGCGCTTGCGCGCGGCGTCGCAAGGAAGCGTCCGCCAAGCGCATCCGGCGGGGCGTAGGCGATCGAGTGCAGCAGCCCGTCGAGCGCGCCCCAGCGGCGCCCAAGCTCGGCGCGCACGCGCTCGATCTGCGCGTCGTCTTCGACGTCGAGCTCGAGCACGTCGACCTGCTGCGGCAGCTGCGTAGCGGCGCGCTGGGTCATCCGCAGCGTACGGCCGAAGCCGGTGAGCAGCACCTCGGCGCCGAACTGCTGGGCGCGCGCCGCGGTCGCGAACGCGATCGAGCGCTTATTGAGCACGCCGGTGATGAGGATCCGTCGCCCGGCGAGCATCACAACGGCAACGGCGTGAATCCATCGGCGATGCCTGGGACCGCCTGCTCCCAGTAATCGGTGCCGCCAGCCCACAGCACCTGGACGCTCACCCGACAGACGAGCATCCCCTCGCCGTTGCGGATCGCGAGCCGCAGGTCGACGAGGCCGGCCTGCTCGTCGAGCGGACGCAGCGCCGCGATCTCGCCGGCGAGCGAGATCTGCTCGCCGAGCCGCACGGGCCGCTTGAAGACCGCGTCGCCAACCCTGCGCAGCGCGCGCACCCGCTCGGGCTCGAAGGGAACGAGGCCGACGGCAAGGCAGAGCACGAGCATCCCATGGGCGACCCGCTCGCCGAAGATGCCATTGCGCGAGGCCCATTCCGCGTTCCAGTGCTGCGGGTGCCAATCGCCAGTGAGCGCACAGAAGACCGAGACGTCCGACTCCGTGACGGTCTTGGCGTCGCTCTCGAAGCGCTGGCCCAGCTCGAGCTCCCCGAAGGGAGCGGTCCAGCGCAACTGTTGCGATTGCGTCGCCATCTCGCCTAGAGCGGGATGTTCCCGCTGAGCGTCGCGGTTGACGGATGGCTGCAGAGCAGCTCGAAGGCACCTGCGATCCGCGCCCTGGTCTGGCCTGGCTCGATCACCTCGTCGACGAACCCTTCGGCGAGCGCGCTCTGCAACTGCAGGTGCTCTGCTGCATACGCCTGCGCGAACGTGTCGCGTGTCGCGACGGCATCCTCCGCAGCGGCGATCTCGCGGCGGTGCAGGATCCCGACTGCCTGCCCGGCGCCCATCACGCCCAGCTGCGCCCCGGGCCAGGCGAAGACGTGGTCGGCGCCAAGCGCCTTCGAGTTCATCGCGATGAACGCGCCGCCGAAGGCCTTGCGCAGTACGATCGTGACGCGCGGCACGCGCGCCTCGGCGAATGCGTGCACGAGCTTGGCGCCGTGCCTGATCACGCCCTCGCGCTCCTGGCGCGAGCCGGGCAGGAAGCCGGGCGTGTCGACGAGCACGACGAGCGGCAGCCCGAAGGTGTTGCAGGTCCGCACGAAGCGGGCCGCCTTTTGCGAGGACTCGACGTCGAGCACGCCGCCGAGGTGGCGCGGCTGGTTGGCGATCACGCCGACTGCGCGGCCGTCGATCCGTGCAAGCGCACAGACGACGTTGCGCGCGAAGCGCGGCGAGATCTCGAGCATTCCGCCGGCATCGACGAGCGCCGCGATCACCTGCCGTACGTCGTAGACCTTGCGCGCCTGCGTCGGCACGACGAGCTCCGGCGAGGCGAGCAGCGGCGGCACAGACGGATGCCTCGGCGCGTCCTGGCCGCGGTGCTGGGGCAGGTGATCCAACAACTCCCGTGCGAGCAGCGCCGCATCCTGGGCGCTCGGCGCCGTGAGGTGGCAGACGCCGTTGCGCTCGTGCACGCGCGGCCCGCCAAGTGTCTGGATGTCGATCTGCTCGCCCGTCACCTCCGAGATCACGCCGGGGCCCGTGAGGAACATCGCCGCCTCCGCACTCATCACGACGAAGTCGGTGAGCGCCGGCCCGTAGCAGCCGCCCCCCGCCGATGGGCCGCAGAGGATCGAGATCTGCGGGACCTGCCCAGAGAGCGCGACGTGCTCGCGAAAGATGCGCCCGTAGCCCGAGAGCGCGGCGAGGCCCTCCTGCATGCGTGCGCCGGCGGATTCGATGAAGCCGACGACCGGCACCTGCGCGCGGCCGGCAAGCCGCAGCATCTCGACGATCGACTCGGCGTGAGCCTCGCCGAGCGAGCCGCCCGCGAAGCTCCCGTCCTCGGCGTAGCAGCAGACCGGGCGGCCGTCGACGCGCCCGTGGGCGGCAAGCACGCCGTCGCCGTCGCGCGCCTGGACGCCCATCCTGCGCGAGCGCACGTTCGAGCGCAGCAACTGCAGCGAGCCCTCGTCGCAGAGCGTCTGCAGGCGCTCGAGCGGGCTCAGGCGCCGCTGCTCGACGACTTTGATCGCGCGCACCGTCGGCTCGCCGTCGATCGCCAACGCCTCGAGCGCGGCGGCCCTCATCGGGTCCCTCCCTTTAAGGCCTCGAGGCAGAGCACAGCGTTGTGGCCGCCGAAGCCGAACGAGTTGGACAGCGCGAGCGCCGGGCGCCCGTTGCCACTGCTCAGCGGCCGCGCCGTGCCAGGCACGTAGTCGAGGTCGAGCCCATCCTCCTGCGTCTCCCAGCCAAGCGTCGGCGGCGCGATCCCCTCGCGCAGAGCAAGCAGCGTCGCAACTGCCTCGACCGCGCCCGCGGCGCCGAGCAGGTGGCCGATCGCTGACTTCGTCGAGGAGACGGGCACCTGGGAGGCGCGCCCACCCAGCGCGAGCTTGATCGCAAGCGTCTCCGCGCGGTCGTTGAGCGGCGTCGAGGTGCCATGCGCGTTGACGTAGTCGACCTCGTCCGCGCCTGCGCCCGCGTCGCGCAGCGCCGCGGTCATCGCCGCCGCCTGTCCGGCGCCGTCCGCGCGCGGCGCGGTGAGGTGGTGAGCGTCGGAGCTCGAGCCGTAGCCCCGCAGCGTGCCAAGCACGCGCGCGCCGCGCCCGCGCGCGCCGTCGAGCCGCTCGAGCACGAGCATCGCTGCGCCCTCGCCCATCACGAAGCCGTCCCTGTTGGCGTCGAACGGCCGCGAGATCCCGCTGGGAGAGAGCGCATCGAGCGCACCGAAGGCGGCCCGCGCCAGCGGCGTGAGCCCGGCCTCCGAGCCGCCCGCGAGCACCGCGTCGGCTTCGCCGGCCTGAAGCATTCGCAGGGCGACGCCAAGCGCGTGTGCCCCAGAGGCGCAGGCGGTGCCAACGGCGAGTGTCGGACCCTGAAGGTCATGCCGGATCGAAAGTGCCGCCGCGCCCGCGTTGACCATCATCAGCGGCACCGAGAGCGGCGACACGCGCTCTGGCCCCTGTTCGCGCAGCGTGTCCTGGCCAGCGACGAGCGTCGCGATGCCGCCGATCCCGGTGCCAAGCACGCAGGCGATGCGCGCGCGCTCCCAGGGCAGCTCGACGCCCGCCGCGCCGTGGGCGCCAGCCTCGATCCAGCCCGCATCGATCAGTGCCTCGTCGCCAGAGGCGATCGCGAGCTGCGTGAACCTGTCGGCGCGTCGCGTCTCCTTGACCGTCATGAAATCGCGCGGATCAAACTCGGCGCAGGGCGCCTCGCCGTCGAGAATCCCGCAGCTACCGGCGCTCCAGCGCTCGTGCAGCGTGCGCGCGCCGACGCCAAGCGGCGTGACCGCGCCGACGCCCGTGACGACGATCGGCTCGCGCACGTGGCTTGAGGCCAGGTCGACGCCGCGATCGGGCTTGGCATCTCCGAAGCTGTCGTGCGGCGTGCCCACCTGGCTAGGCGGCCTTCTCGAGGATCATCTCGATCGCATCGCCAACGGTCCTGATGCCGGCGACATCTGCGCCCCTTAGCTCGATCCCGAAGCGCTCCTCGACGATCTGCGAGAGCTCGGCGAGGTCCAGCGAGTCGATCTCGAGGCTCTCGAAGGTCGCCTCGCGCGCGATCGCGTCGCGTTCGGCGCCAAAGGTCTCGAGCGAGTCGACGACAACGCGCTCGACCTGCTCCTCGGTGATGGTGTCAGGCATCTGGGGTCCTCTGTTCCTTTCGTTGGTCTCTGCTCAGGCGATCTCTGCTCACGCGCTCAGCCCCCCATCGACGTAGAGGGTGCTGCCGGTCACATAGCCCGCCTGCTCAGAGGCGAGGAAGCGGACGCAGGCGGCGACGTCCTCGGGCGTACCGGCGCGACGCGCGGGCACGGCGGCGAGCAGCGTGCCGTCGAGATCGGCGGTCATGTCGGTCGCAATCAGACCGGGGGCGATCGCGTTTACGGTGACGCCGCGACGCGCGACCTCGACCGCAATCGTCTTGGTCATGCCGATCAGGCCCGCCTTCGCAGCCGCGTAGTTGCTCTGGCCCGGGTTCGCGCGCGGGCCGACGACCGAGGCGACGTTGATCACGCGGCCGAAGCGCGCCCTGACCATCGCGCGCAGCACGAGTCTCGTCAGCCTGAAGGCGGCGGTCAGGTTCGTGTCGAGCACGAGCTGCCACTCGGGCTGCTTCAGCGACAGCGCAAGCTCGTCGGCGCGCACGCCTGCGTTGTTGACAAGCACGAGCACGGGGCCATGCTCGGCGTGCAGGCGCTCGAGCGCGCCAAGCACCTGCGACTCGCTGGTGACGTCGGCCTGCACCGCGACCGCGACGCCGCCGGCGTCCTCGATGCGACGCACCGTGCGCTGCGCCGCCTCGGCATCGTTGCGGTAGTTGACGCCGACCGTCCAACCGTCCGCCGCGAGCCCGGCGGCGACCGCAGCGCCGATCCCACGCGAGGCACCGGTCACGAGCGCGCAGCCATCGGCCCCGCTCATACGCTCCGCTCCACGCCAGGGACGCTCATGCGTTCCACTCGACGACTGCGGCACCCCACGTCAGGCCCGCCCCGACGGCGCCGATCACGATCCGCATGCCTGGCTGCAGGAGGCCGTTCTCGCGCGCGTGCGCAAGCGCGAGCGGCACGCTCGCGGCGCTCGTGTTGCCGGTCTGGGCGATGCAGTCGAGCACGCGCCCGCGCGAGACGCCGAGGCGGTCGGCGACTGCACCGAGGATCCGCGAGTTCGCCTGGTGGTAGACGAAGAGATCGACGTCCTGCAGCGCCAGCCCGGCGCGCTCGAGCACGCTCATCGTCGAGACATGGAGCTGGTGGACGGCCTGCAGGAAGGTCTCGTGACCGTCCATCTCGAGCAACGCCTGCTCGCGCGTCGCATGGATCAGGCCGGCACCGGCGCCATCGCTGTCGAGCAGGATCGGACCGATGCGTCCTGCGCCGCCAGCGCGCAGCACGAGCGCGCCGGCGCCGTCGCCGAAGAGGTGCGCGGTGCGGCGGTCCTCCATGTTGACGAAGCGCGAGAGGATCTCCGCTCCGACGACGAGCGCGTTACTGGCGCGACCTGCCTCGATCCAGGCGCTACCGAGCGCGAGCGCCGCGAGCGAGCCTGCGCAGGCGGCGCCAATGTCGATCGCGGCGGCATGGACGCAGCCGAGCGCATGCGCGAGCAGCGGCGCCGTGCCTGGCGTGATCTCGTCCGCGGCGAGGGTCGCAACGAGCACGAGATCGAGCTCCTGTGGGTCGAGCTCGGCGTCGAGCAGCGCGACCTCGGCGGCGCGCTGGGCGAGGTCGACGACGCGCTCGCCCGGCGCCGCGTAGCGGCGCTCGACGATCCCGGTGCGCCGCTCGATCCAGCCGTCTGAGAGGCCGAGCGCCTGGGCCAGCTCGGCGTTCGCGACCTTGCGCTCTGGCAGCGCGGTGCCAAGACCGACGATCCCGGCGCTGCGCTGCGAGCTCCAAGCGTGATCGAGCGTCAGATCGGCCGTCTGCAGCGTGTGACCCATGCGCAGCTCAGGCGGCATGCTCACGGCTCCTTTCGGCGCGGATGCCCGCGGGCACGCCCTCCTCCGCGCAGTCGAGCAGCAGCGCGTCAGGGACGTTGCGCGTCACGAGGCGCGCGAGCACGCGCCCAGGGCCGAAGGCGAGGAACGCCTCGGCGCCGAGCCCCGCAAGCGCCTGCATCGTCTGACGCCAGCGCACCGGCTTGACAATCGCCTGCGCAAGCTCGGCCTTGATGTCGATGAATGGTGCAGCGCTTGCGCAGGAGACCAAGCGCACACTTGGGAAGCCGAACTCGACCTCGGCGAGCGCCGCTGCGAACGGCGCGACCGCGGGCGCCATCGCAGGCGAGTGGAAGGCACCGGCGACGTCGAGCAGCATCGCGCGCAGCCCCTGCCCTCGGGCCTGCACCGCAAGCTCGCGCAGCCTCGGCACGGCACCCGCGAGCACGACCTGACCAGGCGCATTGTCGTTGGCGAGCACTGCGCCGTGCAGTTGCGCAAGCTCCTGGCACTGCTCCTCGCTGCCGCCGAGCAACGCGAGCATGCCGCCGTCGTGGTCGGCTTCCGCGGCGACGGCCATCAGCTCGCCGCGAAGGATCGCGAGGCGCAGGCCGACCTCCAACTCGATTGCGCCCGCTGCGACAAGGGCGGCCAGCTCGCCCAGCGAATGCCCCGCATAGGCGCAGGGCGACGCCACGCGAAGCTCGGCCTGCGCCCGCCAGGAGGCGATGCTCGCGCAGAAGATCGCCGGCTGCGCAAATCGCGTGCTCTCGGTCACGCGCTCGAACGGATCCTCGCCGATCGACTCCCTGCAGAGCGCGAGCAGCTCCGGCGCGACGCGCTGCACCTGCTCGCGCATCTGCGATGTCTGGCTTCCCTGGCCTGGGAAGAGGCCGGCGACCAGAGCGTCCCGTCGCCCGGAGCCCAGCTGCAAGGCGACGGCATTTGCATTGCCTCCGGCTGCGTTGGCTGGAGCGGAGTTCACATGGAGAACGATCCATCTCCTTGACCCCTACAAGCAAGCGCTTGTGGGCACCCGCCCCCCGAACGGGGGGTGATCGAATGCCTTCGGGGGTAAGCGTGTAACCGGCGGGCAGGATCGGCGCTGCCGCGGACGGGTAGCGGGCATGCAGGCAAATCGGCGCTGCCGCGGACGGGTAGCGGGCATGCAGGCAAGTCAGCGCTGCCGCGGACGGGTAGCGGGCATGCAGGCAAGTCAGCGCTGCCGCGGACGGGTAGCGGGCATGCAGGCAAGTCAGCGCTGCCGCGGACGGGTCGCGAGCGTGCAGGCCAATCGGCGCTGTCGCGGGCCTGCAGACAAACCGCGCTGCCGCGGGCATTACCACCGAGATTGGCCCTTAAGCAGATGGCGGGGCGACTATTGTCGCCCCGCCACCCCGAGGAGGAGAGACCGGGGGGTCTCTCTCTGCCGGTGGGGTCCAGGACCGGCAGACCTTTTAGCTTCCGGGATCAGCCCGCTCCGTCAGGCATGCTCACCGCGGTCATCAGGCACTTCCCCATACGCACTGCGGAACCGAATAGCCCTCCTGGCCTTCTCCGCCGTCCCACGTCCGTACGGGACCGGATGCAAATCTCTTTACTTGGAACACAACATCTCCGATCGCGGTTAGTTGCGCAAGTCGCTCGCAGTCAATGCCCCCCGAATGGGGGGGTATACCCATGCCTTCGGGGGTCAAGCGACCCAACTGCGGAATCCAGCGACTCGACTCCAGGGTCAAACGACCCAACCGCGGAATCCAGCGACTCGACCGCAGGGTCAAACGACCCAACCGCGGAATCCAGCGACTCGACCGCAGGGTCAAGCGACTCAACTGCGGGGTCAAGCCGCTCAACTGCGCAGCCCCAGACGCTGGCTGCGCTGCACCGCCTCCGCGCGGTTGCGGACGCCGAGCTTGCGGTACAGCGCGCTTGTGTGCTCCTTGACCGTGTGCGGCGAGAGGTAGAGCGCGCTTGCGATCTCGCGGTTCGTCGAGCCCGCCGCGATCAGCGCGAGAATCTCGCTCTCGCGCTCGGTCAGCGAGGGCAGATCGGGGCTGGCGACGTCCATGAACGCCGTCTTGCCAGCGCCGACGAGCCGCACGAGCTTCGCGATCTCGCTTGCGGGGGAGTCCTTGGAGATGAAGCCTGCGGCGCCTGCGGCGCGCGCGGCGCGCGGCGATATGCGTCCTGCGCCAGAGATCAGCAGCACGCGCGGCGCTGGCGCCTCCGCGCGCAGCCGCTCGCAGACGTCTGGCCCTGACTCGCCGCCGAGGAAGAGGTCGACGAGCGCGACGTGCGGCTCGTAGCGGCGACACATCGCGATCGCCTCCTCGCCTGTGCGCGCGCCGAGGCAGCGCTCGACCCAGGGCAGCTGCCCCAGCATCAGCCTGAAGCCCCAGTGCACGACGTCGTGGTCGTCGACGACGAGGATCCGCAGGCGCTTGCCGTTCAGCAGGTCGTCCTGCTTGGCGACGGCTTGCCCAGACGCGGGTTGCCCAGAAGCAGCTTGCCCAAAAGCAGCTTGTCCAGACGCCGCTTGCCGGGGCACGGCCATCGCGCTCACGCGGTCGGTGCGACCATGCGCACCTGCCAGATTCCTGGTTCGCACTCGCCGAACTCGAGCACGCCGCCGTGCTGCAGGGCCTCGAGCGTCGCGAGGCGCAGGCCGATGCCCGCCTTCGCGCCGTCAGGGCAGAGCGCGCCGTCGTTGCGGATCTCGAGCGTGAAGGTCCCGTCCTCGTGCTCGAGGCAGACCTCGACGGCCTGCGCGTCAGCGTGCTTGCCCGCGTTGCGCACCGCCTCGATCAGGATCGACTGCGAGAGCGCCTGCAAAGAGTCGGGGACGGCCTCGGCGTTGCCTCTGCGCACCGCGATCTGCATCTCTGGGTGGACCGCGCGCAGGCGGTCGACCTCCTCGGCGAAGGTGACGCCCGTCGGCGGCGAGGAGCGTCCCAGCGGGCGCTGCAGCACTGCGCGCAGGTCGCTCAGCGCGGCCTGGACCTCCTCGGCGCAGCGGCGCTGGGCGTCGCGGTCGAGCGGGTCCTCGCCGGCGAGCGCGAGCGAGACGCCGAAGAGGCGCTGGATCACGCCCTCGTGGATCTCGCGCGCGAGGTCGATGCGCTGCTGCAGCTGGCGTGAGCGCTCGCTGTAAGAGGCCGCCCTGCGCGCGACCGAGGCCATCGCGATCGCCTTGCCAAGCGTCCAGAGCAGGTGGCGCTCGTCCTCGCCGATCTGCGGGCGCTCAGGGTCGCGCTCGCTCAGCACGACGCCGACGTAGCGGCCTGCGGCGGCCATCGGCGTGCAGACGATCAGACGGCCCGCGAGCAGCTCGCGCAGCGAGAGTGGGATGTCGAAGTCCGAGGCGCCGAGCACCTCGAGCACGCGGTCTTCGGCGAGCGCCCTGCGCGCGACGGGCACCGAGTCGACCGTGACGTGCAGGCCGGCGAAGCGCTCGAGGTCGATGTTGTGGGCGCCGGCAGCGCGCACCCTGCGGCGCACGCTGTCGTATTGGAAGAGGATTGCGCTGCGCATCGCCGCGAGGCGGCAGATCGCCTCGCAGAGGCTGCTGAAGAAGGCGTCCGGCGGCGAGCCCTCGCCGATCCCGAGCAGCAGATCGGACATCACATCGAGCGCCTCTACGTGATCGTCTAGAGCCTCGGCGTGGTCGGCCCTGGCACCGACCATGCTCATTTGCAGAACCCCGGTGGGCGAATGGGACTCGGTCTTGCGCGACCGCGGCCGGTGCGGGGGCATCCGGTGCACGTGTTCAGCATTCCATTCACCCCGCGAGAAGCGGCGCCTGCGACGCCTGTTTACCCCCCGTTTGGGGGGCATTGCCGGAATAGAGATAGAAGCCGCGGCCTGACTTGCGACCAAGCCTGCCCGCGGCGAGCATGCGCTTCATCAGCGGCGGCGGCGCGTACTCGGCCTGCTTGAACTCCTCGTAGAGGGACTGGCAGACCGCGTAGAGCACGTCGAGGCCGATGAAGTCGCAGAGCGTCAGCGGGCCCATCGGATGGCCGCAGCCAAGCGTCATGCCGGAGTCGATGTCCTCACGGTTGGCGAAGCCCTGTTCGTACATGCGCACCGCCGCCATCAGGTAGGGCACGAGCAGCATGTTGACGATGAAGCCAGAGCGGTCCTTGGTCTGGATCGGCTGCTTGCGCAAGCTTTCGACGAAGCGCTTAGCGAAGTCGATGCTCGCCTCAGAGGTGTCGAGCGCTGAGACGATCTCGACGAGCTTCATCACTGGCACTGGCGAGAAGAAGTGCAGCCCGAGCACGCGCTCAGGCCTGCTGACCGCGGCCGCGAGACCGGCGATCGGGATGCTCGAGGTGTTCGAGGCGAGCAGCGTGCTCTCAGAGACGATCCGGTCGAGGCGGCGAAACCAGTCGAGCTTCGCCTCGAGGTCCTCGACGATCGCCTCGATCACGAGCGCGCAGCCAGCCAACTGCTCGGCGGACTCGACGTAAAGCACCCGCTCGCGCAACTGCTCGCCGTCCTCAGAGGAGAGCTTGCCAGCCGCGACCGCCTTGGCGACGGAGCGTTGCAGGCGCTGCTGGGAGGCTGCGCGCGCATCGCCGATCGGCTCGTAGAGGTGAACCTGATGTCCGGCGCGCGCGACCGACTCGGCGATCCCGCCGCCCATGAACCCGCCACCGAGGACCCCTACCTCGACCGGCTCGAACATCACTCCTCCCTTGGCACCGACGACATTGCCATCCATAGCAATACCTCCTGTAAAGGATAGTAGTCCAATCCAGCAATTTATGTGGGCGCCCGACTATCGCCCAGCCGCTATTCTTGCCAGATGACGCCAAAGACCTCCGTGGAGCAGCCCGAGCAGAGCGATCGCAGCAGGCAGGACGCAGAGCAGCCGCGTTACACAACGCTCTCTGGCGAGCCGATCAAGGAGCTCTACGACGCAGGCGACCTGCCTGCGGGAATCGGCGGGCCAGAGGACCCGATTGGCAGGCCAGGCGAGTACCCATTCACGCGCGGCGTCTACCCGACGATGTACAGGGGCAGGCTCTGGACGATGCGTCAGTTCGCGGGCTTCGGCACGAGCGAGGAGACCAACGAGCGCTTCCGCTACCTGCTCGGCCACGGCCAGACTGGCCTCTCGACCGCGTTCGACATGCCCAGCCTGATGGGCCACGACTCCGACCACCCGCGCTCGCTCGGCGAGGTCGGCAGGGAGGGCGTCGCGGTCGACACCGTCGCGGACATGCAGACGCTCTTCTCCGGGATCGACCTTGGCGATGTCTCCGTCTCGATGACGATCAACGCGCCGGCGGCGATCATGATGGCCTTCTACGTCGTCGCGGCGGAGCGCAGCCCAGGGGGCGCGGTGCCACCCGAGCAGCTCGCTGGCACGATCCAGGCGGACATCCTCAAGGAGTACATCGCGCAGAAGGAGTGGTGCTTCCCGATCGACCCCGCGATGCGGCTCTGCGGCGACATGATCGAGTGGTGCACAAAGCACATGCCGAAGTGGCACCCTATCTCGATCTCTGGCTACCACATCAGGGAGGCGGGCGCGACCGCCCAGCAGGAGCTCGCCTTCACGCTCAAGGACGGCCTCACCTACGTCGAGCAGGCCGTGCAGCGCGGCCTTGACGTCGACGACTTCGCGCCACGACTCTCCTTCTTCTTCAACGCCCAGATCGACTTCTTCGAGGAGATCGCGAAGTACCGCGCGGCGCGGCGCATCTGGGCCAGGGAGCTGCGCGAGACCTTCGGCGCGAAGAGCCCCCGCTCCTGGCTGATGCGCTTCCACACCCAGACCGCAGGCGTCTCGCTGACCGCGCAGCAGCCGCTCAACAACATCGTGCGCACCGCGATCGAGGCGCTCGCCGGCGTGCTCGGCGGCACCCAGTCGCTGCACACCAACAGCTACGACGAGGCGCTTGCGCTGCCGACCGAGGACGCGGTCACGATCGCGCTGCGCACGCAGCAGATCATCGCCCACGAGACGGGCGTGACCAACACCGTCGACCCGCTCGGCGGCAGCTATCACGTCGAGGCGTTGACCGACCTGATGGAGCAGCGCTGCTACGAGTACTTCGCGAAGATCGACGAGCTCGGCGGGATGGTGGCCGCGGTGAAGCGCAGCTACCCGCAGCGCGAGATCGCCGACGCCGCATTCGAGCTGCAACAGGAGATCGACGCGGGGCGCAGGGTTGTCGTCGGCGTCAACCGCTACACCCATGACGGTGAAGAGGGAATCCCGACGCTGCGCGTCGACCCCGCGCTGGAGCGCAAGCAGATCGGGCGCCTGCAGGCGGCGCGCGCCGAGCGCGACGGCGTCGCCGTCGAGCGCTCGCTGGCGGAGCTGCGCGGCGCGGCGGCAAACGAGGGCGTCAACCTGATGGACCCGCTGATGCAGTGCGCCCGCTCAGGCGCATCCGAGGGCGAGATCATCGAGGCCCTGCAGGCGGTCTTCGGCGACTACAGAGAGACGCCGGTCTTCTGAGTATCTCGATTTGAAAACCTGAAACCGGATGGTTGTGGGTTTCAGGTTTTGAGGGAGAACCCCTCCGGGGTTCTCTGGGCGGGGTAGCGCTTTGCGAGGGCCAGCCGCTGGGGAGCTCAGTGGCGCGTGAAGTCCCCCGCGGCGAGCCGCATCTCCTCGAGCAGCCGCACCAGCTCGTCGAGCGACTCGTCCAGGCCGCCAGGCACCGAGAAGCGCGCCTGGTTGAGCAGCTTCGTCGCGCGCTCAGCCGTCCTGCGGCCCGCCGGCGTGATCTGCGCAAGCGTCTTGCGGCGGTCGCTCTCGTGCGCGAGCCGCCGCGCAAGGCCCTGCTGCTCGAGCCGGTCGACGAGCCCTGTGACGCTCGTCCTGTGCACCTGTAGGCGCTCGCCGATCTTGCCAAGCGGCAGCGAGCCCCTGCGGCTGAGGTAGAGCAGCATCAGCAGCTCATAGCGGGGGAAGGTGAGCTCGAAGGGCTTCAGCAGCTCGTTCAGGCCTGTGAGCAGAATCTGCTGGCAGCGCATGATCGAGGTGACCGCCGCCATCGCCGGCGCGGGCTGGGCGCCCCAGTGGGATTCCCACTGGCGGCGGGCCTCCGCGATCGGATCGAAGGAGAGGGGCTTGCTGGCCACTGGCGAAGCCTGCCAGACGAGGCGGCTGGCGGCCGCTGACCAGCGCCTGCCTTTGTCCTCGGTCGGGTCCGTAGTACCAGCTACGAACCCTCCCTGCGTCCGCGGCAGGCTTGGTCATCGGACGCCAATCACGGACTGCTAGGCGATCTGCTGGGCGATCAGCAGCACGTTGAGCAGCACGATCGCCGCAGCGATCGTGCCGGCGAGGACGGTCGTGAGACGGCTGTTGACGTGCACTCCCATGACCTGCCTGTTGCTGGTGAGCAGCACGAGCGGGATCAGCGCGAAGGGGATCCCAAAGGAGAGCACCACCTGGCTGAAGACAAGCGCCGTCGTCGGGTCGACGCCGATCGCGAGCACGATGATCGCCGGCACCATCGTGATCGCCCTGCGCAGCAGCAGCGGGATCTTGATGTTGATGAAGCCGGCCATCACGACCTGGCCGGCGTAGGTGCCGACCGAGGAGGACGATGCTCCCGAGGCGAGCAGCGCGACCGCGAAGGCGAGCGCTGCGCCGCCGCCGACGAGGTGCCCAAACTCGAGGTGGGCCTGGGTGATCGAGCTGACGCCGCTGTGGCCGCTGCTGTGCAGCATCTTCGCGGCGACGGCGAGCATCGCGAGGTTGACGAGGCCCGCGAGCCCGAGCGCGACGAGCACGTCGAAGCGCTCGAAGCGTAGGACCTTGCTGCGCTCGGCGTCGTCTCTGACCGGCATGCGTCCCTTGGTGAGCGCAGAGTGCAGGTAGACGACGTGGGGCATGACGGTCGCGCCAAGGATCCCGATCGCGAGGTAGAGCGCGCCCGAGCCATGCAGCGAGGGGAGCAGGCCATGCAGCGAGCCGCTCGCGGACGGGCCAATTCGCAGCGTCTCATAGAGGAAGCCAAGGAAGATGATGCCAAGCAGCGCCATGATCGCGAGCTCGAAGCGCCTGAAGCCGTGACTCTGCAGCTCGAGGATCGCGAAGGCGATGATGCCGGTGATGATGCCCGCGGGCAGCAGCGGAACGCCGAAGAGCAGGTTGAGCCCAAGCGCGGCGCCAAGGAACTCGGCTATGTCGGTGGACATCGCGATCACCTCGGCCTGGATCCAGAGCCCGAAGGAGACCACCTTCGGGTAGCGCTGCCTGCAGAGCTCCGGCAGGTTGTGATCGGTGACGATCCCAAGCTTGGCGGAGAGGTACTGGACGAGCATCGCGACGAGGTTGGCGACGAGCACGACCCAGAGCAGCTCGTAGCCAAGCCTCGCTCCGCCTTCGACGTTGGTGGCGAAGTTGCCAGGGTCGACGTAGGCGATCGCCGCGACGAACGCGGGCCCAAGCATCGCGAGGGTCGCCCTCAGCCTGCCCTTCGCGAGCAGCGCCTCGAGCATGCTCTGCGCGCCCGCTGCGCCAGGCGCCTGCAGCCCAAGCGCGCCCACGCCGACGACCCCCGCCTCCTCCGCCGTTGCTGCATCCGAGGAGGGCGGCGGAGCGGTCACGCCCTTCGCACCTCGCCCGTCAACCGCGTTTCGTCTGTAAGCCGGGTCTCGCCCGTCAACTCGACCCTCATCGCGCGCGCAAGCTGGCCGCCGATCGTCTGGTCGGTGCCCTCGAAGCTGACGAGCAGCGGGCCCTCGAAGGGCTGGCGCTCGAGCACCTGGAGGCGATCGCCAGGGGCGATGCCCCGTGCGGAGAGGTAGCGCAGCATCTCCGGATCGGAGTCCGAGACGCGCACGAACACGCCTCCCTGGCCAGCCTCGAGACTGTCGAGCGACTGTGTGCTCACCTCCGAGAACTCGAGCTCCGCGCTCGGGATCGGGTCGCCATGCGGGTCGATCCTCGGGTCGCCGAGCTTCGCGGCGATCAGACGCTCGAGGTCCTCCGAGATCACGTGCTCGAGAACCTCGGCCTCCTGGTGCACCTGATCCCAGGGCATTTCCAGCGTCTCCGCGAGGAACAGCTCGATCAGGCGGTGATGCCTGATCACCTCGAGCGCGACTGCCCTGCCCTGCTCCGTGAGCGTCACGCCCCTGTAGGGCACATGCTCGGTGAGGCCAAGCTCTGCGAGCTTGCGCAACATCGCGGAGACCGAGCCTGGCGTGATCGAGAGGCGCTCCGCCAGCGCGTTGGTCGAGACGGCCCCGTCCCCACGCGACTGCAGCGTGAAGATCGCCTTGCAGTAGTCCTCGATCGCCTGGGACCTACGCATGTCCGGGCTTTGTGGGGTCTGCATGGAAATATCTTATGGCATGCCAAAAAACTTTTCAAGTGGGTGCCAAAAGCCGAGTGAAGCTGAGTGGGAATGGGTTGGGGGTGGGTGGGTTGCGGCGCGCGTGCACGCCTCGAAAAACAAGTGCCAGGGTAGACAGCTGTCAGTGAGCTCGCGGTAGGTCCTCGGCCGTCAGGTGCATCCTGAAGGTCCAGGTCCTGTTCACGAAGAAGGTCGCGACGGTGACGAAGATCGTCGCGACCGCCTGGCCAGCCAGTTCGGGCATGCCAGCGGAGTGCACGCAGAGGTAGATGATCCCAAGGTCCGCGCCAAGGCCGCAGGCCTGGACGATCGTCCAGCGCAGCGACGCGAGCGAGCCACCCTGGTGGCCCTGGAAGGTCCAGTTGCGGTTCAGCAGGAAGCCGTTGAGGGCGCCAACCGCAAAGCCGATGCCAGAGGCCAGGACATAGAAGACGCCAAAGCCCTTCGTCAGGATCGTGAAGACGACGAACGTGAGCACCGTGTTCGAGACCCCAACGAGCCCGAACTTCACGAACTGCGCGAAGATCGGCGCTTCGATGAGACGCCGCAGCAGCGGCACCCGCAAGAATGCTTGCCTGAGGACCGGCAAGCGCTGGGCAATCGTGGCGGCGTCCCCTACTCTTCGCATGCGTCACACTTAACCATCTTCAGGACCCAGGGATGCCAGACCTACTAAGCAAACGCTCACCCACGCTGCTCAGCGTCGTCGCGCCCGTCTACGACGAGGAGGAGCTCGTCGAGGCCTTCGTGCGGCGCGCGACAGCTTCCGTCGCTGACTACGACTTCGAGCTGCTGCTCGTCAACGATGGCAGCAAAGACTCCACGCCGGAGATTCTCGACAGGCTCGCCGACGAAGACCCAAGGGTGAGGGTGATCCACCTCTCGCGCAACTTCGGCCACCAGGCCGCCTTGACCGCGGGCCTCGAGCACGCGATCGGCGACGTCGTCGCGATGATCGACGCAGACCTCCAGGATCCGCCTGAGCTGATCCCCGAGATGGTCAGGCGCTGGGAACAGGGCTCAGACGTCGTCTATGCGGTGCGCCGCGAGCGCGAGGGCGAGACCGCCTTCAAGCTTGCAACCGCCTCTTGGTTCTACAAGCTCTTCAGGCAGCTCGCCCAGGTCGACCTCGAGCCGAACTCAGGCGACTTCAGGCTGCTCGACCGGCGCGCGCTCGACGCCCTGCTGTCGATGACCGAGCGCTCCCGCTTCCTGCGTGGCATGACCGTCTGGGTTGGCTTCTCCCAGACCGCCGTCTCCTACGAGCGCGACGCGAGAGCCGCTGGCGAGACGAAGTACACGCTGCGCAAGATGCTGCGCTTCTCGCTCGACGCGATCGCCTCCTTCTCGCACCTGCCACTGCAGCTCGCGACCTACATCGGGCTGCTCTCCGCAGGCCTCGCCTTCATCGCGATCCCTGTCGTGATCGCGATGCACTTCGCAGGCTCATACCTACCGGGCTTTGGCACGATCACGATCGCGATCCTCTTGCTTGGCGGCATCCAGCTGATCGCGCTTGGCGTGATCGGCGAGTACGTCGGACGCATCTACGACGAGGTGAAGCACCGCCCGCTCTACATCGTCGCCGACGAGCGCAACCGGCCGCAGGACACGATCCACGGCATGGAACGCGGCGTCCGCGCTGGCCTCTCCGCGAGGCCTTCGCTCGCGAAGGCGGACGACGTCGCGAGAATCCAAGAGCACGTGGTCTGATGGATCAGCCAGCAGCGCCGCCGCCAGCGCAAGCCATACCTCCACAGGCGCCGGCCGAGCTTCCACAGACGCAGGAGGACGATGTCCTTTCCTCGACGCCAGTCCACCAAGGCCAGGATGCCCCCCGTTCGATCGACCATCGCCGCGAGCGGATCTGCGTCCAGACCGAAAAGCATCGGATCGAGGGCTACGTGACGCTCGCGAGGGACGGTTTCAGGAGCCGGGTCTCAGACATGCTGAACGCCTCTGAGCGCGACTTCCTCACGCTCACCGACGCTACGGTCCAGCCGCTGGATGGCGGCCCCGCAGAGAGCCATCGCTTTCTCGCGGTGGCACGGCGTCACATCGTCTTCGCGGTGGTCGCAGACCCATCTGAGGGCTGAGCGAGCCGCGAAAGCGGCGAAGTCTACGGGGAGCGCGGGCAGAAGCTCGAAACAAGACCTTGTGTGGAAGCGCATCAGAGCGCTACACGCCAAGCGGTTCTGCGGGCGCCGCTAGGAGGACGACACGGGACGCTTGGCCGTCGGCACACGAGGCACATCAGGACTGCGCTCTCATTCTCAAGCACCACTGATGCAACGGACATGATCTGCCAGGCACCCGCTTGGATTCAAACAGGCGAGGTATCTGATACCCGGCGACGAAACCAATACCAGATGTCCTGATAGCCATTGTTCGACGTCGCTGCGCACGTCGTGAGCTCCCAGCCGGTCGAGCCAAGCCTGTTGAACTCGGCCCAAAGCTGTCGTGTGCTTATCTCACGATACTCAGCGCCAGGCACACTGACGCCCCAGCCATCCGGCATATCTAGAACCGACTCGCCTTGCCGACGATACGGTCCAGACACCAGGGCATACTCGAATGCCATCGACCGCAAGCGTATCCATCCGACTAGCGATGCGTGCTTCGTGGAGGCAGGAAAGTGTTGTGCGGAGACCAGCCGGAATCGCCTGAGGACGGCCCGCACAGGCACAGGCGCAATGCCAAGGAGATGGGTTCGAACAAGGCCCACGAACCTGGCGAAAACGGAGAGGGCGGGATTCGAACCCGCGATGGAGTTTGACCCCCATACTCGCTTAGCAGGCGAGTGCCTTCAGCCACTCGGCCACCTCTCCCGAGGCAGAAGAGGCCAGTCTAGAGGCAAGTGGACAGCGTCGCTTCGCGACCCCATCGCCGGCGGGGACCGAATAGGATCGGCGGATGAGCATCGTCTACACCGAGGATCGCGACGCTGTTCGCCACATCGTCCTGAACCGCCCGGAGAAGCGCAACGCGATGAACCAGGAGCTGTTGCGCGCGCTCGCAGCGGCGCTGAAAGACGCCGCCGATGACGATCGCGTGCGCTGCGTCGTGCTGCGTGGCGAGGGACCAGTGTTCTCCGCAGGAGTGGACCTGGGCGAGCTGATGTCCTTCGCGGGCGGAGAGCCCTCAGTGCTGCGGAAGTTCAGGGGCGTGTTCCTCGACTGCGCGAACCTCTGCGAAGAGATGCCAAAGCCCGTCATCTGCGCGATCCATCGCGGCTGCTTCGGCGGCGCCCTCGAGGTCGCCCTTGGCGCGGACCTGAGGGTGGCGAGCAGCGACGCTCAGCTCAGCCTGCCTGAGGTGAAGTTCGGGATCATCCCGGATGTCGGGGGCTCGACGCGCCTGCCAGCGGTTGTCGGTCTCGGCAGGGCGAAGGACCTGATCATGACCGGTCGCTCGATCGACGCGAGCGAGGCGGAGCGCATCGGGCTCGTGAACCGCGTCGCGGCCCCAGATGAGCTGGAGCAGGCGACGCAGGCCTTGGTCGACGAACTGCTTGCGAACGCGCACTGGGCCGTTGGTCGCGCCAAGCGCGTGATCGACGCCTCGGCGCGCCCCGCGCTCGCACAGACGCTGGAGATGGAGGTCTCAGTCCAGGAGTACTGCGTGAGCGTCGTGCGTGAGCAGGCACGCCTGGCCGCAGAGCAGCAGACCGCGACTGCGACCGAGTAGCCTTCCCTCAGCCCCGCTGGAAGGGTGGCAGAGCGGTTGAATGCACTGGTCTTGAAAACCAGCAGGCGGGCAACCCCCGTCTCGAGGGTTCGAATCCCTCCCCTTCCGTAGGATCCTCCAAGCGGAAGTTTACGTTCACGTTCGATATGATCGGACGTCGTGAAGCAAGGGTCCAACGACAAATTCGTGCAGCAGGCGACCGACCAGCAGGCGACCGACCAGCAGGCGACCGACCACAAGTACAAGTGGATAGCGCTCTCGAACACGACGCTTGGCGTCCTGATCGTGACGATCGACTCCTCGATCGTGATGATCTCGCTTCCAGACATCTTCAGGGGCATCAAACTCAACCCCCTCACGCCCGCGAACACGAGCTATCTGCTCTGGATGATCATGGGCTTCCTCGTCGTGACCGCCGTGCTCGTCGTGAGTCTTGGCAGGCTTGGTGACATCTACGGCAGAGCGAGGACCTACAACTTCGGCTTTCTCGTCTTCACGATCTTCTCGATCCTGCTCTCAGTCACATGGCTGCAGGGCCCCGCAGGCGGGCTGTGGCTGATCCTCATGCGCGTCGGCCAAGGCTTTGGCGGCGCGATGCTGTTCGCGAACTCTGCGGCGATCCTCACCGACGCCTTCCCGATCCACCAGCGTGGGATGGCGATGGGCTTCAACATGGTCGCCGCGACCGCAGGCTCGACGATCGGGCTCGTCCTTGGCGGCGTGCTCGCGCCCGTCTCCTGGCGACTGGTCTTCCTGATCTCGGTGCCCGTCGGCGTCTTTGGCACTGTCTGGGGCTACATGAAGCTGCGCGATCTGAGCGAGCGCCAGCCCGCGAAGATCGACTGGTGGGGCAACGTCACATTCGCCGTCGGCCTGATCGCGATCATGGTTGGCATCACCTATGGCATCCAGCCCTATGGCGGTCACACGATGGGCTGGACGAGCCCGAAGGTGATCGCCGAGATAGCGGGCGGGATCGTGCTGCTGCTCGCGTTCTGCGCGATCGAGACGCGCGTCGAGCAGCCGATGTTCCACCTCGACCTCTTCAAGATCAGGGCCTTCAGCGCCGGCAACATCGCGAGCCTGCTCGCCTCGATCGGGCGTGGCGGCCTGCAATTCATCCTGATCATCTGGCTGCAGGGGATCTGGCTCCCCCAGCACGGCTACAGCTTCAAGGACACACCTTTGTGGGCGGGCATCTACATGCTGCCGATGATCGCGGGCTTCTTCGTCGCTGGCCCGATCTCAGGGGCGCTCTCCGACCGCATTGGGGCACGCCCCTTCGCGACCGGCGGGATGCTCGTCGCGATGGGGTCGTTCATCGGGCTCGAGTTCCTGCCCGTCGACTTCTCCTACCCAGTCTTCGCGACGCTGCTGTTCCTCACCGGCGCAGGCATGGGCCTGTTCGCCTCGCCAAACCGCACAGCGATCATGAACGCACTGCCGGCGCGCCAGCGCGGCGCAGGGGCGGGCATGAGCACGACCTTCCAGAACTCGGCGATGGTGCTCTCGATCGGGATCTTCTTCTCGCTGATGATCATCGGCCTCGCCTCAGGCCTGCCAAGCGCGCTGCAGTCAGGCCTCACGGCCCATGGCGTTAATCCCGCGACCGCAGCGAAGATCTCTCACCTGCCGCCCGTCGCGACGCTCTTCGCCGCCTTCCTTGGCTACAACCCCGTGAAGTCGCTGCTTGGCCACAAGGTGCTGAGCACGCTGCCCCACTCGCAGGCGGCGACGCTGACGGGGCGGAGATTCTTCCCGCACCTGATCACAGGCCCATTCTCCTCGGCCCTGACGACGGCGTTCACGTTCGCCGCGATCGCCTGCTTCGTCGCTGCGATCGCCTCGCTGCTGCGCGGCGGCAAGTACCACCACGTCGAGGCAGGGCAGGTCGAGCTCGCGACTGGCGAGCCTGAGCTCGCCGTGGTCGGCGAGTCCTAAAGCGCCGCCTCACCACCTGCAGACAGCAGGAATCGCAGGGTGGTCAGGCGGCGGGTACTTCGCGTGGATCGGCCCAACGACCTCGCTCCCAAGACGTTCGATCTGCTCGAGCGTCTGCTCGAGCGAAGGGCCCGTCGAGAGCCTGCAGCAGAGCGCGACGTAATCCACATGGTATTCCTCGCGCAGGCGCTCGAGCTGTTCGACGCACTGTGAAGGAGTGCCAAGCACGAGGTGGGGCGCGACGCTGCGCACCGTGATGTCTGCCTCTGAGGCAAATTCAGGCGCATGGCTCAGCAGACCCTGGCGCTGATAGAAGCGCGCCGCCCTCACGTAGTGCTCGCCAAACACCTTCGCAGCGTCCTCGAAGCTGTCGGCGACCCAGCCATCCCGCATCATCACGACGAATGGCTTCTTGCCAAGCGCTTCCGCCCTCGCCCTGTAGAGATCGGCCTGCTCATCCCAGATCGCCTTCTGCATTGGCAGTGGGTCGGAGGTCCAGCACTCTGCGTACTCTGCGCAGCGTTCGATCGCGGCTGGCACAGCATTGCCACCGCCCCAGATCGGCCAGCCACCACGCTGAAAGGGCTGGGGCGCAAGCAGCCCCTGCTGCACCTGCCAATAGCTCCCGTCGAAGTCGAAGCGCTGCCCCTTGAACGCCTCCTGCCAGATCGCAAGCGCCTCCTTGAAGCGACCAAGCCTGTTGCTCTGGGGAACGCCAAACTGCTGCCAAAAGGACGGCAGGAAGCCACGCGAGACGGTCGTGTAGAGACGGCCGCCTGAGAGGTTGTCGACAACCGAGAACTGCTCAGCCGCCTTCATCGGATGGATGAGGGTCGCAACGAAGGTGAAGCTGCCGATTGCAACGCGCTCCGTCTCGCGCGCAAGGATCGTCAGCAGCTGCTCAGGACCAGGGAAGAAGCACTCGCTGCGGCCATGGCGATCTGGCACCTGGATCGAGTGGAAGCCAGCCCGCTCCGCCGTGACGCCTTCGCGGATCATCGCCTCCATCGTCGCCCTCACCCGCTGGGGGGTGGGCGTCGGCTCCTCCGCTCGCAGCCGATGCACGTCGATCACGTAGCCAATCCTCATTGCGCCACCAGATGATCACGCCTGGCGATGGCATGACGCCGATCGCTCATGGACACAGCACTGCGACAGCTGCGCCTGGCCATGTCCCAGGCGCGTTGCGGGCGCGCGAATCGGCCTTCCGACCGACCAAGCGGTAGGTTGCTTTTCTGGGGCACGCGTACTAGAGTACGCCGTGATGAACGGGAGTGGAGTTCTCGAGGCATCGGAGCGCGAGACAACGGCAGCGCTGCGCTTGCAGGGGATCTCGAAGACGTTCCCAGGCACGCTAGCGCTCGACCACGTTTCGCTGGAGGTCGACCGTGGAGAGATCGTCGCCCTGCTTGGGCACAACGGCTCAGGCAAGTCGACCTTGATCAAGATCCTTGCGGGCTTCCACCAGCCTGACTCAGGCGCAGAGGCCTGGGTGGACGACGAGCCATTTGGGCTCGGCTCCTCTGAGGAAGCGATGGCGAAGGGCCTGCGCTTCGTCCATCAGGATCTTGGCCTGATCAGAGAGCTGAACGCCGTCGACAATGTCGCCCTGACGATCGGGTACTCGCGCACGCGAGTGGGCCAGATCCACGAAGGCCGCCAGACTGCGCGTACCGAAGAGCTGCTTGCGCGCTTCGGTGTCGAGCTCGACGTGACCCGTCCGCTTGGGGACGCATCACCAGTCGAGCGCACATGCGTCGCGATCGCGAGAGCCCTGTGGGACTGGCACGAAGGGTCGCGCATCCTCGTCCTCGACGAGCCAACCGCCTCGCTTCCCTCCCGCGAGGTCTCGCGACTGTTCGACGTCGTACGCGAGGTCCGCGCGGCTGGCCATGCGGTGCTCTACGTCTCACACAGGATGGAGGAGATCTTCGACATCGCCGAAGAGCTGGTCGTCCTGCGCGCAGGCAGAGTGGTGCGTGCGGCGAAGGTCGTCGATCAGACACCCCGCGAGCTCGCCTCGCTGATCGCTGGCAAGACGGTGGTCGAGCAGGAGAGCGTCGCAAGACAGCAGGAAAGCGGCGAGGTCGCGCTCAGCGTGCGTGGCTTGAGCGGACGCTATCTCGACGGCATCGACCTCGAGCTGCGTCGCGGCGAGGTGCTCGGCGTCGCTGGCCTGCTTGGCTCTGGGCGCGATGAGCTGCCCTATGTGATCGCGGGCGCGAGGCCGTCGACGAGCGCGCAGCCATGGCGCCTGGACGATCACGAGATCGAGCCGCCCAGCAGCGCCGAAGCACCGGCGCTGGGCATTGCCTTCGTGCCCGCAGAACGCGCCCGTGAGGGTCTCGTCGCCGAGTTCACGGTCGGCGAGAACCTGATGCTGGGAGCGCTTCCGAGCATGCGCAGGCGTGGCGTCCTGTCAAGCAGGCGAGTACGGCTTCAAGCGAGGCGCTGGCTCGAGGAGATCGATGTCGACGTCGACACTGCGGATCGGCCTGTCTCCACGCTCAGCGGCGGCAACCAGCAGCGGATCCTGCTCGCGCGCTGCCTCTACACCCATCCCTCGATCCTCGTCCTCTCAGAGCCAACCGCAGGCGTCGACGTTGGCGCTCGCCAAGCGCTTTACAGGCTCCTGCGCGAGCGCGCAAAGAGCACGAGCCTGAGCATCCTGCTCGCCTCCTCTGACGTCGAGGACCTCGTGAGCGTCTGCGACCGGGTGCTGGTGCTCGTCGGCGGACGCATCGCCGACCAGATGAGCGGAGCCGAGATCAACGCTGAAAGGATCGTGTCCGTGATGGAGAACGTCAGATGACTGAGCTTGCCGAGATCCCGTCATCGCGCGATACGCCGCCACCGTCGCAGCCTCCGCAAGGGAACCAGCAGCACGACGATCAGGGCTCGCGCAAGCTTCTCGGCCGCGCAGTGAGGATCAGTCGCGTCGACAAGATCGGGGCTGTCTACGTTCTCGCCGCGATCATCGTGCTCTTCAGCGTCTGGAAGCCAGAACTGTTTCCGACGACGGCGACCGTCAAATCCGTTCTGAACGAGAACTCGATCGCCGCACTCGCTGCCCTCGCGTTGATCGTCCCGCTCGCGACCGGTGTCTATGACCTCTCGATCGGCTACGTGATGGCTCTCTGCAGCGTCCTACTCGCTGCGCTGATCGTCGAACACCACGTCGCGATTCCGATCGCGATCGCGATCGCACTCTCGATGTCTCTCGTGGTCGGGCTCGTCAACGCGTTCTTCGTCGTGATCGTTGGCATCGACTCCTTCATCGTCACGCTTGGAACAGGCTCGCTGCTGCAGGCCGTGAACCTGCTGATCAGCAACGACGAGACGGTCACGAACGCCCAGATGAACACCCAGCTTGGCAAGGTCGCGACAACAGAACTGATCGGCTTGCAGATCCCTGTGTTCGTCGTGATCGGGGTTGTGTTGCTGCTGTGGTGGCTCTTGGAGCGCACCGTGACGGGACGACGGCTGTATGCGACCGGCTTCAACGAGGAGGCAGCGCGTCTCGCCGGCGTGCGAACGCGCCGCCTGCGGTTCGGAGGCCTGATGATCTCCGCCGTGGTCGCAGCGCTTGCCGGCCTGATGCTGACTGCGCAGATCGGCGCAGGAGATCCTGACATCGGGCCCGCATACCTGCTCGACGCGTTCGCAGCGGCCTTCCTTGGGGCGACTCAGATCCGCAGTGGACGCTTCAATGCCGTCGGCACGGTGATCGCAGTGCTCGTGCTCGGCACAGGCACAGCCGGCCTCACCCTGATCGGAGCCCAGGCCTGGGCGCTCAACATGTACACAGGCGTCGTCCTACTGATTGCGCTGGCCCTCACGAAGCTCGAGCGGCAGCAGGTGCGCACTGGGCGCGCCTCGTCGTAGCCACGAGCACCCCAGCACCCTCTGGCGCCAGGAGCGACCTACGCCTCAGACTGCGTAGCCGTCGTCACAGCCGTGGCCACGCTTCGATCCCCGCTCAGCAGAGTCCGAGATTCGATGCGAGGCGCCTGACATCGGCGCGAAGCTCTTGGGGGCTGCGCCGCAGGAAGAGGTCGTTGGCGACGAGCACAACGTCTTCGAAGCCTGCGGCAGCGTAGCCAGCGAGGACGCCTGGGTCGTCGCCTTGCAGCCTCACATAGCAGGCGATTGGCTCGTCTTCGCGATGCTCGGCCCTGAGCTCGGTGAGGCGCCTGCGCAGTTCCTCGGCCTTCGCGAGCGTTGGCACTCCCGAGGCATACCAAGCGTCTCCAAACATCGCGGCGCGCTTCAGGGCGCGCTCAGAGTTTCCACCAAGGACAAGCGGGATCTGAGCGCTCCGGGTCGTGACGCGCACCGGCTCGAAGGAGTAGTGGCAACCAGCGTGGCAAAGCGCGCCTCCTGCCCATGCCATCCGGAGGATCGCGAGCGCCTCGTCCAGGCGGGACCCGCGCTCCTCGAAGGGGACGTCAAGCGCCGCGAACTCCTCTTTCAGCCAGCCAGCGCCGGCGCCAAGCATGAACCTTCCTCCCGAAAGCTCGTGCACAGTCACAGATGCGCGCGCGACGAGCAAGGGATGCCTCAGGGGCACAATGCAGATTCCTGTCGCAAGCCGCAGGCGCTTGGTGACCGCCGCGATCGCCGAGAGCGCGGACCAGGGATCCAGCAGCTCAGCGCCAAGGCTGGTGTCGACTGTGTTATCGCCCTCTGACTCCGTCGGATGCACGCTCGCGTAGGCGGCTGGGACGACGACATGTTCGCCAAGCCACAGCGCGTCGAAGCCAAACTCCTCGGCGAGCATGCCAAGCTCCAACAGCTCACGGGCGCGCCAGTCATACGCTGACAGGCCGATGCGCATCAACGAGTCATCCCATTGGGCATCACGAAGCTACCGTCAAGCGGCACACGAGAAAGTCGCCATGTACAGGAGCGCAACATGTCATCCACCAATCGTTTGTTTTATGATACGAGGTCGGTGATGGCACGGTCAACCCCGAATGCATGGACGAGCGCCTCTCGCGGAATGACGCCGTTCATCGTCGGCCTCGTCGTGAGGGACCTGGCCCGCGCGCAGCAAGAGCTGACGGCCGCGCTCGGCTTCGCCTGGGGCGATGTCGTCCAGTCCGACGCCGTCGGCTGGCCCTTGAAGGTCACCTACGCGCGCACCTCCGAACCGTACCTGCAGCTCATCGAGAGCTGCCCTGACAGTCCTTGGGAGGCGCTTGGCGACGGGCGCCTCGACCACATCGACGTCTGGGCCGCCGACTTCGAAGTGGACTCCCGCCGTCTCGAGGCTGCAGGGTTCTCGCTCGAGATCGAGAGCGCTGTCACTGGGCGGGTATGGCGCCTCTATCGCGCGAAGCACTCGAGACTGCGCGTCGAGATGCACTATCCCAATGAGCGCGCCGCCGCGATGCGTCGTTCCACCTTTGGCCTGCCTGACCCAGGGGCAAGCCCTGTCGGCCCGACCTATAGGGGGGTTGGCATACTCGTGTCCAAGCTCGAGCCCGCGATCGAGGAGCTGCAAGACGGCCTCTCGCTGACGTTCGCAGATCCAATCGAGATCCTCGTGGATGGCCAGCCAGCACGGATGACCCGCTCGTTGGAGCACCCATACCTCGCGCTGACAGAGCACCAGCGCGGCTCGTCGCCAGGCAACGGCGTCCTTGGACTCGACCATCTCGTGTATCGCCTCGGCAGCCACGAGGCGCAGAGCCTGCGAACCGCAGGCTTGCAGGCTGGAGCGAGCTGGCAGGTGGGCGATGAGGCATCGCCCTGCTATCGCAGTAGGTGGTGCGGGACCGGCCTCATGCTCGAGGCCTGAAGGCGTCATGCCTAGAGGCCGGCCTACCTGGGCGTCCTACCCTAGAGGCGGCCTACCTGGCGTCCTATCCCTAGAGACCGCCTACCTCACAGACAAGGATCACGACGATCGGCGTGCCGAGGCCGCCAGGGCGTCCTACCCCTAGAGGCGGCCTACCTCACAGACCGGCTGCGCGCGCCAGCTCTGTCGCCTTGTCGTTCAACGCCGCGGAGTCTGCTGGCACGAAGTAGCCGCGCTCATCGTGGATCCCCTCGAGGTTCCTCGCGATCTCCTCAGGGGAGGAGACGAACAAACCTGGCGTCTCCGCGATGAACATGTGACTCACGCGCCCCATCGCGGAGCGATACATCTCGCCGGTCACGGGGCAGGACTCGTGGCAGAGGAAGGCGACGAGCGGCGCAACCTGCTCAGGCGTGGACTCAGGGGACGATTGGGACGAAGGCCCTGCGATCGGCTTCGGCATTGACTCAGGGGAAGAGGGCCCTGCGATCGGCTTCGGCATGGACTCAGGGGAAGAGGGCCCTGCGACCTGCTCGAGCGTGGACTCGGACGTCGAGTCACGCAAGGGCGCCGACGAGCCAGCGCCGTTGCTCGACTGCTCAGACGCCGCCCGTGGAATGCCTTCGGTCCACATCCTCGTGATCGCATGTGGCGAGACGATGTTCACCTTGATGTCGCTGTCAGCGCCAGCCGCCGCGAGGCTCCTCGCGAGGCCGACGACGCCTGCCTTCGCGCTCGCGTAGGAAACGAGTTCTGACACGCCAAGGATCGCCGAGGACGCCGTCATCACGACCCGCCCGTAGCGCTGGCGCGCCATCCAGGGCCATGCCGCGCGGGCGACGTTGAAGGAGCCGATCAGGTGGATGTCCAGATGCCGTTGATAGTCGTCGAGATCGACCTCTGGAAACTTGCTGTAGACGACGATCCCTGCGCTGTGCACGACGATGTCGATGCGTCCAAAGCGCGCGACCGCAGAGGCGACCATCGCCTCGGACCCCTCGATACTCGCAACCGAGTGCGAGCTTGCGATCGCGTCGCCGCCAGCCGCCTCTATCTCCGCCACGACCTCCTCCGCGGGCGTCGCGTCTGAGCCTTCGCCGGAGACACTCGCACCAATGTCGTTGACGACGACCTTCGCGCCCCTCGCCGCGAGCATCTGCGCATATGCGCGCCCAAGCCCGCGACCACCGCCCGTCACGAGCGCGACGCGGTCCTCGAACCGCAGCTCCGTCATGCCCGCCTTCTCCCTGACGCGCTCAACACCACGTCCTAGTCGGTAACGGGCTCGAGGAGGTCAGCCAGACCAGCCGGGTTGAGCGCCACATGAGTCATGTCAGAGCCAGCGTCTGCGCCATGCCAGTGCTTGATCCCCTCTGGGATCGTCACCACGGCGCCTGGGACGAGCTCGAAGGTCTCGCCGCTGTCATAGACGACGCGACCCTTGCCACCCACGCAGATCAGCGTCTGCACGCCAGGATGAGTGTGCCAGTAGGAGCGCGCCCCATCCTTGAATTCGAGCGACACCGCGGCAGCGCACTCGAGCGGAGTGAGCTCGTAGTTGCCAGTGATTCCTTCTGCCGCTCTTTCTTCTACTGACGCCATCGTCAAGCCTTTCGTTCGATGAAACCGTTGACACGAGGCTATTCAGGCGGGCCTGTCCAGGCCAAGGCGCGCCTCTGAGCTCGCGCAGGAGCAGCCTAGCACAGACAACCAAACTTTTGGTAGGCTAAAACCCGAGCATGTCGCCGTCGATGAAGCCAGAGAGCCTTCTGCACAGGGCCAGCAGACACACGGGTAATAATGCGTCTGCGACAACATCCACAGACCCGACCAGAGGCGGCCCATGCCCAGATTCGTAGTAGCCCCGGCCGCTGACCTCCCACCTGGCAGCCAGCGCCATGTGACGCTGCGCGGGCGGTCGGTCGCGATCTTCAACGTCGACGGCAAGCTCTATGCGCTGCGCGACTCCTGCCCGCATCGAGGCGCGCCGCTCTCGTGCGGTGTCCTCACGGGCGGATCGGTGTCTGCTCCCACGCCAGGCCATTACGTATACGACAGCACCCGCAGGCTCTTGCGGTGCCCCTGGCATGGCTGGGAATTCGATCTCGAGACAGGACAGTCCTGGATCGAGGCGCAGCGCCTGCGCGTTCGCTCATATGAGGTTGCGGTCGAGGCGGGCGAGGCCCTGCTCGACGCCAACATCGAGCTTGCAGACATCAGCGAGGGATCTAGCATGGTGCCAGGCCCCTACCGCGCGGAGACCTTCGATATCTCTGTCGACGGCGCCTATGTGGTCGTCGACATCTGACCCAGCCCTGAGAGTGATGGGAGCATTGAGATGACCACTGAGACAGCTGAGCGCCCTAAGACAGACCGGCCTGGAGGCACACGCCTGCGTCAGATCGATTGCGATCTGCACGCATACATGAGGTCACGGGAGCATCTGAAGCAGTATCTGCCTGCGAAGCAGCATCGCTACTTCGATCAGGTCGCTGGCCGCGAGCAGCTTGGGCTGGCCGTTGGTGCCAGGCCCAGCCGCTCCTTCTACCGCGAGGATACCTTTCTGCCCAATGACGGCCAGCCTGGCAGCGATCTGCGCGTCACCCAGGAACAACTGCTCGATCGCTATGGCATCGACCGCGGGATCCTCACGCCACTCGACCAGTATGGAGTGCCAGCGTCTGGCGAGCTGAGCAGGGCGGTCGCGCGCGCGATCAACGAATGGCAGGCAGAGGAGTGGCTCTCCCAGGACGAGCGCCTCTACGGATCGATCGTCGTGTCACTCGAGGATGGCCACGCAACGGCAAGCGAGATCGCGAGGGCAGCCTCCAACCCGCGCTTTGTGCAGCTCTTCCTGCTCGTGCCGACGGCCGATCCGCTTGGACATCCAAGGTACTGGCCCATCTATGAAGCCGCCGCTGAGGCTGGCCTTCCGCTTGCCCTCCATCCTGGCGGATTCTCGGGCATGCCCTTGACTGGGGCGGGCTGGCCCACCTACTTCTTCGAGTACCACGTCAGCCTGCCCTTCGCCTATCCAGTCGAGGTCGTGAGCCTCATCTACAGCGGCGTGTTCGATCGTCTACCTGAGTTGCAGTTCGTGCTCCAAGAGGGAGCGATCTCCTGGATGATCCCCCTGATGGCAAGGATGGACAGGGCCTATGCGGCGATGAAAGAGGACGTTCCCCACCTGAAGGAAGCGCCCTCAGAGCTCGCGAGAAGACATTTCTGGTTCACGACGCAACCCCTCGAGGAACCTACCAAGCCACACCAGCTGCTGCAGATGTTCGACCAGCTTGGCATGAACGACCACATCATGTTCGCCAGTGACTATCCCCATTGGGACTTCGACGCGCCAGACCGTGCGCTTCCGTCCTCGATCTCAGGAGAGCTCCGCTCGAAGATCTTCGCTGGCAACGCTGAATCCCTCTACAAATTCACGAGCGCACAGTGACTGAGGCACACAGCTCCCCTGTAATCGATTGCGACGTTCACTGCGAGGTCCCGTCAGCCGAGAGCATCACCCCATTCCTCAGCGAGCATTGGGTAGACCACGTCAGGCGAGTCCGCTTCAGGCAACTGATTGGCGTTGATTACACATATCCGCCTTGGTCGGAGATGATGCTCCCCCAGCAGCGCAATCAAAGCCTCGATGGCATCCGAGATCGCGTCCTCAGCAATGCTGACGCCGCCATCGTGCACGCCTACTATGGCGTCGAGAGCCAACAACACCCATACTACGCCCAAGCGCTCGCCGCAGGCGTGAACCGTTGGCTCGAGAGCGAGTACCTCGACAAGGAGCCTCGGCTGTTCGCGAGCGCCACGATCGCGCCCCAGGACACACAGGGCGCCGTCGCAGAGCTGCGGCGAGTCGCGGCGAACAAACGCTTCATCCAGGTGCTGCTTCCTGCACGCGCCCCAGAGCCCTATGGCAGTCAACGGTACTGGCCAATTTGGGAAGCCGCCGCAGAGGAGGGCATGGCGATCGCGATCACCTATGGCGGCTCCACTGGCACACCCCAGACGCCAAACGGATGGATGAGCAGCCTGTTCGAGGAGTACACGAGCTTTCAGCAGGTGTTCGAGGCGCACGTGATGAGCATGGTCGCAAGCGGCATCTTCGCGAAGCTTCCAGACCTGAAGCTCGTCGTGATGGAGAGTGGCTGGACATGGCTGCCAGGGTTGATGTGGCGCATGGACACCGAGTGGCACACGGCTCGACGGGAGGTGCCATGGGTTGAGCTTCCACCCTCAGAGTACGTGAAGCGGCATGTGCGCTTCACGACGCTGCCAATCGACAGCTCCAGCTCCCCCAAGCATCTCGAAGAGTTGCTCGAGCAACTTGGCTCGAGCGAGTTGCTGATGTATGGCAGCGACTTTCCCCGGACATACGAGCCGTCGATGGAGAACCTTCTGGCTGTGATGGACGCCGAGCAACGCGATCGCGTGCTCTGGTCCAACGCCGCAGAGACGTACAAGATCTCGCTGCCAAGCAGCGCCTCGCCTGCGCCTGCCGGCTGAGCGGGCGCGGCCTTCGAAGCAAGCAACGATCTCGCCTGCGCCTGCCGGCCGAGCGGCAGCCCTCTTCGAGGCGAGCGAACATCTCGCCTGCGCCTGCCGGCTGAGCGGGCGCGGCCTTCGAAGCAAGCAACGATCTCGCCTGTGCCTGCCGGCCGAGGCGCATCTGCCTGACCCGTCCGCCTTGCAGGCATATCCACTGGCCCACACGCAGAGGACATGCGCCTCGAAGCGCACCGTGAAAGTCCCACGCCAGCCAGGCGAGGACTCGCTTTGTGGCGATCCAGACGTCGCGCTGAGCACCTGTCTGCGCGAACAAAAACCAACCAAGCGATCGGTTGCTTTTTGTTCGCGGATGATCTATCCTGCAATCACTTGGGAACCCAGATTCGGGAGGAGTTTGATGAGCTGGTCAAAAAAGACGGGCGTTACTGCGTGGCTGCTCGTCGTTGCGAGCGCGCTGGCGATAGCTGGCTGCGGTTCGAGCAAATCGAGTAACGGCGGCGAACCAAGCGCCAAAACGAGCGGCTCTGCTTCCGCAAGCTCCGGCGCTGTAGTTGCCCAAGCTGAAAAGGAATTCTCAGAATTCGAAGACGTATATGGGCTCGAAGGTCTGACCAAGATAGGCAAGTCGATCCCAGCAGGCAAGAAGATCGACTTTGTGATCTGCGCCCCAGCGTCGTGCACGACTGCGTCCAGGTCATTCGCGGCCGCCGCGAAAGTCCTTGGCTGGAGCTCGAAGACGATCGATGCCGGCGAAACTCCCAGCTCGCAGCAGGAGGTCTTACAGCAGACGGTCGCAGAAAAACCAGATGCTGTGGTAATCGAGGGCCTCGCGACGGAACTCCTCACGAAACAGATCGAAGCCCTCAAGCAAGAGAAAGTGAACGTCGTGCTCTGGCAGATAGCTGGCGCGAAGGAAGAACCGCCAGCGCAGTACATCATCCCAGGGCCCTCCTACTACAAGGCGATGACCAAGGCGTTCGCCGCCGCTGATGTCGTCGCTGGGGGCGAAGAAGCGGACATCACCCTGGCGACTGAGCCAGCGTTCCCGATCTACAAGATCACGATCGACCCAGAGTTCAAGGAAGCTGTCGCCTCACTGTGTCCGAAGTGCACCGTGAACGAACTGCAGCTGCCAGTGTCCTCGCTTGGCAAGAACGCGACGACGCTGATCACGAACTTCGTGCGCGGCCATGCAGGCACGAACGTGGTCGACAACATGCAGGATGTGACGGGCCTTGGTCTTGACGCCGCCCTGAAAGGCGCGGGCGTCAACAATGTGAAGATCATCGGCTGGGCGCCAACCGAAGCGAACTTCCCAGACCTCGCCGCAGAAACCGAGTTCGCGTTCATCGCCAACCCCACGCAGGAGATGGCGTGGATGGTCGCCGATTCGCTCGCGCGCATCTATACGGGTGAAGAACCGACCCCAGACATCGAAACGACAGCTCCAGTCGTGATCTGGACTACCAAGAACCTGCACGAATGGAAGGGCGTGGAACCGCCAGCCCCAACTGACTACGTCAGCAAGTTCGAAGAACTCTGGGGCAAGTAAGCCGCCAGGAAACAGCTCCTAGGAGGCGCCAGCCGGCGCAACGAGTCCGCCGTTCGCAAGGATGCGAGCGGCGGATTTCGTCGTTGAGGTCGCGCGTACCCGGCCTCTTCTCGCGCCCGTACAAGCCTCTCCACGCGCCCGCGCCAGGCCCCCTGCGCCCGCGGGCGCACCGGGCCTCTCCTCGCGAGCACACCACGCCTTCTCCTAGCGGCGGCCGCGCCTGGCGGTCCCCGCAGTGGGCACACCAGGCCTCTTCCGTGCGGCGGCCACCAGGTGCATCCCCGCGGAGGCATACCAGGCCTCTTCCGTGCGGCGGCCGCCAGGCGCATCCCCGCGGAGGCGCACCAGGCCTCTTCCGTGCGGCGGCCACCAGGCGCATCCCCGCGGAGGCACACCAGGCCTCTTCCGTGCGGCGGCGGCCAGGTACATCCCCGCGGGGGCGCACCAGGCCCTCACGCGAGAACTCAGAGATCAAGCACGAGACGGGGCGAGTGGGAGCGCGAGCAGCAGATCATCATCGTCCTGCCTTCCTCGCGCTCCTCCTCGCTCAAGAAAGAGTCCCTGTGATCGACGATCCCATCGAGGACGTCTGTCTCGCATGTGCCACAGGTGCCTTCGCGACACGAGCATGGCACGTCGATCCCTGCACTTTCCAACGCCTCGAGCACGGTCTGATCGGATGAAACCTCGATCGTGACGCCAGACTGCTCGAGCACGACCTCGAAGGCGACGTCACCTGCTGCATGTGCCTCTTGGCGAGGATGGAACCGCTCGAGGCGCAGCGGCACGTCGGGCAGACCCTTGCAGATCTCCTCGACGGCGGCGATCAAAGGCTCTGGCCCGCAGCAGTAGACGACGGTCCCTGGGCGCACCGCCTCGAGAAGCTGCTCGAGCTCGAGCAGCCCATGCTCGTCCTCGGGCCAGAGCTTCACGTGATCGCGATGCCGCGCAAGTCGCTCGACGAACGCCATCGAGTCTCGACGACGACCACCGTAGAGCAGATGCCAACTCTCGGTCTGCGCCGCGAGGCGCTCGATCATCGGGACCAAGGGGGTGATGCCAATTCCACCGGCGATGAAGAGGTAGCTGTCCGCTGCAACGAGGGGAAAGTTGCATCTTGGGCCGCGCACGCCAAGCACCTCGCCTTGCTTCAACTCAGTGTGTATCCACCGCGACCCACCGCGGCTGTCGCGCTCGTGCAGCACAGCAACCGTCCACGAGTGCTCATCTGAAGGATCCCCGCATAGGGAGTACTGGCGCTCGAGGCCCGCGGGAAGGAGCAGATCGATGTGGGCGCCCGGCTCCCACTGCGGCATCGCGCCGCCATCAGGCCTGCGCAATACCAGCGACAGCACGTCCTCCGCCTCTGCAGCGACCCCGCTCACGCAAACGTCGAAGCGAGACTCGCCTTCCGCTGATCGACCAAACATTTGTTAGGCTAGAGAGCCTAGCATCTCTGTCAGCCAATTGAGGGTCATCCGGAAACGACAGGCTGACTCTCAGCCTGTCCTGCAACCAACGGAGGCAACGATGGATGCTGCTCAGCGCACTCTCGAAGAAGTTGCGATCCGACATGTCATAGACATGTACTTCTCTGCGGCGGACTCCAGGGACGAAGGCCTTTGGCGTACGTGCTTCGCGCCTGACGCAGAATTCAGCCACTGCCCGCTGGGTGGCCCTGCCGAAGCTGCGCATGTCGGCGGCGAGGCGGTTGCGCGCATCTTTCAGACGACACGAGCGTCAATCGCCTCGCATCATCTGCCATGCCACGTCCGCATCGAGATCGACGGCGACGAGGCGTCTGCAGAAACCTACGCCGTCGCCTTCCTGCTCTTTGCAATAGACAGCGGCGGCCAGCGCATCACGGTCCGCGGCCTCAGATACCGCGACGTTCTGACTCGATCCAGCGACGGATGGCTGATCAGGCGGCGAAGCCACACTTCGATGTGGCAGTTCGATACAGAGGGCATACCGCCGGCGCTGCCAGAGGCGGTGACAAGCTTCCTGCGCACTTGAAACGCTGCGCTGCCGCGCGAGACGGCCTGAGCGAAGTTGACGCCCAAGCCTGCGAGTGACGCTGCCTAAGCGAGGCTGAGCCCTGCCCTAGCGAGGCTGAGCCCTGCCCTAGCGACGCTGAGTCCTGCCCCAGCGACGCTGAGCCCAAGGCCAAGCTGAACGCTCGCAGCGCCAAGCTTCAGTAGCGAATCGTGTCGGCGAAGTAGGACAGGCGTTCACCCAGCACGCCCTCTGCGGCGGTGATGCCTGTGCGCGCTGCCTTGTCGATGCCTATGCCACGAGAGCGTGTCGTGTCTCCGGTCAGCCACAGGCCCTCTATCTCACGCACCATCGCGTCAGGGCGCACCGCCCCGACGAGTCCTGGCTTGTTGATGACGCCATAGGTGGTGACGAGGTGGGGCTTCTTCCAGAGCGCTCCCTTTGCTGCGGGCAGCATCTCTTCGATATCGAGCCAGAACTCGTGGAACTTGCGATCGATCCAGGCCCGATCGCCATAGCGCTCTGTCGCGTCGAAGGCGGCGCCGACACACGTGAGGTACTCGCCAGATGGAGAGACACCAGGGTCATAGCCAGTGAAGTTGAGCGTGAAGCCGCCAAGGCCTGTGCGTGGCGTCGCCGTGAATGAGCCAAGCTCCCGCTCTGAGGAGGCGATCACAGGCTCCTTCGCTGCGATCCAGTAGCCGATCCAGCATGCCTTGTTGCGATTGTTCGCGAGCATCTTGATCCGCTGCAAAAGGTTCCAAGGCAGCACGCTGTCGTCGAAGAGCTTCGAAAGATCCCAGACTGGAACGCTGACGATGACTTCGTCAGCTTCGACCACCTCGCCTGCGCCGACTGGACGCTCCCGCTCGCGCATCCTCACACCAGCGACGCGTCCACGCTCGACGATCACGCGCTCGACGGCCTGCCCCAGCCGCAGCGTGCCGCCAAGCTCAGCGAACTTCTCAGCCATCTCCTTCCACAGACGCTCCCAACCACCGATCGGCCAGAAGGAGTAGCCCGCGGTGCGCTTGCGTTCGTAGTGGAGCTTCCTTGTATAGAGATTCTCTGAGGCGGAGTGGTCATACCACTTGTCTGTGATCTGCTCGAGGATCGATATCGCCTCCCAGACGAGGTAAACCCCCTCCTCTTTCGTGTACTGCGACATCCACTCGCGCAGAGAGAGGTGATCCAGCTTGTCGAGCTCCTCATAGTCCGTCTCCAGCAGCGCATCGATGCAGCGCTTCAGGCCCTCCTTGCGCGAGCCGCCATAGAACTCCTGGATCGGCTTCCAGGAGCTCCCCGCCCAGAAGGGCATCGAGTCGCTGCGCAGGCTGTGCTCCAGCGGGACGCCAATCAGTTCGCAGACGCGCGTGAGACTGTCTCCTGGATCCTCGACGAGATGTGAGCCAAGCCCGATCTGATGACCCCGAAAGCGGTGCTCCATAGCCCTGCCGCCAAGGTAGCGGTGCCGCTCCAACAGGACCACGCGCTTGCCCTGCTTGGCGAGCAGGCACGCAGCCACGAGACCTGCCGTACCGGCGCCGACCACTGCGACGTCATACTTCATCGGGCCTCCTTTCAAGCAAATGTTTGGTTGGTAGGGTAGCTGAGGGGCGCGTCTGACGCCAGTCCCAGCGCCAGCCCAGGACAAGAGCGGCGCCTGTGAGCTCCACGATGCCCAGCCTCGCGTCGCGCGCGATCGGCCTCCAGGGCTCAGTCAGCTCCTCGCACTCGTTGCCCGCCTGCCGCATCGCCGCTCAGGCTCCGCCCCGTCGCGCCGAGACAAAGGCCTCGATCAGCTCCTCGCACTCGTTGCCCGCCTGCCGCATTGCCGCTCAGGCTCCGCCCTGTCGCGCCGAGACAAAGGCCTCGATCAGCTCCTTGCACTCAGGATCGGCGTAGAGCAGCGCTGTGGCCTCGATCGCCTCCTGCAGCCCAGCCGAGGAGTGGCGGTTGATGAACTGCTTTGCAGCCCTGACGGCGAGGCGCGGACGACTTGCGATCGTCTGTGCGAGCGTGAGCGCCTCATCCAAGAGGCGCTCAGGCTCGCAGACCTGCTGCACGAAACCCAGTCTGTGGGCCTGCCCTGCCTCGATCTCTGCACCGCTGAGCGCCAGCCAGCTCGTCCAAGACCTCCCGATCGACTCAGGCGCCCTCACGACGCCAAAGGCCGGCATCAGGCCGACCGTGATCTCGCGAAAGGCGAACCTTGCATCGGTCGCGGCAAACGCCATGTCACAGGCAAGCGTGAGCTCAGTGCCTCCGCCATAGGCGAGACCGTTGACGGCGGCGATCACGACCGTCTCGGCCTGCTCGATGGCATGAAAGGCGCCGAGCGCCAACCGGACCTGCCGGCGATACTCCTGAGGGCCTGCAAGCTCGTTGAAGTCCGAGATGTCTCCGCCCGCCGAGAATGCGCGACCTGCGCCGGTAAGCACGCATGCCGCGATCCCATCGTCCTGGTCGAGCGCCTGCATCGCCCTTGGCAGCTCTTCGAAGAACATGTGGTTCATCGCGTTGAGCTTCTGCTCGCGCCGCATCCAGAGCACCGCAGTTCCATCCGACTTGCGCTCGATCTCGAAGGTCTCGAAGTCCATCACCCGTCTCCATTCATTGCAGGGTCACTTGCTTGGCGATGCGATGGACGGTCAGGCACCGATCCCTGACGACGCAGCGCTTGCAGCAGCCCCGCCTTGGACGTCTGCGCCTGGCGGCGCAGGCGCGATCGCCGCGAGCCCGTTGCGGACGAAGCGCGCACAGAGCTCGCCCAGCTCCTGCTCAGAGACGCCTCCGCCTGGGCGATACCAGCGGTACAGCCAGATGATCGTGCCAAATATGCAGTTGGTCACGACCACTGGGTCCAACGCACGATCGGCCTCGCCACGCTCCTGGGCCGCCCGCAGCAGATCCTCGACAAAGCGCTCGTGGTCGCGGCGACGCTCGAAGATCAGCGAGCGACGGTCCTCGCTCAGCCGCTCGACGTCGTGGTAGTAGACGCTGATCGCAACCACGTTGCGGACGTCGTATTCGACAGTGCGGCGTACATAGAGCTCCAGCTGGCCGAGGGGGTCCAGGTCAGCACGCCCAGAGACTTCGTGCCTGATCATCTCGACTTCTTTGTGGACGTTCTCCAAGAGACGGAAGAGCAGGTCTTCCTTCGTGTCTATGTAGTGGTAGAGGCTGCCCTTCAAGATCCCAAGAGCGTCAGCGATTTCCTGGACCGTCGCATCGGAATATCCCCGTTCATAGAAGATCTGAGCCGCGACCTCGAGGACCTCCTGGTCGCGCCTGCGGTCGCCACGCTGAGCCCTGGCTGCCTGCGGCCTTGGCGTACTACGGGACACCGGCTTCACCGCCCGCTGGAGCTGCCCCGCATCCCACCCGCATACCAACCATACGGTTGGTATTTTACGAAGATCTGGCCAAGATCCGGGAGGCCCTGTCCAGCGCCGCACCTGGACGAGAGCCGAGCGACAGGATCTGGGCGCATCGAGCCATTCGGAAGAAGCCTCCGAACCGCCACGCCTGACTCGCGGTGCGAGCGGTCGCACAATCAACCAAGCGTCCGGTCTGCGAGTCCTCCAGTCGAGCCGGTCTGCAATACTTGGCGAAGTGGCCGGCACCCCTGGAGCTTCGAAGCGCACCCCCAAGGGCGAAGCAGCGAAAGACGATGCTGGCGTCGCCGCCGGCAGGCCGAAGCGGCTCGCGAAGAACCGCGTGGCGACCGCGGCGCAGGGCAACCCCGAGCAGTCCAGGACTGGCGCCCGCAACGGCAAGGCTGCTCCGAGGCGCGCACGGCCGACGCGCAGGCGCAGAGACGACGAGGTGGTGGAAGCGGCGGCAAAGGTCTTCCACGAACGTGGCTATGCAGACGCCTCTGTCCAGGACGTCGCCGACGAGCTCAACATCCTGAAGGGCAGCCTCTACCACTACATCGACACGAAGGAGGACCTGCTCTACAGGGTCCTCAACTCGCTCCATGCCGAGGTCGAGCAGATCCTCGAGGAGGTCGCGGCTGTCGAGGATCTCGACCCGCTCGAGCGGCTGGCGCTCTATGTGCGCAGGCAGGTCCAGTTCAACGCCGAAAACCTTCCTCGCGTCTCGGTCTACTACAACGACGTCGAGCGTCTCAGCGAGGAGCGACGCAAGGCGATCTACTCTCGCCGCAAGGTTCACGAGCGCTATGTCGCCAGCCTGATCGAGGACGCCCAGCAAAGAGGCGAAGCCGACGACTCGCTGGACCCAAGGATCCTCAGCAACTGCATCTTCGGCACAGTGATCTGGACCTACAAGTGGTACCACCCAGGCGGGAAGGTGAGCAGGGAGCAACTGGCGTCAGTCTGCTCCGCCTTCGTGCTGGAGGGCGTGATCGGCAAACGTCGCGCCGCGGCTGCGAAGGGCGCCAAGAAGCGCTGAGCAGCAGCCGCCTCCGTCACGACGAGCGGCGGCGATGGATCTCCTCAGGCCGCGAGGTCAACCGACCCGCACCGACGCCGAGGGCAGGTGCTTGACCGTGGGTGGATCGCGCGTTCGCACGCCATCCAGCATCGGCGCACACAACGCTATAATCGTCCAATCGTTTGGTAGGTGGCTCGGCAAGGGAGACGGATGCGACCGGATGAAGAGCGGACCCAGGCCGAGCGCCGCGGTGGCGCAGGCGACGAGGACGAGACACGTATCAGAAGGGCGCTCGAGGCCTACTTCAGCGGCATCAACAAGGAGCGTTACGGAGACGTCGCTTCGCTGTTCGCGGAGCACGGAGAGCTCGTCGCCCCTGGGATCGACCCTCGGGTGGGGCCTGCTGCGATAGAGAGCTACTTCGCCGCCGCGCTGCGCCTCTATCCGAACCATCTCGATCAGCCCACGCGCGTGATCGTCGCTGGGCGCACCGCGACGGTCGAGATACATTTCACCGGAGCGCTCGCCTCTGGGGCGCCTATCGAGTTTGACGCCGTCGACGTGTTCGACTTCGACGCGGCTGGCGAGATCGTCCGTCTCAGCAGCTGGTACGACTCGCACGCGGTTCGAGCCATGCTCAAGGCCGCACGCGACCAGAGCCCGCGATGAGCCCTCAGCAGCGAGGCGTCCTGCTCGAGGACGACCTGCTCGACCCTGCGATCCTCGCCGCACCGCATCCGTGCTTCGCATCGCTGCGCGAGCACGATCCAGTCCACTGGAGCGAGCGCCACAAAGCTTGGCTCGTGAGCCGCTACGACGACGTCGCCGCGGCGCTCACCGACCCGAGGCTCTCCTCGAACAGGGTGCAGCCGCTGCTGGACGCGATGAGCCCAGAGCAACGCTCCAAGTCAGGGGCCCTGATGGAGCTGATCAACGGCTGGATGGTCGTCAGCGACCCGCCAGAGCACACGCGTCTACGGCGGCTTGCCTCAAGCGCGTTTGGCCCGCAGCGAATCATGGCGATGGAGGGGCGGATTCGTCGATTGGTCGACGAGCTGATCGACGCGTTCATCGCCGAGGGCAGGGAAGACCTCATCGCGCATTTCGCATATCCCCTGCCAGCGACCGTGATCGCTGAGCTGATTGGCGCCCCGCGAGAGGATCGCGACCGTTTCAGGGAATGGTCCAACCACCTCGCATTGGTTGCCTTCGGCGCCGGCGGCGAGGCGCGTGGCGAGCGCCATGCACGTGCAATGAGGGGACTCGAAGAGCTGCTCGAGTACATCGACGGCCTGATCGAGCGTACCCGCGGCGCACCAGGCGAGTCGATGATCGCGAACCTGCTGGCGGGCGACGAGAAAGGCGACAGGCTCACGGTCGAGGAGATGAAGGCGATGTGTGCGCTGATGCTCTTCGCCGGTCACGAGACGACGACGAGCACGATCGCCTCCGCCGTGCTCTGCCTGACCAAGCACCCCGACCAGCTCGAGCTGCTGCGCGCCGATCCAAGGCTGGCGGGCAAGGCGGTCGAGGAGGTCCTGCGCTTCGAGGGCGCGATCAAGGTCCTGATCAGAACGGTGAGCGAGGAGATCGAGTTGCGTGGGAGACGGATCGAGCGGGGACAGCGCCTGTACCTGCTGCTCGCCGCCGCGAACCGCGACCCACAGCGCTTCGAGGATCCCGACGAGCTGCTCCTGACGCGCTCTCCCAATCCACACCTCGCATTCGGCAGAGGCGTCCATGCCTGCATCGGCGCACAGCTTGCGCGACTGGAGATGCGGGTCGCATTGACGAGGCTGCTCGAACGGCTGCCAGGCCTGCGGCTCGCAGAGGACGCAGAGCTGCAGTGGCAGCCAAGCCTCGCATCGAGGGCGTTGACGCAGCTGCGTGTGCGTCACGACGGAGCTGGTTCCATTGCACAGAGCGACCGGCGCAGCGAGCGATGAGCAAGACCGATGTCGTCGTGATCGGCGCCGGCGCCGCAGGCCTGACGGCCGCGGCGCTGCTTGCGAAGGAGGGTCGCAGCGTAACCGTCGTCGAGGCGAGCGGCTGGCTTGGCGGACGTGGCATGGCGATCTCAGACGAGGGCTTCAAGCTCAACCTCGGCGGCCATCTGCTCGAGGACGGGGGCGGCGGCATCACGAAGATGCTCGAGTACCTGGGCAAGAAGCTCGAGCATGGCGCCTCCTCCACGGACATGGTCGTCTGGGACGAGCCGAAGGGCAGGTGGGGCTCGATTCGCGATCGCTACGCAGGCGAGAGGTCAGAGCTGAGAAAGGTGGTGAAGGCGCTGCTGGAGACCCCTTATGAGGAGCTCGAGCGCTGGGACGACAGGCCGCTGCGCACCTGGCTCTCGCAGTTCACGAACGACCAGGGCGTCTTCGACCTGTTCGAGTTCATCGCGGTGCTCGAGTGCATGACAGACGATTGGTGGGATCACTCTGCCTCAGACAACCTGATCGCGCGCAAGATGCACTACGAAGAGGCCGGCAAGGCCGCTTACTCGTTCTGGCCAGGCGGCGGCTGGGACGGTCTCTTCCAGCAGCTGCGAGATGCGTTGATCGAGCACGGCGGAGACGTGCTGTTGCACACGCCTGTGGAGACCGTCCTGATCGAGGATGGCGCCGTCCGCGGGGTGCGCCTCGGACGCGAGAAGGTTCTGCCCAACGAGGTCTTCGAGGGTGAGGTGCTCGAGACCGACTGCGTGATCAGCACGCTGCCCGTTTGGAGCGTGCTGCGCGTCGTCCCTGAACAGGACCTGCCTGACTGGTATGCCGCCCAGATCCGGTTTCTCGCCCAGGATCACCTGCGCATCTCCTGGCTTGGCCTCTACATCGCGACGCGAGATCCTGTGCACGTCAATGACGCCCAAGAGCTGGCGACCTGGCTGCACGCGCCGACGAGCAGGCTCCCTGGCTTCTTCTTCAACCAGACCGCGATGGACCCGACCACCTCTCCGACGGGCACGAACCTCTATGTCTGCGGCGGGGTGATACCTGGCGCAAAGGCCCGCGACATGGGCTACCTGCAGCGCAAGTTCGAGGCCTTCGAAGCCGATCTGCGGACGATGTACCCAGGGCTGAAGCAGGCGATCTGGCGGCGCAGGCACCTCGTGCACGATCCCTCCTTCGGCGTGATCCAGAAGCCAGGGCTGGTCGGCGTCTTCAGACCTCACTGGCGCGCCCCGAACGTCGACGGCCTCTACTTTGCCTCTGAGACCTTTCGCAGTCGCGGCATCGGCGTCGACCGCGCCGCAAGAGCTGCGCTGACAGTCGTCGAGGACTACCTTGGGCGCCGTCTGGAGGGCGAGTTCGGCTGGCACTGCTGAAGGGCCGCTGAAGGCACTGCTGATGTGTCAGCGGCCCTGCTGCTTGCGACCCGCCTGCTCGTAGACCCTGACGCTCTCGCGCTCGAGCGACGCCTCTGCCAGCTTGTACTTCTGGATCTTCTGGCTCGGCGTCTTCGGCAGCTCCTGGAGGCACTCGAGATATCGGGGCACCATGTAGCGCGGGAGCTGCTCGACGAGCCAGCGATGTAGATCGTCGAGATCCAGCTCACCGCCAAGCACGACGTCCAACTTCACCTCGTGCTCGCCGAACTCCCCTGGCACGCCATAGGCAGCCGCTTCGACGACGTGCTCGTGACGCATCGCAACGTACTCGAGCTCGACTGCCGAGATGTTCTCGCCCCGGCGCCTGATGCGATCTTCGCGGCGGCCGCGATAGTGCAACAGCAGCTGCTCGTCATAGGCGCCAAGGTCGCCGGTGTGGAACATCATCCCCCTGAACGCCTCGACCGTCGCCTCTGGCGCCTTGAAGTAGCCTGACGTCATCGCGTAGGGGATGCGCGGACGGAACACCAGTTCACCGACCTCCCCTGGCGCCAGCACGCGGTCGTGCTCGTCGACCACGCCAAATTCCATCCAGGGAGGCGGCGAGCCGATCGTGTCGCGCTCGACTCCCTCGAGCATCTTCCGCTTCATCGGCAGCGGATAGACCTCGGTCATGCCGTAGCCCTGCCACTGAAACTTCACGCCAAAGCGGCTTTCGAACTCCACCCCGTTGGGAGGGAAGGGAACGCAGAAGATTTCCTGCAGCCTGTGGGGTGGGGCCTGCTTGACCGTCTTCAGGATGATCTCTGCCATCGGCCCAAGGAAGATCGACCAGGTGGCGCCGTCCTCGGCCGCCTCCTGCCAGAAGCGCGACGCCGAAAAGCGCGACTTCAGATGGCCGCTGCAGCCGGCGTGCAGGGAACAGGCGGCAACCTGGTGCAGCGCCGCGACGTGGAAGAGCGGCAGTGGCGTGGTCAGCACGTCCTCGGAGCTGCGCTCCTGGGCGTCGGCCAGCAGCGCAGAGTAGAGGTACAGGAAGTGATGCGAGTAGACAACGCCCTTGGAGTTGCCAGTCGTGCCAGAGGTGAACTGCACGAGGCTCGTCTCCCAGCTGTCAGGCAGTGGC
Source organism: Solirubrobacteraceae bacterium (assembly GCA_036490555.1). Lineage (GTDB taxonomy): Bacteria > Actinomycetota > Thermoleophilia > Solirubrobacterales > Solirubrobacteraceae > Palsa-744. Next base: position 89,944 of record DASXDO010000038.1, on the reverse strand, counting down.
CGCGACGCTATCGCAGGCTGACCTGCGAGCAGCTGCTCCCAGGTGATCGTCTCGGCGCCATGGATCTGCTTTGGCAGACCCTCAGCCTGACCGCAGACGACGACGAGCTCCACCTCGCCAAGCGAAGCGAGCGCGCTCAGGCGGTCGAGCAGGTCTGCCCGCGCGACGATGATCTTCGCCTCGGACTTCCTGATCACGTATTCGAGCAGCGGGCCACGCGAGTCGGCGTTGAGCGGCACCGTCACGCCCCCGCCGGCCATCGCGCCAAGGAAGGCGGGCATGAACTCCAGCTGGTTTCTCAGGAACAACGCGACCTGCCCGCCGCTTGGCAGCCGCTCGGCGAGCGCGTTGCCAAAGCAGTTGACGAGCTCGAAGGCCTGCTTGTAGGTGAGGCTGTCCCTGCCGTCGAACACGAGCCAGGTGGCACCTGGGCGAGTCTGCGCCTGAGCGGCAAGCACGTGCAGCAAGCTGCGTTGCTCGAAGGGAAAACGTGTCGCGTATTGCCCGAGATCGAGGCCACGACCACGCATCAACATGCGCTCGCCGCCAACTGCGACAGGATCTGAATGGTCATCTGCGTTCTGCATCTGTGCCCGCTCCTTTGGCCGATCTCACCGAGCGAGATCCGCGCCGAACTGTGTACCCAGCCAGCGCACCTCGATCACTCGACGCGCTGAATCAGCGTCGCCGTGCCAATGCCGCCGCCACAGCACATCGTGACGAGGCCAACCTCCCTGTCCGCTCGCTCCAACTCGTGCAGGAGCGTGGTGATCAGACGTGCGCCAGTGGAGCCAAGCGGATGGCCAAGAGCGATCGCGCCACCGTTGACGTTGACACGATCCATGTCTGGCCCAAGCTCTCGTCGCCATGCGCCGATCACTGGCGCAAAGGCCTCGTTCACCTCGAACAGGTCTATGTCGTCGATCGTCATGCGGTTGCGCTCGAGGATCCTGCGAGTCGCCGGAATCGGACCTTCCAGCATCTTCACAGGGTCGCAGCCAACGGTTGTCTGGTCGAGGATGCGTGCCCTGGGCGTGAGACCCAGCTCGGCGGCACGGTCGGCGCTGGCAAGCAGGACCGCAGCCGCGCCGTCTGATATCTGCGAGCTGTTGCCTGCCGTGATCCTGCCGTCAGGCTTGAACGCGGGCTTCAGCTGGGCAAGCGCTTCCAGGCTCGTCTCCGGACGGATTCCCTGATCGGAGCTGAACGTGTCTCCATTTGCCGAGAATCGCAGGATCTCGCGCTCGAAGCGGCCCTCAGCAGTCGCCTGACTTGCGAGCTCGTGCGATCGCAGCGCAAGCTCGTCGAGCTCGGAGCGGGGAATCTCCCACTTCTCGGCGATCATCTCCGCACCCAGCCCCTGGCCGACGATGTCGTGGCGCGCAAGCAGCTCAGGCGTATAGGGAGCGCCGTAGCGCTCCTGGGTCTCGGCCGCCACCGAGAACGGCACATGACCCATGTGCTCGACGCCCGCGCCGATCGCGACGTCATGCACGTTGGCGGCGATCAGCGCCGCCGCGAAGTTGACACCCTGCTGGGCCGACCCGCATTGGCGATCGACGGTGCTTGCGGGAGTCTCGATCGGCAGGCCCTGCTGCAGCCAGGCCGTGCGGGCGATGTTGAACGACTGCTCGCCGATCTGCTGCACGCATCCGGCGATGACGTCCTCGACCGCCTCCGGCTCGATCCCGGCGCGGCGGATGACCTCTTCGTAGCAGGCGCCAAGCAGCGCGTTTGGGTGAACGTCTCTGTAGTAGCCCTTCTCGGTGTGCCCCCTGCCGATCGGGGTCCTGACCGCGGAGATGATCACCACCTCGCGTCCATCCATGCTGGGCATCCGTGCGCCTCCGCCTCCGATAAACCAAACGATTGGTTGCCAAAGTATAGCGTCGCCCGGCGCCGCCCGTGCTGCCGGCGTCAGCCCCCTGGGCCATCGTCGAGCAGAGCCTTCAGCTCCCGCATCGCCGTGAACGAATAGCCCGAGAGCTGCGCGTCGGCAAAGGGCGTGATGTTCCAGAGGATGACGTCTCGCAGACCCCCGTCCCTGTAGGCCTGCAGCTGCGAAGCGATGTCAGTGGGGGTGCCATGCAACGTGCCCTCCCGCACGACTCCCGCCGGGATGTGCGAGATGACGCGCTCTGCCTCGGCCCGCGACACACGCGTCGGCAGGAAGCTGTGAAAGCCGGTTCCGCCCTCGAACGGCGAGCTCGAGCCGTGCCGGGCATAGGTCTCAGGGGCGAGGTCGACGGCGGCGAACAGGATTCGCACGAGCGGTTGCTCGCAGAGCCGCGTAAGCGTCTCATCGTCTGGAGCACAGAGGACGTAGGCGAGCATCGATGGGGTGATCGCGTCGGGGTCGCGTCCAGCGGCCTCGGCACTGCGCCTGATCGCAACCAGCTTCTCCGCGTACACCTCAGGCGTCACGTTGGTTGGCAGCCAGCCATCGGCGAGACGTCCGCAGATCTCGAGCATGCGCGGCCCATGCGCGCCAAGCCAGACCTCCGGCGGCCTGCCCTCGTATGGCTCGAGGCCAAGCACCGCGTCCTGCAGCTTGAAGAAGGACCCGTCGAAGCTGACCGGACGGTCGGATTGCCAGAGCAGGCGCATCACCCTGATCGCCTCCTCGAGCCGCCCGACAGGCTTGCGCCACTCGATGCCATAGGGCTCGACGTTCATGCGCTCACCAGAGCCAAGCCCGAGGATCGCCCGCCCGCGCGAGAGATGATCCGCGGTGAGGGCTGCCTGGGCGAGCATCGCAGGGTGGCGGCGCAGCGTGTCCGTCACGTTCACGCCAACTCGGATGCGTTGCGTCGCCGCGCCTGCGGCGCCCATCATCATCAGCGGTTCGAAGTGCACATGTGGATTGGGCTGATAGGAGGCGAGCTCCGTCATGTCAGGCGTCCAGACGGAGTCAGGGATCCAGCCCATCAGATGACATGGCCACCAGATCGCGTCGAAGCCGTCCGCCTCAGCGCGCTGCGCGAACTCGATCGCCTTCTCGGCGGGCGGCATGATCCGGCCCGGCACTCCAAGGGTTATCCGCATCTCGTCCTCAAGTTATCAAACGAATGATTGGTAGGTCCAGATATAATGCCTTTCATGCCCCCCGACGCACCCCAGGGACGACTCGCAGAGCGTGTAGCGCTCGTCACCGGCGCGGGACAGGGCATCGGTCGCGCGATCGCGCTGCGGCTCGCGCGCGAAGGCGCGACGGTCGTGGTGAACGATCTCACCGCGGCAGCATGTCAGCAGGCGGTCGCAGAGATCAAGGCGGCAGGAGGCAGTGCGAGCGGAGCGCCGGCAGACGTCACGGACCCCGCCCAGGCCGAGCAGGCCGTGCAGGCCGCGCTCGATGCCCATGGCAGCCTCGAGATCCTCGTCAACAACGCCGGCGTCGCACGCGACGCGCCGCTGCACCACATGTCCGACGACGCTTGGCAGCTCGTCCAGCACGTCGTCCTGTGGGGCGCCTTCCACATGTGCCGCGCGGCGCTGCCAGCGCTGCGCAGGACCGCCGACAGCCCGCCAGAGCAGCTGAAGCACGTGGTGAACATGAGCTCGAGCGTCGGCGTCCATGGCGCGGCGGGTACCGCGAACTACTCCGCGGCGAAGGCTGGCGTGATCGGCCTGACGAAGTCGTTGGCACGCGAGTGGGCGCGCTATGGCATCACCGTCAACGCGCTTGCCCCCGGCCTCATCCTTGGCACTCAGATGACCGACGGCAAGCCAGCAGAGCTGATCGAGCGGGTGCGTACGCAGATACCGCTGGGCCGAGTCGGCAGTCCTGACGACGTCGCCGGCGCCGTCGCATTCCTCTGCTCGCCAGACGCCGACTACATCACAGGCCAGGTGCTGGAGCTGGATGGCGGCCTCGACGTGCCCGCCTGAGCCCAAGCCCGCCGTCCTCCAAGGCCGCCGCGCACCAGCTACAGCTTCAACGCCGCTTCTGCGCCCGCGTTGACCGCCGCAACGAAATCAGCGGGCCTGAGCGCATCGCCGACGAGGACGACCTCACGCTCGCCCAGCGCCTCGCGCAGCTCCGCGCCGCGCGGCCTCCAGCCAACCGCCACCGCGACCTTATCCACCCTCAACGAGCGCTCCTCGTCCCCAAGCAGATAGACGACCGCGCCGGGCTGGACGGCGGTCACGCGCGCGCCGCTGAGCAGCTTTGCGCCCGCGCTGCGCAGCTCGCGCAGGAGGTGCCTGCGCGTTATCGGCTCGATGCCGTTGCCGATCGAGCCGGCCATCTCGAGCATGGTCACCTCCGCGCCACGCGCGAGCAGGAGCTCAGCCGTCTCGCAACCAGTCGCGCTGCCTCCGATCACCGCGACGTGCTCGCCCGCCCTGATCGGCACCTCGCCAAGCAGCAGGGCCTGGGCGTCGTGCACGCCCTCGCCGTCGAGCCCGGGAATCGGCGGCATCAATGCGTCCGCGCCAGTTGCAAGGACCACGACGTCAGGATCCTCTGCCTCGATCACCGCCTTCGTGACGCTGACGCCGAGATGCACCTGCACCCCAAGCCGCTGCAGCGTCCTTGCCTCGTAGTCGCGGAAGCGCAACACCTCGCTCTTGCTTGGAGCGCTCGCGGCGGCCTCGAGCTTGCCGCCAAGCCGCTCGCCACTGTCCCAGAGCGAGACGGCATGCCCGCGCAGACGCGCCACGCGGGCGGCCTCCATGCCCGCTGGACCGCTGCCGACGATGGCCACCCGGCGGGGACGAGCCGTCTTCTCGATGCGCCAGAGGTGCTCGTGGCCTACCTCCGGGTTGACCGCGCAGCGAATCTCGCCACCGCTTCCGACGAGCTCGACGCATGCGTTGCACGCTATGCAGGGTCGGATCTCCTCAGCACGTCCTGCTGCGACCTTGCTCGCCCATTCAGGCTCGGCGATCAGGCCCCTGCCGATCGCGACGAGGTCGGCGGCGCCTGTCTGCAGCGCACGCCGCGCATCGTCAGGATCGTCCAGGCGCCCAACGGCGATCACAGGCGCCGAGACGGCGCTGCGCACTTCTCTGGCGATGTCAAGCAGGTGACCTCGCTGCAGGAACATCGGCGCAAGCGTGACGTGCAGCGAGCGCCAGTTGCCCGCGGTCACGCTGATGCAGGCGGCGCCATCGTCGACGAGCAGGCGCGAGACCGCGATCGCATCGTCGACCGTGCTGCCCCCCTTCAAGGCCTCGTCGCCGTTGATCCTGTAGAAGACCGGCAGCCCCTCGCCGCAGCGCGCGACGATCGCGCGGACGATCTCGCGTGGAAAGCGCGCTCGCCGCTCGACGTCTCCGCCATACCCGTCCTGTCGAACGTTGGCAAGCGGTGAGAGGAAGTCAGACGGCAGGTAGCCATGCGCGCCATGGATCTCGACGAAGTGAAAGCCCGCCTGCTGAGCGAGCGCAGCGGCGTCCGCGAAGTAGTCGACGATCTGCTCGATCTCGGCGATCGTGAGCTCGTGCGGCTGTGGCGAGACGGAGTTGAGCGGGATCGGCGAGGGCCCGACCAGCCGCCCAGAGAGCACCTGGCGACCTGGATGCAGCAGCTGAGCGCCGACCGCGACGTCGAATGGCCGCAGCGCATCGACGAGCCTGCCCAGACCGGCGAGGCAGCTCTGACGATCGATGCGCGGCTCAGGGCCCTCCGTCGCCGGGTCGACGAGCAGCGCCTCGACGATCACCATGCCGACTCCGCCGGCGGCGCGTCGCCTGTAGTACTCGATTGCCGCGTCGTTCATCTGCCCTTCGTCGTCCAGCCCCGTGCCCATCGGGGGCATGACGATCCTGTTCTTCAAGCGCAGCGGACCGATCTGCAGCGGCTCCAGCAGCGGATCGGAGGCAACTGTCTCTGGCGCGGGCATCGTCTAGCGGTGCTCGAAGCTCGCCTGGCGCTTCTCCAAGAACGCCTCTGCGCCCTCGTGGGCGTCGCGTGAGGCGGCAACCCGCAGGAACATCTCGCGCTCAGCCTCCAGGCCGTCGCTCAGGCCAATCTCCGTCGTGTTGGCGACGGCGCGCTTGATCGCCTGCACCGCAAGCGCGGGCAGCGCCGCGATGCGCACCGCAAGCTGGCGGGCACGTTGGAGCGCCGCGCCCTGCTCGGCCACCTCGTTGACGATCCCGAGCTGCCGCGCCCGCTGTGCATCGATCAGCTCGCCGAGCAGCAGCAGCTCCAACGCGGACGAGAAGCCGACGCGGCGCGGCAGGCGCTGCGTGCCGCCGCCGCCTGGCATCAGCCCAAGCGTCACCTCAGGCAGGCCAAAGCGCGCGCGCGGATCGGCGACGATCAGATCGCAGGCGAGCGCAAGCTCCAGGCCGCCGCCGACCGCATGTCCCTGCACGGCGGCGATCGTCGGCTGCGGCAGCGCCCGCCATGCTTCGAACAGAGGGCGCGTGAGGGCAACGTGGGCATCGAGGCCGCCGGGCCGGCCGAGGTGGTCGCGGATCTCAGCGAGATCGGCGCCAGCGATGAACGCCTTCGAGCCGGCGCCGGTGAGCACCACGGCACGGATCTCAGAGCTTCTTGCGAGTTGCCGAGCGAGCTCTGCGAGCCGCTCGAGGATCGCGTCGTCGAGCGCGTTGACCGGCGGATTGTCGACCGTCACGGTCGCCGTCCCGTCGTCGCACAGTTCGATTCGGACCGGTTCAGGCACTTGCCCGGCCTGGGTGCTGATAGAGCTCGACGTGGTAGCCATCCGGGTCGATCGTGTAGATCGCCTTCGCGCCCGCAAAGGGGCCGTCCTGGATCTCGACTGGCATCTCGCTGCGCGCGCCGAAGCCCAGCTCTCGCAGACGCCCGTGTACGGCGTCGGCGTCGTCGACGTAGAGGCAGAAGTGGCCGGCGCCGTAGTCGCATGGCCGCGCGGAAGCGTCATTGCGGTCGATGCCCTCGAACTCGAACAGCTCGATCTGGGCATCGCCGCCTGGCACATCGAGGAACGCGACCTTCACGCGCGTGGGCGCCAGGCCCCAGATGCGATTGGCCTCCGGGCCGCGCGCGGTGCCGAGCAGGCGCAGCTCCAGCCCAAGCCCGTCGCGGTAGAAGCGCAGCGCCTCATCCATGTCGCTGACGGTCACGCTCGCGTGAAAGAAGCCGACCACACGACCCGTCTGGCTGCGTGACTCGCCGCCTGCGAGCTGCCCGCCGCCGTCGCCGCTCACCATCGAAGAAGCCTCCTATGCGTCGTGATAGTCGCGAAAGCCCTTGCCGCTCTTGCGTCCATAGTGCCCTGCGGCGACGAGGGTGCGCAAGTTCTGGGGAGCGCGAAAGCGCTCCCCGTAGTGCTCGGTCATCGCGTCGGCGACCCTCAGAGTCGTGTCGAGGCCGCTGAAGTCGATCGTGTCCAGCGGCCCCATCGCATGGTTGAAGGCGAGCACGCAGGCCTTGTCGATGTCCTGCACGCTTGCGATGCCCTCTTCGAGGATGCGCATCGCCTCCAAGGCGAGCGTCGCGATCAGCCGCGAGGTGATGAAGCCCTGAGTGTCCTTTGCGCAGAGCACGGTCTCCTTGCCATAGCGAGCCGCGAGGCCAAGCGCCGTCGCAAGCGTCTCCTCGGAGGTCTCGACGCCGCGCACCAGCTCGATCAGGCCCATCAGCGGCGGCGGGTTGAACCAGTGCGATCCGATCACCCTGTCCGGGCGTTTCGTGGCCGCGGCCAGCCTCGAGATCGAGAACTGAGAGGTGTTGGAGGCGAAGATCACCTGCTCTGCGCAGACCGCGTCGAGCCGGCGCAGGACCTCTTCCTTTACCGCAAGATCCTCGACGACCGTCTCGATCACGTGGTCGCAGTCCGCGCCCACGGCCTCCAGATCGGTGCTCGCGGCGATTCTCGAGCGCGTCGCCTCGGCCTCAGCCTGGTCGATCCGCTGCGACCTCGCCAGGCGCGCGAGGCTGCGCTCGATGCGTTCGAGCCCAGCGCTGAGCGCCTGCTCTGAGACGTCGAGGATCGTCACGCTCAGACCGGCGCCCGCCACCACCTGAGCGATCCCGTTGCCCATCACGCCCGCGCCGACGACAGCGACGCGCTCGACCTGCCTCACGCTCGAGCCCGTCTCGCCAGCGGCGCGAGACTGCTCACTCATCGCTGCCTGACTCCCACCTGCCGTCGACGGCGCGATATGGGCGGGCGACCTCGACGAGCGTGCCATGCGCGCTCTTTGGCCCCACCCACGACCAGCGCTGCCAGGGCATCGTCGGATCGCTGAAGACCTCGTCGCTCGCGTCTATGCCCTGCGCCCTCAGCGAGCTCATCGTCGACTCGACGTCGTCGGTCGTGAAGCAGATGTGGTGCACGTGCTCGCCGTGCTTGGCGAGCCGCCGTCCGAGTGGGGTCTGCGGCCCGGGCTCCATCAGCTGGATCTCGGCGCCCCCGTCTGAGACGAAGGTCGCCCAGCGCATGCGGTCCTCGCCGCCGCTGAAGTCTTCGTAGCGCACGAGCTGCCGCTCCAGCTGCTGCGGGTCGAGCACGCCGAGGATGCGCTGCCAGTCCTCGACAGCCCGATCGAGGTCTTCGACCAGTAGGCAGATATGGGCGAATGGGCCAGCTGGCATGCGTCACAGTCTACCAAACAATTGGTAGGTTTTTTGGGGGGGGGCATCAGAGTCCCAGCGAGCGCCCGACGATCTCGAGCATGATCTCGCTCGTGCCTCCATAGATGCGCTGGACGCGAGCATCGCGCCACATGCGCGCGATCGGATACTCCTCCATGTAGCCATAGCCGCCATGGAGCTGCACACAGCGGTCGATCGTCTCGAACTCGAGCTCCGTGCTCATGCACTTCGCCCCAGCCGCCTCAGCCGCATCGAGCTCGCCGGAGACATGGGCGAGGATGCAGCCGTCGATGTATGCGCGCGCGGCACGGACCTTCGTCGTCAGGTCCGCGAGCGCGAAGCGGTTGGCTTGGAAGCTGCCGATCGGGCGGCCAAAGGCGTTGCGGGAGCGCGCGTACTCGAGCGTGAGCCGCAGCGCCCGTTCGGCGCTGGCCACCGCCGTCACGGCGATCGAGAGCCGCTCCTGGGGCAGGTTGCGCATCAGGTGAGACAGGCCGCGACCCTCCTGCCCAAGCAGGTCCTCTGGGCCGACGGCCACCTCGTCGAGGAACAGCTCCGCCGTGTCCTGGGCCCTGCGACCCACCTTCTCCAGCTTGCGGCCCCGCGTGAAGCCTTCCTGCTCCGCGTCGACGAGGAACAGCCCCAAGCCCTCCACCCCAGGACGCACGATCTTCGCCGCGACGATCACGACGTCGGCCTGGACGCCGCTCGTCACGAACGTCTTCGAGCCCGAGAGCGCGTAGCGATCGTCGTCGCCGCGCCAGGTCGCCGTCGTGGCGATCCCGCGCAGATCCGAGCCTGCGCCCGGCTCGCTCATCGCGATCGCGGCGACCGCGTCGCCGGCGGCGATGCGCGGCAGCCAGCGCCGTTGCTGCTCAGCCGAGGCGAGCTCCGTGAAGTAGGGCACGACGATGTCGTTCGTGAGCGAGAAGCCATCGCCGACCGAGCCCGTCGCGACGACCTCCTCGTCCAGCACGGCGTTGAAGCGAAAGTCCCGCAGGCCGGCGCCGCCCAGCTCCTCTGGCGCGGCGAAGGCGACGAGGCCCTGCTCAGCGGCGAGCCGCCAGAACGTACGGTCGACCATCCCAGCGGCTTCCCAGCTCTCCGCTTGGGGGGCGGCCTCGCGTTCGAGGAAGCCACGCACGGACGCGCGGAAGTCCTCCTGCTCCTCGGTGAAGAGCGTGCGTCTCACTGGCGACCCGCGGGCGTTGCCTTCAGCCGTCCGCGAGCCGCATCAGGGGCTCTCCTTCGCTCACCGCGTCGCCCACCTTGCAGAGCAGCTCCGCGACGACACCGCCAACCTCTGCCTCGACCTCCATCTCCATCTTCATCGACTCGAGGATCGCGACCACGTCGCCCTCCGCAACGGCGTCGCCGACGTTCACCTCGAGCTTCCAGACGGTGCCTGTGATGTACGCATCGATCGTCGACATCGTCGGCTAGCGTCCGGCGCTGCTCACGCGCGGCCTGCTGCCCCAGGCGAAGTCGATGCCCGTGATCAGCAGCTCGCGTGTTTCGCGCGGGTCGATCACGTCGTCGAGGACGATGTTCGCCGCCGCTTCCCAGGGGGCCGACTCCGCGGCCCACTCCGCCTCCAGCGTCGCCGCGAGCTCATCGCGCGCGGTCTCGCCCTGCTCTGCCGCGACTGCGTCGAGCCTGCGGCGATGGACCGTCCTCACCCCTGTGTCCGGGGCCATGAAGCCGAGCTCCGCGCTTGGCCAGGCGACGAGCAGGTCCGGCTTGACGGGCCTGCCGCCAAGCGCGATGTGGCCGCCGCCGTAGGCCTTGCGCACGATCACCGCGATCTTCGGGATGCCCGCCTGGGCGAGCTTGGTGACGACACGCTCGTAGCAGCGCAGGATGCCGCCGCGCTCCGCCTCGGTCCCGATCATCAACCCTGGCACGTCCTGAAAGAAGACGAGCGGCAGGTTGAAGCGGTCGCAGAGGTCGACGAACGCGACCTCCTTGTTGAGGGCAGGCACGTCGAGCACCCCGGCGCGCTGCATCGGCTGGCTGGCGATCACGCCGACCGGCTGGCCGTCGAGTCGCGCGAGCGCACAGATGAGGCTGCGGCCGAAGCGCTCGCCCCAGTAGAACAGCGAGTCGCCGTCGACGATCGCCTCCAACACCCTGCGCATGTCATAGCCCCTGCGGGCGTGCTCTGGCACGAGGCCGAGCAGTTGCTCAGGGTCGCGGCTCGGCGGCCTCGACGGCGCCGACGGAGCGGGCAATGCCGCAGAGTCCGGCAGGTAGGTGAGGAAGTGGCGCACAGCCGCAAGCGCAGCGAGCTCGTCCTCGACCACTAGGTGGGCGCTGCCGCTGGTCCCAGCCGCGACCGCCGGCCCACCGAGCTCGTCGGCCTCCACGTCCTCGCCGATCGCGCCCTTGATCACGGGCGGCCCCGAGAGAGCGATCGCGGTGTCGTGCTTCATCACGACGAAGTCGCCCATCGCCGCGTGCAGCGCGGCGTCGCCGTAGCTTGGCCCAAGCACCGCCGTGACGCGCGGCACGGCGGGACAGCCCTCTGGCGACTGCAGGAACGAGGAGAAGTCGAACGGCAGGCTGGAGAAGCGCCAGCCAAGCAGGTCCGGCAGACGACCGCCGTCGTTGTCGCTCAGGCAGATCAGCGGCATGCCTCGCCTGCCAGCCCAGTCCGCGACTCTGTTCTGCTTGCGCATGTTGACCGGCGCGGTCGTGCCAGCCAGCACGGTCGCGTCGATCGCGAGGATGCAGACGCGCCGTCCAGCGATGCGCGCAAGCCCCGTGACGATCGCATCGCCTGGCGCGTAGGCGTCACGGCGCAGCTCCGGCTCCGCTAGCAGGCCGAGCTCACGCCAGCTGCCGTCGTCGACGAGCGCCACGATGCGCTCGCGGGCGGTCAGCCTGCCGCTGGCATGATGGCGCTCGATCCGCTCGTGCCCACCCATCGCAAGCGCAGCGGCGCGGCGGCGCTGAAGCTCGGCCAGTCCCCGCGACCCCTCGCCTGCCGTGGCGGCCTCCGCGCCATCGGCGGCAGCGTTCAGCGGCGCGACGGGAGAAGTCGCGATCGCATCAGACCCGGCAGCCTCCACGCCTGCGACGACGTCTGCGCGCTCGCTGCTGTCCTTGCGATCGAAGACGCTCATCCGCTCAGCGCCCATCGAAGCGCGGCTCGCGCTTCTGCTGGAATGCGGCTATGCCCTCGGCGTGGTCCTCGGTGCCCATGAGGAAGGCGATCGCCTCGATGCCGTGGTCGTAGCCCTCGTCCGCGGCGCGGCCGATGACCCGCTTGCCGACCGCGAGCGCAAGCGGAGCGCGGCTTGCGATCAGCTCGGCGAGGCGCCTTGCCTCGGCGATGTGCTGCCCGGCGGGCACGACGCGATTCACGAGGCCCGCGAGCCTCGCCTCCTCGGCGTCGAGCGCCTCGCCGGTGAAGACCATGTACTTCATCCAGTGGAGGTTCACGTTGGCGCTGCCACGCACGATGCCAAGCCCCGGCGCAAGCCCGACGCTCGACTCTGGGGTCCCGAAACGCGCGGTCTCGTCGGCGATCACGATGTCGCAGACCATCGAGAGCTCGCAGCCGCCGCCAAGCGCGTGCCCGTGAATCGCCGCGATCGTCGGCTTGCTCAGCGCCTCCACCGCCCGCAATGCGCCAAGCGCCTCGGCGACGTAGGCGCGGCGCTCGCCGGCGCCCTCGAGCGCGCCGAAGCCGGCGATGTCGCCGCCAACCGAGAAGCACCTGCCCTCGCCTCGAAACACGAGCGCTCGCACCCGCTCGTCGCGATCCACCTGGTCAAGCAGCTCGCGCAGCTGCGCCCAGAAAGAGTGCGGCAGCGCATTCAGCTTCTCCGGGCGATCGAGGGTCGCCCAGGCGACGGCTCCGTCGACCTCACAGCTCAGCATCTGGCGATCACTCCCTAAACTTACCAACCGATTGGTTGATAGCGCAAGTGTGCGCGCTTTGCGAGAGCGCTTCAGGCAGCCGGCAGGTGGCGAAAGCGACCGTCAGAGCCGATCTCGCGGCGCACCTCGCCCGCGAGCCGCAGGTGACGCAGGTAGGCGGCGACCTCCGTCAGCCGCTCGACCTTGGCGATGTCTGAGCGCTGCTCGCCGAAGATCTCCAGCGCGACCTGGAAGGCGCCGCCGCCGGCCTGCGCGACAGCGCGCCGGGTGCTTGCAAGACGCTCCGCCACGCCCGCCCGATGCCCTGCGAGGACGTCCTCGATCGCGGACAGTGGGCGGCCGTGGCCTGGCAGGACCAGCTGAAGCTCGCCAAGCGCCTCGATGCGGTCGAGCGAGGCGAGGAACTCGCCAATCGGATCGTTGGAGAGGCCATAGTCGAACCAGGGCACGAAGACCGAGCAGATCGTGTCCCCGACGATCGCGGTCCTGCGCTCCCTCTGGAGCAGGCAGATCTGCGAGGGCGCATGGCCAGGGGTTTCGAGCACCTCCCACTCCCCGAGGGCGGAGGGCAACCGCTTGCCCTCGCGCAGCTCGCCGATCTTCGCCGGCGGACTGCCGCCGGCTTCGAGCTCCTCGCTGACGTCGGCAAAGATCGGCAGCAGCTGCGGGGGCACGCCCTCCTGCAGCGCGCGGCGCCCGCGCGCCGCCTCGATCCGCTCGGGCTCGCGGATGACCTCGTAGAAGCGTCGCGCGGCCGGGTGCATCCAGACCTCGCAGCCGCTGCGTTCGAAGACCCAGCCGGCGAGGCCGACGTGGTCGGAGTGGGCGTGCGTGACCGCCAGCAGCCGCACGTCCTCGAGGCGATATCCAGTTTGCTGCAGCGCAAGCTCGAGCGCTTTGGCGCAGCTTGGATGGCCCGCGGTGCCGCAGTCGACGAGCATCAGCCCGTCGTCGCGCGCGATCGCGTAGGCGTTGACATGGCTGATGCCAGGCCAGGACAGCGGCAGGCGCAGGCGCCAAAGCCCAGGCGTGCAGAGCCGTGCGCCTGCCAGCAGGGGATCGACCTGCCAGGTGTCGGGGGCCGGCCCTGTCACACACTCAGGATTGCAGGGCGCGGCGCACGATCCGCTCGACGAGCTCGGTGAATCTCATCCCCGCCGCCTCTGCGGCCGCTGGGGTGATGCCCGTCTCGGTCAGCCCAGGGATCGTGTTGATCTCGAGCACCTGCGGCGTCCCCTCGCGATCGAGGATCAGGTCGACGCGCGCGAAGTCGCGGCAGCCCATCAGCCTGTAGCTGGCAAGCGCCGCCTGCTCGACGCGCTCCTTGACCTCGTCAGGCAGCTCGGCGGGGACCTCGAGGCGCACGCCACCGATCGTGTAGTGGGCTTCGTAGCTGTAGAAGCCACCAGGCGTGTGCAGCTCGACGATCGGCAGCGCAAGCGCCTGCTCGCCCTGGCCCATCACGGTCACGGCAAGCTCCCTGCCGACGATGCGCCGCTCGACGAGCACTCGCTCGCCATAGCCAAAGGCGCCAAGGATCGCGCTGGGGAACTGCTCGGCGGACTCGACGAACTTGATCCCGATCGCAGAGCCCTGGGCGACGGGCTTGACGACGACGGGCAGGCCCAGCTCGTCGAGCAGACGCGGAAATGTGCTGGCGCCGCCCATCTCGCGGAAGGCGACTTCGCTGAAGGCGTGGAAGGCGGGGGTCGCGACGCCGTTGCCGCGCAGCATCCGCTTGAACAGCGCCTTGTCCATGCAGAGCGCGCTGGCAAGCGCGTCCGAGCCGGTGTAAGGGATCTGCAGCGTCTGCAGCAGCTCCTGCAGCGTGCCATCCTCGCCGCCGCGGCCGTGCATCGCGATGAAGACGAGTCGGGGGTCGAGCTCGAGCACCCTCTCGATGAAGCGCGCGTCGACGTCGACGCCATGGACCTGGTGCCCCAACTCGCGCAGCGCACGCTCGACGCGATGGCCACTGCGCAGGCTGATCTCGCGCTCGAGCGAGGAGCCGCCCATCGCGACGAGCACAGGCGCCTCGCTCACACCTTCGCCCCCCCTGCCCTGTCGGCGAGCAGGTTCGTCTCGAAGACCCTCGTCGTCTTCTGCTTCTCAGCGTGCTCGGCTAGCGCGATGTCGATCAGCTCGTCCATCAGATCGACGAACGGCAGCCCCGCCGGCTCCCATAGGTAGAAGGAGAAGGAGCCAGGGATCGTGTTGCACTCGTTGACGAGCACCTCGCCTGAGCCGTCGATGAGGAAGTCGACGCGCGTGACGCCAGCGCAGCCAAAGGCCTCGAAGGCGCTGCAGGCAAGCTCCTGGACACGCCTGGTCTGCGCGTCGCCGATCGGCGCCGGGATCAGCCTGCGCGCGTCCTGCATGCCGGCCCCCTTCGCGCCTTCGCCCGTCTCGTCGCCCTTTGCGGCGCCTGGCGAGCCACCCTTCGCATCGCCTCCCTTGCCACCACCCATGTACTTGTCCTGGAAGGAGAGGAACTGCTCACCCGCAAGCGGCTGCTCGCATACAGACGCGCGCGGTGTCGCGCCAGGGCGACCGAGCACGGCGCAGTTGACCTCCATCCCGCCCTCGATCGCCGGCTCGACGAGGCAGACCCTGTCGAGCTCGAAGCAGAGCTCGAGCGCAGGGCGCAGCTCCTCTGGACTTGCGCAACGGCTGACGCCGACGCTCGAGCCAAGACAGGAGGGCTTCACGTAAACGGGCAGCTGGAAGCGCTGCACGATCGACGCCTCGACCTCGGCGGGATCGCGCTCGAAGCGCTCGCGCCGCAGCGCAAGCCAGTCGGCCGCAGGCAGACCTGCCGCGGCAAGCACCGCCTTCGTCGTCACCTTGTCCATCGCCGCGGACGCAGCGCCAAGCGGCGGCCCCACGTACGGCAACCCACCCAACTCCATAACTCCCTGCAGGCACCCATCCTCGCCCTCGGTTCCATGCGTCGCGAGCACGACGACGTCCAACTCGATCGGCTCCGCTCTGCGCCCGCGACGCAGCAGCGAGCCTTCGCCGACGGAGCGCAACAGCGCGCCGCGGTGGATGTCGAGCGTGACTTCTTCGCCGCCTGGGCCGCCCTCGCGACGGTAGGAGGACAGCTCGCGCAGCTCCTGGCCCGTGAACCAGGCGCCCGAGCGCGAGAGGTAGATCGGGATCGGCAGGTGGCGCTCAGAGAGCACCTCGACGGCCTGCAGGCCCGTGATGATCGAGACGTCGTGCTCGACGGAGCGGCCGCCAAAGGCGACACCTACGCGCAGACCAGGCTTTGGCATCCCGCTAAGCCTATTGGGATGAGTCCTCCGCATAGGTGTCAGGCAGATCGTTCTCGAAGAGGATCACGTCGCCGCTGCGCCTCACCTTGCCAAGCAGCGCGGTCGCCTCGGCGAGATCGGCGACGACATGGACGTCTGCCTCCGGCATCCCAGCGGCGATCAGGCCTGCGTGGATCGGCTCCGTGCGCCTGTGACCGACGAGCATCACGAGGTCACAGACCGCGGCGGCCTGTTCGCCGAAGCGGCGGTTCAGCTCCTGCTCGAGCTCGCCAAGCTCGACCATCCCAGGCGTGACGAGCAGCCTGCGCTGCGCCTCGTGCTGGCGCAGCACCTCGAGCGCGGCGGCCGCCCCGTCGGGGTTGGAGTTGTAGGCGTCGTCGATCACGACGATGCCGGCGCCGCGATTCTGGATCGAGGCGAGCCTGTGCTCAGGCGCGTCGACCTGGCCAAGCGAGCGCGCGATCGCAGCAGGCTCGATGCCAAGCACGTGAGCGACCGCGGCAGCTGCGAGCAGGTTGCTGACGTTGTGGCGGCCAAGCAGCTTCGCGGAGACGTGGATCCGCTGGGGAGCGGCGCCGTTGGTGGGACCGCCAAGGCTCAGTTCGTTGCCGCGGCTGCTAGGGCTCGGCCCGTTGGCACGGCTGCGAAGGCTGAGCTCGAGCTCTGTGCGCCCGCCGACGAGCGCAATCTCACTCGCGCGCACCCCAGCCTGCTCGTTGTCGATCGCGAAGAGCGTCACAGGTACGTGCGAGCGCTGCGCGATCGCAAGGCAGCGCGGGTCGTCGCCGTTGGTGACGAGGTGCCCATCCGGGGGCAGCGCCTCCATCAGCTCCGCCTTCGCGGCCTCGATCGCCTCGATCGAGCCAAGGCGCTCGAGGTGCATCGGGCCGATCGCCGTGATCACGCCGATCTTCGGGTGCGTGAGCTCGCAGAGCTCGGCGATGTCACCGCGCCTGAACATGCCCATCTCGACGACGAAGGCCTGATGCTCGGGGGTGAGCAGCTCGTTGATCGTGCGCACGACGCCAAGGTGGCTGTTGAAGCTTGCAGGCGTGACGAGCGTTGGGCGGTCCTCGCCGAGCACCGCGCCAAGGCAGAACTTCGTCGTCGTCTTGCCATAGCTGCCTGTGACGCCGACGACGAGCGGCGCGACGCGCTCGAGCTTCGCCTTCGCGCCGTTCACATAGCGGCGGTTGATCGCGTTCTGCCAGGGCCTCAGCAGCCAGTTCGCCGCGAGCAGCACGTAGGCGGAGAGCAGGTGCAGCAGCCAGCCGGCGCCAAGCAGCAGCGCAAGGCCAAGCGTGCCGATCCTCGTTGGGCTCGGGATCGTCGCGATCGCGGCGACGATCAGCAGCGCCGAGGGCGTCAGCGCGACGGCGAGCAGGCGCCTTGCGCGCGCGGTGAAGACGAGCGGCTTCGCTGCGGGCCTGCGCCAGTCGCGCACGCCAAGCACGGCGATCGGCGTACTTGCGAGCAGCAGCGCTCCGGCGAGCCAGTGCAGGCCGGCGGCGGCAGTCGCCCCTGAGATCGCGTAGATCAGCGCGAGGCCCCGCAGCTGCCAGTTGAGGATCAGCTCGGAGCGGCGCCGCAGCCACAGCATCAGGCGCGCAGGCTCGTAGTGCTCGAGCTGGAAGAGGTGCAGCAGACGGTGCTGGCGCCCTGCGGCCCTCACCCCCAACGCGAGCAGCGCAAGCGCAGTCGCGATCGCCTGGAAGAGGATCACGACGACGATGCCTCCTCGCCGTCGCTGAGGAAGTGCCTTGCGATCGTCGCGAAGCGGGCGGGTTGGTCGAGGTAGCTGTAGTGGCCTGCGCCCTCGAAGACGACGAGGCCGGCGTCAGGGATGAGCTGCTCCATCAGCTGCGCGTCTGCGAGCGGCGTCGCGGTGTCCTCCGAGCCCCAGATCAGCAGCGTCGGCACCGTCACCTGCGGCAGCAGCTCGCGCAGATCCGAGTTCACGAGCCGCACGAACGTCGGACGCATCGTCGGCGAGGCGGCAGCGTAGTCCGTCGAGGCGGCCCTGCCGACGAGCTGGTCGCGCAACGCCCTCCCAGGCGGCCCCAGCCGCTTTGCGGCGTGCTTGCCGACCTTTGCCATGCCAACCTTGCGGTAGTAGGTCGCGCCGCGCTTGGCGCGGATGCCTGCGCTGTCGACGAGCAGCAGCTTCGACACGCGCGCACGTTCGGCGGCAGCGGTCGCGATCGCGACGCGACCGCCGTTGGAATGCCCGATCAGCGCCGCGCGCTCGATGCCGTTCGCGTCCATGAAGCTCGCGAGGAAGCGCCTGTACTCCTCCACACCCCAGGGCTCCTGCGGAGGCTCGCTCTCGCCGAAGCCAGGCAGGTCGAGCGCGTGGACCTCGGCGACGGGTGCAAGCCCAGCGACGATCGAGGCGACGGTCTCAATGCTCGCGCCCCAGCCATGCATCACGATCGCGGGAGGACCAGAGCCTTCGCGGACGTGCCTGACGCGCAGGCCATCGATCTCTGAGAACTCTGGGGACTGCATTGGGGAAAGGTATAAGGTCCAATCCCGTCGTCCTGACCTGCACTTGAACTTTTCAGTCGACATCGTCGAAGCCGCGCCCGCCGAGCGTGTCGCATTGATCGAGCTGGCGCGCTCGGGCGATCGCAGGGTCTGGAGCTTCGGCGAGGTCTCGCAACGCTCCGCGGCGCTCGCGGGCACGCTCAGCCGGCTTGGCGTCAAGCGAGGGGACGTCGTGATGACGCTCATCGGCAACCGCCCTGAGTGGATCTTTGCGATGGTCGCCTGCTTCAGGATCGGTGCGATCGTGCTGCCCTGCTCGGAGCAGCTGCGGGCGAAGGACCTGCGCGCGCGAATCGACGTCGTCGCTCCCTCCGCGGTGATCGCCGACGAGCGCAACAGGGCCGAGCTCGAGGCGACAGGTCTCGGCGGCAGCGGCGAGGGCCCTGCCGTCCTGCTGATCCCAGACGAGTCGCTCTTCACGGGTCCCCCCGCCCCCGCGGTGCAGCTCACGCCGCTGGATCCCGCGCTGATCACCTTTACGAGCGGCACCTCAGGGGAGCCGAAGGCAGTCCTGCACGCCCAGCGCTACCTCGCCGGTCAGCGCCTGCAGGCAGAGCACTGGCTTGCGCCGCCTGCAGGCGGCCTCGTCTGGTGCACCGCCGCGAGCGGCTGGTCGAAGTCCGCCCGCAACGTCTTCATCGCGCCCTGGATCAGGGGCGCGAGCGCGCTCCTGCACGATGCGCGCTTCGATCCGCAGGAGCGGCTGCAGATCCTCGCTGACGAGCGGGTCGACGTGCTCTGCATGGCCCCAACTGAGTACAGGATCATCGCCAAGCGCGCGACGCTGATGCCGCTGCCCGACCTGAAGGGGCTCGTCGCCGCAGGCGAGGCGCTCAACCCAGAGATCCTGCGCACCTGGCGCGAGGCGACGGGCCTCGCGATCCGCGACGGCTACGGTCAGACAGAGACGGGGCAGATCACGGCGACACCCAACGACAGCGAGCCGCGTCCTGGCTCGATGGGCCTGCCCCTGCCTGGCGTCCATGTCGAGATCCGCGACGGCGAGCTCGTCATCGACCCGAGCACGGTCCCCACCTTCTTCCTGCGCTACCTCGGCGAGGAGCCGCCCACAGGCCTCTGGCAGACGGGCGACCGCGTGCGCCAAGACGAGGATGGCTATCTCTTCTTCGAAGGCCGCAGCGACGACGTGATCATCTCCGCCGGCTATCGCATCGGCCCCTTCGAGGTCGAGTCCGCGCTCGTCGCGCATCCGGCCGTCGCCGAAGCCGCCGCGATCTCAGCCCCAGATCCGGAGCGAGGCGCGATCGTGCGCGCGGTCGTCGTCCTGCGCGAGGGCTACGCCCCAGGCGAGACGCTCGCCCGCGAGCTCCAGGATCACGTCAAGGCGATGACGGCCCCATACAAGTACCCGCGCGTGATCGACTTCGTCGCCGATCTGCCGAAGACCTCGAGCGGCAAGGTTCAGCGGGCGCTGCTGCGGGGGCAGTAGACCGCGAGCCAGTAGCCTGCCCTGCATTGGCCTACGATGCGAGACGATGCACGATCTCCTGGGCCTCTCGATCGATGGCCGCGTCGCGACTCGCGCCGATGCGGACTGGGATCAGGCGCGAGCCGCCTGGAACCTTGCCGTCGATCAGCAGCCTGAAGCTGTCGCGTTCGCGGAGAGCGCCGCGGACGTAGCGAGCATCGTCCGCTACGCGGGTGAGCACAGCCTGCGGGTCACCGCCCAGAGCACGGGACATGGCGCCGCAGCGCTTGGCTCGCTCCAGGACACGATCCTGATCAAGACCGAGCGCATGCGAGGCATCGAGGTCGACGGCGCGAGACGCACCGCGAGAGTGCAGGCGGGAGCGCTTTCACTCGCCCTTGGAGCCGCCGCCCAAGAGCACAGCCTCTGCTCGCTGCCTGGCTCAGCCGAAGACGTTGGCGTCGTCGGCTACACGCTTGGCGGCGGCCTTGGCTGGCTTGGGCGCAAGCATGGCTTCGCCTGCAACAGAGTCGTCGCGATCGAGCTCGTCACCGCTGCCGGCGAGCAGAGGCGCGTCGATGCCGAGGCGGACCCAGAGTTGTTCTGGGCCCTGCGCGGCGGCGGCGGGGGATTCGCGATCGTCACTGCATTGCATATCTCGTTGCTGCCGATCGCAGACGTCTACGCGGGAGCGTTGATCCTGCCAGCAGAGCTCGGTGCAAGCGCAGTGAGGTCCTACCGCGATTGGGCGGTTCACACCCCAGAGGAGGTGACCTCGATCGTGCGCTTCCTCCGGCTGCCGCCACTGCCAGAGGTGCCTGAGCCGCTCCGCGACAGGCCCCTGCTCACGATCGGCGCGGCCTGCATTGGCGCCGAGGCTGAAGGCGAGCGGCTCATAGCGCCATTGCGCGAGATCGGCGAGCCGCTCCTTGACACGTTTGCGCAGATCCCGAGCAGTGGGCTCACGAGCATCCACATGGACCCTCCCAACCCTGTGCCTGCCCTTGGCCACCACCGCGTGATCGCCGAGCTGCCAGACGCCGCGATCGAAGCGTTCGTCTCGGTCAGCGGCGCGGAGGCCGACTCGCCGCTGCTGCTCGCGGAGCTTCGCCATGCGGGTGGCGCGCTCGCGAGGGCGCCGCGAGACGCCGGCGCGCTCGACAAGCTCGACGGCGAGTTCGTGATGTTCGGTGTCGGTGTGCCTGCGACTGAGCCGCTTCGTGAGGCGATCGCGGAGCGCCTTGATCTCCTCGACGACACGATGCGTCCCTGGGCGAGCGAGGGTGGCTATCTCAACTTCGCCGAGCGCCCCTGCGACGTCGACGCGATCCTCCCCGCCGAGACGTGTGCGCGCCTGCGTGATGTCAAGCGCGCCTGGGATCCGGAGGGCATCATTCGCGGCGCCCACGAGCTTTCGATCGCCTGACGACCATCTGCCGGGGACGGAGCCTGCGGCTTGAGATCCACCGGTTTGAGAGACTCACCGACTCCCGTCGCTCACCCTACCCTGGGCAGTCGATCCAGCGCCAGACCAGGCCGTCGCGCAACTCGTGGTAGGACGGCGGCGCCGGCGGCGGGTCACCCGCGAGGCACTCAATCACAGCTGGTGCGCCGTGCAGCTCGTCTTCAGCCGCGGTCGTCCAGTGAACCTCAGGATGCAGGAGCCGCGTGAGGCGATCCCAGTTGCGGGCCTCGATCGTCGCGAGCACGTCGCATACGGCTGGCACCTGCTCTGCCATCTGCTCAGCCTAATCTCGCCATTGCGCGCCCTCGGTCGAGCCTACGACCGCTGACGGCCAGCTCGCCGCATACGAGGTCTCCGAACACCGAGCTTCACGGCGACCTTCGTATCCCTCGCGCGCCTCTGTCCGACGCGGACTCCCTGAGATACGACGACAACCGGCGCGTCATCTCTTCTGGCGGGCACACGTCGCACGGCTCCAAGCTCGCAGTGTGCCCGTACCAACGATTTTCTCGCCTTCGCGAGCGAGTCGCCCTTCACCGAAGGGACGACGCACTCGCGCGCCCGTTCTCTGGCTTCCTTCTTCGCCAGTGCGCGCTCCGCGGCTTCCGCGGCCTCGACTTCGCGCTGCCTCGCCGCAGCTTCGCGCGCGAGGCGTTTTGCTTCAGGTTCAACGTACACAGAGGGAACCCACGGCTGGACTGGGGTTTCGTATGGCGTCACTATGTTTTCGGCGGCAGGCACTGGCAGGTTGCCGACTCTCGCTGTGCCAGTCACCGTCTCGCTCACGCCGGTTTCGTCGCATGCGATTTCAAGGTACTGAGGCAGGTCGAAGCAGTCCGCGGCTTCGTCGACCTCTATCGGCACATACTCGTTGCCGTCGACCTTGCCGAACGAGCCTGAGATCCCGCCGGTCGTCGTCACGAGCGTGAAGACAGTCCCTTCCTTTGGCTCGTAGCACGACGCGCCCGTCCGAACCGAGATCTTCGCGCCGCCGAGGTCGATCGGACCGCTCGCCGCCAGCTGCGAGTAGGAGACGCCCGGCCTGCTGCCGTCAAATTCGAAGATCACTTCGCTTTCTGGTTCGAGCGTGACGCTCGCCGCTTCGATCTTCGGCGCAGGGAAGAGCTTCGCTGCATGAACATCGAGCGGCCCCGTCGGGCCCGAGCCCGCGAGCAGAGCGCCGGCGACATCGACCGGCGCATCTCCGCTGAAGTCGAGCGAGCCTTCGTACTCGACGATCGCTTCGGCGCCGGACCCGATGCCATCGAATGCTAGGGAGCCGGTTTCGATGTCTCCAAGCAGGTAGAGGACAGGACCACGTTCGAGGTTGATCGCCAGTCCGTGACGCCCGCCTTCGATGCCTTGCTCGACTGCGATTCCGTGCTCGCCGGATACCTGCCCGGCCTGCTGCCCGACCGTCCACGTCTGCGATACGCCCAAGGCAATCGGAGCTTCGAAGGCGTCGCCCGTAGCGTCAGAGGAGCCTTCCGCAACGGTCGCCGACAGACCACCCGCGCCAAGATCGATCGGACCGCCTGCGATCGTGTACTCAGCGCCGTCATCGATCTCGAGCGCTTCGACTTCGAGACCTGAGAGGTCGTCGTCGCTTTTGTAGCACGCATCCAGCGAGGTGCTCGAAGCGCACGAGCCGCCAGCCAATCGCGGGAGCTCAAGCGTCAACGGCCCTGGCAGAGACGGAGCGACGCCACCTAGCCAATTCGCCTGTTCAGACCAGTCCGGCGAACCCCCTGCTGCTTCGCCGGTCCAGGTGAATAAGGTCGCCCTCGCCGTCATTGGAGTCATGAGCGCGAGCAATAGTCCCAATGCCGCGCAGACAACAACAGCGCCGAGGGTACGGGCCACGTCATGGCGGTAGCCGATCACGGCGGACATGATCCCCGATCGCGCTTCGTCGCGTCCAGGAGCAGTCGATGACGGCCGGCTGCGCGCTATCAGCTCGTCGGTCACGTCGGGATCGTCGGCGAGCCCAGCCGACGGGGAGACTCGAACACCCGACCCTTCATTACGAGAGATCTGGCGATAGGGGCTGGATTTGGCTTGTCGAAGCCGTTCGTGGTCGATGACGGCTGGCTCTGTGCTACCAATTTGCTACCAGACGCCCCAACGAGGCCACCGTTCAACTCACAGCTTGGGTTCGGCAAGTAGGCCGTCAACCCACACGCGCATCTTCTCGACGGCTCCACGGGATGCCGCGCGATCGAGCCGTTCGTCGAGCACGTCGTCGTAGCGAAACTCGACTGCCCACGGGATCATGACGCGGGCCTCGTCGGCCGAGACAGGCGGAGTCATGCCCGCGTCTACGAGCAAGGAGAGCAGCTTGCCGAGGTAGTGTATACGAGGCGGCGCGACACCCGCGTGAGCCAGGGCAGCCTTCAGTAGCTTCTCCAGCGCCTGTTGGGCGTGGAAGCCGATGAGATCGTCAGGGATCGTCACCGAGCTTCTGGAGGGCGATCTCATCGCTTTTGGCCTTGCGTGCGAGCCGAGCAGCGAGGTCGCCCAGGTCAGGTTTCTGCGAGGACACGTCCCTCTGCCAGCGCATCGTGGACCAATGTTCCGGGAACATCGCCCCACGCCTCGGCGTACTCGCGCGGAACGACCATGACATCCGCAGCGACCTTCAGCGGATCGAGCACCGCGAGAAGCCGCACCATCTCCTTCGCCTTGCTCGCGACTGACGGCTCGATCACGAGAAAGTCGAAATCGCTGTCCACACCAGCATCGCCACGGCCACGCGAACCGAAGAGGATCACCTTCGACTCAGGCGGTGCCGCATCCGCCAACAGGCGCCCAGCCCGGTCAACGATCTCCGCCGCATCCATAGCCATGACGCTACCGTAACCTAAAGCCATGACAAGAGCAGATCTGCACCGCCTTGTAGACGAGTTGCCCGACGAGAGCGTGGACGCCGCGATGGTACTGCTGACTCGTGCTAAGGACCCGGTTCTGGCGGCTTTTCAAGCAGCCCCCTTCGATGACGAGCCCGAGACCGAGGAGGAGCGCAGAGCGGTCGCCGAAGCCCACGCTGATCGGGAGCGGGGCATCAAGCCGGTGCCGCTTGAGAGCCTGCTCGCCGAGTTCAGCGACGAGCAGTAAGCGGGCCATCACGCGTCCCCATCAGGGATGCCGGAGCGAGCGGCCCTGATCTGCTCCTCCGCTGAGATAGGGACTGCGCCTCGAAGCTCGGCGATCACGTGCGCGTAGGTCGAGAAGAGGACCTGCGGGCCGTGGCCCATCATCTCGGCGATTTCGAGCGGGTTGCGTTGCTCGTGGAGCATCAGAGAAGCGAAGCTGTGGCGGAGGTCATACGGCACCGGCCCTGTGTAGGAACGTTTGGTCTTGTCGTTGACCTTGGTCCTCGTGATCGTTCCGATGCTGGCGGCCTCGCAGGCCGGTTGCCAGACTCGCTCACGCCAGTTGCGGTATGCCGTCTGCGTCCACGGTGCGCCATCGTGCTGGGAAGATCAGCCCATCTCCCGACAGGTCTGCGAGATCTTCAGCGAGCGGCGCGAGCAGCGGGATCACCCTTGGCTTGTGAGTCTTCGTGTCGCCTGGACCATCGAGCTTCAGGGCTCGCGTCACTGAGATCGTTTTCGTCGCTATATCGGAGCCTTCCAACGCAAGCGCCTCGCCTGGCCTGAGACCGGCGTAGGCGAGAACTGAGACGAGCTTCTTTCCAGTATCCGAAGACACGGACGCACGCACGCGCTCGACCATATCGGGGACCAGCGGGCAGATAGCTCGCCTGCGTCGTGCTGACGGCTTACGCACCGTGCTGACGGGGTTGCTGGGGATGCGGTTCCACTCGACCGCCTTGCCAAGGACGCCTGAGAGGACGGAGAGCGTGCGCTTGATCGTTGGATCGCCCACTCCTTCCTCGACCAACTCCGCCTTGAACTCCTGAATGATCTCGGGCTGATGAGCGAGGACAACGAGTTGCTGCTTACCCAGCCTCGGAAGAATGTATCGGTTCCACAGCACGCGATTGGTTGCCTGCGTAGCTGCCGCCAACTCGATGCGCGCATACTTCTTCACGTACTCGACACCGAATGACTCCAACGTCTGAGTCGATGCCTAGCGTACCTGCACACCTCCACGCTTTGCGTTCGCCGAGATGCTCGCCGGCGGCTACGTAGCGACCTATGAGGCTGGGTTCCGCAAGGACGGCAAGCGCGTCGTCTCACAGCGCTACATCGTCAGCTCTGGCGCCGCAGCCGACGAGCGAGCCGGCGGCATCTACGCTCGCGCCGACGTGACCGGCGCGTCCTGGTTTACGTTCATGACCTACAGCTCGAAATGGGAAGCACTCACCGCAGCAGCCCAGCAAGCCGTCAAGGACAAAGTCCCAATCAAGCGGACCCGGGAAGCACCCCCACCGACGGGGATGGCTATTGGGAGACCGGCCGAAGCTACGAGAGCGGCGGCACATCAACCGTGCGAAGTGGATTTCGCCTGACATGACGGACACCATTGACCTCTTCGACGAGCCGAGATCATTCCCCGACGCCACCGCACAGCGACGCTACCGAAGCCTCGTCGGCCTAGAAGCCATCAAGGAGACCGTCGTGCGGGAGGCACTCGCGCTGCTCGCCCCCCAGAGCGTTGGCGAATGGAGCAAAAAGCACCACGGCAAGGTGCTGCGGGCGACAGAGCTAATCGCGGAGCGCACGCCGCTGCTGGTTTTCAGCGGCGATGTTGGTACTGGGAAGACGGTGCTAGCCGAGACATTCGGAGACGAGGTTGCCCGCAGAGCTTCGATCGACATCATGTTGTTTTCGCTCAGTCTCAGTGCACGTGGCACGGGGGCTGTCGGTGAGATGACCAAGCTCCTTGCCAGTGCATTCGACTACGTCGCTAGGCACGTCCCGAAGCCAAAGGCACGAAAGCAGGCGTCGTTGGGATCTTGCTGGTCGATGAGGCCGACGCGCTCGCGCAATCCCGGGAGCTCGGACAGATGCACCACGAGGACCGCGCGGGAGTCAACGCCCTGATCCGCGGGATCGATCATCTAGCCGCCGACCGCCGACCCGTGCTCACCGTGATGTGCACCAACCGCGTCGGAGCTTTGGACCCAGCGGTTCGCCGGCGCGCCGCGTCGACCCTCACCTTCAGCCGGCCGGACGGCGCGCTCAGAGAGGCGATCCTCACTGACGCCTTCGGCGACCTCGGACTCACGCAGGCGCAGCTTTGCGAGCTGGTCGAGCGACGTCAAGGGTTTTCAGGTCGCCGTCCCCGGCCGATCCGACGACGGAAGTTGGATAGCCGCAGATCGACCGTCAGAAACCGCGGGCAGTCGCTGGGCAACGTTCGAGCGGCCCCCAGGAGAGGCGTGAGCGGACAGGGCGCGTGTCCGGTGTCTGGACGCACTGACGGTCCGTGTTTGCCTGCCAAACTTTCCGCGTCTGACGTCCCATCATTCCGCGTTTGCCGTATTCTTATTCCGTATCTGACCACACCGGGTTGTAGGATCACTAGGGTGATCGAGCGTCGGATACGCCCTCTGATCGGCGAGTCGCTGGCCGACACGCGCGTCGTGATGGTCATGGGCGCGCGGCAGGTCGGCAAGAGCACGCTCTGCGAGGCGATCGCCGTGTCCGAACAGCGTCAGACGGTCAGCCTTGACGACCAGGGTCCGCGCGAGAACGCGATCGCCGACCCGGCCGGGTTTCTGGCGGGCTTCGACGGCCCGGTCTTCATTGATGAGGTCCAGCGTGTACCCGAGCTGATCTTGGCGATCAAGCGGATCGTGGACCGCGAGCAGCAGCCGGGGAGGTTCCTGCTGAGCGGGTCGGCGAATATCCTGGGCTCCCGCAAGATCCAGGAGGCGCTTACCGGCCGGATCGAGTTGCTGCGCCTCGCGCCGCTAGCGCAGGCCGAGCTGGAGAGCGCCGATGGCAACCTCGTCGACTCGCTGTTCGCTGCCTCACCACCGCGTATCCAGGGAGCGCCGATCGGCCGGGCGGCGTTCGCGGAGCGGATCGCCGCGGGCGGCTACCCGGAGACGCGCGGTCGCCGGGGACGCCGTCGGGAGCACTGGTACTCCAACTACCTGACGACAACCTTCGAGCGGGATCTGCAGGCGATCGCCGACCTGCACAAGGAGCACGAAATGCGGCGGCTGCTCGCGCTGCTGGCGACACGCTCGGGCAACCTGCTGCACTACGCCAACGTCGCCGGCAACCTCGAGCTGGACGGCAAGACCGTCAAGAGCTACATCGAGCTGCTTGAAGCGATCTTTCTCGTGCGCCGGATTCCCGCGTGGCGACCGAGCCTGCTGCAGAGGGTGGTGCACGCCCCAAAGGTCTACGTCACCGACAGCGGCCTGCTGGCGCACCTGCTCGGCGCAGACGAGCGCAGGATCGCCGAGGATGACCGGGTCACCGGCATTGCGCTCGAGACGTTCGCCGCGATGGAGATACTGAAGCTCGCAAGCTGGAGCGAGACCGAGCCGCACGTCTACCACTTCCGCGATCACCGCGGCGGCGAGGTAGACCTCGTGCTGGAGGACCGCGTCGGACGGATCGTGGCGATCGAGGTCAAGGCGAAGGTATCGCTCTCAGGCGCCGACACAAAGAGCCTCCGCAAGCTCCGGCAGGCGCTGGGCAGCCAGTTCGTCGCCGGCGCGGTCCTGCACGCCGGGGAGCAGACACTGCCACTCGGCGACCGCCTATGGGCCATACCCGTGAGCGGGCTGTGGGCTTGAGGACAACCAAGCACTCGAAGGAACCCCGGCGCCAGGGCACTGAGCCCTAGCCGGGCAGAACGACAGCGGCTCTGGCGGTACGACGCGGTAGCCCCATGCCGAAACTTCGCCGCCCCCTGCACCGTGGCAGTTGCTTCCCCTACAGATTCCGGTGTGCCTCGGTACGATGCTGGAGCACGACGCCGACGTAGCTCAGATGGCCAGAGCACCGCTCTCGTAAAGCGGGGGTCGCCGGTTCGACTCCGGCCGTCGGCTCTCGATTCCTTGCCGCTTGATCACCGGAAGTACGGTGTACTATTCGCCCGCGGCAGTCCGCATCTGTCGTCACATAGAAGGGGGCGAATATCGAGTAGAGAAGCCAAAAATGGCTCTAACTCGCGGTTTTCTCGCCCCTTCAACCGAGCGCTTACGAGTGAAGTGCTCTACCAGCTGAGCTACGTCGGCGTGCCCTGGCATCGTAGCGACGGAGGGGCACGACGGCACCGAGGGGCGGCTAGCCTGCCGGCAGCTTCGCGAGCTCTGCCAGCAGGGACTCGCCATGCTTCGCGCAGAAGCCAGGACCAATGCCATTGATCGCGAGTAGCTGCTGCTCATCGGCGGGCCGCGTGAGCAACAGCTCGACGAGCGTCGTGTCCTTCGCGACCGTGTAGGCGGGCTTGCCTTCGGACCGTGAGCGGCGCCAGACCTTGAGCTGCTCGAGCTGCTGCTGCGCAGCCTCGTCGAGCGCGGCGAGGGCCGCCTCCTTCGCGGCGGCGCCACCGGCTGCGCGACCGCCCCCGCCTGCGCCACTTACGCCGCGTGACGCAGCGCGCCTGGGGGCGACGTTTGCAGCGGCAATCGCCTCGGCGAGCTGAGGGTCTGGATCGCAGACGTCGCAGCAACGGCCGCTGGGGGCGCAGGGCTCCTCGTCGCCGAAGTGGTCGAGGATCTCGCGTCTTCTGCAGGTGTCGTCGTTGGCGGCGAAGCGCTCGATCGCCCTGTAGGACTCCCAGCCACGGTCCTTAGCTGCCTTGATCGCGTGGTAGGCCTCGCGGCCGTCGAAGGCGCCTGTGAGCTGCATCTGCAGCGCCCCGCGCCTGCCTGGCTGGAGCTCGACGGCACCGGCGCGCTCAGCGATCGAGAGCGGCACGCGCTCCTGCTCGCTTGGCCTGCGTTCGAGGGTCCCCTCCGCGTCAGCGCCCTTCGTGAGCCAGGCGACGTAGTCACGCACGCCGCCAACGGTGATCTGGCGTTCAGTGTTGAAGCGGATGAGGCGCCCAAGGTCCATCCGTGACGCGAGCATGAGGGCCCTCGCAGGAAGACCATCCCTGCCGCCACGACCCGCCTCCTGGTAGTAGGCCTCGAGGCTTGTCGGCAGCGCCCAGTGCGCGACCGTCCTCACGTCCGCCTTGTCGACGCCCATGCCAAAGGCGTTGGTCGCGACGATCACCTGCGCTTCGCCCGCCATGAAGCGTCGCTGCGCCTCAGTACGCGCTTCCGAGGCCATGCCGCCGTGGTAGGCGACCGTGACATGGCCCCAGCTCGCGATCTCCTGCGCAAGCGCATCAGTGTCCTTGCGCGTCCCGCAGTAGACGATCGCAGGCGTGGACTGCGGCTGGGAAAGCGCATAGGCGAGAGCAGCACGCTTGCGCGTAAGCGCGCCCTTGCCTTCGAAGCTGGCGACGTCGAAGGCGATGTTGGGCCTGTCGAAGCCAGAGCTGACAGAGACCCAGTCGCGCAGTCCAAGGCGCCTGGCGATCTCCTCGGCAACGCGTGGGGTCGCGGTCGCGGTCGTTGCCATCACAGGTGGACGCCCAAGCGCCGCGATCGCGCCATGCAGGCGCAGGTAGTCCGGCCTGAAGTCGTGGCCCCACTCGGCGACGCAGTGCGCCTCATCGACGACGAAGAGGCTGACGCGCCGCTCACGAAGCGCCTCCCAGAAGGCCTGCGAGGCGAAGCGCTCAGGGGCGATGAGCGCAAGCTGCGCCTCACCGCCCGCGATCTGACGCAGCGCCTGCGCATTGCCAGCGCCATCGACGGACGAAGCGAGCATCGCCGCCTGCACTCCCGCCCGCTTCAGATGCTGCAGCTGATCGTCCATGAGCGCGATCAGCGGGCTGACGACGAGCACAAGATCCCCGCTCGCAAGCGCAGGCAGCTGGTAGCAGAGCGACTTGCCTGCCCCAGTCGGCATGACGACGAGGCTGTCGCTGCGATCGAGCGCCGCCTGCACTGCCTCACGCTGCCCCGGCCTGAAGGAGCTGAGGCCAAAGCGGGCGAGCAGCTGCTCAGGGGTCGGCAGCTCGCCGCCAGCGCTCCCACGTTCCGCCCCAGAGACATGGCCCGCCCCAGAGACATGGCCCGCCCCAGAGATATCGCCCGCCCCAGAGATATCGCCCTCCCCGGAGATATACCCCGCCCCTAAAGGGGTGGGGGTTTGGGGTTGGGTGGGGTTTGGTGGGGTGGGGTCAGTCGGGGCAGCGGCAGCCTCAGCTGTGTGTGTTGCGATTGCGGACACGCAGCGAGAAGCTACTCCGCGCTGCGGCCGGTACACGCGGGCGACCGGCGCAGTCGTCGCGCTCCTCTTCGCTTCCAGGCGCGTGCTCCGTGACGATCGTGTCGAGCAGCGAAGCGTGGATCCTGTCGATCGCCTCGTCGTCGAGGTCACGGGGCAGCGAGCGCAGGTAGCCGGCGAGCATCCTTGCAGGCAGCACCCGCACGCCCTTCCTGCGCGCAAGCGGGCGGTCGACCCAGGCCCTGCTGTAGACGACAAGCGGCTCGACCTCGGCATCGAGCGCACGCTGCAGCCGGGCACTCTGAGCCTGGGCCTGGCGCAGCAGCGCGCCATGCAGGCGCTCGACCTTGATCGGCCCTGGGTGGCTCTTCGTCTCGACGCTGAAGACTCCTGGCGGCCCGATCGCGATGTGATCGACGTTGCCGTTGCCAAAGCTGACGTCATGGACGACGCGCCAGTCCGCGCGCGGCAGGCTATTGAGCAGGCCACCAACGTGTTCCTCGCCGATCGCGCCGCGGTCGTGCCTGTCGACGAGCGGCAGCAGATGGCGGTAGACGACGAGGATGAAGACGAGCAACACCAGCGCAGAGCCAAGGAACAGCGTGCTGTCGAAGCCGAACGCCCTGCCTGCGATCGTGGCGGGGATCGCGAGACCGCCAAGCGCAAGCAGGGTCCGCATCCGCAGCCTCAGCACGAGCGCGCGGGCGTGCCTGCCTGGCGTCCTGAGCGCGAGGCGCAGATCCGGGGTGCTGGCCGGTCGCTGTTGACGGTCGGTCGACATCACCTCTCGTGTCTTCCTGTCTGCTTCGCATTGCAAGCAGCATGGACGATGCGTCCAGTTCAGCTATCGGCCCTTGCGGGCAGCGGCTTTAGTCGTTACCTGGACGCGCCTGGCCATCCCGTCCGGTCGCCGCGACAGCGAGGAATCCGTGCCCTGGAGCCATAACGGCGGTAAGCAGAAAACGGTTGGGGCAGCCACCCCTGATACCCATGGACGCCAGGATCGCAAACACGCACGCGAGGGCGACCCGACAAGCGGTGGAGATGCCAGAGGATTGCTAAAGGCGCTTGGAGAGACCGCCGAAGCGAGGGTAGGCGAGGCCTCACGCAGGCCCCCTCGATAGTCGGACAGTTCTGCATGTCTAAACCCAAGCCCGAATTTCAGATGCCCCCCACGGATCTGCGAACACCAATCGACATCCGCGCAGCAGGCGAATCCGACGCTGCAAGCGGATCTGACGCGCCCACCAGCGAGGCGCCGCTGCCAGACGTCTGCCTGATGCTCAGGGCCCACGCGGAGATGCGCTGCCTGAGCCGCGAGGTGATCCCTGTGCTGCGCCAAGTCGAGACGCGCAAGGGCCTGCCAGAGGATCAGGTCGGCGCCGCGCTTGCCTATCTGGAGGTCACGTGGATCGAGGCACGTCGGCACGCCTCCGAGACCGACGCCGCCTACTCCACGCTGACGCGCACGATCGGGCTCGAGGAGTGCGAGGGCGACCCCGTGTACGGCGGCGCCTGCCGCTACCGCGCCGCGGTGCTCGTGCTGCGCGACGTCGTCGCACGCCGCGTCGACGCACTGCTCGCCTCACCCGCAGTCGGGGTCACGCAGAGCGCCGACGAATGCTGATCTGACGGCCGCGCCAGCGGCCGCTTGCGGCGTCATGCCCGCTTGGGATCGCGGCGACGGCCTGGGCAACCTCAGCCCTGCCCAGCGCGTCGAGCCGCTGCGGCTTGTGGGAGACCCAGTCGAGCAGGTCTTTGCCGCGCACGAAGGCGATCCGGTCGGACTCTGCGACTGCCTGGGGGAACTCGCACCAGAGCACGACGACCGGCTGTACGACCGGGCCCCTGCCTGTACGCATGCGGATCTCCTTGTGCAGGACCCGCGCCGACTCGAGCGCGTCGCGGTTGATCGCCCCAGCCGATTTGTCTGCGCGTGGATCGGCGCCTTTGCGCAGCCAGAGCATGCCGTCCTTCACGCGCGCCGCGCCAACGCCCTCTGGCTTGCGCGAAGCGATCACGAAGACGCCGCCAGGACCGATCAGGACGTGCTCGGCGCCATGCTTGCCAGCGATCCCAGCAACGACAGTCCAGTCGCGCTCAGGCAGCTTGCGCAAGAGGCGATCGGTGCGCTGCACCGCCTCGCCGTCGAGCTCAGGCGAGCGCCGCTGGCCCGTTTGACGCCCAATCAATTCGAATCTCCGTTGCATGGCTCCATTACATAGGCTCCGCCGGATACTGCACAGAGTCCCTTCTGCGATCCTCTGTCCGCTGACTGTCCGCGCCCGCACCTCTCTCCAGGACGCGCCAGCGCGAAAAAATCCGCGCCACACTGAAGATACTGCAACCACGAACGCCACAAGGGCCAAATGTCCACACTTCGTTTCGACCTCCAGTCACATTCCACGAGCTCTGACGGCGAGCTGCTTCCAGCGGAGGTCGTCGCGCGCGCCGCGGCCGCCGGCGTCGAGCTGCTCGCGCTCAGCGACCACGACACGATCGGCGGCGTCAGCGACGCGCTCGCTGCAGGGAAGCAGGAGGGCGTGAAGGTCGTGACCGCGATCGAGATCTCAGCGCTCGACGACGGCGGGGCAAGCCCACGCGAACTGCACATCCTTGGCTACGAGATCGACCACGAGGATGCCAACCTGCAGGCGACCCTCGAGGCGTTCCTTGGCGATCGCGAGCGGCGCACCCTGCGCATGCGCGACGCCCTGAAGGAGCTCGGCTTCGCGCTCGACGAAAGCGAGCTCGAAGAGCGCATCGCGGAGAGCAAGCCGATCGGCAGGCCGCACCTCGCGGGCGCGGTGCTGCGCGGGCAGGGCAACGCAGAGCGGCTGCAGAGCGAGGGCATCGACGACATCGGCAGCCTGATCAGGGGCTACCTGATCGAGGGCAAGCCAGCCTTCCGCCTGCGCGAGACGCCGACGATCGCCCAGGCGGTCGAGGCGATCCACGCGGCGGGCGGGGTCGCGATCTGGGCGCACCCCTTCTGGGACGTCTCCGACACCGACGAGGTCCTCGCGATGATCGACGGCTTCAAGAGTCTGGGCATGGACGGCATCGAGGCCTTCTACATCACCCACACCGAGGAGCAGACGAAGGCGATCTACGCGCGCTGCGAGCAGCTGGGCATGTTGAGCACCGGCTCAGCCGACTTCCACGGCCCGAACAACCGCCAATTCTCGAAATTCATGGCCTTCGAGACCTTTGGCCTGGAGCCGAAGCTCGGGCCAATCGGCGGCTGATTCGTCGCATTTTTGGGAGGAAAGGGTGGGGGGTTGCGGCTTGGCGCAACTGAGCGCTCGCCGAGCACCTTGCGCTCAGCGGCTGAGCGTCGCCTGGAGGCGGTGGGCCATCGCCTCCAATGCAAGCTCCTCGGAGACGTTCTGAGCAAGCCGCAGGCGCGTCTCGGCGACGATGCCAACGGCGGCGCGCAGCGCGGCTGAGCGCAGGCCGGCCGCGGTAACGGTCAGCTGCTGAGTGCGATCGACGGCGTGGATCAGCTCAGGCGCGCCCTCGCAGACGCAGAGCAGGTCGCGCAGCCAGAGCTCGAGCAGCTGCAGGCCAAGGTCGAGCGCCTTCGTGCGCTCGCGGCGCTGCGCCCTGCGCGACGCATCGACGGCTTCGCGCTCGCGCCGGCGCCTGTCCGCCGCGGGCAGCAGCTCGAGGTCCTCCTGCATCGCCGCGACCGTCGCCTCCCCCGCGGCCGCGCCCGCCTCCTTGGCGGCGTCGAGCAGCCTGCTCCAGGGCTTCGACGCGGCAAGCGACTCGCCGTCGGTGAGCGCAATCGCAAACGTCTCGACGCAGTCGCGCAGCGCGGTGCCCTCAGCGCTCGCGAGTCTCCGCGCAACGCCGAGATCGCCAAGGCAGAGACGTGAGCAGGCGGCAACTGTCCCAGGATCTGTCGCGTCGACATCGGCAGTCGCAGGATCCACCATGGACGCGAGACGCCGCTCGATCAGCTCCGGCGGCGCAGGATCGAAGCGCACCTGCTGGCAGCGCGAGACGATCGTCTCGAGCATGTCCGCGGGACGCTGCGCAAGCAGCAGCAGGTGCACGAACGACGGCGGCTCCTCGAGCGTCTTCAGCAGCTTGTTCGCGGCCCGCTCGTTCAGCGCGTCAGCGCCCTCGATCACGAACACCCTTCTGCGCGCCTCGAAGGGCGTGCGGCTCGCTGCGGCGACGACAGGCTCGTCGATGTCGGAGACGAGCATTTCAGCGGCACCGCTGGGGCGCACCCAGGTCAGGTCCGGGTGCACGCCATGGGCGATGCGCGCGGCGACGCCGGCGGGGTCCTTGGCGCCCTCGGCGAGCAGCGCGGTCGCGAACGCGCGCGCGGCGCTGCGCTTGCCAGAGCCCGACGGGCCATGGAAGAGGTAGGCGTGCGAGGGGGCGCCGTCAGGCGGCAGCGCCGCGCCAAGCACGGCGGCGGCGTGCGGCTGCAGCCCGATCGCTGCGAACGGGTCCTGGGTTGCGGTGGCGCCCTCACTCATCGATTGGCCATCGTAGAGTGCGCAGCGTGAGCGGCAGGCTGATCACGATCGAGGGGCTCGACGGCGCCGGCAAGTCGACGCTTGCGAGCGCCCTTGTCGACGCGCTGCGGCAGCGCGCAGTCGCGGTCGAGCTGCTGCGCGAGCCAGGCGGCGTCGCGGCCTCGGAGCGGATCAGGGCGCTGCTGCAGGATCCCGAGCTCGCCGTCTCCCCGCGGGCGGAGACGCTGCTGTACGCGGCGGCGAGGGCGCAGCTCGTGCAGGAGCGGCTGCTGCCTGCCCTGGAGAGCGGCGCGACTGTGCTGCTCGATCGCTTCCTCGACTCGTCGCTGGCCTACCAGGGCGCAGGGCGCGGGCTTGGCGTCGAGCAGGTGCGCTCGCTGAACGAGTTCGCGACTGAAGGCCTGGTCCCAGACCGCACGCTGTTGCTGCGCGTCGATCCAGAGCAGGGGCTCGCGCGCCTCGGCGATCGCGGCGGCCAGCTCGATCGCATGGAGCGCGAGGAGCTGGGCTTCTTTGCGACGATCGGCGCCGCCTACGACGCGCTCGCGGCCGCGGAGCCGCAGCGCGTGCGCGTGATCGACGCGGCGCAGGCGCCCGAGAGGGTCCTCGCCGACGCCTTGGCGGCGCTCGCCGACCTCATTCCGTCGGGCTGACCGGCTTCGAATTGCCGATCACGGCGCCTTCGGCATTCAGTGCCTCGACGGCGACGAAGGGCGTGTAGCCAGCTTTCAGCGCGGTCTCGAAGCCGCTGCTCTGGACTGTTGCGAGCGGCTCCAGCGCTTCGGCCGAGCTGCCGCCGAGCAGGCGCCAGCTCGCGATTTCGGTCGCGCCGTTCCAGCTCGCCCAGACTTCCATCTCGCTGCCGCTGCGCTGCGCGGCGAGCACTGGCGACCAGTAGGGCGTCGCGTGCCATTCGAACTTGTAAGAGCGGTAGGAGTTCGTCGGTTTGCCAGGTTCAGGCATGTGCGCGTCGTAGATCATTTCGCCGTCTGCGTTGAATTCGCTGAAGTACGGTTCCTGGCCCCAGCCGATGAAGTAGTTGCCGTTCGGTTGCAGCTGCACGTCGCCCTGGCTGCCAGCCTTCAACGCCGGGTCGTGGTCGAGCTCCTGGACGAGCGTGTCGGTGTGCGTCTTGAAGTCGATGTCGACGACGACGCCACGCGACTGTTCGTGCTTCCAGGGCACGCCGCCGTTGTCGAAGATGCTGACGTCGCCGTCAGGCAGGGTCATCGCGTCGTGCTGGAACGCGGTTTCGGAGCCTTCGCCCATCTGGATCGTGCTCTTCCTGCCGCCGACTTTCTCGATGACCTGCCCCGTCTTCGTGTTGATCAGCCAGAGCGCGGAGGTGTTGCGCCCGGAGATCAGCGTCGTCCCGTCAGAGCGTGGATCGACCGTGTTGATGTGGAAGTAGTCGAACGGCCATGCGGTCGAGGCTTTGACGGGCGAGGAATACGATTCGGTCAGCCCGACGTGGTCGACGCTCGTCCATTCGCGGCGCACGAGCCCAGTCTTCACGTCGATTTCCTGGAAGAGACCGTCCGTGACGGCGCCGTCGCGCGGCCCGCCGACGGAGGTGAGGTTGCAGTGGATCGTGTGGAAGACGCTGAGGATCGCTGTGTTTTCAGGCTCGAGATGGAACTCGTGCAGGTCGGCGAGGTCGCCGTTGCCGGCTTTGATGTGCAGGATCTGCTTGTAGGAGGTGTTCGCGACGATCTCTTCGCCCTCGCCAAAGCCCTGCGGCGGGATGTAGCCCTGCCACCACGTCAGCACAGGCTTGCCTTCATAGCTCTCGACCTGCAGGTTCGTCGCCTTCTCGTTCCCAGGCAGCTGGTCCATCCAGACGAGCTGGCCCTGCTGGGTGGCGATCATCGGCCCAGTGCGCGCCGGGCCCGAGTAGGGGGCGAGGAAGATGTCGCCAGGCGCGACGCCTGGCAGGTCGGTCGTGACGTCGATGCTTGGCGGTTCCAGTTCGGGCTCGGAGTGGAAGCGCTGGACCGTGCCTTCAGCGGCGTCCGTCGGCTTGGCGGCCGTTTCTTTCTTGACGGGGATCGGGTCAGGGAACGCGACGGTGAACTGGAAGGAGAACGGCTTGCCGCTGACCTGCCCGCTCACCGTGACCCGCTCGCCGGAGCGGAACGGCGCTTCTGGCACGAAGCTCGCGCCGTCGCCCTGCGAGTAGGCCTCGAGCTGACCCGCATGCCCGCCCGTGTACGAACCGACGGCTTCAATGTCGCTCAGCTCGCTCGCAGGCACGCCAAGGAAACTGATCTGGGACTGCGGCGAGGCGTCATAGGAGCCAGGCAGCGGCGAGACGGCGACTTCGCTCCCAGGCAGCAGATCGCTGACGTTCAGCTGCTGGGGGATGCAGATCGCGGCCTTCGGGCCGTCGTAGGCGACCTGCTCGCCGGCGATGTGTTTGCCAGCGAACGCGAGCGCGCCACCTGCAAGCACGGCGATCAGCAGCACGCCCATCAGCAGACCGCGGCGCAGGCGGCGCGTGCCGCTGCTCATTCAGCGGCTCCGCTGGAGCTGATCCTGCGAGTGGTCGCTCGAGAGGTCATTCGTGCACCGCTTCCTTGATTTTCGATTCGCCGAGGATCTCGCCATCCGCGTCAAGCGCGATGACCTCCACGTAGGGCTCTGCCGGGATCGAGAAGCTCGTCTCGAAGCCGCTGCTGCTCAGCGTCCCCACAGGCGAAAGACTAGTGGGCGAGAGCCCTGAAAGCACCTCCCAGGTGCTGACGTCGGTCGCGCCATTCCAGCTGACGGAGACTTTCGTCTGTGTCCCGGCGGCTTTCGTCGCGATCCCAGGACCGCCACTTGGCTCGCCGTCCCAGGGCTCGCGTAGGACCCGCTCGCTGGCCTCGCCCGCCGGAAACTGGGCTTCGTAGACCCGATTTCCAGCTGCGTCGAATTCGGCGAAGCCATTCGCACCTGGCGCATAGACCAGCTCGTTGCCGTTGCTCAGCGTCTGCGAGTCGCCTTCGCCGAGCGTGCTGCGCGAGACGCCTTCTTTTTCGCGCAGGCGGGAAATGACCGCGCCTGTGCGGCCGTTGAGCGTGTAGACCGTCGCCGCATTGCGCGCGAAGACACGGAGCTGCCCGCCGGAGAGCGACTGGACGTCGTCGAGGTGGAAGTAGTCGAAGGGCTTGCTCCTGCGCTTCGGCGGCGGCTGCCTCGACGCGCTGAAGGCAACGTGGCCAAGGCTGTCCCATTCCCACATGACAAGGCCCGTCTTCACGTCGATCTCCTGGACGACGCCATCGAGCACGACCCTGCTCGGCGCGCCAGGCGCAGAGCGCTGGCCCTCCGCGGCCGCGGCGCCGATACGCACTGGCTCGTAGGCATCGAGGATCGCGGCAGTCCCGTTCGCGGTCAGTTCGATCGCGTGCATGTCAGCGCGCAGACCGTTGCCTGCGTGAATTTTTGCGACGACCTTGTAGGCGTCGTTCATCACGACGTCTTCGCCAAGGCCAAAGCCAAGCGTGTTGACACTGCCCTGCCACCAGACGAGCGCCTGCTGACCTTCGTAGCTCTGCGGCGCGAAGTCGGCGGCGTCGAGGCCTGGCGGCAGCAGGTGGAACCAGACGAGCCTGCCAGAGCTTTCGAAGATCATCGGGCCGTGTTCGCCAGGACCAAGATAGGGGGTCGCGAAGAGGTAGCCAGGCGCAGACTCGGCGCCCGCGGGCTGCGTCACGGTCAGCACGGGCGGTTTGACTTCGTTGGATTCGAAGTGCTGCATTTCGCCTGGCGTGCCTGGGTATTCGAGCGGTTCTTCGTAGACGGGCTGGGCTGGGCGCGCAACCGTGAAGGCGCTCGCGATCGTGCGACAGCCGCCGCCAAATCGCACCGTCGCGTGGACCTCGACGCGCTCGCCCGCCGTGAAGCCGCTGCGTGGCAGAAAGCTCGCGCCCTGAGCCGTCGCGTAGGCGTGCAGCGCGCCAGGGTGGACGCCAGAGCGCGAGCCGACGACCGAGATTTCGTGCAGCGCGCTCGCGGGCACGCCAAGGAAGCTGATCTGGGCGCCAGGCGGGACGGCGGGCGCGCCGTTCAGCGGCGAGAGCGCGACCTGCGGCACGCCCGCGCCGCTGCAGTGCGGACGGCGTTGGCTATTTGCACGCGCGAGCGCCTGCCCAGGCAGGGCAAGACCAAGCGCCGTCAGGAGGATGAGCGCGATGCGGGCCAACTTGACGCAGAACAGCACATCCTGCCTGCAAGTTTCGGTCTGCGGCCTCGGACGCCGCGAAACGGGGATGATTGCGAGGCAATGAAACTGGCACGTCCAACTCTCGCTGCTGCATGCGCGCTGATCGCGCTTGCGCTCGGCGCCTGCGGCTCGGGAAAGGCGCCTGACGGTACGCACAAAGCGCAACCCCGCCCAGCGGGCGCGTCAGCGCCCGCCCTCCCCTCCCTTCCCCCACCGCTGCAGAAGCGCACGGTCGCGACGCTCGTGCTCGACTTCACGCCGAACGCTGTGCACGCGGGCATCTACAGGGCGCTCGCCGAAGGGCTCTACAGGCAGGAGCACATCGACCTGCACGTGATCGTGCCCTCTGAAACGCAGGATCCGCTCACGCTCGTCGACGCGGGCAGGGCCGACTTCGGGCTCTCTGACGGCAGCGATCTCGCGACGCTGATCGACAAGGGCGGCGAAGCGCAGGCGGTGATGGCGATCGCCCAGCGCCCGCTTGGCGGGCTGATCACGCGCGCCTCCGAGCACCTGCGCAACCCTGCACAGCTGCAGGGCAGGAAGGTCGGGATCACAGGTGTGCCATCTGACACTGCGGTGCTCGACACCGAGGTGAGGGCCGCTGGCGGCGACCCCGCAAAGGTCCATGTCGTGACCGTCGGCTTCGACGGCGCGGAGGCGTTGCGCGCGGGCAAGATCGCGGCGTTCACGGGCTTCTGGCCAGACGACGGCGTGCAGCTGCAGGTCAGCGGCGAGCCTGTGAGGTCGTTCAAGCTCGACGACTGGGGCGGGCCCGCCTACCCTGGCCTCGTCGCCTTCGCGACGCGCCGCACGATCGCCCAGCGCCCAGCGCTCGTGCGCGACTTCGTCGCCGCGACCGTGAGGGGCTACGAGCTCACGCTGCGCGAACCAAAGCGTAGCCTCAGCGACCTGCTGCACGCCAACCCCGAAGTCGAAGCGAGGGTCGCAAAGGCCTCGCTTGCCGCCTATCTGCCGCTCTTCGCCGAAGACGGCAAAGTGCCCTTTGGCACCCTGCAGCAGGCCCATGTGCTTGCGCTTTCGCGTTGGATGGTCTCGCACGAGCTGATCGCCTCGCCTGTCCCATTTGCGAGGTACGGCACGAACAGGTTCCTGCCAGGCAGATGAGCGCATCGCTCGGAGCTGAGCTCGCGGCCCTGCTCGACTCCGAGCGCGTGCTCTGCCCCGTGCCAGCGGACTCGCCCTACAACTCGGACACCGCAGGCGCCTGGCGCGGGCTGCGTGGCAGCGCTGACGCGGTCGTGCTGCCAGAGCGCGCAGAGGAGGTCGCGGCGGTGATCGAGCTCTGCGTCCGCAAGGGACTGCCGCTCGTGCCACGCGGCGGCGGCAGCGGCGTCTCAGGCGGCGCCTGCCCAACTGTCGGCGGCATCGTCTGCTCGCTGGAGCGGATGCGCAGCGTGCTCGCGCTCGAGCCAGGGCTGTGGCGGATGCGCGTCGGGGCGGGCCTCTTAACGAGCGAAGTGCAGCGCCTCGCGAACGAGAACGGCCTGCTCTTCCCACCTGACCCAGGCGCCGCTGAGCAGTCTCAGATCGGCGGCAACGTCGCAACCGACGCAGGCGGCCCACACGCCTTCAAGTACGGGTCGACGCGGAACTGGGTGACAGGCCTAGAGGTCGTGATCCCGCCAGGGCAGGTGCTGCAGCTTGGCGGGGACAATCGCAAGGACGTCGCAGGCTATGCCCTGCATCACCTGATCGCCGGCTCAGAGGGGACCCTTGGCGTGATCACAGCGGTGACGCTGCGCCTCATCCCAAGGCCGGAACAGGCGCTCAGCCTCGTCGCCTTCCTGCGCGATCGCGCCGCCGGGTGCGAGGCGGTGCTGACGGTGCTCGGCAGCGGCATCCTCGCCGCGACGATCGAGGTGATCGACGGCGAGGCGTTGAGGCAGATCGCAGGCGCCTACCCAGGCGAGGTGCCAGAGGGATCAGGATTCGCGCTGCTCTGCGAGGTCGACGGCGGCATCGAGCAGACGCGCTGCGACCGCGACGAGCTGGCGCGCGCCCTCGCAGAAGACGCGATCAGAGTCGACCTGCATGACGTACAGGAGCCATTGCGACGCTGGCGCGCCGGCGTCAGCGGCGCCGTCGCCGCGGTATACGGCGGCAAGGTGAGCGAGGACGTCGTCGTCCCGCCAAAGCACTTGAAGGAGCTGCTCGACGGCTTCGACGAGCATGCGACCGCAGCCGGTCTGCAGAGCTGCGCCTGGGGCCATGGCGGCGACGGCAACATCCACGCGACCGTGATGCTGGACCCTGAAGACGCGACTGCATTGAAGGCGGCTGAGCAGGTGATGGGCGCGCTCTTCGAGCTGGCGATCCAGCTTGGCGGCTCGATCAGCGGCGAGCATGGCCTTGGCTGGGTGAAGCGCTCCGCGTTGGGGCTGCAATACCCTCCGCAGGCCCTTGCGCTACAGCGACGGGTGAAGCAGGCGTTCGACCAAAGCGGCGTGATGAACCCAGACAAGAAGCTGCCATGACGCTCGTCAGCGAGATCGAAGGGCTGTCGAGCTTCGACTACACCGACACGACGCTGTCAGGGGACGCCTTCCACGAGGCGATGACAGAGCTGCGGCAGCATGGCTGGCTTGCGCAGGGCCCCTTCGGCTACATCGTGCTCGACCGCGAGGCAGGCGAGCAGTTCCTGCGTACGCGCTCTGCAAGCTTTCCTGGGAAGACGATCATGGAGATCTTCCAGGTGCAGGATGGCCCCTTGAAGGAGGAGATGGAACGCAACATCCTGCACATCAACGGACCTGACCACACGCGGCTGCGCAACCTGCTGAACCCTGCCCTCTCGCCAAGGGCGGTGCAGCGCCACAGGCCAGCTCTGCGCAGGTTGATCGAAGGGCTCTATGAGAAGGTCTTGGAGAGGGGGTTGGGTCTCGATCAGAGAATCTCCTGTGAGCTCGTGAGCGAGCTCGCGATGCCCTATCCAGCCGAGGCGATCGCCCACGTGATGGGCGTGCCACTCGCAGACGCGCCGATGCTGAACCGCTGGTCGAACATGATCCAACGCCAGTTCGACGCGGAGAGCATGCTGCAGCGCCGCGACGAGATCGAAGCTGCCGTCGCGGAGTTCTACGAGTACGCGGAGGAGCTGCTCGCCGTCAGGCGCAAGGCCCCAGGCGACGATCTGATCTCGACCCTGCTCAGCGCCGAGGCGGAGGGCGATCGTCTCTCTGAGGTCGAGTGCATGAACCTCGTCCTCAACGTCCTGATCGGCGGCGTCGACACGACCCAGAGCCAGCTCTCGCACACGCTGCGCCTGCTTGCGCAGCACCCGCAGCAGTGGCAGCTGCTCGCGGAAAGGCCAGAGCTCGCGTCCCAGGCGATCGAAGAGTCTTTGCGCTACGAGCCCGTCACGCCCTTCACCGCCCGCATCGTCGAGCAGGAGCTGACGGTGAATGACGTCACCTTCCCAGTTGGCACGATCGTGATGGTCTGCACCTTCACGGCGAACAGGGACGGCGAGGATCTGGACAGCTTCGACATCGCCGCAGAGCGCCAAAGGGCACGCAACCTCACCTTCGGCGCTGGCGTTCACTACTGCGTCGGCGCAAACCTCGCGAGGGCGGAGCTCGAGGAGGCGCTCGCCTTCCTCGCGCCGCGCATGCAGGACCTGCGGCTCGAGGGCGAGCCAGGCTACGGCACGATCACCGGCATCTACGGGCTGACATCGCTGCCCGCGAGCTTCACGCCCGTCGCCGCCCCAACCCACCAATAGTCAGACGCGCAGACAGCATCCTGCGGACGGATGCTCGGTAGGAGGGACTGGAGGGGGGTGAAGCACGGCTGCGCGACGACATGGAGTGAGGGCAAAAGCCCGCGATGTCCGTCAGCGAGAAGGGAGCACAGGCGATGCCGAAGCGAGGGTCCGTTGTTTGGAGGCGTGTGGGTACGGCAGGGTTGGTCTTCTTGTGCGCCTGGCTGCTGCCCGCAGCGCGGGGCGTGGCCGGCACCTACGACGTCTACTCGTGCCGGATTCCGTACGGAGCGTCAGCCGGCGCAGCAGCTCCGCTGGAAGTCGCCGAGGGTGGGGAAGCGCCTGGGGAGTGGAATGCGAAAGCCACAGGCAAAGTCACATACTCCGATACCTGCGCCAGCGGCGGCGGATTGACAGCCGGCCTACCAGCCGAGGAGGAACACGGCGCCACCGACGTGTTGACCTGGCAGTTCAGCGCGCCAACAGGCGAGACCATCAAGGAAGCGACGCTATGGCGGGCAGGAGATGCCGATGGGGGTACGGGCTATCTCTATTGGATGACTGGACCTGAATACGTACCAGCCGCCGAAGCATTGACCAGTAAGTACTTCTTTGAAGGTTGCGTCTATCAACTTGGCTGCACAGAAGGTCAGGGCAATCCCGACGATCCTCTTGCTTCTGAAAATGAATTCAAAGTTCCGTATGAAAATCTAGGCGGACCACACCTTTATCTCAGCGTCACTTGCTCAATGGTGTCGTGCCCTAACGAACCAGGCGACACAGAAGGCTTCGCCACCGTCATCAACCTCTACGCCTCTGACATGCTGCTCCAAGAGACCGCGCTGCCGTCGGTCACCAACGTCACTGGCGCCCTTGCAACTCAGGAACCCATCGCCGGCGAAGCGTCGCTCGCGTTCCAGGCTCAGGACCAGGGCTCGGGCGTCTATCAGCAGGTCGTCGAAGTCGACGGCAACCAGATCCAACGGTCGATCGTCGACGAAGCCGAAGGCAGGTGCAAGCCTCTCGAAGCTGGCACGGAACCGCTCGCATTCCTCTACCCACGCCCCTGCCCCGCCACGGTCCAAGGTCACGTCACGCTCGACACCAGCACGCTCACGGACGGTACCCATCAACTGCGCATCGCCGTCACCAACGCCGCCGGCAACACCAGCACCGTGCTCGAACGCCAGATCGACGTCGCCAATCATGCTGGCGAATCCGGCGAACATGGGCAGGACGG
This sequence comes from Solirubrobacteraceae bacterium, assembly GCA_036490555.1. Classification (GTDB taxonomy): domain Bacteria; phylum Actinomycetota; class Thermoleophilia; order Solirubrobacterales; family Solirubrobacteraceae; genus Palsa-744. Next base: position 45,925 of record DASXDO010000038.1, on the reverse strand, counting down.
CTCGCCGCCGCCGACGGGAGGGACGCAGGTGCCATCCGAGGGGACATCCGCCGCACCGAACGGCAGCCCCGCGTCGGCGACGGCAACCCTCACGGCACACTGGGCCACAGGCAAGGCCCACCGCAGCGGCAGCAGCGGCGCGAGCGTCACCGCCGCCTATGGACACGCGCAGACGATCGATGGCCGGCTCACCGGCCCAGGCGGAAAGCCGATCGCGGGCGCGCTCATCGGCGTCACCGCAAGGGCGACATATGGCGGCGCGAAGCCGAAGGCGATGCACGCGGCAAGGACAGGCAAGGCTGGGGCATTCGCGCTGAAGCTGCCAAGCAAGGACTCCTCATCGCAAGCGGTCGAGCTCAGCTACGCGGACACGATCGGCGGCAAGCCAGTCGCCGTCAAGACGCTCACCCTGCATGTCAAGGCGGGCGTGCAACTGCACGTCACGCCCACGACCACGGCGGCGGGCAAGGCGATCGCGCTCAGCGGCAGGGTCCTTGGCGGACCGATCCCACAGGGCGGCAAGCAGGTCGTGCTCGAGGCCCGCTCTAAGGGCACGCGCTGGCTGCAGTTCAAGGTCCTGCACACAGGTCGAGATGGCCGCTTCCATGCGAGCCACCGCTTCCGTCTGCCAGGGCCGATCCGCTACCGCTTCAGGGCCATCTGCCCCCACGAAGCGGACTTCCCGTTCCTCGCCGGAGGCTCTAAGGCCGTGGGGGTTTTCGAGCGGTGAGCAAAACGGCATTAGCTACGCGTGAAAGAAGGATTATAGCTGTGCGAAAACGGTAGCGGAGGGGTGTGCAAAAGCGGTATTGCAGGGAAAGTGGCGCTTGGTCGATGCATCGCTCACAGCGGCCGCATTACGATTGCTGCTCTGGCTCAGACGACTAAGGTCGCCGTACGGCGGTCGGTTCGCCGGAGCGATTAGGCGATTGCGGGAAAAAGAGCCTCTAGATCCTGCTCCCCTCCCGGAGCTACACGAGGCAGAAATGAAAGCATCATCTCGCGTCGCGCCCGAATGCCCTTCGACGTCCGCTCGATCAGCCCGAGCTTTCCCAATGCGTTGAGATCACGTGTAACCGTCTTGCTTCCCTTAGACGCGTATGCCTGAGCCAATCCAGGAGTCAGGGCAGCGAGCTGGGCTCGAGGCGTATAGTGATCAGGACTGAGCGCGAGTACCAGATCACGCTGTCGGCGTGCCGAGAGCGTAGGGTTTGAAAACATCGTGTGGACGTAGTTGACCCACGTGGCCTGAACGATTAGCTCGTGCACGTCGTTCAGCTGTTGCTGTAGCTCTCCCACAAACCCCTCGGCCGCGTAGCAAAGGAACGGAGTTAGATCCCCTCCGGACTTAGACGCATGCTCAAGCTGCCTGTAGTAGTTGGACCGGGTTGAGTTGTAGTGGTTGGACAGGAGGTGGGCAGCGACCGATGGGATGCCAGCGGCCGTGAGGATGCCAAACTCCACCAGCCGAGCCGTGCGCCCGTTGCCGTCTCCGAAGGGATGAATCCACGCGATGTATACATGTGCGATCACCGCTTGCAGAAAGGCGCGGAGGAAGTCCTTGGCGTGGTCTTTCCCATCACGCTGGAAGTCGGCGCCATTGAGCCAGTCGCATAACCCATCGATGAGAAGCTCGACGTCCTTGGCGGGTGGGCCTTGATAGACGTTTCCGACGACGATGCCGCCAAGACGAAACTCTCCTGGGACCACGTGGTCGTCAACCTGAAGTCCACTGAGGACTTCCGCATTCAACGATCGTAGCCTCCCAGACGTAATCTCGAATCTGCCGTCGCGGTGGACTTCCCCTTCGATCCTTGCAAGCGCGTTGATGACATTTTCAAGCTCTTGCTGCAAATACTCCTGGCTTTGGGGAACCTCGAGCTTGCCCTCGACAGCGGCGAAGGCTTGCTCTTCGTTGAGGCTGTTGCCCTCGATCGCGGCACTCGCTCTCGCCCCCTTTGCAAGGTAGACCCGTTCCATCTTGGCGGCCAAGGCTGGTGGAAGCGGCGTCTTGGACAGGTGGCGGCACTTCGAATGGGCTTCCCCGACGTTATTCCAGAAGATCCACGGCGAGCGCTTCAGGTCCAGCCGAAAGCTGATCCCCGGATGGGATGTCGCGTAGTCTCTCCCCATGTCCATCCCCATGTCCATTAAATGCACTCTAAAAAGTCCTTATTTGCAGGAGAATCGTGATTGTAGCAGGATTTTTGTCCCGTAAGATGTCCGCTCTGAAGGATCTCCGAACGGTCGTGTAGACGTCCAGCCTTCGAAGACTCGGCTCAAAGCACATCCATAGCTAGGCGGCACACAAGATCGCCTTGGCAGCCCGACGCGCCCTACCGGCCCACATGTAGGCTCCCCACCCATGCCTGAACCCAGATCTGCACTCATAACCGGCATCACCGGCCAGGACGGCTCCTATCTCGCCGAGCTGCTGCTCGAGAGGGGCTACGAGGTCCATGGGATGGTGCGCCGCTCCTCGACCGAGAAGTTCGACCGCCTCGAGCACCTGCGCGACCGCATCACCCTGCACCAGGGCGATCTGCTCGACCAGCGCTCGCTCGTCGACGCCCTGAGGGCCGCGAAACCGACCGAGATCTACAACCTCGCGGCGATGTCCTTCGTCGCCGTCTCCTGGATCCAGCCGACGCTCACGGCGGAGTTCACAGGCGTTGGCGTGACGCGGATGCTCGAGGCGATGCGCGAAGTCTGCCCTGAGGCCCGCTTCTACCAGGCCTCCTCGAGCGAGATGTTCGGCAAGGTGCTCGAGGTTCCGCAGACCGAGACAACGCCCTTCTACCCGCGCTCGCCCTACGGCGTCGCAAAGGTCTATGGGCACTTCATCACGGTCAACTACCGCGAGTCCTACAACCTGCATGTGACAAGCGGCATCCTCTTCAACCACGAGTCCCCCCGCCGCGGGCTCGAGTTCGTGACCCGCAAGATCACCTGGCACGCGGCGGCGATCAAGCTTGGGCTCGCGGAGAAGCTGAGCCTCGGCAACCTCGATGCAGAACGGGACTGGGGCTACGCGAAGGACTACGTCGAAGCGATGTGGCTGATGCTCCAGCAGGACGCCGCAGAGGACTATGTGATCGCGACGGGCGTCTCCCACTCCGTCCGCGAATGCCTCGAGATCGCCTTCGACCAGGCGGGGCTGGAGATCGATGACCACGTCGCGATCGACGCCTCTCTGAAGCGCCCCGCAGAGGTCGACCACCTGATCGGCGACCCCTCGAAGGCGAAGCAGGACCTCGGCTGGGCGCCGCAGACGAGCTTCGAGCAGCTGATCAGGCTGATGGTCGATGCCGACCTGAAGCTACTGAGGGACGGACAGCGCACGTGACCTCGCTCGGCTTCGGACAGCGCGCGTGACGCAGGCGCGCGCGGACGCGACGCAGTTGCCACCGCAGGCGACGCAGGCGCGATGACCGAGGCGGGGACCCAGAGCCCGCGCAGGGCGCTGCTCACGGGTCTCACAGGACAGGATGGCTCCTACCTCGCGGAGCTCCTGTTGGAGAAAGGCTATGAGGTCATTGGCATCGTGCGCAAGAGCGCCGATGGCTCGCTGGGCTCGGCGGAGCATCTGCGCGGCAGCGTGAGCCTGCGCGAGGCCGACCTGCTCGAACCCGAGAGCCTCGCCACAGCGGTCGCGGAGCTACAGCCAGACGAGCTCTACCACCTCGCGGCGCCCTCGTTCGTGCCCGCCTCCTGGCAGGCGCCTGCAGAGACGCTGAGGGCGATCGTCGGGGCGACCGCGACGCTGCTGGTCGCGGTGCGCGAGCAGAGCCCGCAGACGCGGGCGTTCATCGCCGCCTCAGGCGCGATGTTCGGCGCAGCGCCAGAAAGCCCGCAGCACGAGGACACGCCCCGCTTCCCGCTCACGCCCTACGCGACGGCAAAGCTCGCCGCCCACCAGCTGACAGGCCAGCTACGCGCCCATGACGGCATCTTCGCCTGCTCAGGGATCCTCTACAACCACGAGTCAGAGCGGCGGCCTGAATCGTTCGTGACGCGCAAGATCACGAAGGCGGCTGCAGAAGTGAAGCTCGGGCTGGCGAGCGAGGTCGTGCTTGGCGACCTGAGCGCGATCCGCGACTGGTCCTTCGCGGGGGACATCGTGCAGGGCATGTGGCTGATGCTCCAGCAGGAGCAGCCAGGAGACTGCATCCTCGCAAGCGGCGTCGCGCACACCGTCGCGGAGCTCGCTGACGCTGCGTTTGCGCACGTGGGGTTGAGCGCGAAGGATCACATCCAGGTCGACGAGAGCCTTATGCGGGCGTCTGAGGGCACGCCTCAGGTGGGCGATCCAAGCAGGGCAAAGGAGCGGCTCGGGTGGCAGCCGACCGTCAGCTTCGAGCAGCTCGTCGGGCGGATGGTGGAGTCGGACCTACAGGAGCTGCAGGCCCACAGAGAACCAGTGTGAGCGCCACAGGGCTCTCTGACTCGCAGCCTCAGCCCAGCGAACATGTGATTGGAACCTGGCGCGAGGTGAGGCAACCTACACCACCATGACTCTGACGCTCCCACCCCGGATTGGCATCAACGCGCTCTTTCTCGAGCCAAACATGGGAGGCCTCGACACCTATGTAAGAGCGCTCGTGCCAGAGCTGACACGCCTCGCGCCAGACGTGCACTTCAGCGTGTTCTGCAACCCAAGGGGACGCGAGTATCTCGCGGCGGAGCAGTGGGCAGATGGACAGGTGGAGCTGGTCGCCCACCCGCTGCTTGGTATCCGCGGCCTGAAGGCCGTGACGGAGTTGACGGCCCTCGGCGCGATCGCGAGTCGCGAGGTGGATCTGCTGCACAGCGTCGCCCTCACCGCGCCGCTGCGCACGCGCGCAGTGAGCGTCGTGACGCTCGCCGACGTGACCTGGATCGTCGCCCCCGATCCAGGCGAGATCTGGACGACGCGGCTCTGGCGGATCGTCGTGCCGCCTGCGGCACGCAGAGCCGAGCGTGTGCTGACGCTCTCAGAGGCGGCCGCCGATCACATCGTTGAGCATCTGCACCTGCGACGCGACCGCATCGACGTCGTCCCGCTGGCGCCAGGTACAAGCGATCGGCTCACCCCCACGCCAGCCAGAGAGCTGCGAGCGCGACTCGGCCTCGGCGAGGGCCCAATCGTCCTCAGCGTCTCCGCAAAGAAGATCCACAAGAACCTGACGCGGCTCGTCGAGGCAATGGCGCTCGTGGTCGCGCGATATCCCGACGCAACGCTCGTGCTGCCAGGCAACCCCACGCAACACGAGCAGGAGCTGCGCGCGCTCGCAGCCGAGCGCGGCATCGCCGAGAAAGTCGCGTTTCCAGCCTACGTCGACGCCCGCGACCTCGAGGGTCTCTACTCCGCGGCGAACTGCTTCGTGTTCGCCTCGATCAACGAGGGCTTCGGCATACCGATCCTCGAGGCGATGCGCCGGGGTGTGCCAGTTGCCTGCTCACGTGCCTCGGCGCTGCCCGAGGTCGCCGGCGAGGCCGCGCTCTACTTCGATCCATACAGCGTTCCTGCAATCGCAGACGCCTTGCTCGAGCTCTTGAGCAACCCCGAGCTCGCTGGGAGGCTCGCGGCGCTCGGCAGCGAGCGGCAGGCAGCCTTCACGTGGGAGGCAACCGCGTTGGGCACGCTCGAGACCTACGAGCGAGCCTGGGTACAAGCGCAGCGCCACGGCGGCGTGACGCGGCGTCCTGGCCGCATGAGGCGGCATCCTGGCAGATACCCGTGACGGCGTCACAGACAGACGGCTCAACCCCAGCAGAGGCTTCGTCGGAGACGACCATCTCCGAGGACCTGCTGGACACCCCCGAGGCAGGTGGCCTCGTCATCCGAGGCGGTGCCCTACGCCTCGCCAGCTACGTCTCCGTGGTGGCGCTTTCGGCGCTCTCTGCGGCCCTGCTCACAAGACACCTGGGCAAAGTCCGCTTCGGTGAGTACACCACCGTGATCTCGCTGGTGAGCGTGATCTCGTCGATCACAGACGCAGGCATGTCGGCGCTGGGCACACGCGAATACACGATGCGCTCAGGCGCCAGTCGCGACGAACTGATGCGCGATCTGCTCGGGCTGCGCATCACGCTCACGCTCGTTGGCGTTGTCCTGGCGACCGCTTTTGGGATCGCGGCAGGCTATGCGCCCGCCCTGCTCGCTGGGACCGTGATCGCGTCTCTGTCCGTCGTGGCACTCGTGATCCAGCACACCTTCTCGATCCCGCTGACGACCAGCCTGCGGATGGGCTTTCTCTCGGCGCTCGAAATAGCGCGACAGGCCGCGACCGTCGTGCTCTTCGTCGTGCTGATCGAGCTGAAAGCGGGCGTGTTGCCCCTGCTCGCGGTGACGCTGGCGGTCAATCTCATGCTGATCCCGCCAACCGCGATGGTGGTGAGGGGCCAGATCTCGATGCGAATCGGCGTGCACCTGCGCAGGTGGCTGTCGCTGCTGCGGCTGACCGTGACCTTTTCGCTCGCCTCCGCGGCGAACACGATCTATCTCTATGCCGCCCAGATCCTGACCAGCCTCATCGCAAGCGGCAACCAAAGCGGGGTGTTCGCTGCTTCGTTCCGCGTGTTCATAGTGACCGCGATGGTCCCTGGAACGCTCGTGGTCATCGCGCTACCGGTCTTCGCCCGCGCCGCGCGCGACGACCCAGAAAGGCTCCGCTATGGCCTGCAACGGACCTTCGACGTCTCAGTGATCATCGGCGCGGCGGCCGCGCTTGGGATCATCACCGGCGCTCGCTTCATCATCGCCGTCGTCGCCGGCCCACACTACGCGGCCGCCGCAGGCGCACTGCGAATCGAGGGCCTCGCGCTGTTTGCCTCGTTTGTGCTCGCAGGCTGGGGCATGGGGCTTGTGAGTCTGCACCGCCACAGAGAGCTGCTGTTTTCGAACCTTGTAGCGCTGGTGGTGAGCGCAACATTGACCATCCTGCTCGCACGCGCAGATGGCGCACGCGGGGCCGCGCTGGCTTCGGCCTGCGGAGAGGCGGTGCTCGCGATCCTCTATCTCGCAGGCCTCGTGCACAGCGATTCACGTCTGCGTCCGCAGCTCGGCGTAGCCGCCAAGGCACTGCTGGCAACCGCTCCCGCGATCGCCATCTGGCTTGCCTTCGACCTGCCCTCGGTGCTACAGCCGCTGGTCAGCCTTGCGCTGTTCAGCATTGGGATCCTGGCGCTGAAAGCGCTCCCCACAGAGCTCTGGGAGCTACTCCCAGGAAGGCTGCGGCGCGCCCACTGATCAGCTGCTGCGCAGGCCCCAGACGATGCCCGTGCCGTCAGGTGCGGCATGCATCGAGGCGGTCTTGTAGCCGACGCCCGCAAGCGCAGAGCGCGCCGCGTCCTCAGGCGCTCCTGCTGGAGCGCCATATGGGTGATACTCGAGCATCACGACCGGTACCTGGAGCTCGCCAAGTCGCTCGTCGGCGAGGATCGGCCACTCAGCGCCCTCGATGTCGATCTTCAGCAGGTCCACGCCCTCGAGCATCGAGAAGATGTCGAGGCCGTCGACTTCCGCCGTGCCTGGCTGAGCCTGCTCGACGATATGACCCGTCGTGGCGCGCCCGACTGTGAAGGCGACCTTCTGCTCGCTGCAGGTGGCGGCTGCCCGCTGGAGCTCCCAGGAGCCCTCGAGCCGATTGAGCGCGATCTGACGGAGGTGCTTGGTCGCATTCTCCAGATCCGGCTCGACGGCAGTTACGTGCTCGACCCGAAAGCGTCCCTGCAGCCAGAGCCCCCACAGCCCCACGTTGGCTCCAAGATCAAGCGCGCGCAGAGGCCGGCCAAGCGCGTCCAGCCGCAGGCATATCTCCTGTGGCGGCTCGTAGACGTGCTGATAGAAGGCCTGGTCGAGCGTGAGCACGTCAGGCGTTCCGTGCGCGATCTGCACGCGTAGACCGCTGCTGCGCACGCGATAGACGCAGGTCGCCCGCGAGCTGCGCATCTCTCGTAGCGCAAAGCGCGTTGACTCTCTGACGAGCCGGCCACGGAGGCAGGCGGAGACGTGCGGTTCGACCCGCGGGTGGTGCAACAAGCGAGAGGAAAGGCCGGACATAGAGACGCCCAGCCTAACGCTGGAGTCCCTTGCGGAGAGCCTTCGATAGCCTCAGCGCGCGTGCGCGCCGATCCCGACCGTCCCCTGCGGGTGGGCCTGAACTTCGTTTTCCTGCAGGCCGCATCCGGTGGAGCGGGGCGTTATGCCAGAGAGCTCCCAGGCGCGCTGCTAGCGGTCGAGCCTGGCACTGAGATCCACGTGTTCGTCTCCCGTGACGCGCCGGCGGACCTGCAAGACGAGCCCTGGGCGCAGTCTGTGCGTTGGGTGCGCTGCCCCGTGAGCGCGCGCGCCGAGCGCGCCCACGTCCTGTTCGAGCTCGTCGCCCTGCCGCTGCTCGCAGCCGGCCGCCACCTGGACATCCTGCACAGCCTTGCGAACATCGGCCCCGCGATCACCCCGCGGATCGCGAGCGTGATCTCACTGCTCGACGTGATCTGGATGCGTTCGCCACAGGACTGGGGTGGGACGCAGGAGGGACAGCGCTCGTTACGGCGGCTCGTCGAGCACGACATGCGCCACGCAAGCCAGGTCTTTGCAATCTCCGAGGCGGGTGCGAAGGAAATCGAACAGTCCCTAAACGTCCCCAAAGAGCGCATCCACGTGACCCCGCTCGGTGTGCGTCCGCCCACGGCGGTCCCAGCGAGCGAGGGCGAGGTGCGTGCGGAGCTGATGCTCGGGGATTCCCGCGTTGTGCTCTGCGTAGCTCAGAAGCACCCCTACAAGAACCTGCATCGTCTGATCCGCGCGCTGCCAGACCTGCGCGATGCGATCCTCGTGCTGCCCGGCTTTCAGACACCCCACGAGCAGGAGCTGTGGCAGCTTGCGCGCGAGCTGGGCGTTGCCGAGCGAGTACGGATGCCAGGCTGGTTGTCGGATGCAACGCTGGCCGCCCTCTACAAGCTGAGCAGCGCTTTCGTCCTGCCCTCGCTGGTGGAGGGCTTTGGGCTGCCAATACTCGAGGCGATGTTGCGCGATGTTCCCGTCGCTTGCTCGAACACCTCCTCGCTGCCCGAGGTCGCAGGCGATGCCGCGCTGCTTTTCGACCCTGAGCGCCAGGAGCAGGTGACTGGCGCGATTCGCAGCCTGCTGGACGATCCTGGGCTCGCCCAGCGCCTGGTCGCACGAGGCCGAGAGCGAGCTGCAAGCTTTACGTGGCAAGCGACCGGCGCGGCCAGCCTCGACGGATACAGACGTGCCCTCGACCGAGGCGCTTCGCACTCATGACGCAGGTGCTGGTAGTCCGGGGCCATCAGGCAACTCCGTGGGAGCTGCGTCCCTGGCTGGAGTTGCCAGCGCGCTATGAGGTCTCCTTGCTCGTGACACGCTCGAACCGCTTTGCGCTCGAGCAGGGGATGCCGCTCGTCCGGGGCCGTGCATTGCGTGATCTGCTGCCACGAGGTCTCGCCGGAGATCTGGGCGCGTTGGCGCTGGGGGATCGCTACCTGTCAGTCGAGGACCACTTCCGAGCCGCCGAGATCGTTCACGCAGAGGAGCTCTCCTATTGGTTCGCTGCTGAGGCGGCGAAGCGAAAGCGGACGCATGGCTTCCGCCTGGTGCAGACAGTCTGGGAGACGCTGCCGCTGAACGACTCCTATCGCAATCGGCATGCCCAGCGTTATCGCAAGCTCGTGCTCGCGGAGACCGATCTGTTCCTTGCAGCGACAGAGCGTGCGGCGTTGGCGCTGCAACTCGAGGGCGTGGAGGAAGGGCGAATAGTCGTGTGCCCGCCAGGCATCGACGTCGGACGATTCGCGTTGCCGCCAGCGACTTCGCAGGTCGGCGAACACGTGATCGTCGCCCCTGGCAGATTGGTCTGGGAGAAGGGCCACCACGACGTCCTGCGCGCACTCGCTGCACTGCATCGCGGCATCGTGCGACCGTCTGGCGGCGAGATCGCAAAGCCAAAGCTGATGATCGTCGGCTCCGGCCCAGAGCGCGACCGCCTGCAGAGCTACGCGGCCGAGCTTGGCATCTCCCACGCCGTGAAGTTCGACAGCGTGCCCTACAAGCGCATGCCCGCAGTGTTCGCCGAAGCGTCCGCGATGGTCCTGGCAAGTCAGTCGTCCGCGACGGCCGCCCTGCACCCGTTCGGGGTGCCACATGCCTTTTGGGAGGAGCAGTTCGGCCTCGTGCTCGCCGAGGCGATGGCGGCAGGTCTCGCGATCGTCGCGACGACGAACGGCGCGATCCCCGAGGTGCTGGCCGGCACAGACGCCGAGCTCGTCGCCCCAGGCGACTGGCTGGGAATCGCTCGCGCACTGGCCGCCGGCGTCCTCACACGAGCACCCGCTACCCGCGTTCCCTATCCGCAGCAGATTGTCGAGCGCTACTCGACCGCCGCCGCAGCGCAACGCCTGGCCGCCGCATACGACCGTGTGCTGGGCGCCTGAGACAGCCAGCCGGCTTCCGCGTTTGAACACGGCAGGATGAGGCCGAGGCCTCAGCCAACGGCCCGCGGCATCAACGAGCGGCGTTGGTCAAGGCCTCCGCTGTTGCGGCAGCGAATCGGGCCCAGGAGAAGCTCGCAGCCGCCAGGCGCGCGCGGTCGCCCAACTCCGCCCGGGCCTGCGGGTCGTGCAGCAGGTCCCCGAGAGCGACCGCGATGCTCTCTGTGTCGCGCGGATCGACATACGCGACAGCGTCTCCCCCCACCTCCGGCAGCGAAGAGACGTTCGAGGTTATGACGGCCGCGCCAGCGGTCATCGCCTCGAGCACAGGCAGGCCAAAGCCCTCGCCAAGCGAGGGGTAGCAGAAGACTGCGCAGCGGCGATAGAGCTCAGCCAGAGCGGCCTCTGAGACGTAGCCAAGGATCCTGCTGCGCTCACCAAGCGAGCGCAGCGCGGCAAAGGTCTCACCCATCTCCCAGCCGCTCGGGCCGACCACGACGAGCGGGTGATCGGCCTGGACGTCCTGGTCGAGCCGACTGTAGGCCGCGACCAGCCGCGGCAGGTTCTTACGCGGCTCGAGCGTGCCTACCGCAAGCACGAAGCCGGCAGACGGCAATCTCGTAGCCTCGTCGGGATCGAGCTCGTCGAGCGGCGCAAGCGTGGCCCCAAGCGGCGCGACGACGATGCGCCCGGCAGCAGCAGAGAAGCGATCTACCAGCGCGGAGGCGGTCGCCTCGCTGATGCAGAGCAGTGCCGCCGAGCGGCGCACCGCTTTGCCGAGCGTGATCCGCTCGATCGCAGCTGAGCGGCGGTTCGGAAGCATCTGCGGTTCGAAGGGGATCATGTCGTAGACGATCGGCACCGCCGGTATGCGCAGAAACCAGACGGTGAGGTAGGAGTTGGACGAGAGGAAGACATCGCATGCGCGGTTTGCGGCAAGTGCGGTCTTCAGGTGCCACCATGGATCGCGAGCGTCGATCAGGCGCCAGCCAAAGCGCTCGTCGAGTGGGACGCCGTCCCACTGACGACGTGCGTAGAGCAGATAGCGACAGCCGGCGTCCTCGCGTGCGGCGAGCTCCCGCAGCAGCTCGCGTACCACGCGTCCGCGTCCAGCGGGCACCTCCGCGGCCGCGCGCGCATCGATGCCGATCGTGAGTGGCTTCATCTCGCTCAAGCGTGGGGAGCCTTGCACACCGCCGGGCGCCGCGGCTCGCGCGCTGTAGCCTGCCTCCGCGATGCACGTAGGCCTCAACCTCATCTTCCTCGTGCCTGGGGAGACAGGCGGCATGGAGGTCTATGCCAGAGAGCTGATCGACGCGCTCGCCGCCGAGGCGCCTGGCGTCCGCCTCACGGTGTTCGTCAACCGCGAGGCCGCAAGCTCGGGCGAGCTGAGTTGGCCACGATCGATTCGATCCGTGACGGTCCCAGTCGACGCGAGGAGCCGCCTGCAGTGGGTCCTCGGCGAGCAGACGCTGCTACCAAGGCTCGCCGCACGAGAGCGAGTCGATCTGCTGCACAGCCTGGCAAGCACCGCTCCAGTGTGGGGTCAGATGCGCAGAGTCGTGACGGTGCACGACCTCATCTACGCAGCGTACCCAGAGGCACATACACGCCTGCGCTCGCTGGGCATGCGTGCGCTCGTGCCGCTGGCAGCGCGCAGCAGTCAGCGAGTGATCGCGATCTCGCAAAGCACGAAGCTGGATCTGGAGCGCCTGCTGGGAACGCCGTCAGAGAAGATCGACGTCGTCCCGCAAGGTCTCGGCCAGTCGCAGAGAAGCACAGCCCTCCCGGCAGAGACGACGCGTGCGCGCTTTCAACTGGGTGACCGGCAGGTGGCGCTGAGCCTCTCCGCGAAGCGGCCTCACAAGAACCTGCTCGCGCTGCTCGGCGCGCTCGCCCTCATACCGATCGAGCGACGGCCGCTACTCGTGCTGCCTGGCTATCCGACCTGGCACGAGGCTGAGCTGCGCACTCGCGCCAGGGAGCTGAACGTCGAGGCCGACGTGCGCTTCCTCGGCTGGATCTCCGACGAGGAGCTGGAGGGACTCTGGGCGGTCGCAGCCGCATTTGTCTATCCCTCGCTCTACGAGGGCTTCGGGCTGCCAGTGCTCGAGGCGATGGCGCGGGGCGTGCCGGTCGCCTGCTCAAACGCCTCCTCGCTGCCTGAGGTCGCAGGCGATGCCGCGCTGCTCTTCGACCCGCACTCAGAGGCGCAGATCGCGACCGCATTGGAGCGGCTGTTGGACGGCGGCGGCGAAGCCCAACGGCTGCGCGACATGGGCATCAAGCGTGCGCAGGCGTTTACCTGGCAGCGCACGGCGCGTCTCACGCTCAACAGCTATGCAAGCGCGATCGGCCTGGCAGGTATGCCCGCCTCGTGGACCACAAAGCTATAGCCTCGCGGACCCCGAGCCGACCAGCAACCGGAGCTGCCATGCCTGTACCTCTGTTCGACACCGACACGCCAATCGCTCCGCTGCGCGAGGAGATCCTCGCCCGTATCGGCGCGGTCGTCGAGAGCTCGCGCTTCATCCTCGGCCCAGAGGTCTCAGCCTTCGAGGCCGAGTTCGCCACCTACTGTGGCGCGAACCACGCGATCGGGGTCGCAAACGGGACCGATGCGCTCACGATCGCCCTGATGGCGATGGGCGTCGGCGCCGGCGACGAGGTCGTTGTCCCCTCCTTCACCTTCTACGCGAGCGCTGAGGCGATCCCGCCGACCGGTGCGAGGCCGGTCTTCTGCGACATCGACCCCGAGACCTTCTGCGTTACCCCGGAGACCGTGAAGGCGGCGCTCACGCCCCGCACGAAGGCGGTGATCGCGGTGCATCTGTTCGGCAATGTTGCGCCCGTGAAGGAGATCGAAGCACTGGGCGTGCCTGTGCTCGAGGACGCGGCGCAGGCCGCCGGCTCGCTGAGCGAGCAGGGCCGCCCTGGGGCGCTCGGCGCAGCGGCGACGTTCAGCTTCTTCCCCTCGAAGAACCTTGGCTGCTTTGGCGACGGTGGCGCGATCACGACGAACGACAGCGAGATCGCCGAGCGGGCGCAGATGCTGCGCTTTCATGGCTCGAAGGACAAGGTGAGCTACCAGCACATTGGCTTCAACTCGCGCCTGGACGAGCTGCAGGCGGCGGTCCTGCGCGTGCAGCTCCCCCACCTGGACAGCTGGGCTGACGGCCGCCGCGCCGCGGGTCGCCACTACGAGCAGGAGGGCCTTGGCGAGCTGGTTTCGCTGCCCACTCCCGTCGACGGCTGCGAGCCCGCCTGGCATCTGTACGTGATCCGCGACGGCTCGATCGAGCGGATCGCCTCCGCCCTGAGCGACGCGGGGCATGGCCAGAAGGCCTACTACAGGGTGCCGATCCACCGCCAGCAGGCGATGGCTGCATTTGCGACGGGCGTGCCGCTACCAGGCACCGAAGAGGCAGCGAGGACTCATCTCGCGATCCCGATGAGTGCCGTGCTCAGCGCTGAGCAAGCAGGTGAGGTCACCGGCGCGATTCGTCGAGTGAGCGCTGCAGCCCCTCGAGGACTCTGACGACCCGCAGCCCGCTCTCGCCGTCTGAGCGGGGGACCCTGCGACCTGCGACGCATTCGATGAAGTGCTCGCACTCGAGGCGCAGCGGCTCCGCATTTGGCACCCGCGGGCAGCGGATCTCGCCGCTTCTCGTGATGTACTCGCCGTAGCTGTCCGCCTTCTCGTCGAAGCCCTTGTCGTAGATCGTGAGCTTGCGCTCCAGCTCCATGTCGTCGAAGGTCGCCATCCGCTTCGAGCCGACGACGGTGAAGCGCCGTTCCTTGTGGGGGTCAAGCCAGCTGAGATGCAGGTGAGCTGCAAGCCCTGAGGGAAAGCGCATGAAGGCAAAGACGACGTCCTCGATCCCCTGCTGCATGTAGCACTCTCCGTGCGCGACCAGCTCTGTCGGCTCTTCGCCTGCAAGCGCAAGCACGACCGAGACATCGTGAGCGCCGAGGCTCCAGAGGGCGTTCTCCTCGCTGCGCAGCTGGCCGAGGTTTAGGCGGTTGCCGTAGATGTAGCGTGTCTCTCCCAGCTCGCCGGCGTCGAGGATCTCCTTCAACAGCCGCACGCCAGGGTGGTACTCGAGCAGGTGGCCGACCATCAGCACGCGCTCGGCTTCAGCCGCCGCGCCGACGGCAAGTTCGGCGTCAGCCGCCGACTGGGCGAGCGGCTTCTCGACGAAGCAGTGCTTGCCCGCTTTCAGGACGCGGACCGCGAGCTCTGCGTGCGTGGGCACCGGTGTCGCCAGGGCAACCGCGTCGAGCTCCTCGTCTTCGAGCAGGTCCTCGAGCCGGCCCGTGAAGCGCGTCGAGCGGTGGGCCGTCTCCAGGCGCCGCCGCCGCTCCTGCTCAGCGTCGCAGCACCATGCGAGCTCGCAGCCTGGCAAGGCATCGAAGTTGCGTGCGAGGTTCGGACCCCAGTAGCCAAGACCGACAACGCCGATGCGGATCGGTAGGTCACTCATCTTGTGCACTTGCGCATTACAAATCGCTATACTATTCGTATGACTCAGGTCGTTGCAAGACTGGACGATGGCCTGGTGGCTGCAGTTGACGATCTCGTCGCCTCAGGCGTTGTCGCAAGCCGCTCCGAGGCAATGCGCATGAGCCTGCAGGCGTTTGTGGTGGAGCACCGCAGACGACTGATGGGCGAGCAGATCGCCGAAGCCTACCGACGCCACCCCCAAACCGAGGAAGAGGTCGCTGGACTCGACGCAAGCACACGCGCGTTGATCGAAGAGGAGCCCTGGTGAGCGTTCCCCTGCAGGGAGAGGTGTGGTGGGCAGAGACCGAGGACAAGCGGCGGCCCGTGCTCGTCGTCACCCGCTCCGAGGCGGTGGGCGTGCTCACGAGCATCGTCGTCGCGCCCGTCACCCGTACCGTGCGCGACATACCGACGGAGGTCAGCCTCGGCGAGCGGGAGGGGCTTCCAGTCGACTGCGCAGCCTCATTCGACAACCTGCAGCGAATCAGGCGCTCAGCGCTCTCGCTCCGCGCCGGCGTGTTGGGAGCGCGCCAGCACGAGATCTGCAACGCGCTGCGGGCGCTCGCCGACTGCTGAGCAGCGAACGCCCTGAAGCGCGGGCCTACTTCCGCAGCAACAAGGTGCCGACGTTCGTCGGGACGCCATCGGCGGCTTTGACGGTCACCGCCACAGAGACCCAGCCTTTCGCAGCGCGCATGCGCTTGCGTCCCAGGTGGCCGAGGGACACGGAGACGGTGTCGTGAGCGCCATCCGCCATCTGCAGCTTTGCATGACCAAGTTCGAGCACCCCGCCCTTGCCGGCGGTTTTGGCCTTCAGCACGAGCGTGCCTGTGCAGGGCGTGTTGCCGCTGCAGGAGAGTGAGACGCTCACGAGGCTCTTCTTGGCTAGCTTCGTGCTTTTCTTCAGCAGCTTCACGGTCTCCGTCTTCTTGGGGGCAGTCGATTTACCGGAGCCGCTTTTTTCGGAGGAGCCTTTTTCAGAGGATTTTTTTTCGCTGGGGGGTGGCGCTTCCGAGCCTTTGCAGAAGTAGGAGCCTGCGGTGGAAACCGTCGCCTGGAGCATCAGTTCCTCGTCCTCGTTGCTGGCAAAGCCATACATCGCGTTGGTTTCGGACGGGGAGAAGGTGGCGCCTGTGCCTGCGCCGTCCACCGAGATGAACGAATCCATCGCCGCACCGCGAACTGAGCCGATGACGCTGTAGGGAACGCCAGCGCGGTAGTACGGTTCCGAGAACCAGCCGCTGTCGTTGAAGTCGAGGTATTCGCCTTCGGCGATGCAGAAGTGTGGCGGTTCGAAGGTCGAGATCGTCGAAGCGCTCGCGCCTTCGCCGCAGACCGGCATTTCGAAGGGGTAGCTCGTCGATTCAGCCTGGAAGCTGCCATTCGCCAGCTTACGCAGGTTCTGGAAGTGGACTTCCCGCTGTTCTTTGCTCAGCTGCGGCGCGCCCTTTGCGCGTTCGGCGCAGCCCTCGAGCTTCAGCTTCACGATTTCGCCCGATCCAGGTGCAACGGGCGCGCCCCCGGGGCTCGCGACGTTCCACAGCGCGGTGTCGGCGCCATCGTGCGCGGTGCGTATGCAGCCTGCGCCTGCAACCGGCGTGCAAGTGCCTTCGTAGCCCAGATTTTCCGTCGTGTTAAGCGAGGCCGGAACCGAGAGGGAGCTGCCAAACGTGACCAGGGCCGCCGGCGCAGCGGACGCACCGATCAGGCAGATCAGCAGGGCTGTGGCGCCGGCGAGCAGCGCGTGCGCAACTGGCAGGCGCGTGGAGCTGCGCTGTGCAGGGACCTGTCTCACAGTCATGTTCTCTCCAAATCCGTCGTGGTCTATCTGCACTTCGACCAGCAATAAGCGCATGTTCGAGTGCCAGCACGTTCGTCTTGCGGGCCGCTCCCCAGCCCGCAAGCCACCCATCCTAGTGACCCTTGGCCGCAATCCAGGATGCGTAGCCAGCGACGACTGTCCGCAGCGAGGACTCCAGCGAGAGCCGCTTCGCGTTGGCTTCGAACCAGGCTGCAGTCGAACGCCGCAGCTCGATCCCCGCTTCGTGGATACCGACGATCGCCTCTGCGATCGCCTCGGGGTCGGCACGCTCGACGAGCCTGCCGTTGACGCCGTCGCTGACGAGCTCCGTGGCGGCGTTGTCCTCGCCGGCGATCACGATGCTGGGGGTCGCCCGCGCGGCGGCCTCGACGACGACCATCCCATAGCCCTCGCGACTGGAGGGGAGCAGCATGCAGAGCGCGCTTGCCAGCGCCTGCTCGACGTGCTCAGCCGCTGCGAAGCCTGGAGCATCGATCCTGGCGCTCGCTCGCTGCCGCGCGATCTCGGCAAGAACGGCGGAGCGCTCTGGGCCGTCGCCGAAGAAGATCCCCTTCAGGCCCTCGACGCGTTCGCACGCGAGCGCGACCGCCGCGACGCCGAGCGGAGCGCGCTTCTCCGGGATCATCCTGCCGGCGAAGACGACGAGCGGCTGCGACTCGACCACCTGTGGCGTCTCCTGCGAACCCGCGTACTCGCCCTCGAGAATCGTGACCTCCCCGCGCAGACCCTCCTCGCGCAGACGCTGCGCGTGCAGGCGCGAGAAGCAGAACGCGCGCTGTGGCATCCGCGCGCAGAGCAACTGCACCCTGTAGCCGATCGCGCCCCCAAGCGGCCCGAGGTACTCGCGCCAGTAGGAACGACTCCAGACCTCGTGCCAGTCGACCACGAGCCCAAAGCGCCCGAGCAGCCGCGCGATACCCGCAGCGAGCAGCGAGAAGTAGGGGAACGAGGCCGTGTGGACGACGTCATAGTCCCGCCCGTGGCGCAGGAGATGCACGAGCACGCCGCAGCCGAACAACAGCGGCGGCAGGATCCGGCGCCGTCCGCCTACGTAGAGCGCCATGCGCGGCCCCGCCACCGCGACCCGCACACGCGGATCCACCTGGGGACGCTCGTCGCGGTCCCACTGGCGCAACGTGAGATAGGTGACCTCGTGACCTTCGGCCACGAGCCGCTCAGCGAGGTTGCGGTACCAGCGCTCGGCGCCGCCAACGGTGTGCGGGAAGAGGCAGTCGTAGATCACGCAGATTCGCATTGTGGGAAGGATGCCTGGATCGGGGGACGCCCCGCAATCCGCCTCCTTCGCTAGCATCCTGGCGGAGAGCGCGCCATTCACGCCCGTATGCGCGTTATAAAGGCGTGACTCGCCAGGCTGAGCCCGAACGTCGGTCGACCGAACTGCTGCGGGCCCCGATCCTATGACTCCTGCCGCGCAGACAACGCCAGACGCACCGAGCGATACGAACGGATCTGTGACCCCGCTCGTCTCGGTCGTGATTCCCTGCCTCAACGAGGCGGAGAACATCGAGGTCTGCGTGCGCGCCGCAAGGACGGCAATCGAGCAGATGAACGTCAGCGGCGAGGTGCTGGTCGTCGACAATGCCTCCGAGGACAACTCCGCGGCGCTTGCCGCGGAGGCGGGCGCGCGGGTCATCAGCGAGCCACGCCGCGGCTATGGCAGCGCCTACCTCGCGGGCTTCGCCGCCTCCCGTGGCGCCTACATCGTGATGGCAGACGCCGACCTCACCTACGACTTCGACGAGATCCCGCGCTTCGTCTCCGAGCTCGAGGACGGTGCCGAGCTGGTCATGGGTGATCGCATGGAGAACATCCAGCCTGGGGCAATGACATGGTCGCATCGCTACATCGGCAACCCAATCCTCACCGGGCTGCTCAACGTCTTCTTCAAGACCGGCGTCAAGGACGCCCACTGCGGGATGCGAGCCCTGCGCCGTGACGTGCTGCCGCGCCTCGACCTGCGGACGACGGGCATGGAGTTCGCCTCGGAGATGGTGATCAGGGCCTCGAAGGAGAAACTGAGGATCGCCGAGTTCCCGATCGAATACCACCCCCGAGGCGGCGAGAGCAAGCTCTCCACCTTCAAAGACGGCTGGCGGCACCTGCGCTTCCTGCTCGTCCACAGCCCGACACACCTGTTCATCGTGCCAGGCGCGGTGATGGCGGCAATCGGCACCCTGATCGTCGGCCTGCTCGGCGGCGGCCTCGACCTGTTCGGCAGGACATGGGGAATCCATGCAGTGATCGGCGGAGCGCTGCTGATGATCGTCGGCACCCAGGTGCTGGCGCTTGGCCTCTGCGCCCACGCATACGGCACCTACTTCATGGGCGAGCGCGACCGCTGGTTCGACCGAGCGAGAGCGCGCTTCCGCCTCGAGCACGGCCTGCTGCTCGGCAGCCTGTTCTTCCTCGTTGGGGTCGCGATCGGCGCCTTCATCCTCGCGAAGTGGATCTCCAACGGCTTCGGCTCGCTCGCTGACGAACACCTCGCCGTGATCGCCGCATCGCTGATCATCGTCGGCATCCAGATCTTCTTCTCGTCGTTCCTGCTCAGCATCCTCGGGCTGCGGCGCAGCTAGGCGCATGAGACTGCGCGTGGCGCTGGCGGCGGCGCTGCTCTGTGTGATCGGCCTGTTCGTGCTCGAGATGTCTGGCGCTGCGCCGCGGAGCGCGGGGACCAACCACGTCCCCCCGCTCACCACCCTGCTGACGCCGAAGCAAGCAAAGGTCTGCCAATCGGACATCCTGCCGGCCGGCGCGGGACGGGTGAAGCTCCTCGTCGGCGCCTATGGCCATCGAGTGCCTGCGCTTGCCATTGGCTTCCGCGGCCCCGACGGCAAGCTGCTGAGCAGCGGCAGGCTGCCAGCCGGCGCCCCCCAAGGCTTCGTGCTCGTGCCATTGCGACACCCATATCGTGGCGCTGACACGAGCGGCACGCTCTGCCTGAGCGTCGACAGCCCCTATGGCATCGGCCTCGGTGGCGAGCCGATTGCGCCTGGCCCCACCTCCGCGCAGCTCAACGGCAAGCCTGAACCAACCGCGATCATCATCGACTACCTGCGCCCTGGCCGCGAAACCTGGTGGCAGCTGCTGCCGACGCTGACGCAGCGGTTCGCGTATGGCAAGGCCGCCTTCTTTGGGACTTGGACCCTGCCGGTGGCCGCGTTGCTGCTGCTCGGCGCATGGATCGCGGCGATCCGCCTGCTCTGGAGAGAGGCCTCGTGAGACGGCGGATACGCGGCGCAGCTCTCCTGCCCAAGCGCACCGCAAGGGCGACTGTGCAGACGCTCAAGCGCATACCGACCGCCGGCAGGGTCTGCTTTGTGATCGCGTTCGTCAACGCCGCTATCTGGGGTGTGGTCGTCCCCCCATTCCAGGTGCCTGACGAGGTCGTGCACTTCGCCTACGCCCAGTACCTGGCGCAGACCGGCAAACCACCGCCGCAGGGCCCTGGCGCGCAGTATTCGCCCGAAGAGGAAGTAGCGATCGCCCAGCTCCAGGTGCTACCAGTCATCGGACACCCCGAAGAACGCGGCGTGCTGACCGCACCGGAAAGCGAAGCCGTGCACACCGCACTGGCGGCCAAACCCGAACCGCTCGGCCCTGGAGGGTCCACCGCAGCCAGCAATCAGCCGCCGCTCTACTACGCGCTGGAGGCGATCCCATACTGGCTCTCGCCTTCGCATGACCTGCTCACTCGGCTTGCCCTGATGCGGCTGCTTTCCGCGCTGCTAGCCGGCTTCACGGTGCTCGCCGTCTTCCTGTTCATGCGCGAGCTGATGCCACGGACACGCTGGGCGTGGAGCGTGGGAGCACTCGTCGTTGCGTTTCAGCCCACCTTCGACTTCATCGCCGCAGGCGTGAACGGCGACAACCTCCTGTTCTTCGCCTCAGCGTCGACGTTCCTCGCGCTCCTGCGCGCCTACCGGCACGGCCTCACCTTAAAAAGAGGGGTTGCGATCGGCCTCGCCGTCGCGATCGGGACGCTTGCGAAGCTGACCTTCATCGCGCTGCTGCCAGGCATCGCGCTCGCGATCGCGCTGCTCGCCTGGCGAGCGCTGCCGAGCGGGCGCCGCAAAGCACTGCTGGCGCTGGGCACGACCGTCACGGTCGCAGCATTGCCAGTCGCGCTGTACGCGGTGCTCAACGTCGCCGTCTGGCATCGCGGAGGCGGCCTGACCGCAGGCGGCCTGGCAGGCGCGACCAGCAGCAACCTCGCCAGCGGCCAGGTTGTGACGATGCGCGAGTCGCTCGACTACATCTGGCAGCTCTACCTGCCGCGCCTCTGGTTCATGCACCACGCCTTCTTCACGACCAACCAGCTTGCCGGCACCTGGCTCGACGGCATGATCGGCCACTTCGGTTGGCTCGACTACACCTTCCCTGTCTGGGTCTACAAATACGCGGAATACGTCGCGATCGGCTTCGTCGTGCTCGCGCTCGCCGGCCTCTTCCGGCTGCGCCGGGCCATCCGGCCACTACTGCCGCTCTCCGTCTGCTTCCTCGTGATGGCCGTCGGACTGCTCGCGTCGATCGGCTACGCCGGCGTCCGCTACCAGCTCAACACCGGCGAGCAGTTCGCTCAGGCTCGCTATCTGTTCCCACTGCTCGTCTTCTACGCCACCTTCATCGTGCTGGTGGCGCGCGCGCTGCCGCGACGATGGGCTGCGACGTTCGGCGCGCTGCTCGTCGTGCTCGCAATGGCACATGGCTTGTTCGCCGAGACGCTCACGATCTCGCGTTACTATGGCTAAGACGACTGTCGCAATCCCCGTACGCGACGGTGGAGCGACGCTTGCAGGCGTGCTCGATGCGCTCGCTCGCCAGACCGTCGCGCATGAGCTCCTGATCTGCGACTCTGGCTCGCGCGATGGCTCGTTGGAGCTTGCGCGCAAACGCGGCGCGCGCGTGCTGGAGATCCCTCCACAGCGCTTCAGCCACGGCGGTACACGCAACCTGCTGATGCGCGAGGCGCAGGGCGCGCACGTCGCGCTCCTCACCCAGGACGCCGAGCCGCTTGCGCCGCAGTGGCTGGAGCGGCTGCTGAGCGGCTTCGAGCTCGCAGAGGACGTTGCGATCGTCTACGGGCCATACGAGCCACGCAGCAGCGCGCCTGTCGCCGTCGAGATCGAGCTGCGCCGCTGGTTCGCATCGCTCGCCCCAGACGGGTCTGCGCGCATCGATCGACTCGCCGCTGACGAGCTGGAGCTCCCGGCTCGCGAGCTTCTCGGTGAGCGCGGCTTCTTCACCGACGCCAACGCCTGCATATCGCGCGCTGCCTGGGAGCGCGTGCCGTTCCGCGAGGTCCCCTATTCAGAGGATCGCGTGCTCGCACTGGACATGCTGCGCGCCGGCTATGCAAAGGCGTTCGTACCTTCCGCCGCGGTGCTGCACTCCCACGACTACTCGGCCTCAGAGCAGCTGCGCCGCTGCTTCGACGAGGCGCGCAGCCTGCTGGAGGTCTACGGCTGGCGAGAGCCGCTCAGCGCAGCACATCTCGCCAACCAGCTGCGTGGCGAGCTGGGACAGGCGTCGCGAGCATTGAGCGAGGCGGGCGTCTCACCGGCAAGACGCTGGCTGCCGCTTGCCGCGATCCTCAAGCACCATATCCTGCGTCTTTCAGGAACGGCCCTCGGCTCGCGCGCCGACCGCATGTCCCCGCGGCTGCGACGCGTGCTCTCGCTCGAGCGCAGGTCCGGCTTCCAGCCCCTCGAGATCGACAGATAGCAGCAGTCCAGATGAACACAGCATGGAGAGACCCGAAGTGAGCGAGCACACCAGAGCGGACCGAACAGGCCAGGCTCAAGAGCCTGAAGTGCAGGAGCCCGAGGCACAAGAGCCCGAGGCAACGGTCGGCACCGCGATCGCGGGGAAACCACGTAGCGAGCTCAGCGGGCTGCCAAGGCGCATCTACCTCACCTACCGCTACCACGGGCCTTATGCCCTGCTTTTTAGGGCACTCACCTTCCCGCTGCGCTTCACGCCCTTGCGCCACCGCCTGCGCCTGCGCACCCACTGGCTCGCCAACGAGCGCAGGAAGGCGGAGCTCTGGTACAAGCGGCAGGGCAGGCCAGTGGACATCGTGATCCCGAGCTTCCGTGACCACGAGCATGTCCTAACGCTCGTCCGCAAGATCCGCAAGACGGTGCCACGCGGGATGGCGCGCGTGATCGTCGCCGACGACGCAAGTGGCGAGGAGCATCTGCGCGCGCTGCAGGCGATCGATGGGATCGAGGTCGTCGCGGGCGAGCGCAACGCTGGCTTCGCGGCCAACGTGAACCGCGGCCTCGCAGCGACCGATCCCACGCGGGACGTGGTTGTCCTCAACTCTGACGTCGAGCCGCAGAAGGGCTGGCTCGCATGCCTGCAGCACGCCTGCGATCAAGCAGACGAGGTGGGGATCGTCGGCGCACGCCTGCTCTACCCGGATGGCCGCATCCAGTTCGCCGGCGCGGTACGCAACCTCGGTGCGCCGGAGTGGTTCGACCATCGCTATCGCTTCAAGCCCGCCGACTGGGGCCCTGCCTCGCTGGAGGGCCCCACGCTCGCGGTCACCGGCGCCTGCATGTACATACGCAGGGAGCTGCTGGAGACCGTGGGCGCCTTCGACGAGCGCTATCCGATGGCCTATGAGGATGTGGATCTGTGCCTGCGAGCGTGGCAGGCGGGCTTCAACGTCCTCTATTGCCCATCGTCCTGCCTCGTGCATCACGAGTCTGTGACGCGCGGCAGGCAGGTCGGCGAGCGCGAGCTCACATCTCAGCAGAGGTTCTGGGAGCGTTGGGAGAGCTTCTTCGACGCGCGCAACGTCCGCACCGAGGATGGCAGGCTGCGCGTCGTTTACGTGACCGAGGACACCGGCGTCGGCGGCGGTCACCGCGACATCTTCGAGCACCTCAACCGCCTGCTCGACAGGGGCCACGACGTCGCGCTCTACACGCTTGGCGAGCAGCCAGAGTGGTTTGATCTGCGCGCGCCTGTGCATAGCTTCGAGGACTACGACGCGCTCGTGCAGGAGCTTGCGGAGCTCGACGCGATCAAGGTCGCGACCTGGTGGGCGACCGCGGTGCCGGTATGGCTGTCAAGCGTCACCCGAGGCGTACCCGTCTACTTCGTCCAGGACATCGAGACGAGCTACTACCCCGATGACGAGCTGGTGCGCCATGCCGTGCTCGACTCCTACCGCCCGGAGTTCCACTACATGACGATCTCCGGCTGGAACAACGAGCGCCTGCAGGAACTTGGCCTCACAGCGGAGCTGATCCCGCCGGGCATCGACCTCGAGCTGTTCCGCCCACGACAAGAGCTGCAGCGCCGTACCGACATGGTGCTCGCGCTTGGACGCTCCAACCCGCTGAAGAACCTGCCGCTCACGCTCGAGGCATGGCGCTCGCTGCCACAACCGCGCCCAGAGCTCTGCCTGTTCGGCATCGAGCCCGAGGTCGCCGATGAGCCTGGCATCCGCTACATAGAGGGCCCAAGCGACGAGCGCGTTGCGGAGCTGCTCGCCGAAGCGACGGTGTTCGTGCAGACCTCCACCCACGAGGGGTTCTGCCTGCCGCCGCTCGAGTCGATGGCGACGGGCGGCGCGGTGGTCTGCACCGACGCCCATGGCAACCGCGACTTCTGCATCGACGGCGGCAATTGCCTGATGCCGGCGCCCGAGCGAGACGCGGTCGCCAAGGCGCTCAGGCAACTGCTCACGGACGAGGCACTGCGTATGCGACTGGGTCAGGCGGGCATCGAAACGGCGGCCGCGTACGCCTGGGAGCGACGCATCGACGCGCTCGAGGACTTCTTCGACGGCATCGCGCTCACAGGTTCTCCGCCACGTATGGCGCGGAGCGGTTGAACACGACGAAGCCGAGCACGCAGACCGCGAGCACGATCGCAAGCGGCGCGAGCAGCGCCAGCCAACCGCCGGAGACGAAGGCGGCACTCACCGTCTGCGGATTGACCATCGCGTGCCGGAACTGCTGCAGCAGCGGCGCGAGCGGGTTGAGCATGTAGATGTGCAGCAGCACGGGGTGGTTGACGAAGTACTGGCGCACCGTCTCGATTGGGATGATCACAGGCGAGCCGTAGAAGAGTGCCTGGCCGATCACCGTCCAGATCGGTTCGATGTCGCGGAAGGAGACGAACAGCGCAGAGAGCAGCATCGCGATCCCGGCGGCGAACACGCCGAGCAGCGCGACTATCGGAAGCATCTCGAGCCAGCTCCATTTTGGATATATGCCTTCGGCAAGCGCGAAGATCAGCACGACAGTGAAGTTCAGGAGGAAGTTGAAGAAGGAGAGCAGCACGACCGACAGCGGAATAGCCAAGCGCGGGAACTGGATCTTGCGCACGAGGTTCTCGCGGGAGACGACGCTGCGAACCGCGCCTGACGTCGCTTCGTTGAAGAAGCCGAAGATCACGATCGAACCGAGCAACTGCACGCCATAGTGGGCTTCTCCCGGCTTGTGGCCATCGCCGACTTTGCCGATCACGACGAAGAACGTGTAGAGGACGCCGAACAGCAGCAGCGGCTGCATCACCTGCCAGATGTAGCCAAGCGCAGAGCCGTAGAACTTCAGCTTGAATTCATTGCGAGCGATGTTGTAGGTGAGGTGCCAGAAGCGCCGCCAGTCGCCGGTGAGCGCACTGGGTCCCTTGATAGGACGACCAAGCCCCTCGTATGCCGGAGCCTGTGTGCTCACGTTCTCACCCCAGTCGCGTCCGATACGCCCACCTCCACCGGGAGGTCGACGAGCCCTCCGTTGGCGCTCACACCGGTCACGATGAGCGAGAGCGCCCCCTCGACACGGTCGATCAGGTCGAGGCCGGTGCCTCGATGAGCCAGCGAGAGGATCGGGTTGTAGCGCTGTGGCGCCAGCACATTGTCGAACGCAAACGAGAAGACGACGCTCTCGCCGGCACGGAAGCTCATGTCGCGGTCCCCCTGATCGCCAACCTTCGAAATGAGCAGGGCCACGTGCTCCTCGTTGAGCACCTGCAGGCTGGCGACAGGCCGATCGACATCGGCGTGGAACTCGACTCTGGCCTTGACCGCGACACGCCGGCCCTGAACGGTTGCGGAGATGCGATTGCCATGCTCGTCCTCGACCCAGGCCTCGACGATGCTCGCCTCGCCGCTGCCCACGTGCTCCGACGCGACTGCAGCGGACATAGGCTCGCGCCCAAAGTTGATCTCCATGTAGCGATCGCCGACCTCATGGGGTTCGCCAATCATGACCAGCTCTCCCTTCTCGAGCAGCATCGCGCGATGGCAGAAGCGACTGAGCGCGCTCATGTCATGGGTCACGAACACGATCGTGCGTCCCTCGTCACGCATCCCGTTGAAGACGTCGAAGCACTTCTGCTGGAAGGCGGCGTCGCCGACCGCAAGCACCTCGTCGATCAAGAGGATGTCCGCGTCGACCTGGATCGCAACCGAGAAGGCAAGGCGCACGTGCATGCCAGAGGAGTAGTTCTTCAGCTTCAGCTCCTCGAACTCGCGCAGTTCGGCGAAGTCGATCACGGCGTCGTAGCGCGCACGTGCTTCGCGCGGCGAGAGGCCCATCATGATGCCGTTGAGCACGACGTTGTCGCGCGCCGCGAGGTCCGGGTTGAAGCCGACGCCGAGCTCGATGAAGGTCGAGAGCCGACCCTGCATCCAAATCTTGCCACGATCGGCGCGGTAGATGCCGGCCAGGCACTTCAGCATCGTGCTCTTGCCGCTGCCGTTGCGACCGGCGATCCCAAAGAACTCGCCGCTGCTGACCTCGAAGGAGATGTCCTGGAGCGACGGGAAGACGTGGTGGCGACTGCGTCGCAGCGGGTGCAGGGCGCGCTCCTTCAGCGTATGCGACCGCTCCTCGGGGATGCGAAATGTCTTGCTGACTGAGTCGACGACAATCCGGGGAGGAGCGCCATGAGGCTGGCTCGGCATGCGTGAAGCGTATCGGCGCTCTCGGTATGCTTGCCGCGATCGTGCTCCTTCGCATTCTGGACCCTGACGTGACCATCGATAGTCCAGGCAGAGCACCAATCGTCTGCATCACGCCGCCCCACCGGCTCGACCTTACGCGCGACTCTTTGGAAAGCGTGATCCGCTTTACGGCGCAGGAGACCCCCGTGCTGCTTGCGGGCGTGGAGAGCCCGCTGGTTGAAGCACTACGCAGGGAGGTCGAGCAGCAGGGCCCTGCAGACCGCGAGGTGCTCATATCCCCGCAACTCGGCTTTGCCGCGGGCGTCAACGCGATCGTCTCAGCCAGCCATTGTGACATCGTGCTGATCACAGCAGGGGTGCGCGTGGGACCCGACTGGCTCGAGTGCCTGGACGCAGCTGCATACAGCGACAGCGCCATCGTCAGCGCCACTGCGCTTGGAGATCGCGCCGGGGATCTTGGCGTACCAGCCGCGCAGGCACAGATACAGCCTGGGCGAGTCCTACCAGAGGGTGAAGAGCCACGCTACCCGCGCATCGCGACGATCGAGCCACACTGCGCCTATCTGCGACGCCCTCTACTCGACCGCCTCGGCGCGCTTGACCTCACGGCGGAAAGCCCTGCGCTTGCCTTGCGCGATTTGGCATCGCGCGCGTCGGCGCTCGGAATGCTCCACGTTGCGGCCGACGACGTGCTCGTCTGTGGACCATCGACAGCGCAGCCGGCAATCGAGACTAGATACACCGCCAAACAGGATGCTGGATGTGCATCGTCGCGAGCCGCTCTCTCTCGTGCTCGCGCAGCGCTTCGGGGCAGGCTCTCCGTGACAATCGACGGCCGCTCTCTGACAGCCGCCATTGGTGGCACCCAGACCTACGTCACCGATCTCATCGTCGCGCTTGCGACCAACGAACAGATTGCGCTGCGCGTGCTGATAGCGGCCGACATACCCAAGCAGACCGACGAGCGGCTGCGCGATCTCGCTATCGAAACGATCACTTACGAGGAGGCGATAGCCAGACCTGTGCTGAGCGATGTCGTGCATCGCCCTCAACAGGTGTTCACCGTCGATGACCTGCGCCTCCTGCAGCTAGTGGGCAAGCGCATCGTCATCGGCCAGCAAGACCTGATCGCTTATCACATACCGACCTATCACAAGAGCGCGGACATATGGCAACGTCATCGCCGCGCAACCCGCCTCGCACTCGAGATCGCCGACCGTGTCGTCTTCTTCTCCACGCATGCGATGCACGACGCCATCGCGGAGAACCTAGTCTCGCACGACCGCTGCGAAGTCGTCGGCCTCG
Source organism: Solirubrobacteraceae bacterium (assembly GCA_036490555.1). Lineage (GTDB taxonomy): Bacteria > Actinomycetota > Thermoleophilia > Solirubrobacterales > Solirubrobacteraceae > Palsa-744. The sequence goes on along the minus strand of DASXDO010000038.1, from coordinate 17,914 downwards.
GCGTCGACCAGCCCGGCAACGACGGCGGGCACGTGCGGGCACAGACCATGCCCATAGAGGGCATATCCGAGGACGAGCCGCTCCTTGTCTGTCTTGGCGCTGACTATGCACACAAGAACCGCCCCTTCGCAATTGCACTCGTGGCTGCCCTCGCTCGCCGCCATGGCTGGCGGGGTCGCCTCGTGCTTGCCGGCGGCCACGTAACACACGGCTCATCAGCGGACGAGGAGCGGATCCTGCTCAAGCAGGATCCGCTTGCCGCCGAACTGGTGATCGACGTCGGACAGATCAGCGAGCAGCAGCGCGCGTGGCTGCTCGAGCACGCAAGCGCGATAGTCTATCCGACGATTTACGAGGGCTTCGGACTGCTCCCATTCGAGGCCCAGGCTTTCGGCTTACCATGTATCTTCGCCGCACAGACTTCACTCAAGGAGCACCTCGAGCAAGCAGCAACGATCGTACCCTGGAACCCCGACCTGAGCGCCGACACAGCGATCGCGCTCTTGCAGTCTGGACCGCAGAGGGAACATCACATGCGGCTCCTCGCACAAGCGGCGGAGCGCTACCGCTGGCACAAGGTGGTGGAACAACTGCTTTGCTGCTACCGCAAGGCTCTGGCTGACAGCCCCCGCAGCGTCGCACCCTATGCATGGCAGGATCTCGAGCAGGAGGCCGTGCGCGCCGAAGCCGAGCACTATCGGCAGGCCTACAGCGACCTCATGGTGAATCGCGACACTGCGTTGCCACTCGTGGCACATGGCGGCTTACTCAGCGAAGCTGAGCAACGCGGCCTGATGCGAATCGCCTCGCGATCGCTTCTACACTCGCTTATCCTGCATCCGATCGGGCTTCTTGGCGGCATAAAAGCGCCCGCGAGAAAGCCGGAGACGACAGCAGTTGTCGATCGCGAGCGCGATCAGCCGACCGCAGATGACTCTCAGCCCCGCTGACAGCGGCCTGATAGGTTCCGGCCATGGACATCTGCACGATCATCGCGAAGAACTATGCAGCGCAGGCGCGCGTGCTCGCCCGCTCCTTCGCCAGGCACCATCCCGGGGGACGCTGCTTCGTGCTCGTCATCGATGAGCTCGATGGTTATCTGGACGCGGAGACAGAGCCATTCGAGATCCTTACACCTGCTCAGATCGCATGCGACGCCTTTGAGGAAATGGCTATTCGCTACGACGTGCTCGAGCTATCGACCGCCGTGAAGCCACGACTACTTCGCTATCTGCTCGAGCGCGATCGAGACACGATCACCTACCTGGACCCCGATATCAAGGTATACAGCTCGCTCGAACCCCTGGACGAGCTCGCGCAAGAGCACGGTGTCGTACTCACACCACACAATACGGTGCCATTACCGGACGATGGCGAGCGCCCCACCCAGGTCGACATCATGCTCGCAGGCGTCTACAACCTCGGATATGTCTCACTCGCTAAGGGCGAGGAGACTGACAGGCTTCTGCGCTGGTGGGAAGAAAGACTCATTACAGACTGTGTAGTGGACCCGCTGAACGGATACTTCGTCGATCAACGCTGGTTTGATCTCGCTCCCGGGTTTGCCTCGGACCACGCGATCGTACGAGACCCACAGTACAACGTCGCTTACTGGAACCTGCCGGCACGAAACCTCGAGTGGGACGGCGAGCACTATGCCGTTGACGGACAGCCACTCGCGTTTTTTCACTTCAGCGGCTTCGACCCAGACGCACCAACAAGGCTAAGCCGACATCAATCGCGGGTATCGATCGAGTCGCCTGCCCTCAGCCGCATCTGCAACGAATATGCCACTGATTGCCATGCAGCAGGCTACAAGTCAGCAAAAGCTTGGCCATACACATACCATCGCCTCCCGGCCGGCCCCGTGTTCGATCGAACCCTGCGCCGACTGCACGCTATAGCCATCGACCGCGGTGAAGTAGAGGGATCTCCATTTTCAGAGTCCGGATGCGGATCCTTTGTGACGTGGTTGGCCGAACATCCTGCAGGCGCCCCAAGCAGCTTCAACCGGCTCCTTGCAGAGATGTATGGCACGAGGAAGGACCTGCAACAAGAGTTTCCCGACGTCGGCGGCGGAGACCACAAGCGCTTCCTTCAATGGGCCAACCGCCACGGCGTAGCGGAGGCTCCAATGCTCGCGCTGCTCAAGCGCTCTTCCGGCGAGGCAAATGCGCATCGCGTCCCGGCACCTGACACACGAGCAACGCGAGCACGCACGGACGACGCGGGATCTGCCACCAGCACGGGCGATCGCTCGATCTCAGGCATCAACGTGGCTGGCTATTTCCGCTCGGAACACGGCGTGGGCGAGGCGGCAAGACAGGTGGTTGCCGCGCTTGATGCCGCAGGTATAGCGGCCCTTCCGGTGCACACCACGCTTACCCCGATCAGTCGACAGCAGCGTGCGTTTGCGGAGATCGACGCGCTCGAAGCTCCGTTTCCCGTGAACTTGATCTGCGTCAATGCCGATGTGCTGCCGGAATTCGTGCGCTCCACCGATGCGCAGTTCTTCGCCGACCGCTATTCGATCGGGCTTTGGTTTTGGGAGGTCTCGCAGTTCCCCAGCATCTGGCACTCGTCATATGAGCTTGTGGATGAGGTCTGGGCACCAACCGCACACATAGCCTCGGCGCTGTCAGACAGCGCATCCAAGCCCATCACAACCATAAGAGTCCCGGTGGAGATGCCAGCAGTAGTGCCTCGACCGCGCTCGCATCTTGGGTTGCCTGAGGGCTTTCTCTTTCTTTTTGTGTTCGACTACCTCAGCGTCTTCGAGCGCAAGAATCCACTGGCCGTCATCGACGCCTTCACACAGGCCTTCGGCCCAACAGATGGTGCAAAGCTCGTGATCAAGTGCATCAATGCAGAGCGCGACCCGGCAAACCACGAGCGCCTGCTCAAAGCTACGGCGCAAAGAGACGACATTCACATTCTCGAGCGCTATCTGAGCTCGGCGGACAAGGACTCGCTGATGGCTTCGTGCGATAGCTACGTATCTTTACATCGCTCAGAGGGGTTCGGCCTGACGATGGCAGAAGCGATGTATCTCAGCAAGCCCGTGATCGCCACTGGATACTCTGGCAACCTCGACTTCATGACGACAAGCAACAGCCAGCTGGTGGACTACGAGCTGTGTCCTATCGGCCCGAACGCGTCACCATATCCTCCAGAGGGAGAGTGGGCCGAACCTGATGTAGGACACGCCGCTCGGCTGATGCGCCAACTGTTTGTCGACCGAGTCTTCGCCCAAGAGCTTGGCGCTTCAGCCGCCTTGTCGATCCGCAATACACATTCACCGGCAGCCGCCGGCGCAGTGATCCGGGAGCGACTCGCCCACTTGCCCGCGAGTGTGTGGACACCAGCTCCGCCTACCGCAAGAAGCAGCGTCGCTCGCGCGCTTGCGCAGCAGATCACTCAACAGCCAACCCCGGTTCACCACGGCCCAGGGGCGCCGCTGAGACGCGCGGCACGACGTGGTGTACTACGACTCGTACGCCCGTTTGCGGCACGCCAAGAGCAAGTCAACAGCGACATCGTCAGTGCCGTCGACAAACTGGAGGCCCAGGTCGAAGGCCTGCGCCGCGCCAGAGCCCCGATCCTTGCGCAACTGCGCACCGCGGAGCGACTTACCACACTGCCCGCGGTCGTCGATGCGCAGGTGCAACATGCCGAGGAGCGCGTGGCCCGCGTCGAACAAGCCGCGACGCCGTTTGAGACGAGTCGTCTTCCCTACCTGGCTCTCGATGGCCTTCGGGGGAGATACGAGGCTATTACGAACCTTCCCGCCACAAGCATCCCCGTCGCAGGACTTGGTCCGTTCGAGCTCCGCTGCTTCAGCCAGAACGGCGAGGACGGGGTTCTGCTGGAGATCCTGCGACGCATAGGTGTCGGGCCACAGTTCTTTGTCGAGTTTGGCATCGAGTCGGGCAGAGAGGGCAACTGCGTCTACCTCGCCGATATCGCAGCCTGGAACGGCCTCTTCATCGAGGGCGACGCGACCTTCCATGCAGAGCTCGAGCGCAAGTACCGATCGAACGAAAAGGTATCGACGCAGAGGGCGATGGTCACTCCTGTAAACGTGGAGTCCCTATTCTCGGATGCGGGTGTGCCCGAGGAGCCAGATGTGCTCTCAATCGACGTCGATGGCCCTGACTATTGGATATGGTCGGCGATCCATCGATATCGACCACGCGTGGTCATCATCGAGTACAACAGCGTGCTTGATCCATCACGCCGCCTTGTCCAGCCCCGCGAGCGGGAAGAGCCCTGGGACGGCACGAATTACTACGGCGCATCGCTTGGCGCGATGCGCGCACTTGGCGAACGAAAGGGATACCAGCTCGTCCATACCGAGCTGTCAGCGGTCAACGCGTTCTTCGTCCGCTCCGACCTCGCAGCGAACAGGTTCGCGGAGTCGCCAGACGTGACTGTGCGTGGCGCGCCAAACTTCTTTCAGCGCGGATACGAACACCCGCCGGACCTCGAAGGCCGTGGATACGATGACCTGGACGACGAGCCTGACGGCGGCGGCTGACCGGTCATTGCCTGGCCTGGTTGCGCCTGGACATCTGGGCGCGCAAAAGCGATGCACCGTGTCTTCTGCATTACGTATCCTTAGCCCGTGATCGACGTGATATGCGCTGCGGCGCTCACCTGCGCCAGCGCACTCGTCATCGGTCAGGCTGTCTGCTGGCTTTGCGGAGCGCGCCGATGGACGTTCCTTGCGGCGCCGGTCGGCTTCGCGCTGCTCATGCTGATCTGCGCACCGACCATTCACGTGCCTGGACGCACCGGAACGGTAGCCGTCATCCTGCTCGTGCTGTTCCTCGCAGGCGCGGTATTGCTCGTTCGCAAGCCCGCCCTCCGCCCACGTCTTGGGGATTTGCTTCTTGCAGCTCCAGTGCTCGTGCTCGTCCTCCTGCCGTTCCTCGCCAGCGGGCGCGGCGGGACCCTGGGAATCCAGGTCGATAACGACATGGCGACCCACTTGATCTGGGCCGAAGCGATTCGCTCGGCCGTAGCGGCAAGTGTCGAGAGCCTCAACTCCAACTATCCGGTTGGCCCACACGGACTCGCCGCAGTGCTCGCGACAGCTCTTGGCGCTCGCGTCGACTACGCCTTCGCAGGAGAGTCCATGGCCATACCGGTCTTGATCGCGTGGACGACCGTCTCAGCGACACGAAGGTCAACATGGCTTGGTAAGGCCTTCGTAGCAACACTGACTTCCATCACATTCATGGTGGCAAGCTATTACGCCGAGGGCTCGTTCAAGGAGCCCATGCTCGCGCTGCTACTCGTGGGCTTTGTCATCGGTCTCCCGCGACTGGTACCGGGCGAGCGTGGGCAGCCTCTACGGTGGATTCCGCTTGCGATCATCGTTGGCGGCGCGCTTTCGGTCTACTCGGTGGATGGTCTACCGTGGTTTGTAGCCATCACGGCACTCTGGCTTGTACTCGCCGGCGCCATGCAATGGCTGCGCGGCATTCCCTTGCGAAATTTCATCGCAACGCTGCGCGATGGCATCATCCCGGGGCTTGTGGCCCTAGCGGTGCTGATCATCCTGATCGCGCCCCAGCTGGGGCGCATCCTGAGGTTTGCCAAAGCAGGACTGAGCGAAGGCGCGGGTACAGGTATCGCCGCGAGCACCCTTGGCAATCTCATAGGGCCCGTTTCATTTTGGAAGGTGTTCGGGATGTGGGACGTGACCGACTTCCGACTACCTGCCGCAGAACCTTTCCATGTAGGAATGCTCGTTGCGTTCGGACTGCTGCTCACGATCGGCGGCGGCCTCTGGTCGCTGCGCCGACGTGAGCTCGTGATACCGATTGCAGTCGCAGTTGGCACAGCGATCTGGATCTACTCCAACGCGCGTCAATCGCCGTACGTCGCGGCAAAGGCGCTCGTCGTTCTCGCACCGCTCGTGATGCTTCTGGCAACACGTTGGCTCGTTGAGCTCGACGTCCGCGAATCGTGGTTCTCTTCAGTCGGCGCACTCCGCTTCGCCGTCGCGGCGGCCCTAGGCTGGGCGGTGTTGAGCACCAGCGTGGCGACACTGCGCGCTGCCTCAGTAGCGCCGAGCGTCCACTTGAATGAACTCCGAAGCATCGAGCCACAGCTCGGACAGTCCAAGACTCTCTACCTCGGATGGAGCGAATTCGTCCCGTGGGAACTCTCTGGCACTCCACTGGGAATGCCCGCCTTGGGGGCGGTCCCACTGACTCCTCGCAAGCACTGGTCACTTGGTGAGCCGCTCGAATTCGAGGACATTCCGGCGAGTGTGCTGGATGAATACGACTATGTCATCCAGCCGCGCAACTACGCTGACAGCGAGCCACCCAGCAACATGAAGCTGGTCCGTACCACACGCTTTTTCGAGGTGTGGAGACGCCTTGGGCCGACACCGCCATGGAGGCCATTGGCCAGCGACGCCCAGCCTGGCGCCGTACTCGATTGCAGCCAGCCATCGGATGAGCAGCTCTCCAAAAAGGAGGGATTTGCGATAGTGCGTCAACCCAACATCGAAGTTGCCGTCCCACCGCAGTCGCCGGGCACAACCGTTGAAGCGCAGATCGAACTGTCTCCTGGCAGTTGGACGCTTTCAACGCCCTACTTCAGCCCGCATCCCGTCGAAGTCAGCACGGAAGGCCTGCACGTGGAATTGCCTGCCAACCTCGAAAGACCAGGAAATCAATGGCTCATAGGCGACTTGCTGGTCAAAGAGCCCAAACGGTTCACCGTGAGATTCCATGCGCAGGACACAGTCTTTGCATCTAATGCGGCGCCCACCGAGATGACCACTCTGATCGCGACCAGAGAGCATGCGCGCCGTAAGCTGGCACTTCACAAGGCGTGTGGTCAGTACGTAGAATGGTACGCGGTAGACAGTTCTCGACATTTTCCGCCTCGTTGACCTTGGCCGCTGAGTTGACATCCACCGCTTGAGGGGCCACTGTGTCAACCACCGGCGAGCACAACGGCGACGTATTGACCTCTCGCGAGGCGGGCGGCAAGCTCATTCGCGGAGGTGCGATCAGGCTGGTGGGCAACGGCGCTGGCATCCTCGCAGGCCTTGGTGCGGCAACGCTGTTGCTGCACCACCTTGGCGTATCTGAGTCAGGTCGCTACATCACGGTGATGTCGCTGGTGGCAATCGGCGGCACAATCGCCGATGCGGGCCTCAACGTCACCGGTAGCAGAGAACTCGCGCTGCGCCCACACGATGCCCGCCCGGAGCTTGTCGCTGATTTCATAGGGCTTCGTCTGCTCATTACGCCCCCGGCGCTCTGCTTGATGGTCCTCTTTGCTCTGCTCGCTGGGTATCCGTCGCGTATGGTGGTTGGCACCGTGCTCGCTGGCACAGGTTTGTTCATAGGCACAATTGCGGACGCAATCCTCCTGCTCTTGGTAGTCGAACTGCGTAACTTCGGTCCAGCGCTTGTCGACTTCCTCCGACAGGCAATCACCCTTTCTGGCGTGGCGCTGCTTGTCGCACTGGGCTCCCATCTCACCCCGTTCTTCGCCATCCAGATCGTTGTCGGCCTCGCGGTCTTGACGATCACGCCCCTCCTTGCCGGTCGAAGCGCCCTTGTCAAGCCGCGGTTCAATCTCGCGAGGCAACGAGCGCTGCTGACAGAGTCGCTACCGGCGGCGGCAGCGCTCGTGCTTGGCCAGCTCTATTTCCGGTTCGTAATCGTTCTGATGTCCCTCATCAGCACGAGTAAGCAAACCGGCTATTTTGGTGGCTCGCTTCGTGCGATCGAAGCGTTGATATATGTCCCGATCCTGCTCGCAGGCGCGGCACTCCCACTCTTGTCAGCTGCGGCACGTGACGACCTGGCTCGCCTTCGCTACGCGGTCGAAGGCCTCAGCGAGGCGGCCGTGCTCGCTGGAGTCCTACTCATTCTGGTAACCGTCCGCGCGGCCAAGCCCGTCATGACACTCGTCGGCGGCCCCCACTTCACTCCTTCTGGCGCAGTTCTGCGCATTCAGGTAGTGGCCGTCCTGTTCGTCGCTCTCTACCAGATTTGGGGAGCAACGCTCATCGCACTCGGCCGACAGAAAGAGCTGGTGCTCACCAATGCGTTGGCAGTCGCAGCACTTGCCGTCTTCGTCATGATTTTTGTCCCTCTCTTCGGCGCAACGGGCGGCGCCATAGCCAGTGTCCTCGGAGATGCGGTCCTCGCGTGCCTGATCTACTGGCGCCTCCGCGGCGCAGCTGGGCGGGTGAGGTTGCGCATCGCCTTTCTCGGGAGAGTCGCGGTGGCCGCCGCAGCAGGATGTGTGGCGCTCGTGGTGCCGGGCCTTCCTGACATCGTCGCCGCTGCGGCAGCTGGCGTCATATTCTTGAGCGTAGGGTTCGCAATTGGCATGGTGCCAAACGAGCTTCGCAGCGCGTTTGCAATGCGCGCGCTCGCCCGACGCGTCACACACTGAGCATCGGCCTATACGCTCTCTGGTGAGTCCGACTGACTGGGATGGTCGCAAACCGTAGGCGCTGGTGCGCGTCAGCATGCGTACCTGAGGTTTTACTCGACCAGCTCCATGACTATGAAGCAGCAGTCGCCGCCTGCAATACGGTCGCCTAACAGTGCAAGCGGCAGCAGCAGGACACCAAGAGCATAGGAAAGCCACAGCTCCCATCCTGGCGTCCACCTACCAGCAAGCACGTAGTGCACGCTATAGCTCGTCGAGATCGCTGTAGATGTTGTGTCAGTCCGTCTGACCTGCAGACCCAGCTTCGAGGCCAGCCTCTGCAGGGATCGAGGAGAGAAGTGCTGCTGATGACGCGGAAGATCCAGATGAAACCAGCGATTGCGAAAGAGCAGTCGTTGCCAGCACCGCCAGTTTGGCACGTCCACGATGAGCAGACCGCCGGGCGCCAACAGAGCACGAGCGCGTAGCAGCGCATCCACTGGACCGACTATGTGCTCGAGCGAATGCTGAAAGGTGATCAGATGGAATGAGCCTGGCTCCCATGGCTGGTCCTCGAGCGTGCCTTCATGAACCTGAGCTCCGCGACGCCTCGCCGCAGCGACCGACGCCGCCCCAGGGTCGATGCCGTACGTTTCCCATCCGCGATCTCTGAAGTGAGCCAGCAGATCGCCTGATCCACATCCTACGTCCAAGACCTTGCCGGGCGTAACGCCAGCTAGATCATACGGCGCCCGTCGATAGCGGCGATCGGCCCCCCGCCTGCGCACCCAGGCGCGTGCGCGATACGGCAGATTCGATATTCCTACCTTCGAGTGTTCGTAGAAACCCTCGTAGTAGTCGCTCGAGTAGTAGCGGGCAAGCTGCTCGTGACTCATTTGCGGGATGGTGAGACCAAAACTGCAGTCACGGCATTCCGCCACCGTGAAGGGCCCGTCGCCAGTCACCAGGCGATCGAGCGCGTGCACTTGCGTCGGGTGCAACGCCTGGCCGCAGATTGGACATGAGGCATTCATCGTCTGGCACGAAGGAGATGCCACTCAGCCCATAGCAGCCGACCGAACTTGGTTGCAAAAGCTCCGATTCTGCCGCTGCGATTCATCGGCACGTGTGAGGATGGCATGCTGGGACGTGCGAATTCCATCTCCCTCTCATCGGGATGATCGCTGGCCGATGTGCCGCGCCACCTGTTGACAGGTCGATCGAGTGGCTCGTCGCGGTGAAATACATATAGCCTCAACCGCGTAGTGTCGCCATAAGCTCCGAAGGCAAACAAGTGCAGCCAGCGCTCACGGTCTTCAACAGTTGTATAGCCGAGCGCTCGGCGCCAGTGACGACGCTCAGCGACCTTGGCGAGACGATGTATCACCGGATGTGGACCTGGCAACTCCTCCTCGAGAGTCCAGCCCTGCAAAGACTTGGGAATGGAGTCGTCGGTGAGCAGGGCGACCCACTCAGCGGCGCCCTCGAATGCGTCAGCGAGCAACCGCTCCTGCTGGCCCTCGAGACAAACGATCGCGACAGCGACGGCCCCGCCGGGCACGAGCGGTGATCCTGCCGAGTATGACCAGCGCGCCGCGGCGGTGCGCAAGCCCTTCACGCAGCTTTCGATTCGCGGCTCAGCAGACGCGAGCGGCGGCCATCGCTCGAGACTAAGCTCGACGACATCAGCTGGGTCGACGTGTCGCGCCTTGAGTGCGGCGAGCACAGGCGCCGCAAGCGCGAGCTCCTCGAGTTTTGGTGGACGTCCAGCACTGCGGAGCTCTGGATAAGACGGGTATACCGTGCCAACTCCACTGGCGGCCTGCTTTCTTGCCAGATACTCAGGGTGACGAGCTGGGTCTTGGTCGCCGAGATGCGTGCTGTAGACCTTTGCAGCGATGCCAACGCGATAGCCGGACCGTCGCAGAGCGTAAGAGGTGATCCCGTCACTCGCGTAAGGAATTCGTAACGCCTTACGGCGCATGACGTTCAGCCAGACGCCTGTGGGCGCCTCGATCAGCTCACCGTCTATTGCCGAAGCTTGCTCCAGGTGTCGGTTGCGGGCGTCAGAGATGCTGTCCAAGCGCGTCCCGATCAGTCCGAAGTCCGGATGGCGATCGGCCAGCTGGAGGAGCTGCGTCAGCCAGCAGCCATCTGCAGTCGGTGGATGCGGAATCAGATCTGCATCCGATAACACGAATAGACTGCTCTTCGTAGCCGCTATTCCACGTTGAAACCCTGCCAAGTGCTCGTTGCGCTGGTTCCATATGATTTGATGGAAGCGCTCACTGCTGTCGCGTAACCACTGTCGGGTTTCAGGCCCAGAGACATTGTCCACGATCGTAAGACGATATGGCCATTGCGTGTGTCGCTCGAGTGCGTCAACCATCTGCTGGAGATAGTCCACGCGGTTATACGACAACAGGATTACGTCTACAGGTTCAACCATCGTGCATACTGCTCCCGAGTCCGATAGGGCTCGGTTCAGCATATCTGGTCTAAGACACCCGTCCTGCGGGGTGATCGGCCGTATCCTCTTTGGGCTTGCCCGTTTCGCTCTCCTCTTCCTCGAGACGCTGCTGGAGAAGTGCCAATCGTTGAGCGAGGATCTTGTTCTGGTCAGATAGGCGTGAGACCGTCATCGAGAAATGCACCAGCATTACGATCACGAACAGGAATGTGATAGCGAACAATGCCGATGGCGGATAGTAAATGCCAACCGCATGAGAAATGGTTGTCAGCAAACCTTGCCATAGCGCGAGAACGAGTACGGTCACTCCCGCCACAAGCCAGAGGATCGCGTAACGCTCCATCAGATGCTTGCGTCGGACGAGCTCGAAGATCAATGCGCAGATGACTACTGCGACGGCGATGACCTCCACGCGTTGGCTGAGCGCCGAAGAGAGATGGGTCGCAGCCAAATTCATAGTCCACGTTCGGCAGCGATCGGCGCAGCCTCGCCAGCTTCACTCGCGAGGGAGGCTGGACGAGCCCGAAAAAGTCCAACGAAAACGGCGAGCAACACCTTGATCATGTAGTAAACCGACTGGGTCGATGAAATTGCTGACGAGCCAGTCAGGCGCGGGTTCATCTGGACTGGTATCTCGCGGCTGGATAGACGGTGGGCATGCATCAGCAGAATCGCCTCGACCTCAGGATAATCGTGCGGATAGTCACGTGCAAACAGCTCGATTGCTTGGCGATCCGTCATGCGTAGCCCTGAGGTTGGGTCGGTGACCGGTTGCCCGGTGATCGATGACACGACCCGAGCGAAGACGCGAATGCCAATGCGTCGGGTAGCAGATGAGCGATAGCCCTCGCCTTGCTCCAGAAAGCGCGAGCCCGTGATCATGTTGAGACTCGAGTCTTCGCACAGGCGGTTGAGCATCTCGCCAATGTGGCGTGGGTCGTGTTGCCCGTCGCCGTCTATCTGAACGGCGACGTCGTAGTCACGCTCTCGCGCATATATGTAGCCGCTTTGCATGGCCCCGCCTATGCCGAGATTGAACGGAAGGCGCAACACCGCTGCTCCAGCGCCGCGCGCATGTACCGCCGTCATGTCTGTCGATCCGTCATCGACGACGAGCACATCGAACTCTGGAGCCCAGCGCCGGATCGAGGCGATCGTGCTCGCAATCGCCTCGTGCTCGTTATAAGCAGGCACAATCGCGAGCCTGCGCGCTATGACCCTTGTCGAGGCAGGCTGAGGTGTGTGGGCGCGATTGGCTTCACGCCCCCATGCTCTGAGAAGGAACGTCACCGTCGATAATGTACCGGCTGTCAACGCCCGCATCTTCCAGATGGGCCCTGAGGCACAGCGTCCGGCAGGCAGTGTGGCGGCGGACGGTCTCGCCCGCTCAGGCGCGAAACAACGCCATAGCGCGTCGCACAAGTCGCCAGTAGGCCGCCTGTAGGCAGCGTACGCTCCCCGCGGTCTCGAGATAGGGGCTGTCCAGCGAGGCTGTGAGGTGCGCGGCGAACTCCGCTGCGCCGATTTGCCTTGTGGACTGCACGGCCCTGCGGCGGACAAGCGTGTGCGGCAGCTCAGCGGCTGCGGCCACAAGCGCACGCAGCTTCGATCCAAGCCAGCCTCCACGGGCCGCTATGACAAGCAAACCGAGCTCGCTGGCCAGCAACGCTGGCGCGAGCAGCAGCAGCAGGGAGGCTGGGTAGACGGAGAGCAGGGTCCGCCAGCGATTGCGCTCGAGATAGAACCACTTGTACGATCCCTTGTCGAACTCATAGCCATGCACTGCACGAGCGGCCTGGGCGAGGCCAACCCGATGCCCTGCAAGCCACAGCCGCAGCCCGAAGTCGAGGTCCTCGCCGTACATGAAGTACGTCGGGTCCATACCCTTCAGCGCCAGCCAGGCCTCGCGCCTAACGACCATCGCCGCGCCCGACGGGAAGGCAACCTCCTGGTCGTCGTCGGGCAGCGCGGAGATCGAAGCCTCGCAGTCGCCGGCCCAGCCGATGCCCAGGAAGTGGACCACACCGCCGCTCGTGTTGATGCGCGCCTCGTCGAGCATCACGACCGCCTGCCAGGCTGACCATTCCGGGTGTATGCGCGCCGCCTCTCGAAGCCGCTCAAGACAGCCAGGCTGCATTCTGCAGTCGGGGTTCAGGAAAAGCAGCAGCGGTGCGTTCGTCGCTTGTGCGCCAACATGGCAGCCACCCGCGAAGCCGAGGTTCTGACCTGATTCGATGACCGTCGCACGCGTCAGCGAGCGCGCGATATCTGGCGTTCCGTCATTCGACGCGTTGTCGACGATGACAAACTCATCGCGATCACGCAGTTGGGCTTGAACAGCGCTGGCCAGGCTGGCCATATGCTCAGCGGATCCGTGAGTCACGACAACGATCGCAATCGCGTCCGGGCCCACGCAACCCGACGGATCTGCCCGTTGCTCGATCAATGCCGTGGTACCAGTAGCAGCGTTGCGAAGCCGCCAAGCGGGTGCGTGGTGAGTCGATCGATCGCCGCTGCAAGCGCCGCATCATCGAGCGTCGCCAGCATCGGATCATGCGGAACCTCTACCTCGTAGCCGTGCCCGCGGAGCTCCGTAAGGACAGAGAGTGGGTCATCGCCACGTGCTTCCAAGCCTCGGGGCCAGTACTCGCAGAGAATCACAGGACGATCTCTAGCCAAAATTGCTTCAGCACCCCTGAGCACGTGATGCTCAGAGGCCTGGGTGTCTATCTTCATGACTCTGACACGTAGGCCTTTGGGAATGACTTCATCGAGCCTTACTGCCTCGACCGTCACAGTCGCACGACCGTCGAACGAGCCCTGCACTCGGTGGTCTCCGGCGTTATCCGGACTCTCAGCGAGCTCCACCATCGCGGGCGAGCTCCAAGCCGCAGCGCCGATCACCTGAACCTGCTCGCTCACCTCGTTGAGGGCTAGGTTCGCGCGCAGCAAGGCAACGTTCTTAGGATGTGGCTCCACGGCTATCACGCGACCGTCGGGTCCGACAGCCCTCGCCGCAGCAATCGCCGTATAGCCAATGTTTGCTCCTACGTCGATCACCACCGCCCCAAGCGCAAGATGCTCGAGCAGCAGCCGACGATCGTCGGCCTCCCAACTGCCATAGGCTCGTAAAAAGACTGTTATGACCTCGTCATGCTCATGAGCCAACAACGTGCCGACGTCAGTCGTCAATGCGACAGCTGGAGGCATCTCCATCGGAACCTCGACCTTGCCGACGATCCTCGCGGGCAGCCCGGCAACAACTGCAGCAGCGGGCACATCCCCAATGACAAATGCACCAGGCTTCACTATCGCGTTTTCGCCGATGCGGCATGGGCCGACCACAATCGCGCTCGGGCCTATCCAGGCACCCGCGCCAACATGCACATCGTTCCCTGTGGAACCGACCGCGATGCGATGCCCGGGGCCACGATTGATGGGATCAGTAAGCAATGATGCTCCGGCGCCAATGAATGCGTCGGACGCTATCGCAATGCTACCCGCCGTCGTCTCCAAAAACGCCTTGTCGAGCCTGGCCGATGTCGCAATCTGCAAGCGCTCCCCTGGACCAACCAAGCGCGGGGACGTAGAGACTCGGATTGGGGCACCAAGCGACTCCTGGTCCTCACGGGCATTGTGAGCCGCGGCTATCCTCGCGTCCAACCAGTGACTCGCTCGCTTCTTGGCGAGACGAACAGGCGCCGAGGCGGTGACCTTAAGCTTACCCACCGTCGCGAGGTTAGCCGAATGCGCGGTCGCCGGCCGCTAACGCTAGGCTGCAAGCGTGAGATCCTGGTGGCTGGCCAGCTCCAACGCCTCGACGTCCTCGGAGGAGCTCCGTTCGAGCGACATTCACGCCGTATACGTTGCGCTCCTCCAGAGAGAGCCGTCGTCCCAGGAGGTCGAGCTGTGGCTGGGTGCCCAGTCGCTATCCGAGTTCCTTGCTGGCGTGCTCGCGTCAGAGGAGTACCGAGCCCTTATCTCCAGACCGGATCCATCCGCAGACCACGAGCCCGTTTATCTCAATTGTTGGATCGACGCCTGGGAGCAATTCAGCCGCCCGCCTGGTCAGATCTCGACCGACGGGGTCGTGATGGTCGGGCGGTCCGGGCATCTCTTCATCCACGGTGGCACCAACGACAACGTTGCGCTTCAGCGCGGCGAAGTTGACCTGCCCGACCGCTGGATCGAGGAATGGCAAACCCTGGTCGAAGACCGACTGACCTACGCCGAGCGCACTGGCCGTCAACTCGTCTGCCTGATAGTGCCAGAGAAGCTGGTCGTATACGCAGACAGATACCCGCATGAACTGGTCCCAGTCGCGCCACGACCGGTGTTGCGCCTGCTGGGCGAAGGCGGCCTGCCGCTCCTCTATCCCGTCGACCACCTTGTGGAAGCTAGGCAATCGGGGGAGGCGTACCTTTTCACCGATAGCCATCTGACGCCGATGGGCAATCGCGTCTTGGCATCCGCGATAGTCGAGAGGCTGGGCGCCTCATCTGCCCTGCTTCCCAGAATCCCAGACAGCCACAATCCGCATCTCGGCGCGGGCGACATGGGATTGCACTTCGATCCACCCATAGCAGAGGTGATGCAGCCGCTGGTGGGCCTTTCCCAGGCCGAAATCATCTCAGACAACTGGCAGGAGATCGCCGCCCTTGGGGCCCACGTCGGCATCGTACGGATCTTTCATCGCAAAGACGCGCCGGACAACCGTACTGTCGTCATATTCGGCGACTCTTACGCGTTTGGCGGAGAGGCATACCAAGGTCTTGCCTGGTTCCTTGCCCAGATCTTCCGTGAGGTTCACTTCATATGGGCACCGTTTGGATGGGACCCCGACTATCTCGAGCGCGTCGGAGCTGAGTGCGTGATCTGCGAGTGCGCTGAGCGCTTCACTCGCAGGGTCCCAGACAAGAGCATGAACGTCGAGGCTCTTGCACAGGAGACCATCTCCAAATATCGAAGTTGAGGCAGTGTTGGCAGTCTGTGAGCTTGCCCGCTCGAGCTCGAGCCCAGCGTTGGCTTGGGCTCACTGATATAGCGCCGCGAGAGACCATGTTCCACTGTCTAGCTTCCGCGACCGGGCCGCGCCTGGGACGTTTGTGACCAGGAGTTGACCGCCTCGGACATTGGCCGAGGCCCTGTACCCTCTCGCTGATGCGCACCCTCCCCACTCATCTCTCTGGCCCCGTCCTGATCGAGCCCGCTGTCCACCCTGACGGCAGAGGTTTCTTCTGCGAGACCTACCGCCGCGAATGGCATGCTCAGGCGAACATCCCAGAGGACGACCAGTTCGTCCAAGACAACCACTCCCGCTCGAGCAGAGGCGTCGTCCGTGGCATGCACTTCCACGTCGGCGCCGGCGTCGCGAAGCTCGTGCGCTGCGGCAGAGGCAGGATCGCCGACGTGCTCGTCGACCTGCGGCGCGGCTCCCCGACCTACTCCCAATGGGAGGCGTTCGAGCTAAACGACGAGTCGATGCGAGTGCTCTACGTGCCAATCGGCTTCGCCCACGGCTTCTGTGCGCTCTCCGAGACGGCAGACGTGATCTACAAGCAGACCGCCTACTACGACCCTGAGATCGAACGAGGCATCGCCTGGAACGACCCCGAGATCGGCATCGACTGGCCCTCCGAGATCGAGCTGACCGTCTCCCCCCGCGATGCCTCCGCCCCCAAGCTCGCGGAGATCGCCGACGAACTGCCGTTCGTCTACGACACAGACAGCGCCGGCGCCTGACGCGCCCAGCCGCCAGAAACCATCCCAAGCCATGCCTATGCTCGCGGCGTGTGTGCATCGCACCTCACATCCGCCGCTACTCTCCAAGGTATGCGAACCCTGCTGCCAGACCCGCCCCCAGCGGAGCTGACAGAGCTGCTCGAGCGCCGCAAACGCCTTGGACTTGACCGCAAGGACGAGGTATGGGAGGGGGTGCTGCACGTGGTCCCCGGACCTGACTGCAGGCACGCGGACATCGCACAGCAGTTGGCGGAGATCCTTGGGCCGCTAGCGCGCGCCGCAGGACTGCGGCCAGCGGTGCACGACTTCAACATCGGAGAGTCGCAGGATGACTTCCGCGTGCCCGACGGCGGGCTTCACCGCACCCGTCCCAAGGGAACCTGGCTCCCGACCGCAGCGCTCGCGATCGAGATCCTCTCCCGAGGCGATGAGACCTGGCAGAAGCTGCCCTTCTATGCCGCCCACGACGTTGACGAGATTCTCATCGTCGACCCAGACACACGCAAGGTTCACTGGCTCGCACTCGCTGACGGCGACTACAAGCCAGTCGAGCACAGCAGCCTCATCGAACTTGGCCCAGCACAGCTCGCCGAGCAGATCGACTGGCCGTAGCTTGCGACAGGTCATGGCCAGCACTGGAAACGTTGCGACGCGCGACGTTGCAACTTCCATCCTGCTCTGCCCGCCGGAGGCGAAGCCCGCTCGAGCGCTGAGCGCCTCCCGCAGCATGCTCTGAAGGCCGAGCTCCCAGCCGGTAAACCGTCCCAAGCCATGCCTATGCTCGCAGCGTGTGTGCATGGGCCACTGCATCCGGCGCTACCCTCCAGGGTATGCGGACGCTTCTTCCAGATCCGCCTCCCGCGGAGCTGGCGGCGCTGCTCGAACGCCGAAAACGCCTCGGGCTCGACCGTCACGACGAGGTCTGGGAGGGGGTGCTGCACGTGGTCCCCTCTCCTGCGCATAGGCACGCGGACCTCGCCCAGCAACTGGCGGAGATCCTTGGTCCCCTCGCGCGCGCCGCTGGGCTGCGGCCGACTATGCACGACTTCAATCTCGGCGACTCGAAGAACGACTTCCGCGTGCCCGATGGCGGGCTGCACCGGCCTGGGGCCGCAGAGATGTGGCATCCCACCGCTGCACTCGTCGTCGAGATCCTCTCCCCAGGCGACGAGAGCTGGCAGAAGCTGCCCTTCTACGCCGCCCACGACGTCGACGAGATCCTCATCGTCGACCCAGACACGCGCAAGGTTCACTGGCTCGCGCTCGCGAACGGCGAGTATCAAGCAG
>DASXDO010000037.1:0-3573 GCA_036490555.1 Solirubrobacteraceae bacterium | reverse complement strand
CGTATTTTCAGGAGCCCCCAACTGCAAGCGCATCATCAGCGCCTCCGTGCCCCCAAGCAGGAAGAACACGAAGGTCGTGACCAGATACATGATCCCGATCTTCTTGTGATCGGTCGTCGTGAACCAGCTCGTCCAACCGCGCGACTCGCGCTGCAGGCGCTTGGTCACCACCTGCGGAACCGGCATCAACCGCGGCACGGGCACGACTTCATCGATCATGGACACACGAGCTCCTCGCTGGCGCTAGTGGATTGACGGATGCCTAGCGATCTCCCGGCGCCGCACGGGATGAATCCTTGGCTGGGGAGGACGGCAGCGCGGTGGAGGCCCCTGGGGATCGCCCAAAGGCCCATGCAGCCGCATGCAGGCGCGCGCGCCGCGCAGCGACTGACCCCCGCCGCCGCGCGGCTTCGGCGCGAGGCGCCGGCGCGATCCGATACCGCCATCACCATCCTCGCGGCCCTCTGGCTCGTCGGCGTCGTCCTGTTCCTGTGAGCCACGCACGGCGAGGGCCACGAACAGCGCGCCGAACGCCAGCGCGGTGCCGTGCAGCAGGACGAACAGGATGATCACCTTGTCCGCCATCGCCCCCTGCCCCGTCGCTCGTCGCCAGTCACGCAACGCCTTCCGTAGTTTTTACATGTGCGATGGGAAAACTACCATGCCCTTGCCCATTCTTCCACTGGGCCTGGGAAATACTTGTGCCTGTGAGCGAGCCCAGCTCGAGATTCAGGCGCATCGCCGCAATCAACAGCAACGCGGCTCCGATGATGTGGGCCTCGACCAGCCCAGGGGGCAGCCCGCCGAAGTACTGGACGTAGCCAATCGCACCCTGTAGCGCCGCCGCCGCAGTGACAAGCGCGTGCACCTTGCAGACGCGCTGAGGCGCGCGCGTCGCGCGCAATGTGAAGCAGAGCGCGACGATCAGGCCGAAGAGGAACACGCCGACGACGGCATGCAGCTCGACCGCCGAGGAGAAGCGGAACGCGAAGCGGGGGGTGTCGGGCGTGCCCGCATATGGCCCGCTGCCGGTCGCGACCGCACCGAGCACGATCGTGGTCGCCACCGCTGCGAGCAGCAGGCGCGCCAGCCAGCGCACCTCGGGTCCCGTTGCGGCGGCGCGAGCCCCAGACTCGGCGCCTGACACAGCCCCAGCGACAGGCACAGCCCCAGCGACTGGCACAGCCCCAGCGACGGGCACAGCCCCAGCGACAGGCACAGCCCCAGCGACAGGCATTGCGGTCTCGGCGCCGCGACCGCTCACGCGCCAGTGCAGAGCCACCGCGTCGACCAGCAGCGCCATCGCGAGCACGAGATGCGCGGCGACGAGCTCGGGGGCGAGCTTGAAGAGCACGGTGAGCCCACCGAGGACCGCCTCGCCGACGTAGCCGGCGAGCAGCCCAAGAGCCAGCCAGAGCGACCTGCGCCGCTCCTGCCTGCGCATCGCCCCGATCAGCACCAGCACGACGATCGCGCCCACCGCGACGATCACGCAGCGGTTGGAGAACTCGACGAGAGCGTGGTAGGTGTCGTGCGCAGCGAGACGGTGGTCATAGCACTTCGGCCATGTTGGGCAGCCAAGGCCTGATTCGGAGAGGCGCACCCACCCACCCGTGCCGATCAGCAGCACGACGAAGACAACCGCGAGCAGCGTCAGCCACCGATAGGCGTCCTGCAGCACCTGCCGCCGCACGATCAGCTGCGGTCCCGGTAGTAGGCGGCGTTGATCTCGATGTACTGCTGCCACTCCGGCGGCACCTGGTCCTCGGGAGTGATCGCGTCGACAGGACAGGCCTCGACGCAGGCGTCGCAATCGATGCACTCCTCTGGATCTATGTAGAGCTGCGCGTGCTGGTCGAAGTCCGCCTCGTCGGGCGTCGGATGGATGCAGTCGACGGGGCAGACCTCGACGCACGAGGTGTCCTTTGTGCCGATGCACGGCTCGTTGATCACATAGGCCATGGGCGCTACCTCCTGATCGCCTGGATCGAGATTCGACGGGGCACCTGCGTCCCCAGGGAATTTTTACACTAGCAATGTGCAAAACTGTCGCGAGTGGCCTTCCAGCGCGTGGACCCAATCCCAGATGGCCCCCCAGGGCGTCGCTGTCGAGCGCGCCGCTTCGAGCCGGGCGGTCCGCGTCCCAGCGACCTGATCAACGCGTTCTTCGCAGCAGGGCTGACGATGCTCGCCGCCGCAGCGGGAGCGGGGATCGGCTACGCGATCGATCCCGTGATCTGGCTGCATTGGCTCGCGCTGCATCTCGCTCTGCTTGGCGGCGTCTCTCAGCTCGTGCTGGGAGCGGGCCAGTTCTTCGTCTGCGCCTTCCTCGCCACGACTCCCCCATCGCGCAGGCTGCTTGGCGTGCAGCTCTGCATCTGGAACGGCGGCACGCTGCTCGTCGCCGTCGGCGTGCCGACTGGCGCAGCGCCGCTCGTCGACGCAGGTGGCGCGCTGATCGTCATCGACCTGCTCGTCTTTGCGGCGACGCTCTACTCGATGCAACGCCGTTCACTGCAACGCGCGCGCTGGGCGGTCCGCTGGTACCAGGCATCCGCCACCTGCCTCGCGCTTGGCTGCCTCGTTGGCGTACTGCTCGCAGGCGGCGTGGGCTGGTCGCACGGCTCGCTGCTTGGAGCGCACCTCACGCTCAATCTCGCCGGCTGGCTGGGAACCGCGATCGTCGGCACGCTTCAGACTTTCTTTCCCTCGCTGACGGGGACCCAACTGCGCCTGCCGCGCCTGCAGGGACCGACGCTCGCGCTATGGCTGACAGGCGTCGCCGAGATGGCGCTGGGCGCGGCCTTTGCCAGCTATCCCGCGCTGATTGGCGCATGGCTCGAGCTGACTGCCGCGGCGGTGCTGCTCACGCTCAACCTGATCGCCTCACTGCGCGCCCGGTCGATCCCACTTTCGCTGGCCGCTAGGCTCGTCGCACTCGCACAGGCCTTCCTGCCTGCCGGCCTCGTGCTTGGCCTGATCGCCACGCTCGCCAGCGGTGAAGCAGCGCCATTCACGAGCCCCGTCCGCGCGCCGCTTGCGATCCTGCTGCTCGCCGGCTGGATCGGCATCACCGTCGCCGGCTCGCTGCTGCACCTGCTCGCCGTCATCGCCCGCGTGCGGCGCTTCGTTCAGGCGATGCCTGCCCCGCAGCCGCTGCGCGACGGCACCCTCGCGATCCTCTGCGCCGTCGCCGTCGCCGGCCTTGCGCTCGCGCATGTGCGTGGGCTGCATGACCTCACAACGCCGATGACCGTCCTGCTCGTGGCAGCAACCGCGTTGCTCGCCACACGCGTCGCCTCGCTTGCGCTGCGCCACTTCTGGCAGCTGCTGCATTGAGTTGGGTTTTGCGGCGCCCCGACTGACCAGGGCTATGCGCGGCGCGCATAGCCCTGGGCCCGCGGAGCGTCAGTCTTTGTGCTTGATGGTGATGCTGGCTTTGAGTTGCTTGCGTTGCTTGCCTGTGCTGGGGGTGAAGGCGAGGGCGATCTTCGTCTTGGCCGCGACCTGCCCGTGCTCTTTCAGCTCGAGGGTGAGCGTTTCGGCGCTGGTCGAGGTCTCTGTCCTGCTTGA
>DASXDO010000036.1:0-20042 GCA_036490555.1 Solirubrobacteraceae bacterium | reverse complement strand
GTACTACCTCGAGGCCTTCTACCACGAGCAAGGCACCGAGCACACCGACTACGTCACCGAACACTACCTACAACACCTCGCACACCAGGTCCCCAACCTCAACCAGCAACTATGGGCCAACGACCGCCACGACCCGCTCCTGAACACACAGGTCACCGCAGACGAACACGCCGCGCTGGCAGCCAACCTCTACGACACACCGTCCTTCCTCGTCGGAGACACAGGATCCACCCCAACCCACAGACTAGGCGAAACAGCAACAGCCCAAGACATCGACGAAGCCATACAACAGACCCTTCATCCCATCTCGAAAGCATGACCAGAGTGTCCAGGCCGTCATGCCGAGCGTGGGTCCCGGCGCTCTTGAGGAACCCCGAAAGACGACGACCTAGGCAATCGCCTCACCAGTTTCAATCCAAATACTCATAGCAACCCGGAGGAGCACAAGAAATGCGTTCACGCTTATCAAGGCATCTCAAACATCTAAGGTCATCGATCGTGCTGCTGGGCGCAACAGCAGGCGTGCTGGCCGGCACGACCGGCGTACTGGCCAGCACGACGGGCCTGCCTTTCGTCACCGGCACCGCCTGTGGGTGCGGAGTCGAACCGCTACCAAACGAAACGACAATAGAAGGCTTCAATACGATAGTGGAAGGCGAAAAAGAAAGCGAAAAAGAAGTACCAGTCATAAACTGGGAGCAGAAAACCCCGATCACCACCAAGGGGTGCAAAGGCGGGAAAGTGGTCATTAGCGTCGAAGCCGAAAACACCGAAACCCACAAATTCGAAACCCGCGAATCGACGCTCACCGAAAGTCCTGCAGGATCAGGCAAATTCGCTGGGGAAATACCTGTCATGCACCCGCTCCACGGCAAAGCCAGCTTGAAGATCACGGTGAGCGGCTGCGAACACTCCGCTGAAGACATCGTGGTAGTCATCGTCATCTACATCGACCCGAGTGGCAAGGTGGTCGACGGAAATCACGAAGACGCGCCCGTATGGGAAGCGACGGTCACACTGCTCTCCTCTGCAACTAAAGGGGGCACATACACGGCTGTCCCGAACGGCTCGACAGTGATGTCCCCCTCTAATCGCACCAACCCGGATAAGACTCGAGAAAACGGGTCTTTCGGATGGGAAACGGTCGCGGGATTCTACGAGGTGGAAGCCAGTAAGACAGGGTGTGGAACGGCGACAACGTCTGCGTTCGAAATCCCACCGCCAGTGGAAAATCTGGAAATCGTGCTCCACTGCGAAGGGGAACAATGGAAAATCGGCGAAGAAGGAGCGGAAAAGCCGCAGCTCGCCGTTACGGCACCCACGAAAAGGTGCGAAGGTAAAGTCCGAGTTGAAAATGTCAGCTTTGGAACCGTCTCGATCACGATCCTCAAAGAGACTGGCATCGAATGCACGGTTAAAACCAAGGCATGCGAAACCAAAAAACTCAATAAAGTAGAAGAGTGCGAAAGCGAACTTGAAAAACCAGGCACCAAACCCGAATACGAACTAGAAGTCGAATGGAAAGGGAAAAAATTCACCAGAAAATTTCCTGTGTGACGCAGACCTAACGTCGCCGCCCGACACCATAGCCGTCGACAAGCGACCTTCCGCTCCGTAGGCTAAATCAGATGGAGGCTTGGAGGTCTGCTCGGGCGGGGAGAATTGCGGCTGTTGAGAATCTGCGGCCCACCTCCCCGGGCGGCTGCCTTGCCAGTTATCGCAAAGCAGCCGCCCGGCAGGCATTGAGCTTCTAGTAGCTCACAAGTCCTCGCACGCGGTCGCCCGTCTTCGATCTGCCAAGCAAGCTGGGCCTAGGCATTGACCGATGGGCGACGCCGCCTGTCAAGACACCTACGTCGAAGCGTTCTACCACGAGCAAGCGATACCAGTCTCCGCCGGACACAAGCTAATCACATCTGTTATAGGAGAATAAGATGCGCCGATATCTAAAACGACCCATCAGACGCCTAACCACGTCAATCGCGTTACTAGCAACAACCACTGGCATGCTAACCACTGCTGGCTTGGTAGCCGGCACAACAGGACTGCCATTCACGACCGCCACCGCGTGCGGATGCGGAGGAGGAGGCGGCGGAGAAGAAGGAAGCGGAGAAACGGAAGCTGGGGAAGAATTTCCAACTTCTATGAGCATCTCCCCAAGCCCGTACAAATTCCTTAAAGTCGAAAGCCAAGCGTTTACGATCACGGACACAAGCTTGTTTACTTTCTTTGAAATCGAAAATATCACCAGCACCAACTCCAAGTTCAAACCAAGTCGTGCATGTGTTGGACACACACTGTTTGCGTTTCTAGGGCCGAAATCGTGTGTAGAACATGTGGAATTCGTGACTCCCTTTGAAGCAGGTAAGAGCGCCGTGCTAGAAGTGTCGACACTAGGCGGTAACGAAATAGATAATCTATCGAGCTAGCTTATCTAGCTTGCATGACAGTCGGTCCTCCGCGAGGATCGAAGTGATTGGCTTGCGGCCGATAAACTGTGCCATGCTCAGGAGAAGTGTGGAGGCAAGCCGACCACGCTAGGCAAAGCACCTACTCTCCTTGTCACCCCGCACAGTCAGGTGCCGCTCGCGTCATAGCAGGTCACCGACTCAGCTCGCTTGCGTTGCAGCCTGCGGCCCCTTGCTCGTAGGTCGAGCGGGTGCCGGCCCGAAAGCGGCGCCGGCACCCTCTGGGACCGTGAGGCTGGGGACTAAAGCTTCGCCTCGATCAATGAGGTGAACTCCGCTTGGCCTGAGACGTTCGGGTGGTAGCTTTCGGCCAACGGGTTCGACTGGCCGTTCAGCCATTCTGAGGACGAGCAGACCTCGTGTGATTCGAAGGCGCTCGTCGGGTTTACGAAGGTGAATTTTGCCGCTTCCGCCCGGCCCTTAATCACGCCGTCGAGCAGTTCGGCAGATTCGTTCATCTTCTTCTCATTGCCTGATGTGAGGAAGTTGACGTTGCACGTCGTGCCTTCTTTTGTGAACAGCTTCGGATAGCCGAGCACGATAACCGTCGCATTTGGAGCCTTCGTATGGATATCTTTATAAGTCGTTTCGAGCCGCCCTGGCAGCGTGTTTTTGATGAAAACATCAGCTTCGCTGATCGCTTCCCCACAGGTGAAGTAGTACAAAGCGCAGTTGATGATGACGTTGCTGAAGCCCGCATCGTTGCCACCAATCGTGATTGTGACAAGGCTCGTGCTACTACTGAGGTTCCCAAGCTGCTTTTCGTTGACTTCGATCGTCGTCGCGCCACTGCACGCTTCGAAGTTGAACGTATAGCCCTTTGCGGAAGCGATCTTCGGCCCGTAGGCGTCAGGGCTCCGCTTACATTCGCCTGATTCTTCATAGAAGACCCGCGTCCCGACCCCTGAGGAGTACGAGTCGCCAAGCGCGACGTACTGCTGAGCGGCTGCGGATGCCGCGGGTATGAGCATGACAGCCGCAACTGCTAACAGCCCGACAATGCCCTTTCTCTTCCCCATGTCTGCCTCTTTCCTCGGTATGTTCACCCGATCTTGCGGATCAGAACGATCCGCAGAGACGGGCCCTGGACCAAGCCAAGCTAACCACTGGAAAGACGATCCGTCAAGGACTGCGAACGCTTGATCGAGGCCTAGGATCCATATGAGAGACGGCAGAAGCAACAGACCGCCACGCCACGCGGCGTCTGCTCAGAGTCAGCAGTGATCCACTCGCAGGCCTGCCGGCAACGACGAGCCGCTCGCTTCAACAGCCGAGGGAAGCGGCATCGACCGACGCTCGCATCCGTCCGCCGCCTCATTCATGGCTGCAGGTGCCGCCCCGAGAGTTGACCGAAGCTGATGGCGAAAGCGCCCCACCCGGAGACCAACTAACGACGTGCCATCGATCCACACCCCGGTGATCGTCCCCCGGGTCCAAGGGGCCGCACAATGAACCGCAGGCGCTCTCTGCGGCCCCTCCGTCCCAGAATCCAGAGCACCACGAATGCCGCGAACACTGCTCCACGAGCCTCAGCGTTCTCGTGGTTTCACCCACATTCGCGGACATTCGCGGTACTCGAACGCCATCGGGGCGCCCGGATTCGAACCGGGGACCTCTGCCACCCAAAGGCAGCGCGCTACCAGGCTGCGCCACGCCCCGCCGCAAACCCAGTCTACAGCCCCGTGCTTTTCCCCAGCGACGCCGCCAACGCACCCGCCCTTCACCAGCGACCTGCCGACCCACCTCCGCAAGCAGCGCCCACAGCACCTCCCCGCCAACGCCGATCGCGCCTCCCACCAACACCCGTCCACCCCTGCCAGCGCCCGCCCAATCCCCCACTGCTAGGCTCAGCCCCCGGATGGCTGAGGTCCAACCGCTGTCGGCTCTTCGCTACGACACCTCGGTCGTTAGCTCTCTCGCGGACGTCACCGCTCCTCCCTACGACGTCATCTCCCCCCAGCAGCGTGATGCTCTGCTGCAGCGCTCGGAGCACAACATCGTTGCGATCGACCTCCCGCTGCTGAACGCAGAGGGCAAGCTCGAAGGCGCCAGCGGCGACGCCTCCCAACAAGACCCCTACGCCGCCGCCGGCGAACGCTTCGCCCGCTGGCAGCAGGAGGGCGTCCTCAGGCGTGACCCCACCCCCGCCTTCTGGGTCCACACCCAGGAGTACACAGGCCCTGATGGGATCGCCCGCACGAGGCGAGGCTTCTTCTGCAGGGTCCGCATCGAGGAGTACGGCGAGGGCAGGGTCAGACCGCATGAGCGCACCCACCCTGGCCCGAAGGAGGACCGCCTCAAGCTGATGAGAGCTACGCAGGCGGACCTCTCCCCGATCTTCTCGCTCTACTCTGACCCTGGCCACGAGGCCTGGGACGTGCTCGCCCCCGGCGGCGACCAAAAGCCTGACGGCGAAGTCACCGACGCCGACGGCACTGTGCACCGCATCTGGCGCGCCGACAGGCCTGAACAGATCGCGGGCGTAAGCGCGACGCTGAAGGACGCAGAGCTCCTCATCGCAGACGGCCACCACCGCTACGAGACGGCGAAGACCTATGCGGAGGAAGTCGGCGGCGAGGGCGACCATCGTTACATCCTCATGTGCCTAGTCGCGCTCGAGGACCCAGGGCTGACGGTCTTTCCCACGCATCGGCTTGTCAGTGGGCTCGACGACGCGAAGCGTCATCGCCTGCTGCAGGCAATCGAAAGCGACTTCGACGTCGAAGAGGTGTCCCTCGACGCGCTCGCCCCCCAGCCTGGCGAGGGCCCGTTGCAGCTTGGCCTGCTCGACTCGCGCAAGCAGCCGCTGCGGCTGACCTTGAAGGATCAGCAAATTGCGGATGAGGCACTGAAGGGACATTCAGACGCCTACAGGCGCCTTGACACAGGCGTGCTCGAGGCGCTGCTGCTGAAGGGCGCGCTTGGCCTGAGCGAGCATGACATCGCTGAGCTGAACGGCCTCTGGTACGCACGCGACACACAGGACGCGATCTCGCTCGTTCAGAGCGGCGAGTTCGACGCAGCCTTCCTGATGCGGCCAACCCCCATCTCGCACGTGCGCGAGGTCGCGGCCTCAGGCGAGAACATGCCGCCGAAGTCGACCTACTTCTTCCCGAAGCTGCTGACCGGCCTTTTGATCAACCCGCTGGCCTGACGTCTGCACTGGCCCAATGTCCGAGCGTCACCCGCGCTTAGCCTGGGTAGGCTCGATCGGTACGATGGCAGGGTCGGGCAATGTCGCAAACGTCGCAGGGTCAGCTAGATCGCTCCAAGGGAAGGCGAAGTGAGCATCATGCAGGTCACCGCTAGACGCACCGATGGAGGCTTCAAGCACTCTGTGCAGGTGCGCGACCATCAGATCGTCGTCGACGAGTCCAATGAGGCGGGCGGCTCTGACGCTGGACCTGATCCTCAGGAGATGCTCGCCGTCAGCCTCGCCTCATGCACTGCGATCACGATGGAGATGTACGCGAACCGCAAGGGCTGGGACATTGGCCCGGTCGAAATCGACGTCGAGTACTCGCCCGCGGAGCGCGGCAAGCCGACAACGTTCGACATGATCCTGCGCCTCCAGGATGGCCTGTCTGAGGAGCAGGTCGAGCGTCTGAAGGTGATCGCCGCGAAGTGCCCAGTGCACCGCACGCTCGACGGCGAGGTGATGTTCAACGAACGCGTCGAGCGGGTCCACCTCGCAGCCTGAAAGGTCGGCTGCAGGCGGGCATCTGGCACGAGTGGAGGTGGATCTCACACCGCTGCTCGACGGCGTCGACCTCGCAGCGACGGCACCCGCAGTTGACGGTCATACCCAGGCGGCGGTGCTCATCCCGATCCTCGCGGACCCTCAAGACGACCCGCGCGTCGTGCTCACTCGCCGCCGAGCGGACATGCGCAATCACGCGGGTGAGATCTCCTTTCCTGGTGGCAGACGCGAGCCTGCCGACGACTCGCTGATCGAGACCGCCCTGCGCGAGTCCGAAGAGGAGATCGGGCTGCGCCGCGAGGAGGTGAGAATCGTCGGTGCGCTGACCGCGACCTCGACGTTCGCGACCAAATACGCGATCCACCCGTTTGTCGGGGTGATCGCCTCTGCATCAGGCTGGACCCTCTCGCCGCTCGAGGTTGACGCGATCCTCGAGCTGCCCCTGCGAGAGCTGTCTGCATCGCGCGGCCGCGTCCAGCTCACGCGCCGTGGCTACACCTTCGAGACCGACGCCTTCCTCATCTCCGGCGAGACGATCTGGGGTGCAACCGCCCGCATCCTCGACGACCTGCTGCAGCGGGTCGAGCCGCTGTTGGGCAACAGCGCCTAGCGGGGGCTTGGAAGGACGTATCCGGCTCCAGGGACGTACCCCGGCTTTGCAACCTACAACCAGTTGGTTGGAGGTTTTCAAAACGAGACATGCGCAAACGCCGAGGTCGGCTCCTCAACCTTGGCCCGCGCCCTGCCGCAGGCAGCCCTCCCGCGCCACAGGCCCCCCTTCCAAGACCGGTGCTCCGGCCGCAGGGCCATCTTCCAAGACCCACACTCCGCCACATGCCCACCTTCTACACTCCGGCCGCAGAGGCCCCACCTTTCCCAAGACCACGCTCCAGCCGCGGACCAGTCTTCCACGCTCCCGCCGCAGGCCTCACTTCCGACAACCGACGCCCTGGCCGCAGGCCCGCGCTGAACGCGAGCCCGCAGCTGGACGACGCAAAATCGGCGGCTAGAGCCTCAGCCCTTCTCGACAGGCACGCCCACAAGGCTGCCCCACTCGGTCCAGGAGCCGTCGTAGTTCTTCACGTTCCCCTGCCCCAACAGCTCGTGCAGCACGAACCAGGTGTGCGCGGATCGCTCGCCGATACGGCAGTAGGCGATGATGCCTGGGCCGTCCAGCACGCCCTTGCCGCCGTAGAGCTCGCGCAGCTCCTCCGCGGACTTGAAGGTGCCGTCCTCCTGCACCGCCTGGGCCCATGGGATCGAGGCCGCGCCGGGAATGTGACCCGCGCGCTGCGCCCCCTCCTGCTCGTAGCCTGAGGGCGAGATGATCTCGCCCGCGAACTCGGCGGGTGAGCGCACGTCAACGAGCCGCTTCGAGTCGCCGATCGCGGCGAGCACCTCGTCGCGACGCGCCCTGATCGTTTCGTCGCCCTGCTTCGCAACGAACGTCGTCTCGGGATAGCTGGGCACCTCGGTGCTCGTCTCCCGCCCATCGGCGATCCACTTTTCGCGTGGGCCGTTCAGCAGCTTCACCTGCTCGTGGCCGTAGTACTTCAGATACCAGTAGGTGTAGGCGGCGAACCAGTTGTTCCTGTCGCCATAGAGCACGATCGTGTGCCCGTTGGAGATGCCCTTGCTGCCGAACAGCTTGCCAAAGTCCTCTGGGCCAAGGAAGTCGCGGCGCACTGGGTCCTGGAGGTCGGCCTGCCAGTCGAACCCGATCGCTCCGGGTATGTGGGCATCCTTGTAGAGCTGGTGGTTCTCGTCCACCTCGACGATGCGGATGCTCTCGTCGTTCAGATGCTGCTCCAGCCACTCTGGATCGACGAGCACGTCCTTGGCGTAGTCGGACATCCAACACCTCCTATATCGAAAGCTGATCGTCTTTCAGGGAATTCGTCCTCAGTCTAGCGCGCTGTGAGCAGCCCAGAGACGGCCTCGAGCGCCTGTGAGCGCCAGAGCTCCTGCGCAGCGGGATCGGCATCCAATACTCGCAGCGGGATCAGGTTGCGCTGCGCCAGCGCCTTCGCTGCCTGCACCCCTGTAACAAGCATCTCCTCAGGCACGCTGCCTGCCGCCTCGTAGACGAAGCCCCGCATCGTCGTGTCGATCGCCTCGCTCAGGAAGCTCTCGAGAATCGGGCCGTGCAATGCCTGCAACTGCTCCGCCTCGCCACTTGCGCTGCCAAGCAGCCAGCAGGCGATCGTCACGCCCTCGAGGGCGCCAACCACGCTTGCAAGCCGGTTTGGGTCCCCAACCCAACACTCTGCGCCAAGGGCCTCGATCCCTGCCCTTCGCCCCTCATCGCGCGTCACGATCCTTGCGACGAGCCCCTCCTCGATGAGCTCGCCGGCCAGCCACATCCCACGCTGCCCGCCACCGAATATCAGGAGCCTCGCCATCGGCGGAGCATCCTAGAGCCAGAGCACCGCCTGATGCACCGCCCTTGCCCTTCCCAATCGCACCGCCGTTGCCTCTCCCAATGCACCCCGTTGCCTGCGTGCAAGCCCACCGTTTGCCGGCAACAAGGTCGGGCATCCGAGTAATCCACGTTCCGCCAGGAACGAGGCCCTACCCAACCGACAGCGTTAAACACTAGAGCCGCCTTCCGGAAGGCGGCTCTATGCCAGACGGTGGGTGTCGTGACCCGCAGCCACGACACCCGATGAGGAGACTTAGCACTTTTGGCCTGCACGTATCGAATCTCCTCAGGCACCGCCGGAGAGGTTGGGGGTAACGGCGCCCAAAGTGTTCTCGAGACGTGTAGGCGAGTGCGCAGCCATCACACCCTGCTCATCTTCGCCCGTCCGGAGGAGACAGCTTGCATAACCATCTCGATGAATATCTAACCACATTCGTACGGATATGTCAAGGCCAGTTCCTTTGTGATTTGCGGCGCTTCGTTCGATCGCGGCGCTCGCCGAGCCTTGCTGTATACGCCCAGCTGACAAGCGTCGCCATCGCCCAACGCCGCCGGCTCCAGCGGTGGAGCCATCGCCCAAGGCCGCCGGCTCCACCGCTCCCGCCCTCGCCACGATCGCCGACTCCCCTGCTCCTTCACCATCCATGAGCGACCGACTTCCGCCGCTCCACACCCGCCACGATCGGCTGACTCTCCCGCTCCAATACGATTAGTCGCGATGAGCGAAGACGCCGCTACCAGCCAGGACGCCGTCACGATGGACAAGATCGTTGCCCTCTGCAAGCGCAGGGGCTTCATCTTCCCCTCCTCTGAGATCTATGGCGGGGTTGGCTCCACCTACGACTATGGCCACTATGGCGTGCTGCTCAAGAGCAACGTCAAGGCGGAGTGGTGGAAAGCGATGCTCTCTGAACGTGACGACATCGTCGCGCTTGACTCCGCGATCCTCCAGCACCCCAAGGTCTGGGAGGCCTCTGGGCACCTCGCTGGCTTCACGGACCCGCTCGTCGACTGCAAGACCTGTGGGCAACGCTTCAGAGCCGACCACCTTGGCGACCTGCCCTGCGGGCGCAAGCCATCC
This sequence comes from Solirubrobacteraceae bacterium, assembly GCA_036490555.1. Classification (GTDB taxonomy): domain Bacteria; phylum Actinomycetota; class Thermoleophilia; order Solirubrobacterales; family Solirubrobacteraceae; genus Palsa-744. The sequence continues at coordinate 10,371 of DASXDO010000036.1, read as the reverse complement.
AAGCATCCTGGCGAGACTTCGGAGTGCGACCTCACGCAGGCGCGCGACTTCAACCTCATGTTCGAAACGACGATCGGCCCTGTCAAGGAGTCGGGCTCGACCGCCTACCTGCGCCCTGAGACCGCCCAGGGCATCTTCATCAACTTCAAGAACGTCCTGCAGTTCTCGCGCAAGAAGCCGCCGTTTGGCATCGCCCAGATCGGCAAGTCCTTCAGAAACGAGATCACGCCTGGCAACTTCATCTTCAGGACCAGGGAGTTCGAGCAGATGGAGATGGAGTTCTTTGCGCCCCCTCACGAGATCGACGAGTGGTTCTCCTACTGGCTCAAAGCGCGCCTCGATTGGTACCTCGAGCTGGGCCTCAGGCCTGATCACCTGCGCCTACGCGCGCACGAGCAGGACGAGCTCTCCCACTACTCCTCTGGCACGAGCGACGTCGAGTATCTCTTCCCGATTGGCTGGTCAGAGCTAGAGGGCATCGCCAACAGGGGCGACTTCGACCTCACCCAGCATGCCAAGCATTCTGGCGAGAAGCTTGAGTACTTCGACCAAGCCACTGGCGAACGCTACGTGCCGAAGGTGATTGAGCCCGCGGCGGGCGCTGACAGGGCGACGCTCGCCTTCCTCGTTGACGCCTACGACGAGGAAGTCGTCGAGCGCGAGGGCACAGGCTCGGGCGAGCGCCGGACCGTGCTGCGCCTGCATCCCCGACTCGCGCCTGTCAAGGTCGCGGTGTTGCCACTCGTCGGCAAGGACGGCCAACCGGAGCTTGCGCGCGAGGTCCACCAGCAGCTGCGCCGCGAGCTGCAGGCTGAGTATGACCTTGGCGGTGCGATCGGCAAGCGCTACCGCCGCCAGGATGAGATTGGCACGCCGTTCTGCGTCACGATCGACCATCAGAGCGTGACGGAGCAGACCGTCACGCTGCGTGACAGGGACACGCTCTCCCAGGAGCGCCTGCCAATCGACGGGCTTGCCGAGGAGCTGCGGCGGCGCATCAGCGCCCCGTGGAGCACGCCCAAGCTGCAGAGCACCCAACCCCAGGAGGAATGACGGGCCCATGGACTTCGACCTCACCGACGAGCAGCAGCTGATCCGCAAGACTGCGCGCGAATTCACAGACAACGAGATCGTTCAGCGCGCCAAGCAGAACGCCAGGGAGCACCGCTTCGACCTCGAGCTCGTCGCCAAGCTCGCCGAGCAGGGCTACCTTGGCGCGATCGTCCCGCGCGAGTATGGCGGCGCTGGCCTTGACTACCTCAGCTATGGGCTCGTCGTCGAGGAGATTGGCAGGGGCTGTTCCTCGGTCAGGACGGTCGTCTCGGTGCAGACCTCGCTCGTCTGCTCTGCACTCGTCAAATGGGGCACTGAGGAGCAGAAGCAGCACTGGCTGCCCAAGCTCTGCTCGGGCGAGTGGCTTGGCTGCTTTGGCCTCACTGAGCCGGACACTGGCTCTGATGCCGCCAAACAGCGCACCAGGGCGGTGAAGACGGACACTGGCTGGGTCATCAATGGCGCGAAGATGTGGATCTCGATGGGCAACTACGCGAAGCTCGCGCTGATCTTCGCCCAGACGGATCCCAGCCTTGGCACCAAGGGCCTCGCCTGCTTCCTCGTCGACACTGACCAGCCTGGCTTCCAGCCCTCGCTCATCGAGCACAAGATGGGCCTGCACGCCTCTGACACGGCGGCGATCTCGCTCGAAGACGTCGAGGTCCCAGACGACCAGATGCTTGGCCAGATCGGCGACGGCTTCAAGGTTGCGATGTCCTCGCTCGACTCTGGGCGCTACTCCGTCGCTGCGGGCTGCGTCGGCATCTGCCAGGGCTGCGTCGAGGAGTCGGTCAAATACTCCAAGGAGCGCGAGCAGTTTGGCAGGCCGATCGCGAGCTTCCAGCTCGTCCAGGCGATGATCGCCGACATGGTCCTCAAGACCGACGCCTCCAGGATGCTCGTCTGGCGCGCGGGCTTCCTCAAGGACAAGGGCAGGCCGAACACGCTTGAGACCTCCGTCGCGAAGCTACACGCGACTGAGGCTGCGGTCGAGTGCTCGAACACCGCGATCCAGGTCCATGGCGGCGCTGGCTACGTCGACGATCACCCCGTCGAGCGCTACTTCAGGGACGTGCGCGTCACGACCCTCTATGAGGGCACCTCGCAGATCCAGAAGCTCATCATCGGCAGGGCGATGACTGGCGTCAACGCACTCGTTCCTGCTTGAGCCACGGCTGCAAATGACCCCTGGGGGAGCTGATTTGGAGGAGGGGTGGGCACCGCTCTCTGACACCGAGGCAGGACACGCGGATGCCCAGGCGGATCCGCCAAAGGTGATCGGCGTGATCGGTGCTGGCACGATGGGCTCGGGCATCGCCCAGCTCGCCGCCAGAGCCGGCGCGCAGACGCTGCTCTACGACCCGCTGCCTGAGGCGCTCGAGCGTGGCCTGCAGCGCGCCCAGGCGGGCCTTGACAAGGAAGCCGCGAAGGGCATCATCTCCGCCGAGCAGGCGCAGGCCGCCAAGCCGCGCCTGCGGACCGTCGCGGAGATCTCTGGGCTCGCGGACTGCGAGCTCGTGATCGAGGCCGCCCCGGAGCGCCCTGAGCTCAAGCGCGAGCTGTTCGTCGCCCTCTGCGAGGTCGTCTCGGAGGACTGCGTGCTCGCGACGAACACATCCTCGCTGCCGGTCACGGGCATCGCCGCCGCAGCCAGCAACCCTCAGCGGGTCGTTGGCATGCACTTCTTCAACCCCGCCCCGCTCATGCGTCTCGTCGAGGTGATCGCTGGCGTGCGCTCCTGCGAGCGCGCGCTTTCGCTTGCCCACGCCGCCGGCGAGGCGATGGGCAAGACGGTCATCAGGGCGGTCGATGGCCCTGGCTTCCTCGTCAACCGCTGCAACAGGCCCTTCGGGCTCGAGGCGCTGCGACTGCTCGCCGAGCAGATCGCCGACCCGCCCAGCATCGACCGCATCTGCAGGATGCAGGGCGGCTTCAGGATGGGTCCCTTCGAGCTCAGCGACCTCGTCGGCGTCGACACAGGCTTCGACGTCTCCACGAGCTTCTACGAGCTCAGCTATGGCGAGCCGCGCTGGCGACCCTCGCCGCTGCAGGCGCGCCAGGTCGCCGCCGGGCTCACGGGCCGCAAGAGCGGCCGTGGCTGGTACGTCTACGACGGCGATACGCCCTACAGGGCGCAGGACCCTGAGGGGCCGCCGAAGGCAGACGCGGCCGAGGGGATCGTCGCGATCTCGGGCGCGGGAGCGATCGCGGAGGACCTGCGCAGCGCCGCTGCCGCGGCCGGCTACGAGGTGCGCCACGCCGACGATCCCAGCCACGGCGAGCTGCCTGTCCTCATCGTGCACTGCGACCTCGCGGGGCCGCGGGCAGCGAGCGATCGAGGACGCTGGCCCAGAGCGGCGAGCGAGGGACGCGGCGGCGCACGGGGCGCAGCCCAGGCCGCGGGCGGCGAACGAGGCCCCGCGGCCCAGGCCGCGGGCGGCGAACGGCGGCGAGTTGCCCAGGCCGCGTTTGGCGGCAGGCCGCCGGCGAGCGGCAGGGGCGCGCCGGAGCTCGTCCTCTGCGCCGGCGGCACGCTCGCCGCGCTCGACTCTGGCGGCAGCGCCGCGGGCTTTCATCTCGTCGGCCCCTTCGCGCGCGTCGGCCTTGTCGAGCTCACGCACACGGATGGCACCTCGCCGCTTGCCACGACGAGGGCCCAGCACTTCTTCGAATCGCTTGGCAAGCACGTCGCCTGGGTTGGCGACGCCCCAGGGCTCGTGCTTGGCAGGATCGTCTGCCAGCTCGTCAACGAGTGCGCCTTCGCGCTTGGCGAAGGCGTCGGCAGCGCCAGGGACATCGATCAGGGAATGGTCCTTGGGCTCAACCACCCGCGCGGCCCGCTCGCCTGGGCCGACGAGATCGGCCTCGACCACGTGCTCACCGTGCTCGACGCGCTGCACGCGCACTACCGCGAGGAGCGCTACAGGGCCGCCCCGCGGCTGCGCAGGCTCGTCTCCGAAGGCAGGCTCGGCGCGCAGGTTGGCGCCGGCTTCTTCGAGCACGGCGCCGCGAGCTGAGCCCCGAGGCGACGCCGCAGCACCACCGCCGCGCTGCGCCCCGCGCTCTCCAATCGGCGCTCTCTCGGCAGGCGCTCTCGCCGAGCCGCCTCTCAGCTCAGCTGGCGCCGCCCGCCGGCTCCCACTGCGCCTCGGCGAGGTCGCCCACGGGCATGCCCTCTGGCGCTGGCACGCCTGGCGTGTCGCGCAGATACCACTCGGCGTCGAGCGCCGCCTGGCAGCCTGAGCCCGCGGCGGTGATCGCCTGGCGGTAGGTGTGATCGACGAGGTCGCCCGCACCGAACACCCCGGGCCTGTTCGTGCGCGTCGAGCGGCCCTCGACCGAGACGTAGCCGTTCTCGTCGACGTCGATCTGGCCGGCGATCAGGCGCGACTGCGGCTCGTGGCCGATCGCGATGAAGGCGCCGGTGATCGGCAGCTCGCGCTGCTCGCCTGTCTCGATGTTCCTCAGCTCGGCACGCCCGAGGGCGCCGTTCTCGCCGGGCGTGAAGCGCTCGACCAGGTATGGCGTCAGGAGCTCGATGTTCTCCTGGGCGCGGGCACGCTCGAGCATGATCTTCGAGGCCCTGAAATCGGCCCGTCTGTGCACGATCGTCACCTTGCTCGCGAACTTCGAGAGGAAGATCGCCTCCTCCATCGCCGAGTCGCCGCCACCGACGATCACCGTCTGAGCGCCCTTGAAGAAGGCCGCGTCGCAGGTCGCGCAGTAGCTCACCCCGCGACCGCTCAGCTCATCCTCGCCTGGCACGCAAAGCTTCTTGTGCTCTGCGCCCATCGCGAGGATCACCGTGCGCGCGAGATGCTCCTCATCGCCGACGAAGACCTTGTGCACGCCGCCGATCTCCGAGGAGAGCTCGACGCGCTCTGCCTCGTCGGTCACCAGGCGCGCGCCGAAGCGCTCCGCCTGGGCGCGCAGGTTCTGCATCAGCTCGGGCCCCATGATCCCGTCCTTGAAGCCTGGGTAGTTCTCGACGTCGGTCGTCTGCTGCAGCAACCCGCCCCAGGCGAAGCCCTCGATCACGAGCGGCTTCAGGTTCGCGCGCGCCGTGTAGAGCGCCGCCGTGTAGCCCGCGGGCCCGCTGCCGACAATGATCGCGTTCTCGATGTCAGTCATCGCGCCCTCACATTACATCCTGGTTTCATTGACTCCAACTCAACCAACCCAACCCATTACTTTACTTTTTATAGTGTACCAGGCTCCGCCTCGGCCTCGCGCCAGCGCGCGACCGTGCGACGCAGCTGCAGGTAGGCGATCGCGCCGGGCACGGTCGGCAGCCAGAAGGCGATCCCGCGGTAGGTCAGCACCGCCAGCACGGCAAGGTTGAATTCGACCCCGAAGGCCGCGAACGCGCCGATCATGCCGCCCTCGACGCCGCCGAGGCCGCCTGGCAGCGGCAGCAGGTTGCCGAGCATCCCGACGAAGTAGGACATCAGGATCACCGTGAAGTCGGGCGCATGGCCGAACGCCTTGAAGCACGCCCACAAGACGCAGACGTCGAACCCCCACCAGGCGGGTGCGCCCAGCAGCCCGAGGTCCTTGCTGCGCAGCATTTCGACAGCGCTGCGCACGCCGCCCGCGAGCGCGGCGGGTGCGCTCGCGGCGCGCGCGATCCAATGGGCCAGCCTGCCCGAGCCTGCGGCCCACCTGCCGAAGCGCCGCTCGATGTCGCCGGGCAGCAGCGTCATCGCGCCGCCGAGGGCAAAGCAGATCGCGCCGAAGATCGCTGGCACGAAGGTGATCGCGAACGAGCCGCCGCCTGGCAGGATCCCGATTCCGAGGCCGAGCCCATCGAGCAGCAGCACGCCGAGGTAGATCGCGTAGAGCAGCGCCATGAACGCGACCATCCGCGTCGCGACGACGCGCGCCTGCATCCCGGCGCGGCGCAGCGCCCAGGCGGTCAGCGCGACCCCGCCGGCGCCGGCGGCCGCGAACAGGCGCGTCGCCGCAAGCCCCGCCATCGTGATCAGGTAGCTCTCGCGCCAGCCGATCAGGCCGTGATCGCGCGTGAAGACCGCCCTGAACAGCACGACGTAGCCGGCAAACGAGGCGATCTCGAGCAGCACCCCTGCGGCGATCCACCAGGCGTCGCCCTTGCCGATGCGGTGGATCGTGTCGCTCACGCCGGAGATCTGGGGCAGCACGAAGTAGAGGAAGGCGACGACGGAGAGGATGCAGATCGCGAAGGCGATCGCGCGGTTGCGCGTCACGTGCAGCCGCGGCATCTCCTCTGCCGCGGTGGCGTCCTTCGCGGCCTCGGCCAGGTCGCGCTGGGATGCCGGCGTGAGACCTCCTCCCGTCGGGACGACGTTCCAATCCCCAGCGGGACGCTCTCGAAGCTTCTCCTCTGTGCGCTTCATCTCCTCATGCCTCCCCCTGGCCCCTGGCCTCCAGCGCCGCGATCGCGGCGCCGAAGCGCTCGAGCGCCGGTCCCGCGCACGAGCCCCAGCGGCGCACCGCAAGCGTCAGCGCGGCGCCGGCGGCGAGATCGGCGACGTAGTGCTCGCCGAGGTAGACGAGCGCGAACCCGAGCGTCATCGCATAGGACCATCCAAGCGTGCCCGCGAGCGGACCTGCCTCCGCGAGCAGCAGGGCGGCCATCAAGGAGGTCGCGAAGTGCAGCGAGGGCATCGCAGCGAGGGGATTGCCTCCAAGCACGCTGTAGAGCGGGCTCCAGCCGTCTTTCCAGAAGAACTCGCCGTACTCGGCCATCATCCGCCGCACCGCGAGCTCGCCGCCCGCCTCGTTGCGGCCTGCCTCGAGCGCCGCGAACCAGGGCGGCGCTGTCGGCAGCAGCCAGTAGACGCAGGCGCCAAGGTCGAAGACCGCATAGGTCATCACCGCCGAGCGCGGAAAGCGCCGCGGATGGCGCCAGAGGATCCAGGCGAGCGCGGTGTGCGGCACCGCGAACCAGATCCAATGCGTCCAGACCAAGACCCTGTCGAAGGTCCGCCACTCGCCTGGCGAGGCGAATGCCCGCTGCAGACGCGTCGTCGGCAGCGTCCCCAACCCAACGACCTTGTCGATCGCGATCGGGTAGTCGACGTGCACACGCGCAAGCTGTCCATGCTCATCGTCGTGCGGCGTCTTGTAGGCCGCGAGATAGGCCCACATCTGCAGGCAGCAGACCGCGACGTCGCGCTTGTGCGAGCGCGGCACGGCAACGCTCAGGCCAAGCGGCGCGGCGAAGGCCACCGCCTGGAGCACCACAGGCGGCGCACTTACCCGCTTGCGCAGAAGCGGCGCTGCCACGCCGGCGGCGAGCACCGCCCACGCGGTTGCTTTGATGGCCCTGCCAGAAAGCCGCACGGAGCCGGGAGTATATGAGCGCCTGCGGCCGCTACGTGAGCGCCTGCGGCCGCTGAGCTGCCGCCAGGCCGCGATGCCCGTCGCGCGTGCCGAGCTCTGCACGACGCTGACGCGCGGCGTCGACGAAGGCTCCGACCACCGGACTGCTTGGATCGGCCTCGGGATGCCACTGCACGCCGAGCACGAAGCGCCTGCCTGGCAGCTCGAGCGCCTCGGGCAGATCGTCGACTGGCGCGGTGCCGGTCACCACCAACCCCTCGCCGACGCGCTCGACCCCCTGATGGTGATGGGACTTCGTCGAGTGCAACGTCTCGCCTGCGATCGCGGCGATCAGCGTGCCCTGCTGCAACTGCACGTCGTGGTCGGCGCCGTCGAAGGTACCTTCGCGGCGCAGATGGTCGTCGTGGCCGAAGCGCTCTGGCAGGTGCTGCATAAGCGTCCCGCCGAGCGCGACGTTGATCAGCTGCATGCCCCTGCAGATACCAAGCAGCGGCACGTCCTGTGCGATCGCGGCGCGCACGAGCGCGATCTCGACGGCGTCGCGCTCTGGGCAGGTCGCGGTCGTGCGCGGGTGCGGACGCTCGCCGTAGGCGGCGGGGTCGATGTCTGCGCCGCCTACGAGCATCAGCCCGTCGATCGCCGCGAGCGCCTCGCTGGGATCCTCGACCAGCTGTGGATCGGGCGGGATCATCAGCGCCAACCCACCGCCCTGCTGGACCGCTTCTATATAAGAGCTCGGCAGCAGCGCCGCGCGCTGCTCCCACATCGCCCAGCGGGCAGGCTCGAGCGCGGTGCAGATGCCGATCCGCGGACGACTCATGCGCTCACGTTGCGGAATGTCGTCGCATAGGGCACCATCGAGCACACATTAGAGCCGTCGCTTAGGATCCGGGGCGTGATGCATCCGTGAGCGAGATCCCTGCGAAGACCGAGCTGGAGACCGTCAACCTCACCGTCTCTGAGGGTGCGGCGACGATCGAGCTGAACAGGCCAGAGCGGATGAACGCCTGGAACGCGCAGCTGGCAAGCGACCTGCTCGCCGCGCTGCGCATCGCCGCCGATGACTCGGTGCGCGCCGTGATGCTCACCGGCGCGGGCCGCGGGTTCTCCTCCGGGGCAGACCTCAAGGACGGCGGCGCCGGCGAGATCGCGCCAGATGGGCGCCCTGACGTGCAGAGGACGCTCGACGAGCTCTACCACCCGATCATCACGAGCATCCGCGAGCTCGAGAAGCCCGTCGTCGCGGCCGTCTCTGGCGCCGCGGCCGGCGTCGGCTGTTCGCTCGCGCTCTGCTGCGACCTCGTGATCGCCGCCGAGAGCGCCTACTTCCTGCTCGCCTTCGTCAATATCGGCCTCGTCGCCGACGGCGGCAGCTCGCTGCTGCTGCCGAGCCGGATCGGCTTTGCGCGCGCCGCCGAGATGGCGCTGCTCGGCGAACGCGTGCCTGCTCCCGTCGCGCTGCAGTGGGGCATGATCAACCGCGTCGCCGCCGACGAGCGCCTGCGCGACGAGGCGGGACAGCTCACTGCGCGCCTCGCGGCAGGACCGACCCGCTCCTATGCGGGCACCAAGCGCCAGCTCAATAGCTGGCTCTACCAGCGCATGCCTGAGCAGCTCGCGCTCGAGGCCCAGATCCAGCATGAAATGGCCCGCACAGACGACTTCGCGGAGGGCGTCAGCGCCTTCCTGCAGAAGCGCCCCACCGACTTCAAGGGCCGCTGATGAAGCGCTCCGGCGGCGCGCCTGAATAGAATCCCGCTCGCCTTGACCGACGACCAACACATACACCCCAAGAAGCCACGGCGCAGACTGCGCTCGAGGCTGCGCCCAGCGGCGCTGTTCGCCTCGCCGCTGCTCGCCACCGGCATGCTGTTGACGCTGACCCCGAGCGCCTCCGCGTTCTTCACGCCAGAGTCAGGCGGCTCCCCCAACGCGAACTCGATCGACGACCTCTACAAGATCGTCCTCTACATCGGGATCGTCGTCTTCGTGCTCGTCGAGGGCGCGCTTGGCTATGCGCTCTGGCGCTACAGGGCCAAGAAGAACCCCGTCGCCCACCAGACGCACGGCAACACGCGCCTCGAGATCGGCTGGACGCTTGGCGCCGTCGGAATCGTCGTCGTACTGATCGTCGTCACGCTGCTGAAGCTCAGCGGGATCCGCAACCCGCCCAACTCGGACCCGAACGGCGCAAAGCTCGTCGGCGAAAGCGGCGTGCTCTACGCAAGCGCCGAAAAGCGGCTTCCGCCCAACCACAAAGCGCTGGAAATCGAGGTCATCGGCCGCCAGTTCATCTGGCAGTACATCTACCCTGGCGCCGAAGAAAAGGATGGCCTCGGCGCGCCCTACGCCTACGAGGAAATGGTCGTGCCCACGCACACCACGGTGCTGCTCGACATCGTCTCCGACGACGTCGTGCACTCCTGGTGGATCCCGCAGCTGGGCGGCAAGTTCCAGGCGGTGCCAGGCTACAACAACTACGCGTGGTTCAAGATCGACAAGCCTGGCGTGTATCGCGGGCAGTGCGCAAACATCTGCGGTCGCGGGCACGCGAGAATGATCGCGACCGTCAGGGCCGTGCCGCCGGCGCAGTACGAAGCGTGGATCGAAGAACTGAAGGAAGGGATCTCGGATGCCAACGTCGCGGCGGCGAAGGCGCGGATCAAGCTCGAATCCCAGGAAGGCACTGGCAAAGTCCTGAACCCGTAGGCACAGGCCCGAACCTTTTGGCCGCAGCCGAGCCTGCAGGCCCCGTTATCTAGAAGACACAGACCAGGAGAGCAGCCCCAGACAATGGCCACCTACGCAGCCCCCATCCCCCAGGTGACAGCGCACCGCGTCGAGCGCGAGAACCGCGGTTGGACGAGCTGGTTCACGACGACCGATCACAAGAAGATCGGGATCATGTATCTGGTCACGACCTTCGTGTTCTTCCTGCTTGGGGGCACGGAGGCGCTGATGATGCGCTTGCAGTTGGGGGCTCCTGAAAATACG
>DASXDO010000035.1:0-100989 GCA_036490555.1 Solirubrobacteraceae bacterium | reverse complement strand
GGGGTTGTCGTGCGCCCTGGCCGGCCCGCCTGCCAGGGCGCACACCTCGAATGCCAGCGAAGATCAGCGGAGCCAGACGCGAGCGGAGGGATTGGAGAGGACGGCATGACATCGATCGCGATACACAGACGAGCGCGGCAGGCGAGGGCCGCCTGGGGCGGTCGCCGGGCCGTGCCACGGCCCTCACACGAAGGGCGCCGGCTCGGCACGGTGGCGGCCGTCGTCCTCTGCACGGGCGCGACGCTCTGCCTGTCGGCTCCTGCCGCGAGCATTGCCGCGGAATGCGCCAACGAAGCGGTCCGCGTCGAGCAGGGCGCGGCGGCGCTCGCGCTGCCGGAATGCCGTGCCTACGAGCTCGTGAACGAGCCCGGCGACGCGCCGACCGTGTCCGAGAGCACCACCACGCCAAAGACGCAGGCGGCCGCCAGCGGCGGCGGGGTGGCGTTTCATTCCTGGTACTCGCCGGCGAGCGAACCCAGCGATGCACATGACTTCCTCACGACGCGGGATCAGGAAGGCTGGCATACCTCAGCGCTCGACCCGGTCCTCGGCCCAGACAAGTTCGGATACATAGAACCAGCTACGACGTGGCTGTCAGCCGATCTGGGCGTTGCGGTGATCTCGATCAAGCCGTCCGGCAATGTGCCAGAACCGCCGCTCGTCCCTGACGAACCGACGGAAGGCGAATATCTGCTCGAGCGCGTCAACGATCCGCTCTCCTATCAGCTGGTGAACGTCACACCCGAAGACGTGCAGGACGGGACCGCGATATTCCAGGGCGGCTCGGAAGATCTCAGCCACGTCCTCTTCAGCGAGGATGAGCCTCTCACCCCGGAAGCGCCAGCGGGCGGAAGCCTCTACGAGTGGCGCGAAGGGGCGCTGCGCCTCGTCACTTACCTACCGGAAGGCGAACCGGCACAGGGCACGATCGCCGATCAGGTGACGGGCGCCGGAGGTGAATTCGACGCGGTGTCGCCGACGTTCGCGCACGCGATCTCCGCTGACGGCGAACGCGTCGTCTTCGAAGCCGGCGGCGCGCTCTACATGCGTCTCAACGCCGCCACGGAACCGAGCGCGATCGCGCCAGGCAGCACGAAGGTCAACGGCGAACAGTGTTTGGAAGCAGCCAAGGCGTGCACGGTCCAGCTCGATGCCTCGCATGTCTCCGGCGCGAGCGGGGGAGGCGAGCTTTGGGATGCGAGCTCTGACGGCTCACGCGTCTTCTTCACCGACACGAGCGAGCTGACCGGTGAAGCGAACACGGCCACCGAAAAGCCCGACCTCTACGAATACGACCTGCAAGACGGCGAATTGAGCGACCTCACGGCAGACGCAAGCGAACCCGGTGACGCGCAGGGAGTCGCCGGGGTCTCCGCAGACGGCTCATATGTCTACTTCGTCGCCGAGGCCACGCTCACGAGCACGCCGAACGTGCGCAAAGAACTGCCGATCAAGCGCAAGCGCAACCTGTACCTCTACCACGACGGCGAAACGAGCTTCATCGCGACCCTGTTCCCCGGCGACGCGGAAGCGTGGGGCGGAGAGCCCGAAGGCGTGACTCCGAGTGTCGGGCTTCGGACCTCTGAGGTCTCGCCGAGCGGGCAGCTGCTCGCCTTCAACTCCACGCAGCGCCTCACTGGCTACAACAACTCGCCTGCGAAGACGGGTGAGTGCAGCGGCGAAGGCTGCGATGAGATCTTCGAGTACGACGCCGAAGCGCAAGCCCTCAGCTGCGTCTCCTGCGGGGCGCCGAACGTGAGGCCCGTGGGCGCCGCAGAAGTGGATCCTCGCTCGGCTGGCGCCTATCCGCGCCGCCAGCTGATGGCCGACGGCAGCGTGTTCTTCGACACAGTCTCACCGCTTGTCCCACTCGATAAGGACGGCACCTACGACGTGTACGAGTGGACGCCCGTGGAAGTGGCTGCCTGTGAAGAAGGCAGCGCCAGCTACAGCGCCCAGTCGCATGGCTGCCTCTACCTGATCTCGAGCGGCACGAGCCCCGAACCGTCCTTCTTCGCCAACGCCAGCGAAGACGGCAGCGACCTCTTCTTCACCACCGAGCAGGCGCTGCTGGCGACGGACACGAGCGAAGAAGAGGCTCTCTACGACGCGCGCGTGGAAGGGGGGCTGCCTGGGATCCCGGGCGTGCTCGTCGAACCGCCGGCCTGCGAAAGCGCGGAAAGCTGCCACCCGCCGGCCAGCGAATCGCCGGCCGAGGCGCTCGCCGCCTCGGCGGTCTTCAGCGGGCCAGGAAACCTGCTCGCCACCGAACCGCCGCCGACGGAAACGAGAAGCAAGACCAGCGAAGGCAAGAAGCAGGGCAACGAGGCAGGCAAGCGCAAGCTGAAGCGCGCGCTTCGCCTCTGCGCGAAGAAGCCGAAGCGCAAGCGCCGTGCCTGTCAAGAGCGGGCGCACAGACGCTTCACGCACAAGAGCGTCGCGCACAAGCGCGTCGGCAAGAAGGGGGTGCGGCGATGAGCGCGTCGGAGGCTCGGTCACTTTCGACGAGGAGGCTTGGCTCCCGCTGGGCATGGCTCTGCGCCGCATCCGCCGTTGCGCTCTGCCTTGCGCTGACGGCACACGCGGGCACGGCGCTTGCAGCTGGCGCGCCCGCGATCGTCAGCGAGCAGGCGACCGCCGGGACGATCAGCGCGATTGCGGAAGCGCAGATCGACGCCGGCGGATCGGCCACGAGCTGCGAAGTGGAATACGTCAGCGAGCAGGACTTCGAAGCCTCTGGGTGGCGCGAAGCCAAGATCCAGGCGTGCCCCGCGCCGATCGGCGCCGCCGCGCCATTGCGGTGGACGTTCGTCTACCTGCCAGGTCTGACGATCGCCACCACCTATGAGTATCGCTTCCTCGCGACCAACAGCCTCACCACGGCGACCGGACCGGAAGCGAAGTTCGTGACGTTCGGCTTGAAGGCCTTCCTGTTCGAAGCACAGGGGCTGCCGTCGCTCGGCCCCGGCGGAGAACCGCTGGCCGGAGAACCGTTCACCCAGGCGGGCGGGCACCCCTACGAACTCGTCACCAGCTTCATCGTCAACAACAATCCTGGCATCTACGAACGGGAAAATCGCGGCGAAAGCGAATTTCACTCCGTCGCCACGCTGAAGGACGTGAAGGTGCAGCTGCCCGTCGGGCTGATCGGCAATCCGGCGGCCGCCTCCACGTGCTCGCTGCGCCAGGCCGAATCGCATGAATGCCGCAGCGAAGACCAGATCGGCATGATGGAAGTAAAGACCAACGAAATCAACGGCAAATTCGGTATCGACGAAAACGTGCCGCTCTTCAACATCAAGCCGCCCCGCGGCGTCGCCGCGCGCTTCAGCGCCAAGTTCAACGGCTTCGTCAACGCGACCATCGACGCGCGCGTGCGCACCGGGAGCGACTATGGCATCGACGCCGAAAGCCTTGACATCACCAGTCTCGGCAGCCCCGCGGCAGTGGTGGTGAGGATGTGGGGCGTGCCGGCGAACGCTGCGCACGACCCGGAACGCGCGTGCACCAACGTCGAAAGGAACTTCGGCTACACGGAGGGCTGTGCCTCGGAAGCGTCGGAAGTCCCCTTCCTGACGATGCCGACCGCCTGCACCGGTCCGTCAAACGCGACAGGCGAAGCAGACGCCTTCCAGACGCCGGGCGACTACGCCGCCTATTCACAGCAGATGCCGCCGGTCGCCGAATGCGAAGCGCTCGGATTCGCTCCGAGCCTCGAAGCGCAGCCGACGAGCACGAGCGCCGACTCGCCGACCGGCATGAAGATCGATCTGCACGTCCCCCAGGAAGAAGCGCCCGAAGGCGTGGCAAGCTCTGACCTGAAGGACGCGACGGTCACCTTCCCGGCCGGCGTGAGCATCGATCCGTCCTCGGCAGACGGCCTCGCCGCCTGTCCCGAGGGCGAAGAAGGCATCGGGTTCACCGGCTTTACCGAACTGAGCCCGCAGAGCGAGCCAGGCGTGAAGACCGCCCAGTTCAGCGAAGGCCCCGCACAGTGTCCGGAAGCGTCAGAGATCGGGACTGTGACTGTGCACACGCCGCTGGTCAAGCATCCGCTGCCAGGAGCGATGTACCTCGCCGAACAGGGCAACAACCCGTTCGGATCGCTGCTGGCGGTGTATCTCACCGTCGACGACCCGATCACCGGTGTGGTCATCAAGCTGCCTGGGCTCGTGCAGGCAAACTCTGAAAGCGGGCAGCTGACTGCGACCTTCGACCAGAATCCGCAGCTGCCCTTCGAAGACCTCGAAGTCGAACTGTTCGGCGCGAAGGAAGCGGCGGCGCAATCCCGCGCGCCGCTGACCACGCCGGAGACGTGCGGATCGTATGCGACGAGCAGCGTGCTCACGCCCTGGGACGGTAATCCGGCGGTGGAACCGTCGAGCCATCCCTTCGAAGTCACCGAAGCGCCAGGCGGTGGCGCCTGCGCGGCCAGCGAAGCGCAGGCTCCAAACACGCCCGTCTTCGAAGCCGGCGCCGCCTCGCCGGTCGCGGGCACCTACTCGCCGTTCGTGGTGAAGCTGAAGCGCGAAGACGGCTCGCAGCGCTTCGCCGCGTTGAACGTGACGCTGCCGCCTGGGATGACCGGCAAGATCGCTGGCCTCGAAGAGTGTCCGCAGGCCGATATCGAAGCGGCGCAGGCGCTCAGCGGCGAAGGCCAGGGTGCGATCGAGCAGGGGCAGCCATCCTGTCCGGCGGGCTCAGAGGTCGGCGTCGCGCACATTGGCGTCGGCTCTGGAGCGCCGATGTACGTGAACGGCCGCGTCTACTTCGCCGGTCCCTACAAGGGCGCGCCCTTCAGCCTCGTGATCGTGACCCCCGCGATCGCAGGGCCGTTCGACCTTGGCACGGTCCTCGTGCGCGTCGCGCTCTTCATCGACCCGCACACCGCGCAGGTGAGCACCGTGAGCGACCCGTTCCCGACGATCATCGACGGCATCCCGCTCGACATCCGCTCGGTCGACGTCGAAATGACCCGCCCGGAATTCACGCTCAACCCGACGAGCTGCGAAACGCTGGCCGTCACGGGCCAGGAGACGAGCACCGCCGGCGAGGTCGCCTCGCTGTCGGATCGCCTCCAGGTCGGCGGCTGCGACACGATGCCGTTCGACCCTAGCTTCTCGGCGAGCACGAAGGCCCATCACACGCGCAAAGAAGGCGCGGCGCTGAACGTGAAGCTCGCACTGGGCGCGGGGGACGCCGACGTCGCGAAGGTGCACGTCACGCTGCCGGGCAAGATGCCAGCGGAGCTCTCGACGCTCAAACTCGCATGCACCGAAGCGCAGTTCGCGGCCAATCCCGCGGGCTGTCCGACAGGCTCGTTCGTCGGCAGTGCGATCGCGCACACGCCGCTGCTGCCGGTGCCGCTGGTCGGCTCGGCGGTCTTCGTCAGCCACGGCGGCAAGGGCTTCCCGAACCTCGACCTCGTGCTCCAGGGCGACGGCGTCACGATCATCCTCGTCGGCGAAACGTTCATCGCTCCGAAGACGGAGATCACGACCTCGACCTTCCCATCGATCCCTGACGTTCCCGTCAGCAGCTTCGAACTGAATCTGCCGATGGGTGCAAACCCGGCGCTCGGCGGCAACGGCAGCTTCTGTCGCAAGCCGCTCTACATGCCGACGCAGATCACGGGCCAGAACGGCATTCTCATCACACGCAAGACGAGGATCGCCGTCAGTGGCTGCAAGCCGGAAATGACGGTGCTCGGACACGAGGTCAACCGCGACAGCGCTCGCATCCGCGTGCGCGTCCCCTCCGCCGGCGAGCTCGTCGCTTCCGGTCGTGGATTGGAGCGTACGGCCGCGAAGGCGTCGAAGGCTGGGGTGATCACGATCGATGTCTCGCTCGACAGGCACGATCGCGAAGTGACTGCAGAGCATCCGCACCAGCGCGTCAACGCGAAGGTGAAGCTGCGCTTCGAGCCCACGCAGGGCAAGCCCCTTGCCGAGGCTGTGAAGCTGCTGCTGCGGTGAGCCTGTGATCGCAAAGCTCGCTTACGACAACGCCCTTGCGCGCTCTTCGGCCGGTCCCTCTCGAGAGCGCGCTGGAACAGGCGGACCGGGACGCACCCCCAACCCGTCCCGGTCCGCCACCTACCTGCTCCGGTTGACGGCGGCGCTCATGCTGGCGGTCGCCCTCAGCCTTGCCCTCTCGGGTGTCGCCTCCGCGGCCGAGCCCTGGTGGCATCTCGGCGTCGGCGCACGTCCGAGCCGCCTGCCGGCGGCCCACGAAGCCACGCCAGGACAGGGCGAGCTCACCCTCACCGCCGAGAACGTCGGCGACCGTTCGACGTTCAGCGAAGGCACGAAAGGCGGTGGCAACGGGCCGGTGACGGTGCTCGCCACGCTACCTGCCGGGCTGCGCGCCGTCGGGATCGCGGGCGCCGCGCCCTCCGATGGCGGCGCCCTGGGCGAAACGACGCCGATGACGTGCTCGCTGGAAAGCCTGCGCTGCCAGACCTCGCTCCCCGTTGCGGCCTACGACCAGCTCGAAGTGCGGATCGCGGTCGAAGTGCTGTCGGACGCCGGCGCAAGCGAAAGCGTCGAGATCGAGGTCTCTGGCGGCACTGCGCCGACGGCGAGCATGACACGCTCGCTCGAAGTCGGCGAAGCACCCGCCGGGCTTGGCGTCGAAGACTACGAACTGCAGCTCGAAGCCGAAGGCGGCGGCGCAGTGACGCAGGCGGGCTCCCATCCCTTCCAGATCACGGGCACGATCGCGCTCGACCAGGACGCAGATGCGGCGTCGCTGACGGAAGCTCCACAAGCCTCCCCGTCTGCGTCCGTCGAGCAGCTGACGGCGGCGCTGCCTCCCGGCCTGATCGCCGACCCTGGAGCTGCGCCGCGCTGCCTGGCCTGGCAGTTCACCGATGCGCTGGGCGGGCAGGACGAATGCCCCTACGAAAGCGCTGTCGGCGCCGCGTCCGTCACGTTCTTTCGAGCAGGCGCCGGCACGCTCACAGTCGCAACCCCCATCTTCAACATCGAACCCGAAGCCGGCGAACCGGCGCGGTTCGGCTTCTATGTGCCCGGCGACGGCGTGCCAGTGTTCCTCACGACCGGCGTGCGCAGCGGCCCTGGCGAAGACTGGGGCGTCGACCTCTCCGCGCTCGAAGTCCCGGCCACAGCCGGTCTGATCAGCGCGCGCGTCACCTTCTGGGGCGTTCCTGGTGATTCCACGCACGACGAATCGCGGGGATGGTCGTGCCTTGCCAGCTCGCGGGGAGGCAGGCCGGCGGAACCGTGCATCCGCATCGAACCGAGCAATCCGCCGGCGTTCGTGACACTGCCCACCCGCTGCTCTGGCGCGCTTTCCTCGAGCCTGCAAGCGGTTTCCTCGACAGGGCAAACCAGCAGCTTTTCGCTGTCCACGCCGTTGCGAGGCATGAGCGGCTGTGCGACGCTCGCCTTCACTCCGACGGTGAGCGTCACCCCGAGCACGCACGCCGCATCCTCGCCAAGCGGGCTCAGCCTCGCGTTGAACTTCGACACCGAAGGGCTGACCAGCGCGAAAGAGCTCGCACAATCGGATCTCGCGGATACAACGGTGACGCTCCCGGAAGGCCTGACGATCGACCCTTCAGCGGGCGTCGGGCTTGGCGCCTGCAGCGAAGCGCAGTACGCCGAAGTCACACCGACCTTGGCCTCTGGTTGTCCGGAAGACTCGAAGCTTGGCACGGTGGAAATCGAAACGCCGCTGCTCTTCACCACCCTCAACGGCTCGCTTTACCTCGCACAGCCGTATGAAAACCAGTTCCCAGAAGCGGGGCATCCCGGTGGCTCGCTGATCGCGCTGTACGTGGTCGCGAGAAGCCGTGCCGAACGTGGCATCCTCATCAAGCTCGCTGGCAGCGTCAGCGCGAACCCCGCCACCGGTCAGCTGTCGGTCTCATTCGACGGCGACCCAGAGCTGCCGTTCTCGCACTTCACCTTCCACTTCAGGGAAGGCGCACAGGCGCCGCTCATCTCGCCTGCGACCTGTGGCAGCTATAGCGCGCTTGCGCTGCTCGCGCCGTTCTCGGAGCCGAGTACGCCGCTCGCCGACGAAGGCAGCTTTCAGATCGCCTCCGGCTCGGAAGGCTCGGCCTGCCCTGGCGCAAAGCCGCCGTTCATGCCCGCGATCAAGGTCGGCACGATCGATCCGGCGGCGGGCGTCTTCAGCCCGTTCTTCGTGGAATTGAGCAGGAGCGACGCGATGTCTGAGATCTCCTCCTACAGCGCGCAGCTGCCGCTTGGGGTGACCGCCGATCTGACGGGAGTCCCGTTCTGCCCGGAGGCTGACATCGAAGCGGCGAGAGGCACGACAGGGCTAGCGCAGGAGCAGGATCCCTCGTGCCCGCAGCAGAGCGCGATCGGCGACACGCTCGTCGGCACGGGCGTCGGCTCCGTGCTCGACTATGTGCCTGGCAAGCTCTACTTCGCCGGCCCGTTCAACGGCGACCCGTTCTCCGTCGTCAGCGTTACCTCTGCTGTGATCGGCCCTTTCGACCTCGGCACGATCGTGATCCGCTTCGGCTTGAAGATCAACCCCGAAACAGGGCAGGTGGGCATCGACCCGACCGGCTCCGAACCTATCCCGACGATTCTCCATGGCATCGTCACGCACGTGCGCACGATCAAGATCAGCATCGATCGTCGCGGGTTCACGCTCAACCCGACCAGCTGCGCCGCGCATCCCGCCGAAAGCACGCTCACCAGCAGCCTTGGTCAGGTCGCGACGGTATCGACCGCTTTCGGCATCGGCAACTGCAAGGAACTCTCATTCAAGCCGAAGTTCACCGCGCAGACGAGCGGCAAGACGTCTCGCAAGCTCGGAGCGAGCCTCTCCGTAAAGCTCGCGATGAATGGCAAGCTCGGCAGCATCTCCAACATCAAGAAGGTGAGGGTCGAACTGCCCAAGCAACTGCCCTCGCAGCTGAAGACGTTGCAGCACGCGTGCACTGACAAGCAGTTCGAAACGAACCCGAACGGCTGCCCGAAGGCATCTTTTGTCGGGCAGGCGAAGGCCGTGACGCCGATCCTCCCGGTCCCGCTGACGGGCCCGGCGATCTTCGTCAGCCATGGCACCGAATGGCCAAGCCTCGTGCTCGCGTTGAAAGGCTATGGCGTCACGATCGATCTGATCGGCGCCACCCACATCAGCCCGAAGGGCATCACCAGCACCACCTTCAAGACCGTGCCCGACGAGCCCGTTGGCAGCTTCCAGCTGACGCTGCCGCAGGGCAGCCACCCTGCGCTTGCCGCGAACGGCAACCTCTGCAAACCGGTGCGTCTCGTGCGCGTGAAGGGAAAGGTAAAGGGGAGGGGGAGGGGTAGGAAGCGTGTCCCCACCTCGCTCTTCATGCCGACTACCTTCACTGCTCAGAACGGCAGGGTCGTTCATCAGCGGACGAAGATCGAGGTCACTGGATGCGCAGGCAAGCACCGCGGCGGCAGAGGCCGCCGCGGCGGCTGATTGCGAGGGATCGTCTCTCGAGGATCGCTCAGCTGGCGGGCGGCTGAGCGATCCGAATGAGGTTGCCAGAGGGATCGCGTACGGCGCCGTCCCGCGCGCCCCAAGGCTGATCGGTCGGCTCCTGCACGATCTCGACGTTCGAGGTCTTTAGCTGCTCGAACGTCGCGTCGAGGTCGTCGGCATCGAAGTGCACGCCGTTCAGCGCGCCCTTCGCGATCAGCGCGGCGAGCGCGTCCTGATCGGCGGGGCTGCCGTTGAGGTAGTTGGTGAGCACGATCGCGACACTCGGCTGACTGGGCGCGCCGACCGTGATCCAGCGGAAGTCCTCGCGGGCGACGTCGTTGCGGACTTCGAGGCCGAGCGTGTCGCGGTAGAAGCTCAGTGCGAGCTCAGGATCGTGGACTAGCACGAAGCATGTGGAGAGAGATAGGTTCATGCCTGCAAGGCTAGGGGCCGATCGCCCTTGGCGTTTCTTCGATCCTGATCTGTTTTGCGGCTTGGGCGGGTGAGGTCCTTGGCGATGCAGCCTGGCACGCTCGCGAGTGCGCTGTGGTCACGAGCGCGGTAGGCCGTCGGTGTTGCGCCGACAAGCTCCGTGAAGCGCGCGCTGAAGGAGCCAAGCGAGGTACAGCCAACTGTGAGGCAGACCTCGGTGACGGACGTGTCACCACGACGCAGCAGCGCCTTCGCGCGCTCGATGCGGCGTGTCATCAGGTAGGAGTAGGGCGTCTCCCCGTAGGCGGCGCGGAACTGTCGCGAGAAGTGCCCTGGCGACATCAACGCCGCGCGGGCGAGCGCGGCGAGGTCAAGCGGGCTCGAATACTCGCGGTCCATGAGATCGCGGGCACGACGCAGATGCGCGAGGTTGGCAAGTGCCTCTGGCGTCACGCTGCGAGCGTAGCGACCGCGGCCGGCATTCTGTCGCTGCGGGGAGATCGCAACCCAGGCCAGCCGCGAAGGGATGACCCGCAGCGGCTGGCGCGACCGCAGCCGCTCAACCCACGCCGGGAGCAGCAGCGTATTCGCCGAGGAAGCCCTGGCCGATGATCTTCTGCGCGACGGCTTCCTCGCCGAGATAGCACGTCCATTCGGTGCCGTTGGCATTCTCGGAGCGGCAACCGCCGTTGACGTGGTGGCTTGCGTTGACCGTCGGCTCGACGGTGCCCTTCCAGTCGGTGGCCGAGCCAGCGACGCTGGGGCCTTCGCCTACTTCGACGGTCTGCCCGCTATCTGCGCCGCTTGCGCACTTGTAGTACTTCTCGCCGTCCTTCCCGATCAAAACGCAGCTCTTCGGATTCACGCCGCTCGCGGCCAGTTTTGACTGCGCGGTTTCCGCTTCCGAAGGCGCGGCTTTCACGGCTTCCGAAGGCGCGGCTTCCGCGGCTTCCGAAGGCGGCTGTGCGAGCACACAGCGGTATTCGATGCCCTGCTTAAGCATGGTGCAGCTCGGGTCGGTGCCTATCAGGGCGCGCGTCCCGCGGGGCAGGCTTTCGGCCACCTCGCCCGTGCTGATCAGCTGCGTGGCAGCGATCGCCGCGGCGGGGATCGCCATCGCGGCGAGCACACCCGCAAGCACTGCAGGTCGAGGGCGTCGCGCCCACCTGCGGCTGGATTGGTCATGCGCAAGATCGGCGCGCGTGGCCCGCTCCAAGGCGTCCCCAAGCTCGATGAGGTTCTTGGGTAGCGACTGTGTCATCTGCCTGCCTCCGTGGTCTTGAATGGTGACTGTCTCATCTGCCTGCCTCCGTGGTTTCGGATAGCCGAGCGCGCAGCGCATTGAGCGCGCGATGCACGCGAACGCGCGCCGCCTGGGGCGAGGTTTCAAGGGCCATGGCGACGTCCTCGTAGGCGAGGTCCTGATCGAAGCGCAGCCTGATCGCCTCGCGCTGGCTCTCAGGAAGGTCATCGAGCGCTGCTTCGAGCGGCGCGAGCCAGGACTCGTCGGGCTCGTGCGCCTCACGGGCCGACGCGGAGCCGTCAAGCAGGCCCAGCCGCGCACGGCCCGCCCGCTCGAGGCTGCGCTGGCGAACGGACATCAGGAGCACATTGCGGGCGATCCCGAATAGCCACGGCGCGGCAGAGCCATCTGCTTCGTCGCGGAAGCGTCGGCGCGCGAGCCAGGCTTGCGCGAAGGTCTCGGCGGTCAGGTCCTGGGCGGCGTCAGGATCGCGGCTGCAGCGGTGGTGATAGGCGTAGATGCGCTGTGCAAAGCGCTCATACAGCTCCCGGAAGGCATCCGCGTCCCGGTGCGACCGTGCCAGCAGCTGGGCGTCGCTCGGCGAGTGGCTCTGAGTGTCCATCTGCCTCATAGATTGCGGGAGGCAGGCTGAATGTTACGTCAGGGGGTGCGACGGACGGATAGCACAGCCATTGCCCCACAAGCACGAATCTCACGACTCCTCGGATGGATGCGAGCGGTGCGTTCAAGCTGGCCCACTCGATTGCCGATCTTCCCACTGTCGGCCTCGAAGCGGCGGCCGACGCCCTGGTCCAATGGCCCTGATCGAGCAACAGCAAACACAGCAGCGCGGCCCCGCGAGCCCGGTGCCGCCAGTGCCTCCGGCGCCGCCTGGGCCGCCGGCGGCCCAGGCGCCACCCTCGCCGGAGATCTCGCCAATCCGCGTCGCGCTGCTGCTGATCGTCCTGATCGGTGCCGCCGTCGGCATCTGGAGGCTGGTCAGCGGCGATACCTCAGCGGCAGGGACGAGATCAGATGCGGTCCCCGTCTACGCCCCCTATGTGGATGTGACCCAGACGCCTACCTACGCCTTCCAGTCGCCGTCCGCGAACCCTGTCGCTGGCGTCTATCTCGGCTTCATCGTGAGCGCCCACTCGCAGGCTTGCACCCCCTCATGGGGCGCCTTCTACACGCTCGAACAGGCTGAGCAGGCGCTCGACCTCGACGCCCGCACAGCCGAGCTGCGCAACCAGGGCGGCAGTGTGATGGTGTCCTACGGCGGCCGCGACAACAGCGATCTCGCCGTCGGATGCACCGACCAGAGCAAGCTCGTCGAAGCGTACATGGCACCGATTGAGCGCTACCACGCGACCGCGATCGACCTCGACCTCGAGGGGCAGACCCTCGCGGACACCTCGGCGGATGCCCGCAGGGCGCAGGCGATCGCGACGGTACAGCGTCAGATGGTTGGCAAGCACGCTTCGCTTGGCGTCTGGATGACGCTGCCAGTCGCGCGCGAGGGGCTGACGGCGCAAGGAGTCGCCGCCGTGAAGGCGATGCTGGCCGCGCATGTGAAGCTCGCCGGAGTCAACGCGATGGCGATGGACTTCGGGCCAGACGAAGGTGCCGTCCACGACATGGTCGGCACGATCGAACGCGCGCTCTATGCGACTCATGCGCAGGTGCAGTCGCTCTGGCAGGCGGCGAAGCTGCCAGATGGCGCCTCAGCCGCCTGGGGCCATCTCGGCGTGACGGTGATGCTCGGTGTAAACGACGCTCCCAGTCAGCGCTTCACCGTCCATGACGCCCACGCGCTTGCGAGGTTCGTCAACCGCCACGGGATCCCGCGGGTGTCGGCTTGGTCTTTGAATCGCGACTCCGAGTGCGGTGGCGCCTTCGCCCAGACTGGCGTCGTCTCCAACACTTGCAGCGGCGTCCTACAGAAGCCTCTGCAGTTCACACGCATCCTCGGCTCGCTGAAAGGCACGAAGACCGCGCGCCCACAGAGCGAAGCGAGCTCCTCGACGCAG
Source organism: Solirubrobacteraceae bacterium (assembly GCA_036490555.1). Taxonomy (GTDB): domain Bacteria; phylum Actinomycetota; class Thermoleophilia; order Solirubrobacterales; family Solirubrobacteraceae; genus Palsa-744. The sequence continues at coordinate 87,825 of DASXDO010000035.1, read as the reverse complement.
GCGCAGCACGCCTCGACTTCGACCGACGATCCAGCCACGAGCCCCTATCCGATCTGGCGCGCAACGGGCGCCTACGTGAGTGGCTACAAGGTCGTCTGGCAGGGCGAGATCTACGAAGCCAGCTGGTGGACCCAGAGCACCCCGCCAGGCTCGCTGTCAGCCGATGCGCCGAACGGGCCATGGCAGCTGATCGGCCCAGTGCCAGCTGGCAGCCACGCCCCGAAGCTTGTGCGCCTGACCTCGGCAAAGCCTGCGCCCTGGTCTCCGAGCACCGTCTACCACGAGGGAGACAAGGTGAACTTCGCAGGCCTGCCTTACCAGGCGCGCTGGTACACGCAGGGCGAACAGCCTCGGCAGGAAATACCGTCAAGCCCAGGCGTGCCCTGGGAGCCACTCTTCGAGTACCCCGGCGAGCCGACGAACACAGGCAGCGAAGCGGGGGCAGCGTGATGGCATTGTTGCGTCGCAAGCAGGCGGACAGAAGCGAGCAGGCCGACAGAAGCAAGCAGGCGGACAGAAGCGAGCAGGCGGACAGAAGCGAGCAGGCCGACAGAAGCAAGCAGGCGGACAGGAGTGTCCGGCGCCAGTGGGGCGCCGACTCGCATGGAAACCCGATGCCTGCGGTGCCGCGCGTCGCCGGTGAATGGGCGATGTTGTTCGGACGTGCCGCGGTCGTCTTCACCGTCGGAGCCTGGGTCGCCCTGATCGTCACCGTCCTCAACAACCAGGTGATCGAAGGCGTCTCTGGTCACGCGGGCCTGCTGGAGACGATCGGCTTCCTCGTCGCAGTCAGCATGCTCGCCGCATCGGCGACTGCCTACCTCTTCGGGCGCCTGGGATTCTACTATCGCGCACGCCAGCATCGGCGGATGCCAAGGGCGAGCATCGACGAGTTCTTTGCCAGCTGCCAGCCAACCTTGACGGCACTTGTGCCCTCCTACCAGGAGGAGCCAGGCGTGATCCTGATGACGCTGCTCTCGACGGCGTTGCAGGAGTACCCGGACCTCAAGGTGGTCCTGCTGATCGACGACCCGCCAAGCCCTCGCTTCACAGAGCCACGACGGCTGCTCGACAGCGCGATGGCGCTGCCAGCCGAAGTCGAGCGGCTGCTCTCCGAGCCGCGACGCCGCTTCGATATCGCGCTCGAGCGGTTCGAGTCGACGTTTGATCCCGGCGCCGATGTCAGCGTCGAGGAGTTGAGCGATCTCGCGGGGGAGTATGAGTATGCGGCTGCCTGGATTCGATCACTGGCGGAGCAGTACCAGGTCTCCGACCACAACGAGCGCTTCTTCACAACGCATGTGCTGGGACAGCTTGCCGCCGACATGGCACTGACTGGCAAGGCGCTGCGGGCGGCGGCGGAGGACGATCCGAGCAAGCTCTCCCAGACTCGCCTTGGTCAGCTCTACCGCCGACTCGCCTGGACGTTCCGGGCGGAGATCTCGAGCTTCCAGCGCAAGCGCTACACGTCGCTGTCCGCCGAGCCGAACAAGGCGATGAACCTGAACAGCTATGTCGGTCTGATGGGCGACAGCTACCGGGAGGTCTCGACTCCCGCGGGGCTGAACCTCGTTCCGGCGGGCGACTCCGCTCCCGATCTCGTGGTGCCAGAACGCGACTACGTGTTGACGATCGACGCCGACAGCGTGATCATGCCCGAGTACTGCCTGCGGCTGGTGCACCTGCTCGAGCAGGAGGCGCACAGCAAGGTCGCGGTCGCGCAATCGCCGTACAGCGCATTGCCAGGCGCGACGACGCGCATCGAGCGAATCGCCGGCGCGACCACTGATCTGCAGCACATCATCCACCAGGGGATGACCTACCACTCTGCGTCCTTCTGGGTTGGGGCGAACGCGATCCTCCGCAAGCGCGCGCTCGACGACATCGAGGAGGTCGAGTACAAGGGCGAGTTCGAAATTCGCCGCTACATATCCGATCGCACGGTGATCGAGGACACCGAGTCGACGATCGACCTCGCCGCCCACGGCTGGACGTTGCACAACTACCCTGAGCGCCTCGCCTACAGCGCGACGCCGCCCGACTTCGGCTCGCTTTGCATCCAGCGCCATCGCTGGGCGAACGGCGGGCTGCTGATCGTCCCGAAGCTCGTGCGCGCAGTCCGCAAGCGGCGTGAGCGCGAAGAGCGCACGAGCATTGGCGAGTTGCTGCTGCGCTTGAACTACATGGCTTCGGTCTTCTGGAGCTCTCTGTTCGTCCTCTGCCTGATGGTGATCCCATTCAGCGGCCACCTGATCTCGCCGCTCACCTACGCGGTCGCCGCGCCCTATTTCCTGGCGATGGCAATCGATCTTCACTACTGCGGCTACAAACCGCTCGACGCAGCGCGCATCTACGGCTTCAACCTGCTGCTGCTGCCCGTCAACCTCGCCGGCAGCCTCAGCTCGATCGTGCAGGCCCTGACGGGCGCGAAGGGCAAATTCATCCGCACCCCGAAGGTCCGCGACCGTACGATCCCAGCGTTCCTCTACGTCGTGCTGCCCTACCTGCTGGTCGGCTTCTCTGCCTACACCTTCAAGCTCGCCTGGGACAAAGACCTCTGGTCCAACGCCGTCTTCGCCGCGATCAACGGCGTCCTCGGGGCCTACGCGATCCTCGCCTTCATCGGCATTCGCAACTCGCTGGTGGATATCTGGACGAACGTCGTTTCGTGGCTCTACAAGTCGCGCAGCTACAAGCCGGCGCCAGCCCGAACCCCAGGGCCAGTAGCTGTCGACTCAGACCGCGGGGGAGTCGGCAACTGGGAGCTCGTGCTCTACATGGGCTTTGCCGATCGCCGCCGCAGGTCCCGCGAAGCGCCAGAGGACCTGTCGGATCCAGATCGTCCTGCGGTGACGCTGCCGGTGTCTGCGCCAGTCGTCGATCCGAGACTGATCGGCGATCCAGGCCGGCTCTCGCAGCGCGCCTGATCCGCTCTCTTTGCGCCTGATCCGCGCTCTTGCGCCTGATCCGCTCTCTTCGCGCCCGATCCGCCCAGGATCTCCACCCGTGGGTGGAGGCGGACCACGATTTCAACCCGCGAATCGACCCACGAGCCGATGTGCAAAGCCCGTCGTGAGGCGAGGATGAGCCCATGACTGCTACCGACTACATACTCGACTCACTGCTCGTGCTCCTTGTCCTCATGCAGATCAAAGAGCGCGAGCTGAAGACCCGTACGATGATCCGGCCGCTCGTGATCGTGGGCATCGCGGCCGCCAACTACCTCCACGGAGTTCCGACGGCGGGCAACGACCTCGTGCTCGTCGCGGTGCTCGCATCACTTGGTGCGACGATCGGCATCGCGAGTGGCAAGACGGTGATGATGCGCACCGACGCAGACGGCCGGGTGCTCGCGCGCAGCGGCTGGATCTCTGGCATCTTCTGGGTGCTGGGCATGGGGTCTCGCTTCGCGTTCCTGATTTGGATCACGCATGGTGGCGCATCGGCGCTGGAGACCTTCAGCATTCATCACTCGATCACGAGCCATGAGGCCTGGACGGTTGCGCTGCTGGCGATGGCTGTCTTCGAGGTCGCCGGTCGCACGCTTGTGATCGCTGCGCGCCGCAGGCGCCTGCAGGAGACAGCGAGGCATGTCCTGACAGCTGCACCAGGCTCGCCTGAGACGAGCGCCTGAACCACGGTGTCAGAAGGAATCACGCGATCGCGGGGAGGGACGCAGGCGCTTGCGTTCCCTCCCCGCGTCTCTGTCGTCCGATCCCTACCGTTGTGACGATGTTGCTCCAGCGTCTCAACCGTCCGACCGCGACCGGTGTGCGCCTCATAGCGCTTGCCCTCGTGACGTGGACTGTCTTCTCCTCCAACGACCCGCCGGCTGGCAGCGGCCGTGGCCTCGTCGTCGCGATCACGCTTGCAATCGCAGTGCTCGCCTTCCTCGTCGGGACCGCAAGGCCTGGCCTCGAGTTGGGATTGACGCCTGACCTCTTCGTGATGGCTGCCGCCGGCGGCGTCCTCTGCGGCGCCAGCAGCGGCAGCGCGGCAAGCGTGTTCGTGTTCGTCGCGATCGTCGTCGCGGGGCTGCGCGCCGAGTTGCGTGAGGCGGCCACCGTCGCAGCCGTCGGCGCGTTCGCACTCGCCTGCGCAGTGCTCGCCTATGACGGCAGTGCGCTTGGCGTACTCGCCTACGTGCTGGGCTTCGCCGCGGCTGCCCTCGCCGCGGCCAATGGCCGCCAGTCGGTGCAGCGCGCCGAGCAGGCGGAGCTGCTGCTCGCCCAGACGCAACGCTCGCGCGAGGAGCAACTGCGGGCGGCACGTCTGCAGGAGTCGACGCGGATCGCGCGTGAGATACACGACGTGCTCGCCCACGCGCTCGCAGGGTTGACGATCCAGCTCGAAGCGACGGTCGCCCTGATCGAAGGCGGAGCGGAGCAGGGGAGCGTGCTCGAGCGCGTGAAGCGCGCCCACGAGCTTGCCCGCGAAGGGCTGCACGAGACGCGCGACGCGGTCGGGACCCTGCGCGGAGAGCCAATCTCTGTGCCCTCGCGCCTCGCCGCGCTCGTCTCGGACTATGAGGCTTCCGTCGATGCGTCCGCAAAGCTGACGGTCGCCGGTGAGCTGTCGCGGCTCAGCGGTCAGGCTGGGCAGACGGTGATCCGCGTCGCCCAGGAGGCACTCACGAATGTACGCAAGCATGCGCCAGGGGCATCCGTCACCGTTGCGCTCACGGAGGGGGCGCCGAACGGCGAGCTTTTGCTGCGCATCGTCGATGTGCCAGTCGCGACTGCGTCCACGTCCAGGCAGCAGGCGTCAAGTGCGCTTGCGAGCCTCGGCGGCGGCTACGGTCTGCGCGGTATGCGCGAGCGAGCCGAGATCCTCGGTGGCAGCCTTCAAGCCGGACCGCGCGACGGCGGCTGGCAGGTCGAGCTGCGTCTGCCCGCGAAGGCTCTCCTCGAAGCCGCTCGCAATGGCAATCCTGGCGATGAGGGGACCCTCCCTTGAGTGGGCCGGTGCGCGTGCTCGTCGTCGATGACCAGGCCCTCGTGCGCGAGGGCCTGACAACGTTGCTTGACACCGTCAGCGAGATAGAGCCCGTGGGCGCAGCGGCCGACGGGGAGGAGGCCGTCGAGCTCTGCAGCCGGCTCTGCCCAGACGTCGTGCTGATGGATCTGCACATGCCACGCCTGGGTGGGGTCGAGGCGACCCGTCGCATCCGTCAGGCGTCGCCGAGGATCGAGGTGGTGGTGCTCACGACCCACGCCGACGAGAGCTCGATCCTCGATGCGCTTCGTGCTGGTGCGCGCGGCTACCTGACGAAGGACGCTGGCATTGCCGAGATCTCGCGTGCCGTGCACGCCGCCGCGAGTGGCCAGGCGCTGCTGGACCCGGTGGTTCAGGAACGTCTGCTCGCGGCGACGGGTCCAGCTCCGACAGTAGCGCCGACGCCGACGCCGGCGATGCTCCCCGATGGCCTGACCACGCGCGAGGCGGAGGTGCTGACGCTGATCGCTCGTGGCCTGTCGAACGCCGAGATCGCCGCGACGCTCGTGGTCAGCGAGGCGACCGTGAAGAGTCACATCAACCATCTCTTCGCAAAGATCGATGCCCGCGATCGCGCCCAGGCCGTGCGCTACGCCTATACGCATGGGCTTTCGGGCACGTAGGAGTTGCTGAGCAGGCAGGGGCCGTCGGATACCTGGTAAGGGCCGGCTGGCTCGCGCGATACCGAGGCCGTGAAAGGCGCGATACTGGGGCCGTGAAACGGCGGGCGCAAACGCTCCTCGAGCGAGAGGCGGAGCTTGTGCGCCTGCGCGAGGCCGCCGAGGAAGCCGCGCGTGGAGCTGGCTCGGGTTTGCCTGGTGGAAGGTCCCGCCGGTGTCGGCAAGACCGCTCTGCTTGCCGCGGCCGTCGCCTCTGGGCGAAGCGCCGGGCTGATGCGGCTCACCGCCTCGACGACGTTGCTGGAGACGGACCTTGCCTGGAACGTCGTGCGACAGCTTTTCACGAGGGTGCTCGAGCGCGAGGACGGCGCAGAGCGGCTGCTCGTCGGCGCCGCATCGCTGGCGGCGGCGCCGCTGGGACTTGAGGAGCCGTCGCCAGGCACAGGCTCGCTCTATGGCCTCTACTGGCTGACGGAGGGCCTCTGCGACCGCTCGCCGCTGATCCTCAGCGTCGACGACGCTCAGTGGGCCGACGAGCCGTCGCTGCGCTACCTCGCCTACCTCGCGGAGCGAGTCGTGGGCCTGCCCATCCTGATGCTCGTGAGCATCCGCTTTGGCGAGGAGCTGGCGACGCCGCTGCAGGCACTCGCGGCCTCGCCAGGCGCACATCGCATCGAGCTTCGTGCGCTGAGCTCACGCGCGAGCACAGAGCTGACGCGCTCCGAGCTCGGCGAACAGGCGGCGTCTGAGTTCTGTGAGGCCTGCCATTCGGCCACAGGTGGCAATCCGTTCCTGCTGCGCGAGCTGATTGGGCAGCTGAGCAGGGACGGCGTTGAGCCCTCGGCGAAGGGCAGCAAGGAGATCGCAGGCACGACGCCGGACGCTGTCGTCCAGTCGGTCGGGATGCGGTTGTCCCGACAGCCAGCGAACGCCCGCGCGCTCGCGTCCGCGATCGCGGTCCTTGGCGACGCTGCAGATCTGCGCCAGGTCGCGGCGCTCGCCGAGCTCGGCGAGCAGGAGGCCGTCGAGGCCGCTGATTCGCTGGCGGCTGCCGGCATCCTCAGCGGCGCCTCGCCGCCGCGCTTTGAGCACCCGCTGGTCAGAGACGTCGTCTACGAGTCGATTCCGCGGCGCGGAGCATCGCCGCGCAGCGCGACTGCTCGCGGAGCGTGGAGACGGCGCAGAGTGGGTCGCCTCTCAGTTGCTGCGCGCATATCCCGCCGCCGACGATTGGGTGGTTGCGCGCCTACGCGAGGGGAGCCTCGCTCGCGCAGGAGCAGGGCGCGCCCCAGATCGCCGCCGAGCTGCTCTCGCGTGCGCTAGCAGAGCCTCCGCAGCCTGCGGCTCGACCTGACGTGCTCGCTGAGCTTGGCTCCGCGGAGCTCGCTGCTGGCCTGCCCGCCGCCTGCGAGCACCTCGCGGAGTCGGTGAGGTTGATCGGCGACCCCTGTGTGCGTGCACGGACGGCGCTCGAACATGGGCGCGCGCTCTACGTGACAGGTCGCCCAAGGGAGGCTGCCGAAGCGCTGGAGCGCGGCCGCCTCGAGTTGTTGCAGTCCGGGATCGAGGCGCCGTCGCTGGCGATGGAGCTGAGGGCGGGCTGGCTTGCTGTCGCTCGCACCGATCAGTCGCTGCGCAGCGAGGCGGCAGAGGTGGCCCGCGAGGTGAGCCTCGATCCTCCGGTGGGCAACAGCTATGGCGCGCGCGGGCGCTGCTCGCCCAGGTGGCGGGCGAGCTGACCTTCGCCGCTGAGCCACGCGAGCGGGCGCTCGAGCTCGCGCGCAACGCCCTTGCCGACGGCGCGCTGCTCGAGCAGGAGACGTCCGATGGCCTCAACTGGATCTCCGCGATGGGGGCGCTTGGCTGGGGAGACGACTTCGACGGCTATGAGGCGCTGCAGCGAAAGGCTCAGGAGGAGGCGCGCCGGCGTGGTTCGATGATCGGCTTCGTCAATGGCAGCTACGGGCTCAGTTTCAGCTTCTACTACAGGGGCATGCTCATCGATGCGGCTGCCGCCGCTCAGCGTGCTGTCGAGGCTGGCAGCGAGGGCTGGCAGATGTTCATGCCCGCGGCGCGCGCGCAGCTGGCCTGGTCGCAGATCGAGCGCGGAGAGCTCGACGAGGCGCAGCGGGAGCTGCGCCTCGCGCGCTCTGACGTCGCCTGGGAGGGCTCATCGATGCAGGCACTCGTGCTCGAGGCGGAGGCTCGCATTCACCTGATGCGCGGGGAGCCGCTCGCCGCGCTCGAGGCCGGCCTGGAGGCAGGGCGCGTGTTCGAGGGAGCATTGATCGTCAACCCGTCGATCGTTCCCTGGCGTGCGCGTCGTGGTTGCTGCTGCGCGCCTGGGTCGCGAGGAGCAGGCGGAGGAGGTGCTCTGTGAAACCCTTGCGCTCGCACGCCGCTTCGGAGCGCCACGCCCGCTCGGGGTCGCGCTGATCGCCGCCGGCCAGGCGAGGAAGGGCAGTGCGAGCCTCGCCGCTTTCGAGGAGGCAGTCGAGGTCCTCGTGAGCTCGCCGGCGAGCCTCGAGTACGCACGCGCGTTGATCCTCCAAGGCGCGGCAATCCGGCGCACAGGAACGACGAAGGCGGCGCGCGAGCGCTTGGCGGCCGGTCTCGACCTCTGCGCGAGCTTTGGCGCGCGCCCGCTCGCGGACTTCGCTCGCTCCGAGCTGCTCGCCGCCGGCGCGCGGCCACGCCGAGAGCGAGTCAGCGGCGCCGAATCGTTGCCGATTTCGTCGCGAAGGTCCGCAGCGCGCTCCGGGTCGACCACGATCACGAACAGGTCGTTGACGTTCGTGCCCGTCGGCCCGGTGCGCAGCTCGTCGCCGAGCAGCTCGAGCGCGCCTGTGGTGCGATGCCCGCGCAGCGTCTCGGAGAGGTCGATCGCGAGCTGCTCAGCACGCTTGGCGCTGTCGCCGTCGACGAGACCGCCCGCGAGCTCGGTGCCGCCGTCGGAGCCGTCGGTGTCCATGAATAGGGCGGCGATCGGCAGGCCTGCGATCTCCATGGCCGCGGCTAGCGCCATCTCCTGATTCGGGCCGCCTGCGGCGAACGGCGCATCCTGCTCAAGCGTCACGGTCGTCTCGCCGCCGCAGCCGAGCAGCACGATAGGCGGCTGCGATGGCGTCCCATCGCGCACGCAGCGGATGGCAATCCCGGCGAGCATCCGTCCCGCCTCGCGGCTCTCCCCGGTCAGCGTGGTCGAGACGATCACAGCGCGCTGCTCGAGCAGCTTTGCCTCGCGCTCCATCGCGGCACAGACGCTCGCGCCGTTGGCGAGCATCACCGTCTGGATGCGATCCCCATCGAGGACAGGGGTCGGCGGGTCCCCGCTCAGATGTGCGCGCACGCTCGCGCTCACACGCTCCCAGAGCCCATAGTGTCGCAGCAGCTTGACTGCGTCGGACGCGCTTGTCGTGTCCTGCACCGTCAGGTCGGTGAGCACGTCGAGTCGGTCTCCGACGACGTCGGAGACCGCAAGGTTCACGATCCTCGCCGTCGTCGTCGCTGCGAGCCTGCCGCCCTTCAGGGCAGAGACGTGCTTGCGCACGGTGTTGATCTCCTCGATTGGCATGCCGCTGCGCAGCAGCAGCCTGTGCAGCTCCCACTTCTCCTCGGCCTGCACGCCTGTAGGTGGGACGCTCGCCAGCGCGGAGGACCCACCGGTGAAGCAGCAGAGCGCGACGTCGTTCGCTCCCAGCCGCTGCGCCTCTGCGAGCAGCGCCTCGCCTGCCTGTAGCGAGCGCTTGGTCGGCAGCGGATGATCGGCCTCGAGCACCCTCAGCGGGGGCAGCGGCGCTGCTTCGCCTGCGCGTACGACGAGCACGCCTCCGTCGAGGCGCTCGCCGAGGATGTCGCGCAGCGCGGCGGCAATCGGCAGCGAGGCCTTGCCCGCGCCCAGCAGCACTACGCGCGCGTCGTCGGCAAGCTCGTAGGGCACACCGTCAGCGGTGAAGCCGCCCTCGCTGAGCTGCACGAGACGCGCCGTCGCTGAACCTGGATCGGCCGCAGCGACACCGACGTCGGCGAGATGCCGAGCGAGCATGCGGCGGCGATCGTTCGCGGAGATCTCCGCCAACGTCAGCGTCTGCCCTTTCGCTTCAGCATCTTTTCTCCCACCACAGTACCTCGCGGATTGTCGCGCAATGATGAGCTTTTGCGAGATTGCTATACAGTGCGCACATATGCTGCGGAGACTTTCAGTACTCACTGCGTCGCTTGTAATCGCGGTCGCCGCGGCGGTCGCTCTGCTGCCAGTCGCAGCCGCCGACGCGTTCAATCCTGCCACCCAGTCTCACCCTGGCGCCTGCAGCCAGGAAACCGAGAGCGTCACACACGCCGTTCATGACTATGCGGAAAACGGGGTGCTTGACGCATTTGCGGGGCTCGTAGGCATCCATGGCTCGACCGCTGCGGTCATGCACCGCATGGACAGCGAACTCGTGCTTGGTGCTGTGGTGAAGCGCGTCGTGACCGAAAACCACGGCTGCGAAGGCGTTGGCGAGTGGTTCTCCGTCGGTCCGCGCACGCTGAATGTCGGCGAGCCCGTCGGCGTGAGAGTCCCAGCGAAGCTCCGCACGCGCCTCTGCGCGCATGCTCGTAGCGGATGCAAGCGCGTCGCCTTCGACGCACACGTCGTCTTCCCGATCAACTGCTGGAATCCCAACTTCGGCAGTGTGAGGGTCGCGCTCTACGTGCACAAGCCGAAGGTCGTGCCAAAGAGCTACAAAAAGCGGCACCTGCCGAAGCGCGAAGTCGCTCCAGCTCAGGAAGCCGAACTCACGCCGACGCCTGCGACTCCTATCGCGACGCCATCCGCGGTCCCTGCGCCTTCCGCGACGGAGAGGCTCGACTGCTCCGCCGGCGCGGTGGTCGTGACGCTCTCGAACGCCGCGAGCGCGACTGGGTCAGCGTCCTTCACCGTCGACGGTAAGAGCTACGGACCGCTCGCCGCGGGCGCGAGCGAAACGGTGACGGTTCCGCTCGCCCCAGGAGAAAGCACGATGCTCGAAGTCGTCTCCGGCGGCAGCGTCCTGGTCGCGAGCAGGCAGATCGTCAACACCTGCTCCGCGGATCCTGAAGCGTCGATCGAAGCCACGTGCATCGAAGAAGACGGAGAGCTTGACTACAGCGCAGAAGTTGTCGTTCATCTCGTCAACGCGCCGGGCGCGACGCTGCCTGCATCCTTCACCGTCGAATGGGAAGCCGAATACTTCAACGAAGAAAACGAAGGATTGGAACTCGTGCCGATCTCCGAAGCCGTCGGCCCACTTGCGCCTGGCGGTGAAAAGACGATCGAATTCGTGATCGAAGAAGCGTATGGCCAGCCCACGCATGTGAGCGTCAGCTCTGGTGGTCGGAAGATCCTCGAAGAAGAACTCACGCTCCAGTGCGGCGAGCCCGAGTAGCTCCCTGAGGATAGCTTGCAGGGCAGAGCGGGTAACCCTGCTCCGAGAGGGTGAGCGAACCGAAAGGAGGCTCTGATGATGGACGATCCCGAGCAGGGCGCGCCCCCAAGACAGCTCAACGAGGACAGTCCTCCCGCCCAATCCGCAGATGGAGTCGCCAGCGGCGCGGATGGGGTTGCCGGTGGCGCGGTGGACGCGAAGCCCGCAACGCCCTCCAAGCCGCCACGAACGCGCACGAGCGTCGCCTTCCAGGGCTTCCTCTTTGGCGCCGTAGTGCTCGCGCTGATGCTGATCTTCATCCTCGAGAACACCGAAGACGTGAAGATCAACTACCTCGGCGCAAAAGGCCATATCTCGCTTGGCGTCGCCCTGCTGCTCGCCGCCGTCGGCGGCGCGCTGCTCGTCGCGATCCTCGCCGCGGTGCGCATCAGCCAGCTGCGCCTGCACGCGCGCAGGCAGCGGCGCCGCTGACCTCAGCCTAAGATCACCGCCGTGTCAGCTCGGCGGCAGACGATCGGTCTCTGCATGATCGTGCGCGACGAGGCCGCCGTGATCGAGCGCTGCCTCGCCTCCGCGCTGCCGCTGATCGACTGCTGGACGATCTGCGATACGGGGTCCAGGGACGCGACTCCGCAGCTCGTCGAGAAGCTGCTTGGCGGGCTGCCAGGTGCGCTGCACCACAGCGAGTGGCGCGACTTCGGCAGCAACCGCTCAGAGCTGATGCGCCTTGCGCGCGGCAGCGCGGACTATCTGCTGTTGCTCGACGCGGACATGACGGTCGAGCGCGCAGGGCAGCTGCCCGCGCTCGAGGCGGACGCCTACCTCCTGCGCCATCTTGGCGACCTTGACTACGCGGTGCCAAGGCTCGTGAGCGGCGAGGTTGACTGGCGCTTCGTCGGCGCCACCCACGAGTACCTTGCCGCCGAGCGGGAGATCAGCCAGCGGCCGCTTCAGCAGCTCACGATCGAGCACCATGCAGATGGCGGTGCGAGAGCGGACAAGCTGGAGCGGGACCGTCGCCTGCTGGAGCGCGAGCTCGCAGAGGACCCTGACAACCTGCGCAGCCTCTTCTACCTCGCCCAGACCCACCGCGACAGCGCTCAAGCACACAGCGACAGCGGCGAGCTCGAGCGCGCGATCGAGCTCTACGAAGAGCGTGCGGCAGGGGGAGGCTGGGCCGAGGAGGCCTTCTACGCCGCCTTCCAGGCAGGCGTGCTGAGCGGGGAGCGCGCCCCTGAGCGGGCGATTGGCCTCCTGCAGCGCGCCCACGAGCTGCGCCCCGCAAGGGCCGAGCCGCTCTGCGAGCTCGCGCGCATCTGCAGGGTGCTCGAGCGGCACGAGCTTGCCTACGCATATGCACAGCAGGGCCTCGCGCTGCCCTACCCAGACGATCTGCTCTTCGTGCATCGCGACGTCTACGAGTGGCGGCTGCTGTTCGAGCTCTCGATCGCGGCCTACTGGGTCGGCAGGCCAGGCGAGGCGCTCGAGGTGAGCGCGAGGCTGCTCGCGGGGGGACGCATGCCCGCGGGGATCGAGCGGACGGTGATCGCGAACAGGGAGCACTCGCTGCGCGCGCTTCGCACGCCAGCCTCCGTACGCGCGCCGTTCGCCTCGCTCGACGAGCTCGCAGGCGCGGTGGAGTGGGGCGCGGTCACGCTTGACATCGACCCCACATGGCCCTGCTGCAACCCATCGATTGCCGCTGACCCTGCAGGCGGCTTCAGGATGATCGTGCGCACCGTCAACTACCTGATCGACGGCGGTCGCTACACGATCCTCGATGGCGGCGAGCAGGTCCGCACGCTCAACTACGTCGCGAAGCTCGACGACGGGCTGGCGCTCACCGGCCTCGACGCGCTCAGCGACCGCTCTGACGGTCCACCGCGCCACCCTGGCTACGTGCTTGGCTATGAGGACTGCCGTCTGTTCAACGTCGCCGGTCGTTGGCATGCGCTTGCGACCGTCTGCGATCGCCACCCTGATGGGCTCTGCGAGATCGCGCTGCTGTCGCTCGACGACAGCGAGATCGAGCGTGTCAGCCTGCTCGAAGGCACTCGCGGTCGCAACGAGAAGAACTGGGCGCCGTTCGTCGCCGAGCAGGCCATCTCGCCGTTTGCTGCCGAGCGGCACGCCTGCGTGCGCATCCTCTACACCGCGGCGCCGACGATTGTGCTCTCCTGCGATCTCGAGCAGGGCACGGTCGCGCGCCTCAGCGAGCGGCCCACGCCAGGCTGGGCAATCGGTCTGCGCGGCGGCTCGCAGGGAGTGCCTGTGCCTGGCGGCAACCTCTTCGTGCTGCACGAGGTGCTGCCTGGCGCAGCGCTTGGCCGCCGCTACCTGCACCGCTTCGCGCTCGTCGACGGCGACGGTCGCCTGCAGGCGCTCTCGCCTCGCTTCACGCTGCTTGGCGCGGAGCTCGAGTTCTGCGCAGGGCTTGCACGCCGCGGCGGGGAGCTGTTGCTCAGCTTCGGCGTCTGGGATCGCGCCGCCCACCTCGCGGTCGTCGACCTAGAGCGGACGCTTCGCCTGCTCGAGGCAGTCGCCTGATTCCGTCGAGCGGATCGACTAGGATTGGCCAGTGGACGATAACTCCCGTCTACATGGAGAGGCTGGAGAGGCCGCCGATGACGGCGAGCAGCGCAAGCTGAGCAGGCGCAGCGTCGTCGCGTCTGGCGCCGCGCTTGCAGGGTCGATCGTCTGGTCCTCTTCGCCACTCGCACTCGCGGCGACGCTCAGCCCGACGAGCCTGCTTGGCTCGCTGCGCTCCGAGGTGCGCAGCTCAGGCCTCGAACGTCACCTCAAGCAGCGCCTCGTGAACACGCTCAACGTCGCAGAGCAGACGCTGCGTCAGGACGATCCGCTCGCGGCCTTCAAGCATGTGCACGACTTCGTCTTCATCCTGCATGAGAACAGGGGCCGCCATGGCCTCACGCTGGCGACGGCGCAGAGCTGGACGAAGCGAGCGCGTCGCGCGTCCTCGCTGATCCACTTCCTGCATCCAGCGCGCGTCGAACGAGTCGTTGGACCAGCCGGTCCCCCAGGTCCGACGGGCGCAGCGGGCGCGAGCGAGACCGGCCCGACCGGGGCCGCAGGGGAGACTGGCGCGACTGGAACGGGTGACACCGGCCCAACCGGCGCGACTGGGACAGGTGACACCGGCCCAACCGGCGCGACTGGGACAGGTGACACCGGTCCTACTGGCGCCTCGGGGCCTACTGGCGCCTCGGGCCCGACTGGCGCCTCAGGGCCAACTGGCTCGGAAGGCCCGACTGGTCCCAGCGGCACGACTGGCGCGACCGGCTCAGGGCCCACTGGGCCTGTTGGACCCACTGGCCCGACAGGGGCGACTGGCTCCACGGGCATCGTCGGCCCAACCGGTCCGACAGGCACGACTGGGCCAACCGGCTTCACCGGGTCGACGGGCTTTACCGGCTCCACAGGTCCCACCGGCGCGACAGGCCCAAGCGGGCCAGCTGGCTAAAGGGGCGCGGAGCCTACTCTGGTCGCCGCGGCACGCTCGCCGCGCTCTACGCTCAGGATCCGTGGGCGACCGCGTAGGTGACCGCGGACTGGCCCAACAGGTCTTTCGTCGAGCCGTAGTCATGCTCTGCGATCGATGGCTGGAACCCGTTCGAGAGCGAGATTGGGTGCTTCAGCGCATACATCACGAACTCGACCGTGTCGGTGTGTCCTGGCGCAGGGCAGATCGGGCTGTAGGTTGCCTTGCCGGCCGTGTTCGTGCCGACGACTGCGCCTTCGGGCAGCTGGCCTGCGGCAACGCCTTTGCTCGACGGGTTGATGCCTGCGACGATCCAACGGATCCCGCCTTCGCTGCCATCTGAGCTGTCGTCGATCACGAACAGCACGAGCTCGGTCGCGCCCTTTGGCACTTTTTCCCATTCGAGGGGCGGCGAGACGCCGGCGCCGTTGCAGGTGTACTTCGCAGGGATCTCGCTGTTGCGTTCGAAGGCGGGGCTCGAGAGCGCGAAGGCGCCTGGCGCGGTGTAGACCTCGCCGCTTGAGCTCGCCGTCGAGGAGGAGCTTTCGCCGCCTGAGGGGGAGCTCGTCGACGAGCTGCTCGCGGGCGCTTCGGGGGCGCCTTTGTACTCGCGGCAGTCTTCCATCACGTAGGCGGCCTTGCAGCTCGTCACCGCCTTCCAACGCTTCTCGAAGCTCTGCTGGAAGCTCGCAAGCGCCGCCTTGCGCTGCGCCTTGCTCGACTTGCCCTGCGTGACTTCTTCTGCGATGCGGCTCTCCAGCAGTTCGATCTTCACGCGGGCTTGCAGGTCCGCCTTCGTCTGGTGTGTCTTCTTCAAGTACTTGCCCAGTTCGCCTGACTTCGGAAAGCTCTTCTGTTCGAGGTTCGCGAGGCGCTTGCTCACTTCGGCGGCGGTCACCGAGACTTTGCGTCCTACGGCCTCGCCAAGAACCCAGCTCGAGGTGATGAGGAAGCCAAGCGCATGGTGGCCTGGGTTGCCGCTCACGCCCATCGCGTTGTCGACCGTCAGCCAGTGCTCGTAGTCGGCCTTCAGGATCGGCGTGCCCTTCACGTGGGCGACCGTAGGCCCCTTCGCAGCGGAGGAGTTGCTCTGCTTCGCCGTTGGGGTCACAAGCGCTTCGGTCGAGCTTTCGTGCTGTGCCGAGGGCGCGTGCGATTCGCCGCAGGCAGCGACGCCAAGCGTCGTCAGCAAAGCAAGTCCCGTAAGCGCGATCGACTTCCTCCCCGTCATTCGCCTCGCAAGATAACTGAGCTGCCTAAAGGAGAGCGTAAGTGCTATCTAACATCAGATGTTACATTTGCTAACATCAAACATCATGCCGAGGACGACCCTTGACTTGGATGCCTCTGTGCTCGAGCAGTTGCGCCGCAAGGCGCTCGCGGAGCGCAAGAGCATGGGGCGACTCGCCTCGGAGCGTCTTGCAGTTGCGCTGCGCGAGGATGCGAGCGAGGAGGGGGGAGCACTGCCCTGGCCCAGCCAGCGGATGGGCAGGCCGAAGGTCGATCTCGCAGACAAGGAAGCCCTCTGGCGGGCACTCGAGGCTCCGATCGCTTCAGCGGATTGAGCGTCACAGTCGACACCAACGTGCTGCTCTATGCAGCCAACGTCGAAGACGATCGGCATGGGACCGCCCGCGCTCTGCTCGAGCGGCTAGCCCGCGGTCCAGATCTACTGCACCTGTTCTGGCCGACGATCATGGGCTTTCTCAGGATCGCGACGCATCCGGCGATCTTCCCCCAGCCGCTCTCGCCCACGCAGGCGATGACGGCGGTTGGGGCGCTGGTCGACAGGCCCAATGTGCGCATGCCCTCAGAGGCTGACGGCTTCTGGCAGCTGTACAAGACGACCGCTGGCGCTGACACACATGGCAATCACGTGCCAGATGCGCACATCGCCGCGCTGATGCGTCAGCATGGCGTCGGCGTCATATACACGCGCGACAGAGACTTCCGCCGCTACGAGGGCATCGAGGTCCGCGATCCCTTCGCCTGACGCTCTGCAGGGGATCGCCCTGCTTGCCTGAGACGCAGCCCACGCAGGTCTTTGCGCCTCGCCATCGAAGACCGCGAAAATGGAGCACGTACTTCCGCGTCGCCTGCGCCTCACTCCCCGCCGCCGCAAGGGCCCTCGTAGTCGCAGCCGTGGTCGTGGCAGCGGGCAGCCGCAGGGTCTTGCCGCGCTGCTCAGGACGCTGCGCAAACCCAGCAGGCGCATCGTCCTCATCGCGCTGCTCCTGATCGCGATCTTCAGTGGTGGCTTCCTCTGGTTCAGGAGCTCCTCGTTCGTCGCGGTCGAGCGGGTCCAGATTGGCGGCGTGCATGGGGTTCAGGCGGGCGCGGTCGAAGCGGCGCTCGTCGCGCAGGCGCGCCAGATGAGCACGATGAACGTGAACGTTGGCGCCCTCGAAGCCGCTGTCGCCCGCTTCCACCTCGTGCGCTCGATCTCCGTGAAGGCGAACTTCCCGCACTCGCTGCAGATCTCTGTAACAGAGCAACTCCCCGTCGCGGTGCTCTCCGCTGGGGGGCAGCGCACCGCGGTTGCCTCAGATGGGCTCGTGCTTGGCCGCTCGCTCGCCGCCGGCAATCTGCCGATGGTGCCGACCTCCAGCCAACTGAGCGTTGGCGAGGTCGTCGGCTCGCACAGGCTGCGCTCCTTCCTCACGGTGCTTGGCGCTGCGCCCTCTCCGCTGCTGCGGCTTGTCAAGCAGATCTACCATGGCGCCCAGGGACTCACGCTGAAGATGAAGGACGGCCTGCTCGTCTACTTTGGCGACGCCAGCAGGCCTCATGCGAAGTGGGCCTCGCTTGCGGCGGTGCTCGCCAACTCGGAATCTGCCGGCGCGATCTATGTCGACGTGCGCATGCCTGAAAGGCCTGCGGCAGGCATGCCTGAAGGCGAGGAAACAGGCGCCAGCGAAGGCGCTGAGGTGAGCGCGACCGACCCAAGCTCCGCGGCGCTCGCGGAAACACTCGCCTCTGCGGTCGACTCTGCCGTCTCGCCCAGCTCAGCTTCGACGATCGAAGAACCAGAAGAAGAGGTTGGCGCTGAAGTAACTGAAGAACCAAGCGAAGAGACCACAGAATCCAGCGCTGATGCGGAAGCCGAAGGGGAATACGAGTCGGAAGCCACCGAACCCTAGATCTCTACTAGAGGCTTAGGGCAGTCTTCTGACAAGACTTCGGGCCTGCTGGAGGGTTCCAGGATCTGCAACGATCGTTGCGATACTTCACCCTTGCGTTGACAGGGCGAAGCTCCACACATAACGTGGAATCCGGGCATTTCGGCAACTAAGCCCTGGCAAACCCTTAATCGGTACTCAAGACTTCGGACAGAACGGCGGAACTGGCGGACACATGGAGAGCGGCGGAACTTATCTCGCGGTGATCAAGGTCGTAGGCGTTGGCGGCGGCGGCACGAACGCCGTCAGCAGAATGGTCGACGCAGGCCTCAGGGGCGTCGAGTTCGTCGCTGCGAACACTGACGCCCAGGCGCTTGACATGTGCGACGCCGACGTCAAGCTCAACATTGGGCACGACTCGACGAAGGGCCTTGGCGCCGGCGCGAACCCCGAAGTTGGCTTCGCCGCGGCGGCGGAGTCGCGGGACGAGATCAAGGAGGCCCTCAAGGGCGCTGACATGGTCTTCATCACCGCGGGCGAGGGCGGCGGCACCGGCACAGGCGCTGCGCCTGTGATCGCGGAGATCGCGAAGAACGAGATCGGCGCGCTCACGGTCGGCGTCGTCACGAGGCCCTTCGACTTCGAGGGCAGCCAGCGCTCGCGCCAGGCTGCGGAGGGAATCGAGCGCTTGCGCGAGGTCGTCGACACGCTGATCGTGATCCCGAACGAGAAGCTGCTCGCAGTCGTCGAGCGCAGGACCTCGATGCTCGACGCCTTCAAGGAGGCCGACAACGTGCTGCGCCAGGGCGTCCAGGGCATCACCGACCTGATCACGATCCCAGGCATGATCAACCTCGACTTCGCCGACGTGCGCACGATCATGAGCAACGCCGGCTCTGCGCTGATGGGCATCGGCACCTCAGGCGGCGAGAACCGCTGCTCAGAGGCGGCGAAGGCCGCGATCTCATCGCCGCTCTTGGAAGAGTCGATCGATGGTGCGACGGGCATCCTGCTCAACATCACCGGCGGCAGGGAGCTTGGCCTCTTCGAGGTCAATGAGGCTGCGGAGATCATCCAGAACGCCGCCGACCCGAACGCGAACATCATCTTCGGCGCCGTGATCGACGAGAGCCTTGGCGACGAAGTGCGGGTGACGGTGATCGGCACTGGCTTCGACCACAGAGGCGTCAGCGGCCTGCGCTCAGGTCTGCGCAGCGAACGCCGCAAGCGCGAGGAGCGCTCCGCAGAGCGCCGCCCGCGCATGGACGAGCGCCAGCTCTCCTCGCTCGAGATCTCTGACGAGGAGATCGACGTGCCCCCCTTCCTGCGATAGAGGGATCTAGGTCAGCGCCACATGTGGCGCTGACGTCAGGTCCGCATGCGGACCTGACCCGGTCGTGCATGCACGACCGGACTCGCCGCACATGTGCGGCGAGTAGAGGTCTGCACATGTGCAGACCTCTCTGCTGGCGCGTGCGCCAGCAGAGAGTTGCATCAAGGGAAGTTGGGGTGAACCCTCCGCGTCCCGTTTGCAGTCCTCACCTCGGCGCCAGTCGCGTGACTGCGTCCTGGCCACCAGGCGAGGTACCAGCCTTTCGCGGTCGTCGTGACGATCTGCCTGCCATCCGCGAGCAGGAGCGTGACGCCCCTTACGCCGGCGCCGATGCGGCCGACGGCGAACGTGTAGGAGCCTTTGGCGCCTCCAATCGTCGTGACCCCGCCGACGAAGTCGCCGATCTCGCCGGCGGCGGGCGCCGGAGCGCGGCTGTAGCTGTCGACGCCCGCTGTGCCAAATCGGTGTCCAGACCTGCTTGGCCCAGTGAAGCACTCTGCCTGCCGATGGCCGTCGAACAGCAGTGAAAGCGTGTAAGGGCCGCGAGTGTCGACGGCGACGGTCTTCCAGCGCCTGGCCGGCGGGACTTTGCTTCTGGCGACGCGCTCGAGCCTTTCCAGCGCCTCAGCTTCGTGGGTTTTCGGGATCGCCACCTTGCTTGCGCCCCGGTGCTCGAGCTGCCCAAGCGAGCTCAGCGTCGATCTGCAGCTCTGCTCTGCGGCCGACCGTTGGCCCTTGGCAGGCCTGGTGGGAACAGGCTTCCAGCCGGCGAAGGCCTGTTGCGTGTCCGCGCCAAGACCGACCGTGAAGAGGACGACCGCGGCGACGATTGAGGCTGCGGTGACGCCGGCGAAAGCAAAGCCAAGCCGGCCGAACGGACGTGTTGCGACGCCTCTGAAGCGTGGGCGGCGACCGCTGTCTAGACGCTCGCCCGTGCGAATCGCATGACGCAGTTCTCGCTCGACCTGCCCAAAGTAGTCGTGGTCCTCGTGCTCTGTCATCGCTCCTTCACCTGTGCTCTGAGGGTCTTCAGCCCGCGGCTGACGCGTTGGCGGACGACCGCCTCCGAGCAACGCAGCTGACTTGCCATCTGCCGATAGGAGCGCTCCTCCACGACCCTGTGAAGCAGCGCAAGACGCTGCTCTTCGGGCAGGTCCGCGACGAGCCTCATGACCTCCTCGTCGAGGCTTGCAAGCTCCTCGACGCGCTCGATGTCAGCGTCCTGCAGCGGCAGCGCCTCGAAGTGCAGGCGCTTGCGCGCCCCGCTCTCGATGCGGCCTCTGCGTCTGCTCTCGCGCAGCTTGTTGCGTGCGATGCCAAGCAGCCAGGCGAGCAGCTCGCCCTGCTCGCTGTTGTAGCGCCTGGCGGAGACGAGCGCCTGCGCGAAGACCTCAGCGGCGAGGTCTGCGGCGAGCTCGGCGTTGCCCGTCTGATGCAGGCACCAACGCAGTACGACTGGCAGATGGCGCCTGTAGAGCAGGGCAAACGCATCCTCGTCGCCGGCGAGCGTCGCTGCGATCAGCTCTGAGTCATCGGCGAGGGAGCGCATCTATGCCAGGTTGACCGCAGCAATGATCTTGTGACGGCGGTGGGCGTCATCCATGACCGCTAGCCTGCCGACGATGCCACGTCGCACGCCGCTCTATGAGCGTCACAGAGCCGCTGGCGCGAAGCTCGTCGATTTCGCCGGCTGGGAGATGCCGATCGAATACCCGACGGGGTTGCGCGCCGAGCACAATGCCGTACGCCAAGCATGCGGGATCTTCGACGTCTCGCACATGGGACAGATCGAGAGCGTGGGTCCCAGCGCTCTGGGGTTGCTGCAGCGGCTAACGAGCAACGACGTCTCCGCGATCGCCGTCGGCGGTGCCCAGTACGGGTTGCTCTGCGAGGCGGATGGTGGCGTCCTCGACGATCTCTTCACCTACAGGCTGGCGGAGGAGCGCTACCTGACGGTGACGAACGCCTCGCGCTACGAGCACGACCTCGGCCGCTTCGAGGCCCAGGCGGGCGACGGCGTGGAGCTGCTCGACCGCCGCGACGAGCTGGCGATGCTCGCCGTCCAGGGGCCAGGCGCGCGTGCGATCGTGGGCAGGCTCGCGAGCGGTGAGCTGCCGCAGCGGATGCAGGTGACAGAGCAGCAGGTCGCGGGCTGCAAGATGCTCGTCTGCGGCACCGGCTACACCGGCGAGGACGGGGTCGAGCTGATCTGTGCGGCAGCGGATGCGCCAGGTGTGTGGGACGAGCTCGTGGGCGGCGGGGCCATGCCTGCGGGCCTCGGCGCGCGCGACACGCTGCGTCTGGAGGCCTGCTTCCACCTCTACGGCCACGACCTGAGCCCAGAGCGCAACCCGATCGAAGCGGGGCTTGGCTGGTGTTGTAGGGAGCAGACGGGCTTCATCGGCTCCGAGGCGGTCGCGAGAGCGAGAGCGAGGGGGGTGTCAGAGAAGCTCGTCGCCTTCGCGATCGAGGGAGGCGGGATCGCGCGCGAGGGCAACCCTGTGGTCGATGGCGGCATCGTCAGCAGTGGCACGCTTTCGCCGACGCTGGGGATCGGCGTCGGGCTCGCCTACGTGCCAAGCGAGCGCTCAGGAATCGGCGAGCGGCTGCAGATCGACGTGAGAGGCCGCGTGCGCGAGGCGCTTGTGAAGGCGAAGCCGCTCGTGGCGAAAAAGCCCAGCTTAAGCGCGGTTTCGGGCGCGGCGCTCGACGTTGTCGATGTTCCGATTTCGAGTGCCATCGCGCGTGTGTGCGCCTAGGATGGCGTGCCATCCCAGGCTGGGAATATCGTTGAGGTCTGACTGGAACGCAAAACCCCTAGGAGATGCGAGACATGGCGGAAGCCGCCTATCCGGATGACCTGCTCTACCATGCCGAGCACGACTGGGCGCGACTCGATTCGCGGCAGCAGGAGCTCGCGACCTTCGGCGTCACCTGGTTCGCCCAGGATTCGCTTGGCGAGATCGTCTTCTTCGAGCCTCCCCAGGTCGGCTCGACCGTGACCCAGGGCGAGCAGTACGCTGAGGTCGAGTCTGTGAAGGCAGTCTCCGAGGTCGTCGCACCCCTCTCAGGGGAGATAGTTGAGGTCAACGAGGCGCTCGCGGAGGAGTCAGGCGCGATCAACCACGACCCCTACGGCGCTGGCTGGCTGGTGAAGGTGAGGCTCTCTGACCCCGCTGAGCAGGAGCAGTTGATGGACGCGGCGACGTACGCTGCGACGCTTGGCAGTGGCGGGGTGGGCGTTTGAGTCGCTACACGGCGATCACGGGCGCCGACCGCGAGCAGATGCTCGCGGCAATTGGCGTAGAGTCCGTCGAGGAGCTCTTTGCGCGCCAGGTTCCTGAGCGGCTGCGCCTTGCGCGTGCGCTCAGCCTGCCGAAAGGGATGGGCGAGCAGGAGGTCTACGAGCATCTGCGCAGCCTCGCGGAGGGCAACGTCTCCAGCGAGGACCAGATCAGCTTCCTTGGTGGCGGCATGTACGACCACTATGTGCCAGCGATCGTCGACATGCTCTGTGAGCGCTCCGAGTTCCTCACGCCCTACACGCCCTATCAGCCAGAGGTCTCCCAAGGCGGCCTGCAGGCGATGTTCGAGTTCCAGACGGCGATCTGCGAGCTGACGGGGCTGCCCGTCGCGAACGCCTCGGTCTACGAGGGCCCAAGCGCTGTCGCCTTTGCCGCCTACATGGCGAAGCTGTACAACGGCAAGGGCAGGATCGTCGCGAGCGCCGGGTTGCACCCCCATACGCTGCAGACCCTCCATACCTATGCCCATGGCTTCGGCTCAGAGGTCGTCGAGGTGCCGCTTGGCGAGGGCCCTGAGGCCTGCGTGACCGAGCGGCAGGCGTGGCTTGCAGCGATCGACTCCGACACCTCCGCGGCGATCTTCGCCCAGCCAAGCTTCTACGGGGCCGTCGAGGACGCAGAGGAGCTCGTCGCGCTCGCGAAGCAAGGGGATGGGGATCCTGTCGTGATCGCCCAGGTCGACCCGATCGTGCTCGGCGTGCTGAAGGCCCCTGGGGAATGCGGCGTCGACGTCGCCGTCGGCGAGGGCCAGGCGCTTGGCGGCAGGCTCGACTTCGGCGGGCCCTCCTTCGGCTTCTTCGCCGCGAAGCAGGAGTACCTGCGGCGCATGCCAGGCAGGATCGCCGGCGAGACGCGCGACCTCGACGGGCGCAGGGGCTTCGTGCTCACGCTGCAGACGCGCGAGCAGCACATAAGGCGCGAGAAGGCGACCTCGAACATCTGCACCGCCCAGGCCCTGAACGCGCTCGCAGGCGTCGTCTACCTCTCCTGGCTTGGCAGGCAGGGGATCGTCGAGCTCGGCGAGCTGCTGCTTGCGCGCACCCACTATGCGAGGCAGCAGCTGACTGCGATCGATGGCGTGCAGCTGCTGCACGAGCGGCCTGCGATCCGCGAGCTCGCGCTGTACCTCGAGGCCGACGTCGCAGAGGTGCGGCGTCGCTGCATAGCGGAAGGCATTGACCCTGGCCTCGACCTGCAGGCTTTGAGCGGCAGGGAGGCGGACAGGGGCGGGCTGCTGCTCGCGATCACGGAGCGCCGCAGCAGGCAGCAGATCGACGCGCTCGCAAGCACGCTCGAGCTGGCGCTGCGTGCCTGCTGGCGGAAGGTCGCGGCATGAGCGAAACCCCCCAGCAGCGCGAAGCGGTGCTGACGATCTTCGAGAAGGGCGCGGAGGGGCGCAGGGCCTTCGTTTGTCCTGAGCTCGACGTGCCAGCCGTCGCGGCGGAGCAGCTGCTGCCCGCAAGGCTGCGGCGCGTAGCGCCGCCGCGCCTGCCAGAGGTCTCTGAGCCAGAGATCGTGCGCCACTACGTGAAGCTCTCGAAGCGCAACTTCGACCTTGACTCTGGCTTCTACCCGCTTGGCTCCTGCACGATGAAGCACAACCCGCGCCTGCACGAGCGCGTCGCAGCGCTGCCAGGGCACCAGCGATTGCACCCGCTGCAGGAGCCGCGGCTCGCCCAGGGTGCGCTCGAGCTGATGTGGCGCCTGCAGGGAGCGCTCGCGGAGATCTCAGGGCTGCCCAACGTGAGCCTGCAGCCATCCGCAGGCTCGCACGGCGAGCTCGCGGGCGTGCTCCTCACGCGCGCCTACCATGAGGATCGCGGGCAGCGCCGCCACAAGGTTCTCACGCCTGACACAGCACATGGCACGAACCCCGCGACGGTGACGATGGCGGGCCTGACGGTCGTGAAGCTTGCGACTGATGCCGCTGGCGGCATCGATCTCGAGGAT
This sequence comes from Solirubrobacteraceae bacterium, assembly GCA_036490555.1. Classification (GTDB taxonomy): domain Bacteria; phylum Actinomycetota; class Thermoleophilia; order Solirubrobacterales; family Solirubrobacteraceae; genus Palsa-744. The sequence continues at coordinate 63,596 of DASXDO010000035.1, read as the reverse complement.
CTACGAGCGAAGGCCGACGAGGACGTCGCCTGCCTGATGCTGACGAACCCGAACACGCTTGGCGTCTTCGACAGGAACATCGAAGAGATCGCGGAGATCGTGCACCGCGTTGGCGCGACGCTCTACTACGACGGCGCGAACCTGAACGCGATCATGGGCGTCACGCGGCCAGGCGACATGGGCTTCGACATCGTGCACTTCAACCTGCACAAGTCCTTCACGCAGCCACACGGCGGCGGCGGCCCTGGCTCTGGCCCGATCGCCGTCTCAGGACGGATCGAGCCTTACCTTCCCGTCCCAGTCGTCGTGCGTAGGGACAGCGACGGTGACGAAGGCGACGATGTCGTCTACGACTTCGACTACGAGCGTCCAAAGTCGATTGGCAGGCTGCGCGGCTTCCATGGCAACTACGGCTGCTTCGTGCGCGCCTACGCCTACATCTGCTCGCTTGGCGCCGACGGCCTGAAGGATGCCTCCGAAGCTGCGGTTCTCAACGCCAACTACCTGCTCGCAAGGCTGCGGCAGCTTGGCGTCGCGGAGCTCTTGCCGCTCGCCTACGGCGAGCTCTGCATGCACGAGTTCGTGCTCTGCGGCGGGCCAATGAAGCGGCAGCTGCAGATCAAGACGCTCGACCTCGCAAAGCGCCTGCTCGACTTTGGCTACCACCCGCCAACCGTCTACTTTCCGCTGCTCGTCGAGGAGGCGTTGATGGTCGAGCCGACCGAGACCGAGACGAAGGAGACACTCGACGAGTTTGCAAGCGCGATCGCCGCGATTCTCACCGAGGCCGCGGAGGACCCCGAGCTCGCGCGCAACGCCCCGCACAGCACTCCTGTGCGCCGCCTTGACGAGGCGGCCGCGGCGAAGCGGCCCGTGATCAGGCAGGCGCTCTAGGGGCTGGCGCGCTCCGGGGCCAGACGCGTGTGCCCTAGGAGCGCGCGTCGATCAGGACCTGGGCGCCCTGCGCAGGCACCATCGTGACGTTGCGGTGCAGCATTCGCTCTGGCCTGAGCTCGGGGGCGTGCATGTCGGTCCTGCGCGCGATCGCCCTCAGCACGACGCGCTGCTCTGCCATCGCAAGCGTCGCGCCAAGACAGCGCCTGATGCCGCCGCCGAAGGGAATCCAGGTGTAGGTGCCAGGCTTCACGCCAAGGAAGCGCTCCGGCGTGAACGCGAACGGCTGAGGGTAGACGTCCTCGCGGTGGTGCAGCAGCAGGATGCTGAGCGCGATAGGCGTGCCTGCGGGCACCGTGTAGCGTCCAAGCCGCCAGGGAACGGTGACGCGCCTGCCGACTGAAGGGATCACTGGGCGCACGCGCATCGCCTCATGGATGCAGGCCTCGACGTAGGCGTCCGCCTCAGGCGAATGCCCGTCGCCGGCGCGCACAAGCTCACGCAGACGATCGTAGGCGGAGCGGTTGCGCAATAGCCGCTCGAAGGCCCAGGCGAGCGAGTTCGCGGTCGTCTCGTGCCCGGCGAGCACGAGCGTGACGAGCTCGTCACGCAGCTCTTCGTCGGTGAGCGCCTGTCCCTGCTCGTCGGTCGCGGTCAGCAGCAGCGAGAGGATGCTGCCGCCCGCTGGGGTGCCGCGATGCTCAGCCGCCTCGGTGCGCCTTGCCGCGATCAGCTCGTAGAGCAACTCGTCGGTGCGCCTCATCACGGAGTTGATGATTCGCGACCTGCGCTTCTTGCCGCGCAGCAGCAGCATTTCGGCGACGAGCACGAGTTGCGAGGATGAGGCGCTGACGACACGCCTGATCTCCTCGCGCAGCTGATACTCGACGCTGCCTTGCCTCGGCTCGCCCTCGACGCCGAAGATCCCAGACATGATCACCTGCAGCGTGATCGCCTGCATGCGTGGGCCAAGCGCGAATTGCGTGTGCAGCGGCCAGCTGTCGATCTCCCGCTCGGCGGCGGCTTCGATCATCGCGACGTAGCGCTCGACCGCCTCGCCGTGGAACGGCGGCAGCAGCAGCTTGCGCTGGCGCATGTGGCGCGCGCCAAGCAGCGTGAGCACCGAGTTGGGGCCAACGATCGGGCGTAGCGGCGACTCGCCCGTGAGCGACGGCGTCAGCTCAGGCGAGCCCGTGAACAGCGAGCGCACGTGGCTGGGGTGGCTTGTGATCGTGACCCAGTCGTCGAGCACGCCCCTGACCATGAACGTGTCGCCAAGCCTGCGCTGCGTCTGCAGGAAGAACGAGGACTGGCGCATCGAGAAGCGCAGGCGCTGCAGCGGGTAGGGCAGCCTCACCGTCGGCGGGGACGTCGATGAGGTCTGCTCCTCGGGCGAGGCCGGCCCTGCTGGCGAGGGCTGGACGCGCTGCGTCCACTGGTCTGTGGCGCCCTCTGCTGGGGCGCGCCTTGCGGTCTGCTCTGTGTTGGCGCTCATAGCATCTCTCGACCCTGGTCGTGGTCGTGCCTCAGGTCGTCTGCCCCAGACTCTCCTAGGACGATTGAATCAGATGGCGATCGGTTAGCCTCCCGTGCTTGATGCGAATCTTCTCGGGGATCCAGCCGACGGGCAGCAAGCACCTCGGCAACTTCATCGGCGCGATCATGCAGTTCGTCGCTGGCCAGGAGCGCGGCGAGGCGATCTACTGCATCGTCGATCTGCACGCGATCACCGTCGCCTACGACCCTGCCGAGCTGCGCCGCAGCATCTACGACCTGAGCGCATTGCTGCTCGCGGCGGGCCTCGACCCCAATCGCTGCATCCTCTTTCGCCAGGGCGACGTGAGAGAGCACACTGAGCTCTGCTGGCTGCTCAGCTCCGTCACAGAGCTTGGGCGCCTGCAGCGCATGCACCAGTTCCGCGACAAGTCGCTCGCACAGCGCGAGCTTGTCTCCGCAGGTCTGCTGATCTACCCCGTACTGCAGGCAGCTGACGTGCTCGCTTACCGGGCGAACGAGGTTCCCGTTGGCGAGGACCAGCGCGAGCACCTCGAGCTGACGCGCGACGTCGCGCGTCGCTTCAACCAGCGCTTCTGCGACGGCGAGGAGGTGCTGACCGTGCCTGAGCACCGTGTCCCAGAGGTGGGCGCCCGGATCATGGACCTCCAGGACCCAACGCGCAAGATGTCGACGACTGGCGACTCCCCAGAGGGCACTGTGCACGTGCTCGACGAGCCAGAGGCGATCCTGAAGAAGATGCGCCGTGCGGTGACCGACTCTGGCAGCGAGATAACGGTCTCGCCAGAGAAGCCAGGCGTCTCCAACCTGCTGGAGATCCTCGCCGCCGCACGCGGCATCGGTACCGCCGAGGCAGAGCGCGAGATGGCGGGCGCAAGGGGCTATGGCGACCTGAAGACTGCGACCGCGGAAGCAGTGGTCGAGTTGCTGCGCCCCGTGCGCGAGCGCTACATCGAGCTGCGTGGTGACGAGACGGTGCTCGAGACAACGCTGCGCGACGGCGCCGAGAAGGCGCGAGCGATCGCGAGCGAGACGCTCGCCGACGTGCGCGAGCGGATGGGCGTTGGGGCGCCGCGTCAGCTGGGGTCGATTGGACGAGGCGGCGCCGCATGACGGCGGCAATCGCTCGGCGGGGCGGCGCCCTGTCGGGCGGGACCGCTACCGTGAGCGGATGAACGCCGCCGCAACCCTGGAGCTCGACCTCGACGTCTTCAGCGGGCCCTTCGATCTGCTCCTCACGCTTGTGTTGCGCGAGGAGGTCGACCTGATGGAGCTACAGGTCGCAGAGGTCGTGCTTGCCTACCTCGACCACCTTGAGCGACGCGGCGAGCTGGACCTCGAGTCCGCGACCGAATTCATCGTCCTGATCGCTGCGCTGCTGGAGCTGAAGTCGCGCATGCTGATCGCCGGCGAGGAAGAGGACGAGCTGCTCGACATCGAGCCCGAGGAGGCAGCTGAGGAGCTGCTTGCGCGCATGCTCCAAGCACGCCGCTTCAGGGCCGCAGGTGAGCATCTGCGCCAGCTGCTCGAAGCGGAGGAGGGCTTCCGCTATCGCTGCGCGCCGCCGCCTGCGCACCTGCGCAAGGCGATGATCGCGGTGCCAGTCGACGGTTCCGAGCGTCCTGAGGCGCTTGCGAAGGCGATCGGCTCGCTGCTGCGGATGCCGCCTGCGATCAGCGTGAGCCACATGACGATTCCGCGCGTGAGCGTGAATGAGCGGCTTGGCCACCTGCGCCAGCTGCTGCGCGCCGTCGGAGCAAGCGGGCGTATCTCCTTCGACGAGGCCGTGAAGGACGCGGACAGGGTGACCGTCGCCGTGACGCTGTTCGCGCTGCTCGAGCTCTACCGTCGCGGCGAGGCCTCCTGGGAGCAGGACGAGTGCTTCGGCGAGATCGCGATCGTCACCGGCGAGGTCGCAGCGCAGCCCGTCGCGGTCGGAGGCGTCGCAGGGTGAGCGAGCAGGATGCCGGCGAGCAGCCGGTGCAGGACGTCGAGGAGGCCGAGCAGCTCGACGTTGCAGAAGATGTGCAGCCAGAGGACGTCGAGGACGGGGTCGAGGGCGAAGAGCCTGAGGTCGCGGTTGAGGATGCTGAGGTTGCGGCTGTGGAGTCTGAGGTCGCGGCTGGGGATGCTGAGGTTGCGGCTGGGGAGGCTGAGGTTGCGGCTGGGGAGGCTGAGGTCGCGGCTGGGGAGGCTGAAGTCGCGGCTGCCGAAGAGGCCGCCGATCCGATTGAGGCGCTAGCCGGCGTCGTCGAGGCATTGCTGTTCCTCTCGCCGGACCCACTCTCGACGGGCGAGCTGGCGGATGCCGCTGAGGCGGACGAGCAGTCGCTTGCCGCCGCGATCGAGTTGCTCCGCGAGCGCCTGGCGCCAGGCCAGCGCGGCCTACGGCTGCGCGAGCTCGCGGGCGGTTACGTGCTTGCCAGCGATCCGGCCGCGGAGTCTGCGGCGCGACGGCTCTTCAGCCGCCCCCGGCTTGCGACGCTCACCCCCGCCCAAGCAGAGACGCTTGCGATCGTCGCCTACATGCAGCCGGTCTCGCGCCCCGAGATCGGGCGCATCAGGGGTGTCAGCGCCGATTCGGCGGCGGCGACACTGCTCGAGCGCGGCCTGATCGAGGAGTCCGGCCGCTCGCAGTTCGGTGCCGCCCTCTACCGCACGACATCGCTCTTCCTGAAGCTGTTCGGGATGGGCTCGCTGAAAGAGCTGCCAGACGTCTCCCAGTGGGATCCGAGCCCCGAGGAGCAGGCCGACCTGCGCGACCGCCTGCTACGAGCCGGCGACGCCCGCTCCGGCGGTTCTCCGACCGCCGGCGAGTGAGGGCGAGCCTCTGCGCATATCTCATTTTCAAAATTCACAACCAACTGGTTGTGAATTTCAATCAATTGATTCCTCAAGCGACTTCGCGGCGAGTTGACCGCAGGCCGCGTCGATGTCGCGGCCGCGCGTAAGCCTCACGGTCACGGGGATCTCGTGCGCTTCGAGGACAGCCTTGAACGCGGCGATCGACTCGCGGCTCGAGCCTCTGTAGCCGGCATCGGTCTCTGCCGGGTTCCAGGGAATCAGGTTCACCTTGAAGATCGTCTTGCCGCGTTCGCCTCTCGCCGAGGCCAGCAGCTTTGCGAGCGACAGCGCCTGCTCGTAGCGGTCGTTCACGCCGGCGAGCATCACGTACTCGACGAAGACCATGCGTTTGCGACGCGCATAGAAGGCCTTGCAGGCCTCGATCACGTCAGACAGTGGGTAGCGGTCGTTGACGGGCATCAGCTCGGAGCGCAGCGCTTCGTCGGCCGCATGCAGCGAGAGCGCAAGCCGCAATGGCAGCTCCTGCTCGGTAAGGCGTTCGATGCCTGGGATCCAGCCGACCGTCGAGACGGTCACATGCCGCGGGCTGATCCCGACGTCGCGCAGCCGCTTGCACGCCTCCAGGACGTTCTCTACGTTGAGCATCGGCTCGCCCATGCCCATGAAGACGACGTTCGTGATTTCAGGCCCGCGCCGGCGCTTGAAGTGCAGCGCCTGGTCGACGATCTCGGAAACCGTCAGGTTCCTGCCGAAGCGCATTGCGCCCGTTGCGCAGAAGGTGCAGGTCAGCGGGCAGCCTGACTGCGAGGAGAGGCAGAGCGAGTGCCTGCCGTCCCTGTAGCGCATCGAGACCGCCTCGACGGGCCTCTCGTCCGCCGTGTGGAACAGCGCCTTCGCGGTCCCATCGCGCGAGTGGGCTTCCTGTAATGGCGCAAGACAGGAGATTGGCAGCTGCTCGGCAAGGCTTTCGCGCAGCGTCGCGGAAAGATTGGTCATCTGCTCCCAGCTCTCAGCGCCCCTCGCAAGCCACTGCCAGATCTGCTTCGCCCTGAAGGCGGGCTCCTGCCGCTCCGCGAGCGTTTGCTCGAGCAATTCGAGGTCCATTGCTCCTATCTTGCAGCAGATGCGTTTGGAAAAGCACCTCATGCCCTCTGGCAGATGCGGCTAGCGAAGCACCTTGCCCATTCTGGGGTCGCCTCGCGGCGTGCCTGCGAGCGGATCGTCGCCGAAGGGCGCGTGACGATCGCGGGGGAGGTCGTCCGCGATCCAGCGCGTGACGTCGACGGCGGCGTGAGCATCGCGATCGACGGCAAGCCCGTTGCGGGAACCGAGGCCCGCGTCGTCTACGCGGTCCACAAGCCTGTTGGCGTGCTCTCGACCGCCCACGATCCCTTCGAGCGTCCGATCGTGACGGGCCTCGTGCCAGACGCCGGTCTGCGGCTCTACCCGGTCGGCAGGCTCGACCTCGACAGCTCTGGGCTGATCTTGCTGACCAACGACGGCGAGCTCGCTCATGCGCTTACGCACCCGCGCTTCGAAGTGGAGAAGACCTACGAGATCGTGGTCTCCGGCGGCAGGGTGGGGGAGCCAGCACTGCGACAGCTGCGTGGCGGGGTGATGCTGGAGGACGGGATCACCGCTCCCGCGCGTGTGCGCCGGCTGCCGGCGCGAGGTGGCGCCTGCGAGCGGAAGGAAGACCGCGGTGGCAAGCCGCGTGGCCCCGGCGAACGGCTAGAGATTGCGATCAGGGAGGGGCGCAATCGCCAGGTGCGACGCATGTGCGAGGCGGTCGGGCACCCGGTGACGAGCCTCGTGCGCGTGGCCTTCGGACCGCTTGCGCTTGGCAAGCTGCCGCCCGGCGAGCACAGGCTGCTCGCAGCCGAGCAGGTCGACGCGCTGCGCGCCGCCGCATCGCTTCCGCAAGCGGCTTTGGAAGAATCTCCGCGATGAGCGAGAGGCTGCATGCGCTGCGAGGCGCAATCACGGTCGAGCACAACGACGCCAAGGAGATCCTCGAGGCGACGGGCGAGCTGCTGAAGGCGCTCGTCGAGCGCAACTCGCTCTCCGCAGAGGACATCGTCAGCTGCATCTTCACGGTCACCGACGATCTCGACGCCCAGTTTCCCGCGGTCGCGGCGAGGCAGCTTGGCTTCCAGCACGTGCCGCTGCTCTGCGCCCGCGAGATCCCCGTCCCAGGCTCGCTTCCGATGGTGATCAGGGTGTTGATCCACTACTACCCAGCGGACGGGCAGACGCCCACCCACCTCTACATGCGCGGCGCGAGCGTGCTGCGCTCCGACCTGCAGTCGGCGCAGTGACGCAGGTCCTTGGCGAGACGGCACGGCTGCTGCGGTTTGGATCCTAAGAAGGAACGCGGCCGCCGATCCGCAACAATCCCTGCCGTGGCGCTCGAGTTCGCAAGTCGCATCGGTCGCATCCCCGTCTACCCGGCGGCGGATGGCTATGCCGCGAAAGGCCCGCTCGTACGGCTCGCCTCCAACGAGTCGCCTGAGCCGCCTCTGCCCGCAGTCAGAGAGGCGATCGAACGCGAGCTCTCGCGGTTGAACCGCTATCCCGATCCGACCAACTCGGCGCTGCGAAAGCGCCTCTCGGAGCGCTACGGCGTGCCAGCTGCGCGGATCGCGATCGGCAACGGCTCCTGCGACATCCTGCTCGCGGCGGGCGAGGCGCTGCTCGAGCCGGGCGCGGAGCTCGTCTATGCCTGGCCCTCGTTCTCGGTCTACCCGCACCTCGCGGCCGCCTCAGGCGCGCGCGCGATCACGGTGCCGCTCGACGGCGAGGATCGCCACGACCTGAAGGCGATGGCTGCGGAGATCACGGTCGCGACGCGCCTTGCGATCGTCTGCAACCCAAACAACCCGACGAGCACCGCGATCCCGCTCGAGCAGATCGCCAACTTCCTCGCCGAGGTGCCAAGCCACGTCTGCGTGATCCTCGACGAGGCCTACTGCGAGTTCAACCTGCTCGAGGACCCAGACGCCTCGATCGCGCTGCTCGACCACCATCCCAACCTCGTGCTGCTGCGCACCTTCTCGAAGGTCCACGGCCTCTGCGGGCTGCGCGTCGGCTATGCGCTCTGCGGTTCCACCGAGCTGCCCCAGGCGGTCGACCAGGTGCGCCAGCCCTTCTTCTGCAACGCCGTCGCCCAGGCCGCTGCAACCGAGGCACTCGCCCATCAGGACGCCGTCGCCGAGCGCGTCACGCGCACGATCGCCGAGCGCATCTCCGTGCAGGAGCGACTGCTCGCGCTTGGCCTGAAGCCTGCGGAGTCGCAGGCGAACTTCTGCTGGTTCGACATCGACGGCAGGCCTGCGAGCGGCGTTGAGGAGCGCGACGCCGAGCAGCTTCAAGAGGCCGCCGAGCGCGAGCAGCAGGTCGTGCGCGGCCTCGCTGAGCGGGCGGTGCTCGTGCGCGCCGGAGGCGCGCTCGGGCGGGCGGGCTCGCTGCGTGTCACCTATGGCACCGGCGAGGAAAACGAGCGCTTCCTCGACGCGCTCGCGGAAGTGCTCTGAGGTCCCTCGCACCACCCGAGGCTGTGAACAAACGGATGCGCGGTGGACGAGCGGCGCGGCGTCTGCTACAAACCTTCTAGAGATGGTAAGCACCTGCGACAGCGCGACGACATGCCTTACAGGGCTCACTCTCGCGTGCCCTCTTGCTGCAGCAGCTCCCGCCGCCGTACGTGGCTACGCGGGCTATTGCGCCTGGCGATTTAGCTAGGCGCTCCGGCTCGGTCCCGTGCTTCCGTGAGCGGGACGGCGAAGCCGCTTGGGTCCCAACGGGCCGAGCGCCGCAAGCGTCCTCACCTCGACCGCGTCCGATCGCGGTCGCCACGGAGAGAGCACCCCTCCTCAAAAGCTTGTAGAAAGGAAAGACGATGATGATCGTTATGAAGGAAACCGCGACAGACGCAGAGATCGCGGCGATAGTGAGCAAGGTGGAGCGAGCCGGCGCGCGCGCCCACGAGAGCAAGGGCGCGCGCGTGACGGTGATCGGCGCGATTGGCGACGTCGAGCAGGATGCGAACGTCTCGAGCCTTGGCCTCGAGGGACTGCCAGGGGTCGATCGCGTCGTGCCAATCCTCAAGCCCTACAAGCTCGCCTCCTCTGAGATCCGTCATGGCGAGCGCACCGTCCTCGAGATCGGCGGCCAGAAGATCGGCGGTGAGCACTTCGCGCTGATCGCAGGTCCCTGCACCGTCGAATCGCGTGACCAGGTGCTGGCGACGGCTGAGGCGGTGAAGGACGGCGGCGCGGCGATGCTGAGAGGCGGCGCCTACAAGCCGCGTACGTCCCCCTACGCTTTCCAGGGTCTCGGCGTCGAGGGCCTGAAGCTGCTCGCTGAGGCGAAGCAGCAGACGGGGTTGCCGATCGTCACTGAGCTGATGGACGCGCGCGACATTGAGCCAGTGCTCGAGATCGCCGACGTGATTCAGGTCGGCGCGCGCAACATGCAGAACTTCCCGCTGCTCGCGGAGATTGGCCGCTCTGGCTGCCCAGTCCTGCTCAAGCGCGGGCTCTCGGCGACGCTCGAAGAGCTGCTGATGGCGGCTGAGTACGTGTTGAAGGAAGGCAATCCGAACGTGATGCTCTGCGAGCGCGGCATCAGGACGTTCGAGAACGCCTACCGCACGACGCTCGACCTGCAGGCGGTGCCCGTCCTGAAGGAGCTCACGCACCTGCCGATCGTCGTCGACCCAAGCCACGCCGCTGGACGGCGCAGCCTCGTCGCCTCGATGTCGCTTGCGGCCGCCGCCGCCGGAGCGGATGGCATCATCGTCGAGGTGCACCCGAACCCGGATGAGGCTCTCTGCGACGGTCCCCAGGCGCTGCTCGCCGACGACTTCGCGGCCTACGCAGCGGCTGTCCACAGCGCCGCCGAGCTGGCAGGAAAGGCGCTGAGCTCGGTCTGATGGCGCCGCTCAACCTGATGCGGCGGTCCGATTCGCAGATGCAGCTCGATCTGCTGCGGCAGCTTGGTCCGCCGCGGCGGCTCGATTCGCCGCCCACCCGCCTCCGCCCTGGGTCCGTCGTGGACGCGCCCGCTTGGCGGAGGCGGCGCGCTTGAAGGTCGCGCTCCTCGGGCTTGGCCTGATCGGCGGATCGCTCGGCCTCGCCGCGCGCGAGCGCGCGGGCGCCGAGGTGGTCGGCTTCGACCCCGATCCAGACACGGCTGCGGCTGCGTTGCGTCGCGGTGCGATCGATCGGGTCGCCGCCGGCGTTCCCGACGCGGTGCAGGAAGCGGATCTCGCCTTTGCCGCCGCGCCCGTTGGCATGCTGCCGCAACTCGTGCGCGAAGCTCTCGAGGCCGCGCCGCAGACATGCACCGTCAGCGACGTCGGCTCGACGAAGCGCGCTGTGATGGCGACTGCGGCGCAGCTGCAGGCGGGCAAGCGCTTCGTCGGCGGACATCCGCTCGCAGGCGCCGAGCAGGGCGGCATCGAGCGCGCGAGCGCCAATCTCTTCGACGGCGCGACCTGGTTTCTCACCTCAGACGTCACGGGCGCTCTACCGGAGCTGATCGAGGCGATCGGTGCACGGCCATTCGCGATCGACGCGGCCGAGCACGACCGCCTGATGGCGCGCATCTCGCACCTGCCGCACGTGCTCGCGAACCTGCTGCTCGCCGTCGTCGCAGCGGGTGGGGAGCGCGACCTGTCGCTTGCCGCCGACGGACCAAGCTTCCGCGACGCAACTCGTGTTGCGGGCGCAAGCACAGCGATTTGGAAGGACATCTACCTCGCCAACGCCGACATGCTCGTCGGCGCGATCGACGAGTTGACAGTTGAGCTCGCCGATGTGAGGGCGATGTTGATCGCCGGAGATGGCGATGCGCTCGTCGCCTGGAACGAGCTCGCTCGGGCTCGCCATAGGTCGTAGGGTTCCTCACGTGAACATGCGCTTCGAGCCCTCTAGCAGGCTGACCGGTACGCTCACGCCTCCACCGGACAAGTCGATCTCCCATCGCGCTGCGCTGCTTGGCGCGATGTCCGACTATCCGACGCGCATCTCCAACTACCTCGATGCCGCGGACACGCGCTCGACGCTCGCCGCGGTGCAGGCACTTGGCGCGCTCGTCGAGATCCACGACAGCCCCTCAGGCGGGGGCGGCCCCCAGAAGGGTCTCGAGGTGGTCGTGCGCGGCACCGGATTGCGCAATGCGCGCGAGCCGGACGGGCCGATCGACGTCGGCAACGCGGGCACGTTGCTGCGGCTGCTGCCAGGCTGGCTCGCCGCCCAGAAGGACCGCAGCTTCACGCTCGACGGCGACGAGTCGATCAGGCGCAGGCCGGTCGATCGGGTGATGCTGCCGCTGAGCCAGATGGGCGCAACGCTGAGCGCGCATGAGGACCGCCTGCCGCCGTTCACGATCACCGGCGCAAGGCTGCGCGCGATCTCCTACGAGCTGCCAGTCGCGAGTGCCCAGATCAAGTCATGCGTGCTGCTCGCGGGCCTCGCTGCGGATGGCGCGACGACGGTCGGCGAGCCTGCTCCCAGCCGCGATCACACCGAGCGGATGCTGAAGAGCGCCGCGGTGAAGATCCACCGCTTCGGCAACCACGTGACGGTCGTCAACGCCGACGAGCTGAGCCTCGACGAGGTGCGCGTGCCCGCCGATCCAAGCTCTGCTGCCTTCCTCATTGCCGCCGGCGTGCTCGTGCCCGGTTCGCGCCTCGTGATCGCGAACGTCGGCGTGAACTGGACGCGCAGCGGCTTCCTTGCGATTCTGCGCCGCATGGGCGGGATCGTGCTCGGCGACGTCGAGGAGGCGAACAGCGACCTCATAGGGGATGAGCCCGCGAGCGACCTCGATGTCGCGGCGGGCAGGCTGGAGGGCACGACCGTCGAGGCCGAGGAGGTGCCGCTTGCGATCGACGAGCTGCCGCTCGTCGCGCTGCTCGGCTGCTTTGCGGAGGGGGAGACGGTCGTACGTGGGGCGGCGGAGCTGCGCGTGAAGGAGTCGGACAGGATCGCGACCGTGACGGAGGGGCTGCGCGGCCTTGGCGCGGACATCGAGCCGGCCAGCGATGGCTTCGTCGTGCGCGGCGGAGGCGGGCTGCGCGGTGGCGTGATCGACGCCCACGGTGACCACCGGATTGCGATGCTGGGTGCGGTCGCGGGCCTTGCCTCGCGTGAGGGCGTCGAAGTGCTCGGTATGGAGGCAGCAGACGTCTCCTACCCTGGCTTCGTCGAGGATCTGCGTCTGCTCGCTGGACGATGATCGTCGTCCGCCGTCGTCGCGCGCGCCACGAGCGTGGCGCATGGGCCGGCCTAAGAGCGGCGGCGCGATGATCGTCGCGCTCGACGGGCCCGCTGGCTCCGGCAAGTCGACGGTCGCGCGCAGGCTTGCGCAGCGGCTTGGCTTCCGCTACCTGGATACGGGCGCGATGTATCGCTGCGTCGCTCTCGCCGCGGTGCGGCGATGGGGGCCAGGCGCGCCGCAGGACGAGAGCGAGCGCGTTCGCTGGGCGGCAGCGGTTGGCGCCCTGGCGGTAAGCCTGCGGATCGAGCTCGCCACGACCGTCGCGGGCGATCGCGTGCTGCTCAACGGCGAGGACGTGACAGAGGCGATCAGGACGAGCGAGGTTTCAGAGATGGCGTCTCAGGTCGCCGCCATCCCAGGAGTGCGCGACGCTCTGGTGCGCAAGCAGCAGGGGCTGATCGAGGTCGGTGACTGGGTCGCGGAGGGTCGCGACGTCGGCACCGTCGTCGCGCCCGCCGCGGAGCTGAAGGTCTTCCTCACCGCCGATCCGGCCGAGCGCGCGCGCCGCCGCGCCGCGGAGCTCGGCGTCGACGCGCGCACCGTGATGGCCGAGCAGGCGATCCGCGACGCGCGCGATTCCGAGCGCGAGCACAGCCCGCTGCGCGCAGCCGCAGATGCCGTTGAGCTCGACACGAGCGGCATGACCATCGAGCAGGTGGTCGATGGTGTGGTTGGGCTTGCGGTGCAGGACCGCTCCATCTCGAGAGCCGCGATCGACCCATCCGGTCGCAGAGTGCCCCTCACCGAGGAGCGTTGGCAGCACATCGCTGCCTCCCACGCTGCGATGAGACCGCACCTCGACGACGTTCTGGAGACGATCTGCAAGCCAGCGATCATCAAGCCCGCGCGCCCAGGCGAGGACTGGTTCTACCGCGAGGGCCTCGGCCCAAGCCAGTGGCTGAAGGTCGTTGTAGCATCGGACGAGCAGGATGCGTTCGTCGTGACCGCGTTCCCGCGAAGGAGATTCCCATGAGCGTCAAGATTGGCCCATACACCTTCGACCGCGTTGACTACGATGCAGGCGCCGACGTGCTCTACCTCGTGGTCGGCGATCCCGATAGGGCGGTCGACTGGGACGAGACCCCAGAGGGTCACGCGGTCAGCTTCGACACGGATGGCAACCTCGTCAACCTCACTCTCGTCGGCATCCGTCGGCTGCACGACGAGGCGCGCGAGAGCGGCGAGCCGCTGACGATCTCGCTGCCGATGCACCCGAGCCCACAATCGCTCGCGGTTGCGCTCGCCTGACGTTCCGAGGTCATACTGACCCGATGCTTGGAAGTCCATCCGAAACCTCCGTGCGTGCGTCTGGCGGCACCCGACCGGCGCGCTGCGGCGTCCTCGGTCGGGTCAATGGCACCACTATTGACCCTCCCTGCGTCCTTGCATCGCTTGGTCGGGCACTCGCCATCCGCCCACCCGGAGCTTCCGGATGAACTCCAAGGTCGCAATAGTCGGTTACCCCAACGCTGGCAAGTCCTCGCTCGTCAACCGGCTCTCTGGCAGCCGCGAGGCGGTCGTGCACGAGCGTCCTGGGGTGACGCGTGACCGCAACGAGGTCGCCTGCGAGTGGAATGGCAGGACCTTCACGCTGATCGATACCGGCGGCGTCGACTTCGCCGACGAGGATCCGCTCGCCGGCTCGATCCGTGATCAGGCGCGCGCCGGGATCGCGGACGCCGAAGTCGCGGTGCTCGTCGTCGACGCACGTGCCGGGGTGTTGCCAGGCGACGTGGAGATGGCCGAGCTGCTGCGCCCCGCGAAGATCCCCGTGATCGTCGCCGCGAACAAGTGCGACGGCGTTGGCGACTTGCCGCTCGCCGCGGACTTCAACCGTCTCGGCCTCGGCGAGCCGCTGCCCATCTCCGCTGCCCAGGGCCTCGGCAGCGGTGACCTGCTCGACCGGATCGTCGAGCTGCTGGGCGACGAACCGCCACCAGTGGAGAAGCAGCCGCTGCAGCTCGCGGTGATCGGTCGCCCGAACGTCGGCAAGTCCTCGCTCGTCAACCGCTTCCTCGGCGCCGAGCGCGTGATCGTCTCACCAGAGGCGGGCACGACCCGCGACGCGATCGACACGCCGCTGCGCTTCGAGGACAGGGAGCTGATCGTCGTCGATACCGCGGGCATGCGTCGCCAGGCGAAGGTCGCCGACTCGGTCGAGTACTACACGACGCTGCGCTCTCAGCGTGCTGCGGAGCGGGCGGAAGTCGCGCTCGTCGTCTGCGATGCGACCGCTGGGGTCACCTCCCAGGATCTGCGCATCGCCGAGCTTGCGATGAAGGCCCAGTGCGCCACCGCGATCGTTCTGAACAAGTGGGACATATATGAGGGTGACGAAGACGAGCTCGCGCACATGCGCGCGCTCGTCGCAAGCAAGCTGCGGCTGCGACCGAAGGTGCTGACCGTGAGCGCGGCGAACGGCCGCAACGTCACACGGTTGTTGAGCGAGGTGTTGGGGCTTGGCGACCGTATGCGTGGGCGCGTTCCAACCGCCGAGCTGAACCGCTTCCTCGCCGAGGCGGTCGCCGCACGTCAGCCGCCGATCGGCTCCACCCACCGCGCGCGCGGGCGCTCAGGTGGCGGGCACCGCCTGAAGCTGCTCTACATGGCACAGATCCAGCGCTGCCCGCCGCGCTTCGCGATCCAGGTGAACTCGCGCGGCCGCGTGACCCGCGACTACGCGTACTTCATCGAGAATCGCCTACGCACCCGCTTCGGGATGGCCGGCGTCCCGCTCGTGATCGACTTTGTCGAGCGCAATCGGCGTGAGCGCCGCGATGCTCGCCCGCGCCCCGCCCGCGCCCAGGCGACGGGGTCCACGGATAGACTCGACGGTCAAGCAAGCGAAGCCGTGGAGCCGATAGACGACCTATGAGCCACCATTCCGACAGCGAATTCCTGTTCACGTCCGAGTCCGTCACTGAGGGGCATCCGGACAAGATCGCCGACCAGATCTCCGACGGCGTGCTCGACGCCGTGCTCACAGACGACCCCTACGGCCGCGTCGCCTGCGAGACGCTCGTGAACACGGGTCTGATCGTCGTCTCAGGCGAGATCTCGACGAGCACCTACGTCGACATCCAGGAGATCGCGCGCAAAACGGTTCGCAAGATCGGCTACACCGACGCCAACTACGGCTTCGACTGCGATACATGCGCGGTGATCAACGCGATCGACCGCCAGTCCGCGGACATCGCCCAGGGGGTCGACGCCGCCTACGAGACGCGCCACGACGGCGCCGGCCACGACGAGCTCGACCTCGCCGGCGCAGGCGATCAGGGGATGATGTTCGGCTACGCGAGCAACGAGACAGACGAGCTGATGCCGCTGCCGATCTCACTCGCGCACCGGCTCGCGAAGCGCCTCGCGGAGGTGCGCAAGGCCGAAGTGCTGCCCTACCTGCGCCCCGACGGCAAGACGCAGGTCACTGTGCGCTACCGCGACGGCAAGCCGATCGCGATCGAGAAGATCCTGATCTCAACGCAGCACGCCGACGGCATCGACGCAGAGGCGATGATCAAGCCCGACCTCTTCGAGCACGTGCTGCGTCCCGTGCTGCCGGTAGAGCTCTACTCCGAGCGCCAGCTGCTGCACAACTTCCTCGTCAACCCGACAGGCCGCTTCGTGATCGGCGGGCCGATGGGCGACTGTGGGCTCACAGGCCGCAAGATTATCGTCGATACCTATGGCGGCATGGCCCGCCACGGCGGTGGCGCCTTCTCCGGCAAGGACCCCTCGAAGGTCGATCGCTCGGCCGCCTACGCGGCGCGCTGGGTCGCGAAGAACATCGTCGCTGCGGGTCTCTCCGAACGGGCCGAGGTCCAGGTCGCCTACGCGATCGGCGTCGCGCGGCCCGTCTCGGTGATGGTCGAGACGTTCGGGACCGAGCTGATCCCCCGCGCGAAGATCGCCCAGCTGGTCGACGAGCACTTCGATCTGCGTCCTGGCGCCTTCCGCGAGCGGCTCGACCTGCACCGCCCGATCTACCAGAAGACCGCGGCCTACGGGCACTTCGGCCGCGATGACGCAGACTTCACCTGGGAGCGAACCGACAAGGCGGACGAGTTGCGCGAGGCTGCCGGCGCGCTCGCCTCCGCCGAGGTGTGAGCAGGCAGGCGACCCGCCTGCGCGAGCCTCCGAGCGTCGCCGCGCCCGGCGGGGCGTCGATCGGCTCTGAGTCCTCGGCGCCAGCGACCGCTTCAGCGGCGGCTGCGATCGTGAAGGTGCAGCCGCTGAGCAGCGCGAGGGTGCTGCGCGAGCCATACGACTACGCGCTGCCGAAGTCGCTGCGCGGCGAGGTGAAGGTCGGATCGCTGCTCGTCGTGCCGTTCGCCAAGCGCGAGGTGCTCGGCGTCGCAGTTGCGCTCAGCGAGCAGAGCGAGCTGCCTGCGGGACGGTTGTTGGAGCCGCTGCGCGTGCTCGACGTCGATCTGCCCAGCGATCTCGTCGCGCTCGCGCGGTGGATCGCCGATGAGTACTGCTCGACGCTTGCGCGCGCGCTGCGTCTGCTGATGCCGCCAGGCATCACGCGCGGCCAGCTCGCAGGCAAAGCGCGCCGCACCCGCGTCGTGCGTCCGGAGCACCGGTCGGTGGGCGTTCTGCGCGGCGCTCCGCCACGGCTGACGAGCGCCCAGCAGGCGGCGCTCGATGAGCTGATCGCCGCGCTCGAGCAAGCGGCGCCCGAGCCGTACCTGCTGCAGGGCGTCACGGGCTCTGGCAAGACAGAGGTCTACCTGCAGGTCGCGGCTGCGGCGCTCGCCCAGGGCAGGGGCGCGATCGTGCTCGTGCCCGAGATCGCGCTCACGCCGCAGATCGTCGCGCGCTTCACGGAGCGCTTCGGTGAGACCGTCGCGGTGCTGCACTCGCGCCTGAGCACGCCCGAGCGCCGCGAGGAGTGGCGACGGCTGCGCAGCGGGCAGGCGCGTGTCTGTGTCGGCCCGCGCTCCGCGGTCTTCGCGCCGATCGAGGGCCTTGGGCTGATCGTGCTCGACGAGGAGCACGACGCCTCCTACAAGCACGAGGGCGACCCCCGCTACGACGCGCGCGCTGTTGCTACGCAGCGTGCCGTTCAGACTGGCGCGCTGCTGCTCGCCGGCAGCGCGACCCCACGTCTGGAGAGCGCAGTCCAGATGCGCACGCTGCGGCTCGCGAGCCGCGTCGACGGCAGGCCGCTGCCGCCCGTGGAGATCCTCGACATGTGCGGCCAGCGCGGCGGATTACACCCAGTGAGCGCGCAGGCGCTGTCAGACCTGCGTCGCGATGGCGGAAAGGCGATCGTGCTGCTCAACCGCCGCGGCTGGTCGAACTTCCTCTCCTGCCGTTCCTGCGGACAGGTCTGGAGCTGCCCCAACTGCGACGTTGCGCTCGTGATGCACAGGGCCCAAGGCACGCTTGCCTGCCATCACTGCGATCACCGCGAGTCGATCCCCGCCGTCTGCGACAAATGCGGTTCGAGCACGCTCGCGCGCCATGGCACAGGCACCGAGCGACTCGAGCACGAGCTGACGGTGACGCTCGGCGACGGCTCATTCCCGATCTTCAGGCTCGACGCCGACACCGCGGGCGAGGATGCCGCGGAGCTGCTCAGCCGCTTCGAGCGCGCTGGCGCAGGCGTGCTGATCGGCACGCAGATGGTCGCGAAGGGCCACGACTTCCCAGACGTGCGCCTCGGCCTCGTGCTCGACGCGGACAGCACGCTGCGCTTCCCCGACTTCCGCGCCGAGGAACGCACCTTCGCCCTGATCGCCCAGCTCGCGGGCCGCGTCGGCCGCGGCGAGGAGGGCAGGGTCCTCGTGCAGAGCATCGATCCCCAGGCGCGCAGCATCCTGCACGCCGCCGCCCACGACAGCGACGGCTTCCTCGCCGGCGAGCTGGAGCGACGCCGGGCGCTCGGCTATCCACCCTTCGCGCACCTGACGCGGATCGTCTGCGGCGCAAGCGAGGCCCGCCGGGCCCGCGCCGCAGCCGAGGATCTGCGCGCCCACATGCAAGCCCCGCTGCGGGAAGCAGCCTCGCTGCTCGGCCCGGCCTCGCTGTTCCGGCTCCGGGGCCGCGAGCGTCAGGCGCTGCTGGTGAAGGCGCGTGACCATCCCGCAGCTGTGCGTGCGATCGGGGAGGCCGTCAGCGAGGTCTCCGCGGACAGGCGCCACGCGGGCGTGAGCTTCGCGGTCGACGTCGAACCGCAGTGAGAGACGGTCACCAGGCCGATGCGACGGCGGACACCAGGCCGACGCGACGGGGTCCCTAAACTCACCTGCGATGAGCGAAGCAGAGGCAGTCGCAGAAGAGGATCCGCCGCGCGAGCACGCCGAGGGCGTCGAGGAGCCGCTCAACGAGGAGCAGGTCCACGAGCTCGACCCCGAGGTGAAGGCGCGCCGCGACGTAGCGCTGGCGCAGGTGCGCAAGCTCGGCGACCCCGTGCTGCGCGCGAAGGCATTGCCCGTCGAGCGCTTCGACGCCGAGCTCGCCGTCGAGGTGCAGCGCATGGGGCAGTTGATGAGCGACGCACTGGGGATCGGACTCGCGGCGACCCAGGTAGGCGTGCTGCACAGGGTCCTCGTCTACAGGGCAGACCCTGATGAGCCGATCAGCGTGCTCGTCAACCCGGTGCTGGAATGGCTCAGCGAGGAGACCGAGGCGGCGGAGGAGGGCTGCCTCAGCATCCCTGGCGTCCAGGTCGAGGTCGAGCGTCCCGCACAGGTGCGCGTCAGCGCCCAGGACGAGACGGGCAAGCAACTGCAGTTCGAGGCGCAGGGCCTCGAGGCGCGCGTGATCCAGCACGAGGTCGACCACCTCGATGGGGTCCTGATCCTCGACCGCATCTCGCGCGAGCAGCGCAGGGACGCGATGCGATCGCTGCGCGAAGCGCTCGCCGACGACGGCGAATAGGCCGTTCGGCCGCCGATCGATCGCGTGCGCACCGTCTTCCTCGGCACATCCGACTTCGCCGTTGGCGTACTGGAGCGCCTGGTCGATAGCGCTCACAGCCCAGCGCTCGTGCTGACGCGTCCCGATCGCCCGCGCGGACGCGGGCGCCGCGCCGGCTCGCCGCCGGTTGCAGAGCGCGCGCGCGAGCTCGGGCTGACGCTCAGCCAGCCTGAGAGCGTGAACTCCGAGCAGGCGCTTGGGGAGATCGAGGCAGCGAGGCCAGAGAGTGTCGTCGTATGCGCTTTCGGCGCGCTGATCAAGGAGCCGCTGCTCTCGAGTTGGGAGATGCTGAACGTGCACCCCTCGCTGCTGCCGCGCTGGCGCGGCGCGGCGCCGATCGAGCGCGCGATCATGGCAGGCGATACGCAGACGGGGGTCTGCGTAATGCGGCTCACCGCTGGGCTCGACAGCGGCCCCGTCTGCCTCTCCGCCGCTGAGCCAATCGCGACTGAGGACAGCTACGGGACGCTCGCGCCGCGGCTCTGCGCACTCGGCGGCGAGCTGCTCGTGCAGGCGCTCGACCGCATCGCCGGAGGCGATCCGCCGCCGTTTCTGGCGCAGGATGAGGCGGGGGCAACCTACGCCGAGAAGATCGCAGCCGAGGACAGGCTGCTCGACCCGGCGCGCAGCGCGATCGAGCTGGAGCGCGTGGTGCGCGCGCTGCACCCCCATATCGGGGCGCGCCTGATGTGCGCCGATGGCTCGCTGCTTGGCGTGCAGCGGGCACGGGCGCTGGTGCAAGCCGCGGCCTCGCCGGTGCCCGGCACGCCTGCCGAGGTTGTCCCGCCGCCGGCAGGAACGCTGGCCGAGGTTGTCCCACCCCCGGCAGGAACTCTCGACAAAGCCGCCTCGCCGCCGCCAGGAACGCTCGCCGCCGTCGATGGCGAGCTGCTCTACGGGACCGCGGAGGGCGCGCTGCGGCTGCTGACGGTCAAGCCTCCCGGCGGGCGGCCGATGGACGCGGCGGCGTATTTGCGCGGGCATGCCCTCTGAGGCGCGCGTCTGCGCCCAGCAGACGCTGCGACGCGTCTTCGAGCAGGGCGCCTACGCCGAGCGCGCCTTTCACGCGCTGGCAGACAGGCTTGACCAGCGCGACAGGGCGCTCGCGATGCACATCGCCTACGGTGCGATCCAGCGCGCTGGCACGCTCGACCACGTAATCGAACGGCTGACAAGCCGTGCGCCCAGCAAGCTCGACGGGGCCGTGCTGGCAGCGCTGAGGACGGGACTCTACGAGCTGATCTACCTCGACAATGCCGCCGCCCACGCTGTCGTCGACGACGCGGTCGAGCTCGTGAAGCGCTCAGGCAGCCGCGGTCACGGCCTCGTGAACGCAACGCTGCGCAGAGCCGCTCGCGAACCGGCCGACCTGCTTGCTGGCCTGAACGACCGCACCGCCGCCGCCGCCGCGATCATGCACTCGCATCCGCCCTGGATGGCGCAGATGTGGTGGGATCAGCTCGGCGCAGGGCAGGCACGCGCCCTGATGGTGGCCGACAACGAGCCGGCGGAGACCGCGGTCCGCGTCAACACGCTGCTGACGGAGCCCGCGAAAGCGGCGGCGACGCTGCCGGTCGGACGTGAGATGGAGCAGGGGCTGCTCGGGCAGCCGCTGCCCGAGGCGCTCGTGCTCGATGGGCGCTTCGACCTGCTTGGCTCACGGCAGTGGCAGGCCGGCGAGCTGATTGCGCAGTCGCGCGCCGCGATGCTCGTCTCGAGGGTACTCGCGCCGCAGCGAGGCGAGCGCGTGCTCGATCTCTGTGCCGCCCCAGGGGGTAAGAGCACGCACCTCGCCGCTCTGATGGATGGTGAGGGCGAAGTCGTCGCGGTCGAGCGCGAGCCTGGGCGCGTGCGTCAGCTGCGCGAGACGGTCGCGCGGATGCGGACCGAGAGCGTGCGCGTGGTGGAGGCCGACGCGGAGCGGCCGTTCGCAGAGCTTGCGAGCGCCTGTGCGGATCCCGCGGGCGCGCGCTCAAAGCTCACAGACGCGCGCTTCGACCGGGTGCTGCTCGACGCTCCCTGCTCGGGCCTCGGCACCCTGCAGGCGCGACCCGACCTGCGCTGGCGCGCGAGCCCGGAGCGGATCGGGCAGCTCGTCGCCGTCCAGGCAAGAATGCTTGCGGTCGCCGCCGAGGCCGTGCGTCCTGGCGGCACTCTCGTCTACTCTACGTGCACCATCTCACGCGCAGAGAACGAGCAGCAGATCCAGTCCTTCCTCCAAGCCCACCCGGACTTCACCCCCGAGCTGCCGATGGCGATCGAGTCGCCCGCGGCGGCCGCCGCTGCAGGCGACCCCTACCTGACGACGCTGCCAAGCCGCGACCGTAGTGCGGGTTTCTTCATCGCGAGGTTGAGAAGGCATTGAGCATGAGCGGCGGCGCAATCGACCTGGGCCCGACCTGCCCGCACTGCGCTGAGCCGTGGCTGCGGCCGACGAACCTGCCAGGCCGCTATCGCTGCGTGAACTGCCTGCGCCGCTTCGAGCTCGTCTCCGTCTGCCCGAACTGCGGCGAGCACTCGACGATCGTGCGGATGTCCTCGAGCGCGATCATGAAGTGCAACGCGTGCGGCGACTCGATGTTGATGCCGATCTGAGCGACCGATGCTGGTGCTGAGTCGCGTCCTCGCTCGCAAAGACACGCCGGACTTCTCATCCAACCAACCCACGCGAGCAGCTCGAAGGACGCGTGTGGGTCCAAGTTGATGTTCGCGCCGCGTGGTAGATCAGGCCGTAGCCACGGGAACAGCCTCGCGCCTGCCAAGGATCGCGAGAACGACCGCGTCGCGTGTCGTATGACCCGCATCGGGACGAGGCAAGCGAACGCCGATCCGGGGTTCCGCTGAAGCCTGGCGTCGTCCATCCGGAATGGGCGCGGGCACGCTCCCGTCAGGGTATCCAGTGCCGCACTGTAGCGAACTCCGCGGTACAGTTCATCCCATCGGGTCTGTTTGTCTGAATATGGATCAAAGGAGATGGCATGGAGGGGTGCTTGAGGTGCGGGCCTGAAAGGTTATGAGCCGGTTCCGCGCGCATGGGCTGAACTGGAGATTGGATCCGTAGTTTCCCGCAGATCCTCGGCCGATGGTCACAAGACTGACGGCATCTACGTCCATAACTAGAGAACCGAGAATCGAGGAGTCAGAAGCTATCCCGAATATCCAGGACCGGACCAAGGCGACACGCTCGAGGTAGCCGCGGCAACATGCGGGCCCCCAGGCGTTGTTGAGTGCGGCGATGGAACACCGGATCGGCGGACGGCATGGCAAGGATGCACAGGCCTGTCGAGTGGGCCTGTAATTGTCCCGAACGCGCTACGAGAGCGCAGCACGAAAGAAGGGAAATGTCCGTGCTCAAATCAATGCCAGTCCTCGGGCGACTGAGCGGTCGTCTCAAGTTGCTTCTTGTGACGACAGGCGCCTTGGCGTCAGGGGTAACCGCGCTTGGTGTCGCCCAGCCCGCAAGTGCCACGTACGAAACATATAGTTGCGCTGCATGCTCATCAAAGAACGGTCCGGAAGCGATTATTCTCAATAGCGAAGCTACGAACTACGAAACCAACGGCATCTGCTCTGCAGTATGGCGTCATAACGCAGATGGCAGTTACGGGCTTCTAGTGGACGAATGTACACAGGAAACTTATAAGATCACGGCTTGCTACACGGGTAGCGAATTCAAAGGTCACGGTGAGCTGGAAAAAATCTCGCTCACCAACCAGCATCTAGCTGGGCATGAGGACAACTACAAATACTGCGGATGAGGGGCTGAATACAAATGCAAAGGTTCAACTATTTGGCATTCCTCGGCTCCCGGTTTGCTCGCCGGGCCGTCCCGGTTGGCTGCGTTGCTGTAGCTGCCGTCGCGGGAACCATCACCATCGCTGCTTCTGCAAATGGAAGTTCCGGCAAGAGGACGCATAAACCCGGCTTTTCCGTCTTTGCCCATCCACTGACAGGAGGGGCTCATACGGCAAGCGTTGGCGGCATGCAGCCGCCGCCGGGCTCGGTTTTGGCTGCGACGCATGGGAATCACTATGCTTACGCGTCGCGCACCGGCGGGGAAGTTTGTGTTATTGCGCTGCGACCGAGTGGTGGTGGCGCTGCCTGCGGTGCTTCGGCAAAGATGGAAGAAACAGGCGCCGATCTCATCGCTCTGCCGGTCAATGGGTCGAAACTTGGTGTGACGCTGCTCGTACCCAACGGAGTGTCAAATGTGCAGGTTGCTGACAACGATGGGTCAACCCGCTCGGTCGTGGTGGCCAATAACGTCGTGATCATTGAAGAAGAAGAACTCGCTTCGGTGCAATACACGCTGCCTTGGGGAGTGACTAAAACAATTGAAGTGGGTTCAATTGTAAAAAGTCAGATGGAACGTATTGCGGCGCGGGAGGCCGCATCCGGACAGGAAGCGCAATAGACATACGGTGTTCGACCGACTGATCTCTCGGTCTTCCGGAATCCCAGCCGTTAGCGCCCCGACTGTAGTTCGGGGCGCTAACGGTTTGCTTGGACGCGCGCAACGCAGTCTGCGAAAGCGCGCTCCCATGCATCCACATTCAGCTCTATCGTCTGCCTACGTCCCCAAAGGCGCCCGCGGGTAGCAAGGACGATTCGATCGCGACGACTGCGGATCATCTGGATGAGCGCGGTCTCCCACTCGTCATCTGCGACGGTGCGGCCGCCCTGCTTATGTCCCAGCTTGCGATACTCTCCTACTGGAGATGCGAGCCAAGGTACGCCCATGATTGCGTATTCCTTGAGCTTGATGTTGGACCGAGCGCGGTTGAATGAGATGTCGGCGAGTGGCGCGAGGCCGATGTCGAACCCTCCCAGGACTGCCGCCAAGCGATGGAATGGCACTAGCGGGCGGTGTTCGTAGCGCGTGTGAGTGATGCCGATACGAATACCTACAGTGGTTAGTCGAACTCGTGGATTGGCTTCAAGCACTGAAAGCAAAACTGGGCCCAACGAGAGCAATGTGAGGTCTGCCTCGTGCTCTCTGAGCGCTGCCCAGCCAACGACTATGCCGCTTTGGGACTCGGGGGCCGACCTTGCAAACTCTGGCGGAAGATAGTTTTCAATGGGAATTACGTGGTGGGCGCCGGCTTGCATGAACAGCTGTGCCAGCGTCGCGTTTGTCGTAGTAACCAGATCGGCTATTTTGATCGCGCGGATCTGTTGGCGAAACTCTTGTTGACCGCGGACGCCACCCAGTCGACCATAGCTTGGGCTGTGTTCAGAGATGGCAGTTACATCGTCGTCGTTGTCCCAACTGATCGCTACGCCATTGCTGCGCAGTGCGGCAAGCGCTTTGACAAGACGAGGGTGCGAGGCACGATAGACATGAATCAGGTCGCAGTTCCGCAGGCGTTCGATCGGCAGGGCGTCATTTGAGGACCCGTACCATACGATCTCGTGGCCCCTGGCCTGGAGCATCGTCATCGGCATCAGGGCACGGTACTGAGCGTTGGCTAGGGCGTTTGCCTGGTAGAGGAATGCTAAACGCATATCGACGCTTCGTTTGCGGAGGGAGTGGTACGGCAGCGATGAGTCGTCGCGTATAGAGATAAAGGATATAGCGGTTTGCGGGCATTATGAACAGTCAAACCTGTCCAGCTGGCGATCTAGCGCTCGCTGCGCGTAGCCGGAGGCCTGCGGCATGCCGCAACTGGGCGCGCGCTTGTACTCGGTGTTGAGGCAGAGCGCGTCGCGCAGGAAGGTGAGTGGCGCGATCCCCGACCAGCTGGGGACGTTCTTCGTCGATTTCGTCGCGCCGCCAGGGCTCGTTTCGCCCATCAGTACGGTGGGACGCATGCGGCGACAGCATGCTGATGCCGATATGAGCCTCGCATGCCGGCGCTGGCCGGCGAGGCTCATATCCTCGAGAGTCACCGCACCGGATACGGCGGCGGCGGGCTTTCGATGATCCCGTGCTGGACGCCGCTGCGATCCATGTGGATCGCGTAGCCGACGATCAGGATCGCGAAGACGGCGAGCGCGGGGATGCGCCAGCGCGGATGCTTTGTGAGCGTGTAGGCGCCGGCAGGGTAGAAGGCGGGGGCGGCGAGGAAGATCATCCGACCCCAATCCAGCGCGAAGGTCATCGAGATCAGCGCGCAGCCGACGAGCACGAGACTGCGCCTGGCGAAGCGGCTGCTCGCGAGCGCGATCGGGGCTGCGATCCAGAGCGGTCCGAAGATCGTGAGCATGCGCCGTGCCTCGGTGGAGAAGCTCTTCAGGCCCGATTCGAGCACGTCGAAGCGCTGTCCGATGAGCGAGCCTCCGTAGCCTGGCACGGTCGCTTCGCCGACAGTTGGGATGAAAATGTGCAGCCCAAGCAGCGCGAGTAGCGCGGGCGCGCCGACGAGGAGCGTGTTCCTTGCGGCCTTCAGATCCCAGACGCGCTCCGCCCAGACGACGTAGGCGAGCGGGATCACGAATGCAGCTGCTTCTCTGAAGAGCGTGCCAAGCAGCAGCGTGATGGCGAGCAGCGCGAGCCTGCGTTCGAAGACGAAGAGCGTCGCCGCCATCATGAAGAGCATCGTGAGCGCGTCGGTGTTGCGTCCCTCGCGCAGCACGACGACGAGCATTGGGGGAGAGATCGCAAGTGCGAACGCGAGCGCGGCCGCTAGACCTCTTGGCGTGCCGAGGCGGTGCATGAGCACGAAGGCGAAGCCGGCGGCCCCGCCTGCGCCAATCCAGGCGAGCAGCTCGAAGGACGTTGTGTAGCCAAACGGCAGGACGTGGACGAGCCAGGGCAGCCCGATGCGATAGGCGAACGGGAACGTGTGTGTCGCGAATGGGTGTTCGGCGATGCGCTGATAGATGAGGTCGTCGCCGCGCGGGACGGTCTCGTGCTTGCTGAGCGCTCCGAGCAGGGCGAGCGCGACGGCACCAAGCAGTCCTAAGCAGACCGCCTGCGCCCATAGCGGCGGCCGACGCCTCCCAGGCAGCACCGATGCGGAGCTAAGCGCGTGGGTGTGATGGGTGTTCACAGAAGGCGATCAGGAGTGGTGCTCAGGATCCCCTGTAGCGCCGAGGGGCGCTCTGGGGGACGCATGTCAGACGGATCGGCGAACATGAGGGCGTGAACGCGCAGTCTTTCAGGGATCTGCATGTGGCGCCGTCGATTCTCTCGGCCGACTTCTCGCGTCTGCGGGAGGAGGTGGGGGCCGTGCTCGACGCGGGCGCGAAGGTCGTGCACGTGGACGTAATGGACGGTCACTTCGTGCCACCGATCACGATCGGGCCGCTCGTCGTCTCGGCGCTGCGAGAGCAGGCCGAGCAGGCTGGGGCGATGCTCGAGGTGCACCTGATGGTCGAGCGTCCAGAGCGCCACATCGACGACTTCGCGAGTGCAGGGGCGGGCGCGATCATCGTTCACGCCGAGGCGACGCCTCATCTCGCCTACGCGGTGGAGAAGATCCGCGCGCATGGGCTGGGCGCAGGCGTCGCGATCAATCCCGCAACGCCGCCGCAGGCGCTCGCCGAGGTGGCTGACGCAATCGACCTCGCGCTCTGCATGACCGTCAACCCCGGCTGGGGCGGCCAGCCGTTCATCGCGCGCTCGCCCAGCAAGATCGCGCGCCTGCGGGAGCTGGTAGGCAACGACGTCGCGATCGAGGTTGACGGCGGAGTCGACGTCGATACCGCGCCGCTCTGCAGGCGAGCCGGCGCAAGGCGCTTCGTGGCTGGCTCTGCGATCTTTGGAGCGCCCGACCCGGCGGCGGCCTATCACGCGCTCGTGCAGGCCGTAGCCCCAGACGCCTGAGAGGCCCTCCGGCGGTCCGGAGCCTCTCTCAGTAGACGTCTGGGTCAGCGAACTCAGGGCGTTGTAGCCCTGGAACCTCAGGGCGCGTTGTGTGCGTGGAACCTCAGGGCGCGTTGTGGGCGTGGAATCTCAGGGCGCGTTGTAGGCCTTGATCCGCGGCCCTTCGTATTTCTTGCCCTCAGGGCTCGTCCAGCGCACCTTCCAGTAGGCGCCTGGCACGGATGATTTCAGCGTCCAGTAGCCAAGCGGGCCGGTGTGGACCTGCTTCAGCACCGAATAGCTTTTCGCGCCGTGGCGTTGGACGAGCACGGTGATCGTCGTGCCTTTGTGCTTCGCCTGCGCAGGCCTGACGAGCCCCCAGAGGTTGTAGCCACCCTGCGTCGGCGTGACGGTGAGCGGCAGCATGAAGCCGTTGTAGGCGGGCTTCTTGCCGCCGTTGGAGTACTCGAGGCCCGTCTGGAAGCTGACCTCGTTTTCGCCGCGATAGGTGAGATCGTCCTCAAGCAGGTACTGGGAGAAGGCGGCGACGCGCGGGTTGGCCCAGGCGAGCCGCTCTGAGATCGCGTCGTAGTCGGCCTGCGTTTCGGTCGAGACCGCAGTGGCCGATTTGTTCGGCTTGCTGACGACTCCGTACTCGGTGAGGTAGATCGGCAGGTTCGCTTTGACCGCGCCTGCTTTGGCCGCCTTGTTGAGGACAGTGGTAAGGCGCCCAATCGTGCCGAGCGTCACGTTTTCCTGCTGGTCCGGCACGTCGAACGGCCCCTGGTTGTCGAGCGCGTAGGGGTGTTGCGCGTAGCCGGATGCCTTCAGCATGCCGCAGCTGGGAGCGCGTTTGTACTGGGTGTTGAGGCAGAGCGCGTTGCGCAGGAAGGTGAGCGGCGCGATCCCCGACCAGCTTGGAACGTTCTTCGTCAATTTGGTTGCGCCGCCAGGGCTGGTTTCGCCCATCAGGACGATCGGTTTGCCAAGCCCTGAGGCGTGCAGGCCTTCGTAGCCAGCTTGGAAGAGGCCGCGGTAGATGCGCCCTGCGATCGGTTCGCCTTTCGAGTTGAACTGGGGCTGCAGCTCGCCGTGCTCGTTGGGCTCGTTCCAGATCGAGTAGACGGTGACCTCTGAGCGGAACTTCTTGCCGACGGCCGTCATGAATTCCTTGAAGTCCCGGTCGTCAGGCATCGTGACGTACGGTTCCTTCTTGTTCGAGGTCGCCCAGCGCGGGACGGGCGAGCTGACGGTGAGCAGCACCTGCCAGCCAAGCTTGTGGACTTCGTTGATCAGCTGTTCGGACTCGCCCCAGTCGTAGTAGGCGGGGTTGGTCGCGTTGAACGAGGGCTTGTTCTTCGCGGTTGCGCCAGGCGCGACCGATGACCAGCTCATTTCCACCCTGATCGCGTGCACGCCAAGTTCCAGCAGCTGCGTGATCGCGTGGCCGCGCGTTTCAGGGTTGAGCAGCTCGCCCGGAGCCTCGAAGTACATCGCCTCTTTGCTCGATGCCGCGGCGCTGCCGGCGTCGGCAAGCGCGCCGCCTATGAGCAGGGTGGCCGCGAGCAGGGCACACAGGTACGTGCGAGAGCGGATGCAAGAGCGGAGCATTTGACCTCGATTCTGTGGTGGCTTTCGGGGCGGGCTTTGAGTGTTCCTGCGCGTACGAATGCGCCAGAAGCGCCCTTGCCGCCTGCGCGAAGGCGGACACGAGATGCGCGCCAGCGCAAAACAGGTGCGTGGCGCATAAGACACCGTAACCGATGGATGGTTGCGGTCGCGCCGTCATCTGCATGGTCGAGCCCAGTGGGCCTGACCGGCGCTCCTGGTCCGTCGTGTGATTGGGCTTTGCGGGCACGCCGATATCCTTCGACTGGCCGGATGAGCTCCCAGACCGCCACCGACAGCGCGCATCTCGCGAGGGCCGTAGAGCTCGCCTCACGCGGCGAGGGGATGGTCTCGCCGAACCCGATGGTGGGCGCCGTGATCGCGCGCGGCGGCGAGGTCCTCGGCGAGGGCTGGCACGAGCGCCATGGGGCCGCGCACGCGGAGGCCAACGCGATCGCTGCCTGCGGCGACGCGGATCTCTCGCAGAGCACTCTCTACGTCTCGCTCGAGCCCTGTTGTCACACGGGCAGGACGCCGCCCTGCACCGACGCGATCCTCGCGGCGGGGATCCGCCGCGTGCTCGTCGCCTCTGACGATCCGACCGAGAAGGCCTCAGGGCGCGGTCTTGGGATCCTGCGCGACGAGGGTGTGGAGGTCTTGATCGCGGACGGCGAGCCGGCGAGCAGGGCACGCCTGCTCAACCAGCCGTTTCGCAAGCATGCGCGTGCTGGCAGGCCCTGGATCCTCTTCAAGTCGGCGATGACGCTCGATGGCAAGGTCGCGACGCGGGCAGGCGACTCGCAGTGGATCAGCGGCGTCGAGAGCAGGGCGCGCGCGCACGCCTGGCGCGCGACGCTCGACGCGGTGATCGTCGGGATCGGCACTGTCCTCGCGGACGACCCGCAGCTGACGGCCCGTCCCGAGGGACTCGTGCTGGAGCGCGAGCGCCAGCCGCGGCGGATCGTCTTCGACTCGCTTGCGCGACTGCCCGTCGACTCGCGCCTGCTCGCCGACCAGGAGCAGGCGTCGCTGACGGTCGTCGTATCGAGGGCGGCGCTACGCGCCGACACCGACGCGCTGGAAGCAGCCGGCGCCCAGGTGATCGTCGCGGCGGGCGAGAACGAGCCGGCGCGCGTGCGCAACGCGCTCGACCAGCTCGGCGCGATGGGCGTCACCTCGGCACTGCTGGAGGGCGGCCCCCACCTCGCGGGCGCGTTCCTCGACAGCGGCGAGATCGACGAGGTACGGCTCTTCCTTGCGCCGATGCTGCTTGGCGGGCGCACTGCGCGCGATCCGCTTGAGGGCGAGGGGGTCGAGCGAATCTCAGAGGCGATGCGCGCGCTCACGCTCGAGTGCGAGCGCGTCGGCGAGGATCTGATGATCTCGGCGCGGCTGCGGGAGTGGTGAGCTGAGATGCGCGTCAGCGCTATGGAAACGGTGAGCTGAGATGCGCGTCGGCGCGATGCAAGCGGTGAGCTGAGTGTTCACTGGCTTGATCGAAGACGTGGGGAGGGTCTCCGCCTGCGAGCAGGACGGGGGTGGGATCGCGCTCGCCGTCGAGACCCGCCTCGCGGGCGAGCTGGGCTTGGGCGACTCGATCGCCGTCAACGGGGTCTGCCTGACTGCGACGGCGGTGAGCGAAGGCGGCTTCGAGGCCCACGCGATGGCCGAGACGCTGCGTCGCACGAGCCTGGCTGGGATCGTCGTCGGCACTCGTGTGAATCTCGAGTTGCCGTTGCGTATCGGGGACCGCCTTGGCGGCCACCTCGTCCAGGGCCATGTCGATGGCACCGGCGAGGTCACCGAGCTGCGAGACGAGGGCGGCTCGCGCACGCTGACGATCGCGCTGGACCCAGAGATGACGGCGCTGCTCGCGCCGAAGGGCTCGGTGACCCTCGACGGCGTGAGCCTCACCGTGAGCGCCCTGGAGGCGGCGCGCTTCTCGGTCTCCTTGATCCCAGAGACGCTGACCCGCACGACGCTCGGCGAGCTGACGTCCGGCGAGACGGTCAACGTCGAGCTCGACGTGCTCGCGAAGCACATCCAGCGCCTGATCGCCTCTAACCTTGTCCCCCGATGAGCCCAGTGGTCCGAGCAAGGATGGTCCGACGATGAGCGAGGGATCTTCGCGCGCAACGGCAACGCCGTTCGCAACCGTCGAGGAGGCGATCGAGGAGATCAGGCAGGGCAAGATGGTCGTCGTCTGCGACGACGAAGACCGCGAGAACGAGGGCGACCTCGTGATGGCGGCGCAGTTCGTGACGCCCGAGGCGATCAACTTCATGGCGAAGGAGGCGCGCGGCTGGATCTGCCTCGCGCTCACCCCGGAGCGCTGCGAGGCGCTTGGCCTCGAGCTGATGACGGCGAAGAACGAGTCTGCGCTGCAAACGCCCTTCACCGTCACGATCGAGGCGCGCGATGGCGTGACGACGGGCGTCTCTGCGCACGATCGCGCACGCACGATGCAGGTCGCGATCGACCCAAGCAGCAGGCCTGATGACCTTGTGCAGCCAGGCCACGTGAACCCCCTAAAGGCGAAGGCGGGCGGCGTCCTGGAGCGCACGGGTCACACCGAGGCGAGCGTCGACCTCGCGCGGCTGGCGGGCCTGGTCCCCGCCGGCGTGATCTGCGAGGTGATGAACGAGGACGGCTCGATGGCGCGCGTCGGCGACCTCGAGGGCTACTGTGCCCGCCACGGGCTGAAGCTGATCACGATCGCTGACCTGATCGCCTACCGCAGGCGCAACGACAGGCTCGTCGAACGCGTGGTGAGCACCCAGCTGCCGACCGCGTACGGCGACTTCGAAGCCGTCGGCTACCGCTCGCTCGTCGACGAGAAGCACCACGTCGCGCTCGTGAAGGGCGACATCTCAGGTCGCAAGGACGTGCTCGTGCGCGTCCACTCCGAGTGCCTGACAGGCGACGTCTTCCACTCGCTGCGCTGCGACTGCGGCGAGCAGCTCGAGTCGGCGCTCTCGATGATCGAGCAGGAGGGTGAGGGCGTGCTGCTCTACCTCTCCCAGGAGGGTCGAGGGATCGGCCTGCTGAACAAGCTGAAGGCTTATCGCCTGCAGGAGGACGGCCTTGACACCGTTGAAGCGAACGAGCGCCTCGGGCTGCCGGCGGACCTGCGCGACTATGGCATCGGCGCCCAGATCCTCGCCGACCTTGGGCTCTCCTCGATCAGGATTCTCACGAACAACCCGAAGAAGATCAGGGGCCTCGAGGGCTATGGCCTCTCCGTCAGCGCCCAGATCCCGATCGAGCACGCCCCGAACGAGCACAACGCTGAGTATCTGCGCACGAAGGCGCAGCGGATGGGTCACATCCTGCACCACCAGGGGCTGAACCTCGACGAGGAGCTCCTGCACAGCGAGCGTGAACACGACCGCGACACGGAGCGCGAGAGATGAGCGCGCCGCAGGACGACTCGACGGGCACGCCGAACGACGATTCGACGGGCACGCCGCACGACGATTCGACTGGTACACCGCACGACGATTCGACGGGGACGCCGCACGACGCGAAGGGCGGGCGCTACGCGATCGTCGTCGCGCGCTTCTACGAGGAGCTCGCGGAAAGGCTCGTGGACGGCGCCGCCGGGGCCTTCAAGTTCGTCGGCGCCGAGCACGAGGTCTTCGACGTCTCAGGCGCCTTCGAGCTGCCGCTTGCAGCCGCCTACGCCGTCGACAGCGGCCGCTTCGACGGGGTCGTCTGCCTAGGAGCGGTGATCAGAGGCGAGACCGATCACTACGACTTCGTCTGCGCAGAGGCGGCGCGCGGGATCCAGGAAGTCGCGCTTGGCACACGCACGCCCTGCGCCTTCGGCGTGCTCACCTGCGAGACGATGGACCAGGCGCTCGCCCGCTCAGGCGGCGGCAAGCGCGACCAGGGCCGTCACGCCGCCGAGGCCGTGATCGCGATGACGGTGCTGCGACGGCAGCTCGGCAGTGCAGGCACCTGGAGGCCGCTCACCGCTGCGCAGTAGCGGCCGCGAAGCGAGCGCAACGGTCATCATCATTTTGAAAACACAACCAAATGGTTGTGCTTTTGAAAATTGAGACAACGCGATGGACGGCAAATTGAGACAACGCGATGGACGGCAAATTGGGACGGCGAGTTGGGACGACGCGATGGACGGCAAATTGGACGACGCGATGGGCGGCGCATGACAAGACGCCCGCGGCTCGGCTAGACTCTCGCGACCATGGCGAAGGTATGTCACAGCTGCGGCAAGGGCCCTGCGTTCGGACAGAGCAGGAGCCACTCGATGGTCGCGACCAAGAGGCGCTTCGACCCGAACCTCCAGAAGGTGCGGATCCTCGTTGCCGGTGCCCCAAGGCGAGTGTACGTCTGCACGCGTTGCCTGAAGGCCGGCAAGGTCGCCAAGGCGCTCTGACGGCAACGCCGTGAGCGACAGCGACCTCGCCCGCTTCCGCACCGCGGTGGCCGGGGGCCTTGCGCATCTCGAATCGCGCCGCCAAGAGGTGAACGACCTCAATGTCTTCCCTGTCGCCGACGGCGACACGGGGGACAACATGGCGCTCACGCTGCGCGCTGTGCTCGACGAGCTCGACAGGCTCCAGGAGCGCTACGGCTCTGGCTCGATCGACGCGGTTGGTAGGGCGGAGATCGTCGAGTCCGTCGCGCGCGCGGCGCTGCTCGGGGCGCGCGGCAACTCTGGCGTGATCCTCTCGCAACTGATCAGGGGCGCCGCCGAGGAACTCGTCTCGCGCCCAGGCGAGCTCGTCGATGCGACGCTGATCGGCGCTGCGATCGCGAATGCCGCGAGCAGGGCCTACGACTCGGTGCGCGAACCTGCGGAGGGCACGATCCTCACCGTCGCGCGGGAGATCGCTCGCATGGTCGCAAGCGACGTCGCCCACGCTGAGGAGAGCACGAGGCTGGCCGAGGGCACCCCTGCCGGCGAGCAGGACCGTGCGATCGCTGACACGCTCGCGCGCGGGATCATCGCCGGCGAGGAGGCGGTGAAGCGCGGCCCTGAGCAGCTCGCCGTGCTGCGCGACGCCGGCGTCGTCGATGCCGGTGGCTACGGCCTCACGATCATCTTCGCCGGCGTCGTCGCGGCCCTGCGCGGCGAGCAGCCCCCAGAGCTCGACCACTACGCGCCTGCGAAGTTGACGCACGAGCACGCCGAGCACACGTCGAGCACCTACAGGTACTGCACGAATTTCGCAGTAACAGGCTTGGATCTGAGCCCGGAGCGCTTCGTCGCACCGCTCGAGCAGCTTGGCGACTCGGTGCTCGTCGTCGGCGACTCGAGCACGCTGAAGGTCCACGTGCACGCCAACGATCCCGAGCTCGCCGTCGCGGTCTTCGACGGCGTCGGCGAGGTCTCCTATGTCGACGTCGCCGACATGCACGCCCAGGTCGCCGAGCGCGACCAGCGCCTGCGCGGGGCGGCCTCCAACGGTGGCGGCGCCGGGTCCGCGAATGGCGCGGCGTCGGCGAACGGCGACGGGTCGGCGAACGGGGCCACCTCCGCCAACGGCACCGCACAGACGGGCAAGTGGCCAAAGGTGGGCAAGCAGGCGCGCTGCGGCGTGCTCGCGGTCGTCAGCGGCGAGGGTCTGAAGCAGCTCTTCCGCGAGCAGGGCGCCCACGTGATCGACGGCGGGCCGACGCTCAACCCTGCGACCAACGAACTGCTCGCGGGCATCCACGAGATTGACGCCGATGAGGTGATCGTGCTGCCTGGCAGCCCGAACGTCGTGATGGCAGCCGAGCGCGCCGCGGAGCTCTCCGAACGCAGTGTCGAGGTCGTGAAGGCGCTCAGCTTGCAGGCTGGGCTCGCCGCTGCGGTTGCGCTCATGCCTGAGCGCGGAGCGCGCGAGAACGCGGAGGCGATGGAGGCCGCGATCGCGGAGCTGCGCATCGGCGGTGTCGCCGAGGCGGCGCGCGCCGACGCTCAGGGGCGCTTCGCCGAGGGCGACGCCGTCGGCTTCGTCGAGGGCGAGGTCGTCGCCTGGGGCGACCCAGGCGAGACGTTCCTGAAGATCCTGCAGGAGCTCGCGCCTGAGGCGGAGCTCGTCAGCGTGCTCGCCGGCGAGGCGCCGCCGCTCTCCTTCGAGCAGCTCGAAGGCATTGTCGACGGCACGCTCGAGGCCGAGCTCGAGCTGCGCGACGGCGGTCAGCCCGCCTGGTGGTGGCTGCTCTCGGCCGAGTAGCGCGCAGGAGGGCGGGGCCAGGGAACGCCCGCCAAGCCTGAGCAGCAGACCAGGAAACGACCGCCAAGCGCATCATCATGGCTTGGGTGAGCGTTCCTGCGCAAACTCAGCATGCGGCGCCCCTCGCGTTCGGCTCCAGCGAGCCGTTCACTACCGAGCAGCTGCAAACGATCCGATGGCGGGCGCCAAGGCCTTCGCGGCTGCTCGATCCACTGCGCGGGCAGTCGCCAAAGGTCGCAGAGGCGCTGAAGGGGCTGGGTGTCGAGACAGTTGGCGACCTGATCTGGCACCTGCCAGGCAGGATGCGCTCGGCGCGCACCGTCGAGGCGCTGCAGATCGGCGAGCAGGCGACGATCGCGGTCGAGGTCAAGGAGATCTCCTGCAGGAGCGCAGGCAGGCGCAGGGGCAGGGCGCTCACGCTCGTCGAAGCGGTCGTCCGCGACGAGACGGGCGCGATCAGCGTCACCTTCTTCAACCAGCCCTGGCTCGTGAAGCGCTACAGACCAGGGACGCAGCTGCTGCTGCATGGCACGCTGCGCTCGCGCAGGGGCTTCGCGGTCGCGCACCATGCGCTTGCCTCCGAGGCCGCCGCCGACGGGGGCGGCAGGAACATCGTGGGCGAGCCGGCTGGGGTCGGCGAGGTCAGCGCCGTCGCCCACTACCCCGCGACAGAGGGCATCAGCTCGACGCAGATCCTCACGCTCGTCAGGGCCGTCAGCGGCGCGATCGACGACGTGCCGGAGCCGCTGCCAGCAAAGCTGCTCGTCAGCGAGGGGCTCGCCGGCAGGCAGGCGGCGCTGCGCGCGATGCACTTCCCCGCCGGCCCAGAGGAGCACGAGCAGGGTCGCAGGCGGCTCGCCTTCGAGGAGCTGCTGCTCAGCCAGCTCTCGCTGCGCCGCCGCAGGGCGCTGCAAGCGAGGGTGCCAGCGCCGCGGATCGACGGCCCGCGCGAGCTCACGCAGCGCTGGCTCGAGGATTCGCTGCCCTTCGCGCCGACCGCCGACCAGGAGGCCGCGATGTTGCAGATCGACGCTGACATCGCCTCTGAGAGCCCGATGCAGCGCCTATTGATGGGCGAGGTTGGCAGCGGCAAGACGGTCGTCGCGCTCTACGCGATGCTGAGGGCGGTCGAGCATGGGCTGCAGGCGGCCTTGATGGCGCCGACAGAGACGCTCGCGGAGCAGCACTTCGCGACGCTGCAGGCGCTTGCCCCAGAGGGGATGGTCGCCTCCGCGCTGCTGACGGGCTCAACGCCTGGCAAGCGCCGGCAGGACGCGCTTGGCAAGCTCGCCTCAGGCCAGCTGCAGCTGCTCGTCGGCACGCATGCCCTGATCGAGCAGGACGTGCGCTTCGCGCAGCTTGGCGTCGTGATCGTCGACGAGCAGCACCGCTTCGGCGTGCGCCAGCGCACCGCGCTCGCGCAGCGCAGCCCGGCGCCGCACGTGTTGCACATGACCGCGACACCGATCCCAAGGACGCTCGCGCTCACGAGGTATGGAGATCTCGACGTTACGCGCCTGCGGCAGCTGCCAAGCGGCAGGCAGCCGATCGCGACGCATGTCGCCTCCAGCGCCGCAGAGCGCGCAAGGGCCTATGAGCGCATCCGCGAGGAGCTGAGGACAGGCCGTCAGGCGTTCGTCGTCTGCCCGCTCGTCAGCGAGTCAGAGCAGCTCCAGGCAAAGGCCGTGACCGCCGAGTTCGAGCGCCTGCGGGCCGGCGAGCTGAAGGACTTCAGGCTCGCGTTGCTGCATGGCCAGATGCGCCCGCGCGAGAAGCAGGCGGCGATGCTTGCGTTCGCCGCCGGCGAGGCAGACGTGCTCGTCGCGACGACCGTGATCGAGGTTGGCATCGACGTGCCGAACGCGACAGTGATGCTGATCGAGGATGCAGAGCGCTATGGCATCTCGCAGCTGCACCAGCTGCGCGGCAGGGTCGGTCGCGGCGCGCACCCCTCGCTCTGCCTGCTGTTCGGGGCGAAGACCTCGCGCCGCCTGCAGGCGCTCGCCCAGCATCGCGACGGCTTCGAGCTCGCCGAGATCGACCTGCGTCTGCGTGGCGAGGGCGACCTGCAGGACACAGGCCAGAGCGTGCGCCAGAGCGGCTTCGGCGAATGGCGCGTAGCGCGCCTGCCTGAGGACGAAGAGCTGCTGCTCGCTGCGGGCCACTGGGCGGAGCAGCTGCTGGACGGCGACCCTGACCTTGTCGAGCCGGAGCATGCGCTGCTCGACGAGGCGCTCGCACCGGTGCCGGCGTGACACCCGCGCGCGCGGGGCAACGCGCGTGAGCGTCCGATGCGCGTGATCGCCGGCCGCTTCGGGGGCAGGCGCCTTACTGCGCCGCGTGGCAGCGCGACGCGGCCGACGGCGGACAGGGTGAGAGAGGCGCTCTTCTCGATGCTTGGCCCGCTGGACGGTCAGACGGCGCTTGACCTCTTCGCAGGCACAGGGGCGCTTGGAATCGAGGCGCTCTCGCGCGGCGCGGCACGGGTCGTGTTCGTCGAGCGTGACCCGAATGCGCTCGCCGCGCTGAGGGCGAACCTCGCGTCGCTACAGCTTTCCACGCCGCTTGCGCAGGTGCGCGCCTTCGACGCGCTGAGCGTGCTCGAGCGGGCCTCGATCGGCGGCGAGCGCTACGAGCTGATATTCCTTGATCCGCCCTATCAGGGTGCTGAGGCGCTTGCGCCGAAGCTCTCTCAGGCGCTACCAGTGTTGCTTTCCCCAGGCGGCCGGGTAGTGGTCGAGAGTGACCGTCGCATGCCGCTGCAGCTGCCGCTTCCGCTCTGGCGGGAGCGCCGCTACGGCGACACTTCGATAAGAATCCATCGCAACGATGAGCCCAGCCAAGAAGATAGCCGTCTGTCCAGGGTCCTATGACCCGGTGACCAACGGTCACCTCGACGTGATCCGCAGGGTCGCTGACCTCTACGAGGAGGTCGTCGTCGGCGTCGTCAACCGCTCGGTGCGCAAGAGCGGCACGCTCTTCTCGACGGAGGAGCGCGTCGGCTTCATCGAACGCGCGACGAAGGAGCTCGAGGGTGTGCGGGTGCAGCCGTTCTCGACGCTCGTCGTCGAGTTCGCGCGCTCCGTCGGCGCGGGCGCGATCGTGAAGGGCCTTAGGGCGATCTCAGATTTCGAGTACGAGCTCGAGATGCACCAGCTCAACCGCAGGCAGGCGCCTGAGATCGAGTCGGTCTACCTGATGGCCAGCTCGGAGTACAGCTTCCTCTCCTCCAGCGGCGTGAAGGAGCTCGCGACCTTTGGCGGCAAGATCGACGGCCTCGTCCCTGACGAGGTCGCAAAGCGCCTCGAGGAAGAGTGCAAACGCTGAGGCCCGCGCGCGACCCGCTGCACGCGGGCTTGCAGGAAGAGCGCGCTCCACGGCGAACTTCAGAACCTGTCCGTGGCCTGATCTGCCACCCTATAGATCAACAAACGCCGGCCGCCGGCGCCCCCTCGCCGCGGAGGTGAGCCCACCGATGGACGTCCTCGTGTTGATAGACAAGCTCGACGACTTGGTACACAACGCCAAGCCTGTCCCGCTGACCGACCAGGTGAGGGTCGACAAGGACGAAATCTACGATCTGCTCGATCAGATGCGTGCGACGATCCCTGAGGAGATCAAGCAGGCGCGCTGGATCGTGAAGGAGCGCCAGGAGATGCTTGCGGAGGCGAAGCGCGAGGCGGAGCGGATCATCAAGGAGGCGCGCGAGCGCCAGGAGCGTCTGCTGAGCGACGAGGAGGTCACGAAGCAGGCCGAACGCGCCGCCGAGGACATCGTCGAGGAGGCCCGCTCGCGCGAGCGCGAGATCAGGCTGGGGGCTGAGGACTACGCCGACGACATCCTCAACACGCTCGAGGTCAACCTCTCGAAGTTCATCGCCGCGGTGCAACGCGGCCGCGAGCGGCTTCAGGGCCGCGACGACGAGCCCGCCGAAGTCTCCTGAGTCCTGTCGGCTCCAGTCGGCGTATACGCCGACTGGGCGACTGGCGCATGCGCCAGTCGCACGAGTCGCACATGTGCGACTCGTGGAGGTCCACATGTGGACCTCCAAGTCTCGCTGCATGCAGCGAGACTTCCAAACTGATGACGATCGTTATCGGATAGGGTCACGCGCGTGAATTCATCGTCAGGCAAGGGAATCGCGGCGCTGCGCAGCGCGCTATCCGACCGCGCATTCGAGCTGAAAGTGCTCCACGAAGCGGGGATCATCGGGCCGCTGCGGCCAGACAAGGCCGCGAAGATCGGACTCACGTTCATGCGTTGGGGGGCATCCCCGGCGACGGGCGCGAAGATCGAGTCGATCCACTATCCGAACGAGGCGGCGCTGATCGACGAGCGCGGCTCGCTCACCTTCGAGGAAGTACACCGCCGCTCGAACGCGATCGCGAACGCGCTCGTGGAGATGGGTGTGAGATGCGGCGACGGCGTCGGGATCATGTGCCGCAACCACCGCGGCTTCGTCGAGTCGACGCTTGCGACCGCGAAGCTCGGCGCAAGCGCGCTCTATCTGAACACGGCGTTCGCAGGCCCCCAGCTGGCCGAGGTGACCCGCCGCGAGGGCGCGAAGGTCCTGATCTACGACGATGAGTTCAGCGGTCTGCTCGAGGGCGTCGACCCAGGCATCACGCGGATCGTCGCCTGGGAGGAGAATGGGATCCCACCCACCCGCGCCTCCAAGGCGACGGCGACGCTCGAGCAGCTGATTGGCAGCGGCAGCAAGGAGGACCTCGAACCGCCGAAGGAGAGCCCGAAATTCGTGATCCTCACCTCCGGCACGACCGGGGCGCCGAAGGGTGCGCAGCGCTCCAACCCAGACGGGCTCTTCACGCTCGCGGCGATGATCGACAAGATCCCCTACCGCCGGCGCGAGCGGATGGTGATCGCGGCGCCTCTGTTCCACTCCTGGGGCCTGCTGCACTTCGCCGCGATCGGGCTGCCAACCGCCGCGACGATGGTCCTGCGTCGCCGCTTCGACCCAGAGGACACGCTGCGCGCGGTCCAGGAACACGGCGCCGCGGTGCTCGCGGCGGTGCCAGTGATGATCCAGCGCATCCTGACGCTGCCAGAGGAGACATTGGACAAGTACAGGCTGCCCTCGCTGCGGATCGTCTCGCTCTCAGGCTCTGCGCTGCCAGGCGAGCTTGCGACGAGCTGGATGGACCGCTTCGGCGACACCATCTACAACTTCTACGGCTCGACGGAGGTCGGCCAGGTGACGATCGCGACGCCAAGCGATCTGCGCGCCGCGCCAGGCACCGCGGGGCAGGCTCCGCGCGGGACCGTCGTGCGTCTCTACGACGGCGACGGCGAGCAGGTGAGGCAGGGGACGGTCGGGCGCATCTTCGCGGGCAGCGAGATGGCCTTCGAAGGCTATACAGGCGGGGGCGGCAAGGAGATCATCGACGGGCTGCTGTCGACCGGCGACGTCGGACACTTCGATGTGTCAGGTCGGCTGTTCATCGACGGCCGCGACGACGAGATGATCGTCTCCGGCGGCGAGAACGTCTTCCCGCGCGAGGTCGAGGACCTGCTCTCCGACCACCCAGATGTGGAGGAGGCCGCGGTCGTCGGCGTGCAGGACGCGGAGTTCGGGCAGCGGCTGAAGGCGTTCGTCGTCAGGCGCGAGGGCTCGACGTTGAGCGCAGAGGACATCCAGGAGCTCGTGAAGCAGAATCTCGCGCGCTACAAGGTGCCCCGCGAGGTCGTGTTCATGGATGCGTTGCCAAGGAACGCGACAGGCAAGATCCTGAAGCGCGAACTGGTCGCCCAGGGCTGAGCGGGCGTCCGCCTGTGGCGGGCGATCTCCTGGGCATGGCTAGCCTTTGGCTGTGAGCACTCCGACCCACGACTTCGATCTCGCAGGTCTGCGCCTGCAGCCCGGCGAGGGCAGGCGCCTGGAGCTTGCGGTGCCGCTGCCAGAGATATCGCTTGGCGGTCAGTCCTATCAGCCAGAGCCCGCGGCGGTGCCGCTGCAACTGGAAGTCTCGCGTATGACGGGACACGGCTATGCGCTGCGGCTGGGCTTCACGGCTGCCCTGACAGGGCCATGCATGCGCTGCCTGAAACCTGCGAGCCACGAGCTGGTCGTCGAGGCGCGCGAGGTCGACGTGCCCGGCAGCGGCGAGGATCTCGACAGCCCCTATCTGGAGGAGGACAAGCTCGATCTCGCCGCCTGGGCGCGCGACTCGCTCGTCCTGGCGGCGCCGGCGGCGGTGCTCTGCCGTGAGGACTGCCTCGGCCTCTGCCCCGAGTGCGCCGCCGATCTGAACGAGGCAGGGCCTGAGCACGGCCACGAGCGCGAGCCCGATCCGCGCTGGGAGAAGCTGCGCGGGCTGAAGCTGGAATGAAGCGGGCACGAAGCGGCGGGTCGGCTTGAGGCGCCCGCTTGCGCTAGCCTTCTGCGACCAATGGCCGTTCCTAAGAAAAAGCAGTCCCACAGCCGCACGACCCAGCGGCGCGCCCAGCACAAGATCTCCGCGCCGTCAGTGAACGTTTGTCCCCGCTGCCATAGCCCACGCAGGCCGCATCGCGTGTGCCCCGTGTGCGGGACCTACGCCGGTCGCGAGGTGATTGCGCCGGACTCGCACGGCCACGATCACGACCACGATTAGGCGGGGCGGACCGGTCCATTGCGGACGCGGGAGACGCTGAGAGTCGCAGTCGACGCGAACGGGGCGGACCTCGGGCCTGCCGAGGTGGCCGCGGGTGCGGCGCTGGCTGCCGCAGAGGGGGCAAGGGTCCTGCTGTTCGGGCCCGCAGAGGAGATTGGACAGACGCCTGAGGGCGTCGAGCTGGTGAACGCGCCGCTCTCGATCGCGAAGAGCGCCGACCCGACCCAGGCGGTGCGCGCGAATCCGCAGGCGTCGATCGTGCAGGCGGCGAAGGCCGTCGCCGAAGGTCGCGCCGATGCCCTGGTCTGCGCCGGCGGCACCGGCGCCGCGCTCGCCGCGGGGCTCTTCAACATCAAGCGCGCAAAGGGCGTCCACCGGCCTGCGCTCGCGCTGCCGCTGCCGTCGCCAAACGGCACGGTGACGCTGCTCGACGTCGGCGCAAGCGTCGAGGCAAGGCGTGAGCACCTCGTGCAGTTCGCGTTCATGGGCGCGGCGCTCGTGAAGATCGTCCTCGGCGTTGAGCAGCCAAGGGTCGCGTTGCTCTCCAACGGCCAGGAGCAGGAGCGCGGCACGCCGTTGATCGTCGAGGCCCACGCAGAGCTGCGCGAGCGCTGCGTTGGCGCGCCCTTCAGCTTCATCGGCAATCTCGAGGGCGGCGACGTGATGGACGGCGTCGCTGACGTAGTCGTCGCCGACGGCTTCACAGGCAACGTCTCGCTGAAGCTGATCGAGGGGGTCTCGAGCACCGTGCTTGGCGCGGTGCGCAACGTTGCGACGAGCTCGCTGCGGGCGAAGCTCGGCGGCGCATTGCTGCTGCCGGCGCTGCGTTCCTTCCGCGAGCAGATCGACCCCGAGGCCCAGGGCGGCGCCTACCTGCTTGGGCTGCGCAGCCTCGGCGTCGTGCCCCACGGGCGCTTCAGCCGCAATGGCTTCAAGAACGCGATCCTGCGCGCGCAGCTTGGCGCAGAGCAGGACCTGATCGGGAGCACTCACGCAGCGCTGGAGCAGGCGGGGGCGCTGCGCCGCGTGCCGCTGGGCGGGACCTCGCAAAGCGCGGAAATCGAGACTTCGCAAAACGCGGAAATCGAGGACGCCACGTCCGAAAACGACGTTAGCCTGCGGGCGCAATGACGACGAAGAGCAGGACTCGATGACGATGACCAAGGATGAGGTGATGGAGCTGATCAAGGCCCATCTCGCGGACGAGCTGGAGCTCGACCCTGCCCGGGTCGAGCCAGGCACCCGCTTCAAGGAGGATCTCGAAGCGGACTCGCTCGACCTCTACACGCTCGTCCAGGAGCTCGAGGACAACTACGACATCAAGATCTCCGACGAGCAGGCGGCGAGCATCCTCACGGTGGGGCAGGCAGTCGACTTCGTGCTCGCCCATGCCGCCTAGCGTGTCCGCTCCCATCAACGTCCAGCTGCTCGCCGATCTGCTCGAGGAGATCCCAGAGGAGCTGCAGCGCCAGGTCTTCACGCACGCCTCCTGGAGCGAGCGGCGTGGGGACTCCTACGCGCGCCTCGCCTTCCTTGGCGACAGCGTGCTCTCGCTGGCGGTGACGACGCACCTCTACCCGCGCCTGGAGGCGGACCGCTTCGGCGCAGGGCGGCTGACGAAGATCAGGGCCCAGGCGGTCTCCGGCAGCTCCTGCAGGGAGGTCGCCGAACGGCTCGGTGTGACAGAGCGTCTGCGCGCCGCGGCACCAAGCCAGTTCGGTCCTGGGGCGGTCGGCATGCTGGAGACCGAGCGCGTGCTCGCCTCCGTGATCGAGGCCGTGATCGGCGCCTGCTATCTGCATGCGGGCTACGAACGCACAGCGGAGGCCGTCGTCGAGGCCTTTAGGCCCGAGATCGACGAGGCCCTCGAGCATCCCGTCGACTTCAAGTCGACGCTCCAGGAGCTGCTCGCCCAGCGCGGCGAGGTCGTCGCCTACGAGGTGACAGAGGAGAGCGGGCCGCCACACGACAGGACCTTCACGGTTGCCGCAGTCGTCGGTGGCGTCGCGTTCGGGCACGGCAATGGGCGCAGCAAGAAGATCGCCGAGCAGCAGGCCGCCAGAGAAGCCGTCAACCGCTTGCAGGAGGATTGAGCGATG
This sequence comes from Solirubrobacteraceae bacterium, assembly GCA_036490555.1. Classification (GTDB taxonomy): domain Bacteria; phylum Actinomycetota; class Thermoleophilia; order Solirubrobacterales; family Solirubrobacteraceae; genus Palsa-744. Next base: position 19,918 of record DASXDO010000035.1, on the reverse strand, counting down.
CACCTGCGCTCGCTGACGTTGAAGGGCTTCAAGTCGTTCCCCGACCGCACCCGCCTCGAGTTCGGCCCCGGCGTGAGCGTCGTTGTCGGCCCGAACGGCTCAGGCAAGAGCAACGTGACCGACGCAGTGCTGTGGGCGATGGGCGAGCAGTCGCCGCTGACCGTGAGAGGCCAGTCGATGCAGGACGTGATCTTCGGGGGTGGCAGAGGCGTTGCGGCGCGCAGCGCAGCCGAGGTCGAGATCGTGCTCGACAACTCCGACGGCACCGTCGAGCTGCCCTTCAGCGAGATCTCGATCATGCGCCGGCTCGATCGCTCCGGCGAGGGCGAATACCGCCTCAACGGCGCTCGCTGCCGCCTCGCCGACGTGCTCGAGGTGCTCTCCGACACGGGCCTTGGCAAGGAGAGTCATTCGGTCGTCTCGCAGGGACGCGTCGAGGCGATCGTGATGAGCAAGCCACGCGACAGGCGCCTTTTGATCGAGGAGGCCGCAGGTCTTGGCAAGCACCGCCGCCGCCGCCGCAGGGCCCAGCTGAAGTTGCAGCACACCGAGGAGAACCTCGACAGAGCGCTCGACGTCGAGCGCGAGGCGCGCACGCGGCTGCGCCCCCTAAAGCGCCAGGCGGAGGCCGCGGAGCTGCACGAGCGCCTCGAGCGCCAGACGCTGGAGGCGCGCCTGAAGCTCGCATGCGAGGCGGCACGCAGCGCAGGCGTGGAGCTTGGTACCGCGGAGGAACGCGTGAAGCAGGCGCGCGCCGAGCGCGAGCAGATCGAGGCCCAGCTGAGCGCCGTCTCACAGCGGCGCGCAGAGGCCGAGCGGGCGCTTGCAGATCGCGCGCAGCGCGGCGACGCGCTCTCGCGTGGCCTCTACAGCGCCCAATCGGCGACGGAGCGCCTGCGCCTGCGCTCAGACCAAGTTCAGGCGTTGCAGGAGACGCTATCCGCGCGCGTGGTGAGCGCGCAGCAGGAAATCGAGATGCTGCAGGAGCGCGAGGCAGCCGAGGGCGAGCAGGAGGCGGACGGCGGCCGTGTGCAGGCGATCGAGCAGGCCCTCGCGCAGCTCGAGCAGGAGCGCGAGCAGGCGCTGGAGCGCGAGCTCGAGGAGCTGAGCGAGCAGCGTAAGCAGGCGCTTGCCGCAGTCGCAAGCGCAGAGGCCGAGGTCGCAGCAGCGAAGCAGGCGCGCGGCGAGGCAGACGAGCGAGTCCAGGCGACACGTGGCGAGCTGCGGTCAGCCGAGCAGGCCGCAGGTGAGGCAAGGCGCCGCGCCGCGGCGGTCGGCGCCGAGCTCGCCGCGGCGAACCAGTTCCTGCGCAGCCACTCGCGCCCCCTGCTGGGCAAGGGCGGAAGCGGCGAGAGCGAGGCTCATGCGCTGGGTGAGCTGCTGCGCGTGCGCTCTGGCTGCGAGCTTGCGCTTGCAGCGGCGCTTGGCAACCGGCTGCAAGCTGCGCTCGCAGTCGACATGGACGGCGCGGCGCGCCTGCTCGACGGCGCCGGTCCCGACGGGGGCAGCGTGCTGCTCGCGGGGGCGGCCGCAGACGTGAGCGACGCGGATGCTACCGCGGGCTCGGAGGCGCCGAGCACGGCTGCCGAGACGAGTGCGGACGCGGAGACGAGCGCGACCGCGAACGCCGGTTCCGGGGCGCAGGTGCAGGTCGGCGCGCCAGGCGTTGGCTTCGGCACGCCGCCGGTCGCCGGCGCCGAGCCGCTTGCGGCCCTGATCGGTGGGCCTGCGCCGATCGTCGAGCTCGCGCGCGTCCTGTTGCAGGACGCGTGGCTGGTGCAGCGCCTCGAGGATCTGCCGAAGGACTTCGCCGGCGTCGCGGTGACGCGCTCCGGCAGGGCCTGGTTCGCCAGGCGCCGCGAAGTGCGCCAGCTCGCCTCCGGTGGCGCCGACCGCGTGCTCGCGAAGCGCAACGAGCGCGACAGGCTGATCGGCGAGACCGAGCGCGCCGTCCAGGCAGAGCAAGGCGCCCAGGGCGAGGTCGAGCGCATCAGCGCCACGCTTGGCGAGGTCGAGGCGGCACGCGAAGCGGCCGACCAGGGCATGCGCGAGGCCGAGCGCGCCCTGACCGAGCGCCGCGAGCAGGAGCGCCGCCTTGGCTGGGTGATCGAGCAGCGCCGCAGGGCGCCCGAGGAGGGGCCGCTCGCCGTGCGCCGCGCGCAGCTGGAGGGGGAGCTCGCGGCGGAGCGCAGGCAGGCTGAGCGCGTCGCCCAGGAACGTGCGATACGCGCAAGGCGCCTGCAGCAGCTGCGGGCTCAGGAGGCCTGCGACCGCGAGCTGATCCCGCTGACCGTGCGCTGCGGCGAGGCGTTGCAGGACGTTGCGGGCGCCGTGAAAGAGCGCATGGCGGAGCTGCAGAAGCTGCTCGCCGCCGACCGCCAGGCGGGCGAGCGAATGGCCGCCGAGCTGCGCGCCTGCGCGGGCGAGGAGGCGGGAATCCAGGCGAGCCTGCGCGCCGCCGGCGAGGCCGTTACGACCGTCGAGGTCGCGGCGCAACGGTTGCGGGACCAGGCCGCGGAGGCGAGCGAGGAGCTTGGCGAGATCGCGGAGAAGCTGCAACTGGAGGCGCCAAACCCTGAGCAAGAGCCAGAGCTGCCCGAGGAGGAGCTCGAGGCGCTGCGGGGGCGCGTCGAGCGCTTGCAGCGCCGCCGCGAGCAACTTGGCCCGGTCAACCCGCTCGCCCAGGAGGAATACGCCGAGGCCGTCGCCCACGTCGAGGAGCTCGAGGCGCATCGCACCGATCTCGAGACGGCACTGCGCGAGCTGCGCACCGTGATCCGTGACACCGACCGCCAGATCAAGGAGACCTTCGAGCAGACCTTCGCCGCCGCCGCCCGCAACTTCGAAGAGCTCGCAGGCGAGGTGTTCCCCGGCGGCAGCGGGCGTCTACGGCTAGTCGCCGAGGAAGCTCAGAAGCGCACGCTTGGCGGCCAGCCGGCCGACGGCGAGGCCGCAGCCGAGGCCGAGGCCGCGCGCGAAGCCGCCGCCCAGGGATCCGCAGACGCGGCCGGCCGCGGCGATGGCGCTGCCGGCGACGGCGTTTCCGCTGGGGACGCCGATGGCGATCTCGCCGGCGAGGACCTCGACCTCGAGGGCGTCGAGATCGAGATCACGCCTGCAGGCAAGTCGACGAAGCGACTCTCGCTGCTCTCAGGCGGCGAGAAGTCGATGACCGCGCTCGCCTTCCTCTTCGCCGTCTTCCTTGCGCGCCAGTGCCCCTTCTACATCCTCGACGAGGTCGAGGCTGCGCTCGACGATCTCAACCTCAGCCGTTTCCTCACGCTCGTGCGTCGCTACGCGGACAGGGCCCAGTTCATCGTGATCACCCACCAGCGCCGCACGATGGACGCCGCCGACTGGCTCTATGGCGTCTCGATGGGCGGCAATGGCGTCTCGAAGATCGTCTCGCGCAAGCTGCCGCCGCAGGCGAGCGGCGAGCTTGGCACCGTAGAGGCGGCGGGCGCCGCAGATCGAGCGGACGTGGGCGGCGAGGACCCACCGGAGTCCGAGGAGCCCGCCCCGGCCCCTGCGCTGGAAGTCGCCTGAGTCCTCGTGGCGCGCGACTGGGACGACCTCTTCATCACGGGTGAGGCGCAGCAGCCTGCTGCCGCCGACCCCGAGCGCCGGCGCGGCTTCCTGCGCCGCCTGCGCGAGAGCCTCGGCAAGACGCGGCAGGCGCTCGCCGGCGAGATCCAGGCGACGCTCTTCCAGGCGATCGACGAGCACACCTGGGAACGCCTAGAGGAGGCCCTGATCATGGCCGACGTCGGCGTGCCGACGACGGCCGAGGTGGTCGCCAAGCTCGAGGCCGAGTCAGGCGAGGGCGCCCTGCAGAGCGGCGAGGCGCTCTCTGCGCGTCTGACCGAGCTGCTCGCGCAGACCGCGCGCGTCGGCGAGCAGCGCATCGACATCACCGCGAAGCCGACCGTGATCCTCGCCGTCGGCGTGAACGGCACCGGCAAGACGACGACGATCGGCAAGCTTGCATGGCATCTGCAGCGCGAGCTGGGGTGCAGCGTGCTGCTTGGCGCCGCGGACACCTTCAGGGCGGCCGCGACCGAGCAGCTGGAGGGCTGGGCGCAGCGCGCCGGCTGCGAGATCGTCACCGGGCAGGCGGGCTCCGACCCGGGGGCGGTCGCCTTCGAGACCGTCGCGGAGGCGAAGCGGCGTGGGATCGACGTCGCGATCATCGACACCGCAGGGCGTCTGCACACCCAGGACGATCTGATGGCTGAGCTGTCGAAGGTGAGGCGCGTGATCGAGCGTCAGCTCGACGGGGCGCCACACGAGACGCTCCTGACCGTCGACGCGACGACGGGCCAGAACGGGCTGCGTCAGGCGAAGATGTTCGCCGAGGCGGTCAAGGTGGACGGGATCGTCTTGACGAAGCTCGACGGCACCGCGCGCGGCGGCATCGCGCTTGCGATCGCCCACGAGCTGTCGCTGCCCGTGAAGCTGATCGGCGTCGGCGAGTCGCTGGAGGATCTGCGGCCCTTCGACGCCGAAGAGTTCGCCCGCGCGTTGATATCTGGCGCGTAGGCTGCGAACGGGTTGATCTCGGATGGGTTGATCTCGGATGCGTTGATCTCGGATGCGTTGATCTCGAATGGGTTGATCTCGAACGCGTTGACCTCGAATGCATTGACCGTCAATGCGTAGACAGCGGGAATCCACCTTTCAAAAATCAAATATACAACCATTTGGTTGTATATTCCTTGAAGACATGGTTCCTGCGCCGCTGGACGCCAAGTCCCCAGATGGCTCTGCAGGTGCGATAATCGCTACATGAGCTCATGGGTCTTCTGGCTCGTGGCAGCCTGCCTGTTGGGCATCGGCGAGATGCACACTGGGGGCTTCTTCCTTGGTCCGTTCGCTGTCGGTGCGGCCGCCGGAGCGATCCTTGGCATCGCGGGAGTCGGCACGGCGGGCGCCTTCATCGGCTTCCTCGCGGTCTCGCTGCTCGTGCTCGCGATGCTGCGGCCGCTTGCGATGCGCCACCGGCGGTTGCCGCCGCCGACGCGCACTGGCGCCGCAGCCCTCGTCGGGCGCGACGCGATCGTGCTCGAGCGGATCGCCAACCGCGAGGGCGTAGGCTGCGTGAAGATCGGCGGCGAGGTCTGGACGGCGCGCAGCTACGACGACGGCGAAGTGATCGACCCAGGAGAGCAGGTCCAGGTGGTCGAGATCAGGGGCGCGACAGCGCTCGTCATGCACTGAGGCGCGCGGCTAGGGCCACGGGCAGAGGGGAGCTGGGCTCCAGATGGTGATAGTGATAGTCGTGATAGTGGTGGTCGTGTTCGCGCTTGCGGTCGCAGCGCGCACGATCAGGATCATCCCGCAGGCGCGAGCAGGGGTCGTCGAGCGGCTTGGCCGCTACCACCGCACGCTCGAGCCAGGGCTCGTAGTCGTCACGCCGTTCATCGAACGGGTGCGCCCGCTCGTCGACCTGCGCGAGCAGGTCGTCAACTTCTCGCCGCAGTCGGTGATCACCGACGACAACGTCGTCGTCGCGATCGAGACGGTCCTCTACTTCACGATCACTGACCCGCGCTCTGCGACCTATGAAGTAGCGAACCCGTTGCAGGCGATCGAGCAGCTGACCGTGACGACGCTGCGCAACGTGATTGGCGGGCTGACCCTGGAGCAGACGCTCACGGCGCGCGAGAACGTGAATGCGGAGCTGCGCACCGTGCTTGACGAGGCGACGGGCAAGTGGGGGATCAGGATCAACAGGGTCGAGATCAAGTCGGTCGACCCGCCCCAGGACATCAGGGCGGCGATGGAGAAGCAGATGCGCGCAGAGCGTGACCGCCGCGCCGCGATCCTCACCGCTGAAGGCGAGCGCCAGGCTGCGATCCTCACAGCCGAAGGCGAAAAGCAGGCGGCGGTCCTGCAGGCCGAAGGCGAGAAGCAGTCGGCGATCCTGCGCTCTGAGGGTGAAGCGAAGGCGATCGACACCGTCTTCAGCGCGATCCACGAGGGGCGCCCAGACAAAGCCCTGCTCAGCTACCAATATCTGCAGATGCTGCCCCAGCTCGCCGAAGGCGACGCGAACAAGGTCTTCGTCGTGCCCTCAGAGTTCGCCCAGGCCTTCGGCGGCATCGCCGACGCGCTCTCCAGCCGGCGCGAGGAGCCAGGGCAGCTGCACGAGAAGTCAAGCGACTCCTGAGCATGTTCGACGCGCTCGCAGAGCGTCTCCAGGAGACGCTTGCTGACGTTCGCCGCCATGGCACGCTGAGCGAGGCGGACATCGACGGCGCAATGCGCGAGATCCGCCTCGCGCTGCTGGAGGCGGACGTCAACTTCAAGGTCGTGAAGCGCTTCACCGCACAGGTGAAGGAGCGCTGCCTTGGCGCCGAAGTGCTCGGCAAGCTCAACCCTGGCCAGCAGGTGGTGAAGATCGTCGCCGAGGAGCTCGCGGAGCTGATGGGCGGCGCCGCCGACGAGCTCGAGCTCGTCTCTGGCGGCCCGACCGTGATCCTGATGGCTGGGCTGCAGGGCGCTGGCAAGACGACTGCGACCGCGAAGCTTGCGCGCTATCTGCATGAGGAGCGTGGCAGCGCCGTCGCAGTCGCCGCCTGTGACGTCTACAGGCCTGCGGCCGTCGACCAGCTCGTGAAGGTCGGCGCTCAGGTGGGCGCGGCCGTCTACGAGCGTGGCACCGACGTCGACCCAGTCGAGATCGCCTCCTGGGCGCTGCAGCGGGCGAGGCAGGAGGGCAAGGACGTCCTGATCGTCGACACTAGAGGCCGCCTGCACGTCGACGAGCAGCTGATGGCAGAGCTCGTGAAGATCAAGGCGGCGGTCGACCCCCGCCATGTGCTGCTCGTGCTCGATGCGATGACCGGCCAGGACGCCGTCGCGGTCGCGGAGAGCTTCGCCGAGGCGGTCCAGTTCGACGGCGTCGTGATGAGCAAGCTCGACGGCGACGCCCGCGGCGGCGCGGCGCTCTCGGTGCGGGCGGTCACAGGCGTGCCGATCGCCTTCGCCTCCACAGGCGAGAAGCTCGACCAGTTCGAGCGCTTCCACCCCGACCGCATGGCCCAGCGGATCCTTGGCATGGGCGACGTGATGAGCCTGATCGAGAGCGCAGAGCGCGAGTTCGACGAGCGCCAGGCGATCGAGCTGCAGCGCAAGCTGCGCCGCAACGAGTTCGGGCTCGACGACTTCCTCGACCAGCTGAAGATGATCCGCAGGATGGGGCCGCTCAGCAATCTGCTTGGGATGATCCCTGGGCTTGGCGGCGCGCAGCTGCGCAACATGAAGGTCGACGAGCGCGAGCTCGACCGGCTGCAGGCGATCATCCTCTCGATGACCCCTGAGGAGCGGCGCCGCCCCGAGCTGATCAAGGGCTCGCGCAGGCTGCGAATCGCGCGGGGATCAGGCACGAATGTGCAGCAGGTGAGTCGCCTCATCAAGCAGTTCGACCAGATGCGCAAGATGATGCGCCAGGTCGGCCGCGGGAAGATGCCTGACATCGGCGCGCTGCTGCGCCAGGCGCGCTGAGGGCTGGGCGTCGCAATGCCTGTGCGCCCTATCGGCTGGCGAGGCTGAAAGCCCGCTAAGCTTCACGGCTTCAGTTCATCGACTTCAGTTTGCAAGCAAGAACGCATCAGAGAGGATCAAGTGTCAGTCAGGCTCAGACTCACGCGCGTGGGCTCTAGGAAGGATCCGAAGTGGCGGGTGGTGGTCGCAGACCAGCGCTCTCCTCGCGATGGCCGTGTGATCGAGACGATCGGCCACTACGACGCCCAGACCAACCCCTCGACGATCGTGATCGACGCCGAGCGTGCGCGCAGCTGGCTTGCAAGGGGCGCCCAGCCCACTGACACGGTGCGCAAGCTGCTGAAGATCCAGGGCATCGAGACCGGCCGTCGCGTCTAGCGACGGCACGCCGGAGCGGCGGCTTGTCAAGCCCAAACCACGAGCATGACGACGATCGCGAAGGCTCGCCCGTCGAGGAGCTGCTCGCCTACCTCGTCCGTGGGCTCGTCGATAGCCCGGATGAGGTGTCTGTCGCCAGCTTCGAAGAAGACGACGACACGCTCCTGTTCGAGCTGAGCGTCGCTGAGGACGACTACGGCAAGGTGATCGGTCGTGGCGGCCGCACCGCCCAGGCGCTGCGCACCGTGATCAGGGCCGCCGCCTCAGGACACAGCTCAGGTCGGCGTCGCCGTGTCCTCATCGACATCGTCGACTGACGCATCGATGAGCAGGCCCGTCTCGATCGGGCGCGTCGGCAAGCCACATGGGCTCGACGGCAGCTTCCATGTCGCCGAGGCGAAGCCAGGCCTGCTGACGCTTGGGCGCATCGTCGCGCTTGCTGGCAGGCGCTATGAGATCGTGCGCAGGGCGGGCGCTGAGAGCAGCCCGATCGTGAGGCTTGAGGACGTGGGCGACAGAGAGGCCGCCCAGGCTCTCAAAGGCCTCGAGCTGACGATCGAGGCCGAGGAGCTGCCACAGCTCGCGGAGGGCGAGTGGTGGGCCCACGAGCTCGAGGGCTGCACCGTCCACGACGGCGAGCGCGATGTCGGCGTCGTGAAGCGGCTGTTGGAACTGCCCTCCTGCGAGGTGCTCGAGGTGCAGCGCTCCGGCGTTGGCTCTCCCGGCGTCGGGGCGCCACGCGGCGCCGGCGGGCGAGGCGAGTCCCAAGAGCTGCTGCTCGTGCCGATGGTTCGCGACGCCGTGCGCAGCGTCGACGTGCAAGCGCGCCGCATCGACGTGAATCTCGAATTCCTTGGGGAGCAGCCGTGAACCTCGACGTCTTCACCCTCTTCCCGCAGTGGTTCGACTGGTTCGCCTCCCAGCGCCACGTCGCAAACGCGCTTGCGCAGGGTTCGACGCTCACCTGCGTCGACATCAGGGCGCACACCCCGCTGAGCGCGGGCCAGGTCGACGACACGCCCTATGGCGGCGGCGCTGGGATGGTGATGCGCGTCGACGTGCTCGACGCCGCGCTGCAGGGGCACTATCGCGTCGATCCGCTGCAGCTGCGCGAGCGCAGGCGTGTGATCGCGCTTGGTCCGGCAGGCAGGCTGCTCGACGAGGCTTACGTCAACGAGCTCGCTGAGGAGCAGGAGCTCACGCTGCTCTGCGGCCGCTACGAGGGCTTCGACGAGCGCATCGTCGAGCACTTCGCGACGGAGACGCTCTCGATCGGGCGCTACGTGCTCTCTGGTGGCGAGCTTGCGGCGATGGTGCTCTGCGACACGCTGCTGCGCAAGCTGCCAGGGGCGCTTGGCGACGACAGCTCCGCGATCGAGGAGTCCTACAGCGAGGCGCTTGGCGGCCTGCCGGAGTATCCCCACTACACGCGCCCCGCCGAGTACCGTGGCTGGCAGGTGCCGGAGGTGCTGCTCTCGGGCCATCATGAGCGCATCAGGAGCTGGCGCATGGAGCGCAGCGCCGAACGAGGCGGGAGCTGATCGAGCCACCTTCGGTGAAACGGGCACTTGGTGCCCTGCGCCCGAGGGCCGAAGTGCAGGGCGAGAGCCAATCGAGTCGTCCTCGGCGAGCGTGCGGAGCGGCCTGGACGTGCCCAAAAGCGGGTGCAGTGCGCTACAAGCCCCTCGTCCGCTACCATTGCGGGCCGCGCGGGCGGGGTACCGCAGATGAGCAGACCCCGCCCTTCGCCTTTCCAAGCCCATATGAGCAGCGTCATCGAAAACATTGAGCACGCGCAGTTGCGTCGTGTACCTGAGTTCGCCCCTGGCGATCGCGTCAAGGTGCACTTTCAGGTGATCGAGGGCAGCAGGCGCAGGGTCCAGGTCTTCGAGGGCGTTGTGATCAAGCGGCAGGGCCATGGGGTGCGCGAGACATTCACAGTGCGCAAGCAGTCCTTCGGCGTCGGCGTGGAGCGCATGTTCCCGCTGCACTCGCCGAAGATCGACCGCATCGAAGTCGCTGCGCGCGGCGACGTCAGGCGCGCGAAGCTCTACTACCTCAGGGATCGGGTGGGCAAGCGCGCACGCGTGCGCGAGCGCCGCTACACGGGCCCGGAGGAGATCGTGGAGCCAGGGCTGCTCGTTGACGAAGCAGCGGCAGCAGCTGCCGAGGAGACAGAGGCTGAGGGGGCGATCGCGGAGCAGGCCAGTGGGGCGGCCGAGGCGAGCGCCAATGCGCCGGCTGGAGGAGCCGATGCGCATGCTGGGGGCGAGGGGACGCCGAGCACGGAGGCGGAGGGCGAGTCCGCCTCCGGCACGGCGACGCTGGACGATGGGCAGCCGCAGGAGGCGGCGGGCGGGAGCAACAAGACGGCTGGCGAGGATCAGCCGTCTTCTGGGCAGCCGGCAGGCGATAGCCCAGAGAAGGAGGCGTCGGATGACGACTCTGGCTCCAACTCACCCTCCAACGGCGGCGAGCCTGTCGCCGGCGACTGAGGGTCCGTCGATCAATAACCTGCTTGTTGAGTCGCCCGATGAGCTTCGTCTGGCTGTGTCCTCGGAGCTTGACGCAGCTTTGCTGCGCCTACGCTCCTGCGTCCTTGCCAGACTCGCCCCTCGAACCCCTCAACTGCGCACTTCATTCAGCGACGAACCCTTAGATTCGTGATCGCACGCGCAAAGTCGAGAACCAACTCGCTCGTCGAGCTGGTCGTGATTGTTGCCGTCGCGCTTGGCCTTGCGCTGCTGATCCAGTGGCTCATCGTGAAGCCTTACAAGATCCCGAGCGGCTCGATGGAGCCGACGCTCGCGATCGGCCAGCGTGTGCTCGTCGACAGGATCGGCATGAACTTTGGCGGCCCGAAAATCGGCGACATCGTCGTCTTCCACCCGCCTGAAGGCGCAGAAGAAGAAATCTGCGGCGGGGTGCCTCAGCTCCCGCACAGGGTCGAATACGGTAAGGCGCCCTGCGACAAGCCAGTCAATAAGCCTGCAAGCGTCAACTTCATCAAGCGCGTCGTCGCTGGCCCTGGCGACTGGATCTATGTAAAGGAAGGCCACGCCTACCTCAGCACGAAAGGCCAGCATGGGCCCTTCAAGCGTGAGCATGACCCTTACATCAGGGCCTGCGGCGAAGTCCCTGAGTGCAACTTCCTCACGCCGATCCACATCCCCGCCGGACATTGGTTCATGATGGGTGACAACCGTGGCGAATCGGACGACAGCAGGTTCTGGGGCCCAATCCCGACGAAATGGATCATCGGAGTCGCCTTCGCCACCTACTGGCCGATCGACCGGATCGGCTTCTTCTAGGTCGACCGCAGGCGCCAAGCCGAAGCGCAGCTCCCGCAGCACGAGGCGCAAGCGCCCGCCTGGCGCGAAACTCTTCAGGTTCGACAGGACCTTCGGCGCGCGCCTCGTTGCGGGCGCCGACGAGGCTGGACGCGGCTGCCTCGCCGGTCCGCTCGTCGCTGCCGCCGTCGTCTTCGACTGTGACGCGCTCTATGGCAAGCGGCTTGGCGACCTGCGCGAGCTCAACGATTCGAAGCGCTGCAGCGAGGAGGTGCGCGAGCGGCTCTATCCGCTGATCTTCGAGACGGCGGTCAACGTCGTCGTCGTCAGCCGCAGCTCTGGCACGATCGATGCGAGGGGCCTACATCGCACGAACATCGCCGCGCTTGAAGCCGCTCTCACAGGCGTCGTCGCGGGTGCCCCGCAGCAGCCGCTCTGCCTTGTTGATGGTTTCAGGCTGCCAGGCCTGAAGCACGAGCACGAGCGGGTCGTCGGCGGCGACTCCGCCAGCGCCGCGATCGCCGCGGCCTCGATCGTCGCGAAGGTGACGCGCGACCGGCTCATGCGCCACCTCGACGAGCGTCACCCAGGCTGGGGCTTCGCCCAGCATGTCGGCTACGCCACCCCTGAACATCGCGAGGCGATCCGCCGTCTCGGCGTGAGCCCATTGCACCGCCTCTCCTTCCAGTCGATGGCCTACGAGCAGCTTGCGATCGACGGGGATCTCGACGGAGATCTGCTCGATGGGGACGTGCTCGACGGGGATTCGCTCGATGGGGACGTGCTCGATGGGGACGTGCTCGACGGAGACCCTCTCGATGGGGACGTGCTCGATCAGGATCCGCTCACCGTTGGGGTGCTCGCCGCCGGCGGCTAGCGCGGATACTTGTCGTACGCGATCGAGCGATGGCGACTCGTGACGACGCGGATCGTCAGCTCGTCATCCGAAAGCTGGTAGATGACCCGGTAAGCGCCGACCCGCAATGAGCGGAGGCCGCGCAGCCTGCCACGCAGCGGATAGCCGGCGTGCGGCTCGCGCTGAAGCAGCGCGAGGGCTTCCTCTGCGGCGTCGATCAAAGGCCAGTCGAGGGCAAGCAACTCGGCGCGTGCACGTCGTGCAAGTACCAGGCGAGGCACGGGCGGCTATCGCGCTGAGAAGGACATGGCTGCTATCGCGCCAAGCGAGGCATCGGCTGCTATCGCGCCAAGCGAGGCATCGGCTGCTATCGCGCCGCTCGTCGCTGCGCCAGCTCGTCGCGCAGGTCGTCGAACTCGACGATCTCGTCACGGGCGAGCTGGTCGAGGCCGGCCTGGATAGCGTCCAGTGTGGAGGCATCCGAGAGTATCTCTGCGGTCTCCTCGAGCGCCTCATACTCGTCGATCGGGACGAGCGCTGCTGCTGGCCGGCCGTTGCGGGTCACCACGATGTGGTCGCGCCGGTCGACCACATCGCTGAGCACCTCGGACAGATGGCTCCGAAACTCGCGGACGGGGATGGTCTTTGCCATAAGATGAGTGTACCGAATGATGTACACGTCGACATATAGGTCTGGCTCTGTAGTGATCGGGCCGTCAGCAGTCACCACGCCCCCTCGATGTGGTCGAGGCGCAGCAGGCGGTCCTCGCGATCCACGACCACGCCGATCGCGTCGAAGCGGATGTCTGCTGCGCTTGGCTTCGAGTCCGTCTCGGACAGCCAGGCGGTTGCGAGCTGGCGCAGCCGGTGGCGCTGTCGCCAACGCAGTCCGTCGAGTGGGCGTGGTAGGGGTCGCGGAGCGTCGAGTCGCGGCGCTGCTGCCCGCAACGTCTTTACCTCGACGAAGATCAGCGTCCTGCCGTCGAAGGCGATCAGGTCGATCTCGCCAAAGCGCGTGCGATGGTTGCGTGCGAGCGGCTCGAAGCCGCGCGCACGCAGGTGCTGGGATGCAAAGTCCTCTCCGAGCCTGCCAAGGGCGCGGCGATGGTCGACTGAGTTGGGCATCGCCATAGCATCCTCCGGGCTTGGGACGGGAGAGCAGAGCGCGCGAGTGTGCGCCGAATTACCTGCTAATCGGCGTGTTTTTAGGAACGCCTATGGACTTCCGCGTCAAGTTCTGCTACGTTGCGGTGAGTTGGTGCCGGGTCGTCTGACACGGTGACAATGTGGTTTACATAGAGAGTGGTTTGGGGCCGGTTCGTCGTTTGTGACCGGTGGTTGTGCAGCGAGGGATGTTCCTGGAGAGGGACCTTGATCGTTTGGATGAGGGAGTTATTGGTCGCGTGAGACATTGCGAGTCATACGTGTCGGTTTTGGTTGCGCCCGCGGGAGCGGCGTTAACCAGATGCGTCAGCAAGGCTGACGCATCTCTCTCTCTCTCTCTCTCTCTGCGCCGGGCACGCTAGCCCGCTAGGCCCCGCTGGGGCGCGCTCTGGCTCGACTGGTCTGAGCCGTTGGCGGTTTGCCGCGGGCGGGCGGTTCACCGTGCCGGCATCGAGGAGGTGCCTCGATGCGCGGCGATGAGCGGCAGGGCGGCGAGCGCCGCGAGACGCGCGATGGACGTGCGACACGTGGATCTGGGTCTCACGCCAAGCAGGGACTGCGCCGCGCGACTAAGTCTCGCGGCCCACGACTTGGCAGGAACATTCTTGCGCTGCAGCGCTCGAGATTGCTGAGCGCCGCGGTCAACGTGATCGCTGAGCACGGCTACAACGCCGCCTCGGTTGCGACGATCTGCGAGCGAGCTGGCGTTTCGCGGCGCACCTACTACGAAATCTTCGAGAACCGCGAAGAGTGCCTGGTAGCGATCTTGACGGATACGGAGAAGCGCGTCGCCGGAGAGCTTGCCCCCCGCGAGCTCAAGCGTGCAAAGTGGCCTGAGCGAGTTCGCGGTGGTCTGTGGACGCTGCTGTCGATGGCGGAAGCTGAGCCCGCGCTGGCGAGGGTCTGCATGATCGAAACCCAGCGTGCAAGCGGCCTGGTGAGCGCTGAACGCGGGCGGATCGTCGCGCGGCTGGTCGAGTTGCTCGACGAGGGTCGTAGCGCGGGCGGTGAAAGCGGCAGTGCCGGTGCGCTCACGGCAGAGGCGCTGATCGGTGCGATCACGACGGTGATCGCGGCGCGCCTTACGAGGGTCCAACATGACCGCGGGGCTGAGAGATCGCTGGCGCTGCGCGAGCTGCTGAGGGAGTTGATGAGCATGATCGCGCTGCACTATCTTGGCCCTGCCGCGGCACGGCGGGAACTGTCGCGCCCGCTGCCCGAGGCACTGACTGAGATGCAGAGCGAGGAGGAGCGAGAGACGGATGGCGCCGATCCGCTCGCGGGGCTGCCGATGCGGTTGACGTATCGCACTGCAAGGGTCCTGCATGCTGTCGCTTCGCTTGACGAACTGGAGCGTGGACCGAGCAACCGCCAGATCGGCGAGCACGCGGAGGTGGCGGACCCGGGACAGATTTCCAAGCTGCTCTCACGTTTGGAGCGAAACGGCCTGCTCGTCAATGCGACGCGTGGCAACGAGGGCAAGGGTGAAGCGAACAGCTGGTCACTGACCGAAACGGGTCGCCGGCTCGTGCGAGGCATAGGCGCGGCGGAGGCGCTGCGGACATATAGGAGGGCGGCATGAACGGTGGCGCGCACAGAGCAAATCAGGCAGTTGTGCAATCTGAAAAGGCAGAGAGGAGAGGGGATCGTTTGATGAGTGCTCGGAGGCTGTTGACGTCAGTCGCCACCCTGTGCTGCGTGGCAATTGGCGGCGTCGCGCAAGTGGGAGCTGCAGGGGCGGAAACCCTGCCCGATGGACGTGTGTACGAAAAGGTCACACCGTCTTCGGGCCAGGAAATCGAAGCCTACCAACCGGTGGAAGAACTGGCGCGCGAGGTCGTTGGCGGCTTGAGCTATGAATTCAGCAACACGCAGACCGAATTCCTGTTCCAGGCCGCGGCCGACGGGGATGGCGTCGCGTTCCTGGGAGCGCCGACGACCGGCGGCAGCGAAGTCTCGGGCCTCGACGGAGGCAATGAGTATCTGGCGACACGCGCAAGCGACGGCGGTTGGACTGTGAGCAACATCTCGCCGGCAGGCTCGCCAAGCGCGGTCTTCGAGGCGTTCTCGAGCGACCTGTCAACAGGGTTCCTCGACTCGATCGAACCGCTTGCGAGCACGGCTCCGGGCTTTGGCGAAACATTCACCTATGGCGGCAACTTCGACGTGCTCTACTCGACTGACACGGCGGGCGAGGAATATGCGCCGCTCTTCACCGTCCGGCCTCCGAATCGGACGCGTCAGAGCTTCCAGACTGAGGGAGCATTTCTGCGGCCTGGGTTCAGCGGCGGCTCCGGTGGCGGTCGCGCGAACAACAATCGCGTGCTCGTGTTCGCGGGAGCCTCAGCCGACTCGACGCAGACGTTGTTCTTGGCGAACGATGCGTTGACGGACGCCTCCGAAGGCAGGCCCGCGGCCGAAGGCGGATCCGAAAGCACCTACGAAGAAGAGAACAACCTCTACGAATCCTTCAATGGTCAGCTGCGGCTCGTGAACGTGCTGCCGGATGGCACTACGCACGTGGACGCGACCTTTGGCGGCGGCACGCCATTCAGCCATGTGATCTCGGCGAACGGTGCGCGCGTCTTCTGGACGGACCTTTCGACCGGGCACATCTACATGCGTGAAGACGCCGCGAAGACCGTCGAAATCAGCGCTGCCGGCACATATCAGACGGCTACGAGTGAAGGATCGGCGGTGTTCTACACAGACGGTGATCTCTATGAGTACGAAGTGGAAAGCGGCGATACGACTGATCTAACGCCGGGGGTCGCCGTCGAACGGGTGATCGGCGCAAGCGAAGATGGTCAGTACGTCTACTACGAGACCACAGGCGGCGAATTCAAGCTGTGGCATGATGGAGAAACGCGCACGATTGCGGCCGGGAAGGTCATTCGCGGCCAGGTCACGCCCGATGGTCGCAGTGTCGTCTTCACGTTGCGCACCGGCGTCGAATACAGAGGAACGGAAGCCGGCGGACGCATCGAAGTCTACGATGCCGAAACCAGCGATATGTACTGCGCGTCCTGCACGGCGGATGGCACAGGCGGCACCCTCATGTACACCAACAAAGAGAACGTGTACGCGCCACGCTGGATCACCGCGGACGGGGGCAGGGTCTTTTTCGAGAGCTACCAGGCGCTTGTGCCGCAGGACACCAACAGCGAACCAGACGTCTACGAGTGGGAGCGCCCAGGGGAAGGCAGCTGCACAGAAAGCGAAGGTTGCGTCTATCTGCTTTCTGGCGGCACGAGCGTGACGTCGTCGCACTTCGTCGATGCGAGCGAAAACGGAGAAGACGTCTTCTTCGTCACGCGCGCCCAATTGCTCGCGTCCGATCGCAACGAACTGTATGACCTTTATGACGCGAAGGTTGACGGCTTCCAGCCGCTTGCGCCGCCTGCCTGCTCTGGCAGCGGCTGCCAGGGCGTGCCCGGAGCGCCGCCGATCTTCGCGACGCCCTCGAGTGTCACCTTCGAAGGGGTGGGAAATTTCGAAGCGTCAACGCATAAGCACGCGACCAAGAAGAAGAGGAAGAAGAACAAGAAGAAGCATCACAGCGCGACAAACCGAAAGAAGGCGAGCAGGAGCAAGCGCAGGGCCGCAGGCCACAAGCGCTCCGCGGCCAAGGGGGGACGGCGATGAGCAGGCGCTCGATCAAGCAGGGATGTGACGGAATCAGGTCCGCGACGCGCACCTGCGCCATCGGCGCAGCGGTTGCGATGTTCGTGCTCGTGGCCCAGTTGGCGCATGCCGGAGCTGCGTCGGCGAACCAACAGACGCCGGCGCCAGGCTGGCAGGTCGAGTCGCGCGCCTACCCGACGCACCTCAAGCCAGGTGGCACGGGCACCGTGGTGGTGCAGGTGTTCAACGTCGGTGCGGGCTCGAGCAGCGGCAAGGTGACCGTCACCGATACGCTGCCGCCAGGGCTCGAAGCGACCGACGCTGAAGCGCTCGAACCGTTTGGCTCGATCAGCAACGGTGCCGCCGAATACTACGAAGAAAAAGACGAAACCGATGAACAGCGCGAGGCCAAAGGCGAACTCATAGAAGGCACCGAACAGCTGAGGGTCTGGGACTGCTCGGGCACGACCGTCGTGACGTGCACGACGGGACCAGGCGCGGGCGGGACGGAACGGCCTATCAAACCCGGCTTCTCAGGACGCATCGGCATCGCGGTCAAAGTTGTCGGTAGCTCGGCCACGGCCGACAACCAGGTGGTCGTCAGCGGTGGCGGCGCGCCGAACACGGCGGAAGCCTCAAATCCGTTCACGATCAGCTCGACGCCTGCCGAATTCGGTATCGCGGGCTTCAACGGCTGGTTCTCTAACGCGAACGGGACGATCGACACGCAGGCGGGCTCGCATCCCTACGAGATGACGCTCAGCTTTGGCGTGAACACGGTTGGCTACGGTGCGGCAGGCGGAGGCCTGCGCGACATCTCGATCGCGCTGCCGCAGGGGGTGATCGGCAATCCGCACGCGGTGCCGCAGTGCACCCGTCAGCAGTTCCTGGAAGCGCTCACCGGCGGCTGCCCGCCGGACACCCAGGTGGGCGTGGACAGGCCAGGCACGGAATCCGAAGGCGAAAACGGCTATGCGGACTTCGAGGTGCGCTTTCCGGTCTACAACCTCGTGCCGCCTCCCGGTGTCCCAGCCGAGTTCGGCTTCACAGCGCTTGGCTCCAACATCCTGATCGATGCAGGGGTGCGCAGCGGCTCGGACTACGGGATCACAGGGAGCGTCAAAGATCTCGCCTACAAGCCCGTGTACAACACGATCACCTTCTGGGGCGTCCCCAACGAAGCCAACCACAACCCCGAACGCTGCGGAATCGCCTCGGCGGGCGCGGAAGCCACCGAGTGTGGCTGGTCGCCCGGTGGCGCTGAGGCCAAGCCGTTGCTGACGGTGCCGACGTCCTGCGAAGGACCTCCCGCATTCAGTCTGAGCATAGACAGCTGGGCCTCGGGCCTGCCGGCAGCGCGGGAAAGCTTCACGATGCACACCGCGACCGGCGCGGCGACCGGCTTCACGGGCTGTGAACACCTCTCGTTCGGGCCGACGATGAGCGTCGCGCCAGACACGTCATATGCCGACACTCCGGCGGGGTTGACGGTCGAATTGCAGGTGCCGCAGGAAGGCCTCGAGCGGCCTTACGGCGTCGCGGCGTCGAACATCAAGGACACGACGGTCACGCTGCCTGAAGGCGTTGCGATCAATCCTGGTCAGGCGGCGGGCCTCGTGGCTTGCGGTCCGGCCGAAGATGGCCTGACCACAGAAGCCGAAAGGGCGGAAGGCAAGGAAGACGATGGGCCTGCGAAATGCCCTAACGCCTCACAGGTCGGCACGGATGAAATCGAAACGCCGCTGTTGGCAAAACCGTTGAAAGGCAAGGTATATGTCCTACCCAACAACCCCCCGCACTTGCAGCTGCTGGTGACCGCCGAAGGCGAAGGCGTGTTCCTCAAGCTTGTCGGGGACGTGAACCTCAACGAACAGACGGGTCGTCTGACGACGACGTTTGCGAACACGCCGGAGTTGCCGTTCACGAACTTCAGGCTGTCGTTCAGCGGCGGGGCCCAGGCGGCGTTGACAACCCCGCTGCGTTGCGGCGTGTACTCGACGAGCAGCGATTTCACGCCATGGGGCGTGCCGTTGACCGAAGACGTGTTCCCAACCAGCAGTTTCCAGATCGATGCGGGGTCAGGTGGCGCCGCCTGCCCGTCTGAAACATTGCCGTTCAGTCCGTCGATGATCGCGGGCTCGACAACCGACCAGGCTGGTGGCTACACCGACTTCTCGCTGTTGTTGACGCGGCCTGACGATCAGCAGCGGATCTCGAGCCTGCAGTTCAAGGTGCCAGAGGGGCTGCTGGGGATGATCAGCAAAGTGCCGCTCTGCACGAATGCGCAGGCGGAAGCGAATGCGTGTCCTGCTGCCTCACAGATCGGGCATACGGTCGTCGAGGCCGGTCCAGGGCCGTATCCACTTGTGGTGCCGCAACCTGGCCAGCCGCCGGCGCCGATTTACCTGACCGAAGGCTACAAGGGCGCCCCGTATGGCCTCTCGATCGTCGTGCCGCTGCATGTCGGGCCGTTCACGCTCGACACGCAGCGTGTGCGGGCGAAGATCGAAGTCGATCCGATCACGACGGAACTGACGGTGACGACCGATCCGCTGCCGCAGGTGATCGACGGTGTGCCGGCGGATCTACGCAGCATCGATGCGGTGATCGACAGGCCTGAATTCATGTTCAACCCGACTGGCTGCGAGCCGATGAGCTTCTCTGGCACTGCGACAAGCGATGAAGGAGCGACTGAGCCGATCAGCAGCCACTTCCAGATGGGCTCGTGTCGCAGCCTGACGTTCAAGCCCGATTTCAAGGTCTCGACCTCGGCGAGGACGTCGCGCAAGGACGGAGCGAGCCTCACCGCAAAGATCCTCTACCCGACAGGGAAACTCGGCGACAATCAGGCGAGCAGCCAGTCCAACGTGGCGTATGTGAAGGTCGAATTGCCGAAGCAGTTGCCGTCGAGGCTTTCGACGCTGCAGAAGGCTTGTACGGCGGCGACGTTCGACTCGAGTCCGGCGGACTGTCCGGCGGCTTCGCGTGTTGGTAGTGCTACGGCGGTGACGCCTGTGTTGCCTGAAGAGCTGACGGGCCCGGCGTATTTCGTCTCTTATGGTGGGCAGAAGTTCCCGGAATTGGTGATCGTGCTGCAGGG
>DASXDO010000034.1:0-2634 GCA_036490555.1 Solirubrobacteraceae bacterium | reverse complement strand
GTAACGTCTCGCCCGATCACGTCTTGATCTCCTTGCCGCGAAGCGGTGGCGGCCCGAGGATCTTGGGGCATGGCCACTCGCTTACTGCGTGAGGTTCGACTCCGGCCGGAGCATCGTCCGACGGGCAAGACACGGCATTCGATCCACGGAGCTGATTTCCCGCCCACAACGACGCTTCGCATCGTTCAGTACGACGGCGATCCCGGTTACTTTCTGCTGCACATCGACAAGGATGGGGGCGAGGGCGCAGACACGTGGCACCAGACGCTCGACGAGGCGATGCAGCAGGCCAACCGGGAGTTTCAAGTGAAACGAGAGGACTGGAGGTCCATCGAGGATTGAGCGGAGCTCTCCTGGCACGACATGTCAGCTGGGAGCAGCACCTCGCCCCGAGCATCGGAGAGCGCCGCTTCACGGAGGTACTTGGCCGGGTCGATACCCGCCAGCTTCGACGTCTCCAGCAGCGTGTAGAACACGGCGGCGATCTCGGTACCCCGGCGCGACTTGGACCCGTAGTGATTCTTGCGCCCGACGACAGGCCCACGGATGCCGCGCTCCGTCGCGTTGTTGTCGAGCGGGATGCGAGCGTCGCCGAGGAAGCGCGTCAGTCGAACCCAGTTGGTGACGACGTACGCCGCCGCATTGCCAATCGACAGCGTCTTGAGCGCAGCCTGGCTCCAAAGCCAGACCTTCATCGTCGCGATGACCTCGGCGCTCTCGCTGCGGCGAAGCTCCGCCTTCGTGGCGAGGTCGCCTTCGGCGCGCTCGTCGATCTCATAGAGCTGCCCGATCCACTTGAGTGCGAGGTTGGCCTCGGGATGATCGGGCGCGGCTTCCTCGAACTTCCGGTACACGTGCGCCCAGCAGCCCGCGAGCGCGATGGCGTCGTTGCCGCGCGCCCCTGCCTCGTGGGTCTTGAGCGCGTCGCACACGATGGTGCCCGTGTAGCTGCCCATCAAGTCCTTGAACGTGGCGGCGCTCTTGTCGTCGCGAATGCGGTGCACGACGGCGTCGGGAGCAGTCAGGCACCACATCTGCCAGGGCGTCTCGCCCTTGCCATCGAGCCTGGGCCAGCTCGTCTGGTCGAGGCCGATGACCGGCTCGGCGAGCAGCCGCGCAAGCAGGGCGCGTGACGCGGACTCCAACCGCCGCCCCAGAGCCTGCAGCTGATCCCAGAGCGTCTGCGTCGTGACGACCAAGCCATGGCGCCGAAGGATGCGCTCCTGGCGGGCGAGCGGGATGTGGTCGAGGTACTTGTCGATGGCTACCGTGATGGCGAAGTCGAGCGAGTAGCGACCTCCGGCGATGGCGCGCTCGGGACCGGGCGCCGTCTCGATGCAGCCGCCGCACTTGCACGCATACTTCTGCTGCTTGACCTGCACGACGCGATAGCTGACCTCGACCACGTCGATCATCTCGCTGGTCTCGAACTGCCCCTTCATCGGCGTCAGCTCTCCGCCACAGCTGGGGCAGGTCATGTCGGCGGCGTCGAGATCGAAGATCTGCTCGACGACGGGGAGCAGCGACTGCTCGGTGGGACCGGAACCCGAGCGATCCTTGCGTGGTTTGCTGCCACTGCCCGAGGTCTTGGGCAGCGTGTCGAGCTGCGCGGCGATCGTCTGCGCCTGGCGCGTCAGCTCCTCGATCAGGGCGAGCTTCTGCTGAAGCTCGCTCTCGCTGCCCTTGAGCGCCGCAAGCTCATCGCACTGCGAGCGCACCACCAGAAGCAGCTGCTCGATCTGGACCTGCTGCGCGATGGCAACGCGCCGAAGCTGCTCGATGTCCGTCTCTCGCCGCAGATCCACCGGCGCCTACAGTAAGGTCCATCACGCCGTTGTCGATCCCCAGCGTGCGCTTTTTCTCTATCCGCCCAGCGCCGTCGGGACGACTGCATCGGGCGACAGCCGGCGTCGCCCCACCAGCTCGCAGCCCTCGATGAAGAGCGCCAGCTCGCTGGCCGTCATGCACACGGCGTTGCCGTCGTCACGCCAGGGCGATGCGAACCGCCCGCGCTCCATGCGCTTCT
Source organism: Solirubrobacteraceae bacterium (assembly GCA_036490555.1). Lineage (GTDB taxonomy): Bacteria > Actinomycetota > Thermoleophilia > Solirubrobacterales > Solirubrobacteraceae > Palsa-744. Next base: position 608 of record DASXDO010000034.1, on the reverse strand, counting down.
GGAAGATGCAGAGGCCCGTGCCGTCCCAGACGAGCACCTTGCACAGGTCGCGGCGCTTGTTGACGAACAGGTACAGCTCGCCGCTGAGCGGATCACGAGCGAGCCCCTGGCGTACGAGGCCGAACAGCCCGTCGTAGCCCTTGCGAAGGTCCACGGCCTCGGGGTACGCGTACACGCGTACTGCACGGCTGGTGCCGAGGATCATCCTAGCGCTCGGAGCGCGGCGACGGCCTCGTGCAGCGTCAAGCCCTCGACGCGATAGCCGGCAGGCGACGCGAGTATCACGGTCCGGTCGGCCGCGTCGGCCACGACCCGCACGGGCACCATGGCACGTGATGGTTTCGGCGACGACGCCATGCACCAGCGGCGCAGCGTCTCGAAGCGCAGGCCTACCTCCTCCGAGACCCGTGCCCAGCTCGCACGCTGCTCACGACGCGCGAGCACGAACTCGATAATGCGCGCCTTGAGCCACGGCTCGTAGCGCTTGCCGCGCGCCGGCTCGTGAGAGCGTATGGCAGCGCGAAGCGAGGATGCGGTCCGTCCAGTCATGGACGGTACGCGAGCACGGCACGCCAGCTACGTCAGGACGGGACAGGGCGAGACATTAC
>DASXDO010000033.1:0-80410 GCA_036490555.1 Solirubrobacteraceae bacterium | reverse complement strand
GTGTGCTCGGTGCCTTGCTCGTGGTAGAAGGCCTCGAGGTAGTACCAGAGCTTGTTCTGCATGCCTGCGGCGAGCGCTGCGACCTGTTGGGTGCTAAAGACTTCTGGTTCGCTGACGGTGCGGAGCGAGCGATATTCGATCCGTACCTGTCCCGTGCGCACCCATTGCTGGATGATCGATGGCAGTGCCTGCAATGTGAATCCGCGCGTGGTCGAGCACTCCAGATCTCCGTAGAACTGGATCGTCACTGGCGCGCTTGGATTGCCAAGCGAGTCGCCATGCTCAGGGATCCCGGCGAGCAGCGCATCGATCGATTGCGCCGTTGACTCTCTTGCATTCGTGGCGCTGGGCGAGCCTCCGCCAAGGACAAGCACCAAGAGCACAGCAATCGTTATAAGGGCAGCCGATGGGACCAGGACGATACTCCGAGTCAGTCCGTGGCGAACTTGCCCCGGTAACTGATCGTCAGGGGTGGTCGGCTCAGAGTCGGAGGCGGCGCCGCCTGTAGCACCAGTGTCCGTGGAAGTGCCTATCTCCGGCGGTCGATCGGCTTTCAGGGGACCTCCCGTCTCAGGGTCGGAGGGGCCTCCGCCTGCTGCGCTAGCGTCCACCTGTGTGCCCATGTCCAGCGGTCGATCAGCCCCTGGTGGGCCTCCTGGGTCCTCTGGCGGCTGCCCTGCTACATCTCTCTGCTGCTCAGGGTCCCCAGATGGTTGGGGCGTGGTTTCGCCCGACTCGTCGGGGCGCTGATCGGTCATCACGACTCCTGCCGATAGTGCTTAACGACAGTGCCCCGACCATCAGCCACGACCCCAGGTCGTAGCGGCGAGCGTGCTCTGCAGTCGCCGAACTGAGCGCGGTTAACACCGGGCAGGCAGACCCCTGCTCGCCGTCGCACAGTGCGCTAGACGACTTACTGCGAGGCTATCAAAGTTTTAATGAACCGTCAAGAGACGATGATCAGATGGTGTGCGGCTCGGCGGGATAGGCCCTGCAGGCACGGAGCGGCACGCATTTCGAGTACCCAGCCTGTGTCAGGCTTTGCGCGCGGCGCGTGGGGGCGTTACGGTTTCAGTGCACTCTGTGACTTGGTGGTGGCGTGTGGTACAGCGCTGGCGTATGTGCCGTCACGGCCTCACCTGCCGACGGTGGGGCGAACCGATAGGTGACGGTGCAATTGCTATGGCGAAGCACCCGCAACCGGGGTGTCCGCAGGCTCCTCCAGGATCGAAGGCGAGCTGGCTTCGATCTTCGATTGGATGGATTGCGAGCTCGTCCCCAGTAGCTCAGCTATGACGTGGCGTATGACGTTCGTCGCAGTGGTGAGATGGTTGTCAGGAAGCGTGCGTGGGTCGACTATGACCTGGCCGTCGGAAATGCGGGCGAGTAGCGGCGGATCGGCGTTGCGTAGCGCGGTGGCGAGACGGATTGGATTGCCGTGGTAAGGGAGCGCGACGGCTGGTGTTTGCAATTCGAGCAGTGGCAGTGCCCCGCCGCCGATCTTCGTGGCGGTTTGGATGAGCGTGCCATTGATTTTTTGAGCGAGGGTCTTTGCGCGGTGTTCGAGCCGGATCGGGTCGATGCTGAGCATCGCAAGCGTCGGGATCTCCTTGAGGGCGCGTTCCGGGTCGCGGTAGAGGCGTAGGGTTGCTTCCAGCGCTCCAAGCGGTAGACGGCCAATGCGTAGTGCCCGCGCGATTGGGTGCCTGCGACATGCCTGGATTGCCTCTGTGCTGCCGGCGAGGATGCCTGCCTGTGGCCCACCAAGGAGCTTGTCGCCACTGAAGCAGACGACGTCAGCGCCAGCCGCTACCGACCTCCGTATCGAGGGCTCTTCGGCGAGCAGCGGCAGATTCTCTGCCAGTGCGCCTGAGCCGACATCGTCAATGACGGGTACGCCAAGCTTGCAGAGCTGCTCGATCGCGACTTCAGAGGTGTAGCCGAGGGTCTTGAAATTGGAGGGGTGTACGCGCAGGATCACTTCTCCGCCGTTTTGGAGAGCTTGTTCATAGTCCTCGACCAGGGTGCGGTTGGTGGTGCCGATCTCGATCATGCTTGCGCCTGCATGCGCGATGATCTCAGGCATGCGGAAGCCGCCACCAATCTCGACGAGGTGGCCACGAGAGACGACGATCGTCTTGTCAGGGCCTGCGACTGCCGTGACGGCTAGCAGCACGCCTGCTGCGCTGTTGTTGACCGCAATCGCGTCCTCTGCGCCTGTGAGCTCGCAGACGAGGTCGGTGAGGTGCTGATTGCGGCTGGAGCGCTGCCCTGTTTGCAGGTCGAGCTCGAGATTGGTGTAGCCGCGAGCGAGTGCGTTGACGGCTTCAGCGGCAGAGTTGGCAAGTGGCGCGCGGCCAAGGTTGGTGTGTAGGACGACGCCGGTGCCGTTCAGCACGCGCTTCATTGAGGGGGAAAGCCAGCGCCGTGCGCTCCGGAGCAGGTCGCCGGCGTCATTGACGTTCTCCTTCCGCTCGTCGCCGCTCGAGCGTCGGCCTGCGACGCCAACTGCAGCCTGTGCTGACTGGAGCTCTTCGCGTCGTTGCTGGAGCGCGGCGCGAGCGGCGAGTGAGGCTTCCATCTGGGTGGGAGCTCCACCAGGGTTGTAGGTGTCGATCAGCTGCTGGGCGAGCTTGTCGACTGGTGGCAGCTCTCGCAACTGCTCCGGAGCTGAGCGTTCAGCTGGCTCGACCGAGGCTGTCTCACGCATGGGAGAGCGGAGCTGGAGCAGCTCTTCGAGGATTTCAGGCTTCGGCCCGTGTCGCTTTGCTTTGGCGTCGAGGATGGTGCCGCCGCCAAGCGTTTCAGGCGGGGAGGTGCGACGGATGACGATCCGGTTTCCGTTGAGGGCGAGCAGCGGTCGTTCCAGACGCAGCTGCCAGAGCTCGTCTCCAAGATGGGTGAGACGGCCAGGCGCTTGCCGTGTGCCATGGTGCGCGATGATCGGCATGTTATGCGCTGCGTTCTGGAGGTCGAGGCGGCAGTCGAGTATGCGGGTTGGCTCGAGCGAGCCAGGGGAACCCAGCACGTCACCAGGGTGTACTTGGTCCAGTGAGACGCCCGTGAGGTTGACTGCGACCCGCTGGCCCGCCTGAACTTCCGTCTGCTGCAGACTGTGGATCTGAAGACCTCTCACGCGGACGGCCCGCTGCTCAGGTGCGAGGGTGAGTGTGTCGCCCTCTCTTATGCGCCCAGACCAGAGCGTGCCTGTGACGACTGTGCCGCGGCCGACGATCGTGAACACACGGTCGATGTGCAATGCGACTCCGCTGTCGATCCTTGCACGACTGGGCACTTGTTCAGCGAGGCGTTGGATCGCCTCGCGCAGTTCCTCCAGGCCTGCTCCTGTCTGGGCCGAGCAACCGATCATCTCGCAGCCAGGCAGCAGTCTTGATGCTTCCTGCATCGCTGGCTGCGGGTCGATGATGTCCATCTTGCTGATCGCGATCACTCCATGCTCGATGCCCAGCACCTCGAGGATGCGGGCATGCTCGACCGTCTGTGGCATCACGCCGTCGTCCGCAGCGATCACCATGAGGAACATGTCGATGCCAGTGGCACCTGAGACCATCGTGCGCACGAACCGCTCGTGTCCAGGAACGTCGATGACCGAGACCTGTCGACCCGATGGGAGCTGCAGTGGAGCGTAGCCAAGCGCGATCGATATGCCTCGTTGCTGCTCCTCGGGCAGGCGGTCGGTGTTCACGCCAGTGAGCGCATCGACGAGGGTGCTCTTGCCGTGATCGATGTGGCCTGCGGTGCCGAGCGTCAGCGGTGCATCCGCGATCTGGCCGGCTGAAGGGGCTGTCCGTGGTTTGGCTGCGGGCGTCTCAGCCCGTGGGGGTGAGGGTGAATCACGGAGCGGCGAAGGAGTCGAACCTTCCCGGCGCACAGGTGGCGCCGCATCCCGGCTTACAAGGCCAGTAGGGGCACCGGCCCCAGGCCACTCCACGGGTTGTTCCTGGTCACGGTCTGCTTGTGTCAGATCGATCTGCTCACTCTGCTCCTCGTTCGGTTCGGGCGGGAGTCTGCTCGTCGGCGGCGAACCGTCAGCTTGGGCTTCCGTTGCGAGCGAGTGCGCCTGGGCCGGTCCGCCTGGCTTCAGCGGATCGGCTTGCTGCGGGCTGGTTGGTGACCCCTTCTCAACCATCGTCTAATGCACCGCGATCGCTCCTGGCTTTCCTGCCTGCAGCTGACCGATGCGCCAGCCTGGCAGCACGCTCACAAGCCCCTGCGGCACGGCGGCGAGCAGGCCGCCGGAGGTGGTCGCGTCGGCGAGCAGCCTCGCGCGCCATGGCTCGACGCTCTCATCGATCTCGGCGAAGCCCGCGGCCCATTCGAGGTTTCCTCTCGTGCCGCTCGAAATCCCAATCTCGTCTTCGAGCAGTGGTTGCACGCCGGCGAGCACGGGCACCTTCTCTGCTTCGAGCTGGGCGGCGAGGCCGCTTGACTCACAGAGGTTGTGCAGGTGGCCGAGCAGCCCATAGCCGGTTATGTCAGTCATTGCGCGCACGCCCGCCTGCAGGGCATCGCTGGCGGCGCGCTCATTGAGCTGGACCATCGTCTCAACTGCGCTGGCGAGCAGTTCGTCGTCGAGGTGGCCATGTCGGCGGGCGGTGACGATCGCTCCTGTGCCAAGCGGCTTACTCAGGAAAAGCTCGTCACCGGGCTGACCGGCGGCGTTGGTGGTCATGTGCCCCGGGTCGACGAGTCCGATCACCGCCAAGCCGTACTTCGGCTCGTCGTCGTTGATCGTATGTCCGCCGGCGATAAATGCGCCTGCTTGCACGACGACTTCCGCGCCGCCGCGGAGTATCTCCGCGAGCACTATGTCACCGAGCGTGCGCGAGGGAAACCCGACGATGTTCAGAGCTGCCAATGGGGTGGCGCCCATCGCATAGATGTCCGAGAGCGCGTTCGCCGCTGCGATTCGACCAAAGTCGCGGGGGTCATCGACCAGCGGTGTGAAGAAGTCGACGCTGAAGACGAGCGCGAGCTGGCGGTCGAGGTCGATCACAGCTGCGTCGTCGCGGCTGCTGGCGTCGACTAGCAACCGGGCATCAAGCTGCGTGGGAAGCGTGGTGAGCATCTCGACCAGCTCGATCGCGGCGAGCTTGCGACCACAGCCTCCGGCGTGCGAAAGCGCAGTCAGCAGCGGCGACGCTGCCAGGTTGGACCCTGAAGACACCGGCATAGAGCGATGGTAGACCCTCAGTCGACCCTAGTCAAGTTAATCGCTTTAGGCAGATCATTAAAATTATGACTATCGGGTACGACCGCAGCATCGGCCGCCACGTGCAGATGGCATCGGACACGTTCAGGGCCCAGCTAGCGACAAGCAAGCAGCACGGGTCGTGGCTCGCTTGGGACTGACACAGGCGTGACGCTTGCGTTCGTCAACCTGACAAGTTCACCAACGAGCCGGTCCGGCTGTTCGGCGTCAGCAGCGGTGCCTTCTTCGACCCAGTGCGATGCGCGCTAGACGGTCGTGGTCGTCAACTGCGCGGCGAGCATGTGGTCGACGAGCCCCACTCTGCTGAGACTGTGGCGTACCTCTGGATGAAGAGCGCCTCCGCATGAGCGATGCGCTCGATCTCGGCGGGGTCGACGCTCTCGTTCGGCGCGTGGATGAGGCAGCGTGGCTCCTCGACCCCAAAGAGCATGATCTCAGCCTCTGGATAGGTCTCGGCGAAGACATTGCAAAGTGGGATCGAGCCGCCCTGTCCCTGGGTGGTCAACGGCCTGCCATAGGACTCCTCAAGGCTGGCCTTCAGCGCGTCGAAGGCAGGTCCTTCGAGCGATCCGACGAACGGGTCGCCAACCGCGATTCGTTCGATGTCGCAAACGAGGTTCCAGGGAACTCGAGAGCGCAGGTGAGTGACGAGCGCGTCCTGGGCGTGTCTGCCAGTGATGCCTGCAGGAACTCTGAGGCTGACCCGAGCTGCGGCGGATGCTTGGATCGCGTTGACGGAACCGGCAATCGATGGAGCGTCGATGCCGATGACGGTTGCTGCAGGCCGCGCCCAAAGCATGTCTGGTACCGAGCCATCGCCGAGCAGGTCGACACTGTCGAGAACCTGCGCGTCTGCGCGAAACTGCTCAGCTGGGTATCGCACTCCGTCCCAGCGTTGGGAGCAGTCGAGTCCGTCCACGATCGTGTTGCCGCGATCGTCGTGCAACGAGGCAAGCATCTTGACGAGGCCCGCGACCGGGTCTGGCGCTGCGCCGCCGAAGACGCCAGAGTGCATTGCGCTCGCCAGTGCGGAAAGGCGAACGTCGACGCTTGTCATTCCTCGCAACATCGTCGTCAAGGTGGGAACGCCGGCGGCGAAGTTGCCGGAGTCCGCGACGAGGATTGCATCCGCGGCAAGCAGATCAGCGTTTGCGGGAACGAACGCCTCGAGCCCGCCAGTGCCCTGCTCCTCGGATCCCTCGCAGATCAGCTTGATCCCGCAGGGAAAGCCCCCGGCATCGCGCAGGGCCCGCAAGGCGGTGAGGTGCATGACGATGTTGCCCTTGCAATCCGCGGTACCCCGTCCGTACCAGCGGCCGTCGCGCTCTGTGAGCTCCCAGGCCGGCGACTCCCATTCGTCCTCGGCGAACGGAGGTTGCACGTCGTAGTGTGAGTACAGGAGAACGGTGGGGGAGCCAGGCGGTCCGGGCGCGTAACCATGCACCGCGACGCTGCCGTCCGGCGTCTGCGACCCCTGCACGTCCTCGAGCCCTGCTGCGGCGAAAGCGTTCATGACCCAGCTTGCCGCCTTCGTGCACTCCTCGGCAGGCGCGACCTGTAGGTCGGCGACAGAGCGAAACGCGATGAGCTCAGATAGATCTGCGCGGGCCTGACCCATCAGCTCTGCGACTCGTCTGCGAAGCTGGTCGCCTTCGTCTCGTCTGCGAAGCTGGTCGCCTTCGTCTGCCATGCTCAGTCCTCCGTTGTCTGAGTGAGGAATCGCTCTTGTGTGTGGGGGCGAGGAGGATATAGCCCACGAATTGCGGGCCTCGAGTCCGCCGGACGGCGACATGATCGCGTGCAGCGCGCCGTCACAGGATCGCGCCTGCCCAGAATAGTTCTGTGATGGAACTCCCAGGCAGATCGAAAGCGAGTGACGCCGAGCTGCTTGCGTTGAGCGTTGAGGATCCAGAGGCATTCGGCCTCTTCTACGATCGCTTCGAGCGGCAGCTGCTTGCGTTCTTCTGGCGCGCGACGCGCCGCAGCGACATCGCGGCCGATCTGACCGCGGAGGTCTTCGCGGCGGCGCTGGAGTCGGTCGCAAGCTTTCGCCCAGAGCTTGGCAGCGCGAATGCTTGGCTGTTCGGGATCGCGAGGCATGCGCTTGCAGATGCCTGGTCGCGCGGTCAGGTGGAGGATCGCGCGCGCCGCCGGCTCGGGATCGAGCCGCTCGCCCTGGACGATGAGCTGCTCGAGCGGATCGAGGAGCTGGACGCGCACGCAGAAGGGGTTGCGCTAGGACTGTTGGAGGATCTCCCGGAGGACCAGCGCGTCGCGGTGCAGGGGCGAGTGATCGGCGAACTCGACTACGAGGAGCTCTCTGAACAGCTGTCCTGCTCGCAGAGCGTTGTGCGTCAGCGCGTCAGTCGCGGGCTGCGCAGCATGAGGGCTCGGCTGCGGCAAACGCAGCGATTGGAGCAGACGCGATGAACTACCTGCCAGAGTTGAGGAAGTCGCTGATTGCAGCAGCGCAGCAAGAGGCACAGCGAGCGTCCGCAGCCGCGTTGCCGCACCGTCGGCTCGCGGCGCTGCGTGAGTGGAGCATCGTCGATGCGTGGCAAGCGCGCAGGTGGGGTCGCGTCGCGGCGAACGTTGCGCTCAGTGCCGTCCTCGTACTTGGTGGGCTCACTGCTTCTGGCGCTTTCGAGCGTGGATCCGCGGCCACGCCCGAAGCGAAGCTCGCGCCAGAAACGGGGCTCGTCCCTGGCGCCGCGAAGCTGCTCGCGATCAGGACGCCAGATCCTGGAGGTGGCCTGCGATGGGGCCTGCGCTCGGTGCGCACGGAGAGCGGGCTGACGTGCGTGGAGGTCGGACGCGTCGACTTCGGAACGATCGGCGTGCTTGGCGCCGACGGCGCATTCGGGGATGACGGCCGCTTCCATCCGCTCTCAGGCGACGTCTATGACCCGTTTGGCTGTGGCAACACAGATGCTGATGGCGACGCCTTCCTCAACGTTGCGCTCGAAGGGGTGCCTGTGAGCGGCGTGACCGGCGATGTGAAGCAGACGGGCGGCTGCGAGGCAGGCGGAGGCGGGTCGCCGGTCGAAGCTGGTCGCAAGCGTTGCCCGGAGAGCGATCTGCGCGAAATCTACTACGGGCTGCTTGGACCGCAGGCTGTGAGCATCACCTACAGGACGCCAGGTGGGAGCCTGCATCGCATCTCGACCGTGGGTCACGAAGGCGCCTACCTGCTCGTGTTTCGGCAGTCACATGATGCCTCGGCGACGGTCCGAGGAGGGCCAAGGGTGCCATCCGGGGCGATCGCCGCGGTCTCATACCGCGACGGGCACACCTGCAAGGTCAGGCCGCGTGCGCTCACCCCCTCCTCCCCCTCCTTCTCCCCCTCCGAAGGCTCCTGTCCGCCGGTCGGCTACGTGGCGCCGCCGCACCCAAAGCTCAGCGCCGCTGAGCTGGCGACGCCGATTCGGGTCAAGAGGTTGCCAGGCAGCTCCTTTTGCGGCAAGAGAGGCCCAATTCTCACGAGCGAAAAAGCCACCTGGGTCAAGCGATGCGGGGCACAGGTCCCGAAGGGCTACGAACGGATCAGGCAACCTTCAGAGATGGTGCAGCTCAGCTTTCGTGCGCCTGTCGCGATCACGAATGCCCGCGGTCGCTATTGGATCACCTACCGCTTCCCGCGCGAGGCTAGCGAGCGTGACGGCTGTGGCAACGGCGAGACGTCGATCGCCACCGCAGAGCTCCGTAAGCTCCTTCACAGCCATCAATGCAACGTCTGCAACGGCGGCGGCGGCATGTCGACAGCGATGGAATACGACGTTCATCGTGGCGAGTTGATGGTCGAAAGACAGACATTCCCAATCGCCTGTCGAGGCGTCGTCGATGGCGTCGTGAAGTACGTGCAGAGCAACGGTCCAGGCGGCCGCCAGCCGGTTCCAACGGCCGGGGAAAGGTCGATCGCCGTCGGGCAGTTCAGCTTCTACGTACCCTAGATCCCATCGCAACCTGACCGCATGGGAGATCCAGATGGCAGACAACGAGACGGATGCATCGAGGCTGATCGAGGAGAGGATCAAGGAGCTGGGCGACTGGCGCGGCAAGACGCTCAGCAGCGTGCGCGAGATCATCAGGGCAGCCGACCCTGACATCGTCGAGGAGTGGAAGTGGGTGAAGGCGACGAATCCTGGGACCCCAGTCTGGTCTCACAACGGCGGCATCTGCACCGGCGAGTCCTACAAGGAGGTCGTGAAGCTCACGTTCTTCAAGGGCGCCTCTCTGGAGGATCCGTCAGGGCTGTTCAACTCGAGCCTCGAGGGGAAAGTGAGGCGTGCGATCGACATCAGAGAGGACGACAAGCTCGATCGGCGTGCGCTGAAGAGCCTGGTTGCCGAAGCGGTCGCGCTGAACCTGAAGAGCAAGTGAGCGCGGGGTGAGCCAACGGGCCTGGCCCGACGCCACGCGCAGGCGGGCTCGACACCAGGCCAGTCTCGACGCTAGATGCTGCGCGGCGCGGCTCGACGCCAGGCGCAAGCGGGCTTGGCACTTTGTCCAAAGCCTGAGGGCGAGATCCTGGCCGCTGGGCCGATGGTGTGCTGCCTGAGCCAAGTCATGCTGTTGCCCATGACCAGCGAGCTAGAGATCATCGATGGCCCCACATTCATACCCTTGATCCACGTACCAGGCAGCTTGTACCGCTGGAAGATCCAGAACGGCACCGCCGAGCAGCACGTCTACGTCCAGATCGCAGATGCGCTGCGGCCAGAAGGCCTCGAGGAGCCTCTGCGCTCGAGCGTTGAGACGAAGGGGGAGTCGGTGCTGCGCAGGTTGCTTGAACGCCACAACGTCCCAACTCGCATCAAGATCACCTCGGCTGGGATCACCGAAGTTGGCATCGATCGCCGCTCACGCCCCTGCGCCCTCTGAGGACGCGACTGATTACCACCACTTCTGCTCGCGCGCGAGCTCGGTGCTGCCAGTCTGGTCAAGCGCATCGAGGACCGCGGTCTGCTCGTCTGAGAGCTCGAAGTCGAAGACCTCTGCGTTCTGCTCAATGCGCTCGCGGTGGGTCGACTTCGGCAGCACGATCGTGTTCTTCTGCAGGCACCAGCGGATCAGCACCTGGGCGGCTGTGCGATCCACCTGCTCCGCGATCTCGGCGATCTCAGGCGAGGAGAGGTGGCGGCCTGTGCCAAGCGGGCTGTACGCCTCGATCGCGATGCCGTCACGCTCGCAACGTTCGAGCAGGGCACGCCTGTACTCGAACGGACTGAACTGCACCTGGTTGACGGTCGGCGAGATGCTCGCGACCTCGGCGAGCTCACTGAGCTCTGAAACGCTGAAGTTCGAGACCCCGATCGAGCGGGCGTAGCCACGCTCGCGTGCCTGCTCCATCCCCTGCCAAGCCCACGTTGGGCCTCCCTCTGGCCAGTGGATGATGTAGAGGTCGACGTGGTCAAGCTGCATCAGCCTGAGGCTCTCCTCGACGGCCTCGACAGGATCGGCGTTGCGAGGAAAGAACTTCGTCGTGACGAAGACCTCGTCGCGGGGCACGCCGCTCGCGCGCAGCGCGCGTCCGACGCTCGCCTCGTTGCCGTAGGCCTGGGCGGTATCGATGTGGCGATAGCCAAGCTCAAGCGCGTGAAGCACGGCGCTCTCGCACTCGTGCCCGTCGGCAACCTGCCAGACGCCAAAGCCAAGCGTCGGGATCTCGGTGCCATCGGAGAGCTTTCTGGTTGGCGAAGACGTGCTCATTTCTTGGGCTCCCTGGAGAGTGTATGAAGTTCGCTCGCGCTCAGAGCGCGTTTGCGCTGAAGGCCGCACAGGATCTATAGTGGCCCGGCTCATAGTGCCGAGAAGGTAGGTGATGATGCGTGGGTAGCAACGCCGAGATCAATCCCAAGATCGCTCCGTCTGGCGCTGGCTGCGCCGACTGTCTCGCGGGCGCCGCGCCTGGATGGTGGCTGCACCTGCGCCGCTGCGCGCAGTGCGGGCACGTGGGCTGTTGCGACACCTCGCCCGCCCAGCACGCGAGCGCCCACTTCCGCGAGACCGGGCACGCGATCATGCAGAGCTTCGAGCCAGGCGAAGACTGGTTCTACGACTTCCGCACGGGCGAGTTCTTCGATGGGCCAGAGCTGGCCAGGCCAGACAGCCACCCGCCCGACCAGCCCACGCCAGGACCTGCCGGCCAGGTCCCGGAGGGCTGGCAGCTGCAGCTGCACTGAGATCCCAAGTGGGATCGAGACGGTCGTGCGATGGAGATGGTCGTGCGATGGAGATGGTCGTGCGTGGAGATGGTCGTGCGATGGAGATGGTCGTGCGTGGAGATGGTCGCGGGATCGAGACGACCGCGAGACTCGACCACGCGATCGCTTCGCGCCACCACTGCGCGCAGATGTGAACGGCAGTGCGATGCTAGGTGAAGACAATGTGTCAAATTCATCGACGCGATAGTCACTGTCATTTTACATGTGACAGTCAAGGCGCTCCATAGGATTGCCGCGTTCTGGGGTGGACTCTGGTTCGTCCCATCGTGGAGGCAATCATGGAGGAACTCTCTTGCGCATTTTCTTACGGCGCCGCGCTGCTGGGAGGGCAGCGGTGGCCGTCGCATCCGCGCTTGGCGTGGGCGCAGCTCTGGCAGGGCCGGCGTTGGCGGAAACGACGCCCGACCGCCTCGCGGTAGTCGAGGTCGGCTCGATCGGGACGCCGCCGGCGCACGCAGGCGAAGCAGCGCCTGTCCGCATCGGTCAGGTGACGGTCGGCAACAGCTCGATCGGCGCGATTGCGTCGCTGCCGACGATCGCAGGTGGGGGCGAGGGCACCTTCACGCTCGCGAACTACGAAGGGTTCTTGGCGAGCGACGAAGGTGTGCTCTCGGTCGCGCCTGACGGCTCGCTGCTGCTTGCGGGCTACGGCGCAACGCCAGGCACGCAGGACGTGGAAGGCACGAGCAGCAGCTCGGTGCCGCGCGTGGTCGCAGAGGTTGCGCCGAATGGCTCAGTGAGCACGCCAGTCGTCCTCAATGACGCGTTCAACGAAGGCCGCGTGACCTCTGCGGTGACCGACGGCACGAACGTGTGGGTCTCCGGCGACGGGCGCAAGGATCCTTCGAAAGCGTCTGTCGTTGCGACACAGTTCGGCAGCTCGACCGCGACACCGGTCAGCGGCTCACCGTCGACGGCGAGCGCGGTCGACATCCTCGAGGGGTCGACAGGCAAGCCGCAGCTGGTCGTGACCCCTGGCAACGATGGCGCGAACTTCAGCGGAGATCCAGGCGACGCGATCACGACGAGCAACAAAGGCCTCGACGACAGCCTCTTCGCGCTGGGCGAAGGCCTGCCAACCGCTGGGGCGAGCGCGAAGGCGCTGTTCACCACGAACAGCAACTCGTCGGCCGACTATCGCGAGATTCCGGGCCAGGCGGTGTTCCTCGATCTCGAAGGTGGCGCTGGAGCCGATACCGCCTACGTCGTCTCGCCAGACAACCTCTACAAGTTCCGAATGGTCTCCGGTGAATGGAAGCTCGAGGCCGACCGTACAGGCGGGTTCGGCAGCGACATCGCGGTTGCTATGGACAACGGCGTGGCGAACGTCTACGTCTCCAGCGGGAGCGAGATCAGCGTCGTCCAGGACACCTCGCCAAACAGCAATGGTCACACGTTCGGCGAAGCGCAGGCTCACGAGGTCCTCGGGGCGCCAAACAACGTGCAGTTCCGCGGGATCGCGCTGCTACCCGCCTCCTACCCGCAGACGCCGGCGATCACGATCGGCAAGACCGCACTCGCGAACGCGGTCGGCGACCCGACGAACCCGACGCTGCCGGTGAACGTCACCGATGCCGCATATCCGTCCGGGCCGTTCACCTTCTCGCTGCAGGCGACGAGCGGCAATGAAGGGCTGCTCGACCCGGCATTCCTGCCGGACGGCGCCTTTGCGGTGACGCCGGTCGACGCGAACGACTTCGACTTCGCGTTCAGTCCGCTGGAGGCGGGTGCAGGCATTACCTATCTGACTGCGACCGCTCCTGACGGCAGCTCGGCAACGGCGAAGTTCGAATATCTCGCCAGCGAATTCACCGATACGACGTCGCGCTACCACTACGGTGGCTCAGACGCCTCGACCGCAATCGACGCCGGCGATGAATACATGTTCACCGCCGACGACGAGAACAACGAGATCAACCTCTATCCGGAGCAAACCTCCGGCGAACCGATCGTCTCCTACGACTTCTCCGCCAAAGGCGAACCGATGCAGGCGAGCGGCTTCAAAGACTCCGAGCGCGACTATGAGGCCTCGGCGCGTGTCGGCAACACGGCCTACTGGGCCGGTTCGGACGGCAACGGAAAGGAAGGCAAGGCCGCACCAGAACGCAACGTCGTGTTTGCGACGACGATCAGCGGCGAAGGCGCAAACACGCGCCTGGGCTACATCGGGCAGTACATCGGCCTGCAGGAAGACATGGTCAAGTGGGACGAAGCGAACGGCGATGGCCTCGGCGCCAACTACCTCGGGTTTGCGCACAGCGCGAAAGTCGGCGTCGATCCGAAGGCGCCAAATGGCGAAGGTATGTCGATCGAGGGCATGGAGTTCGCTCCGAACAGCACGAGCGAGGCCTACATGGGCTTCCGCGCGCCACTGGAGCCCGCGAACAACCGTCATCTCGCGATGGTGATCCCGGTGATGAACATGAACCAACTGGTGCAGGGCAACCCGCAGAAGGGCATCCATGCGCAGTTCGGTCAGCCGTTGTTCTGGAACCTCGGCGGGATGGGCATCAGGGAGATGCGCAAGAACGCCGACAACCAGTACCTGATCATCGCGGGTCCGCCCGACGCGGAGCCTGACTTCGCCCTGTATTACTGGGATGGCAACACGCAGGATCAGCCTGTGAAGCTGGAGGACATCCCTGGTGGCACCGACGGCAGCGCCTGGGAGGGCATCGCGAACATGCCGAACCCGCTGAAGGCCGGCGATCAGATCGTCCTGATCGGCGACCGTGGCGACGCCGACATCTATGACAATGGCCGCGAAGCGAAGGAAGAGTTCCCGGTCGGCTCGCGCAGCGACACGTTCACGTTGCCTGCGTTGCCTGCCGAAGCCAACGAAGTCGGTGGCGAAGTGCCGGCGACGCTCGCGCTGTCAGTCGGCGGCAACGCCTCCTTCGGGACCTTCACGCCAGGTGTCGCGAAGGTCTACAGGGCCAGTTCGACGGCGAAGGTGACGAGCACCGCGGGTGGGGCCTCGTTGACTGTGTCCGACGTCGATCAGGGCGAAAACGCGGGGCACCTGCTGAACGGCAGCATCGCGATGAGGCAGGCGCTCGAAACGCGGGCGTTCGACACGACCAATCCAGGCAACGGCTTCCTACCGCTCGGTGTCGGTGGATGGGATGTGCTCGACTTCACCGGGCCAGTCACCAACGATCCCGTAAGCCTGCAGTACGCCCAGAAAGTCGGAGCGAACGATCCGTTGAGGACCGGCAGCTACGGCATCACCCTCACCTACACACTCTCGACGACCACCCCATAGTCGAGAGCAAGACCACACGCTCAGGCGCCGGCGGCGATCGTGCCGTCGGCGCCGGCGGTGGGCCCGTGGCGCCTCAGTTTGAGACAGACGCTCGGCTTGGCATACTCGATCTGAACATCGAGTGAGAGGGGGGGGGGTGATGGATGCCAGGCACCGACCGAGCCAGCATCGCGCGCGACTTCTATAGGGCATTCGCCGCAGGCGACCGCAACCGCATCGAGGCCCTGCTTGCGCCAGGCTTCGCCTTCTTCAGCCCGCCAGATCCTGGCCTCGATCGCGTTGGCTACTTCGAGCGCTGCTGGCCTCACGCCGGCAACGGTTACAGCTTCGACTTCGTGCGCCTGATCGAGGCGGCAGGCGACGAGTTGATCGTCACCTACGAGGCCACGCGACCAGATGGAAGCCGCTTCCGCAACACCGAGATCCTCGGCTTCGACGGCGAGCGGGTCGCAAAGGCAGAGGTCTACTTCGGTTGGAACCTCGAGTGATCCCGCCTTGGCGTGATGGTCGCCTCGCTCACTGCAACGCGCGCGTCTTTGCGCGTTCGAACTCCTCCTCGGTCAGGGCGCCCTTCTCGCGCAGCTCTGCAAGTCGCGTCAGGTCGTCGACGGCGCTGCTCGGCGCGCCTCCGCTGGGAAACCTGCTGAAGACCTCGAGGCGGGCCCTGTCCTGCAGCTGATGCTCGTGCATCGTGTGCCCGCGGACGACTAGGTAGATGAGCACCCCGATCAGCGGGAAGACGATGATCAGCAGCATCCATGAGGCCTTCGCCCAGTTGGAGAGATCGCTGCTGCGGAAGATGTCGAACACGACTCCGACCGCGATCCAGATCCAGAAGAACAGCAACGCGAGCTCGAGGACTGTGATCAGCGCATCCCCGAAGGTGAACGTGGCCAGCATGCCGGTGTCCTTTCAGTCGTGGGCTCTTTGATGCCCTTGCTTGAATCACCAGTCAGCAGGCGCGTGTCAGCGCCCTCAAGCAGTGTGGCACAAGGTGGGCGGCGCGGCACGATGAGCAGCACGCAGACCACGACGAGCAGCATGCAGACCAGAAGGCGTCGGCGTCTGACCGAGACGATCCTCGAGTGGGCCGATCGGCGTCTTCGTCAGCCAGAGCCCAGGTTCTAAGACGATCTGTCGGGGCCGCGAGACCTGATTACTGCTCCGCAAGGCGCAGCGCCCCAGCTGTTGAAGCCTCTGGCTACGTATTTGGTACGTAATCTCGCTGCCCTCAGGTTGCTTGCTCCGGTATCTTTTGTGCTCATAGCTACACATAGCTGCGGCCAGCGTTGCGGTTGGTGGCGAGGTCCGGACCGACGTAGAAAGGCAGCCACCCCTTGAGGCTCATCGCTTGGAACCGACATCTGATGCTCATTGCGGCGACTACGTGTGTCGCGTTCTTCTTCGGGGCTCTGGGCACTGCCGGAGTGGCCCAGGCCGCGAGCTGCGCCTACTGGTACGGACCCGGCGGCAGCGGCAGTGAAGCTCAATCCGGGGAATGGGGAGAAAAGGCGAACTGGTCTACTGATGAAGTCCCGGAGGGACAGACCCAGGTGTGCATCACCGTTCCGGGCACCTACACGGTCACCTTGATCCCCTACCCGGACACTCACTACGCCGGCTATGACGGCGGAGCGGCCGAATCGCTCACGATCGGCGCCTCTAATGGTACGCAGAAGCTGCAGGTGCTGGGTGAGGCGCACGGCTTCGAAGGAGACTGGTACAACGTCACGTCTCTGGGGGTCGCAGACGGTGTCACGGTCGGGCCGCACGGCGTGTTGGCCCTCGAAGCCACTGAACAGGACGCTCCCAACCAGACTCCTGGTGGATCTGCCGGTAGCACCATTCTGCTCGAAACGGACACGAGCGGACAGCCGGGGCATCCGTTCCTGATCGAAGGAGCGCTCCTCACGGCGACCAGTAGCTCCAAATATGGCGACGAAATCCACTCCCACGCGCTGACAAACAGTGGCAGCCTGCAGGTCAGCTCAGGGACGCTGAAGCTCTACAACGAAGAACCGGCGATCAGCACCGGATCGATCACGGTTGCCGCTGGGGCTACCCTCTTGCAGGAACGCGGCGCAAACTTCACCAACGAAGGGTCCGTTACCAACAGCGGCACCCTGATCCTCAACGGCTACCCAGGCAAACCGAGATGGATCCAAGGTACCAAAGGGTCTGTGACCGGCAACGTGGTGAACATCGAAGCCGGCGGTGGCCTTGAAGAGAGCACGGGCAGCGGCCCTGGCGGCTTCAACCTCGGAGGCAACGGCGCGGCCTACGTGCTCGGAACGATCCCCAAGGGCCAGACGATCACGTTCGTCGACGCGACGGGCCAGACAACGGTGTTCCTCGGAAACGCCACGCTCGTAAACGAAGGCACAATCCACGTGGACCTGCCGGCGGGCGATGAAAGCAACACGAACATCGAAGAAGGCAGCATCGTCAACAAGGGCACCATCTACGGCACCGTCGAGGGGACGAAAGCAAAGAACGTCATCGACGTGCCGCTGACCAACGAAGCCGGTGCTGTCCTCGCGGCGACCAGCGGGACGCTGTTCGACAACCGCGAAATCACGAACAACGGGACCGTCCAGATCGCCTCTGGCTCGCTCTTGGAACTGGTAGCGGTGAAGTTCGTCAACGGTGCCGGTGGGACTATCTCGCCCCAGATCTCTGGGGCGAGCACGTTCGGGAAGATCCAGCTGAGCTTCCACACGACCATCGAAGCCGGAGGGACAATCGCCCCGGCCCTCATGGGCGGCTTCACGCCGACCAATGGCGAGGAGTTCGATGTCATCGAAGGAGCCGGCGTGAACAACACCTTCGCGACGGTCTCGGGCGGCTTCACCGGTGACTACACCCATGTGTCCTCCGAACCGGCCTATTTCGGCGTCGTTTACGGCGGCGGTGGCGGTACGACGACGACCACCAATGCCCCGACGGTCTCCGCGATCAAGGGTGGTAAGGGCAAGCTCACCGCGACTCTTTCCTGCCCCGCCGGTGGGGCGTCCTGCTCGTCGGCGAAGATCGTTGCGACCGTCACCGAGCACCTGAAGGGCTCGAAGGTCACAGCGATCAGCGCGGCCGCGAAATCCAAGGCGAAGGCAAAGACCAAGCAGGTTGTGATCGCCTCATCCAGCGCGACTCTGGCGGCGGGCGCGAAGAAGACGATCACGCTTGCGCTGAACGCGACCGGCAAGAAGCTGCTCGCGAAGTACGGCAAGCTGCAGACGCTCGTCACCGTCACAGTGAACGGCAAGGTCATCGAGAAGAAGACCGTCAAGCTGACTGAGCCTGCGAAGGGCAAGAAGAAAGCGAAGAAGAAGAAAGCACACTAACCCCGTGTGCTGAGAGGCGAGGCAGATCCAGGCTAGAGCTCGCGCTCGAGCAGCGCCTCGGCGGCGCGGCAGGCGGTCGCAGCGGTCGCAGGGTCTCCGTCGAGGCGCGCAGAAAGGGTCGCGCCGTCGTAGATGATGTGCAGCTCCGCCGCCAGCTGGGCAGGATCGGGTGCGCCGGCGGCCTCGGCGAGCTCGCAGAAGAGGCCACGGAGCCATTTGCGCGACTCGCTCGTCGCCTGTTGGACGAGACCGCCAGCAGGCGCCTCTGTGCTCGCGGCGGCGAACGCACAGCCATGGAAGCCAGGCTTGGCGAACAGGTCGGTTTGGACCTGGAAGACAGCGAGGATCTGCGCACGGGGATCGGTCTGTTTGCCGATCGCGCTGGTGATGCGCGCGATCGTGCGCTGATGGCGCGCGTCGAGGTAGGCGCGCACGAGCGCCTCCTTGCTGCCGAAGAGGCTGTAGAGGGAGGCCTTGGCCACCCCGGCGCGCTCGACGATCCTGTCGACGCCGACCGTCTGCACGCCCTCGTCGTAAAAGAGCTCGTCGGCGGCGGCAAGCAGCCGCTCGCGCGCCGATGCGCCCTCCTGCCTTGTGCTCTCGATGGGCCTTGTGCCCGGTGCCTTGGGCTTTGCGCCCGACGCCTTGGGCATCGTGCTCTGTGCCTTGGGCATTGCCGTTCTCCTTGGACGTGGGTGCCTACAACTTAACCGACGGGTCTGTCTGTTCTGCGCAGCGTGCTGATGGCAGTTGCCGCGAGCGTGAGCAGCGCGAGTGCGATCACCGTCGCGCCGTACTCCGAGGCGGTGTCGATCACGCCAACACGGGTCGCAAGTGCGCCCCCAAGGATCGCGGGCAAGCCCATCGCGAGATAGGAGATCGCATAGACAAGCGAGATCACGCCCGCTCGCTCCTCCGCTCTCGCGAGCGGCACGACTGTCCCCAGCGCGCCCTGGAAGGCGGCTCCGAAGCCTGAGCCGGCGAGCGCGGTGCCGGCGAAGAGCATCGCAGTCGAGGTGTCAGCGACCCCGACCAGGACGAGCGCGACGCCTGTGGGCAGCAGCGCATTGCCAAGCAGCATCATCCTCGCAGGCGCGACTCGATGGAGCACGAGCACCGTCGCCGCCGCTGTGCCTGCAAGCACGAACACAGGCAGGCCGCCGACGATCGCGCTGCTCGATCCGACGACCTTCTCGGCGAGCGACGGGCCAAGCGAGGCGAGGAACCCGCCAAGCGCCCAGATCGCGACGAGCGAGGGCGCCGCGATCAGCACTGCAGAGCGCATGTGCCGCGGGGCATGCAACCTTGGGCGCAGCGACGCGACTGCGCCAGGCGCTCGCGGCGAGGTCTCGGCGACGAACAGCATCGCAAGCGCCTGCAAGACGAGGATCCCAAGCAGCACGAGGTAGACGAGCTTCGTCGGCGCCGGCAGCAGCTCGACGAGCAGCGCCGAGCCAAGCGCGCCCGTGGCGGTCCCAGCGAGCGCGCCCGTTGCATTCGCGGTTGCGCCGCGCGCTGGCGAGATGTCGACGAGCCCGGCGCCGATCGCGCCCGCGGCGCCACCAGTGGCAAGGCCCTGGAGGACGCGCGCGACGAGCAGCATCGCGACGCCGTCCGCCGTCGCGAAGATCGCCATCACGACGATTTGCATCGCGATCGCGGCGAGGATGACTGGCCGTCTGCCGATGTGGTCGGACAGCGATCCGACGATCAGCAGCGAAGCGAGCACCGCGAGGGCGTAGACGCCGAAGACGACGGTGATCGTGATCGCAGAGAAGTGCCACTCCGCCTGGTAGCTGGCGTAGAGCGGCGTCGGCGCGCTCGAGCCCGCAAGGAAGAGCAGCAGGATCGAGACCTTCAGCGCAAAGGCGAACGGCGCAGGCAGCTGGCGGCTTTTGGATGTGGTTGACATGGGACGATCTCCGATCGATGGACAGACCTGTCTGGCTACCAATGCAGGTCATTATACAGACAGGTCTGTCTAGCGCAAGTGAGGCTCGGGGAAGTGCGGCTCGGGAAGTGCGGCTCTCGGGAAGGGTGGCTCTCGAGAAGTGTGGCTCTCGAGTGTGGTCTCAGATGTGGTTCCGACCGGCGCATGCGCGGGCAGGCGCGGGCGTGCATGCACGCCCGCGGGTCTGGCCGCATGCGGCCAGACCCCACTACTCATGCCGCAACTCAGGTCTCAGCCGGCGCCAGTTGCAGGATCGGGATCTCCCGTCCTGCGTTTGCGGCGCGTTGCCGGTAGACGGCAAACCCTGGAAACACGAGGTCCGCGAGCTTCCAGAGCCGCTCGCGCTCAGCAACGTCTTCGACGACCGTGGCCCTGAACTGCTGGCCGCCAAGCTGGACGTCCGGGTGCGCGACGGCGTTGTAGAACCAGGACGGGTTGCCAGGAACGCCGGCCTGCGAGGCGACGACGATCGCCCGCTCGCCGTCGTGGAAGTAGATGACCGCTGTGCTGCGAGCGAGCCCCGTGCGCGCGCCATGCGTCTGTAGCAGCGCGGTGGGGAGCAGCATCCCAGTGCCAAGGCGTCCCCTCGTGACCCGCAGCAGGACGCGGTCAAGCCTCCAGACCGTTGCACTCCAAAGCGGCGTCCGCGAAAGCCACGTGGCGAAGCGGCTGCTTGCGATGCCCGCCTGGGCACGGTAGACGAGGCCGCGCGACGCGAGCGGGTCAACGCGAGGAAGTTCGCGCATAAGTGCCATCGCCCACCACGATTGCAGCTCTAGCGAGCCGGCACTCCAGTCGATCGACGCTTACCGGCTGTATCGTCGCCAGCATGGCATACACATACCTCTTCGCGAGCATCCCAGTCGCCGAGCTGGATGCCGCGCTGGCCTGGTACGAGCGGCTGCTCGGTCGCCCACCTGATCTGGTCCCGCACGCGCGCGAGGCCGCCTGGCGGATAACGGACACAGGTTGGATCTATGTGCTGATCGATGCCGAGCGTGCGGGCTCCGCACTGCACACGCTGCTCGTCGACGATCTTGACGCATTCCTCGCAGGAATCGCGCAGCGTGGCATCTCGGCGGGACCGCTGGAGATGATCGGCGACGGCGTGCGCCGCGTCGGCCTTGCCGATCCCGAGGGCAATCGCCTCTACGTCGGCGAGCCTCCCGCCTGACCTCGCTCTTCGGCTCGCCCGTCCTTCGGGCTCGGCTCGCCCGTCCTTCGGGCTCGGCTAGGCGGCGCTGGGCTGCGGGCTGTCCGGCCGCTCGGCGCCAGCCGCGTCGGCGATATTCAGCGGCTCAGCGTTCAGCTGCTTGCTTGCGCCGTCCAGCGGCTTGTTGAGCGCGTTCATGGGCTTTTCTGCCGCGTCTATCGGCTTCCCAATCGCGACGCCGTTGGTGAAGAGGTCCGCGAGCAGCTCGCCGACCTCGCGGCTCGAGAACGTGTCGCCAGGTTTGTACCAGTTATAGGCCCAGTTGCACATGCCAAACAGCGCAAGCGTCGTGTAGTGCGGATCGACGTCACGGAATTCACCACTCTGGATGCCCTCGGCGATCGTGCTTTCGACGTGCGCCTGATAGCGGCTGCGCTTGCGCCTGACGCTGTCCTTGGCCTCAGGCGAGAGCTCACGGTGGTGCTCGAAGAACGTCCTGACATGCCCGCGGTGGGTGTGCATCAGCTCGAGCACGTCGCACATGATCTCGACGAGCTCGTCATGCGCGCTGTGTGGCTTGGTGCGCAGTGAGATGCGTTCGAGCAGCAGGTTGATGAAGGTCTCATGGATCCAGAAGAGGATCTCGTCCTTGCTTTTGAAGTAGTGGTAGAGCGTCGGCTTCTCGAGGCCCGCTGAGCGCGCGATCTCGGTCATGTTCACCTTGTGGTAGCCGCTGCGATCGAACAGCTCAGCGGCCTTGGCCACAACGAGCTTGCGCTTCTCGTCGGCGACGCTGCTCATCTGATCAGCATACCGGGCCCAGTCAAGCCGACCGACTTGTCGGTCGGTGAAAGTCGCGGCGACCATGCCATTCGCTCACCGCTTGACACGGTCGTGGCCCTTCAGTATAGTCCGACTGGTCGGTTGGGAGCTGAAGATAGTTCGCAACACCTAAGGGAGTGGGTGCATTCATGATCAGATTCAGGCGGCTAAGCGCTGCTCTGATGGCGCTCGCCATGACGGCGGGCATCGCGGCCTGTGGCAGCAGCAACAAAGGCGCCTCGGCCAGCAACAAAGGTTCCTCCAGCTCTGGGAGTCTCGCGCCAGGGCAGGTCGCCAATGTGAAGAAAGAGACGATCGGGGTCGTGGACCTCAAACGCGACGCTCCGATCCAGGACCGTATGGACGAAGCGCTCGAAGCGGGTGGCAAGGCGCTCGGCTGGGACGTGAAGGTCACCGACTGCAACGGCGAACCAGAAAAGGTCACCGCGGCGATGAACGCGTTCGCTAACGAGCACGTGAACGCGATGATCGTCGAGTCGATTGGCGTGGAAAGTGCGCCGCGTGCGGTGCAGGAGCTCGAAGAGGCGAAAGCGCCGATCATCGCGATCGGAGGCTCCGTGCCTGCGAACTCCGCCTATGCAGCACAGTACACCGAGAACGAGACCGAACTCGCGACGATCCTTGCCGAAAAGATCGTCGAAGACCATCCTGAAGGGGCGAAGATCGGGGACATAACCCTGACGATCGCGCCCGCGACGGTCGCTCGCAACGAAGCACTGAAGGAAGTCGTCGCTGTGAGTGGCGGCAAGGCCGAAATCGTCACGAGCGCTCAGTTCGAACTCGAAAACATCGTGAGCTCGACCGAAAAAATCGTGACCGACATGCTCACCGCGCATCCTGACATCAATTCGATCTGGGGCGTCGCAGACGACACGGTACAGCCAGGGATCGCGGCGATCCTCAAAAAGCACAGCAACGCGCAGCTCTATTCGTTCTACAGCGACCCAAGCAGCCTCGAAGCGCTACGCAAGAAGGGCAACCCGCTGGCCGCGGTCGCCGACGTGAACCTCCAGGAAGGCGCGATCGTCGCGCTCGACCAGCTGGTCGGGTACTTCCAGAAGAACACGCCGATCGATCCGAATGCCCTGCCGGCGCTTCCCTACAAGATCATCGACCGCGAAAACGTTCCTCCAGAAGGCGAAGAAACCTACCCGCTGAAGGAAACGCTCCAGCCCTACGAAGAAAAGTGGGAAAAAGAATATCCCGCTAAGTGACTCGCATTGAGATGAGTGCATCAGAGCGGGCCGCGGCGACGGAGGTCCCACCAGGGGCCCCCGTCGCCACGCGGCGTTTGCTGCCGCTGCTCGCGCGTCTCGGCGACCGCTATGGCACGCTGGTCGGCTTCGCGGCGATGGTCCTGCTGTTCTGTTTGCTGCGGCCGTCGACGTTCGCGACCTGGGACGACCTGCGCTCGATCGTCGAACAGGCATCGCCAATCCTCGTGCTCGCGGTCGGGCTGACGCTGGTCCTGAGCACCGGCCACTTCGATCTCTCATTCCCCGGGATCCTGAACCTCGCCAGCGCCGGCGCGGTACTGATCATGACCGAAGCCCACGAGGGCTGGGCGATAGCGGTGCTGATCGGCCTCGCGATCGGCCTGGTCTCGGGCGTGATCGCCGGCGTAGGGGTCGCATCGGGACGCGCCTCTTCTTTCATCATCACGCTCGCGCTCAGCACGATCTGGTCAGGCCTCGCGATCGGTATCAGCGGCGCTCGCACGATCACCGACGTCCCGACCTCGTATCTGAACATCACGTTCAACACCGTGCTCGGCATCCCAAACGCGGTGATCGTCGCCTTCTGCGTGACGCTCGTGATGTTCTCGCTGATGCGCTGGAGCGCGTTTGGCCGCTACACCCAGGCGCTTGGCAGCAACGCGAGCGCCGCGCGGCTCGCGGGCATCCGCGTGAGCACGACCCAGGTGTTCGCCCACGTGCTCTTCGGGCTCTGTGCGGGGATCGCGGCGATTCTGCTGAGCTCGAGCTCAGGCCAGTACACCCCAAGCATCGGCTCCGGGTCGCTGATCACGCCGTTCGTCGCAGTCTTCTTCGGCACCTCCGTGCTCGCAGCTCGCCGCTTCAACGTCTTTGGCACCGTCGTCGGCACGCTCTTCATCGGCACGCTGCAGACAGGGATGGTCGTGCTCGAAATCGCGCCCTGGGTGTCTGAAGTGATCCTTGGGGCGGCATTGATCCTGATCCTCGTCGCGGTCGCGAAGCGCTCGCGTTGACCTTACGCTATGGCACCTGAGGACATGGAACCGCTCGCGCAGCTGAAGGGAATCGACAAGCGCTTCGAGGCGGTGCACGCGGTCAAGGGGGTGGACTTCGAAGTCGGCGCAGGCGAGGTCGTCGGTCTGATCGGCGCAAACGGCGCAGGCAAGTCGACGCTTGTGCGCATCCTCGCCGGCGAGGAGCGCTTCGACGCCGGCAGCATGAGGGTGCAGGGGGCTGACGCGCGCTTCGCCTCGCCGCGCCAGGCGCTGGAGCGCGGGATCGCGCGCATGCCCCAGGAGCTGACGCTCGTGGAGGGCTGCTCCGTGGCTGAGAACATCCTGCTTGGGCGGCTCTCAGCGGCAAGCGGAATCGTGCGCTGGCGGCGCGTGCGTGCGCGCGCCCAGGTCCTGCTCGAACGCGTTGGCCTCGACGACGTTCACCCAGATCAGCCGATCGAGGAGCTGACCCCCGTCCAGCAGCGGCTGGTGACGATCGCCCAGGCGCTTGCGAAGGGCCCTGAGCTGCTGATCCTCGACGAGCCAAGCGCCGCTCTGCCAGTCGACGCGGCGGAGCGCCTCTTCCCGATCGTGCGTCAGCTCGCGGATGAGGGCGTCGGGATCGTCTACATCTCCCACCGACTCGAGGAGATCGTGCGCCTCTGCGACCGCGTGGTCGCGATGCGCGACGGCAGGGTCGCGGGCACGCTCGCCCGCGGCGAGCTCGACGTCGAGGCGATGGTCGTGCTCGTCGGCGGTCGCGCGCTTGCGGAGGAGCCCGAGCCGATCGCGGCGAGCAACGTGGATGGGGAGGCGGTCGTACGCGCCGAGGGCCTGGGCGGGCGGCGTGTCAACGGCCTGGACCTCGAGCTGCGCCGCGGCGAGCTCGTCGGGATCGGCGGCCTGCAGGGGTCCGGCCGCAGCGAGCTGCTGCGACTGCTCGCCGGCGCCCAGCAGCCAAGCTCCGGCACGCTCGAAGTGCTCGGTGCGCCGGTGGCGCGCTCGCTGCGCGAGTCCGTGAAGCGCGGCGTCGGCTACCTGCCGGAGGGCAGGGCGCGGACGCTCTTTCCAGACCTGCCGGTGATGATGAACACGTCGATCGCCGCGCTCGAGCGTCTGCGCAGGCTGTGGCTGCTCGTCGACGGGCGCGCTGAGCGCGCGGCGGTGCGAGAGATCGCCGACGACGTTGGGCTGATCGGAGCGCTCGACGCGCCCGTGAAGGTGCTCTCAGGCGGAAACCAGCAGAAGGTCTGCCTTTCGCGCTGGCTGCTGCGGGGCTGCGACCTGCTGCTGCTCGACGAGCCAAGCGCCGGCGTCGACGTGCACGTACGCGCCGAGATCCATCAGCTCCTGCGACAGCTGAGCGCAAAGGGCATCACCGTCGTCGTCGCAAGCGCAGAGCCCGAGGAGCTCGCGCTGCTCTGTGAGCGCGTGATCGTGCTCGCAGAGGGTCGCATCAGCGGCGAGCTGCGCAGCCCCTTCACAGCCGACAGCGTCGTGGCGGTGTCATATGCGGCTTGAGAGCCGATGTCAAGCGATGGTGCAAATGGGGTACAGAGGGTGGTACAGAAGGCATGAGCGCAAGGAGGCGCGATGAGCACGGTGACAGGCGTTGACGCCGAGTCTGCGGAGCAGGCCAAGGGAGTCTTCGAGCGGCCTGACGCGGCGGCCGAGGGAGCTTTTCAGCGGCCTGACGCGGCGGCCGCGGGAGCTTTGTGGCGGCCCGATGCGGCGGCCGAGGGAGCTTTTCAGCGGCCAGGCGCGGCGGCCGAGGGAGCTTTGCAGCGGCCAGGCACGGCGGCGGCGGGCGCCGTCGAGCGTGAGGTGCGGCTCGTCGACTCAGACGTGCACCCCTCGCCGCGGTCGTTCGCGGAACTGATCGAGTACCTGCCAGATCGCTGGCGCAAGGACCCGTGTCTCTCGCGCGTGGAGTTCGACCACTCCGTCTATCTGCCCGCCAACCAGACAGGCGGCCCGCGCGCGGACAGCTTCCCGGCCGATGGCAGCGCCGCGGGATCAGACCCGGAGATGCTCGAGCGCCAGCTCTTTGTGGAAGCGGGGGTCGACATCGGGATCCTGCTGCCCGTCGCGGTGCCAGGGATGAGCAACCCCGAGCACGAGGCTGCCTTGAAGAGCGCAACGAACAGTTGGTTGGCGGACACCTGGCTTGGCAGCTACAACAGGGAAGGGCGCTATCGCGGCTCGATCTCAGTCTGCGCAGGCCTGCCCGAGCTCGCGGTGCAGGAGATCGAGCGCTGGGCCGAACACCCCGACTTCGTCCAGGTGCTGATCGACCCCTACCTGGTCGATCCGCTCGGCAAGCCCCAGTACCGGCCGATTTTCGCGGCCGCCGAGCGGCACGGTCTGCCGGTCGCCGTTCACATCAACCGCACGCCAGGACCGGTCCTGCTCTCACCCGTCGGCTACCCCTCCTACTTTGCCGAGTTCCACCCGCTCTACGCGATGTCCTACGTGACGCACTTCGTGAGCCTGATCGTCGAGGGGGCCTTCGAGCGCTTCGAGTCGCTGAAGGTCGTCTTCGTAGAGGGCGGGGTCGCCTGGATCGCGCCGATGATGTGGCGCCTGGACAACCTCTACGAGGAGCTGCGCGCAGAGGTGCCATGGCTGCGCCGGCGGCCGTCCGAGTACGTCGCGGACCACGTGCGCGCGACGACGCAGCCGCTGGAGGAAACCGCGAAGCACGCCGATCTCTGCGATCACATCGCCTGGATCGGCTCCGAGGACGTCGTGATGTTCTCTTCCGACTATCCCCACTGGGATTTCGACAACCCAGGTGAAGTGCTGCGACGCTTGACCCCAGAGATGCAGGAGCACGTGATGGCGCGCAACGGCATCGAGCTCTACGGGCTGCCAGAGACGATTCGGCTCGGGGATGCCTGAGACTGTGCGCGAGCGTCTCTGCAGGAGCGAGGGCATACCCGACGGTGGCGTGCGCGTGTTCCCGGTCGGCCGTTTCGGAGTCGGGATCTTCAGACGTGGCGAGCGCTTCACGGCGCTGAGCAACCGCTGCCCCCACGCCGGAGCGCGCGTCTGCGAAGGCTGGATAACGGGCACCGTCGAGCTGGCCGCCGGCGAGCAGGGCAAGCAGACGATGGTCTGGGCGCGTGACGGGGAGATCCTGCGCTGCCCCTGGCATGGCTGGGAATTCGAGATCGAGTCCGGCAGGACGCTGACCGATCCGTCGCGACGCATCAAGCGCTACGACGTCCACGTCGAGGAGGGGTGGCTCTACGTTGAGCTCTGAGGGCACAGACCCGGCGCGGCCGTCGATCATCGCTGGCGCAGGCCCCGTGCAACCGTCGGGCGCCGCGAACCCAGGCCCCGCACGGCCCCTGGTCGACGCTTGCGTCCACCCGTGCGTGCGCGAGCCCGACGAGCTGCGGGCGTTCATGCCGCGCGCGCTGAGCGAGCGCTTCTTCCCCGGCCTTGGGCGTCACTTCTACCCGGCGCCCGTCTCGGAGTTCCGTGCGGACGCGCTGCTCGGCGGCGCCGCCAGCGGCCTGCAGCAGAACCTCGGCGGCACGAAGTCCTCACGCGAGCTCGGCGCGAACGGTCCAGGGGCCCCCGGCTCCGATCCGGCGACGCTGCGCCGTCACGTGCTGGAGGAGGCGGGAGCCTCGCACGCCGTGCTCGTGCCGCTGACGCGCGGCCTGCTGCCAGACCGGCACGTTGTCAATGCGATCTGCCAGGCGACCAATCAGTGGCTCGTCGAGCGCTGGCTCGATCCCGACAACGAGGACGGCCGCCTGCGCGGCTCGATTCGTGTCAACCCCGCCGACCCAGAGCACGCGCTGCGGGAGATCGAGCGCTGGAGCGGGCATCCGGCGATGGTCCAGGTGGCGGTGCCGCTGGAGTCGCACGCGCCCTATGGCCAGTCACACTTTCAGCCGGTCTGGGAGGCCGCCGCCGCGTGCGGCCTGAAGGTTGCGGTGGTGGCGGAGCGGGCCAACGGCGTCGAGTTTGCGCCGACCCCGCGAGGCTTTCCGACGCACCACATCGAGTTTGTCGCGCAGAAGCCGCTCGCCTACCTCTACCACCTCGCGAGCTTGATGGCCGAGGGCGTCTTCGATCGCATCCGAGGATTGCGGGTCGTCTTCTGCGACGGCGGCATCGACATGCTGATGCCGATCGTCTGGCGCTTCGACGCCGGCTGGCGGCCATCGCGCAGCGAGGTGCCATGGATGGGGAGCCCGCCCTCGGCCTACCTGGCAGAGCACGTGCGCCTTTGCAGCTCCGCCCAGGAAGGGCCTGCGGATCCACAGGCGCTGGCGCGCTGGCTGGAGATCGCGGCGGGCGAGCAGCTGCTGATGTACGCAAGCCATTACCCCTTTCGCCAGAAGCGCCTCGCAGATCGCTTCCGGCAGTTGCCAGACGCGGTCGCGGCGGCGGTGCTGTCGGGCAATGCAGGGGACACCTATGGCCTCGAGCTGCTCGCTGCGCATGTCGGCGAGTGATCGCCTGCGCGCTGTTTCGAGCTTGACTGTGAAACTGGACCCACATATACTCAACCGACTGGGCGGTCGGTGAGAATAAGAGGAGATGAGTCGAAAGCTATGACCGTAATCGAGCAGGCGGAGCGAACCTCGCCGTCGGAGCGAACCTCGCCGTCGAAGCCAACGCAGCTCGGCCTGATCGACTGCGATGTCCATCCCTACTTCACGACCGGCGTGCGCGAGCTCTGCGACTACATGGAGCCCGCCTGGCAGCACCGGCTCGGGCTCGACCATGCCGAGCGGGCCGGCAATGCCGCGCATGGCGTGCCAGCGTTCACGCTGCCCGCGAACTTCCTCTACTTCGACGAGGATGCGAGCTTCCGCCGCGACGCCTCGCGCGCCGGCGAGATGCCAGGCTCCGACCCGGTCTTCACCGCCGAGCAGCTCTTTGACGGGTATGCGATAGACCGCGGGATCCTGGTCAGCGGCAACATGCTCGGCCTCGGGGCGCTGGTCGAGCCCGACCAGGCGGCGGTGATCGCCTCCGCGTACAACGACTGGATGATCGAGCGCTGGCTGCGCGTCGATACGCGCTATCGCGGCGCGCTCGTGGTCGCTCCCCAGGACCCGATCCAGGCCGCTGCCGAGATCGAGCGTGTCGGCGACGTTCCGGGCATGGTCTCCGTCTTCCTGCCGCTGCTCAACGTCGCGATGGGACGCCAGCACTACTACCCGATCTACGAGGCGGCAGAGCGGCACGGCCTGCCGATTCAGGTACACCCAAGCGGCACAGAGGGCGTGTTCGTGACAGGGCCGCCGATGGTCCAGGTTCCTGCCTACAAGATCGAATACCGCACGATGTTCCCGCACGTTCACCAGGCGAATCTGATCAGCATGATCTGCCATGGCGTCTTCGAGCGCTACCCGAAGCTGATCTTCATCATCACCGAGGGAGGCTTCGCCTGGCTGCCCGACCTGATGTGGCGTCTGGACGCATCCTGGAAGGCATTGCGCGAGGAGGTGCCCTGGGTCACGAAGCTGCCAAGCGAGTATGTGCGCACGAACGTGCGCCTGACGACGCAGCCGTTCGTCGAGGCGCCGCAGGCCGCGGATGTCGCCGCGATCTGCAAGCTGGTCGAGGGCGAGCGCACGTTGATGTTCAGCTCCGACTATCCCCACTTCGATTTCGACGACCCAAGGCGCTCGCTGACCGCGCTGCCCGAGCAGCAGCGCGAAGCCGTCTTCAGCAAGACGGCGATCGAAGTCTTCGGCGAGCGGCTGCTCTGAGCGCGATGCCGCGCCACGTCCTGTTTCCAGCTGTGGAGCTGGAGGAGAATGTCCCACGGATCGTGAAGATCGGCGGCCGCTCGATCGGCGTCCTGAAGGTCGGCGAGCAGATCTACGCGATGCGCAATACCTGCCCGCACCGCGGCGCGCCGCTGTGCCTCGGCAGGGTGGCGGGCACGATGGTCGCCTCGCGCCCAGGCGAGTACTCCTACGACCCCGAGCTGCTGAAGATCCGCTGTCCCTGGCACGGCTACGAGTTCCGCCTCGACGACGGCGAGCCGATCGCGGACGCGATCGGCATGCGCGTGAAGATGTACGAGGTCGCGGTCGAGGCGGGCGAGCTCGTGCTCTACTCGTGAGCACCCCAGTGTTCCTGAGCGGCGGCGTCGACATCGGCGGTACGTTCACCGACTGTGTGCTGATCGGACAGGACGGCAGGGTCTACGCGGGCAAGTCGCCGACGACGCGCGAGGATCTGACGCAGGGCTTCCTCGCGGCGATCGAGGTCGCAGCCGCAAAGGCCGGCGCCGACGCGGCCGCCGCACTTGCGAGCCTGCAATGGCTCGCGCACGGCACGACCGTCGCGACGAACATCATGGTCCAGCGCAGCGGCGCATCGACGGCGCTGATCACGACGCGCGGCCACGGTGACGCGATCTTCCTGCAGCGCGCCGCCGGGCGCGTCGCGGGGCTGCCGCGCACGGAGCTGCTCGACCTGATGGTCGGCGTGAAGCCGGAGCCGCTCGTGCCGCATTCGCTCGTCTTCGAGGTCGACGAGCGAGCCGACGTCGACGGCAAAGTCCTCGTTGAGCTCGACAGGGAGGGCATGCGCGCCGCTGTGCGCGCCGCGCGCGAGCAGGGCGCCGTGGCGATCGCGGTCGCGTTCCTCTGGTCGTTCGCAAACCCCGCGAACGAGCGCGCAGCGCGGGAGATCCTCGAGCGCGAGGCGGAAGGCGAGCTCTTCATCAGCGTCTCGCACGAGGTCGCGCCAAGCTGGGGCGAGTACGAGCGCACGATGTCGACGGTGATCAACAGCTACGTGGGACCCGAGACGGCCTCCTACATCGACCGGGTCGAGGGCGAGCTGCGCCGGCGCGGCTTCGGCGGCGCGTTCGCGGTGATGAAGTCCGACGGCGGCGTCGCGACCGCGCGCGAGGCGGCGCAGCGGCCGGTCACACTGCTCTCCTCGGGGCCAGCCGGCGCGCTGGCCGCGACGCAGCGGATGCTGGAGGCGCTTGGCGAGCGGGACGCGATCACGACGGACATGGGCGGCACGAGCCTCGACATCGGGATCCTCGTCGGCGGACGCCCGCTGACCGTCGACAGCAGCGTCGTCGACCGCTTCGAGTTCCACCTGCCGACGCTCGACATCGTCTCCGTCGGCAGCGGCGGCGGCTCGATCGCCTGGATCGACGAGTTGAGCGGCGCATTGAAGGTGGGGCCGCGCAGCGCCGGGGCGCAGCCCGGGCCGGCCGCCTACGGCAACGGCGGGCAGGAGCCGACCGTCGCCGACGCGAACGTCGTGCTCGGCTACCTGAACCCCGACTACTTCCTCGGCGGCGCGCTGAAGCTCGATCGCGAGCTCGCCGAAAGCGCGGTCGCGCGGCTCGCTCAGCAGCTCGGGCTGAGCACGCTGCAGACGGCCGCAGGGATCCGCACGATCGTCGACGCTCAGATGTCAGATGCGATCCGCATGCTGACGGTCGCGCGCGGCTATGACCCGCGCAACTTCACCCTGCTCTCCTTCGGCGGCGCCGGCCCGACGCACGCCGCCGATTACGCGCGCGAGCTCGGCGCGCGGCGCGTGCTAGTGCCCTTCGCCGACGTCTCGTCGCTGTGGTCGGCGATGGGGGTGGCGCTCGCCGACGTAGTCCATGTCGAGGAGGCCTCGGTGATGCTCAGCGAGCCGTTCGACGCGACGGTGCTGCAGGCGGCGCTTACGCGGCTGCGCACGAGCGCGATGGAACGGGTGCAGCGCGAGCGCATCGCAGAGCAGGACATCGAGCTCGAGATCGTCGCGAAGGTGAAGTACGCGCTACAAGTGCACGCGATCGACGTGCCGCTGCCAGATGCGGAGCGTCCCGACAGCGAGGCGCTCGTCACGCGCTTCCACGAGCGCTATGCCGAGCTCTACGGTCCTGGCGCCGGATACCGCGAGGCGGGCGTCGAGATCATCGGATTGCGCTGCACCGCGACCGGCCGTCGTGAGCGTGAGATGCGCCTGCCGCGCCCAGCGTCGGCGCCGCGCAGCGTCGGCGAGCCGCGCTCGCGACCGGTGTACTGGACCCACCACCGCGCGATGTTGGACACGCCCGTGCTGCGCGAGGGCGACCTCGGTCCCGGCTGGAGTACGGCCGGCCCCGCCGTGATCGAGCTGCCAGACACGACCGTGCTCGTGCCGCCCGACTTCAGCGCGTCGCTCGACGAGCTCGGCAGCATCTGCCTCGAGCGCGTTGCGCCAGAGACGAGCGGCGGTCTCGGCGCGGGTGCGCGCGATGGCCTCGCGTCCGAGGCAGGCAAAGGCGGGCGCGACGACCTCGCAGTTGAGGGGAGCAGGGCTTGAGCGGGGGGCCAGATCTCGAGAACGGCTACCTGCCGCCGCAGGGGCCGCTGCGCACGCTGCCGCTGCCGTCCTGGTCGGCCGCGGGAGTCGAGCCGGACGCGGTCACCTTCGAGGTCGTGCGCCACCGCATCTACGGGATCGTCGAGGAGCAGGGCGTGACGATCACGCGCGTCTCCGGCTCGCCTGTCGCGACCTTCGCCCACGACTTCGCGACGAGCGTGCTGACCGCCGCCGGCGAGACGGTCTACTTCGGTCCCTACAACCAGCCGCAGGTCGGCTCGATCGACCTCGTCACGAAGTGGGTTATGGAGTACCGCGGCGCGGTCCCCGGTATCCGCGACGGCGACATGTTCCTCTGCAACGACCCCTGGATCGGCGTCTCCCACCAGGCCGACGTCGTGATCGTCTGCCCCGTCTTCCACGAGCAGAAGCTGCTCTGCTGGGTCGCCTCGACGATCCATGCTGCCGACGTCGGCGGCAGCACGCCAGGCGGCTTCTGCCCCGACGCGCGCAGCGTCTTCGACGAGCCATTGCCGACGCCCGCATTGAAGTACGTCGAGGACGGGGAGGTGAGGCGCGACCTCGAGGAGATGTTCCTGCGCCGCTCGCGCCTGCCGGAGCTGCTGCAGCTCGACCTGCGCGCGCTGATCGCGAGCAACAACGTCGCGCGCGAACGCATGCTCACGATGGTGGAGCGCTTCGGCGCGGAGATCGTCGCGGGCACGATGGCGAAGGTGATCGACGACGCCGAGCGCGTCGTAGCGCGGCGCCTCGCGCAGCTTCCGGATGGCGAATGGAGCGAGCGCCGCTACCTCGACATCGCGGGCCTCGACGATCGTGGCGTCTACCCGATCGTGATGCACCTGCGCAAGCAGGGGGGAGAGCTGACCTTCTCCAACGAGGGAACCCACCCCCAGGTCGGCGCGCTCAACACGACCGTCGCCGGCTGGCGTGCAGGCACGCTCGCGGCGGCGAACCCGATGCTCGGCTACGACCTGATGTACGCCGCCGGCGGGCTGCTGCGGCGGATCGCGTTCGAGTCGGTGCCGGGCACGGTGCTATCGGCCTGCCACCCGGCGTCGGTCTCGAACAACATGATGGGCTCCTCCGGCGCGCACTCGCTGGCGATCTCCTGCCTCTCGCGGATGCTGGGCGCGAGCCCGGACCCGGAGCTGCGCAGGCGCGCGATGGCGGGCGCGGCGACGCCGTTCAACGTCACGGTGCTCTCAGGCGCCGATGCGCGCGGGCGCCGCTTCGGCTCGCTGCTGCTCGATCCGATGGGCGCCGGCTTCGGCGCGTTCGCCGGGCGCGACGGGCAGGACACCGGCGGGCGCAGCTGGGATCCGATCGCGACGATGCCGAACGTCGAGTACAACGAGCGCTACTTCCCGATCCTCTGCCTCTACCGTCGCGAGGCGCCAGAGTCGGGCGGCGCCGGCGCACTGCGCGGCGGCAACTCGGGGATCGTCGCCTTCACCCCGCACCAGACCGACGCGATCACGGTCGACATCTCATCCGGCGGCTGGGCGCTGCCGTGGGCCGCAGGCCTCTTCGGCGGCCTGCCAGGCTGCACGAACGGCTCCCGGCACCTGACGGGCACGACGCGCCTTGCCGAGCTGCTCGCCGCCGGTCGCGTGCCACAGTCGCTCGACGAGCTCGGCGGCGAGGCACGCGAGCTGCCGCCGCGCCAACGCGACCTGCAGCTACAGGCGGGCGAGATCTTCGAGCTCGGCTGGTCGGCGGGCGGCGGCTTCGGCGACCCGTTCGCGCGGGACCCGCTCGCGGTACTCGCGGACGTGAGCCGGCAGAAGCTGAGCGCCGAGGCCGCGCGCGCTCTCTACGGCGTCGAGCTCGGCCCGCAGGGGGTCGACGAGGCGGCGACCGCCGCCTTGCGCGGTGCGCGCGCGCAGACGCAGCCTTTCGAGGCGATCCCGCGTCTGAGCGCCGATCGCAGCGCCTGGCTGTGCCCCGCCTGCGATGCGAAGATCGGCAGCAACGAGCCGCAGGGCGGCGGCTATCTCGCCGACACCAAGATCAGCGAGATGGCGATCGAGGCGCTCTCGCGCTGGAACCGCGAGCCGCGGCGCTTCGTCGACCACGAGATCGTGCTGCGCGTGCACAGCTGCCGAGCCTGCGGCTGCAACGTCGAGGCGCACGTCGTCGACCTGGCCGACCCGCGCATGCTGCCCGCGATGCGCGTCGAGCCGCTGGGCGCAGCGGTCGCCGCAGGCGCCGGCGTTCCCGGCGCGGAGAGTGCCGGCATTCCTGGCTTGGGTGGCGGCAATCCTAAGCAGGAGATGCGCTAGTGCGCGGCGAGCGGTTGATGTCTGCGCTGCGCGAGGGCAGGCCCGCGTTTGGCACGGCGCTGCACTCGGCCGACCCGGCGATTCTCGAGATCGCGGCGCTGGTCGGCTACGACTGGGTCTCGATCATCCTCGAGCACTGTGCGCTCGACCTCACCGAGGTCGCGACGCTGCAGCGCGCCGCCGACTCGCGCGGGATCACGACGCTGATCCACGTCGCAAACGCCCACGACACGCGGATCCTGCCGCTGCTCAACGAGGGTGTGGGCGGGATCGTCGCCCCACAAGTCAGCGATCCCGCTGACGTCGCGGCGCTCGTCGATGAGGTGCGCTTTCCGCCGCTCGGCCAGCGCGGCGCGGCGAGCGCGGTGCGCAGCGCCGACTATGGGCTGCAGCCCTATACGGAGTACGCGCAGGCGGCGAATCACTCGGTCGCGGTTGGGGCGATCGTCGAGAGCCTCGCTGGCGTGCAGGCCGCCGAGGAGATTTTTGCCGTCCCAGGGCTGACGTTCGCCTACATCGGGCTGATGGACCTCACGCAGGCGCTTGGCTGCCCAGGCGAGTTCCGCCACCCAGACGTTCGCGCGACGATCGAGCGCGTGATCGCGGCGGCGCAGCGGCACGGGATCGCGATCGGGCTCTCCGAGTACGGCTACAGCGCCGCGGAGCTGCTCGAGCTTGGCGCGCGCATGATCATCACGCCGTCTTCGGAGTACGCGGTGCTGCGCGAGGGCCTGCGCGAGCGGCTCGCGCAGGCGCGCGACGCGGCGGGGCTGCCGCCGCTGTGAGGCGACGGTGGGCGCTTCGCCCCGCCGAGGCGCTGCTGCTGTGAGGCGACGGTAGGGCGCTTCGCCCCGCCAAGGCGCTACTGTCGGCGCATGCAGAGCGGATCCGCGGTCGATGCCTACCCGCGTCCGATGTTGACCGCTGACGTAGTCGTGCTCGCGAGGGGCGCCGGCGATGCGCCGCGCGTGCTGCTGATCAAGCGCGGCAAAGCGCCGTTTGCTGGCGCCTGGGCACTGCCAGGCGGCTTCGTCGACGAGGGCGAGCAGGTGGTCGACGCCGCGCCGCGCGAGCTGCACGAGGAGACGGGCCTGCGGGTCGAGGGACTGCTGCGACTGCTCGGCGTCTATGACACGCCTGGGCGCGATCCACGCGGCTGGACCGTCTCCGCCGTATACCTAGCGCAGGTCGAGCGGGAGCTGCCCGTCACCGGCGGCGACGACGCGAGCGAGGCGCGCTGGTTCGCGAGCGATGAGCTGCCCGAGCTCGCCTTCGACCACTCATTGATCGTCGCCGATGCGCTGAGGGCGGCAGCGTGAACGAGCCCGAGGACCAGGCAGGCCTGCCCGAGGACCAGACAGGCCTGCCCGAGGACCAGGCAGGCCTGCCCGAGGACCAGACAGGCGAGCCCGAGGACCTGACAGGCCGGCCCCAGGAGCCCCGCGGCGCGGCCGACGAGCCGCTTGGCGCAGGCATGGAGGAGCCGGTCAACCGCAACGGCGCCTTCCCGCGCCTCGGCGACGAGCAGCGAGCGCGGCTGCGGGAGCTTGGCAGCATGCGGGCGGTGCAGCCAGGCGAGGTGCTCTTCCGCGACGGCGATCAGGACTACGACTTCTTCGTCGTCGAGTCTGGCGCGATCGCGATCGTCCAGGGCTATCGCAGGGAGAACAGGGTGATCGCGGTGCATGGCACGCACCGCTTCCTCGGCGAGCTCAACCTGCTCACGGGCTCGCGCGTCTACCTCACCGCCGTCGTGCGCGATGCGGGCGAGGTGATCCAGGTCCCAGTCGCGGCGATCCGCAAGCTCGTCGCCGAGGACGAGGAGTTCAGCGGCATCATCCTCACCGCCTT
Organism: Solirubrobacteraceae bacterium; assembly: GCA_036490555.1. Taxonomy (GTDB): domain Bacteria; phylum Actinomycetota; class Thermoleophilia; order Solirubrobacterales; family Solirubrobacteraceae; genus Palsa-744. The sequence continues at coordinate 43,727 of DASXDO010000033.1, read as the reverse complement.
CCTCGCGCGTCGCTCGATCCTGATCGAGGCCGAAGCGGGGGTGAAGCTGCTTGGCTCGCGCTATTCGGACGATACGAAGCGCCTGCGCGACTTCCTGCAGCGCAACAGGATGCCCTACCAGTGGCTCGACCTCGAGGAGGACGAGGAAGCCGAGCGGCTGCTGCACACGCTCCAGATCGATCCATCGGAGACGCCGCTCGTGCTTGGCGGCGGCGCCTGCTCGCTGCGGAATCCCAGCAACGCCGAACTGGGCAGGGCGCTGGGCCTCGGCTCGAGGGGCGCACCGCCCCCGATCTGCGACCTCGTCGTCGTCGGCGGCGGCCCCGCTGGGCTCGCGGCGGCGCTCTATGGCGCCTCGGAGGGCCTCGACACGCAGGCGATCGACGCAACCGCGTTCGGTGGCCAGGCGAGCACCTCCGCGAGGATCGAGAACTACCTCGGCTTCCCCGCGGGCGTCTCCGGCAGTGAGCTCGCGGCGCGCGCGGAGCTGCAGGCCGCGAAGTTCGGCGCGCGCCTGGTCGTGCCTGCCGAGGCGGTCGCGCTCGAGCGCGAAGACGGCCACTACGCGGTCAGGCTCGCAGGCGGCGAGACCGTTAAAGGCAGGACCCTGATCGTCGCCACCGGCGCGCGCTACCGCAGGCTGCCGATCCCCGAGATGGAGCGTTTCGAGGGCCTTGGCGTCTACTACGCCGCGACCCAGGCGGAGGCCCAGGTCTGCGCGGGCGATCACGTGCTGATCGTCGGCGGCGGCAACTCCGCGGGCCAGGCCGCGATGTTCCTCTCCCAGCAGGCCGCCAGCTGCGACCTGATGATCAGGAGCGGCGAGCTTGGCAAGTCGATGTCCCGCTACCTCGTCGACGAGATCGAGAACAACGAGCGGGTCGAGGTCTGCACGCACTGCGAGGTCGTCGAGCTGCGCGGCGAGCACGCGCTCGAGTCCGTGATCGTGAGGGACACGCGCAGCGGCGAGCTGCGCGAGCAGCGGACGGACGCGCTGTTCGTGTTCATCGGCGCCGATCCGCACACGGACTGGCTGCGGGGCGAGGTCGCGATGGACGAGCACGGCTTCCTGTTGACTGGACGCGACGTCCAGGGCGACGATCTGGCCGCCCACGGGGAGGCGGCTCCCTACTTCCTCGAGACGAGCAGGCGTGGCCTGTTCGCCGTCGGAGACGTGCACTCAGGCTCGATCAAGCGCGTCGCCTCCGCGGTCGGCGAGGGCTCGATGGCCGTCCGCCTCGTGCACCAGCGGCTCGCAATCCTGTGACGGTGTCCTATGGACTTTTTCAGTGGTTTCTGCTACGTTGACTTTACGTCACCGGGGCTGGGTTTTGAAGACTATGCCGGCGGTGAAAAATAGAGGGTTGGGGCCGGTTGGTGCTTTGTGACCGGTGACTTTGCAGCAGAGGGCGTTCCTGGAGAGGGATCCTTGTTCGAGCGTTTGAGGGAGCTTGTTGTCGCGTGAGACAGATTGAGTCATACGTGTCGGATCTGGTTGCACCCACAGGGGTGCCCTTAACCAGATGCGTCAGCTTTGCTGACGCATCTCTCTCTCTCTCTCTCTCTCTGCTCCAGCGCAGCTAGCCAACTAGGCTCTTCAGAGGGCGCGCCGGCGCCCGTTCCCCGCGGAGCGCTGGCCGATGCGTGAGGCTGAGCGTGAGCGCAGGCGTACGAGCGGTGGGCCGCGGCATCGTGTCGCGAGCGGTGGCCAGCGGCACGATGAGGGCATCGTCTCGCTACAGCGCACAAGGCTGCTGCGCTCGGCCGTGGCCCTGCTTGCCGAGCATGGCTACGCGTCGGTGTCCGTCGCCGCGATTTGCGCTCACGCGGGCGTCTCTCGCAAGACCTACTACGAGATCTTCGAGAACCGCGAAGAGTGCCTCGCGGCGATCCTCATCGACGCTGAGGCGACGGTCCAGGGCGCGATCGCAGGCGCCGTAAGCGTGGGGTGGCGCGAGCGGATCAGGAGTGGCCTCTGGGCGATCCTCTGCCTTGCCGACGGCGAGCCGGCGCTCGCGAGGGTTTGCCTGGGTGAGTCCGCTCGTCCTGGCGGCCTGGCCGGCGTCGAGCGCAAGCGAATCCTCGCGCAGCTCGCCGGCGCGGTCGATCAGGGTCGGCTGGAGAACGCGCAGCACGGAGGGCTTGCCGGGGCCTTGACCGCGGAGGCGCTTGTCGGCGCCGTCAGCGCTGTGCTCGCAGCGCGCCTTGGCAGCGCGGGCGGTGGCAACGCACGCCACGCACGGCTGCAGGAGCTGCTCGGCGAGCTGATGAGCATGATCGTGCTGCCCTATCTCGGCCCCGCTGCGGCACGTCGCGAGCTGACACGGCCGGCGCCGCAGACGCTCGCTGCCGAGACACCCAACGCTGGCATTGAAGCCGATGGCCCCGATCCGCTGGTGGGGTCATCGATGCGCTTGACCTACAGGACCGCACGGGTGCTGATGGCAGTCGCGCAGCTCGGCGATGCGCGGGCGGGCGCAAGCAACCGGCAGATCGCCGAGCACGCCGGAGTCGCAGACCAGGGTCAGATCTCCAAGCTGCTTTCGCGCCTGGAGAGCTATGGGCTGCTCGTGAACGAGGTGAAGGACTCGGCGGCCAGGGGCGAGGCGAACCGCTGGACGCTGACACATGCGGGCAGGCGGCTGGTGCATGGCATCGGCGCGCTCGAGGCAGAACGGGTGCAGAGGAGCGCGGCGTGAGCTGGATCGCGATCAAGGACGGCGGCATGAGCTGGATCGCAAGCGGCGTGCAGCGCGCGCTGCGGGGACGTTTGACAGATGACTGGCAATTCGAAGGGATACGGAGGGGATATTTGATGAGCGGTCTCAGGGTGGCCTTCGCGGCCGTGCTTTCGGTGTGCGTCCTTGCGGTGATCGTCCCGGCGGAGGCGGGCGCCTACGCGACGATTGGGGCGCCACCGACCCCCTCGACGACCTCAGGCCTGCCCGACGGCCGCGTCTACGAACAGGTCTCGCCGGCCAACAAGCACGGCTACAACGCGGGTGCAGACCGCCTTTCCAGAGGAGAAACGGGAGTCAAATTGTTCTCTGCCTTCGCCTCCCCGGATGGAGACGCCATCTCCTTTGGGGCAGGGGGCCCTGTGGCCGACACCGATACGAGCGGCCTCAACTCGATCTTCGTCGCAGAACGTACCGCGCAGGGCTGGGTCAGCCGGCCGGCGATGGCACGCGGCTACCGGCAGAGTGAAAATCAGGCGGGCGGGTTCTCTCAAAACCCTGCCTGGCTCGACTTCACACCAGATCTCTCACACCTCGCATATGCGATCGAAGGCGCCGACGTGCCTGGGGCGCCGATGTACTCCTCGGCGAACCTCTACCTGTCCGGCTCGGACCCGGTCGAAGAGCCGGCCTGGCTCTCCGATCCCCAGATCGGCGGCTCGCTGGAAGAACAGTTCCCAGGGGCTTCGCTGCTGGGCATCTCCCCAGACGCGAGCGTCGCTTACTTCGCCTTCGAAGGGCAGTTGCTTCCGGAGGACTCCTCGCGCTCGGGCTGGGGCCTCTACGAGTACCGCGACGGGACGCTGAGCGAGGCCGGCGTGCTGCCTGACGGCAGCGTTCCGAGCGGCGGCGCGCTGCCGGCTGCGATGGCGAGCTCCGCTTTCGAAAGCTACGTCGTTGGAGAAAACAACCCCGCTTCGCAGGATAACGAGGTCTCCGCAGATGGGACGCGGATGTTCTTCGTCGCCTCAGGTGAGCTCTACGTCCACGAGATCACGACGGACGGCAGCGAACGGAGCGTGCTCGTGTCTGCGTCGCAGCTGCCAGGGCACACAGGCGAAGCGGCGCCCGACGGCGTGCTGCTGTTTGCGGATCGCACCAAAAACAGTGGCAAGGAAGGCGAGGCCGAAAGCGGGCCGACCTATGCATATGCCTCCTCCGACGGCTCTCACGTCTTCTTCGAGAGCGAAGACCAGCTGACCAGCCAGGCCCCAAGCGGGCCCGGGGCAAAGGTCTACGACTTCGACGTCGACAGCGGCTCGCTGGAATACCTGCCAGGCGTCGCGCTTGGCGGCATCGTCACGGCTGCCTCTGACGGCTCTTCGTTCGTGTTCGTCAACGACGCGAGCTCTCCCGAAGAGCTGGACCTCTGGAGTGTCGGCTCAGGTGGCGGCAGCGTCAGCCAGATCGTGCAGCTGCCAGAAGGCGGCTTCGTCGGCCCCGCGCGCATGGCCGCCGATGACTCCGTGCTCGTCTTCACAGCAAGCGCTCCGATCGCCGGGTTCAACAACGCCGGCACAGAACAGATCTACCGCTATGACATCGACGCCGACGAACTGAGCTGCCTCTCCTGCCCACCGGCCGGAGTGCAGCCGTCTGGCAACGCCTATCTGTCGGCGATCGACCAGTATCAGAACAGCTTCTTCTTCAACATCGGCGGCACGAGGGACGTCAACGACGTGCGCGGCGTCTCCGGCGATGGCACCCGCGTCTTCTTCGAGTCGCCTGACGCGCTGGTTTCGCGGGACACGAACGGACAGGACGACACCTATGAGTGGGAGAACGGGACCGTCTTCCTGATCTCCTCCGGGACCAGCTCCGAATACTCGCTCTTCCTCGACAACAGCGAATCGGGCGACGACGTCTTCTTCACCACCAGCGAGGAATTGGTGCAAGGGGACGACGACGGGGCCTTCGACGTCTACGACGCGCGGGTCCCGCGCCCAGGCGACAACCCGCCGCCTGCCTCGCTGCCCTGTCAGGGCGACGCCTGCCAGGGCCCGCCGAGCGTCCCGAACCTGCTGGGCGCGCCGCCAAGCGCGACGTTCAGCGGCCTCGGCAACGCAGTCGCGCCGAAAGCGGTGAAGACCAAGAGCGCGCCGAAGCAGGGCAAGCGCAGGGCGTCGAAGGCAAAGACCCTTCGCAGCGCGCTGCGCGCGTGCCACAGGCGCAGCTCCAAGGGCAAGCAGGTGACGTGTGAAAAGCATGCGCGCAAGCGCCACGCAGCAGCGGCAGCGATCGTCAAGCACAACGGCAGGAGGGGCAAGTGAGCGGTCTGTTTCGGGTGGAGCTTGGACGGCTGCGGCTCGCGGCGTCAGTCCTTCTCGTCGCGCTGGGTGCAATGCTGGCGAGTGCATCGCTTGCGTCCGCCGATCAACCGCCTGTGTGGAGGGTCACGGCGGGCAGCGAACCCACCAACCTGCCCCAGGAAGGCGGCGCGGTGACAGTCACCGCGATCAACGTCGGTGGGCCGACGGACGGCAGCACGGTCACGCTGAGCGACTCGCTGCCGTCGCAGCTGACGGGCCTGGAAGTGCACGGCACCGAGCGCTTTGGCATGGGGCTTGGCGGAGCGCCAATCACGTGCACAGCGGCGCCGCCTGTCTTCGAATGCTCCTACTCGGGCGTGATGGAGACTGGCGACGCGCTGACGATGACAATCCCCGTCGACGTCCAGCCGGGAGCACCGTCGAGCGTCGTCAACGAAGGGACCGTCAGCGGCGGCGGCGCTGTGCACGAAGCATCAGGCAGCGCCTCGCTTGCGATCTCCGAAACCGCTGCGGGCTTCAGCCTGACGCCGGGCAGCGCAGTGTTCGCCAGCTCCTCGCTGCAGGCGGGCGCGCACCCGGATGTCACGACCAGCTTCGAACTGACGACGAGGACTCCCGAACACGGCAGCGGCGATCTCAAGGATGTGCGCGCGGACCTGCCGCCTGGCCTGGTCGGCAACACGGTCGGCCTGCCACGCTGCACGATGGCCCTCGCGGAGGCATCGGAATGCCCGCGCGACACGATCATCGGCGTGGCGGCGGTCTGGCTGCCCGGCTTCGGGCGGTCGACGGAGCCCGTGTACGACATCGAACCGAGCCCGGGGGAGCCGGCGGCGTTCATATTCACGGTGATCAGCTTTCCCGTGAGGCTCGACACCAGCGTGCTCTCTGATGGCGACTACGCGGTGCGCGTCGAGGCCTCCGACCTGACCGAGTTCGTACCGGTGCTGGGTGCGACCGTGACGATCTGGGGAGTGCCCGCCGAACACGAGGGTCCTGGGCCGATCAAACTTCAGGTCGAACAGGGGCAACTGGAAGGCGGCCTCGGCGGCCCCGCGGCGAACGTCACGCGCGTGCCGCTGCTGACCAACCCGACGCAGTGCTCGACGCCACTGACAGGGCGTCTCGAAGTCGACTCCTGGGAAGAACCAGGCGTCTTCAGTGGCGAATCCGTCTCGCTTGGCACGCTGAGCGGCTGTGGCGCGCTCACGTTCTCGGGGAGCATGTCGATGCTGCCCGACACGCTGGAAGCGGGCGAGCCAGCGGGATACGACTTCAGCCTGCACATCCCGCAGGGCAACGATCCCGAAGGGCTTGCGCAACCGAACGTGCAGAAGGTCGTCACGACGCTGCCGATGGGTACCGTGATCTCGCCCTCCGCGGCGATCGGCCTGAAGGCGTGCAGCGAAGAACAGTTCTTCGGTCCGTCCTCCGAACGGGGGCGCGAGCAAGCCGCCAAGCCTGGGAGCTGCCCTGACGCCTCCCAGGTCGGCACGGTCTCGATTCGTACCCCCGCGCTTGCGCTGCCGCTGACCGGCGATGTGTACCTCGCGAGTCCGAGCTGCGAACCCTGCAGCCCGGCCGACGCGCAGGACGGGCGCATGGTGCGTCTCTTCCTGCAGGTCGTGGGCGAAGGCGAATCGGGGATCGTCGTCAAGCTCGAAGGTCAGGGCTCGATCAACCAGCAGACCGGTCAGATCACCGTGACCTTCTACAACGACCCGCAGTTGCCGTTCAGCGACCTGAAACTGACGCTGACGGGCGGCTCGCGCGCGGCGCTTGCAAACCCGAGGACGTGCGGTTCAGCGAGCACGAGCCTCGACCTGACTCCGTGGAGCAGCCCGTTCACCACTAACGTCTCCGCGACCTCGGTCTTCGAAGTCAACGAGGATTGCATCACGCCAAAGTTCAACCCTTCCTTCGTGGCGGGGACGACGAACATCCAGGCTGGCGAATACACCCCGTTCACGGTCTCCTTCGGCCGCTCCGATTCCGAAGAGCTCCTGAACGGGCTGCAGATGCAGATGCCGCCAGGCCTGCTGGGCTCGCTGGCGAACGTGCCGCTCTGCGGAGAACCGCAGGCGGCCGAAGGAACATGCAGTCAGGAAAGCCTGATCGGTCACGTGCAGGTGCTGACCGGTCCTGGGCCGACGCCGTTCCTTGTGACCGGTGGCAAGGTCTTCCTGACAGGGGGCTACAAGGGCGCGCCCTTTGGCCTCTCGATCGTCGTTCCCACCGTGGCCGGCCCATACACGCTGTCCGGCTCTACCGGGCGCGGCACGGTTGTCGTGCGGGCTGCGATCAACGTCGATCCGATCACGGCCGCGCTGACGATCACGAGCGACCCGCTGCCGACTGAGTTCGACGGCATCCCGTTGCAGCTGAAGGTCGTCAACGTCACGATCGACCGTCCTGACTTCACGCTGAACCCGACCAACTGCAGCAAGTTGTCGATCACCGGCAGGCTTTCCAGCGTGGAAAGCAGCGGGGTCAGCGTTGCCAGCCCCTATCAGGCGACCAACTGCAGCGCGCTGGGATTCAAGCCGAAGTTCACAGCCACGACCTCGGGCAGGACCTCCCGTCGTGACGGCGCAAGCCTCGACGTGCGGCTGTCCTACCCGCACGGTTCGCTTGGTAGCGAAGCGAACATCGCGAAGGTCAGGGTCGAACTGCCAAAGCAACTGCCATCTAGGCTCTCGACGCTGCAGAAGGCGTGCGTGGCGGCGACCTTCGAGGCCAACCCCGCCGACTGTCCCGCCGCGTCGGTCGTCGGGATCGCGCGGGCGAGCACGCCGATCCTGCCCGTGCCGTTGACCGGGCCCGTGTACTTCGTCTCCAACGGCGAGGAAGAATTCCCGAACCTGATCGTCGTGCTGCAGGGTTACGGCGTGAGGATCGATCTGCTTGGCAAGACGTTCATCAGCAAGCAGGGGATCACGAGCAGCACCTTCGACGCGGTGCCAGACGTCCCGGTCAACTCTTTCGAGCTCTACCTGCCCGAGGGTCCCAACTCGGCGCTTGCAGCCAACGCGAACCTCTGCAAGAAGGCGCTTGCGATGCCGACAAGCTTCGTCGCGCAGAACGGCGCAGAACTGCACCAGCGCACGAAGATCGCCGTCAGCGGCTGCACGAAGGCGGGCAGAGCGGGGGAGAGAAAGAAGGCAAGGGCGAGGCACCGTGCGCGAGGCGCCGGCAAACGTAAGAGCGGCAATAGGAGGGGTCGATGATGAGCACGAGCACGTACACAAGGGCAGGGGCGACGACCGTCAGGCTGGCGACGCTGCTTGCAGGCATCTCACTCGCCCTCGCACTGGCCTTTGGCGCATCTCCGGCGCTTGCGGGTGAAGGGCGCGTCACGGTCGGATCGCCATTCGGGTCGTTCTCCCACCCCACGGGCATCGCCGTCGATCAGAGCAACGGGAACGTGTATGTCGCAGACGGCGGCGGCCACGAGGAGATCCAGGTGTTCGGGCCCGAAGGCCAGACGCCGCTCGGCGGCGGGCCGGCAAGCTTCACCGGAGAAGACACCCCCAGCGGGGCCTTCGACCTCAAATCCGAACCGACAGGCATCGCGGCTGCCGCCGGCGAGGTGGTCGTGCCCGACGTGCAGGACAACCTCGTCGACGAGTTCCATCTGGACAGCGGCCTCGAATATGAATTCCTCTGCCAGGTCACGGGCTATGGCGCCTCGGGCGACATCTGCGTGACGAGCGGCTCCTCGGGTGGCACGGCCTTCGGCGAACCGCTTGGCGTCGCGCTCGACGCGGCCGGCGACGTCTATATCGGCGACTATCGCAGCAAAAGCGTCTACGAGCTCAGCTCGGCCGGAGGGCAGATCGCCGCGTTCGCTATGCCCGGAGGCGGCGCTCCGCAGTATCTCGCCGTCGCGGCCGACGGCACGATCTACATCCAGCAGTACGGAAGCAACGCTGTCTACGAGCTCGAACGCAGCTCACTCACAGGAGTGGTCGAAGGCGAACGGGAAATCGCAGGTGGCGGCGTGAGCGGGATTGCCGTTGACCGGACGAGCGGCGAGCTGCTGCTCGACTTCGGCTCCTATGTCCAGGAACTGAACGCGTACGGCACGGTCACAGCGACATTCGGGCTGGGCATGCTCAGTGGTGCAGGCGACCTCGCCGTCGACGACGCCACAGAAGCCGTCTATGTGCTCAACGAAGGCCAGGTTCAGCGCTTTGGCCCGCTAGTCCTGCTGCCCGAAGTGAAAACCGAAGCCGCAGAAGTGAACAAGACGATGGTGAAGCTGCACGCAAGCGTGAACCCCGAAGGGGTCGCCGTGAGCTCGTGCCAGTTCGAATACGGGGCCTCGCCAGGCGCGCTGACCGAAACTGCCGTCTGCGAACCGGCGAGCCCTGGCTCGGGCGCGGCACCGGTTGCCGTGACCGCGCAGCTGAGCGGTCTGTCGAGCTTGACGACGTACTACTACCGCCTCGCGGCGGGCAACGCCAACGGCGTCGCTCAAGGCGAAGTGCTCTCCTTTACGACCGGCTCTGCCGTCGAAGGCGTGATCACAGGCGCGGCCGAAGACGTGAGCAGCAGCGGTGCCAGGCTGACCGGCTCGCTGGAACCCAACGGCGCGGATGCTCACTATTACTTCGAATATGGGCTTGACGGCTATGAATTCACGAGCCCGACGCCGCCTGGCAGCAATGCTGGCAGTGCCACCGAAGCCGTCGCCGCCACGACCACGCTCAGCGGCCTGGAGAGCAATACGACGTATCACTACCGGCTGGTGGCAAGCAACGCCGAAGGTGTCAGCTACGGCGAAGACGAGAGCTTCACGACGTCCCCGGCGCCGCCTGTGATCGTGCAGGCGCCTTCGATCTCGAACGTCACATCAACGAGCGTCGTCGTCTCCAGCTCGATCAACCCCGAGCACAGTCCCACGAGCTGCTATGTGCTCTACGTCGCCCAGGCCGGCTATGAACCGGGTGCGATCGAACCGTACGGCGGCCAGCGTTCTGCGAGTTGCACGGTCGGCGAAGGGTTCGCCGCGACGGCCGCGGTGCAGTTCGTTGGCGGTCTGCTGCCAGGCACGACCTATCACTACGCGCTGTCTGTCACCAATGCGGCGGGCACGGTCGTCAGCTCTGACGCCACGTTCACGACGGCGCCGGCGACGCTGCCGCTGGCCGCCACCGGCGAAGCGAGCGCGATCGCTCAGAACAGTGCGTCGATCGCGGCGACGATCGATCCGCAGGGCTATGCGACGACCTACGGGTTCGAAATCACAACGAGCCCAGGTGAGTACGGGCCGCCGACGGGGCTTGGAACGGTTGGCGCGGGCATGGGCGAAACGTCGGTGTCGCTGAGCCTGACCGGCCTTGCGCCAGGCACCACCTACTACTATCGCGTCGCCGCGAGCAACGTGAATGGCACCGTGTACGGCGCTGAACACCAGTTCACGACCGGCAGCTTCCCCAGCACGTTCGTGACGCCGCCGGCGCCGCTGCCGTTCGTCACCGTTCCCACGATCAGCTTCCCGAAGCAGGCCGGAAGCACGGTCACCAAGAAGAAGCACAAGGCCAAGCCGAAAGCCAAGAAGAGAAGGGCCAGGCATCACCACAAAGCTGGTTGAGCTTGGTTGTCGTTCCGGCCGGCGCATGCGCCGGCCGGCCTGCCAGGCGTCCCGCCCTATTTGCTCTCTTTCATCGCATGATGCTTCATCGCGTGTTTGGTGTGATGCTTCATCGCATGGTGCTTCATCGCGTGATGTTTCATTGCGTGGCTGGCCGCCTGCGCCCCGGCGGGCGCGAGCGCGAGCAGTGCTGAGACTGCAAGGACTGGCAGTGCGCGTGTGCGAGTGCTGATGCTCATATGGCTCCTTTACGTTGACTGATCGCAGTCAGTTCATCGCGCCCGTCTTACGAATCGATTACGGACGGGACTCGTAATGGAACCGCAACATCTGGGCCTCATGCTGATCGGCATGCGCAATCTCTCCCTCGTCCTCTGACCGATGCTGCTGCTGATCGTCTTCGGCTTCGTCGCCGGCGCCGCAACCGCCGTCTCGCCATGCGTGCTGCCTGTGCTCCCCGTCGCGCTCTCCGCGGGCGTAACGGGCGGCAGGACGCGGCCGCTTGGCGTCGTCACCGGCCTGGCGCTGTCGTTCACCTTCGCGGCCGTCGCGCTTGTGTACCTGATCTCCGCGCTTGGGCTCCCAGACGACCTGCTGCGCGAGGTCGCGATCGTCGTGCTGATCTGCTTCGGCGTGAGCCTGCTGATCCCGCCGCTCGGCGACCGGCTCGAGGCGCTGCTGAGCCGCATCGTGCCGCACAGGGGAGGGGGGACAGGCGGCGGGTTCTGGTCTGGCCTGCTCGCGGGTGGCGGCCTTGGCTTCGTCTATGCGCCCTGCGCCGGCCCGATCCTCGCGGGCGTGATCACGGTCTCCGCCTCCCAGAGCTTCAGCACTGCTCGCCTCGCGGTTGCGCTCGCCTACGGGATCGGCTCCGCCGTCGTCCTCTACGTCCTGATGCTTGGCGGGCGGCGCCTGACCTCGCGTCTTGCGCGTCGCAGCCCTCGCTTCCAGATGGCGATGGGAGCGGTGATGGTGCTCGTCGCGCTCGCGATGCTCGGCAACTACGACACCCGCTTCGAGACCGCGATCGCAAGCGATCTGCCTTCCTTCCTCGTCGACCCCTCACACGGCTTGGAGACCAGTCACGCCGCTGACAGCGGCCTTGCTCAGCTGCGTGGCCACAAGACGCGCGCGGCGAAGGGCCTCAGCGCTGCGAGCACGGGACGCGCGCTGCCAGTGCTTGGTCTCGCGCCAGAATTCGTCGACACCCAGCATTGGTTCAACACCCAAGGAGACAGGCCGCTCACGCTGAGGGGGCTGCGCGGCCACGTCGTGCTCGTCGACTTTTGGACCTACAGCTGCATCAACTGCATCAGGACACTGCCCTACCTGAACGCCTGGTATCGCAAGTACCACAGCAAGGGCTTTGTGATCGTCGGTGTCCACACCCCTGAGTTCCCCTTCGAGCACTCCGCTGCGAACGTCGCGGAGGCGGTCAAACAGAACGGGATCGAGTACCCCGTCGTGCAGGACAACGACTATGGCACCTGGAACGCGTATCACAACGAATACTGGCCCGCGGAGTACCTGATCGACGCCCGCGGCAGGATCAGGCTCCGTGACTTCGGCGAGGGTGAGTACGGCGCGAAGCAGAAGGCAATCAGGGCCTTGCTGAGCGAAGCGGGCGCGACAGGCCTTGGCTCCTCGACGGACGTGCACGCCCAGGCGCCCTCCGAAACGGAGACGACGCCTGAGTCCTACCTTGGCGCCGAACGCGCCGAACGCTTCGCCAACGGCCAAATCGTCGAGGGCCTGCATGACTACGGCGCCTCGACCGCGGCGCCGCCAGCCGAAGAGCTGCGCTACTCAGGGCGCTGGCGGATCGCGCGCCAGTCGGCGACCGCGGTCTCTGGGGCGCGCCTGCGGTTGAGCTTCAATGCACGCCGCGTGTTCCTCGTGCTTGGCTCTCCTCAGCGAACGCGGCGTGTGAAGGTGCTGCTCGACGGCCGACCGATTCCCGCCTCGCTTGCGGGCGCAGATGTACACAACTCGGAGGTCGATGTCTCGTTCCAGCGTCTCTACAGGCTCGTGAACCTGCCCTCTGTGCAGCATCATGTGCTGACCTTGAAGTTGCCACCTGGAGCCACCGGCTATGCCTTCACCTTTGGCTGAGCGCAGCGCATACGTGCTCGTCGTCGACGACGAGCCAACGATCGGCGAGGTGCTCTGTCGCTACCTGCAGCGGGCGGGCTTCGAGGCTGGCTGCGCAGGCGATGGCTCGCAGGCGCTCGCGATGAGCGCGCAGCGCAGGCCTGACCTCGTGATCCTCGACATCATGCTCCCAGGCGTCGATGGACTAGAGGTGATGCGCATCCTGCACGGGCAGGAGGGCCCGCGGCCGGCGGTGATCCTGCTCACCGCGAAGGGCGAGGAGTCCGACCGGATCGTCGGCCTGCGGCGTGGCGCAGACGACTACGTCGTCAAGCCCTTCTCGCCCGCTGAGCTGCTTGCGCGGGTGGAGGCCGTGCTGCGGCGTGCCGGCGGCGCAGGAGACGACGGGGACGCGATGCCGCTGCGCTTCGATGCGCTGCAGATCGATCCGGCGGGCAGGAGCGTGAGCCTCGACGGCGCCGAGGTGAGCCTCACCCAGCGGGAGTTCGACCTGCTGCTCTTCCTTGCCCGCCATCCAGGACGGGTCTTCTCCAGGGATCAGCTGATCGATCTCGTCTGGCGGCTGCCGTTCTGCAACGACAGCTCGACCGTCACCGTCCACGTGCGTCGCCTGCGCGCGAAGATCGAGCCTGACCCAAGCGAGCCGCGCTTCATCCAGACGGTGTGGGGCATCGGCTACAGGTTCCAGCCATGAGGCGGCCGGCCGCCTCGAGCCGTCGCGCCGCTGCGAGCTCTCCCGCCGCGACTGGCGCCGCAGGCGCGACCTCGGCCCGCTCGCCCTCGACGATCGGCTTCGCCGGTGCGACCCGCTCGCTGCTCGTGCTCGTGCTCGCGCTTGGCGTCGCGGTCGCCGCAGCCGCAAATGTCGGCGGCGGCAAGGGCATGCTGCTCACCGCCGAGATCCTGCTGCCAATAGGCGTGGTCGCGCTCACGCTTGCGCACCTCGCGGCCGGCGCCGCCTCGCGCCGAGGTCTCGGCCGCCGCTTCGACCTCGGTCTCGCGATCGCGCTTGGCCAGCTGCTGCTCGCCGTCGTGATCGCGGCGATCGTGATGTACGTCTCCAACCACGACGCATGGGTGACGATCGGGATCGTGATGTTCGCGGCATTGATCGCGTCGCGCGCGATGCGCCTGCTCTCCGCGGGAGTCCTCGCTGACGTGAGGGCGATCCGCGATGGCTTGCGCGCCGTCGAGCGTGGCAGCCGCGACGTGCGCGTAGCCGCGAGCTCGAGCGCCGAGCTGGCAGAGCTCGCGGACGTCGCCAATCGCATGATCTCCAGCCTGCAGGCCGAGGAGCGCTCGCGCGACGCCGCCGACGCGGCACGCCGGCAGGTGATCGCCGCCGTCTCCCACGACCTGCGTACGCCGCTGACCTCGCTGCGGCTGCTCGCCGACGCACTTGGCGACGAGCTCGTCGACGGGGATACCCAGCAGCGCTACATCGAGACGATGGGCGCGAACGTGAGAGCGCTTGGCACGCTCGTCGACGACCTCTTCGAGCTCTCGCGCCTGGAGGCAGGCGACTATGCCTGGACGACCGAGGCGGTCCCGCTCGCTGAGCTCGTCGAGGAGGCGGTGCTCGCGATGCGAGCCGAGGCGGAGCGCCGCGGCGTGATGCTGTGCAGCGAGGTGCGATCGGACCTTGCGCCTGCGCTTGCCAACCCGGAGAAGCTGCAGCGCGCGCTGCGCAACCTGCTGCAGAACGCGATCAGGCATACGCCGCCAGACGGCAGCGTCCAGGTGCGCGCCGAGCGGCTTGGCGGCAGCGTCGAGGTGGAGATCGCAGACACCGGCGAGGGCATCGCCGCCGCTGACCGTCCGCGCGTCTTCGAGCCCTTCTACCGCGGCGGCGAGGAGGCCGCGCGCACCGGCGCGGGCAGCGGCCTTGGCCTTGCGATCTGCAGGGCGATCGTCGAGGCCCACGGCGGGCGCATCTGGCTCGCGGAGGCCGTAGAGGGCACGCGCGTGCGCTTCACGCTGCCGCTCGCTGCAGGCTAGTTGCTAGTCCTCGCGGTTCTTGCGCAGCCAGTCGCTCAGCTGGTTGCCAGCGTCGCCGATCGATTCGCCAAGATCCTTGAAGCTGTCCCTGAAGCGCTCTGCGTAGTGGGCGACCGCGTCACCTGCCTCCGCGCGCGGCTGCACCGGCTCGTCGCGCGTCGTGTAGGAGCCGCCAGAGATACGGTCGTAGTCGCCTTCGCCGACCCACTTCATCAGCTCGTGCACGCGCTGCACCGACATCGGGTGCGTGAGGTTGAGGTCGACGAGCAGCCTCGAGATGCGGTCGAAGGGCGATGCTTTCTCGCGATAGTCCTGGCCCTGCTTCATGAACACGTCGAGGTCGAGTTTGCTCGCCTCAGCGCCCGCGGTGATGCTCATCAGCGTCCTGCAGACAGCGATCGGGTCGCGCGTGACGAGGGCGGCCGCCCTGTCGCAGGACAGCTCCGCCGCCCGGAACCACTCCATCAGCGCGGCCTTCAGCGGGAACAGCGGCAGCGGGATGCCAGGCAGCGAGGAGAGGCGCATGAGGATCACGAGCGCGGTCCTGTAGAGCACGTGGTCAGAGAGCACGTGGCCCGCCTCGTGGCCGAAGACCGCGCGCAGCTGCTCGGCGTCGAGCAGTTGGACGAGCTCTGAGTTGACGACGACGATCGGCTTGCCCGCGCCGATCGTGAGCGCGTTGGCGATCGGGTTCTGCATGAGGTAGAGCTCTGGCGTGGGCTGAAGGTCGAGCGTTACATAGGCCCTGCGGTGCGCCTGCCAGACCTCTGGCAGCTGATCTTCGCCAAGGCGCACAGAGGCGCCGAGCACGCCTCTGCGCAGCGCCCGCTCGTAGCCGTACTCGATGATCTTGCGCACGACGCTGTCGAGGTGCGGGATCGACTTGAGCGCCGCGGTAGCAGCGCGATCGGCAGGGTGCTCGTAGGCCTTCGAGGAGATCCCCTCGAGTTGGTAGCCCTCCGCCGGCAGCGACATCTCAGCGACGCCTCTGGTCAGCAAGCGGCGGGAGGGGGCGGCCAGTTCGCATATAACCAATCCTATGGATGACGACTCGACGATGAGCCGGCAGCGCCGGCTGCTCGTGCTTTCGATCTGCTGCATGAGCCTTTTGATCGTCGGGCTGGACAACACGATCGTGAACGTCGCTCTGCCCTCGATCGGGCACGACTTGAAAGCACCGGTCTCAGGGTTGCAGTGGACGATCGACGCCTACACGCTCGTGCTTGCGAGCTTCCTGATGCTCTCAGGATCGCTTGGCGACCGCCTTGGGCGTCGACGCGTCTTCCAGGTTGGGCTTTGCATGTTCACGCTGGGCTCGTTGCTCTGCAGCCTCGCGCCAAGCCTTGGCTGTCTGATCGCGTTCCGCGCGATCCAGGGGGTCGGCGGCTCGATGCTGAACCCCGTCGCGATGTCGATCGTCCGCAACGTCTTTACTGATCCAAAGGAGCGCGCCCAGGCGATCGGCTTGTGGGGGGCGACTGTCGGCATCAGCCTCGCGCTTGGCCCAGTGCTGGGCGGCGCGCTCGTGCAGGGCGTCGGCTGGCGCTCGATCTTCTGGATCAACATCCCAATCGGCCTGATCGCCGTGCTGCTGTGCGCGTTGTTCGTGCCCGAATCGAAGGCGCCAAGGCCGCGGCGTGTCGACGCGGTCGGCCAGGGGCTCGTGATCACGATGCTTGCGAGCCTCACCTACGCGATCATCGAGGGCCCAGGCAGTGGCTGGCTCTCAGCCAAGATCCTCGGTCTGTTCGGCGTCTGCCTGGTCGCGACCGCGGTCCTTATCTACTACGAGCGGCGCCGCCTGCAGCCGCTGATAGAGCTTCACTTCTTCAGGAGCGTGCCCTTCTCAGGCGCGACGCTGATCGCGATCAGCGCCTTCGCAGGCCTTGGCGGCCTGCTCTTTCTCAACACGCTCTACCTGCAGGAGACGCGTGGCTTCTCCGCTCTGCACGCAGGTCTCTACATGCTGCCAATCGCAGGCGTGACCCTGATCTGCGCGCCGCTCTCAGGCAGGTGGGTGGGCAGCCGCAGCGCGCGCCTGCCGCTGCTGATCGGCGGCGCAGGGATCGCGCTTGGCAGCTTGATCCTCACAGGT
Organism: Solirubrobacteraceae bacterium; assembly: GCA_036490555.1. GTDB lineage: Bacteria > Actinomycetota > Thermoleophilia > Solirubrobacterales > Solirubrobacteraceae > Palsa-744. Next base: position 26,918 of record DASXDO010000033.1, on the reverse strand, counting down.
GTGGGGCCAAGCACGCCAGCATGGGTGCTGCTGCTCGCCTACTTCATCTTCGGCCTTGGCTTCGGGACGGTGAACCCGCCGATCACGGACACCGCCGTCTCTGGCATGCCGCCTGCCCAGGCGGGGGTCGCGGCGGCCGTCGCGTCGACCTCGCGCCAGGTCGGCCAGACCCTTGGCGTCGCGATCGTCGGCGCGATCGCCGCAGGCGGCACAGCGGGCGTCGCGCTTGGCGGGCCCCATTTTCACCCAAGCAACGCAGGCTGGTGGATCGTCGTCGCCTGCGGCGCGATCGTCTTCCTGCTGGGGCTGGCGACGACGACGCAGCGGGCGCGGCGCAGCGCCCAGCTCGTGGCCGGCGAGATCGCGGCCGAAACGGGGTAGGGGCAGGCTGGGTGGGGCTCAGGGGTGGCGGCCGCCAGCGCCCAGCCTGTTGCGCAACCTGGCGCAGCTCGAGGTCAGCGGTGGGCGCCGCTGCGCCTGGCTTCGCGGAGTCGTTCCCTCATCCACCTGGACCGAGGCGGCCTGCTGGGCAGGGGCTTTGCGCGGTCGCCCGGGGGTATGTGAACCGTGACGGCGCCAAGCGAGGTGAAGTCGTTGATGCCGTCGAGGCCACGGCGATACTTGGCTGTGAATCGCATTGGGCCCGAGCAGCCACGCGACAGGGCCAAGCCGATGGCGATGCGAACCGTCGCTGCCTTGGCGAGGTTTCGCTTGCTGCCCTGAATGGCGTCACCCCCGTGACAGGCGTGCGCTTCGAGTATGTAGCTCTCGCGTGCGCTGGTAACCGGGTAGGGCGCGCGGAAGGAGACGACGGCGGCGGTGACGACGTGGTGGCGCACGCTGAGGTGCACTCGCAACGGCTCGTGCGACGCAGGCAGCGGCGCAGGCTTCGGCGGCGGACCTTCCGGGAGCCCGCAGGCGCGCAGGATCTCTTCCTGCCCGGTGTCGGTGCAGGTCTTCGTGCCATAGCGATAGCCGATCGCGGTGAGCGCCCCGTTCGGCCTGGCAGGCAGCGTGGCGTTGCCGAAGGTGAAACCGATGCTGATGCTGCCCGGCTGCCTGTCGCTGGTTGCTCGTTGCACGATGAGGTAGGCACCGAGCCCGCGGAGCAGCTTGCCGGTATGCGTTTGCGAGCCGCTGTGGTAGGCGATCCGGATTGCTTTCGGCCCGAGCAATCCAAAGGAGATCTCGCGGCGGTTGGCAGGCGAGCCGGTACGTGCATTGCTCGCGGCGTTTGGCTGTAGCCCGACGATCTCGCCGGCGAAGGTCGTCTGCGCTTCCTGGTTGCATTCGATGTTGAACCCCTGCTCGAGGCTGACGTCCTTGGGAAACGCGTCGACCGGCAGCGCATGGAAGCGCCCGTCGTCGTGGAACGCGCCGTCGATCCCCAGCTCTCCGAGTTGGCCATGGTCGACGCGCCCGATCTGCACGCAGAGGTAGCCGCGCGTGGTGTGAACGACGCGCATGCCCCAGGGCAGCCCACCGGCGGGATCTGGGGCTCGGAGCGGTAGCAGCCGGCTCTTGCCTGGTGTTGGGATGCCATAGCCGACGGTCGGCTCGAGGTGAGCGCGGACGCTGACGGGCGCGCCTGTGAGGATGACGCCGCTTGCGGCAAGCGCGATCGTCGTCGTGCCAAGCAGCAGGGCGAGCGCGATCAGTGGCGCCCGCAGCGGCACAGACCTGAGCTTGGAGGTGCGGCTGCGAGCGCGACGGCGATGGTCGCGGCGAACGGCATCGAGGATCGCGCTTTCGACCTCAGGCAGCAGGGTCATCTGTCGGCTCCTTCGTGTTGTAGACGTCTGCGCAGGCTGCTGAGCCCGCGACTGACCCGCTTGCGCGCGACCTGCGGGGAGATGCTGAGGCGAGCGGCGAGCTCGTCGTAGTCGAGGTCCTCGATCACCCGTGCTGAGATCGCCTCGCGTTGGTCGGTGGGAAGCTCTGAAAGCAGCTGCAGCGGATCGAGCTCCCCAAGCTCCTGGAGCACGATCGTGCTCTCCTGCGAGAGGCGGATCGCGTCGATCTGCAGGCGCTGCCTCGCGGAGGCATCGACCCGTTCGCGGCGGAGGCTGTCAAGCAGCTTGTTGCGGGCGATGCCAAGCAACCAAGCCTGGGCGGGCTGCGGGCCAGGGCGGAAGCGCGGAGCCGCTATGTACGCGGCGGCGAACACCTCTGCGATGAGATCGCCGACGACGTCAGCGCGACCCGACCTGCGCATGAGCCATCCTGCGATGAGGCGCTCATGGCGGCGGTAGAAGACCGCGAACGGCTCCTCCTGGGTATGGCAGGCTGCGAGCAGCTCAGCATCGGTCGCTTTGTGCCAGTCGATTGTCATCTCTCTGCACTACTCGCACGACGGTCTGCCTTTGTGACCGTGGGAGAGATTGGGTGCTGGCGAGGTCACCTTGCTCGCGGAGAGATCGCCTTCCCCGCGACGCGTGTCGCGGTGGACCGCGCGTCGGGCCAGGCTCTCGGTCTACCCGAGCCGGCGTGATTCGCCGCGCAGCCGGCTGCGCAGCCGCTGCACCTGGCGCAGCTCGGCGACGTCGTCGTCGATCGCAAAGCGGCTTGGGCCGCTGACTCCAAGCAGCTCGGGCGTAAGGCGCGTGCGGACGAGCTCGCCTGCGACCGCGTCGACGTGCTGGGCGCTTGCGCCAGGTCGCGAGCTGACGATGCGTGCAAGGCGCTCGCCCTCGAATAGCAGGCCAACGCCGTCGTCCGCTGCCCAGCCGCCAGGCAGCGTGCCCTGTTGCAGACATTCGAGCCAGACGGGCAGGCGCTTTGGCTCGCCGTCGGCGTGGACGGTGAGTGAGCCTTTGATCAACCCAAGTCCGTCGATCGGCTCGGGTGCGCCAGAGGAGCAGGTGATTCCGCCCTCGAACCAGCACATCGCGCCGGCGGACAGGCCCGCGAGCACAGTGCCCCTGCGCCATGCCTCACCGAGCAGCTCGTCAAGCCGGTGGGCCCTCCAGATCGCGAGCAGGTTGCGCATCGAGCCGCCAGAGACATAGATGATCTCCTGAGCGAGGATGACCTCTGCGAGCGGGCGGTCAAGCTCGGCGAGGCGGAAGAGCGAGAGGTGCCTTGGCACGCAGGGGCGACCGCCATAGCGGGAGTAGAAGGAGGTGATCTGTGCGGTCGTGTCTCCCGAGGCGGTCGGCAGGAAGAGGATCCTCGGGTCGCGCTTGTCGCTGAGACTGAGCACGAAGTCGTCGAGCAGCGGGTTGCTTGGCTCCATCGTGAAGCCGCCGCCGCCCATCGCGAAGATCCTGGGCACGCTCATGCGGCGGCGAGCTCAGGGATCTCAGGGTTCAGGCCCATCACCTCCAATCTCGTCTCGATCGCCTCGCCGCCGATCTGGTCGACGTAGTAGGCACCACCGTCGGACTTGGAGCTGACGACGTGCGCAAGCTTCGTGCCCTGGAAGTGCAGCGCGACGCCGTCGTCGGCGGCGAACCCAGGCTGCATGCCGTCGCGGACGCAGCGTTGGTATTCAGGGCGCCGCAGCGGCTCAGCGTCGTAGTGAACGCAGTTGGAGTAGGGCAGCAGGCCAAGGCCCCTGACGGCCTGGGGCTTGCCATGGAATGCGGAGAGGCCCTCGGTAAACCAGCAGAGTGAGCCGGCGGAGGGACCGCAGAGCACGGCGCCTCGCCGCCAGGCCTGCTCAAGCACGAGGTCAAGTCCATGCGCCCGCCAGACGCCAAGCATGCTGACGACGTTGCCGCCGCCGACGTAGATGAGGTCCTGGTCGAGCAGATGGCTTTGCAGGTCGTCCTCGATGCCCCTGCCGCCCTGATCACGGCGGAAGAGGGAGACGTGGCTGACCTGGCAGCAGGCGGAGAAGCGCCTGTAGAAGCGCACGACGTAGTGGTCGGCGTCGCCTGAGGCGGTCGGTAGGAAGCAGACCTTCGGGCGCACTGCGCCCGTGAGCGAGAGCACGTAGTCGTCAAGCAGCGTGCTGTCCTTCTCCATCGAGAAGCCACCGCCGCCCAATGCGACGATCTGCGGGGTCCGGAATGGCATCGCTTGCACCTCCTCAGGGCCTCGGTGGTCGAGCTGTAGCATCGAGCTTGCTCGAAATGGGCGACTGTCGGTATCGACGCTCGCCCAAGCTTGTCCGCCCTGCGCCTGGACATCTGGACACTCCTCAGTCGCTCTGGGAGTCCTCGCCGATCAGCCCGCGCTGCATCGCGTAGCTGAACAGCTGCGCGCGCGTGGAGAGCCCAAGCTTCTGCTGCAGGTGTGTGCGGTGCGTCTCGACGGTGCGCGCAGAGAGGTAGAGCCGCTCGCCGATCTCAGCGTTGGTGTGGCCAGTCGCGAGCAGCCGCAGGACTTCGGTCTCGCGCTCGGAGAGGCCGTCCGGCGGTCCCGGCGGCGGCTCGGCGGCGATGCGCGCGCCAAGGCCAGGGTTGAGGTAGCCCTTGCCGGCGGCGGCGCGCCTGACCGCCTCGACGAGCTCTTCGTAGGCGGCCTCCTTGAGCACGTAGCCAAGCGCGCCCGAGCCAAGCGCTTCGCGCGCGAAGGCGGGCTCATGCTGCATCGTGAGCACGACTATGTGGGTATCCGGCGCCTGCTCGCGGATGCCGGGGATCGCCTCAAGGCTCGAGCCGCCCGGCATGTTGAGGTCGAGCACGAGCACGTGGGGCTTGTGCCCGCGCACGTAGCGCGCCGCCTCCTCGACGTCGCTCGCCTCCGCGACGACCTCGAAGCCCTCCTGCTTCTCGAGCAGCACGCGCAGCCCGCTGCGCACGACGGCGTGGTCGTCGGCGAGCACGATCCTGATCGTCATCTGGGCTGCTCCGGCTCGCCGGCGCCGCGCGGCAGCACGAGCAGCGAGCAGCGCGCATGGCGCTCGAGGTGGTTGGAGGTACTGCCAAGCATCGCGCGCCTGAGCGGCCCGTAGCTGCGCGAGCCGACGACGAGCAGGTCGAGCTCGGCGCTGAAGCTCGCAAGCTCCTCGCCCGGCATGCCATAGACGGCGCGACCCTGCACCCCTGGCAGCTGGTCGATGCCCTCCTGCGCCTCGGCGACCATCGTGTCGATCGTGTCGCCAAGCTCCGGCGCGAACGCGGCGCCGACCGCGTAGCTCGGTATCGAGACGACCTGCAGCGCGCGCACGTCGCCATCGCGCCCGCTGAGCGTGCGCGCGAGCGCGAGCGCCGCTTCGCTCTCCGGCGAGCCGTCGTAGCCGACGCCGACGTTCACGATCGGGCGCGGCCGCTCGGCGAAGCCATGCGCTGCGATCGCGACGGCGCAGGGCGCGCCGTTGAGCGCCGCGCGCGTGTCGTCGCCAAGCATCGCTCTGCCAAGCAGCCCACGCCTGCTGGAGCCGACGACGAGCAGCTTGGCGTCCCGCGCTTCAGCCTCCCGGTGCAGGCCCTCACCAGGGCTGGGGGAGGAGACGCTGAGCAGATCTGCGTCCACGCCCGCGGCCTCCCGCTCCTGCCGCAACAGCTCCCTGGAGCGATTCTCGCCATCCGCGTCTGCGCTCTGGTCGGCGAGCGCGCCCGCAGCGGCGAGCGCGGGCAGCAGATAGACCTGCTCGCTGTGCACGTGCACGAGCGTGAGCTTGCCAGCGGGGTCCGTGAGGCGCGAGGCGAGCGCGAGCGCGTCGCGACCGCCGGCGCTGCCATCCACACCCACGAGCACGTTCCTGAACATCGTCATCTCCCTTGTTCGGATGCAGAGCACGCTAGACGACGAGATGCACGATCCGCATCCGGGATGCTCACTGCGACGCTGCGTGCAGATCACGTGCCTGCCCGCGGGCTGCTGAGGTACCCTCGCCGTCATGGACAGGGCGGCAAGGGAGCTGCTCGCGGTGGCTCGCAGCGTGCTCGTCGAGCTCGACCTGGACGTCGTGCTCGACCGCGTGCTGGGCGCAGCGCAGGAGCTGACGGGCGCCCGCTACGCCGCGCTTGGGGTGCTGAACGAGTCGCGCACCGAGCTCGCGCGCTTCATCGTGAGGGGCATCGACGCTGCGACCCAAGAGGTGATCGGGGGCCTGCCGCGCGGGCGCGGCGTGCTCGGCACGCTGATCGAGCAGCCACAGCCGCTGCGTCTCGCAGACGTGGGGCGCCATCCCCAGTCCTACGGCTTTCCTCCGGGGCACCCGCCGATGAGGAGCTTCATCGGCGTGCCGATCCTGCTCGGCGAGGTGCCGTTCGGCAATCTCTACCTCACCGAGAAGCAGGGGGCAGCCGAGTTCACCGAGCAGGACGAGCAGGCGTTGGTCCTGCTTGCCGACTTCGCAGGCATCGCGATCGACCACGCGCGGCGCTACACCGGGGCGAGCGAGCAGCGCGACGAGCTCGCCCAGACCGTCGCCGCGCTCGACGCGACGGCCCAGATCGCGCAGGCGCTCGGCGGCGAGACCGATCTCGACGTGATCCTCGAGCTGATCGCGAAGCGCGGGCGCGCGCTCGTCTCCGCGCGCGTGCTGCTGATCGAGCTGCGCGAGCGAGAGCAGCTCGTGGTCGCGGCCGGTGCGGGCGAGCTGCCGCAGGGCTTGATTGGCAGCCGCATCGCGCTCGCGGACACGGTCGCCGATCAGACGCTGCGCACGCGCCGCCCGCAGCGTCTGGAGGATGAGCGCAATCGCGCGCGCTTCGGCGAGCACGGCATCGGACGGCTCGGGGTCGACGCGGATGGCGGCCTCGTCGTGCCGCTGCTGTTCCAGGGTCGCGACTACGGCGTGCTGCTCGCGCTCGACCGGCTCGCCGGCGGGCCCTCCTTCAGCGCCGAGGACGAGCGCCTGCTGCAGGCGTTCGCGACGAGCGCCGCGACGGCGGTGGCGACGGCGCAGTCGGTCGCCTCCGAGCGCCAGCGTCAGCGCGTCTCCGCCGCCGAAGGCGAGCGGCGCCGCTGGGCGCGCGAGCTGCATGATGAGACGCTCCAGAGCCTCGGCGCGCTGCGCATCGGCCTCGCAAGCGTCGCGGACTCCGAGCAGCCGCAGGAGCTGCGGCAGGCGATCGGCGACGCCGTCGAGCTGCTTGCGCAGGAGATCGCGAACCTGCGCGCCCTGATCACCGACCTGCGTCCTGCGGCGCTCGACGAGCTCGGCGTGCCCGCGGCGCTGGAGGCGCTCGCCGAACGCGTTCGCCGCCAGCACGGCCTCGAGATCGATCTGAGCGTGGAGCTCGCCCAGTCGAGCGGCCGCGCGCCTGGGCGTCTCACCTCCGAGCTGGAGAGCGCGATCTACCGGATCGTGCAGGAGGCGCTGACGAATGCCCTGAAGCACGGTCAGGCGCGGCGCGCCGTGATCGAGGTCCAAGAGCAGGGGGAGCTTCTGAGCATCGACGTCCGCGACGACGGCCGTGGCTTCGACCCGGCGGCGCGCAGCGACGGCTTCGGCCTGCTCGGCATACGCGAGCGCGTCGAGCTGCTGGACGGGACGATGCGGCTCGACTCCGCCGCGGGGCGCGGCACGACGGTGAGCGTGACGCTGCCCGTCGCGCGTCGCGCGGGCGCCGCTCAGGCATCGGGCGGAGCGGGCGCAGCTCAGGCGTCGGGCGACGCGGGCGCCGCTCAGGCGTCGGGCGACGCGGGCGGAACGCCTTACGCGTCAGGCTGGACCGGCGGCTGAGGCGGCCGCGCGAGGTGGCAGGCGCAGTGGTAGCAGGGCCCGTGCTCGCGCGCGAGCAGCGGCTCCGCCGCGCGCGAGGTCTGCCGCGCGGCGGAGCCTTCGACGATGACGAGCGGCTCGTAGATGCCGATCACCTCGCCGCAGTGTTCACATCGCAACCGTGGTTGCATCGGAGGTCTCGCCCCTTTGCACTGAGGCTCAGTTGCTCTGGTGGCCGTCAGGCAGGGTGGAGGAGCCGTCGTGGGCCCCGCCACGCAGCCCCGACAGCCACTGCGTCCTGCGGTAGGGCGGCATCAGCAGCACGAGCACGATCAGCACCGCGGTGCCCGTGAGATACTGGAACAGCTCGGCGACGGTCGTGAATTCGCCGGTGATGTTCTCTCCCCAGGCGATGATCGCGAAGGTGAGCATCGCGAGGCCAAGGCCGCTGAGCAGGATCGGCTTGCGGCGCGTCGGCAGGAACTCGCCCGTAAGCACGCTCCCCGCAATCATCACGAACACGAGCGCCTCCAGCAGCCCGACGAGCAACCACGAGGTGTTCGTGCCTGGGAACGAGGCGACGAATGTGCCCTGGTAGGCCTTTGCGAGGCCGGCGGGCATCGTGCCGCTGTCGTCGATCAGCTTCTCCTTCGCCGCGTAGTAGAAGAGCAGGCCGAACGTGAGGTATATGCCGGCGTTGATGAGCCAGTAGCTTGCGATGTCGGCGAGCGTGCCCTTCGTGCCGTCCTGCGCATTGCTGCGTGCGGCGGCACCTGTAAGCCTGCTGCGGGCGACGTTGATGGCCATCTGTGTCTTCCTCCTTCGGTAGCGAACGGTTGCGCCTTCCAAGCTAGGCGCGGCGCGGGCCCGTTACATCCCCTCGATCCCCGCTGCATGGCGCGCGCTTCTGCCGCGTGTCGCGCGGTGTCCCTGCGCTGCGAGCCACGGGCTCTTCCCGCATGCCGAAGGGGGTTTCCCACGCGCAAGGCAGCTACCGTGCAGCGATGGGATCAGATGGGTCGGTGCAGCGATGAGGGCGCATGGATCGGCGGTGGCGATGAGGTCTGATGGATCGGCGGCGGCGAAGCGGCTGACGCTGCTGGCCTGCATCCTCGGCTCAGGCATCGCCCTGCTCGACAGCACGATCGTCAACGTCGCGCTGCCAAGCATCGAGCGCAGCCTTGGCGGCGGCCTCGCCGCGCAGCAGTGGGTCGCGAATGCCTACCTGCTCACGCTTGGCTCTTTGATCCTCGTCGGCGGCTCGCTTGGCGACGTCTTCGGCGAGCGGCGGGTCTTCGCGATCGGCGTCACCGGCTTCGGGGTCGCCTCGCTGCTCTGCGCGCTTGCGCCCTCGATCGACGCTTTGATCGTGGCGCGCGCCCTGCAGGGAATCGCGGGTGCGCTGCTCGTGCCAAGCGCGCTTGCGGTGATCGTCGCGACCTTCTCCGCAAGCGAACGGGGTCCCGCGATCGGCAGCTGGGCGGCCTGGAGCGGGATCGCGACGGTGATCGGTCCGCTCGCGGGAGGGGAGATCCTGAACGCGGTTTCCTGGCGCTGGATCTTCCTCGTCAACCTGCCTTTCGTCGCGATCTGCGTCGCCTTGATCCTCGCCTACGTGCCAAGCCCACAGGCGGGACCGCGCACGCGCAGGATCGACGTGTTCGGCGCGGCGCTCGGCGCGCTCGGGCTCGGCGGTCCCGTCTTCGCGATGATCGAGCAGCCGCGCCTTGGCTGGGGCAGCCCTGGCGTGATCGCGCCGCTGGCCGCAGGCGCATGTCTGCTGATCGCCTTCCTGCGCTGGGAGCGAAACTCTGCGGATCCGATGCTGCCGCTCTCGCTGTTTGCGAGGCGCAACTTCTCAGTCGGCAACTTCGAGACGTTCGTCGTCTACGCAGGGCTCTCCGTCCTCATCTTCTTCCTCACGCTCTTCCTGCAGCAGGTCTGCGGCTACACGCCGTTGCAGAGCGGGCTTGCGACGCTGCCCGTGACGATCGTGATGTTCGCGCTCTCGCGACGCGTGGGAGCGCTCGCAGACAGGCTCGGCCCACGCCTGTTCATGGGCGGCGGCCCGCTGCTCGCCGCCGTCGGGCTCTTCCTGCTGCGGCGCGTGGACGCGCCGACGAGCTATGTCTCTGACCTGCTGCCTGCGCTGCTGATTTTCTCGCTTGGCCTCGCGCTCACGGTCGCACCGCTGACGACCGCTGTGCTCGCGGGTGCGGAAGCCTCGAGCGCGGGCATCGCCTCCGCGGTGAACAATGCGATCGCGCGCGTCGCAGGGCTGCTCGCGACGGCCGCAGTCGGCGTCGTTGTGGCGTCCTCGTTTGACTCAGGCTTCGACTCGCGCCTGAGAGGGCGGACGCTGAGCGCCGCCGCGCACAAGAGCGCCGAACAGGCGCGGCATCTCTCGCTTGGGCTGCCATCTACGCATGGCGTGCCAGGTGCTGAGGCTCATGCGTTGACTGCCGCGGCGAGGGCGGCGTCTGTCGGCAGTTTCCACCTCGCGATCACGATCGCCGCCTGCCTGGTGGCGATCGGCGGTATCGCCGGCGTGCTTGGCATTCGCAATCCGCGGGCGGATGTGGCCGCGGATCCGGCGGGCGGCGTGTCCACAACCCCGGGCGGGAGGCCCATGCGCAGGGCCCCCCGCCCGTCTGGGGCTGGAGAGGGATGAGAGTGAGGTGTTGGCCAGGCGGGGGTCAGATGCCTGGCCGGCCCTTGTTCACTATCCAGGTGGAGAATATCAGGATTCTTCGACGAAGCGCTGATCGACCTGGGTGTCGATTATCGAGGCGCTCGTTCGTCAAGGGAAGGAACCACCTACCCTGCAAAGGAGGAAGCGATGCAGTATCTGCTGCAGATCTACATGAACGGCACCACGAACGAACGCTGGGAACAGCTTTCCGAGCAGGAGCGCTCTGCGCTCACAGACGAGTACATGGCGATCATGCGCGAGCCTGACGTGCTCGGCGGGGCGCAGCTGCAGCCGACGACGACGGCGACGACGGTGCGCGTCGACGATGGCAAGACGCTCTGCACCGATGGCCCGTTCGCCGAGACGAAGGAGACGCTTGGCGGCTACTACCTCGTCGAGGCCGATGACATCGAGCGCGCGATCGAGGTCGCATCGCGCATTCCCGCGGCGCGCATGGGCGGCTCGATCGAGGTGCGGCCGCTGGTGGGCAGCTGAGCGAGCGCGACGGATCTCGGCGTGTGCAGCGCGAGGGCATTGGGCATGCAGCCGGGCATGCTCAGCCCACGCGCGATCGGACGGCTGACGACGCGCTGATCGCGCCTGTCTTCCGGGAGCAGTGGGGTCGCGTGCTCGCGACCCTGATCGGCTTCCTCGGCGACTTCGACCTCGCCGAGGAAGCCGCCCAGGAGGCGTTTGCGATCGCCGCCGAGCGCTGGCGTCACGACGGCGTGCCCGACAGCCCCGCGGCGTGGTTGATCGCGACGGCGCGCAACCGCGCGATCGACCGCATCCGCCGCGAGCGCAACCTCGCCGTCAAGACGCAGCAGCTCGAGGTCCAGGAAGGCGTGGAGGACAGCGTGGAAGAGGACGATTTCCCCGACGAGCGGCTCGAGCTGATCTTCACCTGTTGCCATCCCGCGCTTGGGCTCGAGACCCAGGTCGCGCTCACGCTGCGCACGCTTGGCGGCCTCGGCACGCCTGAGATCGCGCGCGCCTTCCTGGTTCCAGAGGCGACTATGGCGCAGCGGCTCGTGCGCGCGAAGCGCAAGATCAGGGACGCTGGGATCCCCTTCCGCATTCCGGCGCCTCACCTGCTGCCCGATCGGCTTTCGGCGGTACTCGCGGTCGTCTACCTGATCTTCAACGAGGGCTACTCAGCGATGTCCGCTCGCGCCGAGCTGACGGTCGAGGCGATCAGGCTCGCTCGCGCCCTGACGCAGCTGATGCCAGACGAGCCAGAGGTGAGCGGGCTGCTCGCATTGATGTTGCTGCACGACTCGCGCCGGCAGGCACGCCTGCGCGATGGCGAGATCGTGTTGCTCGCAGATCAGGACAGGGCACTCTGGGACCGTGAGGAGATCGACGCCGGCCGCGGCGCGCTCGACCGCGCGCTTGCGCTGCGCGGTGACGGCCCCTACGTGCTGCAGGCGGCGATCGCCGAGTTGCACACGGAGAGCCCGCGAGACTGGCATGAGATCGTCGCCCTCTACAGCCGCCTCGCACGGGTTGCGCCCTCGCCGGTCGTCGAGCTCAACCGTGCCGTCGCGCTCGCCGAAGCGGAGGGCGCCGAGCGCGGGCTTGCCGCGATCGACGCGCTGAGCGGCCTCGCCTCCTATCAGTACATGCACTCGGCGAGGGGAGAGCTGCTGCGTCGCCTCGGCCGCGTCGCCGTGGCGCGCGAGGCTTACGAGTGTGCGCTCGCACTGGCGACTGGTGCGCCGGAGCGGCGCTTTCTGCAGCGGCGGTTGGATGAGCTGCAAGAGGGGGGTTGACTTCTGGTCCCACGGTTGCTTATAGTGGAGACATCGGTGTCACCTGCTGGCATCGGCTGATGGCTTGGACATAGAGAGGGTTGGGGCCGGTCGGACTTTGTGGCCGGTTTTTGCAGCAGAGGATGTTCCGTGGAGAGGAACCTTGGTCGAGTGATGAGGGAGCTTGTTGTCGCGTGAGTCGTTTGGTGACATACGTGTCGGGTCTGGTTGCGTCCACAGGGGTGGCGTTAACCAGATGCGTCAGCTTTGCTGACGCATCTCTCTCTCTCTCTCTCTCTCTCTGGCTCAGGCCGGCTAGCTCCTAGCGGCGTCAGCCGCTGCCGCCGGCTCTGGCGCCCGGGCTTCATGGCCCGGGCCGATATCTCGCGCGCCGTTGCAGGCGCAGACGCCTCCCTGGCGTCTGCCCAGGCGTTGCCATTTGCGTCCTTTCGCCGTCTGGCGGAGGCGCTGTCTCGTGTTGGGGTTGGTCGACTGGGCGCGCTTTCGCGGTCGCCCGAGGAGGGGATTGAGCGATGAGTCGTGTGAGGACGATCGTGGGGATGCTGGTCGCTGTGTGTGTGGCGGCGACTGGGGCGCTGCTGTTGAGCGCGCCGGCGTTTGCGGCGCGCGGGCACTTCTATGGCAGCTCGTTTGCCGAAGCGGGCACCGGGAACGGCCAGTTGACGGAACCCGACGGCGTCGCCGTCGAGGAAGCGACCGGCGACGTCTACGTCGTCGACAAGGGCAACGACCGCGTCGAGTACTTCAACGCAAGCGGTGTCTACGAAGGACAGTTCGACGGTAGCGGCACGCTGGCGGGCGAAGTCAAAGCGGCGCCAAGCGGCAAGTTCTCCAAACCGGAACAGATCGCGATCGACAACGATCCCGCAAGCCCCTCCTATGGCGATGTCTACGTCGGGGACACGGGGCACAACGCGATCGACAAGTTCAGCCCTACAGGTAAATACATTGGTCAACTCACCGATGCGGGCTCAGGCGTGCCCCTGACGGAAATTAGGGGTCTTGCGGACGACGCAGAAGGACAGCTCTGGGTCGCATTTGACAATCAGAGCGCTGGCGGTGTCTTCAACAGGAGCGTCGCTCATTTCGACGGCGCAGTCGCGAACGGGCTGATCGCCCTCACCGAACTGGTCGAAGGTGCCGGCGCCTTCCTCGAACGCGTAGGGCTGGCAGTCGATGCAGAAGACCGCGTCTACGTGGTGATGTCGGCCTTTGGCAGGGAAACGCTCCTTCAGGAGTTCGCAAGCGACGGGTCCGCGCTCGATGAAGAAGTCATCCAGACGGAATTGCGGGGCATAGGCGGCCTCTCGGCTGAACTCTCGAGCAATGACGTCTATGTCGACGAGCTCACCTCAGTTGTGCGGTTGAGCCCGGAACACACCCAGATCGAACGGCTTGGCACCGGTGATCTCACCAGCGGCACTGGAATCGGCATCGATGAAGCCAGCGAAACGCTCTACGTTGCGGATTCCGCGACGAATGAGATCGACGTCTTCGAACCGGAACCGCCAGGCAAGCCAGCTGTCGAAGGCGAGTCCGTCAGCGATGTCGCATCGACGAGCGCCACGCTGATCGGAGAAGTGAACCCACGTGGGGCGAGCACCGAATACGCCTTCGAATACGGTCCCTGCACGACGCTTGCAGGCTGCGCCACAAGCCCGTACGACGAGACCTCACCGGTGCCCGACGGTGCGCTTGCTGGGACCTTCACGACGGCAGCGGTCACCATTCATCCGCAGGACCTTCAGCCCGCGACGACCTACCACTTCCGCGTCGTGGCAAGTAGTCAGTTGGGCGTCGCGCCTTCCGCAGGCGAACAGACATTCACCACACAGCCTGCGGGCAGCTCGCTGCATCTGCTCGACGATCGCGCCTGGGAACTGGTCTCGCCGACGAACAAGCATGGCGCGCTCATCAACGCGCTCGGCCTGACCACGGTGCAGGCCGCGGCCGATGGCAGCGCGATCTCATATCAGACCAGCACGCCGACGGACTCCGAAGCGGAAGGCTACAGCTTCGAGGGCGCCCAGATCGTCTCCACGCGCGGCCTCGATGGGTGGAGCTCGCGCGACATCACCACCCGTCATGAAACGGTTACGGGGATAGAAAACGGCTCGGAATACGACTTCTTTTCGCCCGATCTGTCACACGCTCTGGTGAACCCGCTCGCCGACGATGGCGGCCAAACCGACAACACGACACTGCTCTCGCCGCATGCGTCTGCGGCGACGCCCTACATTCGCAGCCAAGCCTCCTGCGAAGGGGATGTGCCAGCAGCGAGCGAATGTTTCCTGCCGCTCTTCACGGGCAAGGAAGGCTATGAAGACGTGCCATCGGGAACGGTGTTCGGCACCGAAACCACAAACGCGCTCTCAGTCGAAGCGGTCACGTCATCGCTCGATCACGTCGTCGTCGTGTCTAGCGTCGCACTGACCGAAACGCCAACTACCAACGAAGAGCTCTACGAGTGGTTCGAAGGAGTACCCGCCGACGAAGCGGTGCAGCTCGTCAGTGTGCTGCCCGAAGCCGAAGGCGGCGAACCGGCCCTTGGTACGGAGGTGATCGCCGGTGGCGACATACAGTCGGCGCTCCCTGGGCTGAAGGGGGCAAGGCATGCGATCTCCAACGACGGCTCGCGCGTGTTTTGGGAGACGCGCTCGCCCAATGCGCTCTACATGCGCGACGTCTTGAGGGGCGAAACGATCAGGCTGGACGTCAAGCAGGCAGGCGCGCCTGCAGGGGGCAGCGCCGAGCCGACCTTCCAGTTTGCTAGCGCCGATGGCTCGAAGGTGTTCTTCACCGATGGCCAGTCGCTGACCGCGGACTCCGGAGCCGGCGATCTATACCTATGCGAAATCGTCGAAGAAGCGGGCAAGGACGCTTGCCACCTGACCGACCTGACGCCGAAGGCGGGCAGCGAATCTGCCGAAGTGCGCCAGCTCGTGCTCGGCGCAGGCGAAGACGGGTCCTACATCTACTTCGTCGCAAATGGCGCTCTGGGCGCCGGTGCGACAAAGGGTCAATGCAGGCAGTACGAAGTCTCTAGCGCAATGTGCAACCTCTACGTGGCCCACGAGCAAGCGGGGGCGTGGACGGTCAAGTTCATCGCGGTGCTCTCGATCGAAGACCTCGCAGATTGGGGTACCGACGGCAGCCCCACTCCGATCGGTGGGTTGACGGCGCGGGTCTCGCCGAGTGGCCGCTTTGCCGCGTTCATGTCCTCGCGCGCGCTGACCGGCTACGACAATCGCGACGCTCGCACGGGCAAGCCAGATCAGGAGGTCTACCTGTATGACTCGTCAAGCGAACATCTGACCTGTGCGTCATGCAACCCGACAGGTGCACGGCCAGATGGCCTCGAACTGAGGCAGTTCAACGGTGTCGCTGCGCTCAACCTCGCAGACGTGCAGAGCAGCGAAAGTCTCGCCTCAGTGGCAGCGAACCTGCCGACGACGGACGCGATCAGCCATGGATCCGGCATCTATCAGCCGCGCTTGCTGTTCAACGATGGGCGCCTGTTCTTCAACAGCAGCGATGCGCTCGTGCCGCAAGACGTCAACGGCAACGAGGACGTGTACGAGTTCGAGCTTCCAGGGGATGGCACGTGCACGACGTCGTCTGTGGCCTACAGCGAACGCTCCGGTGGTTGCGTGGATCTGATCTCATCTGGCGCATCGCCAGTCGAATCTGGCTTCCTCGATGCGAGCGAAAGCGGCGATGACGTGTTCTTCGTGACCGCGGAAACGCTTGTGCCGCAGGATCTCGATACCGCCTTCGACGTCTATGACGCGCACGTCTGCAGCACAGAAGCATCGTGTGCGACTGCGAGCACCTCGCCGCCTGAATGCACGACTGCCGAAGCATGCCGTGCGGCGCCGATGCCACAGTCGTCGATCTTCGGTGCGCCGCCGAGCGCGACGTTCTCGGGCGCAGGCAGCCCGCCGGAATCCAAGCAGGGCAAGACCGGCGCGCGTAAGGGCCAGACCTCGGCGCAGAAACGGCGCAAGGCCCTGAAGGCGTGCCAGAAGGAGCACGGCAAACGGCGCAGGGCGTGCGAACGCAAGGCGCGCAAGAGATATTCGGTGAAGGGCTCATCCAGCCCGGCGGACAGGTTGGGTCAGAGCAGGGCCAAAGCGAGCAGGAGGGGACGTCGATGAGCGGGGTGTGGGTACGTTCGATGGTCGGTAGGGTGGTTTGCGTTGCTGCTGCGACTACGGTCGTACTGATGCTTGGCGTCGCCAGTGCGCATGCTGAAGCTGGCACGCCATGGTGGGGGGCCTCCTACAACACGCGCCCTTCGAATCTGCAACTTGGGTCGGCGGTGAGCCAGGTGGAGCAGTTCACGATTGGCGAAGAAAGCATCGTCGAACTCAGCGTCGGCGGCGTGAGCGTCGGCGACGTCGTCACGGGAGCGTTCACTGCCTTCCTGCCTGAAGCGAATGCGGCCAACGTGCAGGAAGATTTGGAAATCGCTTACGGAACAGGGAATGTCGAAGTCACGGGTGGCCCTGGCGACGTGAGTCCCTTGATCGTAAAGAGCATCGGCGCTGACGCTGACAGGCCTGTGGCCGCACTCAAGGCCATGGCTCTTGCCGGCAGCGCGAATGTCGAAGTCCTGCAGCAAGGAAAGACCGACGGACAGATCGTGGTGACGGCGGAGAACCTTGGCGACAGCGATGCGAACGGCAAGCGTGTGCCAGTGCAGATATCGGACACACTGCCCAACGGATTGAAAGCCGTCGTCGCGGAAGGACTCGCCGGTCAGAACAGCGGTAGCGCCGAAGGCTCGCTGGCAGGTGAAGCCGGACCTGTTCACTGCCCGAACGATCCTGGCGCCGAACGCACTGTGACATGCACGTTCGACGGCGTGCTGCATCCATACGAAACGATCGAAGTGCGGATATCTGTCGTCATCGAAGCCAACGCGTCCTCCGGAGAAGAAAACGAAATCACCGTGTCTGGCGGTCGAGCCGCTACGGCGAAGACGATTCGCCAGCAGATCCAGCTCGGTGGCCACGAGAGCTTTGGGGTGCAGGAAGCGACGCTCACCCCTGAAGAAGCGGGTGGTGAGATAGATACGCAGGCGGGCTCGCACCCGTTCCAGCTGACGAGCGTGATCGACTTCAACCAGAGCGCCGGGGGAAAATCTGAGCCGGTCGAGATGCCGAAGGACGTGAGCGTGCTTGCTCCCCCTGGGCTGGTTGGCAACCCATCGCCGTTCACGCGCTGCACCGACCAACAGTTCGACACAGTGCTCCACGGGGTGCGGGAAACCAATCTCTGTCCGACCTCCTCGGCTGTTGGCGTGGCGACGGTGACCTTCGACGAACCGGCTCTCAGCGGGATCACGACGGTCACCAGTCCAGTGTTCAACATGGTGCCGAACGCGGGCGAACCGGCGCGCTTTGGCTTCTACGTCTCGGTGGTTAGGGTGATGCTGAACACGTCCGTGCGAACTGGGGGCGACTATGGCATCACGGTCAGCTCGCACAACATCACCGAGGTCGCAGGCCTGCTGAGCGTGAAGGTCACGCTCTGGGGCGTGCCTGGCGACTCCCGCCACGACGAGCAGCGCGGCTGGGCCTGTCTCGCGCAGACGGAAGCTTGCGATTCCGAAGACCAGGAAGCGGAATCGACGCCGCCGCCGTTTCTGTCGCTGCCGACTTCGTGCACGGGGCCGTTACACGCGAGTGTGGAAACCGACTCTTGGGATGAACCGAAGCGGTCGCTGTCGTTTGGGATGAGCGAAGCGATGCCCGCGTTGGATGGCTGCAATCGGCTGCCGTTCGCTCCGGAAATTCAGACGGCGCCGGATGTGAGCGATGCGAGCACGTCGTCTGGGTTGACGGTGAACGTGCGTGTGCCACAGACGGCGGCGCTGAACCCGGAAGGCCTGGCGGAGTCGACGCTCCGGAATACGACTGTGGTGTTGCCGGCGGGGGTGGCGATCAACCCGGGTGGCGCGGATGGTCTGGAAGCTTGTTCGGAGGCGGGGATTGGGTTCCTTGGCAAGGAAACAGGCGAACCTGGGATGGACCTGTTCACGTCTGGGTTGCCTGTGTCGTTTTGTCCTGATGCGTCGAAGATCGCGACGGTCGAAATCGAAACGCCGCTCCTGCCGAACGCATTGAAGGGCGCCGTGTATTTGGCTTCTCAGGACGCGAATCCGTTTGGGTCGTTGGTCGCGATGTACCTTGTGGCTGAAGATCCGGTGTCTGGGACGCTTGTGAAGCTGCCTGGCGAAGTCTCGTTGGATCCGGGTACAGGGCAGATCACGGCGACGTTCTTGAATACTCCGCAGTTGCCGTTCGAAGAGTTGCGGCTGCATTTCTTTGGTGGTGGCAGGGCGCCGCTTTCGACACCGTCTTCGTGTGGTTCTTATACGACGGACGCGTCGTTTGCGCCGTGGTCGGGCGATACGTCTGTGCCTTCGACCTCTACGTTCCAGGCGACGTCGGGGCCGAATGGCGCGTCGTGTCAGAGTCTTGGTGGCTTCGCGCCTTCGTTGACGGCTGGGACGACGAATATCCAGGCAGGTGCGTTCAGCCCGTTGACGTTGACGATGAGTCGCGAAGATGGCCAGCAGAATCTGCAGGCGATCCAGCTGAAGACGCCCCCGGGCTTGCTGGGGATGCTTTCCACGGTCGCGCTTTGCGGTGAAGCGCAGGCTGATGCGGGGACGTGTGGCCCGGAAAGCGAAATTGGGGAAACGACGGTCAGCGTTGGTGTCGGCGGCACGCCTTACACCGTGACGGGTGGGAAAGTGTTCATCACGGGGCCGTATGAGGGTGCGCCGTATGGGCTGTCGATCGTCAATCCGGCGAAGGCGGGTCCGTTCGATCTTGGCAACGTGATCGTGCGCGCAAGGATCGAAGTGGACAGGCACACCTCAGCTTTGACGGTCACGAGCGACGACAGTGGGCCATACAAGATCCCGACGATTCTCGACGGGATCCCGTTGGAGATCCAGCATGTCAACGTGACGATCGGGCGGCCTGGGTTCATCTTCAACCCGACGAGCTGCGAAAAGATGGCGATCGGCGGCAGCCTCTCGAGCGCCGAAGGCGCAACGTCGACGCTCTCGGTGCCGTTCCAGGTTAGCAACTGCGCGGCACTGCCGTTCAAACCGGGCTTCACGGCGAGCACGAAGGCGAAGCACACCCGCAAAGACGGCGCCTATCTGCAGGTCAAAGTGACCTCTGGCTCAGGCCAGGCTGACATCGCCAAGGCGAAGGTCGAACTGCCCGTGAAGCTGCCGTCAAGGCTCTCGACCTTGCAGCAGGCGTGCACCGAAGCCCAGTTCGACGAAAATCCCGCAGGCTGCCCTGCGGCGTCGCAGGTCGGCTCGGTTGTCGTGCACACCCCGGTCTTGCCGGTGCCGTTGACGGGGCCTGCTTACTTCGTCAGTCGTGGCGCGCAGTGGCCTGAATTGATCATGGTGCTGCAGGGCTACGGCGTCACCGTCGATCTGAACGGCGAAACCCACATCAGTAAAGGCGGCGTTACCTCGACGACCCTGGGCTCGGTGCCAGATGTGCCGTTCACGAGCTTCACGCTCACGCTGCCAGAGGGTCCGCACTCTGCCCTTGCGGGCAACGGCAACCTCTGCAAGGAGCAGTTGGCGATGCCGACGAGCTTCACGGGGCAGAACGGCGTGCAGATCGAAAAGCAGGTGAAGGTCAAGGTCGCCGGCTGTGCCGCCACCCGCAAGAAGGGTGGCGGCCAGAAGGGTGGCGGCAAGCACGAGCAGAGCCACAAGAGGCGCGAGAAGAAGCATGGCAATGAGAAAGGGCATGGCGTCAAGCAGAAACATCGCGGCTGAGCGCGGAATCGTCCCTGTGCCGGTGGGGTCACGAGCTGTGAGCGGCTTGCGACATCAGGTCGCTCGGATGATCGGGGGTGACTCAGGGATCGCCGCAGTGCAGCGCCGGCGGCTACTGGCCGCTGCGGCGCTCGCCGCGCGCGAGGAGGGCGTCGCGGGCGTCAGCGTGAGCGCGATCGTCGCGCGCTCTGGCGTCTCGCGCCGCACGTTCTACGAGCACTTCGCCGGTCGCGAGGAATGCCTGTTCGCGACCCTCGAGGAGGCGCTCGCGAGAGCCACTGCGCGGGTGCTGCCCGCCTACCGCGCCGAGGGGGCATGGCGCGATGCATTGAGGGCGAGCCTGCTCGCCTTCCTTGCGTTCCTCGACGAGGAGCCGGCGCTTGGCGCTTTCCTCGTCGTCGACAGCCTCGGGGCGGGCGATCTCGCGCTGGAGCGCCGCGCCGATGTGCTGGCAACGGTCGTTGATGCAATCGACCATGGTCGCGGGCTTGGGCGTGCGTCTGGCAAAGGGCTCTCGCGTCTCACCGCAGAGGGCGTCGCGGGTGCGGTGCTTGGCATCGTCCACGCGAGGCTGCTCGAGCGGGGGGCCGACGGCACGCAGACGATGAGCGCGCTGCTTGGGCAGCTGATGGGCATCGTCGTGCTGCCCTACCTTGGTCCCGCCGCCGCGGCACGGGAGATCGCGAAGCCAACCCCCCACCCTCAAAACAGCGATCCGACGGGCGCCGCGAACGCGATCGGCAATCTTGGCATCCGCGTCACCTATCGCACGACGCTCGTATTGAGCGCGATCGCCGCGCATCCGGGGGCATCCAACCGCGAGGTCTCCG
This sequence comes from Solirubrobacteraceae bacterium, assembly GCA_036490555.1. Classification (GTDB taxonomy): domain Bacteria; phylum Actinomycetota; class Thermoleophilia; order Solirubrobacterales; family Solirubrobacteraceae; genus Palsa-744. The sequence goes on along the minus strand of DASXDO010000033.1, from coordinate 6,241 downwards.
ATCATGCTGGCGTCGCCGATCAGGGCCAGATATCCAAGCTGCTCGCAAGGCTGGCGAGGGTGGGCCTGATCGAGAACCTTGGCGCCGTCGCGAGCAGGGGTGAGCGCTACGCCTGGCGGCTGACCCCGCGGGGCAGCGAGCTGGAGCGGACCGTCAAAGGCGGTTAGGCCATCCCCTCCGCATAGGCCCGCATCGCTTCGACGATCGGGGCGAGCTTGCGGCCGTGCTCGGTCAGCCGGTACTCGACCGTCGGCGGGCTCGTCGGCAACACCGTGCGCTCGACGAGCCCTGCGGCCTCGAGGTCGCGCAGGCGCTCGGCGAGCATGCGCGGGGAGATGCCAGCGATCGCGTCGGCGAATTCGCTGAAGCGCAGCGCCCCGTTCAGCGCCGCATAGATGATCGAGAGCTGCCAACGCCGCTCGAGGAGGTCCGCCGTACGGCGGACCTCCAGCGGCACTGGCATGCATCTGCGTGATGCGCGGGACATTTCGCTTGCCTCCTCTCTCTCAGGAGACGGGGCTGGCCGCGGCGACGCCGCTGGCGCTGGGAGCGGGCTCCAAGGCCTTCTCCAGCACTTCCTGGACGCTCATCACCGGGTGGAAGCTCATCTGCGATGCAGCCTCCTTCGGGATCTCGTCGAGGTCGCCCCTGTTGCGCTCAGGCAGGATCACGTCGGTCAGCCCTGCGGCGTGCGCTGCGAGCACCTTCTGCTTCAGACCGCCGATCGGCAGGACCCTGCCCTGCAGCGTCACCTCGCCAGTCATGCCGACGGTGTGCTTCACAGGCCTGCCAGTCAGCAGCGAGGAGAGTGCCGTCACCATCGTCACGCCGGCCGAGGGGCCGTCCTTCGGGATCGCGCCCGCAGGCACGTGGACGTGGAACTCCTTGCCATCGAACGCGGACTCTTCGATCCCAAGCTCCTCGGCGTGGGCACGCACATAGGAGAGCGCGATCTGGGCAGACTCCTTCATCACCTCGCCAAGCTGCCCCGTCAGCACGAGCCCACCTGAGCCTGAGCCTGGACGCTTCATCGCGGTCGCCTCGACGAACAGCACGTCACCGCCAGTGCCTGTCACGGCAAGGCCTGTTGCGACGCCTGGAACCGCCGTCCTGATCGCGGACTCCTGGAAGAACTTCTGCCTGCCAAGAGCGTCTCTGATCTGGTCGACGTCGATCTCGATCGGGGGCTGCACCGACTCGGAGGCGATCTTCGTCGCGATCTTGCGCAGCAGCGTGCCCAGCTCGCGCTCGAGGTTGCGCACGCCTGCCTCGCGCGTGTACTCGGCGATGATCGTCTTCAGCAGCTCATCGGAGATGCTGACCTCGTCCTCGCGCAGGCCATTGCGGTCGCGCTGGCGCGGCCACAGGTAGCCCTTTGCGATCGCGAGCTTCTCCTCAGAGGTGTAGCCGTCGAAGCGGATCACCTCCATCCTGTCGAGCAGCGGTCCTGGGATCGTGTCGGCGACGTTCGCCGTCGCGATGAACATCACCTGCGAGAGGTCAAGCTCGACGTCGAGGTAGTGGTCCCTGAACGTGCTGTTCTGAGCTGGATCGAGCACCTCGAGCAGTGCCGCAGAGGGGTCGCCCCGCCAGTCGGCGCCGACCTTGTCGACCTCGTCGAGCAGGATCACGGGGTTCATCGTCCCCGCGTCCCTCAGCGCCCGCACGAGACGGCCAGGGAGCGCGCCGATGTAGGTCCTTCTGTGGCCCCTGATCTCGGCCTCGTCTCTCACGCCGCCAAGCGACATGCGCACGAACTCGCGCCCCGTTGCCCTTGCGATCGACTCGCCGATCGAGGTCTTGCCGGTGCCAGGCGGGCCGATCAAGGTGAGGATCGCGCCGGACTTCGGATCGGCCTCGATGCCCCTGTCCTGGCGCAGCTTGCGCACGGCGAGGTACTCAGTGATCCTGTCCTTCACATCCTCGAGGCCAGCATGGTCGGCGTCGAGCACCTCGCGCGCGCCGACGGGGTCAAGGCGCTCATCGGAACGCTTGCTCCATGGCACCGCGATCAGCCAGTCGAGATATGTCCTGATCATGCTCGACTCGCCCGTCTGCTCGCCCATCCGCTCGAGCCTGCCCAGCTCCTTGAGGGCCTGCTCCTCGACCTCCTGCGGCATCTCAGCGGCCTCGATCTTCGCCCTGTACTCCTCGACGACGGAGCCCTCGTCCTCGCCGAGCTCCTTCCTGATCGACTCCATCTGCTTGCGCAGGAAGTACTCGCGCTGCTGCTTCTCAGCGCCCTCCTGGACGTCCTCCCTGATGCGTCGCCTGATCTGCAGCTCCGCGAGACTCTCGCGCTGCAGCTTGACGGCGAGCTCGAGTCGCTCGGTCACGTCGATCGTGCGCAGCAGCTCGACCTTCTGCTCATAGGTGAGGTTGGGGGAGTAGCCCGCGGAGTCCGCGAGCGCGCCTGGCTCGACGATCGCGCGCAGGAACGCGGCGATCCTGCCGTCGTCGCCGCGCAGCTCGAGGATCTCCTCGACGATCGCCCGATATTCCCTTTCAAGCTCTCTGGTGCGCCCGTCGACGGGGACGTCGTCGGCTTGCTCCTGGACCTCGACGCGCAGCTCGCCGCCAGGGCCAGTCTGGGCGGCGCCGATCAGGGCTCTGCTGAGCCCGGAAAGTGCGATCGCCCTGCCGCCGCCAGGCAGGCGCACGCGGTCGGAGACCTCGGCGATCGTGCCGACCTCGAGGAACTCGTTCTCGTGGCGCGGCACGAGCACGACACGGTCGTCCTCGCCCACGTCGACGGTGAGCGTGATGCCCATGCTCGGCATCACGACGGTGTCGTCAAGCGGGATCAGCCTGAGAACTGTCCTGCTCTCGTCCGGTGGCGTCTGCGGTGGCGTCTGCGGCTCTGAGGGTGATGACATGGCTATCAGCTCCATACAAGGTTACGAAAGTGAAGTAAGTATAACTCGGTATAGGGAGCTCTTCAAGGGGACGGGAAGGGAAGCGGAGAGGACGAAATGACGGGGAAATCCGTCGCAAATTCCAACTAGCGCGATATCGGGGGGGGGGGCGATCTTGGCTAGCGAGATGTTCGGGCACGCGCGTCGCCTAAACTGCATGCGGAAGGCTGGGCGTGATCCGATGCCGCTGAGATCAGCCTGCGAGTAGCCGGCCGTCGTGGGTGGCACCTGGCCTTACGGCATCGCGCGCGGGACCGAGATGAGCGTCAGGCCAATTTGTACGAAGCGTCAGCCGTTGTAGGTCTTCTTCCTTCTGGGTCTGCTCATCGATCAGTGGAGCGTTCCCTCGATAGTGGTGAGCCTGGTCGTTGACATGGCTCCTCCGAAGGGTTGGTGACGCCGAAGCCTGATGCTTGGAATCAAAGGGGTTCAGCGCTGGGCCGTTCGATGGACGCGTTGACGAATGGCGCGGAGCACCAGCCTTGAAGGCGAAAGCGTCGTAATCGCGATCGCGATGAGCAGATAGATCGCCGCTACGAGCGGAAGGCGCGGGTCGCCGCCGCCCTTGGCCGTGGAGATCAATGCGTAGCTCTCGCCTACGGCGATCGCTACGTAGGGCAGCGTTCCCGCGGCAGCGATCGACAGAAACCACAAGAGGGCCGCCCTTCCGAAGTCTGATGGGGGTGGTCGTCGTGGGGGCAGGATGTTCGCTTGAAGAACAGCCGCGATAGCGAGCGCCGCGAGGACGCCGCTCACGGTGGAGAAGAAGGCCTCGCCAGCGTGCGAGGGCGCGCTCTGCAAGACGATAAATACTGCCCCGCCGACGGAGACGATTGAGGTGATCCACCACTCGGCCCATTCAAGGCGATGCAGCCACCCCGCGACCAATTCCTCCAGCTCGGAACCCTCCCGCTCCACGTGAGGCACTTCAGGCGAGATCATGATGCTTTTGTCGAGAAGCAGTCCCATGTGACCCCTCTACCTGGCACCAGTGAGACACCTTCACACATGTGCAGCTCCGATGAGATGCGGGACTAGGTCGTCAAGGCTCCTCAGTACTGTCGTGTGATATCGCTCTTGCAGGTCCGTGCGCTGCGCGATGGCAGTCCACACGCGCTCGGTAACAACGACGTCGCAGTAGACAATCGCCGACGCAAGCGCGGTCAGATCGATGAGATCCCCTGGCTCCCAATGCTTCGGTGAGGCCTCGTGGCGCAGGCGCCGCAGCTCCCTGTGCGTGAATACAATTGGCGTTAGCTCAAGCAGCCGTTCCATCCCATCGCGCTCCAGCGCATAGACGTGTCCCCAGTGCAAGCTCGCTAGGTCTAGAGCCTCGGTGAAAGCAGGCTCATACTCAGTGAACACATCGACGCTCGTAGCGCGAAGTCCGAGATCCCCGCGATGATAGCCGTGTGGCCGCCGGATCGTACGGAGCTGCTCCTGCTGTTCGGCAAACGCCTTCGATACCTGTCGGTGAGCAGACGGATCGTAGCCGGGCACCTCGAAGTTGGGCGGCGCACCGACCAGCGCGGCGATCTGCATGAGATCACGTCCCCATCGACGGATCGGATCGCGCAGCTCGCCTGGGACTTCTGCGGGCGGCTCGTACTTGATGACGTTTCGTCCGAACGCGTGATTGAGCCCCATCCCGAATACCTGCGCTTGCCGCGGTACCAACGGACGGCCGATGAGGTGCTTGAGTGATGCGTCAATCTCCGCGCCGACAAGCTGCCGTTGGTAGCCGATGGTGTGCCAGCGAGACAGCTCTATCATCGTGCTCGCAAGATCCTGACGCGACTTCCAATCGTTTCGGTTCTGCACCTCAATGACATGCTGGACCGATAGGGGCAGCGAGACCCATCCGCGCTCGACTGCCTCCTTTAAGAGCACCAGCACGCCGCTGAACTTCTCACCGTCGCTTCGACCAGCCTGCGCCTTCGTCAGCGAAACCCAATGATTTTGATCCAGATAGACGCGTAGCATGAGATAAACGTAACACTCGCCCCGGCCATCTCCAGTAGCCACAAGATGGAGTGGATCACGATGCCTCTTGGTCTGCCAGCTCCTGTAGTGCATCCCAATGCCGTGGGTGCGGTGTTGCTCTGCCTAATCGGATGGCTTGGCAGTAAATCTCGGAGAGGTCTGTCGCCGCGGCCATTGTGACGACGGGTACGCCCTCAAGTGCTTCGCGGATCGGCGAGAACTCCCACGGTGGCCGGTGCTGCCCGGTCCACTCGCGTGCTCGGCGATGCTGTGCGGCGACCTGGACACCGACCGTAAGCGACGCCGCGCGCCCTCAACGGCAGCGATCCCACGAACCTGCGAACACTGCGGCGCTCCGATCAAGGGCAGGCGCCGCTACTGCGGAGCGTGCGGGCAGGAGCGCTCCGCCGCCGAGCGGACCATCGCCGAACGCAGAGCCGCGGGCCTGCTCGATGAGCTACGTACACGCCAAGCCAAGGCGGAAAGGCCGGTCAGCGACCGCGGCGTACAGGTCGCCGCGCAGCATCGCCGAGCACGCGAGTGGACGGGCAAGCGACGGCCACCGTGGGAGTTCTCGCCGATCCGCGAAGCGCTGGAGGGTGTACCCGTCGTCGCCATAGCAGCCGCGACCGAACTCAGCGAGGTCTACTGTCTGGCGATCAGGCAGGGCAGAGCGACACCGCACCTGCGGCATTGGGATGCGCTTCAGAAGCTCGCAGACGAAATCGCGTCGCCATCCGCGGATACGCCGTTGTGAGCTAGTCTGCTGACACTGTGCCAACAATCACAACGACCCCTGCGCTGTGTTACTACCTGTGGCCTATTCGATGGATTGGAGCCGCACCGAGCTGGGTACCGACGTTTCCTGGGCCATCCCCAGATGCCAAGCTCGACGATGTGATGGTAGAGGCAACGCTGCCCTATGGGCTTCGCAGTCGTGCTTATCGCGATGGCATGCTCGCCTACGATTTCAGCGCCCAGCACGACGCCGAGGCATCATTTGCCGACAACTTCGCCATCTATGCCCAGCGCCTGCAAATCATTAATGCCCACCTAGCCTGCCTTAAGGCATCACTAGTTCACTACGTCCAGATAGCACCTGCAACCAGCGAAAATGTCGTGGGGTTCTCGTGGGGGCGGAATGATGGCTATGCCGTCGCTGGTGGTGTCATGGGCGGTGGTGGTGAGACAGGTATCATGCTGATTTCTCTAGCTCGCGCTCGTGTGGAGCCGCCGCTCGGCCCGGTGGACTGGAGATTCATTCGTATGGGCGTGGCAATCAGCGAGAACGAGATCGCGCAGTCCTACGATCTGATGCGCCGGCTACTTGGGCTTGGAAACGA
>DASXDO010000032.1:0-6200 GCA_036490555.1 Solirubrobacteraceae bacterium | reverse complement strand
GGTCTTGATTTCAATTCCGGATGGAATTGGACCCCGATGAACCAGGGATGGTCGGGAATCTCCATGATCTCCGGTAGCAAGCCGTCCGGCGACCAGCCCGACACTTCCATGCCGTGTTTCGCCAATTCCTTGGCGTATTTCACATTCACTTCATAGCGATGGCGATGACGCTCGCTGATCTCGGTGGCGCCATAGACTTCCGCCACCCGTGAGCCGGGTTTGAGCACCGCGGGATAGGCGCCCAGCCGCATGGTGCCGCCCATATCGCCGTCCGCGACACGGGTTTGCTTTTCATTGCCCTTGGTCCATTCCGTCATCAGGCCGATCACGGGATGCCTGGGATGGCCGATCTCGGTGGTGCCCGCGCCTTCCAGCCCCGCCAGATCGCGCGCCGCCTCGATCACCGCCATATGCAGGCCATAACAGATGCCGAAGAAAGGCACTTTGCGTTGGCGGGCGAATTTCACCGCCTCGATCTTGCCTTCGGTGCCGCGCTCGCCGAACCCGCCCGGCACCAGGATGCCGCTCACATTCTCCAGGAACGAGGCGGCATCGTCGCGCTCGAACACTTCCGAGTCGATCCAGTCGAGATGGACGCGCACATTGTTGGCCAGGCCGCCATGCGCCAGCGCCTCGGACAGCGATTTGTAGCTGTCCTTGACCTGCATGTATTTGCCCACCACGGCGATGCGCACTTCGCCTTCAGGATTCTTCACCCGCTCCACCACCGCCTGCCAGCGCGTGAGATCGGGCGGCGGCGCATTGTCCAGCCCGAACACGCGCAGAAGCTCGGTATCGAGTCCTACTTTGTGATAAGCGAGCGGAACGCGGTAGATCGTGTCCAAATCCAAGGCCGGGATCACCCGCTCGGCGGAAAGATTGCAGAACAACCCGATCTTGCGCCGTTCCTCGTCGGGAATGGGATGCGAAGCGCGGCAAAGCAGAATATCCGGCTGGATGCCGATGGCGCGCAGCTCCTTGACCGAATGCTGGGTGGGCTTGGTCTTGAGCTCGCCCGCCGCCTCGATGAACGGCACCAATGTCAGATGGATGAAGGCGGTCTGGCCGCGGCCCAGGTCATTGTGCAGTTGGCGGATGGCCTCGAAGAACGGCAGACCCTCGATGTCGCCCACCGTGCCGCCGATCTCGACCAGCACGAAATCGACCTCGCCGCCGTCCTCGGCGCGCGCGTCGGCCAGGACGAAGCGTTTGATCTCGTCGGTGACGTGGGGGATCACCTGGACCGTGGCGCCGAGGTAGTCGCCGCGCCGCTCCTTCTCCAGGATGGTCTGGTAGATGCGGCCGGTGGTGATGTTGTCGTGCCTGGTCGCCGACACGCCGGTGAAGCGCTCGTAGTGGCCGAGATCGAGGTCGGTCTCGGCGCCGTCCTCGGTTACGAACACCTCCCCATGCTGGTAGGGAGACATCGTGCCTGGGTCGACGTTGATGTAGGGGTCGAGCTTCTGCAGCCCGACCGTGAAGCCGCTCGCGACGAGCAGCCTTCCCAGCGACGCCGTCGCGATGCCCTTGCCCAGCGAGGATACGACTCCACCGGTCACGAAGATGAACCTGGTCTTGGCCGGCGCCTGCGGGTGGCGGTCTCGAGAATGGTTCATAGGTGACTGCCAATGCAGTCTACCCACCGCCGCAGACGACCCCCGTCAGCCACCGTCAGGCCGCCTTCAAGAGCTCGCGCGCATGCCGGCGGGCCGCGGCATCTCCGTCGGAGGCGCCAAGCATCCGCATCAGCTCGCCGACGAGCTCGCCTTCCGCCAACTGCACGACCTCGGTCTTCGTCGGCTGCGCAGAGGTGTCCTTCACGATCGCGAAGTGACGTTGGGCAAGCGAGGCGACCTGCGGCAGGTGCGTGATGCAGATCACCTGGCGGCGCGTTGCGATCTGGCGCAAGCGCTCGCCGACCGCGCGCGCAGTGTGCCCGCCGATGCCAGCGTCGATCTCGTCGAAGACGAGCGTCACGAGCTCTTCTGAGGCCTCGCCGCCGTCGCCGAGGTCGCCCACGGTCGTCAGCGCGAGCATCGTGCGCGAGAGCTCGCCGCCTGAGGCGATCTCGCGCAGCGGCGCCGCCGCGACCCCTGGGTTCGGCGCGAGCATCAGCTCGACGAGATCTCCGCCGCCTGGCCCTGGCTCGCGCTCGCTCAGCCTCACCTCGAAGCTCGCGTCTGGCATCGCGAGCGCCGACAGCTGCTCTCGCACAGCCTCTGCGAGCCTTGGCGCCGCCTTGCTGCGAGCCCTGCGCAGCGCAGCGACGTGCTTTGCCAGCTCCACCTCTGCGGCGGCGAGGCGCTCGTTCGCCGCATCGGCCGCGACCTCGGCCCCGAGCAGCTCGTCCCTGCGGCTGCGTGAGCGCTCGGCGTGCGCCAGCACCGCCTCTACGTCGCCGCCGTGCTTGCGCATCAGGCGCTCCAGCGCCGAGAGCCGCTCTTCCAGACCCTCCAACTCTCCGTCCTGCCCGTCGAGCTGCTCGCCGTAGCCGCGCAGCTCGCCGCTCAGGTCCTCCAGCTCCAGCGCGAGGCTTCTGCAGCGCCCGCCGAGGGCGTCGAGCCTTGCGTCCACGCCCTGCAGCGCGTCGATGCGAGCTGCGGCGTCGGCGCTCAGCCGCGCCGCCCCTGGCTGCTCCTGCTCGTCGCCCGCAAGCGCCTCCAACGCGGCGGCTGCGGTCGCGCGCAGCGCGTCGAGCTGGCGCAGGCGCTCGCGCTGCTCGCTCAGCTTCTCGTGCTCGCCGGGAGCTGGCTCGAGCTGCTCGATCTCGCCCAGCTCATACTCGAGCAGGTCGAGCTCGCGCTCGCGCGCGCCCTGCAGCTCGGCGAGCCGCGCAAGCTCCGCCTTGGCGCCCCTCATCTCCGCAAGCGCCGCAGCGCAGGCAGCCTTCCGCTGCGCCTGCTGTGGGCCGCAGAAACGGTCGAGGATCTCCAGCTGGGCCGAGGAGACGGTCAGCTTGCGATGCTCGTGCTGGCCGTAGAAGGAGATCAGCTGCGCACCGATCGCACGCAGGTCTGCGACGGTCGCGGTGCGGCCGTTCAGATACGCGCGTGTGCGCCCGTCGGCGCTCACACGCCTGCCAAGCACGATCTCGACCGTTGCCGCCCCGCCGTCCGCGACAGCCCCCTCGCCGTCCGCGGCAGCCCCCTCGCCGTCCGCGGCTGCCGCCCCGCCTTGCCTCGCCTCCTCCTCCTCGATCGCGCAGCCCTCTGGCAGCCTGCCCAGCATCTCTGCTGGCACGCGGAAGCTGCCCTCGACATAGGCCTCCCCCGCCCCAGGACGCACGATCCCGCCGCGTGGCCTGCCGCCGAGCAGCAGGTCAAGCGCGTGCGCAAGCACCGTCTTGCCAGCGCCTGTCTCGCCTGTCAGCACGTTCAAGCCGTCCGTCAGGCGCAACTGCGCGCGCTCGATCAGCAGCATATTCTCGACTCGCAGCTCCGCGATCACAGGCCCAGGTCTACCAGCGAGCCCCGACGGATCCCCCCAGCGGGTCATAATCTGCTGCATGCGACAGGAAAGCTCCCAGCCGTGAGCGCTGTGCGCCCCGACGCGGGCGAGCGCTTGCAACAGGCCGCGCCACAGGCCACCCCGCCATCGCGCAAGGGCTCTCGCGAGCAGGAGGCGGCACGCAGGGCACTGCTCGAGCGCCTTGGGCCTGAGGCGTTGCTCACCAGGGTCGACGAGGAGATCAGCAGATCCTCGCGCCATGGCACGAGCCTCTGCTGCCTGCTCGTGCAGATCTCCAACCTCTCTGAGCTCGCCTCGATGCATGGCGAGGCGTTCGCGGAGCATGCGCTCCAGCACGTCGGCGAGGTGCTGCTTGGCGAGCTGCGCCGCTTCGACAGAGTTGGACAACCTCTCGAAAACGAGCTTGTCGTCGTGCTGCCTGGCGCAGGGCGCGCCCAGGGCGAGGCGGTCGCGAGGAGATCGCTCTCTCGCCTGCAGGCGATCAAGGTCGAGATCGACAGGGTCAGACGCCCGCTTGCGGTCTCGGTTGGGATCGCGGCCTGGAGCGAGCCGTGGACCGCGGAGCGCCTGATCGAAGAGGCGCGCGCGGCGGCAGCCGTCGCGGACTGCGACACAGAGGACTAGGGAGAGCGCGCGGATGCTCACCGGATCAGAGCTCTGGCTGCTGCGGCTCATGGCGGACCGTGGCAGGGCGCTGCTTGACGCCGACACGCTGCTCATCGGGATCGAGGAGCGCGATGAGCTGCGCGTCGCCGCGACCTCTGGCGCAGGCTCGGTGCGGCTGCGCGTCCTGCCGCTGCAGGGCAGCGCGCTTGGCGAGATCTACAGGTCGGGCAAGCCACTTGCGGTCGACCGCCCGCGCGGCGCGGAAGCGACCTGGCTGCACGAGCTTGGCCTCGAGGCGCGCAGCGGCCTGATCGAGCCCCTCTCGCTCGAGGGCCAAGGCGGCGGCCTCGTCATCGCGCTGCGCAGCAACTCCAGCTTCAAGGAGCCTGACCGCAGGGCGCTGTCCGCATTCGCCGACAGTGTCGCCAAGCGGCTCGCGGCGGAGCGCTCGGTCGAGATCGAACGGCTTCGCTATGGCATGCAGGCGCGCGAGCGCGAGCGCACCCGCTGGGCGCGAGAGATCCACGACGAGACCGTCCAGGGCCTTGGCGCGCTGCGCCTCAAGCTCGCAAGCGCCCATGAAGTCAAGGACCAGCAGACGCTCACCGAGGCGGTCGATGAGGTGCTCGAGGGCCTTGGCAGGGAGATCGAAGGCCTCAGACACCTCATCACCGAGCTCAGGCCAGCAGCCCTCGACGACCTTGGCCTCGACGCCGCGCTGCAGGCGCTTGCGCGCAGGGCCCAGGCGATCGACGCGCTCGAGATCCACACTGAGATCGACCTCAGCGAGCTTGGGGGCGATGGCCGCCTCGACGCCGAGCTCGAGAGCACCGTCTACAGAGTCATCCAGGAGGCGCTCACGAACGTCAGCAAACACGCGAAAGCGACCTCCGCGACGATCGCGGTCAGCGTCGCTGGCGGTGTGATGCGGGCCTCGGTCACAGACGACGGGCAGGGCATCCAGGACTCAGGGGCCCGCCAGCGCACCCCTGAGGAAGAACTCAAGGGTGGCTTTGGCATGTCGGGCATGCGCGAGCGCGCCGAGCTCGTCGGCGGCGAGCTTGGCTTCGAGTCCCAGCCTGGCCGGGGCACGACGATGCGTCTCACCGTGCCGCTTGCGGGCAGGCCGACGGCGGCGATGCTGCAGCAGGCCTGAGCGACCTCGCGGGAGCGAGCCGGCCGCTTCGCTCAGTCGACGAGCCCGAGCTTGCGCGCGTACGCGGTGATCTCCGCGCGCGAAGTGCAGCCCGTCTTCTCGATCGCCCTCGCCCTGTAGGTCTTCACCGTGCGCTCGGCGACGTGCAGACGCTCGGCGATCTCCGGGTTTGTGTGCCCAAGCGCGATCAGCCGCACGACCTCGCGCTCGCGGTCTGAAAGCTCGGGGCCGCCATGGGGGTCGACCTCGCCGGTCGCCATCAACGCGCCAAGCCTTGGATGCAGGTAGTTGCGCCCTTCGACCGCGAGCCTGAAGGCGGTCAAGAGCTCCGCGGGCTCCGCCTCCTTCAGCAGATAGCTCCTGGCACCGGCTCGCAGCGCCTGGCGCGCGTACTCCGGGTCCTCGCGCATCGTCAGGATCGAGACCGCGAGATCGGGGTGCGCGAGGAAGCACTGCGGCAGCGCCGCAAGGCTCGAGCCGCCTGGCATCGTCAAGTCGAGCGTCAGCAGATCGGGCATGTGGACCTTCACTTCCCTGATCGTCGAAGGCACGTCGGCGGCCTCGGCGAGCACCCTGAACTCGCCGTTCTGGCGTTCCAGGACGGTCCTAATGCCGTCGCGCACGATCCCGTGGTCGTCGGCGATGATCACGTCGATCGGTCGATCTACCCCAGGCGTGCCCTCTCGCATGTTGCGCACACGGTAGCGCCTTCGGATGTCGTCAACCATGGGGGATGCTGTTCCGGTCACCGCATGCGGTGACCGGCGGGTGCCCACATGTGGGCACCCGGGGCAGGTCGCATGCGACCTGCCCTGCGACGCCGCATGCGGCGTCGCAATGCCCAATATCACCTCTGATGGCCATCGAGGACTACAGCTTGCGTCCCTTGGGTACTACAAGGGTCGGCACCTTTGGGACGACAAGATCGGCACCCTCCGACCGACAGACAAATCGCCCGCTATAGCCCATC
>DASXDO010000031.1:0-27619 GCA_036490555.1 Solirubrobacteraceae bacterium | reverse complement strand
TGTTTCGCTGGCTCGCGGTGCGTGTTTCGCTGGCTCGCGGTGCGTGTTTCGCTGGCTCGCGGTGCGTGTTTCGCTGGCTCGCGGTGCGTGTTTCGCTGGCTCGCGGTGCGTGTTTCGCTGGCTCCCGGTGCCCGGTCCCTGGCCCGCGAGGCGTGGCTCTTCTCGGCTCCTGGTGCCCGGCTCTCTGGCTCGCGGGGCGCAGCTCCGCGGCTCGCGGTGCGGCGACTCTAGCCACGACTGGCGGCTCGATCCGCGGGCAGGTGCGCGGGCTTGACGCGAGAATCGGCTCTCCCGTCCCAAGCCGGCCGTATCCTCCGCTGCATGGCAGACGACCGTCCCAGCAGCGCCGATGTGCTCGTGATCTTCGGGATCACGGGTGATCTTGCGCGCAAGATGACCCTGCGCTCGCTCTATCGCCTCGAGCGGCGCGGGCTGCTGAACTGCGACATCGTCGGCGTCGCCGTCGACGACTGGGATGTCGAGCATCTGCGCGAGCATGCGAAGCAGGCGATCCAGGAAAGCGGCGAGCAGCTACAGGAGAAGGTCTTCGAGCGCTTCGCCAAGCGCCTCTCCTACGTCAGCGGCGACTTCGGCGATGCGGACACCTTCAGGCGACTCGCCCAGCAGATTGGCGATCGCAAGACACCCGTCTACTACCTCGAGGTGCCGCCAAGCCTATTCGCGATGGTCGTCGAAGGGCTCTCCAGCGCGAAGTTGCTGCCACCGGAGGCACGAGTCGTCGTCGAGAAGCCCTTTGGCCACGATCTCGTATCCGCCCAGGAGCTCGCGGCCAGCCTGCACCGCTTTCTCGACGAGCATCAGCTTTACAGGATCGACCACTTCCTCGGCAAGATGGGCCTCGAGGAGCTGCTCTACCTGCGCTTCGCCAACGCGATGCTCGAGCCGGTCTGGAACCGCCAGCACATAGCCTCTGTGCAGATCACGATGGCGGAGGCGTTTGGCGTCCAGGACCGCGGGCACTTCTACGACCCCGTTGGCGCGCTGCGCGACGTCGTTGTCAACCATCTATTGCAGATGCTCGCGGCCGCGGCGATGGAGCCGCCTGCCGCTGGCGACCCGAAGGCGATCAAGGACGCGAAGTTCGCGGTCTTCCACGCGATGCCGCCTGCCGACCCGGAGCACTACGTGCGCGGGCAGTACGAGGGCTACCGTGAGATCGACGGTGTCGCCGCCAACTCGCAGACCGAGACCTACGCCGCGCTGCGCCTGCAGGTGGAGAACTGGCGCTGGGCCGGCGTGCCCTTCTACATCAGGACGGGCAAGCGCCTGCCCGTCACCCAGACTGAGCTGCGGCTCGTCTTCAAGCACCCGCCGAAGCTGAGCTTCCTGCCAGAGGGCAAACGCCGCCCGCAGCCAAGCCAGATCGTTGTGAGGATCGATCCCTCGACGGGCGTGCGGATCGTGCTCGACGCGCGCAGGGCGGACTCGAAGCAGCCGCGCGAGATCGAGCTCGACATGGAGTTTTCAGCCGAGGGTGGCGAGGCGCCGACGCCCTACGAGGTGCTGCTCGACGCGGCGATGCGCGGCGACAGCACGAACTTCGCGCGCCAGGACAGCGTCGAAGAGACCTGGCGCGTGCTGCAGCCGCTGCTTGACACGCCGCCGAAGGTGGAGCCCTACAAGCAGGGCTCTTGGGGGCCGGCCGAGGCGGAGAAGCTGACCGCAGGGCATGGCACCTGGCATACGCCCTGGCTGCCGGGCTGAGCTAAGCCTCGGCGGGCTGAGCTAAGCCTCGGCCAGTCCCGCCTCGACGGCCTCCACCTGCTCGCCCTGCTCGCGCTCGCCGACGTCGGCTGTGCGGTCCTCGTTTGCCTGGCGCTGTGGACGCAACAGCACGACCGTCAGCGCAAAGGCGACAAGCCCAAGGATGCCAGCGGTCAGCAGCGCCGTCTCGAGGCCGCTCGCGAAGGCGTGGCGGATCACGCTTTCTGCGCCACCGCGAGGGAGGGCGTCGCGCAGTGGCTGGGTTTGACCGCCGCTGAGCGCGAGCGATATGCCGTGGGAGTTGCTGAGGTGCTGTTCGCCGACGACGTGGGAGATGCGGGCCTGGAAGATCGTGCCAAGGATCGCGATGCCAAGGCCATAGCCAAGCTGGCGCGCGGTGTTCACGGCGCCCGCTGCCATGCCGCCGCGCTCGTGCGGGACGGCTCCCATCGCGGCTGAGGCGAGCGTTGGCGTTGCGAGGCCGACGCCGACGCCGATCACCGCAAGGCCTGCGATGAGGGCGCCCCAGCCAGAGTGGGCGTTCAGCTGGCTCTGCAGCAGCGAGCCGATGCCAATCAGCAAGAGCCCGCCACGGATTGCCCAGCGCGGCGAGCCATGCAGGAAGCGTCCCGCGCTCGCGGAGACGATCAAGGCGGCCGCGCTCAGTGGCACGAACACGAGCCCCGCAGGGATCGGGCTGAGCCCGAGCACGGATTGCAACCAGAGCGATGTGTAGGTGAGCGCGGCGAAGGCGGCGACCGAAAGCAGGACGGCGCCAAGCATCACACCGACGAACTCTCTGTTGCGCATGAGGCGCATGTCGAGCATCGGCTCGGCGATGCGCGACTCGATCGCGACGAAGGCGATCGCCGCGATAAGTGCGACGGCAAGCACGACGAGCGTCTCCATCGCGCCCCAGCCGATCGAGGAGACGCGGATCAGCGCATAGGTGAGCGCGGCTGCTGAGATCGTGAACGTCGCCGATCCCGCAAAGTCGATGCGGGGTCTGCGGTCTGGGCGCGTCTCGCTGAGGACCTTCATGCTCATCGCGAGCGCGACGATGCTGACGGGCAGGTTGACGAAGAAGATCAGGCGCCAGGAGATCGCGGCGGTGAGGACGCCGCCAAGGATCGGTCCCGCTGCCGCAGCGGCGCCGTTGACTGCGCCCCAGATGCCAAATGCCATGCCACGATCGCGCCCATGGTAGGAGCTGTTGATGAGGGCGATCGTCGTCGCGTACATCGCGGCGCCGCCGATGCCCTGGACGCCGCGCGCAACGATCAAGAGCGTGCCGCTTGGGGCGACGCCGCTCGCAAGCGAGCCCAACGCGAAGACGATCAGGCCGACGATGTAGACGAAGCGCCGCCCAATCACGTCGGCGATGGAGCCGATCGCGAGCATGAGGGCGGCGAGCACAAGCGCGTAGATGTCGATCACCCACTGCAGCTGAGCGAACGTCGTGTGCAGCCCACGTGCCATGTCAGGCAGCGCGACATTGACGATCGTCACGTCGACGAGCAGCATGAAGGTTCCAAGGCAGACCGCGACGAGCGGCAACCACTTGCGGTTCACGAGGACTTCTCCGTTCGGTCGAGCATTGCCAACGTTCGGTGAGGCATCGGTTCGGTCAGGCATTGGGGTCGGTCAGGCATTGGGTCGCCAGGCGTTGGGGGTCCGTCAGGCATTTGGGTCGCCAGGCGTTGGGGGTCCGTCAGGCATTGCGAAGGATCTTGGCGTGGGGTGGAGCGACTTCGAAGCAAATCGGCGCGATTTGTAGAATTCCACCATAGATGGCCGTGAAGACGGTGGAAACCATCACGATCGACCGTCTCGATCGGCAGCTGCTGCATGCGCTGCGGGTCGATGGCCGCGCGCCCTTCAGGCGCATCGCTGGTGCGCTTGCAGTCTCTGAGCAGACGATTGCAAGGCGCTATAGGCGTCTGCGCGATGGCGGTGTCGTGCGTGTGTTGACGCTGCCCGACCCAGAGGGCGGCGGGCACAGCTGGCTCTTGCGCATCGAGGTCGAGCCCGCGGCGGCGCGACCGCTTGCGACCGCGCTCGCCGCGCGCCCAGACGTCGCCTGGATCGGGCTGATGGCGGGCGGCGCAGAGATCGCCTGCGGTGTGCGCGCCCGCAGTCCTGACGTGCGTGACGCGCTGCTCAACCGTTTGCCCCGCACGGCGCGCGTCACAGGAGTCAGCGCGAGCGCGGTGATGCACCGCTTCGCAGGCCCCGATCGCGCCGACTGGGATGGGTTCGACGATCCACTCGACGAGCGCCAGCGCAGGCTGCTGTTGGAGGGGAGGCGCACACAGCGAAGCGACGCTGTGCTCACCGCAGAGGACGAGCCGCTGCTGCCATTGCTCGCCGCCGACGGCCGCATCAGCTACGCGGAGCTTGCGTCGCACATAGGGCGATCAGAGGCCCAGGTCGCAAGGCGCGTCGACGCGTTGCTTGGCAGCGGCGCGCTCTACCTCGACATCGACATCGCCGCCGAGCTGCTTGGCTTCCCGACGACGGCGATGCTCTACCTGACGGTCGCGCCCTCAGCGCTTACCGCCGTCGGCGAAGAGCTCGCAGGCCACCGCGACACGGCGTTCGTCGCTGCCGTGACAGGCACCGCGAACATCACGGTTGCAGTGATGTCCGCGAGTCTTGCCGACCTCTACCGCTACATAACGACGCAGATCGGCGCGATCCCCGAGATCCAGGCGGTAGAGACGGTGCCCGTGCTCGAGCGGATCAAGCAGGCAGGCAGCCTGATGCGCGACTCGCGGCTCGTGCCCGCCGAGTAAAGGAACATCGCTCGACAGTTATATAGCTGATTGGTTATGCTTGGCTTATGACCGCATCGGTGTTCGACGTGCTCGCAGAGCCGAACAGGCGAAAGATCCTCGACCTGCTCGTAGAGTCAGAGAGGCCAGTGGGCGAGCTTGTTGGCGTCCTGCAGCTGAGCCAGCCCGCGGTCTCAAAGCATCTGAAGATCCTGCGCGAGGCGGGGCTCGTCGAGGTGCGCGGCGACGCTCAGCGTCGGCTCTACAGCGTGCGCCCAGAGCCGTTGCGCGCGGTTGACGCCTGGCTTGCGCCATACCGGCGGATGTGGGCGCGCAGCCTCGACAGGCTCGAGCGGCACCTTGATGCGATGCCCGACGAACAGTGACGATCCAACCAAGCAAGGAAGGTCAGATGTCTGACAGCGAACAGTCCCACGATGGCGAGTTGACCCAGCTGGAGGACGGGCGCTGGCAACTGCGGTTCAAGCGCTTGCTCGCGCACCCCCAGGAGAAGGTCTGGCGCGCGCTGACCGAGCCAGAGCATCTGGCGCATTGGTTCCCGACGACGATCGAGGGCGAGCGCGCGGCAGGCGCATCGCTGCGCTACTCCTTCCCAGGTGGGCAGGCGCCGCCGTTCACGGGCGAGATGCTTACCTTCGAGCCGCAGAGTCTGGTCGAGCTCAGCTGGGGCGGCGACATCGTGCGGCTAGAGCTGCGCTCAGTGCCAGAGGGCACAGAGCTCACGCTGCTCGACACGCTCGAGGAGCTCGGCAAGGCCGCTCGCGACGGCGCCGGCTGGCACACCTGTCTGGAAGCGCTGGAGGCATGCCTGCATGAGGATGTCCTCGCAGGCGATCTGGCGGGCAGATGGAACGAGGCCCACGCGCGCTACGCCGAGCTCTTCGGTCCAGAGGCGGCGACGCTCGGACCGCCGAAGCGGTTTCAGCCGTGATGATTCTTTCGGGTGCGTGCATGCACGCACCCGCCGGTCCGCGCATGCGCGGACCGGATCCACCAAGTGGTAAACACTGAGGTGATGCTCGTCAAGCGCAGCGATGCAGGCTATGGGGAGACGCTGAGACGGCTAGACGAGGCGATCGAGCGGCGCGGGCTGACCGAGTTCGCTCGCATCGACCATGCCGCCGCCGCAAGGGCCGCAGGGTTGGAGATGGCGGACGAGCTCGTCGTGCTGTTCGGCAACCCGCGTGCAGGCACGCCGCTGATGCAGAGCGATCCGCGGGTCGGCATCGAGCTGCCGCTGCGGATGCTCATCTGGTCTGATGCCAAGGGCACGCTCGTCGGCCATGACGATCCGCGCGAGCTCGCGACACGCTACGAGCTCGCCGACAACGCAGGCACGCTCGAGCAGATGGCTGTGCTGCTGACCCAGCTCGTGGGCGAGGTAACGGCAGCGGCGGGCTAGGTGGCTAGTTCCAGCTGGGGGCGTCGCCGCCAAGCGGACGCGGGCGATGCGGCCAGTGCAGCGGGACGCGATCGAGGGTGCCAGGCGGGGCGATCAGCTCGAGGTCTGCGAAGCGGACGCGATGGCGTCGAGGATCGGCTTTGCCAGTTGCCTCAGTGGTTATTGCGGGTGGCGCGGGCGCGTCGAGCAGGGCTGCTCCCGTCGTGGCGAGCGCAAGGCTTGCGGGCGAAGCCTGCTCACCGCGGACGAGCAGCGCAAGTGCACGCAGCGCCGTTGCGGCGATGAGATGTCCGCTGGCGTGGTCAAGAGCCTGGGCGGGCAGGGCGCCTGGCGTACCGTCCGGCGTCGAGCAGACAGACGCGATCCCACAGGCGACCTGCACGAGCGAGTCGAAGCCGCGGCGGTTCGCCCAGGGACCGTCAGCTCCCCAGGCGGAGAGCGAGACCTGCACGAGGTGAGGGTGGCGTTCGGCAAGCGCCTCAGAGCTCATGTCAAAGCGCGCAAGCGCATGAGGGCGATAGCCAGTCAACAGCACGTGCGCACCCGCGAGCAGCGGCTCGCGCGTCTCCGCGTCCGCGAGGTCGAGGAAGGCGCTGCGCTTGCCAGGGCCCGTGTCAAGGTGCTGCGCCGGCAGCTCAGGCAGGTGGGGAGGGTCGATCCGCAGCACCTCAGCGCCAAGCGCGGCAAGTGTGCGCCCCGCGACAGGTCCGGCGATCACGCGCGTGAGGTCGAGCACGCGGACGCCCGACGCCGGGCCAGCCCGCAGATCGCACTGCGGCAGCTGCCGCTCGAGGCGGCCGACGACGCTGCGATCCCATGCGATGAGCGGTCTGTCCCGGGCGGTCCGGCCGGCGGGGTGCGCAGCCCAGTCCTGCGGCGAGCGCAACGCGGTCGCGCATCCGCCGGCGGCGAACACGGCATCCTCGAGCTCGATCGCCGTGACGGCTTCGGCGGCCTCCTGTAGCGCCGCAACTGGGTCCTGCGCGGCGAGGTCGAAGCCCAGAGCGGCGGCGAGGGCCGCCGCATGATGCGGGTAGTTGCCATGCGTGCGCGCCCAGCTTCCAGCGGCACATCTGAGGAAGCGGGAGAGCGGCGCGAAGCCGCTGCCTGCTGGGGAGCCGTTGCGCAGGATGTTGCGTTCAGAGTGGAAGCTGAGCGCGACATGCTCGCCTGAGAGGGCGATCGTCGGCCTGCTGCCAGTGCGCGCCTCGCTGAGCTCGGCTGCCGCAAGCAGCGCTGCGGCGACGGAGCCGAGCGCAAGCTCATCGACGGCGAGTGGGCCGCCAAGCCAGGCATCGCGCTCGACGACTTCGAGCTGACTGGGCGCCTGTGGGTCGCCGCCGACGGCGCTCCAGCAGAGCTCGATCACTGCGCGTGGCCAGCGAGCTCGGGGATGTGGAGGTGGCGATGGCTCATCGGAGCAACAGGGCGCCGCGAAGCTCGCTTGGCGTGAGCCCACCCGACTCTGAGCGGACGGCGCGGCAGAGGTGGCTCTGATCGGCGAAGCCACAGTCGGCCGAGAGGCGGGCGAGGTCGCGCTCGCCGTCCGCAAGCCGCTCCAGTGCGGCGCGCACACGCACGCGGATGCGGTGGCGGGCAAGCGTGTGTCCCGTGACGGATCTGAAGGTCCTGCTGAGGTGGAAGGGGGAGACCGCAAGCTCGGCGGCGAGCTCCGGCAGCGAGCGGTGAGGGTCGCAGGCAAGCGATTCGCGTGCCTGGTCGGCGAGGAGCCTGTGCCTGGCGGCGAGCCGCGAGCGCTGGGCGGGCGGACCGGTGCGTCCCGGCGCTGCGAGGGCATCCGCGAGCAGGCGCGTCGCGCGCTCGAAGACCTCATGCCGATCCTCGCCGCGGCGCGCAGCTGCGAGCAGCAGGCGGTGCTCTAGGTCGATCGCGGGCGAGCTTGCGATGACGCCGCTGGGGAGGCCGGTGTCCGCGACCTCGAGCGCGCCAAGGGCGCTGTCGTCGACGCCGATCGTGGTGCAGTCGTCGCCACCCTCATGGGGGTGGTCGCAGCGTTGCTCGTCGCCAGCGCTCATTGTGTAGAGCACGCTTGGCTCGAGCACCGCATGCTCGCCAGCGACGGTCCTCGTGAAGCAGCCACGGCGCACGAACACGAGCGTGTCCTGGCCGGTGTAGTGCTCGACCTCGCCACGCCCGCGCCGATGGCGGCACTGCACATCAGAGATCGTGATGCCATCGCGACTGAGGATCGTCCTCGACGTGAGCACTGGTCAATTCTCGCAAATGAGCAAGAACGTCCAAGATTCGGGGCGGCCGATGCGCGAAGGTCTATAAGACGCGCTGCTTCGACAAACGATGGAGGGACGACGATGGCTTCGATTCGCAGGGAAGTTGTGATCCAGGCTGACCCCGACGCGGTCTGGGACGCGCTGCGCGACTGGGGCGCGATCCACAGCCGTCTAGTGCCCGGCTTCGTGCTCGACACGCGGCTGGACGGCGAGGATCGCATCGTCACCTTCTTCAACGGGGCCGATGTGAAGGAGTCGTTCGTCGACTGCGACGATGAGGCTCGTCGTCTGGTGTGGGCGATTGGCGACGGCTCGCTCGGGCTGACCCACTACAACGCCTGCGGCCAAGTGCTCCCCGAGGGCGTCGACAGCGCGCGCTTCGTGTGGATCACCGACCTGCTCCCACACGCGCTCGCACCGACCGTCGCCGGGATGATGGAGCGCGGGATCGCGACGATGAAGGAGACGCTGGAGGCGGTGCCCGCCAGGCAGGCCGACTGACTCGGAACCAATAGAGTCGCCAGCCAACGCACAGCGCAGCCGGCACCACTCACAGAGGAGAGCCAGTCAGATGCAGATCCCCGAGCCGCTCCCGACCTCCGTCCATGACGAGACGTTCGCAGGCGTCACCTACCACGTGCGTGGCGAGCTGGTCCCAGAGCTCCAGATCGAAGTCGGCAACGCAGGCGTGATGTTTGAACACCATGTGCTGCTCTGGAAGCAGACGAGTGTGAACGTGGAGCTGAAGAAGCTCTCAGGCGCGGTGAAGCGCAAGATCGCAGGGCTCGACTTCTTCGTGACGAAGACCTCGGGGTCTGGCAGCATCGCCTTCTCGCGTGACACGCCTGGGCAGTGCGTGCCGATTCACCTGCGCGAGGGGGAGGGGATCGACGTGCGTGAGCACCAGTTCCTCGCAGCGAGCGACAACCTCGACTACGGCTTCGAACGTGTGAAGGGCATCCAGAACATGCTGTTTGGCGGCTCTGGGATCTTCATCGACAAGTTCAGGGCGACGAATGGCGACGCGATCGTCTGGCTACATGGCAACGGCAACGTCTTCTCGGTCCAGCTCGAGGCCGGCGAGCAGCTCGACGTCGAGGCAGGCGCCTGGCTGTTCAAGGACCCAAGCGTCTCGTTGGAGGCAGTGACGATGGGCCTGAAGTCAGGCATGTTCGGCGGCGGTGGCAAGCTCACCTGGAACCGCTTCACAGGTCCCGGCAGGCTCGCGATCCAGACGATGTTCATCTCGCCGCTCGAGTTGCAGCAGGGCGCCGGAGGCGACGGCGAGGCGGCCGCGACCGGTGGCGTCGCAGGCGCGATCGTGAGCGGGCTGCTGAAAGGCTGAGCAGACGCTGCGGGCTGAGCAGGCGCTGCGGGCTGAGCAGGCGCTGCGGGCGGCTGCCCGGCGGCGAGCGTTAACCCGCCGGCGGCTGTGACGACAGCGATCGCGGCTAGCGCAGAGCAGCAGGCAGCGCGATCTCGAGCAGATAGGTCGCTTCGGCGGTGATCGGCGTGAGTCGCGCCTCCACGCATGGCAGCTCGGCGCGCTGCGCCGCGGCTTCCACCACGCGCGCGTAGGCGGCCGTCGCCTCGTCGTCGAGCAGGCCGACGCGACGCTCGCCGATGTGCACCGCGAGGGCGTTCTGCCGGTCTGGCGTCGCGTCCGAGGCGACCCAGGCATCAAAGCTGACACTGTCGAGGATGTCGATCAGGCGCGGCACCGCTTGGAGAACACGCTGGAGCCACTGGTCGCAGCCGTCGTCCAGTTGGACCGCCGTCCAATGTCGGCCAGGGCCCTTGCTCGCCGGAAAGACGTAGACGGCTGGGACAGGTGGTTCCAGCCAGTCCGGAACGGACATGTCAGGCAGTTTGGGGAGCTCCTGCCTGTGGATTGCGCGCCCAATCCTTCCAAGCGTCTTCAATGCGTTCGCGCCCTCGCGCGAGCGCTCGAGGGGAGACTTCGAGAGCCGGTCGAGTTGCTGCTCGACGTCGAGCGGATCCAGCGCAAGGTCTCTGAGGGCGAGCTCAGCCTCGAGCATGTTGCGCAACGAGGCTCGATCGCGCCCGCCTGCGGCGTGCTTGACGGCGTCGACCGCCGCTTTGCGGCGGCTTGCGTCGCCGAAGACCTTGCGTGTCGACGGGCGCTCGCCCTCGGCGCCACGCTCGTGGCGACTCGGTGGCGGCTCAGGTGGCAGCAGCGAGGCGTCGCAGCCGCTGTCCAGCCAGCGATTCAGCTGATAGACGAACCGTCTCGTGCGCCGCCTCGTCTCCGGCAGCTTGTCTGTGTCGGCCTGGCCCTCGTCCGCTGGGCTCTTGTTCACTTGGTTCTCGTTCGCTTCGCTCTCGGCGGCGTAGCGCGCGAGGCTGCTGCGCGCCTCCGCCGCGCGGCCGGCTGCCGCGAGCAGGGCCGGCACGACCGAGCGCATCTTGCCGGGCCGTCCGTAGCCGAGTGCGTCGAGCAGCGCGTCGACGTTCGCGAGCGGCTCTGCGAAGACGACGGCGTGCTCGAGCGCGATGCCCGCGAGTTGCTCGACGGCGGGCGCGATCTCGTCCTGTGCTCCCAGTGCGATCTTGCAAAGCCGCGCTGCGTCAGGCATCTCTCTGACGCTCTGGGACAACGAGGCAAGTCGAATGTGCTCTTCCAGCAGCGGCCAGAGCCTGCGCAGAGGCTCGTAGACGACGCCGATCGTCGGCTGGGAGATCCTCAAAGGCGGCCAGTCTGGGATCGAGAAGGCGCGCCGATACTCGACCGTCGCCGCGAACTCGTGGTTCAGCGGAAGGATGAAGCTGGCGAGCTTCATCCCGCCCTCCCGGCGGTCGACGCGCCGCCAGCCGGCTGGTTCGAGACGGGCCGACAGCGCGCTGCGCACCCGCTCGCGCAATTCGACAGCTTCGCCGCGGTCTGTCACCGCAGCGATTCTGCCAGTTGCGCTCAGAGATGATTACGAGCGATCATTCTAGATAGTATGCTCGCATTGAGCGTACCGTTCACGTGAAAGGAGCCTCGAGTTGCAGACGATGTCCTATGCGCAGGTGATTGCCGATGCGCGCGCTGAGCAACGCAGGCTCGTCGAAGTCGAGCACCTTGGCGACCGTGCCCTGCTGAAGCTGTGCGACCCGGAGAAGCTCAACGTGCTCAGCGCGCCGCTGATGCTGCAGCTGCTCGCGGCTGCCGAGGAGCTTGCGGCCGATCCCGAGATACGATCGATCGTGCTCACCGGCGCCGGCGGGGCGTTCTCGACAGGTGGCGACCTGCGGATGATGCAGGGCGCCGTTGCGCGCATGCACGACCCCGAGGATGAGGAAGGCGCGACGCTTCCCTGGCGGTGGATCCGCTACCAGTTCGCGGCGATGGCACGCCTCATCGCGCACACCGACAAGGCGTTCATCGCCGCGATTGCGGGCCCGGCGGCCGGTGTGGGGCTCGCCTTCGCATTCACCTGCGATCTTGCGATCGCCGCCGAGGATGCGATCCTCGTGCCAGCGTTTGGCAGGTTGGGTCTTGTGCCTGAGGTGGGCACGAGCTGGGCGCTGACGCGCGCTCTCGGCTATCGCCGTGCCTTCGGCTACTACCTCAGCGGCGAACACCTCACCGCGCAGCGGGCGCTCGAGCTCGGCCTCGTCAACGAGGTCGTGCCGCAGGCGGATCTGATCGCTACCGCGCTGCGCTGGTGCGATCGCGCAGCCGAACTGCCTGCGCACGCGCTGCCGATCGCCAAGCCGCTTCTGCGCTCGGCCGCCGACCTGCCGTGGGAGCAGGCGCTGACGATGGAGGAGTTCGCCGAGCCGATGTGCTTCACGACGAAGGGCTTTGCGACCGGCGTCGAGCAGGTCATCGCCGCGACTGCGGGTGAGCACCGTCGCTCACAGGCGCCTGGCGATAGCGCAGGCGCGTGAACCCGCCGGTCGCAAGGCGATAGATGAAGCGGACCGGCGCTTCGCCGATCAGCTGACAGCCTCCGTGCTTCGCGCTCGGCGCATAGAACACGCGCATCCGGGTAATTCTGCGACATCCAGCGGGTGCAAGCCCAAAGGGGCCAGAAAACGAAGTGAGAGCTGCGCCTGCGCGCAGGATGGAGGAGAACTGCGGTGCTTGCCTATCGAATGAGGAGAACAGGTCGTACCGTGAAATGCACGCGGGCAGGCGCGATCACGGCGCTGCTCGGAGTAACCGCTTTGCTCGCGACGGCAGCGAGCGCGTCTGCCTTCACCGCGCGTGGCAGCGTCGGACAGGTGGACGTCACAGGCCTGTCCCCAAACGCCGAAATGTCACTGCTGAGCTCCAATGGCACAGTCGTGGCGACGCAGAGCGCCGATTCGCTTGGCGGTCTGCTGTTCAGGAACGTGACGCGAGGATCGGGCTACCGAGTGCGTCTCGGCTCCAACGGTGAAGAATCGAGTCCGATCACCGTCCACACAGAAGCTGCTGCACCATGGGATCCCAGCATCTACGAACAGTCGATTCCCGACAACGGATACTCCTACCTGACCACGCGCGATGGCACGAAGCTCGCGATCGACGTTCACACGCCGACAAGTCCGGCAGGCGAGCCTGGCGTACCCTCTGAAGTTCACCTTCCAAGCCTTCCGCAGACGGGCCTGCCAACGAGCTATACACCGCCGTACCCAACGCTGATCGAGTACTCAGGCTACGGATACGCAAACCCAGAAGGTCCTGAAAACGGCATCGCCGTGATCGCGAACCTGATGGGCTTCGCCGTGGTCGACGTGAACATGCGCGGAACTGGCTGCTCAGGCGGCGCCTACGACTTCTTCGAACCGCTGCAGAACCTCGATGGCTACGACGTGATCCAGGCGATCGCCAGCCAACCCTGGGTGCTCGACCACAAGGTGGGCATGCTCGGCATCTCCTACGGCGGCATCAGCCAGCTGTTCACGGCGCAGGAGCGCCCGCCAGGGCTCGAGGCGATCGCGCCGCTGTCGGTGATCGATGCGACAGCAAGCACGCTCTATCCCGGTGGCATCCTCAACACAGGCTTCGCCGTGCAATGGGCTGAAGAACGCCAGCAGAACGCTGAAGCGGCGGGTCCCGAAAGCGGGCAGCACTGGGCCTACGAACGGATCCAGCAGGGCGATCAGACCTGTGCGGAAAACCAGGCCCTGCACGGCGAGGCGAACGACCTGATGACGAAGATCAAGGAAAACTCGACGTACAACCCGGCAGTCGCCGACCAGCTCGATCCCGTCACGTTCGTCCACAAGATCGACGTGCCAACGTTCATGGCCTGTCAGTGGGAGGACGAGCAGACGGGCGGGCACTGCGCCGACCTCGCTCAGCACTTCACCGGCACGAAGCAGAAGTGGTTCACGTTCACCAATGGCGCCCACATCGACTCGCTCGACCCCGATACGTTCGATCGCTTATACGACTTCCTCGAGCTGTTCGTCGCGCATCGAGCGCCGATCCTCAACCAGGCGGTGATACGCGCCGCGGCACCGCTCATCTACGAGGAAGCGATGGGGTTGCCGAAGACGGACCTGATCACGCTTCCGGCAGACCCGATCCAGCAGAAGCTCACATATGCATCGGCGCTGTCAGCGTTCGAAGAGCTCCCAGAGATCAGGGTGCTCTTCGACAACGGCGCAGGGACGTCTCCGACAGGCAGCAAAACGCCTGGCAACCCATACCCGGCATTCGAACAGTCGTTCTCGAAGCTCCCGATTCCAGGCACGAAGGCACGCTCCTGGTATCTCGGGCCAGACGGAGCGCTTAGCGAAGCGAAACCTGCGAGCGAAGGCGTCGATACCTATACCTCGAATGCGAACGCTACTGCGCTGACCGACTACTCGAGCAGCACAGGCTCTGGCGGCCTCTGGGGCAACGCATCGCAGTGGGAATGGAATTGGGAACAGCCGCAGTCAGGCTCTGCGGTGTCGTATGTGTCGGCGCCGCTGACAGCCGACACCACCGCGATCGGCGGGGGCGCCGTGCACCTCTGGGTGAAGTCGTCCGCTGCAGATGTCGACTTCCAGGCGACAGTCAGCGAAGTGCGTCCAGACGGCAACGAAACCTTCGTCCAGGATGGCTGGCTGCGCGCGAGCGAGCGCAAGCTCGCCACCACCTCGAACAACATGTTCAAGCAGAAGCCGACAGAGCTCCAGCCGATTCCGACGTTCCTCGCGTCCGATCTGGAACCGATGCCAGCGGATCGGTTCGTCCCGGTCGTGATCCCGCTCTACTTCGAGGGGCACGCGTACCGCGCGGGCTCCCGCATCAGGGTCACGATCGCCGCGCCGAACGGCACGCAGCCGGTGTGGTCGTTCAGCCAGACGCAGCCAGAAGGCAGCACAGCGACGGAGTCGATCGCCTTCTCGCCGAGCATGCCGTCGAGCCTCGTCCTGCCGATCGTGCCAGGCGTCGAAGTGCCAACCGGCTTGCCTGCCTGCCCGAGCTTGCGCAACGAGCCCTGCCGTCCCTACGAGCCGTTCACGAACGACGGGTCCTGAACTGCGGATCACCATCCGGTCTCCTGGCGTCGCCAGGAGACCGCATTCAGTGCCGAGCGCAGCCTCGGGTCGCGTACGATTCGATGGTGGAGAGCGGCGATCGATACGTTGTCCGAGACGGCGCGACCTGGCTGCTCGGGACGAAGTCGGACGTCGCGTGGATCGACGAGGCGACCACGACCGATCTGACGATCACGTCTGCGATCCCGCCAGTGTTCGAGGCCTACACGACGATCGTGGTGTCCGAGAAGGACTCGGTACGGGAGCGTCAGGATCGAGCGATGGTCGCGCTGCTCGCCGAACGGTCCGCCGCTCGACCATGGTTGCTTGGGTACCTAGAGACCAGTGAGCACGACGACGTCGTGTTCCCTGCCGCACCGCGGGTGCGCTTCTATGCGGATTGGGGCTACGTGCTCGTGCAGGCTGGGCCTACCCAGGCGGCTCAGTGGCGCGGCCCTGGTTTCCACCACCGTCGCATACCGGACCTGATCTTCCCAGACGATCGATCGTGGCTGGTCTCGATGCTCTGGGACGATGACTGGACCTGTTGCGGAGGGTCTGCCGAGCTCATCGACAGCTTGGTTGACCACCCCGACCTGAAGTCCTGCGCGCGACGGGTGAACCTCGGCGAAGACGCCACTCCGCCGGGCCACACGGCGATCTAGGCGTCGGAGATCTGCTCCATGTCCTGCGCGAGCTCCAGATTGCGGTAGGGGCCGTCAGGCGCTCGCAGCCCTGCGATCACAGAGGCGCGAGTCTCGGCGTCCTTGTTCTGGCTCAGCTTGCGCTTGCAGATGAAGCGGGCGATCGGCATCCTGATGCCGACAGTGCCGCGGGCGATCTCCACGGCGCGCTCGCAATCGATCTCGGCGTCGCGTCCCTGACGGCGCTCCATCAGCTCCACCAGTCGCAGCAGCTCGGCGAAGTTGCGCTGCTCGTCGAGGACCTCCGGAACGCCGTAGCAATGAGCGACTGTGTAGTTCCATGTCGGCACTCCAGGATCTCCCGGCCCGTACCAGCTCGGAGAGATGTAGCCGTGGTGGCCCTGCACGATCAACAGCGCCTCGCCCTCGCCAAGGCGGTGCTGCTGCTCGTCCGGTCTGCCAAGGTGAGTCACGATCGCCAGCTCTGAGCTTCCCTGCTCGAGGAGGATCGGCACGTGCGAGGCGACGGGCACGCCGTCGGCCGAGTTGACGAACACAGCCCATGGGTGCTCTTCGATCAGCGCGCGCACGACCGCGACATCGGTGCTCGCGTACAAGGGGTTCGGTCGCATCTGAGCATTTTTCCAGGTGAGATCGCGTGTAGCGGGGCATCCACCCGACATCCCTGAGGGCTCGGCGGCAAACTGGTCGGATGCTGCAGGCGGTGCTGTTCGATCTCGACGGGACGCTGATGGACCACGACGCGGCGCGCGCCGTCGGCATCGAGACGCACCTCAGCGGTCTACTGCCAGGCTTGGAGGGGGATGAGCTGGCGCGTCTGGGGGAGGAGTGGCAGCGGCTGGAGGCGCTCCACTACGACGAATATGCCCGTGGCGAGTGCACGTACGTCGAGCAACGCCATCGCCGGGTGCAGGGAATGCACGCTGTGCTCGGGCGCGAACCGGCGGAAGAGCTCAGCGCGGACGCCTGGTTCGGGGGCTATCTGCGCCACTATCGCGCGGCGTGGCGCGCATTCGATGACGTGCTTCCGACGCTCGCTGCGCTCGCGCAGGCGCATCCGTCTGTGCGTTTCGGCGTCGTGACCAACGGCGAGGGCGAGCCGCAGCGGGCGAAGCTCGCCGCGATCGGTCTTGGCGAGCGCTTTCGCGTAGTTGTCGCATCTGGCGAGGAGGGCGTGGCAAAGCCTCTCGCAGAGATCTTCGCGCGCGCCTGTGAGCGCCTGGGCGTGGAGCGGGAGCAGGTGGCGCACGTCGGCGACAGGCTCGACCTCGACGCCGAAGGCGCTGCTGCCGCAGGGCTGCACGGCATCTGGCTCGACCGCCTCGGGCACGAGCCCGGTCCTGCGCATGTCACGAGGATCTCGACCCTGCACGAGCTGCCCATGATGCTGAGCCGGCTCAGCGGTATGCCTTAACGACGACGTTGTCGTTGGTCGGCAACCGCCGGCAGCCGCTGGTCAGTTGGTCGCGCGAAGGCCGTCGATTCCCAGCACCCCGGCGACGGCGCGCGCAGCCAGAAGCTGATCGTCAGGTGCGTGTCCGGCGAGGGTGATGACGGCACCCTCGAGCGCTCCGAGCAGCGCAAGCGCCACCGACCTCGCAGGCGGTCCCGGTGGGATCGAGCCAGCCTTGCGTCCGGCATTGACGAGCTTCGTGCAGCGCTTGACGCCAGTTTCCCAAATGCGATCGGTCTCGCGCCCAACGGGATGGTCCTGGCCGGCGAACTCGAGGCGCAGCGCCATCACGACGCGGGCGATGTCGCGCCGGCAGAAGACGGCATGACCGCGTGCGAGCGCGAGCAGCTCAGCTACAGGATCGGCCTGCTGCGCAGCAGGCTCGCCGACCTCGCGCATCCAGTTCTCCTGGACCCATCCGATCACAGCGAGCGCGAGGTCCTCCTTGTCCTTGAACTGGTGGTAGAGGGCGCCCCTCGTGTAGCCAGCCTCGCGCGCAACCTCCTCGAGCACGAGGTTGCCGTAGCCGTAGCGCGAGAGGCCACGCGCGGCGGATTCGAGCAAGGCGCTGCGCGAGCGAGCGCGGCGCTCGGCCTGGGTGGGGCGAGCGGCCTGGCTGGCTCGAGTGGGGCGCCCGGCGCGGCTGGCCTGGGTGGGGCGCTTGGCTTGAGTGAGGCGCCCGGCGCGGCCGGCCTGGGCGGTACGGCTGTCCTGAGTGGCGCGATTGGTCTGATCGGGGCGGCTTGCCTGGCCGTCCTGACTGGGGCGCCCATGCGTGGGCGGCTTAGGCACGCTCGTGGAGCTCATTGCCTCTGCGAAACCATTTTCCAACAACATACGTACATGTATGTATGCTAGCATTGTCACGGACGATGCCTGCAACCTCGCCCCAGCATTCCAGGGCTCTCTCCGAGCATCCCGACAAGCGCAAAGCCGCCGCTTCCGTCTACTGGGGACGCGAGATTCCCGAGGCGATTCGCGCTCTCGGCGCGCTTGCGAACGCCAACTACGCTGACGTCGTCACAGCGACGATCGACGACACGCAAGGCAGAACGCCTGAGCAGCTGATTCATGCGGCGCTGGACGGTCTGCCGCACAGTCTGCTCGTCCTAGTCCCGTTCATTCAGCGTGTTTTCCTCGGCCTGCGCCTGAAGCTGCGACCGTCCCCGGATCACCTGCTCGGGTGGAAGGTCGCCGATCGTAGTGATAACTGGGTCAGGATCGAGGCAGCCTCGTGGTTCTTGACTGGCCACGTGGTCATGCACCTCGACGAAAAACAGGTGTCATTCGCGTCGTTCATCCGCTACGACAGATGGCCCGCCGCGGTCGTCTGGCCTCCGATATCCCTCATTCACCGTCAAGTCGCGCTCGCCCTCGTTCGCAGTGCGACAAGTGTGTGAACGCAGCCAATCAAGACAGGAGGAGCTCATGCAGCAAGGACAGAGGCTCCCGAACAGTTCGCACACCTCTCGTCCCTGGCGAATCCACGAGATCACCTCCGATTTTCGACTCGAGGACGTATGGGCGCTGCCTGCACACGGCGAGCGTGGCGATTTCGATCTGCTGGTGCAGGGATTCGCGACTGGAGATCCCTTACAGCTCTCCGGGCTTGCCCGCGCGCTGTGGACGATCCGCTGGAAGGTTGGTGAGCTGCTCGGCTGGGACGGGGCGCAGACTGGGCTTGGAGAGAGAGTGCCGACGCTGCGTCAGCGCATGCCGCAAGACCTGCTGGACGCGCGAGGCCCTGACTTCGCCACGCTCCCGTTCACCTCGCTGTACCTGATCGAGGGCGAGTTCGCCGCTGAGATCGCCAATGGCACGATGCATGGGGTGATGCACCTCAGTTGGGTCGCCGACGAGACAGGCGGCTATCGCGGCCAGATGGCTGTGCTTGTAAAGCCAAACGGGCTTTTTGGGGCGATGTACATGGCGGCGATCAGACCCTTCCGCTACCTGATCGTCTATCCCGCGATGATGCGCCAGATCGCGCGCGAACAGGCGCAGGTGAAGGTCACGCAGTGAGCGCCTCGAAGATCTCCGGCTGCGCCGTGCATTTGAAAGAGACTCTAATTCGCAACCTTACGGCGTGCGGAGAGGAGCCTCGCCGCTGCTCCCGCGATCAGCGCTATTGCGCCCAAAGTCGTCAAGGCCAGAGTCAGGTGCTCGTAGCCGATGCCAGAAATCGATGTCCAGGCCCCGAGTCCAAAAGAGAGCAAGGCCAGCGCGAACGCAATGGGTCGCCAAGCATCGATTGCAAGCATGCAGCCACCGACGATCAGTAACGCTATCAGCAGCAGGTTCTCGAACCCAATCGATGCAGAGAGCTCCAGCGGAGCCCCAGGCGGGACCACGAGGCCGCCGAGCAACCACGCCCCAAGAAGCCAGCCAAGGCGGTGAGAACGTCGCGCTTCGCGGCTGGGGATGACGATCATCACGGCGTAACAAACAAGGGGTACGATCGTCAACGCGAACCAATGCAGGTCGTAGGCGAAGGCTGAGCGTGTCGGCAGGAAGGGTCGATCGGTCAGCGCTTGTGCGAGGTAGAAGCCGATCCATGCCACTCCTGCAAGGCCGGCGAGGCGGCGGTAGCCGGCCAATGCAAAGCCGGTCGCGAATGCCAGCAATACGAGAATCGGCAGCTCTTTTTCGGCTGCGCTGATGGCGTTGTGTGGAGCTGAGGTGTAGAGCCACCGCTCCCAGCCAAGCAAGAGGGTGAATATCACCAGGCCGCAGATCGTTGCTGTGTGCGCACAGCAGGAGGAGAGCAGAGAGCGCTTGCTCGCCGGAGTCGAGGCGCCGCGGCCGTATGGTAGATGAGGGTCGAACTCCAAAGACAGCATCATATGTCGGTCATCGACAAATCACACGCGTCGCGGGTGCTGCCCACGATTGGCTGCCCGCTTTCCCTGCGTCTCTTCCATCTCTCTGAGTCGGCGCACGCTGATCGTCCTCCTCGCCGGCGGTGCTTCTATCTCGAGCGGGAAGTTGGCTGCGGGGATGTTCAGCGTGAGTGTCGTCTTCGCCCGGTGGCTGTCGACCCTGATGACGGTCCGCAGCGGCAGTCCGCTCGAGCTCAGTGCCACTTCGAGGGTTGCCGTCGGTGCTTCCGATTCTGACGTGGGCGCGGACTGCACCGTAGATTCCAGTGCCTTGCTCTCCAGCTGCGCAGGTTCGAGGATCGCCAAGAAGCGCAGGACCGGCTGGTTGTCCACCATCCCTGGCCCCAGTTCGCGTACTTCGCCGGCACCGTTCAACAACTTCGTGAGCGCTGCGAAGCGCGGTTCGGCGAGCTGCGGCTCCAACTGCGGCGGCTTGGTCGTCCCCGTGCCAGTTTTCACCGAATGGCCGTTGACGGTGACAAGTTCGGCCAGCCCGTGTGGGCCAAGCTTCACCCACGGTCGTCCGTGGTCATGGCGAGCGAGCTTGTGGATTTGCAGGTAGAGAGCGCCTTTCACCGAACGCAGCGTCAGTTTCTGCCCAAAGAGGCCAAGCGAAAGGTTGGCCGCAGCCGGTTTGGTCGTCGCCTCTCCCGAGATCCGCGAATCTGCACCCAAGAGTCGCAGCAGCTTTCCGACCTTGCGCTCGCCGTGCGGCAGCGAAACGGTGGTTCTCAGCGAGAAGCGCAGGCTGCTGAGCATCAGTTGGCTCATCTTCTGCTCGAGCGTCACGAGGCTTGGCGGCAGTTGCGCTACGGGTGCCATCGGCGTCGAGGTGGGGACTGCTGCTGTGGCGCCGGAGACGGAGCACAGGGCGTTGAGGCCTGCGACGCACATGACGCCGAGCAGTGATCGCCAGCCTGACATATGTCGGAGGCTAGCGAGTTGTGCCGAAGTGGGTGCCGCAGCATGGGCTCGTCGACCGATCCGCGGGCGTGATGGACACCTAATGCGATCCGTGGCACGTCGGTCGGTGGTGGATTCCCATGCCTGGATGTGGGTTTGGTGTGGGGTTGACTTTTCGCGCGAGCTTCTGCTAGCTTGGAAGAGCGCCCTGTGTTTCTAGGTTTCATGCCTAGGCGCCGGGCATGAACACATAGGTTGGTTGGGGCCGGTTCTGCTCTTCGTGACCGGTGTTGTGCAGCGAAGACTTGGTTTCGTGGAGAGGGACCTTTCGAGCGTTTGAGGGAGTTTTGGTCAGCGTGAGTCGTCTTGGGACATACGTGCTGGGAATGGTTGCGCCCACTTGGGTGGCGTTAACCAGATGCGTCAGCAGAGCTGACGCATCTCTCTCTCTCTCTCTCTCTCTGGCCCTGTGAGCTAGCCGCAGGAGCTGGTCTCCGGCGTCGATTCGATGCGCCGCGCCGCCAAGGTCTTGGTGGCGATGTCGATCTGCTCCGTTGGGGGTATGGGCTTGGCATTTGCCTGAGCTTCCCTGAGCAGTCGCTCGCAGTAGGAAGCGGGTGTGGGGTGCGTCGTGGCTGCTGATCGCGCTTGGACGCGCGTTCGCAAGCGCGAGATGCCCGCTCGCTCGCAGCGGATCGCCGACGCCGATGGTGCGCCTCGCAGCAGCATCTTTGCTCTGCAGCGCGCAAGGCTTCTCAGTGCGGCCGTCGGAGCGCTCGCCGAACAGGGCTATGAGGGTTTTTCGGCAGCTGGGGTCTCTGAGCGCGCGGGCGTCTCGAGGCGCACGTTCTATGAGATCTTCGAGAACCGCGAGCAATGCTTCGCGATGCTGCTGACGGAGGCTGCGCAGCGGGCGAGCAGCGTCATCGCCGAGCTCGATCTCGCTGCAAAGGCCTGGGATGAGCGCATCCGCATGGGTTTGTGGGCACTCCTGTGCCTTGCCGACAGCGACCCCTCGCTTGCTCGTGTCTGCCTGGTGGAGTCTCAGCGCGCCGGTGGGCTCGTCGAGGCTGAGCGCGAGCGAATCACCGAGATCCTCGTCGGCGTGCTCGACGAGGGGCGCGCACAGAGTACGGCTGGGTCTGTTGTGAGCAGGCTGACTGCCGAGGCGCTCATCGGTGCGGTGAGCGCCGTGATCGCGACACGCCTGGGAAAGCCCGTCGCCAACGGCGGCGATGGTGGCCAACGTGGAGTTACGGGTGTGCGCGGTCTGCTTGGCGAGCTGGCGGGCATGATCGTGCTGCCCTATCTGGGGCCAGCCGCGGCGAGGAGGCAGATCGGACGCGCGCTGCCTGAGACGCCGGTCGTAGTGCTCACGGGGATCGGCAAGAACGCTGAGGGCCCTGATCCGCTTGGGATGCTGCCGATCCGTTTCACCTACAGAACCGCTCGCGTGCTCGAGGCGGTCGCTGAGCTGACGCAAACGGGGATTGGAGCAAGCAACCGTCAAGTTGCTGAGCATGCAGAGATCAGCGATGCGGGACAGACCTCGAAGCTGCTTGGTCGCCTGCAGCAGCACGGGCTGCTGGAAAACGCTGTGACTGGCAACCACGCGCGGGGCGAGGCCAACCAGTGGCAGCTGACTCAAGCCGGCGAAAGGGTCCTGCAGAGCATCACTTCACAGGCCGAGACACAGGTGCGTAGGAATGCAGCCTGATCTCGGATCGCGCATCAACCTCGAGCTCCCTTCAAGCCTCGGAGAAGGGCTCGATATGTCAAGTCTGTGTCTCCGGGCTGTCGAGGCCGCTCGGCGAGAAAGAGAGAGGGAGCGAAGAATGGGGAACGAGGTACC
Organism: Solirubrobacteraceae bacterium; assembly: GCA_036490555.1. Classification (GTDB taxonomy): domain Bacteria; phylum Actinomycetota; class Thermoleophilia; order Solirubrobacterales; family Solirubrobacteraceae; genus Palsa-744. Next base: position 5,228 of record DASXDO010000031.1, on the reverse strand, counting down.
AAGCGAGCAAATCACGACTGCTTCAGCATTGCTCGAAGGCAGCCGCACGCGCAGGGCCGGTCGTCTGCATGTGCCATACACCATGGGCGCGCCGCGACAGCACGAAGCTTCACGTGAAGCAAGCCGCAAGCCGCTGCTGCAACGCAAGCTCTTCGCGGCGCTCTGCCTTGCGCTGCCAGTCCTCTTTGCGATATGCGTCACTGCGCAGACCGCCAGCGCCCAGCCCACCGCAGGCACCTCTGCTCTACCTGACGGACGCGGCTACGAACTGGTCACGCCAGCCGAAAACGAAGGCTCTGAACCTTACTCACCGACCGGTGACGGCGTGGAAGGGGAAGACTCGATACATACGACCCGACCGATGATCGCGGCGGCGAACGGCGAAGCGATCACGTACGCAGGCTCGCCGACGTCAAGCGGCAACGGCAGCGAGGGCGAGGGGCTGGGCAACGAGTTCCTGGCGCGAAGAGATGCCGCGGGCGCCTGGACCCAGGAAGACATCCAGCCTCCTGGCTACAACTCCCCGAACTACTGGGCATTCTCAGAACAGCTCAACCTCGGGATCCTGATGTCACGGGAAGCGCTTGTCTCTGGCGGGACCGACCATTATCCAGATCTCTACCTGCGCAACAACGAAGAGGTCACCTATCAGCCGCTTTCCACGATCACGCCGCCCAACCGCACCTTCGAAGAATTCGGCGCCGCCAGTCTCCAGGGAGAAGTGACCGAAGCCTCGCTGGGTGAACGCTACGCGGGCGCCTCGGCCGACTTCAAGCACCTGCTGTTCGAGGCCAACGATGCGCTTGCGAGCGGCGCCGTGGACACGGGCAAGCATGCGAACAACCTCTACGACTCCGTCGAAGGGCAGCTGTACACAGTCAACATCCTGCCTGACGGGAGCTCGGCGCCAGATGCGTCTTTCGGAGGCCCAACCGGATCGACGATCAACGGGCTCGAAACGCAGAGCGCATTCAGCCACGTGATCTCCGCGGACGGCAGCCGCATCTTCTGGACAGACATGAACAACGGCTCGCTGTACGTGCGCGAAGACGATGCCCGGACGGCATTGATCGCAGAAGCCGCGACCTACCTGACGGCCTCCGCCGACGGCTCGAAGGTGCTCTACATCAAGGGGGGAGACCTCTACGAAGACGACCTCGATGTCGAAGCCACCCACGACCTGACCCCAGGCGGAGAAGTGCTGGGTCTGATGGGTGCAGCCGAAAACCTCGAATACGTCTACTTCGTGGCGCAGGGCGTGTTGGCTCCCGGCGCGACCGCGGAAATGTCGAACATGTACGTGTTGCATGAAGGCCACACGAGCTTCATCGTGACGCTGGGCTCGGAAGGCGAAGAAGAAGAGCCCCTTGCCGTGAACGTCTTTCCGTGGGCGGTGGACATGGGTCATCGCGTCGCAGAGGTGACGCCTTCCGGCCTCGACATCGCGTTCATGTCGAGAAAGAGCCTGACCGGCTATGACAACGTGTTCCACGACGCAAGCGAAACGGTCCCCGAGGGCGAGGTTTACGTCTACGACGCAAGCAGCGGGGAAATCTCGTGCGCCTCGTGCGATCCCACCGGCGAAGCGCCCAGCTCGAGCCGCATGGGCGGCGCGCTGCCGATAAGCAGGCACTCCACCTATCAGCAGCACGTGATCTCGAGCGACGGGAGTCGCGTGTTCTTCCAAAGCGCCCAGCCGCTGCTGCCGCAGGCGCAGAACGGCAGGCTCAACCTTTACGAGTGGGAGCGCGAGGGCGCGGGCAGTTGCGTGGAAGCGACCGGCTGTATCTATCTGCTCTCGAGCGGGTCGAGCCCATATCCGTCGTATTTCATCGACGCGAGCGCGAGCGGAGACGACGTGTTCCTGATGACACGGTCACAGCTCGTCTCGGCTGACGAGAACGAATACAACGACATCTATGACGCCCACGTGGGCGCCGTCGAAGCCCCAGCGGAACCGCAGTGCACCGGCACTGGCTGCCAGGGTGTGGCGGCGATTCCGCCGGTGTTCGCGACGCCTGCGAGCGTGACATACAACGGCGTCGGCAACTTCGCTGCGCCAGTCGCGAAACCGACGCCGAAGAAGAAGAAAACTTCCAAGTGCGTAGTGAAAAAGGACAGGAAATCCCAAGTGAAGAGGTCGGGGAAGCAGGCCAAGGCCAAGCGGGTCTCCTGCAAGGCAAAGAAACCCGCCAAGCGAGCACGGCGCGGCGCGAACAGGGGGAGGGGCGGACGATGAGGGCTTTTGGGTCTTGGCGAGCGATCTGCAGGGCGAGTGCGATGGCGGCACTTGCGGTCTGCGCTCTGATTGGCACGGCGGTGCCCGCTCAGGCGGCTCCCGTTCCCGCCGCTCCGGGCTGGGAGGTCAACCCTCTCGCCTACCCCTCGAATTTGCCGCCAGGCGGGGAAGGCTATCTGCTGCTCGAGATCTACAACGTCGGCAAGGCGAACAGCAGCGGCACGGTCACGGTGACCGACACGCTTCCGGCGGGAGTCATGGCGACCGAAGCGGGCTATGTCAACGAACCCTTCGTCAACTCCGAACTGGAGGGAGGCCTTGGCACAGGAGAACAGTGGGACTGCAGCGTAGGGAGCGTCGTCACCTGCACCAATGACGCGGGCCATCTTCCGTCGATTCCAGCTGGCGAAATGGAGTTCCTGGCGATCGCCGTCGATGTGTCTGCCGGTGCATCTGGCAGCGCGACAAACGAAGTGACCGTCGCCGGTGGCGGCACGCTGAGCCCCGCTACCGCCGTCAGCACACTCAATTTTGGCGCTCCAGAAGCCGCGACCTTTGGCTTCCAGCGAGACGATGCCTGGTTCTCGAACGCCAACGGCACGCTCGACACGCAGGCCGGTTCGCACCCGTACACGTTGACTGTGTCGCTCTCGCTGAACAACACAGGCGGGCTTCCCGCCGGCGAATGGCGGAACATCAAATTCAATCTGCCCCCCGGGCTGATCGGCAATCCGACGGCGGTGCCGCGCTGCACCGCGGCTCAGCTCGACGCGCAACTCTGTCCGACCGACAGCCAGGTCGGTGTGGACCGTGTCTCGCTTGGCGGCCTTTCTCCCTTTTACTTTGAAGAAGGCGAACGCCCGCCGATCAGGGAATTCGGCGATGATTTCGTGCTTTCAGCACAGCTCCCGGTCTACAACATGGTGCCGCCGCCAGGTGTGCCTGCGCAGCTTGGGTTCTCGCTCGTGGGCCTCGGCACTCGCATCAACTCGAAGGTGCGCAGCGGCAGCGACTACGGGATCTCAGAGGTGGTCGACAACATCCTGCAAACGGAGATCACATTTGACACGATCACGGTCTGGGGCGTGCCAGGCGATTCGAGCCACAACTTCCAGCGCGAGGGGCGTGGTGGAGAAGAAGAAGGCGTGGTATTTGGCGGCGCGTCACGCATCGCCGAGGCGCCGTTCCTGACTCTCCCCACCGCCTGCGAAGGGCCACAGACCTTCACGGCCTTCGCGGAACCGTGGGCCTCCCATGGCACCCTGCCCTCGCCAACCGAAGTGAGCTTTCTCTCCCACGAAAACTCAGGCGTTGCGGCGGGCATCACCGGCTGCGAACGCTTGAGCTTCCGCCCGTCGCTCACGGTCGCGCCCGACACCTCCGATGCGGAAACTCCCGCGGGTGTCACCGTCGAACTGAAGACCCCTCAGGAAGGCCTCACCTCGGTCGAAGGCCTTGCCACCTCCAACATCAAGGACACGACCGTGACGCTGCCGGAAGGCGTCGCAATCAATCCCGGCCAGGCTCACGGTCTGCAGGTCTGCTCGGAAGCGCAGTCTGCTGTTGGCACCGAAGGGGAACCAAGCTGCCCCAACGCCTCTAAGGTCGGCACCGATGAAATCGAAACGCCGCTGCTCTTCCACGACCTGAAGGGCAACGTCTACGTCCTTGACTCGAACCCGCCAAACCTGAAGCTGCTCGTCACGGCCGCAGGCGAAGGCGTCAGTCTCAAGCTGGTCGGCGACGTGCACCTGAACGAAAGCACAGGGCGTCTGACGACGACCTTCTCGGAAACGCCCGAGCTGCCCTTCACGACGTTCAGGCTGTCCTTCTCAGGCGGTGCCCAGGCGGCGCTGTACACCCCGCCAAGGTGCGGCTCCTATGAGACGAGCTCCGACTTCACCCCGTGGAGCACCCCGTCGGTGGCCGATGCCTTTCCGCAGAGCGAATTTCTGATCAGCGCAGGAGCCAACGGTGGTCCCTGCCCAGGTGGTTCGCTGCCGTTCGAACCATCGCTGACCGCCGGTTCGACCACCGATCAGGCGGGCGGGTTCACGTCGTTCTCGATGTTGTTGACACGCGAAGACGGGCAGCAGCGGATCGGCAGCCTGCAGTTCAAGACGCCAGAGGGGCTGCTTGGGATGATCAGCAAAGTGCCGCTGTGCTCTGATTCCCAGGCGAATGCGGGCACGTGCTCTTCTGCCTCACAGATCGGGCATACGGTCGTCGAGGCTGGTCCTGGGCCGTATCCACTTGTGGTGCCGGAACCGGGTCAGCCGCCGGCGCCGATTTACCTGACCGAAGGCTACAAGGGCGCCCCGTATGGCCTCTCGATCGTCGTGCCGCTGCATGTCGGGCCGTTCACGTTGCAGACGCAGATCGTGCGCGCGAAGATCGAAGTCGATCCGATCACGACGGAATTGACGATCACGACGGACCCGTTGCCGAGCATCATCGATGGGATCCCCGCCGATCTGCGGGCAATCAATGCGGTGATCGACAGGCCTGAATTCATGTTCAACCCGACCGGCTGCGAGCCGATGAGCTTCTCTGGCACCGCGACCGGCTCCGAAGGAGCGACGGCGCCGATCTCCAGCCATTTCCAGATGGGCTCCTGTCGCTCGCTGAAGTTCCAGCCGGACTTCAAGGTCTCCACGAGCGGGACGACCTCGAGGAAGGATGGGGCGAGCCTCGCTGCGAAGATCGTCTACCCGACGGGGAAGCTCGAAGCAAATCAGGCCTCGAGTCAGGCGAATGTCTCCTATGTGAAGGTCGAATTGCCGAAGCAGTTGCCGTCGAGGCTTTCGACGCTGCAGAAGGCTTGTACGGCGGCGACGTTCGACGCGGATCCGGCGGACTGTCCGGCGGCTTCGCGTGTTGGTAGTGCTACGGCGGTGACGCCTGTGTTGCCTGAAGAGCTGACGGGCCCGGCGTATTTCGTCTCTTATGGTGGGCAGAAGTTCCCGGAATTGGTGATCGTGCTGCAGGG
>DASXDO010000030.1:0-148770 GCA_036490555.1 Solirubrobacteraceae bacterium | reverse complement strand
GGCCGCGTTGCGCGGCCCCGCCCCCCCACTGAGCTCTATCTCGCTGGGGACTGAAGCTGTTGGCTATTCGGTCGGTATGCCGTTCGACGGCGGTGGCGGCTGCGTGCCGCTGTACGTCGTGATCGGTGTGCCCTTCGTCGGTTCAGTTGTCAGCGTCGGGCCGAACATGACGACCTTGCCCCCTTCCACGCGGCCCATCTGGACGCCGGAATAGCCGCCGTGCTCGGTCGTCGAGTAGCGGAACGGGACGAGCCCTGGACCGCTCCACTTCGCGCCGTCTTCGTCGACCGCCTTGACGAGGTCTTCGCGCGTGAGGTTCTTGCCAGCGGCCTTCAGCGCCTGCACGAGTGTGTACGCGTTCGCGATGCCATAGAACACGTTGCCGTCGAACGGAGCGCTTGGGTCGTACTGTTCCTTGATCTTCTTGAAGAGCGCGACCCATGGGTTCGACGTATCCGCGACCGACGGCAGATAGCCGTTCGTGTAAGCGCCTTCGATCAGCGCCGTGCCGCTCGCCTTGCCCTTGGAGACGGTCTTCAGCAGTCCTGCGACAGTCGTCGGGTCGATACCGACGTTCGACACGAACAGCTGCGGCTTGTAGCCAAGCGTGAACGCTGTCAGCTGGCCGATCGCGGTGTAGATCGGGACGGTGAAGTAAACGACCACTTCCGCGCCCGCGGACTTGATCGCCGTTATCTGCGGCGCGAGCGTTTCGGTCCCGGACTGGTAGGGCTGCGCAGACACGATCGCGCTTGCAGGCAGCTCATCCTTGAGGCCGGCGAGGCCGCCCTGGCCGAAGTCGTCATCCTGGTAGAGGACGCCGACCTTCTTGCCAGCGAAGTGCTGCGCGATGTACTGACCCATGACCTTGCCTTCGATCGTGTAGTTCGGCTGCCAGCCGAACGTGTACGGCTGTTCTGTGCCCTTGTCCCAGCAGGGGCAGCCAGAGGCCACGAACATGTCTGGAACCTTGGAGGCGTTGAGGAAGCCGACGACCTTCGTGTGCGTCGGAGTGCCAAGACCCTCGAAGATGCCGAACACTTTTTCCTGCAGCACGAGCTGGTGGACGACGTTGACCGTGTTCGTCGGGTTGTATTCGTCGTTCTTGATGATCAGGTGAATCTTGCGTCCGTACACACCACCGTGTGCGTTGACGTAATCGAAGTACGCCTGCGAGGCCGGTGCGATCTCGCTGTATCCAGGCGCAGCAGGGCCAGTAAGCGGCTGATGCGTGCCGAATGTGATGCTCGAAGCGGTCACCCCTACGGTGCTTTTGCTCGAAGACGAGCCGCAGCCTGCCGCGACGAGCGCGAGCGCCGCGAGCGCGATGAACCCCGCGATCGGCCTGCTCTTGGTCACTTTCATCGTTCCTCCTCTGGTTCGGTTATCGCATTTCGAGACCCCGATGCACTGCGTGCTTCCACCGCGTCACGCAGGAAGCCGGCGACCGCGCGAACTGCGCCCTGGATCCCACTGGGCCAGACGAGCATCGCCGCAATCAGCACAACCCCATAGATGGCGAGTGGAAGGTTCGCCCCGACCTTGTCGGGGAGCGAGAACGACTGCGCAAGGTCATGCGTCCAGCTCGGCAGGAACACGAGAATTGCCGCGCCCCACGCGGCGCCGAGCAGCGAGCCCAAGCCGCCGATCACGACCGCAGCGAGCAGGTAGAACGAGAGCACGAGCGGGAACGCGCCAGGGTTCGCGAGCTGGAGCACGATCGCGAGCAGCCCGCCGCCAAGGCCAGCACATGCGGCGCTCAGGGTGAACGCGAGCGTCTGCGTACGCGAGACGCGCAATCCGGACACGGTTGCAGCGATCTCGTCGTCGCGAACGGCGCGCCATGAGCGTCCGACGCCGCTGTGGATGAGGTTGTACAGCGCGAACGCGACGAGCACGGCGCCGGCGCATGCGATCCACGCCTCCCAGCGCTCGAGCGGGAAGCTCGAGCCAAGCGCCGCCGGGACCGCTGGCGGGTTCGTCGCGATTCCGTTCGCCCCGCCGAACGTGCCAGAGTATTGATAGGCGAGGCCTGGCAGGCCGACAGCGAACGCAAGCGTCGCGCCCGCGAGATATGGCCCGCGCAGCCGCGACCCAGCCGCGCCGACGGCGATCCCGACAAGCGTGGTCACGAGCACCGATGCGATCAGCGCCGCAACGAGCGGCCAATGCTCGTTCGCGACAAGCAGCGCGACTGTGTATGCGCCGACGGCCATGAGCGCGCCGTGACCAAGCGAGATCTGCCCGCTCAGCCCGATCAGCAGGCTGAGGCCTGCGAGGGCCGTGAAGTAGTAGGCGGCGTCGGCGAGCTGAAGGTTGCGGTATTCGCTGAGGACCTCGCTCAGGAGCGCGAGCGCAAGCGCCGAGACGACGAGCAGCGTGAGCGAGCGCGCAAGTTTATGTCTGCGCCACCACTGCGACGCGCGCAGCCAGCGGCTGGGCGTGGGCGACGGCGCGCCCGGCGACGGCGCGCCCGAAGACGCCGGCCGACCCAGCTGCTCATGTGCCTTGACGCCGCTCATACCCGTCGCTCCCGCGTGGAGGAGAACAGGCCGCTTGGGCGGATCATGAGCGTCGCGACGAGCACGACGAGGGCGGCGAGCGGCGCAAGCGCAGAGCCTTCGTAGCCGGAGACGTACGAGAGCACGAGACCAAGGATCACCCCGCCGACGATCGCGCCGAGCGGACTGTCGAGGCCTCCGAGTACGGCCGCGACGAACGCGTAGATGAGGATCGAGTCGAACTGGTTCGGGCCGACGAACACAGACGGGGCGATGAGCACCCCCGCAAGCGATCCGACGAGTGCTGCGAGCGCCCAGCCGATCGTGAACATGCGCCCGACCCGCACGCCCTGCAGCCGGGCGACCTCAGGCGCGAACGCAGCCGCGCGCATCCGCAGGCCAAGCGTGGTCATGCGGAAGAGCAGCGCGAGCCCGCCCGCGACGGCTAGCACGACGAGCACGACGAAGAGGTCGTTCGGCGAGAACAGCAGGCGTGTGCCACCGACCTTGAAGCCTTGGATCGAGAACGCCGCAGGGAAGGAGCGCGGAGTGTTGCCCCAGATCATCCCCGCCGCGGCCTCAAGCAGCACGAGCAGGCCAAGCGTGACTATGACCGCGTTCAGCGGCGGCGCCGACTCCACTCGGCGGACGAGCACACGCTCGACCACGACCCCAAGCACGAGCGCGCCTGCGAGCGCGGCGAGGAGGCCCACCCAGTAGGGAGCACCCGCCTCGATCACGACCGAGGCGAGGAACGTGGTGAACATCAGCATCGCCCCCTGGGCGAAGTTCACGATCCTCGTGGCGCGCCAGATGAGCACGAGCGCGAGCGCGACTGCCGCGTATATCGCGCCCGTCGAGATGCCGCTGAGAGTGAGGTTGAGGAACTGCGTCATCGAGCGCCTCAGAAGCCGAGGTAGGCGTGTCGCAGATCGGTGTCGTCGGCGAGGCGCTCAGGGTCCTCGGTGGCGACGACGCGGCCAAGGTCGAGCACGACGCCGGTGTCGGCTATCGAGAGTGCGCTGCGCGCGTTCTGCTCGACCAGCAGCACCGCGAGCCCCTGCTCGTCGCAGAGCTGGCGCACGAGCGCCATGATCTGCGCCGTGATCCGCGGCGCGAGGCCGAGGGAGGGCTCGTCGAGCAGGAGCACTCGCGGACGGCCCATGAGCGCCCGCCCAAGCGAGAGCATCTGTCGCTCGCCGCCTGAGAGCGTCGCCGCCGGCTTGCCCCTGCGTTCGCGCAGAGCCGGGAACAGCTCGTACATGTCCTGCGGAGAGGCGCTCTGCTTACGGCGCCAGAGCCCGCCAAGGCGGAGGTTCTCCTCGACGGTCAGCTCGGCGATAACGCCGCGGCCCTCTGGCACGTGCGCAAGACCACGGCGCACGATGTCCTCGACCGCAGTGTGGGTTATGTCCTCGCCGGTCAGCGAGACCCGCCCGGAGCTCGCTTGCTCGAGCCCCGAGATCGTGCGCAGCAGCGACGTCTTGCCCGCGCCGTTTGCGCCAAGGACGGCGGTGACCTTGCCCTCCTCGACCTGGAGGCAGACGCTGTCGACGGCCCGCACCGGGCCATAGTCGGTGACGAGATTCTCGACCTCAAGCATCGCGTCCCGCAGGCCTCCTGACTGCCTCGTCGCCGAGGTACGCCTCGAGCACGCGCGAATCCGAGCGCACGGCCTGCGGCGCTCCGATGCAGATGACGCGACCGAAGTCGAGCACGGCGACTCGGTCGCAGATCGACATGACGAAGTCCATGTGGTGCTCCACGACCATCACGCTCATCGTGCCGCGGATGCTGCGGATCAACGCTGCGAGCTGCTCGAGCTCTGCGGCGTCAAGGCCGCTCGCAGGCTCGTCGAGCATGAGCAGCTTGGGCTCTGCGACGAGCGCCCGCGCAAGCGCGACACGCTTCTGGACGGCGAATGGAAGCGAGTCGGGACGACGCTCGGCGACCTTCTCGCAGCCAACCGCGCTCAGCGCCCTTATCGCCCTCGCACGCAGTGCCCGCTCGTCGCGCTCGGCGCGAGGCAGCGCGACGAGCGCGCTCAGCACGCCTGTACGTCGGAAGCGCTGTGCACCCACCATCACGTTCTCCGCGACCGTGAGGCCGGAGAAGAGGCCGACGCCCTGGAGCGTGCGCGCGATCCCCTTGCCGGCGCGGCGATCCGAGCGCATGCGCTCGAGCTGTTGCCCTCGCCAGGAGATCGTCCCCGACTGTGGCTTCACGAAGCCTGAAATGCAGTTGAACAGCGTTGTCTTGCCCGCGCCGTTCGGGCCGATTACGCCAAGCACCTCTCCGTCCGCGACCTCGAGTGAGACGCGCTCCAGCGCCGTCAGCCCACCGAAGCGCACGGTCACTCCCTGCACCGCGAGCGGAGCAGAACCCATGAGGGGCTCCCTCGACAACTCCACAGACACCATGTTACCCCCGTGCGCCGATCTAGTGCACATCCGCACGATCTCGCACATCGCAGGCACCTTGTGGGACGGCCTGAATGACTGCGCCCACCCTTCAAGTCTGCGCATCAGAATGCCGATTGAGGGGCGATGGGCTATCCCGCGATCGGTTCTGTAGGCACCGAGTCCCAGCCCCCAGGCCTGCCTGGGCGCCCTGGTCGCCTGATCGGAGACATCGCGGTCGAGCTTGGCTTCGCAGAGCGCAGCGAGGTCGAGCAGGCGGTGTCGATCGCGCGCGAAAGTGGCGTGCCAACTGGGCAGGTGCTCGTCGACCGCAAGATCCTGCTCCCTGACCAGCTCGCCTACGTGCTCGCAGAGCGCTTTGGCATCGAGTACGTCGACCTCTCTGCGAACCCGCCTGACATGGGCGTCGTGATGATGCTCGACCCGCAGGCGATCAGGCGCTATCAGGCGCTGCCCGTCGGGATCGCCGACGATGGCGCCCTGCTGCTCGCGATGGCGGACCCAACGAACGTGATCACCGCAGACGACGTCGCGATGATCACAGGCAGGCGCGTGCGTGTGCTCGCCGCCTCAGCTGAGGACCTCGGCCAGATCGCCGCCCGACTCGATCGCATGGAGGAATCGATCGAGGACATCGTCGAGGAGGAGCCCGACGACGAGACCCAGTCGCTCGCCGAGGAGGCAGACAGGGACGCCCCGATCGTGAAGCTCGTGCATTCGATCGTCGCCCAGGCGATCTCCCAGGGCGCCTCCGACATCCACGTGAACCCAGAAGAGGGCGACACCCAGGTCGACTTCAGGATCGACGGCGTCCTGCACCACGCCGCGACGATCAGGCGCCGCATGCACGCAAGCGTCGTCTCGCGCGTGAAGATCATGGCGGAGCTCGACATCTCAGAGCGGCGCATCCCCCAGGATGGCCGCTTCGCGCTGAACATCGAAGGCAACAGGGTCGACATCCGCGTCGTGACGCTGCCGCTCGTCCATGGCGAGGGCGTCGTGATGAGGATCCTCGACAGCGGCGCAGTCGTACGCGACCTCGGCTCGCTTGGCATGCAGGCGGACGTCCTCGAGCGCTTCGCTGCCGCCGTGAAACGCCCGAATGGGGCGATTCTCGTCACCGGCCCAACTGGCTCTGGCAAGTCGACGACCCTCTACGCGGCGCTGAGTGCCCTTGGCAGCCGCGAGCGCAGCGTGATCACGATCGAGGATCCCGTCGAGTCGCGGCTGCCTGGTGTGAAGCAGATCCAGGTCGCGCCAAAGGCGGGCGTGACCTTCCAGGCAGGCCTGCGCTCGATCCTGAGGGCTGACCCAGACGTGATCATGGTCGGCGAGATCAGGGACCGCGAGACGGCCCAGATCGCGATCGAGGCGGCGCTTACAGGCCACCTCGTGATCTCGACGCTGCACACCCGCGACGCGACGAGCGCGCTTAGCCGCCTGACGGACATGTCAGTCGAGCCATTCCTGATCGCTGCGGCGATCGACTGCGTCGTCGCCCAGCGGCTCGTGCGGCTGCTCTGCCCACACTGCAAGAAGCCTGTGCCTGTCTCCTGGGCGGTCCTCGAAGAGCACGGCCTGACGGAGGTGGAGGTCTATGGCCCCGTCGGCTGTCAGCGCTGCGCCCACACTGGCTACAGGGGCAGGATGGGCGTCTATGAGGTGATGACGATGACCGACGAGCTGCGCTCGCTCGTGCTCCAGAAGGCGCCATTGGACAACCTGACCGCGGCTGCGGTGAGGGGCGGGATGCGCAGCTTGCGCGAAGACGGCCTCGACTTGGTGCGCGCAGGTCTGACCTCGATCTCCGAGATCGAGCGCATGACGGCAAGCCTCAGCTGAGTGCGTCTCAGGCGGTTGGCGGCGTCTCGGCCTGCTGGGCGGCGGTCTGCTGCGGCTGGGCGGGCTGTGCCACAGGAGCTTGGGCGGTAGGGGTGGCGTGAAGGCTGCGCTGCTCGCCCTCGCCAGTGACCGACTGCTTGAACTCGCGCATGCCACTACCCAGCGAGCGGCCAATCTCAGGCAGCCGCTTCGCCCCAAACACCAACAGCAAGAGCACTACCAGGAGAGCGATATGAAGGGGGTTGTCCAATCCCATTGCAACCAGTCTAGGACTTTTCGCGCAACGCTCGCCGCATCAATTGCAGCGCGATCAAGACCGTGAGCACAGCGAAGGCGATCCGCAGCGCTAGGCCAGGCAGGGCGTTGGCGAGCGCGACGCCTGCAGCTGCGCCTCCAACCGAGAGCGTGCCAAGCACCGTTGCGTCCCTGGCGCGGACGTTGCGATAGCGGCGCTGGCGCGCGGCGCCGACGAGCACGACGGGGATGATCGCAAGCAGCGAGGTGCCCTCCGCAACGTGCTGGCTGAGGCCAAGGACGATGACAAGCGCCGGCACGAAGAGGATGCCGCCGCCGACGCCAAGCATGCCTGCGATCACGCCTGCAAGGACCCCAATGACGATGAGCGCGATCACTGTGGCACCGGCCTGGGCTCGCTTGCGATGAGGGCGATCACTGCAACACCAGCTCGACTGCGCTTGCGATCAGCAGCAACGCGAACAGCAGCATGATGATGCGCGTCTGAATGCGTTGCTGCAGCCAGGTGCCAAACAGGACCCCTCCGATCGCGGGGACGCCAAGCAGCGCCGCATCGAACGGCCTGACGTTGCCATAGCCAGCCTGCACGATCGTCGCGAAGGCGGCGACGAAGGCGATCGCCATCAGCGAGGTGCCTGTCGCCTCGCGCTCCGGATAGCCAACCCACATGATGAGCAGTGGCACGATCACACTGCCGCCGCCAACGCCAAAGAGGCCGCTGAACACGCCTGCGGCGCTGCCAATCGCCGCGAGCCTGATGGTGCGGTTGCTGGGCATCGCCCGCGAGATGTTAAGAAAGGGAGCGGCAGGGCAGCAAAGCGCGACTCAATACTCGATGACGACTTGCAAAAGGAGAAGCAAAATGGGCCAGACGATCTACACAGCAGAGGCGACCGTGACAGGCGGACGCGCCGAGGGCCATGGCGCAACGAATGACGGCGCACTTGACGTGCAGCTGCGCTCGCCAACTGAGATGGGCGGGCAGGGTGGCGGCACGAATCCAGAGCAGCTGTTCGCGGTCGGCTACGCCGCCTGCTTCGAGGGCGCCCTGATGGTCGTCGGCAGGCGCGAGCACGCAGAGGTCGGCGATGTCTCGATCGACAGCAAAGTGAGCCTGCAGACGACGGAGGATCGCGGCTTCGGGCTCTCCGTCGAGCTCGACGTGACGCTGCCCCAGGTCGCAGATGCGGAGCAGGCGAAGCAGCTCGTCGCCGCCGCCCATGGCGTCTGCCCCTACTCGAAAGCGATCGACGGCAACGTCGAGGTGAAGCTGACGGCGAACGGGCAGGACGTCGGCTGACGGCGTGACGCGAGGCGATGCGGGGCGCCCGGCAGGTGGCGCCCCGCATCGTCCTGCCTGGCACGTGGCCTAGCTCTTGCTCCTGCCGCCTGACTTGGCCTTCGCCTAGCTCTTGCTCCTGCCGCCTGACTTGGCCTTCGCCTTGCTCTTCGCGCCGGCTTTCGAGCCAGATCCAGCCTTGCCCTTGCCGCCATCGCCATCCTTCGCCTTGCCCTTGCTGCCCTTCTTGCCCTGCTTCTTGCCCTTGTCCTTGCTTTCGATCGTGGGCAGCACTTCAGGCGCAAGTCGCCTCAGCTTGCTGTAGGCATCTGGCTTGCAGCCGACTGGGCGCCGCAGTTCGAACGGGCCAGCGATCGCCTGTGTGACGACGCCCTTTTCGAGGTAGGCGTAGGTGACGGTGAGCAGCGGATCGACCCGTGGCTCTGCGCAGACTTCTGATTCGATCGTGAACTGGCCAGTCACACGCTCGAAGAAATATGTGGTGGCGCCGACGCAGTTCACCGCCCAGCCTGGGATTTCGCTGCTGCACGAGAATGTGTCGCTCGTCGGGAGTTCGTTGTAGGTCGTGACGTTCGGCGAGCCCTCTGCGCCATTGATTTCGACGTTGCTCTCGATCTGGTAGCCAGTGATCGGCCCGTCGCAGTAGAACTCGTAGGCGACCTGGGGTTCTTCGTTGCCGACTTCAGGCTGGCCCGCTTCGATGTGCCCATGGCATTCGTAGTTGTTCGGGTTGCTTTCTTCGGCGTGAGCGGCGACGCCCGTCGCGAGCGAGAGAGCGAAGGCGCTGGCGATCGCGATCAGCCAGCGCAGAGCTCGGCCGTGAACGGATAGGTATGACTGCAACGGGTTCCTTTCGGTTGTCAACTGCTTTATTGCGGCGCTCAGCCGCTTGATTGCGTGGCTCCACGCCCTGAGCTGGTCGTGGCCTGGGCCGCCTTCGCGGCTGTGCTGTAGACGCCGGCGCCAAGCCCTTCGAGGCCTTCGTCGTTTGCGTGGCCCAAGAGGGGGACTCCATAGAGCCGCTCAAGGCTCATTAGGAGCGAGTAGTTGTCGAACGCGTGGGAGTCCTGCTCCCCGCGCTTCACGAAGGGCGAGAGCAGCAGCGCGCCAACGACGGCGCCCCCTTCGTGGGCCTGCTGGGGCGGCCCTGCGTCGAAGGTGATGAGGATGAGGCCATGGCTCCTGTACGCCTTCGTTGCGAGGATCGGCGGCAGCACTTCGTGCAGGAAGGCGTCAGCTGCCGCAAGCCCAGTGGTGTGGTTGGGTCCGCACTGGGTCTGCTGGCCGTCGTCGCATGCGGAAGGCACGACCCAACTGAGTGCAGGGATGCTCTGTGGCTTGGCGAGGTTCTGGGACAGCGAGCTGAGGTCGACGTCGTCGCTTGCGCAGGCGCCCCCTTCGAGCAGCGAGTCGAAGTAGACGAAGGGGTTCCTGTAAGTGAGGTAGTCCGCGCCTGCAGCTTGCGTCTGGGCTGCTTCGGTTTCGCCAAGCAGGGGGTGTCTGCATGTGGTGGTGGCGGCTTCGGTTGTGGCCGCTTCGCCCGTGGCGCTCGTCGTGTCTGCCGGCGCCATGTCCTGGAGGTAGGCCTTCCAGGTGAGCGCAGCTTCGGTCGCCTGGTCGGCGAGTGTCTTCGCGGCCGCAGGGTAGACGCAGCCAAGGCCCTCGGTGAGACCCTTCGCTTCGAGCGTGGGAGGTTCGACCGCCTCGTAGGTGGGGCAGTCTTCTTCGGTCGAAGAGTTCGCCGATTGGCCAGAGAGCAGCGCGATGTCATTTGCAAGCGGGCTGGCGGCGACAAGCGAGTAGTCGCTGAGCAGCGTGCCCTGCGGCAGCAACTGCTTGGCGAGGTATGGGTCGCTGCCCTTCTGCTTGCTTGCCTGCTTGAAGCTCGAGCCCGAGAGCATGATCAACCAGACGTGCTTGATCTGCTGCAGCAGCGTTGTGGGGACAGGTGCTTCGCTTGCGCCGGCGCCGTTGGATTCGCCTGGGCCTGTCTTGCCGGCACCCGCATTGCCACCTGCGATGGTGGAGCCGGAGCCGGAGCTGTCGTCTTCGGAGCCTGCGCCTTTTGGGCCTTGGTCTTCGGAGCCGCCGTCTGCTGGACTGTCGCCTTTTGAGCCAGCGCTTTCCGGTGCGGTTGCTTCGCCAGACCTGCCTTCGCCTTCGGCGGTGGGGGCTTCTTCAGCGAGCGCTCCGGATCCTGAGGCCCCCTGGAAGGAGCTGTTGTCTTCGGCGGATTGGCCCGTTTCGCGCGCTTCTGGAGACGGGGATTCGCTACCGCTCGACGCTTTCGAGCCCTCGCTGGCCGCGATTGCGCTGAGCACGCTCGCCTGCAGTGGCCCCGAGACGCTGGCAAGTGAGCTTGAGGGTCCAGGTGCGAGCAGGTCGCCAGCGGCGATTCCCGCCCCTAGCACGACGCTGACGACTGCCGCACGCGCCCAGCGTGATTGTCCCCAGCGGGACGGCGTTGCGACAGGCCCCCGCGACGTATTCCGCTCGTCCGCGTAGGCATCGTCCTGCCCGCCTGCGCGATGCCAGAACGCGCTGAAGTCGAGCCGCGGCGCGCCGCGGCGGACGCCGCAGTGCAGGCAGTAGCGCTGGTCTGCAAGCAGCGGCGAGGCGCAGTCCACGCAGCGTTCGGTTCGCTGCTCAGGGGGCGGATTCGCTGGGGTCTTTAGGGGCGTCCGGGTCTGTCATCGGGTGGTTGCGGTCGGGGTCTGGGGTTCGTCGCTAGGTAGTTGGGTCTGGTTCGGGGGTCTGCGGGTCTGGTTCGGGGTCTGCGTCGGGCCGTTGGGCTTGGGTTTGCGTCGGGCCGTTGGGCTTGGGTCTGTCATCGGGCCGTTGGGTTTGGGTCTGCGTCGGGCCGTTGGGTTTGGGTCTGTCATCGGGTGGTTGCGGTCGGCCTCCGGGTCTGTCGTCGGTGGCCTTTTCAGGCGCCAGGGCGCGAAGGAGTGCGGGGAAGATCACAAGATACATTAACTTGATCTAGTTTATGAGGAATCTGCTACGCTGCCGGCGAAACCCCTCAAACAACGGACCCTCGAACCACGGAGTCTCATTGCACATGCCTTCAATTCGCCGTACGACGATCGCCCTCGCGGTGGTCGGCGCTCTCGGGGCGGCTCCCGCAGCCGCCTCTGCCTCGACGCTGATCACGATCAGTGGCGCGACCTCCTCCTACCCGCTCGTCGCGCTGCTCGCAGCTAAGTACCGCAAGGTCGACAAAGACAAGGTCCGCTTCAAGATCACCCAGGGCGGAGCCTCCGTCGGCATCGCCGACGTTGCAGCGGGCCGTGTGACGATCGGTGACTCATCGCGCGATCCGCTGCCGACAGACCCCACTGGGCTCGACTTCTATCCGATTGCGAAGTATGCGATCTGCGTTGTGACGAACGAGTCGAATCCGCTCTCCAACCTGACGACCGCCCAGGTGGACTCGATCTTCACGGGCAAGACCCGCAACTGGTCCGAAGTGCCCGGTGCGAAAGCGAGCGGCCCAATCGACCTGATCAGCCGCACCTCGACTGCGGGCGTGCTGACGAGCTTCGAGACGCTGTTCCTCAGCGGTAGCAAGCCATCCTCGCTCGCCGCTCAGGAGTCCTCTGAGGGCCTGTTGAAGAAGCAGGTGGAAAACGACGACAACTCGATCGGATTCCTCTCCAACTACAACGCCGACAGCGGTGGCGTGAGCTCCACTCCCTACAACGGTGTCGCCTGCACGAGGGCGAACGCAGCTTCGGAAGCGTATGCAGGGCTCGCGCGCTTCTATGAGGTGACGAAGGGCAAGGCAGCGGGAGCTGCCGCCGGCTTCATCTCCTGGATCGACAAATCGGCGGTGGCGAAGAAGATCATCTCCTCGCAGTGGGTTCCGATCAGCGAAAAATAGGGGAGATGTGAACCGTAGTCTCTCTGCGCGGGTGTTCGATCGCATCCGCAAACCATGGCCAGATCACCGCGCCGAGCGTACGCTCGGCGCGGTGTCGCTGCTGGTGGTCGCGATCGTGCTCGCAACGATCGTCTGCATCCTCGCGAGGGCGTGGCCGACATTCCAGCACGAGGGGCTCTCCTGGCTCGGCCGAGGAGGCAATGTCGATCGCCAACTTGGCGACATGTTCTCGACCGGCCTGCATCCAGGCGCCTCCGCTTACCATCTGCGCGCCTGGCCGCTCGTCTATGGCACTTTGCTGACGGCTGGGATCGCCGTCGTGATCGGTCTGCCCGTCGCCCTGCTTGCCTCGATCTTCATCGTCGAGTTCGCGCCGACGCGCGTCCGCAAGCTCGCGATACCGACTATCCGACTGCTTGCTTCGGTGCCTTCGGTGATCTACGGGCTGATCGGGATCCTCGTGCTCGTGCCGTTCGTAGGCAACCACCTGATCACGACGTCAGAGAAGGTGAGGATGGAGAACGTCGTGCAGTTGACGGGCGCAGGGCTTGGGGTTGCGGCGATCCTGCTCGCCGTGATGATCACGCCGATCATGGTCGCGCTGATCACAGAGGCGCTTGCAGCGGTGCCACGCTCATGGCGCGAGGGGGCGATCGCGCTTGGCCTGCACCCGCTGCGCGCGACGCTCTCAGTGAGCGTGCGCGCGATCCGGCCCGCGATCGTAGCCTCCGCCGTGCTCGCAACCGCCCGTGCGCTTGGCGAGGCAGTGATGATCTACATGGTCGCAGGCTCCGTTGCCTTCAGCCCGAAACCGTCCGACGGCCTGATCTTCGTCTTCGAGCCCCTGAAGACGCTTGCCGCCGCGATCGTCGAAAACTTCGAAGGCCTGAACGCGCCAGCGTTGAGGTCTTCCGTCTACGCGTTCGCAGCGCTGATGATGTTCTCCGCCTTCGCGCTCTCCGTCTCCGGATATCTCGTGAAGCTTCCGCTGCGGCGCCATGAGGTGCGTGGATGAGCCCCCAGTTTTGGCAGCCTCGAGGGGTTGCGCGAAACGCCGAGGCTCGGCGACCACGAGAGCTTGCGCGATGAGTTCGTTCCTCGATGCGAGCGGCGTCGCGCCGCCGCCGTGCAGGCCGAGGCGCTCTTCGCTGCGGACCTGGCGCTGGGGCGATCGGCTGCTGCTCGCGAGCCTCTGGGCCGCTGGGCTGGGGCTCTGCGCGATCTCTGCGGCGATCGTGCTCTACATGGGAATCCGTGGCATCCAATACCTGCGTCCTGCGATGCTGGTCACCGCACCCCAGGCTAGTACCAGCCAAGCAGGCAGCGGCGGATTCCTCGACCCGATCATCGGCACCGTGCTGCTCACGCTGATCGGAGTAATCGTCGTCCTGCCACTCGCGGCGGGCAGCGCCTTCTGGATGGTCGAGTATGGGCGGCCGCGATGGCTTGGACGCGTCGTCGAGTCCTGCATCGAGATAGTCGCGGGCACGCCTGACATCGTGATCGCGATCTTCGGGCTCGCGATCTTCCAGACGCGCCTGCTCGCGCCGTTCTCAGTCACCGCAGAAGGCGGCGGCGTCGTCGGTCGCTCCTTCATCGCCGCCGGCGCGATGATGTCGCTGATCGCGCTGCCTGCGATCTACACCGCGACACGCGATGGCTTGCTCGCGGTGCCCGCCCACATGCGCGAGGCTGCATTCGCGCTCGGCAAGACGCGCATCGCGACGATACGCAGAGTATTGCTGCCCAGCGTACGCTCGAACATCGCGACAGGCGTGACGCTTGGCATCAGCCGCATCATCGGCGACACCGCGGTCGTGCTGCTGATGCTTGGGGCTGCACTGCACATCGAAACGCAGGGCGGAACGCCTGTGCTCAACCTGCTGCGCGGCACAGGTTCGACGCTGACGAGCTACGTCTACGAAAACTCGCCTGCCGGGGAAGGCGGCGCGCCTCAGAAGGCCTACGCGGCAGCGTTCGTGCTGCTCGTCTTCGTGCTTGGTCTGAACCTGCTTATCGACTTCATCGGCCGCGCAGGCGCGCGCTCGACCGGGCTGAGCGTCGGGGTGGCGGTCGTATGAGGGCGAAGCGTGCAGACGAGCTCACTGCGGGCGCAAACGAATTCGATCAGACAAGGGAGAAGCAGATGATCGCCAATGGGGTCGACCAGAGGACGGCGGTCGCGTCCGCCCAGATCAACGACTTCGAGAGGCTCGTGCCGCCGGTGCGCAGAATTGTGATCGATCGCGCGCCCGTCGCGGCGCGCCCACCGACGGAGCGCGAGGCGGTGCGGCGCTCGCTCGCCGCGGTAGGGCCTGAGCGGCTGACGCTGCGCGAGGTGAGCATCTCCTATGGTGCAAAGCAAGCGGTGAAGTCGGTCTCGCTCGCGATCCATCAGGGCGAGGTCCTCGCCCTGATCGGGCCGTCCGGCTGCGGCAAGACGAGCCTGCTGCGAACCTTGAACCGCCTCACCGAGCTGACCCCAAGCGCGAAGCGCGGCGGCAGCGTCCTGCTCGATGGCGAAGAGGTGCAGCGCTTCGAAGACACGAAGCTGCGATCGCGCGTCGCAATGGTCTTCCAGCAGCCAAACCCGTTTCCGATGTCGATCTTCGACAACGTCGCCTTCGCGCTGCGCGAACAGTCGCGCAAGCGTCCGCGGCGGCGCGAGCTGATGCCGCTCGTGCTCGATGCATTGCGCCGCGCCGGTTTGCACGATGAGGTCTGCGACGACCTCGACAAGCCCGCGTTGCGGCTCTCCGGGGGCCAGCAGCAGCGGCTCTGCATCGCCCGCGCGATCGCCTCGCGCCCTGAGGTGCTCTTGATGGACGAGCCCTGCAGCGCGCTCGACCCGATCTCGACAGGGGTGATCGAGGAGCTGATCCACGAGCTGCGTCAGGACCTCGCCGTCGTGATCGTCACCCACAACCTCGCCCAGGCCCAGCGCGTCGCCGACAAGGTCGCCTTCATGTACCTCGGCGACCTCGTCGAGTACGGGACGGCAGAGCAGGTCTTCAAGCAGCCGCGGGCGCAGCGCACGCGCGACTACGTGAGGGGGGTGTTCGGATGATGCCCGTCCAGAGCGAGCCAACGAGCACCACCTGCCCGCACTGCGGCACCGAGGTCGCGGCAGACCAGCGCTACTGCCTCGCCTGCGGGCGCCCCTGCTCGCCTGTGAGGCTCGCGTTCCTCGACGTATTGCAAGGCGAGAGCGCCCAGCACACGCCAAGCACGACGGTGTTGCCTGCTGCGAGCGGCTACCTGCCGCCGCTTGCGCCCGAGCCGCGAGGCGAGCGCTTGGCGCGCCACACAGGTCTTTTCGCGCTGCTGGCGACGCTGCTGCTGACAGGCGCGATTGGGCTGCTGATCGGGCACTGGATCGGTGGCTCAGGCGGCGCGAAGACGCCAAGCGTGATCAAGGTCGAGGGTTTCGGCGCCGTGGGCGCACCGGCGAGCTCGACGAGCGGCGGCTCGACAGGCGAAGAAGTCACGCAGGAAGGCGGTGAAGGAGGCAACGGCTCCAGCGGCGCAGCCGGCGGCAAAGGCGCCGCGTCGAAGTCGGAGACCCCAAAGGTGGAAGCGAAAGAACAGCTGGCGAAGGAAGAACGCGAAGTCGAAGAGCCGGCGAAACTGCCGTCGGCCGTGAAAACGAGCAAGGCGACTGACGAAAGGCTGAGCAAACTCAGCGGCAAGCAGTACGAGCAGGAAATCAACAAGATCGTGAAAGGCCCCGAACCGATCGAAACCGGTTGAGGGAAGCGTGATCCAATGAACCTGCTGATGTTGAACCCAGGCGCACGCCGCAATGGCTCCGATTCAAAGTCCGTCTCGCTTGGCAGCTCGCTGCCCGAGCTGCGACGCAGGCGGCTCGAGCTCGCCGAACGCGTCGCCGCATTGACGTGGGACCTCGGCGGCCTCGCCTACGAGATGGCGATCAGGGATCACTACCGCCTCGACGTGCTCTCGCGCCGCGCCGCGGAGCTGCAGCAGGCCGATGGCGAGCTTGGCGAGATCGAACGGCTGTTGGGCACCGCGGAGGCGGGGATCGAGGGCGAGTGCCGTTCCTGCGGCGCGGTCCACAGCCGCGGCGCCGCCTTCTGCTGGCACTGCGGTGCGCCGCTACTGAGCGAGGGACGTCCCGCCGCGCTGCCCAAGCAGGCCGCGTCACAGCCAAGTGTCTGATCGCTTCCCGCCTGGGGCTCGAAACGCGGTCGCTACTCGAAACGCCGTCGCTTGACTTGCAAGCAGGCTGCAGACTCCTCCCTGATGCGCCAGGGACGCACAATCGTCGCCATACTAAAGGCGTGTCTGCCGCCGCGACGCTACTCGAGGCGCTCGAGCCGCTACGTTCCGATCCGCCGCACTCAGCTGTGCTGCTCGACATCGACGGCACGCTTGCGCCGATCGTGAGGCACGCCTCTGACGCGCATGTGCCCGAGGCGACGCGTACGCTGCTGATCGAGATCGCGAAGCGCTATGGCCTCGTCGGCTGTATCAGCGGCAGGCGCTGCACCGACGCGCGCCAGATCGTCGCGATCGGCAGTATCGCTTACGTTGGCAACCACGGCGGCGAGCTGCTGCGCGGCGGCTCAACACGCGTCGAGGTCGTCCCTGATCTCGCCGCATGGACAGATCGCGTCCAGGAGTTCGCGCGCCGCTCGTTCACGCCAGAGTGCCAGCGGCTGCGGATCCGCAGCGAGGACAAGGGCGCGATCGTCGCCCTGCATTGGCGTGGCGTCCCCGACGAGCCTGCGGCGGCGGCGCTAGTGCACGAGATCGCCGCACGTGCGCAGGAGGAGGGCTTTGCGGTGCAGTGGGGCCGCAAGGTGCTCGAGCTGCGCCCGCCGATCACGTTGAACAAGGGCGATGGCATAAGGCAGCTGCTGCGCGAGTACGCGAAGGCAGGCGAGGGCGAGATCGCGGCGGCTGTCTACGTCGGCGACGACCTCACCGATCTCGATGCGTTCCGCGGGCTGCACGAGCTGCTCGAGGCAGGCGAGCTGGCTGACACAGTCTGCGTCGCGGTCAACTCCGACGAGGCCCCCGCAGAGCTCGTCGAGGCGGCCGACGTTTTCGTCGACGGGCAGAGCGGCGTGCGGGAGCTGCTGCAGGCGCTGCTCTGAGCGGCGATCGCCTGTGCGCTTCGTTGACTTCCTCAAGGCGACCGTGCTGCTCAGCTCAGGCGCTGCGACCGCGCTCGCCGCGATCACCGTGCTCTCCGCGGCGGTCCACTCCGACGCGCGGCTCGTCGTCTTCATGGCCGCTTGGTGGGCGATCTCGACGATCGTCGGCCTCTGGCTGGGGCGGCGCGCCGAGGTGAGCTCCCCGATCGCGGGCCTGCTGGCGGGCGCGAAGTCAAGTGCTGCGCTGCCCGAACACCATCCGACGCTGATCCTGCTGAACCGTCTCTGGCCGCTACTGATCTTCGCGTTGCTCGCCGGCGGCCTCGGCTTCCTCGCCGGCCAGATTCCAGGCATCGGCGCGGGCTTCGCGATCATCTGGGCGCTGGCGTGGCGGCGCCAGCACGCCGCCGTCGCGGCGATCGAGGAGCGCGACGGCGTGCGCTTCCACGTGAAGCGCACCTCGCCAGTGCGGCCGATCGAGCTGCAACGCACCCCAGGCTTCAAGGCGCTGCGTCCCGAACGGATCGCAGCCTAGGCGGATCGCCACCCGATCGCAGCCTAGGCGGATCGCCACCCCAGGCGCGAGGCCTGCGGCGGCGATCCGTCCGGTTCGTCTCCAGGCGCTGTCGGTCGCCCCTAGCTCTTTTTGCAGTCGCCGACCGCGAGCACGATGTATTCGGTGTTCGGCGTAAGACCCGTGAAGTCGATCGAGTTCACGGTGTGGGTCGCTCCGAGGAATTCGAAGCTCGCGGTGTAGAGCGCGATGAAGGTCGTTTCCCCAACGAAGTCGAGAACGGGGAATGCGACGTTGACGATGCCTGCGGCGTTGCTTTCGTAGACCCCGCCGACGACCTGCTGCTTGTTGACGCATTCCGCGTTGACTTTGGTCACGCCCGCGCCGTCGCCAGCGAGTTCATTGCCCGTGTTGCTGAAGTCGAGCTGGTTGCTGTAGGTGCCTGAGAGGCGTTCGCTTGGCAGTGTGCCGCTGGAGAGCTCGGAGGCGTTGAGGCTTGTGAGTCCTGCGCCTTCGCCGTCGAAGACGTTGCCTGCGTCGGAGAACGTGAGCGGCTGGCTGTAGGTACCTGACAGACGTTCGTCAGGAATCGTGCCCGACGTCAGGTTGTCGGCGTTGAGTTTGGTGAAGCCGCTGCCGTTGCCGGCGAAGCTGTCTTCTTCGTTGGTGAGCGCGAGCTTCGCTGCGTAGGTTCCGGAGAGGGCGCTGCCTGGCAGCGTGCCGCTCGTCAGCTGCGAGGCGTCGAGTGCTTCGAGGGCGCTGCCGTCGCCGCTCAACGAGCCTGCCGCGAGCGCACCGCCAGAGGGGGCGGACGGAACCGCGGTGCTCCCGCCGATCGCCTGGTCGCCCTTCACCCAGAGGTTGCCGTCGATGACGAGGTTGCCTTCGATCACTTCAGGGGCCTTCGCTTCAGGCGCCTTCCGCCCTGCGCCTGCGGACAGCTTGCTGCGCAGCGAGTGCACCTTGCTGTGCAGTTTTCGCGATCTCGCCCTGCTGGGTGACGAGCTGCCTTTTCAGCTGGATGAGTTCTTCGGCGAGCGCGGCAAGCGTCGGCGTGCCGCCGGATTTGACGGTTGCCGCGACCGATCGTGGCGCGCTGCTCGCCGCGCTCGTGCCCTAGGCGCCAGTGTTTGGCACGCTTGCTGTGGCGCCTGGCGTCGCTGCGCTTGCAGCGCCTGGCGCCGCCAGGCTCATGATTGCAAGAGCTCCTGCGATTGCGTGACGGCTTTTCACCGCATCCTCCCTATCGCGGCCCAGGCTGGGCCGATCGTGTAAATCATCCGCTCCCCACTCGAAGCTTATGCGGCTGTCAAGCGCGGCGGGCGCTGGGCTTGCGCAGCCTCTGCAACTGCGGCCAGGTGCGCGTGTTCGCGACCTGTGCCTTCGTCAGCCAGGCGCGCCGCGCGGTCGCGACGCCCCAGCGCATGTTCGCGAGCGTCGCTGGCCAGTGGGCGTCAGAGTCGATGACGAGTGTGACGCCTGCCTCTGCTGCCGCGCGTGCATGCAACTCGGAGAGGTCGCGGCGGTCTGGGTTCGCGTTGATCTCGAGCATCGTCTTCGTCTCTGCGGCGGCTGCGATCACCTGCTCGATGTCTACCGCGTAGGGCTCGCGGCGTTCGATCAGACGACCCGTGGGGTGTCCAATCGCGTCGACGAGCGGGTGCTCGATCGCGGTGATGATGCGCTTGGTCATCTCCTGCTCGCCGATGCCAAAGGCTGTGTGGACGCTTGCAATCACCCAGTCAAGCTGGCTGAGCAGCTCATCCTCGTAGTCGAGCGAGCCGTCTGGCAGCACGTTCACCTCGCTGCCACAGAGCAGCTTGAAGCCGTCGAGCTTGGCGTCGCACTCCCTCACGCGCTCGATCTGTCGCCTCAGCTGATCAGGGGAGACCGCGTTGCCGAAGCCATGCGAGGCAGAGTGGTCAGTGATCGCGAGGTAGCGGTAGCCGCGCTGCATCGCCGCCGCCGCCATCTCCTCGATGCTCGCGTGGCCGTCAGAGGCGACGGTGTGGCAGTGCAGGTCGCCCTTGATGTCTGACTCCTCGATCAGCTGTGGCAGGCCGCCGTTGCGACTCTCCAGCAGCGAGGCGGCTATCTCGCCGCGGTCCTCGCGCAGCTCAGGTGCGATCCATGCTCTGCGAAGCGCGGTGTAGACCTCCTCCTCGGTGAGGCAGGTTCGCGAGCCGCCCGTCTTCGCGTCCTCGATCCCGTACTCAGAGACGTGCAGGCCAAGCTTCACCGCGGCTTCGCGCAGCGCCGCGTTGTGGCGCCCCGATCCGCTGAAGTGCTGCAGCAGGTTGCCAAGCTGGGTTGGCGCCGCGATGCGCAGGTCTACAGGCAGGCCGAAGTGCGTGCGGGCGCGCGCGCCCGCGACGCCAGCGGAGGAGACAGACTCGATCTGCTCGAGCTGGCCAAGGACCTGGGCAAGCTCCTGCGGATGCTGAGTAACGGCGATGAGGTCGATGTCCTTCACCGCCTCGACCTGGCGCCTGATCGAGCCTGCAACGAGCACCTGCGCATCGGCTGGACCCCGCTCCTGCAGCCCAGCGGCGAGGGCCTGCGCGACCTCCAGCGCGGGCGGGAGCGTGACGCGCCGGATGCTGAGAACGTCACCCCCACCCTTAACATCCCTTTCCTGAAGCGTCTGCAGCACGCTCTGCTCGAACTTCGGGCCAAAGCCCTTCACCCCACGCAGTCGCTGTGCGAGCGCTGCATCCCGCAGCGCCTGTGGCGAGTCGATCCCAAGCTCGTCGTGCAGCTTGCGCGCCCGCTTGGCGCCGATCCCAGGCAGCCGCGTGATCTCGACGAGCCCGGCAGGAAAGCGCGCCTTCAGCCGCTCCGCCGCGGGGATCGTGCCTGTGTCGAGCAGCGCGAGGATCTTCTCCTCGAGCGTCTTGCCGAGGCCCTGCAGCTCGGTCACGCGGCCTGCGCGCGCGAGCGAAGCGACCGACACGGACGCCTCGCGCACGCTGCGCGCCGCGCTGCGATAGGCGAGCACCCTGTGCACGATCGCGCCGTCAAGCTCGTAGAGATCGCCAAGCTCTTCGAGGGCGGCGGCGATCGCCGAGTTCGTGAGCTCTGCGGGGTGTGGCTGGGTGCTCTCGGCGGGGCTGATGTGCTCTAGGGTACGTCGGCGATGAACATGGTGCCCTGGCTGGTCCTGCCCACCTACAACGAGGCTGAGAACATCGAGGCGATGCTTGCCGCCGCCGGCGACGCGCTCGCCGGCGCCTGCCCAGATGAAGGCTTCTTCGTGCTCGTCGTCGACGACGGCTCGCCAGACGGCACCGGCGAGATCGCCGATCGCGTCGCGGCGGAACAGAGCTGGGTGAAGGTCCTGCACAGGACGAACAAGGAAGGGATCGGTCCCGCCTACCTAGCGGGCTTTCGCCACGCGCTCTCAGAAGGCGCAGGCTGGGTGATGGAGATGGACTGCGACTTCTCCCACGATCCTGCAGACCTGCCGCGCCTGCTGAAGGCGACCGCAGAGGGCTCCGCCGACGGCGGCGCTGACCTTGCGCTTGGCTCTAGGTACGTGCGAGGCGGCGGCGTGACCGACTGGGGTCTCCTGCGCCGGTTCATCAGCTACGGCGGCTCAACCTACGCAAGGATCGTCCTTGGCCTCAGCGTTCGCGACCTGACCGGCGGCTTCAAGTGCTTCAGAAGAGAGGTGCTCGAAGCGATCGACCTCGACTCCGTGCGTGCCCAGGGCTACGCCTTTCAGGTCGAGCTGACATACAGGGCGGTGAAGGCAGGGTTCGTCGTGAAGGAGGTCCCAATCGTCTTCCGCGACCGCGAGATTGGCACGAGCAAGATGTCCTGGCGGATCACGACAGAGGCGGCCTGGCTAGTGCCACAGCTGCGCTTTGGCAAAGCTCACGACCCCCAGCCGAAGGCCGCCGACTCGGATCCGAAGACGCCAGCGCTGCACTAGCGAAGAGACCACCGAAATTTGCCGCTTCACTTTGTATAGTGGAGGGGAGGCAAAGTCCACGACAGGAGACCGCGATGGCAGGCAACCTCAACGAAGTCACAGACGTCAACTTCCAGGCCGAGGTGATCGAATCCGCGCAGCCGGTGCTCGTCGACTTCTGGGCGCCATGGTGCGGACCGTGCCGGGTGGTGGGACCAGTGCTGGAGGAGATCGCGGCGGAGCGTTCCGATCTGAAGATCGTGAAGCTGAACGTCGACGACAACCAGCAGACCGCAGCCCAGTACCAGGTGCTCTCGATCCCGACGATGATCCTCTTCAAGGGCGGCACAGCCGTGAAGACGGTCGTGGGCGCCTATCCGAAGCGGAAGATCGAGGCAGAGCTGGAGCCAGCTCTCGCCTGAGTGTGATTCTCTTCAGGCGCAGGAATTCCTGAGCTGGATCGCGGCGGCTGAGAAGGACGCAGGGAGCGACGTGTGCTTTTGCACACGAGCGACCGAGGACGCCCTCAGACGCCGCGAGGCGGCCTTACAATTGGCCGCCCTGTGACTGCACGAAGACATCCACTGATTCCGCCGCGCGCCGTCGAGGCGCACGCGTCGCTGCCCGAGCTCGAGCTCGAAGTTCTCGAGCGCTGGCGGCAGCGAGACGTCTTCGCGGAGTCGCTGCGCATGCGCGAGGGCGCAGAGCGCTGGGTCTTCTACGAGGGGCCGCCAACCGCGAACGGCAGGCCAGGGTCCCACCACGTGCTCTCGCGCGTGTTCAAGGACATCTACCCGCGCTACAAGACGATGCGGGGCTACGTCGTCGACCGCAAGGGCGGCTGGGACTGCCATGGCCTGCCCGTCGAGATCGCGGTTGAACAGGAGCTGGGGCTGACCTCGAAGACGGAGGTCGAGGACTACGGGATCGAGGCCTTCAACGCGAAGTGCAGGGAATCGGTCTTCACATACCTGCAGGAGTGGGACAGGCTGACCGAACGGATCGGCTTCTGGCTCGACCTCGACGGCGCCTACAGGACGCTGGACGAGAGCTACATCGAGTCGGTCTGGTGGGCGCTTTCAGAGATCGACCGCAAGGGCCTGCTCTACGAGGGGCACAAGGTCGTGCCCTACTGCCCACGCTGCGGCACAGCGCTCTCCTCGCACGAGGTCGCGCTTGGCTATAAGGACGTCGTCGACCCATCCGTGTACGTGCGCTTCAGGGTGAGCGCCGATAGCGGTCCCGCACGCGCAGGCGACTCGCTGCTCGTCTGGACGACGACGCCGTGGACGCTGCCAGGCAACGTCGCCGTCGCCGTTGGTCCTGAGATCGAGTACGTGCGCGCAAGGCATGATGGCGAGACGCTGATCCTCGCCGCCGCGCTTGCGGAGAAGGTGCTTGGCGAGGGCGTCGAGATCCTTGGGCGGCTGCGCGGCTCAGAGCTCGCAGGCGCCCGCTACGAGGGGCCGATCTTCGCGCAGGGGCCAGCCGGCGCGGGAGTCGCGGCGAGCGCCGGGACCGCTGGGGGCGCAGGGGACCTGGGAATGTCTGCCGACAGCTTCCCTGTGATCGCCGGTGACTTCGTCACGACGGAGGACGGCACTGGCCTCGTCCATATCGCGCCAGCCTTCGGCGAGGACGACTTCAATGCTGCGGCTGCGAATGGCATCTTCGATCCGAGGACGCCAGGCAGCCTCTTCAACCCCGTGAGGCTCGACGGCACCTACGACGAGCGTGTGCTTAGCAGCGACGACGGCTCCTATGAGGGCCGCTTCGTGAAGGACCCGCAGCTGACGGAGGAGCTGATCTCAGAGCTGGAGGCGAGGGGCCTGCTCTTCAGGCGCACGCAGTATGAGCACTCCTATCCGCACTGCTGGCGCTGTGGCACGCCGCTCATCTACTACGCGAAGGCGTCCTGGTACATAAAGACGACGGCGATCAAGCAGCGGATGCTCGACGCGAACGAGGCGGTTGCCTGGCACCCGCAGCACATCAAGCATGGTCGCTTCGGCGACTGGCTCTCAGGCAACATCGACTGGGCGCTCTCGCGCGAGCGCTACTGGGGCACGCCACTGCCCGCCTGGCGCTGCGGCGAGGGCCACGTCCACGTGATTGGCTCTTTCGCCGAGTTGGAGCAGCGCTCTGGCAAGGCGCTCGACGACCACCACAGGCCGTTCGTCGACGAAGTCGAGTTTCCCTGTCCACACGAGGTTGAGGGGACAGGCGCCTGTGGCGAGCCGATGAGGCGCGTGCCCGAGGTGATCGACGTCTGGTTCGACTCTGGCGCGATGCCCTTCGCTCAGCACCATGCGCCCTTCGAGCATGAGCAGGAATTTCAGGAGCACTTTCCTGCGGACTTCATCTGCGAGGCGCTTGACCAGACGCGCGGCTGGTTCTACTCGCTGCTCGCGGTCTCGACGCTGCTCGCCGACACGCAGGCGCTTGCGAGCACGAAGCGCGCCTTCGACGGCGCGCCCTATAGGAACGTCGTCTGCCTCGGCCTGATCCTCGACGCAGAGGGTCAGAAGATGAGCAAGTCGAAGGGCAACACCGTCGAGCCCTGGCAGGTGCTCGACGCCTACGGCGCCGACGCCTTCCGCTGGTACTTCTTCACCTCGAAGCAGCCTTGGGATGGCTATCGCTTCTCCGAAGAGGCGATCGGCGAGGGAGTGAGGCTGTTCCTGAAGCAGCTCTGGTCGACCTACTTCTTCTACGTCCTCTACGCGAACGCGAACGCGGAGAGGCTCGAGAAGGTCCACCTCTTCGAGCAGGCAGGCGACGCGCAGGATCGACACACGGAGGAAGCGAGGGGAGACTTCGACCTCGACCGCTGGGCGCTCTCGAGGACCGCGGCGACCGCGGAGCTCGTCGCCGAGCGGCTTGACGCCTACGACGCGACGAGCGCAGGCAGGGCGATCGCAGAGCTCGTCGACGAGCTCTCCAACTGGTATGTGCGCCGTTCGCGCAGACGCTTCTGGGATGGCGACCACAGCGCGTTCGCGACGCTGCGCTACTGCCTCGTCACGGTTGCGCAGATGCTTGCCCCCTTCTGCCCGTTCATCGCAGACGAGATCTACGACAACCTCGATGGCACGCTTGGCAGCGTGCACCTCTGCGACTTCCCCGTCGGCGAGCTCCTGCCGGCGCGCGACGTCGAGCTGGAGCAGGCGATGGCGACCGCGAGAGAAACCGTGAAGCTGGGCCTTGGCGCGCGCGCGAAAGCGAAGATGAAGGTGCGCCAGCCACTCGCAGAGGCGGTGATTGTCGCCGATGGTCGCGAGCGCATTGCGATCGAACGCCATGCGGAGATCGTGCGCGAAGAGCTCAACGTGCGCAGGCTGCGCTTCGTCGACGCCGCGGAGGAGCTTGGGCGCTACGAGGTGAAGGCGAACTACCGCCGGCTTGGGCCGATCTTCGGCAAGGACATGCCGCTTGCGGCGAAGGCGGTCGCTGCGCTGGATGTCCGCGAGGTCGCCACGCTCGTGCTTACGGGCGGGGACGGCGATGGCGCCCCCGGCGCCGAGGTCGGGATCTCGGTCGCAGGCCGTGAGCACGTGCTCACCGCGGAGGACGTGATCGTCACGATGGCTGCGCCAGAGGGCTATTCGGTCGAGCGCGATGGCGCCCACGCGGTCGCTCTGGAGCTTGCGCTCGACGACGATCTGCGTCGTGAGGGCTATGCGCGCGAGATCGTCCACGCCGTCCAGAACGCTCGCAAGCAGGCGGGCCTCGACGTGGAGGACAGGATCTCGCTCGACCTCTCAGGCGCCCCTGAGCTGGCGGCCGCCGTCACGGCGCACAGGGACTACATCGCAGGTGAGACGCTCGCGGTACAGCTCGAGCTGTCAGAGGCAGGGGACGACAACGGCGTTGCCGAGGGAGACGGCGAGGGCTCTGGTCAGGCCGCCAGGGACAAGGCCGCCCACCATGAGGCGACGAAGATCGATGGCATGTCGCTGTCGATCGCGCTTGGCCGCGTCTGAATCGTCTGGTCTTCGTCAGGCGTCTGGTCTTCGTCAGGCGTCTGGTCTTCGTCAGCGAGCCAGGCGTTCGTAGAGGGCCCGCTCCTCCTCGTGGCGGCGGCGTAGGCGCTCTCTGAAGCTCTTGTCTCGACGGCGCTCGTCGATGTGGGCGTCAATCGCCGTACGAACCGCCTCGGTGACGGTCTGATCCTCGGCTCTGGCGATCATCTCGAGCATTGCTGCTCGCTCGTCATCCAGGCGCAATGTCATCGACTTAGCCATGTCTGTTGTCTCTCCAGTTGCCATGAGCGTGCATCTTGAAACAAAAATAGCAAAATGAGTTGTAATGAGCATTCTATAAAAATGATTTCTAGATATCTTGGTATCTAGATTGAGGGTCATTGGCTATCACCCGCTCCCAGATGGGAACAAGCGTGTCGGCTACGACGTGCTGCGAGAGTTCCTCGACCGCAACGGCGCTCGCTTCAAGCACCCTCCAGAGGGACTCGATGGCACGGCGGCGATCATCGAGCACCTCGCGGCTGGAGAGTTGGGCGAGAAGGCATTCGTCGAATGGGTCGAGGCGCGGCTGCGCTGAGAGCGCGAACGTCGCGAACCAGGACAGTCAGGATCGCCTGTCGTCCAGAGTGCTGTGAGGGTTTCGAAATTTCAAAAGCACAACTAGATGGTTGTGCTTCTCAAAATCGAGTATGCACAAACACGCCGTCTGCATGGGGCCGCGAAGATCGACGGCTGTCGCTCTCGATCGCGCTCATGCGGGCAGCGCAGTGAGCACCGGCAGGCGCTCCTTACGCTGTGAGCTGCCTTCCAGCAGCTGCTGACGCAGCTCGGCAACCGCTTCGATCGGGCTCTGCCCAAGGCGCGGCACGGTGCTTCCCCCTGAGTCAGGGACGGCGCCGCGGAAGTCATAGATCGTCAGCTCGCCGCAGACCTGACGGGCGACGTGGACGAGCTTGCCAAGGCTTGTCATCTCGCAGCCAGAGCCAGCGAGCACGAGCGCCGATGGGCGCAGCGCGCGCAGCGCGTTGCCGACGCGCTCCTGCGGCAGGGTGCTCGTCAGCGAGAGGGTGCGCAGGCCGATGCGCCTGAGCATCAGCTCGAGCGCCTGGGCGTGCAGCGCGTCGAGGTCAGCGCCTTCGCTCGCGCTGCCAGCGCCTCGCTCGCCTGCCTCGAAGATCATCACGCCCTCAGGCCTGCTCGCAGGCGGCGCGACGCGCTTCGCTGCTGCAAGCCAGCCAGTCGCGTAGCGCGACGCGAAGCAGCGCTCCGCTGAGCGCTCGTCAAGACGCTGCACCGCGTCGAGCAGGACGTGCTCAATCGTGCGCTCGAGCGAGCGCATCGAGAGGCTCTGCTCGAGCACATGGTCCGCCTTCTGCTCGTCGAAGTCCGAGAAGGCGATGCTGAGCCGCCCAGGGGTCGCAGGCCCCTCGCCGCGCTCTGCGACGATCGCGATCGCGGCGGCGACGTCCCCCGTCTCGAAGAGCGCATGCCGCAACGCTTCGATCTCGCTCAGCTCGAAGATCCTGTGCCCACCCTCAGTGCGGCGCGGCGTCGGGTGACCAAAGCGCTGCTCCCAGCTGCGCAGCGTGTTCGGAGCGACGCCAAGCAGGGCGGCGGCGGCGTTGGTTCTGATCTGACCCACCCCTGGAGGTCTATAGGTTTCGGCATCAGTCGCTCAAGGTGTGCAAAGGCATCTGCATAAAGAGAGATTTGCTGCAGCCGCAGGAGCCTGCTTGCCTACGTAGAAGCGCCCTCGCCTTACGATTGCTCTGTGAGGCTGCGGCTCTATCACCACCACGACGGAGCGAGGATCGCCTACCGCGAGCTTGGCTCAGGCCCGCCGCTTGCGTTGCTGCACTCCGCGATGCTCTCCCACCAGGAGTTCTCGCCCGCGGCTGAGCAGCTCTCGACGCGCTTCAGGGTCGTGCTGCCAGACCTGCCGCTGCATGGCGACTCAGAGGACGGGCGCAGGCACCCCTACACGCTCGACTGGTTCGCGGAGGTGATTGCAGGCTTCGCCGCCGAGGTCCTTGGGCCAAGGCCGCTGATCGGCGGCCATGATGCAGGCGCGGAGATCCTCCTGCACGCACTTGAAACGGGTCGAATGCAGCCGCGCAAGGTGGTGCTGATGTCGAGCTGCATGCATCGCGAGCCGCAGCGTCGCCACCTGAGGACCGCCTGGCGCCTAGCGGCGAGCACAGGCTCGCTGCCTGGCATCGACAGGGCGCTCACGCACGCTGTCGGCGCGCTCTTCACGCCGGCGCGCGGCGTGCGTCTCTCCGCGCGGGCTGAGCCTGCCGCAAGCGATCTAGTACGCCAAGCGCTTGCGGACGTGCCTGGCAACCCTGAGCGGGCAAGGTCGTGGGCGAAGTGCGCAAGGAGCTGGCCAAGAGGCGCTCAGGGCCATCTGCTGCAGCTCTACCCAAAGCTCTCGATGCCTGTGCTCTTGCTCTGGGCGGACAGGGACAGGATGCATCCGCTCGCGATCGCGGAGGAGGCCCTCGAGCTGCTGCCTGACGGACAGCTGCGGGTCCTCGATGGAACAGGCTTCCTGATGGCCTACGACGACCCCGTCGGCGTTGCCCGTGAGATCGCCGCGTTCTGCGCCTGAGCGTCTCCAGATAGATAACGTCCCAGATCACTGAGACTGAAGCTTTCGCAAGGAGACTCGATGACAGACAAGCAGCTCTGGGGCGGCGAGACCGCCAAGGCAGTTGAGAACTTCCCGATCTCAGGCGAGACGGTGCCGATCTCCGTCGTGCACTGGCTCGCGCGGCTGAAGGGCTCAGCGGCTGCCGTCAACGGCGAGCTCGGGCTGCTCGACAAGCGCAGGTCGTCGAAGATCGTGAAAGCCGCCGCCGAGATCGCCGCTGGCAACCATGACGACCAGTTTCCGATCGACGTCTTCCAGACAGGCTCTGGGACCTCGACGAACATGAACGCGAACGAGGTGATCTCGAAACTCGCAGGCGAGGGCGTGCACCCGAACGACCATGTGAACATGGGCCAGTCCTCGAACGACGTGTTCCCCTCCGCGGTGCACCTCGCCGCGCTCGACCTTGCGAGCAACGAGCTGCTCCCTGCATTGAAGACGCTGGAGCGCTCGCTCAGCCGCAAGGCGAGGAGCTTCCAGAACGTCGTGAAGTCAGGCAGGACGCACCTGATGGACGCGGTCCCCGTCACCCTTGGGCAGGAGTTCGCTGGCTACGCGACCCAGGTCGCGCTTGGTCAGGAGCGCGTGAGGGCGGCGCTGATCCACGTCGGACAGCTGCCGCTTGGCGGCACTGCGACGGGCACTGGCCTGAACACGCACCCGCGCTTCGCGGAGAAGGTGAGGGCGCGCCTGAAGAAGGAATCAGGGCTGCGCCAGATCGCGGCGCCCGCCGATCGCTTCGAGGCCCAGGCGGCGAGAGACGCGCTCGTCGAGCTCTCAGGGGCGTTGAAGGTGATCGCCGTCTCGCTGACGAAGATCGCCGGCGATATCGCCCTGATGGGCTCAGGGCCAAGGGCGGGCATCGGCGAGCTCTACCTGCCTGAGCTGCAGAAGGGCTCCTCGATCATGCCTGGCAAGGTGAACCCAGTGATCCCTGAGGTCGTGCTCCAGGTCTCCGCCCAGGTGATCGGCAACGACGCCGCGATCACGGTCGGCGGCATGCAGGGCCAGTTCGAGCTGAACGTGAGGATCCCCCTGATCGCGAGGAACCTGATCCAATCGCTGAGGCTCCTGAGCTCCGCCTCGACCGCGTTCGCAGAGAAGTGCGTCGACGGCATCGCCGTGAACAAGGCTGGCTGCGAGGCATCCGCGGGCGCGACGCTCGCGGTCGCGACGGCTCTCAACTCTGCGATTGGCTACGACAAGGCGGCGGCGATCGTGAAACAGGCGACGGAGTCAGGCAGGCCGCTGCGCGAGGTCGCGCTCGAGCAGGGCGTCGACGCAAAGCTCTACGACGCGACGATCAACCTGCGCAAGATCGCGATGGGCAATCAGGCGAAGTAGGGGAGTAGGCGGCTCCGACCGGCGCATGCGCCGGTCGGCCGATCCGCACATGTGCGGATCGGTGGGGTCGCACATGTGCGACCCCAGGCAGGTCCGCATGCGGACCTGCCTCA
This sequence comes from Solirubrobacteraceae bacterium, assembly GCA_036490555.1. Lineage (GTDB taxonomy): Bacteria > Actinomycetota > Thermoleophilia > Solirubrobacterales > Solirubrobacteraceae > Palsa-744. The sequence continues at coordinate 118,929 of DASXDO010000030.1, read as the reverse complement.
TCAAAACATAGGGTCCGACCCTGTTGTGGGGTGCTGCTTCGGTGGGCATGATCGCGCGAAACCAGCGATGAGGAGCCCGAATGCACCGCAGATCAAGCCCAGTCGGCGAACGTCGGAACGACCTGGCCACGAGGATGAGAGCATTCGCACTCGCCCTCGCTGTGCTGACGATCGCGGCGATCGGGCTCGCGCTGCCGACGCTCGCAGCGGCGACGCCCTCGCCGCTCGCGCTCGACGCGCCTAACAACGGCGAACCGCCGCAGGTCGCCTTCGACCCGGCGACCTCGACGACCTACGTCGCCTGGACCGACCCGCAGCACCCTGCGGTTGACCTCTGCGTGTTGCCCCCAGGCACGAGCGCATGCGAGGGCGGGGGCCCTGTGCTGCTCGAAGACTCGAAGTATCCGGGCTACAGCACGACGAACCGCCCCGAGCTTGGCGGCCTTGCCATTCTGCCTGGCGGCGAAACGGTCGTGATCGGCACGCCCGTCGTGGAAGGCTCGATCGCGTGGGCATCCCCAGCGGGCGGATCCGCCTTCCTGGGCGGCGAACACGGGCTGCAATACAGCGGCCAGTTCATCAGCCCCGTCTCGCTCTTCTACACGCCAGGCAACGTCGTCCCGCTGAGCAGCACCGACGTCGGTCTGTTCGACGACTATGGCGATCACTTCAGCGACTCGCCGTTGAGCGCAGCGTCCCCAACGCCGCCAGCCGAAGTCAATCCTGGTGGGCAGTTCACGAGGCCCTACTCGATCGTTGGGGCCCCGACGATCGCCGCCGAGCCCGCGCCTGCGCCCGCGGCGGCCGGCGAAGACATCGTCGTCGGCGTCGGCACGAACGAAAAGAGCGCTCAGCTGACGCCGCCCGGCTGCATCAACGATGCCGCGACGGGCTTCGGTGTCTCCGTCGGCAAGGTCGAAGGGACCTCGAACGCGACTGGCACGTTGAACGCAGAGGGACTGCCCGCCTATGGGCTGCTCTCCTGCTCGGCGAAGGCACCCGTGCTCGCGAGCGGCGGTGGCAGCGGCATCGTCGCGCTCGAGGAGGAAGGCACTGGCGTCTCTGGGGCAGGCTCCGACTACACGCTCGACTCGCTTGCCTTCAACGCGACGAGCAAGACCTTCAGCGGCCCTGTCCAGCTTGCCGACGTGACCGGCGAAACGCTTGGCGGCGTCGACGCGCTTGACCTCTCCGAGGACAATCACAGCGGCCTCTACGCGCTTTGGGAGGACGGCGATGGCGCTGCGAAGCTCGACTACAGCAGCAACAGTGGCGCGAGCTGGGAGGGCCCCGTCGCGGTGCCCTCGCCCGCCTCGGCGAGCTACTACCTCGCAAGCGGCGTCGGTGACGGCATTGCGGAGATTGTCTACGAGGCCAACCCAGGCACGGGCAACCAGGTCTTCCTGCAGACGGTCAACTATGGCGAATTGGCGACGCCAGTCCCTGCGGCCGACACGATCTCGACGACCCAGCAGGCGAAAGGCGGGATCAGCAGCGCAAGCGGCTCACAGATGACGATCGTCGCCGGCATGCTCGGCGAGTACGACGAAGCGAAGCTGAGCGGTGCAAACGCCGCCTCTGCGACCGGCACGATGACCTACGGTCTCTATGACTCCTCGTCCTGCAGCTCAGGCAGCGAGGTCTTCAACGGCGGCACCGTCGCCGTGAGCGGCGGCGTCGCGAGCCCATCCAGTCAGGTGACGAGCTTCCTCGCCCCAGGCAAGTACTACTGGCTTGCGAGCTACAGCGGCGACATTCACAACTTGCCGATGACGAGCGCCTGCGGCTCAGAGACCCTCGTCGTCGAACCTGCCGCAGGCATCGGCAAAAGCGGCACGAGCGAAGGCAAAACCGTGACCGTGACGGTTACCTGTCCTTCAAGCGAACCCTGCAAGGTGACGGTGACAATCACCTCCTCCGGTGTGACCGTCGAAGCGAGCGCAAGCAGGGTGAAGAAACACAAGAAGTCAAAAACGGTGAAGCTCGCGACCGGCAAATTCACGATCCCTGCCCACAAGACGAAGAAGCTCTCGCTCAAACTGACGAAAGCGGGCGCGAAGCTGTTGAAGTCACATCACCATCTGAAAGCGCTGATGCTCGTCGCCTCGAAGACTCAGAGCGGGATCGTGAAGACGGAAAAGACGATCACGATCTCGTTCGTGAAATCCAAGCACAAGCACCACAAGAAGAAATAGCTAGGGCTGGGGCTGCTGCTGCCTGAGCATCCGCTCGAGCAGCAGCCTCGCGCCAAGCTTCGAGAGCGGCTCGTTGAGGTTGCCGCACTTCGGCGACTGCACGCAGGAGGGGCAGCCATCGGCGCAACGGCAGCCTGAGATGAGGCGGTGCGCGTCGTCGCAGAGCTCGGTAAAGCGCTGGAAGGCGGTCCTTGCGATGCCGATGCCGCCAGGGTGGCCGTCGTAGATGAAGATCGTCGGCCTGCCCGTCTGCGGGTGCATGTTCGTCGAGAGTCCGCCGATGTCCCAGCGGTCGCACATCGCGATGAGCGGCAGCACCGCGATCTGGGCGTGCTCAGTCGCGTGCAGCGCGCCAAGCAGGGCGTCAAGCGGGATCTCGACGTCGAGCGCCGGGTCGAGCAGGGAGTCGTCGAGCTCGAACCAGAGCGCCTGCGTCTGAAAGCTCGTCTGTGGCAGGTCAAGCGTGACGAGGTCGATCTGGGCGTGGTCTGAGAGGCGCTTGCGCTGATAGGCGATCACCGTCTCAGTGACGCTGACGTTGCCAAAGGAGACCTCGACGCCAAGCGCCTGCCTGCGGTCGAGCAGGCGCTCGATCGCGGTGAGCGTCTCGGTCTTCGGCTGCGTGTACCAGTCGCCGTCGAAGGCCCTGACGAGCGCCTGACGGCGGTCGAGGTCGAGCTCGAGCACCTCGTAGGAGCGCCCAAGGTGCAGGTAGATCGCGCCCTGATGCACCGTGTTGTGGGCCCTCGCCGCCTCAGTGCTGCCTAGCAGCTCGCCCGCCTCGACATCGACGATCGCGAAGCTGTCCATCGAGGCGGAGCGCAGCGAGAGCGCTGCCGCAGGGTAGGCGCCATGGTTGCGGGGGACGTAGGTGGTGGGACGCAGCGTCGCGCCTGCGGTTAGTCGAGCGCCTGTCTGCGCGTCGCGGCCGTCGCGCTTGCGCAGCTGCCCAGCGCCGACGAGCAGCTCGGCGTAGGCCTCCCAGCGCGGGCCAAGGAACTCTGAGTCACTGCTGGAGAGCGGCCCCTCATAGGCCGCACACAGCAGGTGGGAGAGGTGGATCTGCTGGCTCTCATGGTCGAGGATCGCGGCCTCGACGGGACGCGTGAGGAACTCAGGCGGATGCCTGCAGAAGAACTGGTCAAGCGCGTCCTCGCCGGCAACGTAGACCGCAAGCCCATTCCCGCGGCGGCCCGCCCTGCCCCACATCTGGCGCAGCGAGGCGACGGTGCCAGGAAAGGTGACGACAAGCGCTGCGTCGAGCTCGCCGATGTCGATCCCAAGCTCGAGCGCGTCGGTGCTGACGACCGCTCTCAGCTCGCCGCTTACGAGGCGCGCCTCGATCTCGCGCCGCTGCTGCGGGGTGTAGCCAGCCCTGTAGGGGGCGATCAGCTGCGCAAGCTTCGGGTCCTCTGCTTCGAGCAGCTGCCTTGCCAGCTTGCTGAGCAGCTCGACGCCTCTGCGCGAGCGCGTGAAGCAGATGCAGCGCGCGCCGCTCTGCACAAGCTTCGCGAGCAGCTCTGCGCCCTCCGCGAGCGCCGAGGCCCTTGCGCCTGAGCGCTCGTCGGTGAGCGGCGGGTTCCACATCGCGATCTGACGGGCAGGCGTCGGCGCGCCATCCTGATCGATGAGGGCGAAGTCCTCGATGCCCGTGAGCCGCTCCGCGAGCTCGACGGGGTTCGCGATCGTCGCGGAGGCGAGCAGGAAGCGCGGCGAGGTGCCATAGGCGTTCGCGATCCGGCGCAGCCTGCGCAGCACATTGCCGACGTGCGAGCCAAACACGCCCCTGTAGACGTGGGCCTCGTCGACGACGACGACCGCGAGGTTGGAGAACAGCTCCGCCCAGGCTTCGTGGTTGGGCAGGATGCCGACGTGCAGCATGTCTGGGTTGGTGAGCAGCACGTTGCAGCTGCGCCTGATCTCGCGGCGCGCCTGGCGTGGCGTGTCGCCGTCGTAGATCGCAGGCCGCAGGCGCTGCATGCCAAAGCTGCCAAGCATCCTTGCCTGGTCCTGGGCGAGCGCCTTCGTCGGGTAGAGGTAGAGCGCCCTCGCCTTCGGGTCGCGGCTGAGGACCTCGAGCGTCGGCAGGTTGAAGCACAGCGACTTGCCCGACGCGGTGCCCGTCGTGACGATGAACGGGCCCTCCCAGGCACGTGTGAGCGCCTGGGCCTGGTGGGAGTAGAGCTGCTCTATCCCGACCCGCTTGAGTGCCTGCAGCGCCTCAGGGTGCAGCTCCTGCGGCAGCGGCGTCAGCCGCGCCTGCCCTTGCTTGCTGAGCGACGCTTCGACGAGCCGGCCGTCGTCGCGCCCTGTGGCGAGGATCTCCCGCCATGGGTCGCTTCTCGGGGCGGCTCGAGCTTTGCTGCGGCCTGCTCCGTCCTCGACGGCGAGGCCCTCTCGTTGGTCTGTTGCCACGTCTTGCGATAGTAGAGCGGAGTGTCACTGCGCTGCCTGTATCTCGACCTCGACGGCACCCTGCTCGGGCAGCGCGCCTCGCTGCTGCACGACGGCGACGGCGGCGTGAGCCTCGACGGCGTGCGCGCGATCCAGGCCTGTCTGCGCGCGAAAGTCGAGGTGGTGCTGATGTCAGGGCGGCGCAGCATCCAGGTCGCCGAGGATGCACGCCTGCTTGGCCAAGGCTCCTACATCTACGAGTCAGGCGCCTGCGTCGTGCTCGACGGCGAGGAGCACTGGCTGACGGGGGAGATGCTGCCAGGCGAGCTGACGATCGCGCAGCAGATCGAGCGCTCTGGCGCCCCAGCGCTGCTGCTGGAGCGCTATGAGGGCCTGCTCGAGTACCACGAGCCCTGGCACCTGGAACGCGAGGTCTCGCACCTCTTCAGGGGTCTCGTCGACGCGAAGGAGGTCGACACGCTGCTCGTCGAGCAGGGTCATGGCGGCCTGCGGCTCGTCGACAACGGCGTCGTGAGCAGGCGCTCAGAGGCGCTTGCGGCGCTGCCGCACGTGCGTGGCTACCACCTGCTGCCAGCGGTCGTCGCGAAGGCGAGCGCCGTCGCCTACCACGCGCGCGCCCGCGGCTACGCCCGCGACGAGCTGCTCGCGATCGGCGACTCGCGCGAGGACCTCGCCTGCGCTGGGCATGTGCGGAGCTTCTGGCTCGTCGCCAACGCCGTCTCACGCGACCCAAGCATGCGTGAGGTGCTTGCAGGCGTTGCAAACGCGAAGCTGACGCAGGCGGGCAACGGCCGCGGCGTCTATGAGGCAGTCGTCAGCGAGTTGATGGAAGGCTGAGAGGCGAGTAGGGCCAGAGGGTGATTTGCGACGCTTCGCTCGATCGCGGCGCTTGCGGGGGTTGATGGAAGGCTGAGAGGCGAGTAGGGCCAGAGGGGCCAGAGGGACTTGAGGGGCCTGCGGAGCCAGCGGGAGACGAAGGGCCTGAGGGCCAGTGGCTCTCGCGCGCGCCGCGCCGAGGTCCGGAGTTTTCGCGTATCTCATTTTTCAAACCCACAACCAGTTAGTTGTAGGTTTTCAAATCGAGATGCTCACTCAGTAGCCCTGACTACCGCTAGGACTACTAGTCGATGATCCCCTCGCGCTTCTCCTCCTCGTAGAGCCGCTCGACGACGAACTCCTTCAGCAGCGTCTGGTAGCCCTTGTTGCGTAGCGTCGCAAGCGTCTTCAGACGGCGCAGCGTGAACTGGTCGAAGCGCACAGCAATCGGCGTCGTGCGTCCTGGGCGCAATGAGTCCTGCATCTGCAGGATCTGCTCGCGCCTCGCCTCCTGCCTCGCAAACGCCTCGGGATCCAGTTGCAGGCCCTTGACAGGATCGAACTCCTGGCGCTCCCGCTTCGCTCGCTGTCGTTCGCTCTCCGACACAGGGCCTCCGCTTCGCTCGCTGTTTGCGAATGTAGATATCGAGTCTATACAAAGGCGATACGAGTTGGCGCGGCTTGAGAGGCGTTGAGGCAGGTGCGGCGAGGGTGGTTGAGGCCGGTGCGGCGAGGGTGGTTGCAGCTGGCGCGGGAAGGGCGATTACGGCCTGCGCAGCGAGGGTGGTTGCGCCTGTGCGGCGACTCACTGAGGTTGCGGCGAGCTCACGCCAGAGAGCCCCCAGGAATCGAGGCTGAAGCCCGATTCCTGGGGATGGCCACGCCCCTGGGACAGCCGATCTTGCTTGCGATCCAGGGGGCGCCGAGCCCTTTCCCTGCCCGAGGACCTCCCTGTCCTGGGAGCCCTACGTCGTCCTACCCTCTGAGGCTGCCGCCTGCGAAGGCAGAGGGTAGGACGACAGCTAGCGGCTAGCCAAGCGATTCCTGCTTTTCGGTCTGGGCGACGTTGCTCTTGTCGATCCATGACGGCCCAGTGAGCGTCGGGTCCGCTGGCAGGAACCCATACTTCTCATAGAGCGAGCCATAGATGACAGGCAGGTAGCCCTGCAGGTACTGCTGCTGGCCGATTGTGCCAAGCACTTCTCCAGACTTGATCCTTTCGAAGACTTCTTCACTCGTGTCGTTGGTGATGAGCGTGATGTTGCGGCTTGCGAACTTCTGCTTCACCTTGATCATCGGCGCGAGATATGCCGGTTCGGAGGTCAACAGGTATGCGGCATTCGTCTTTTCATGTGATGTGAAATAGCCTTCCATCTTCGCTTCGGTCTGGCTTGGAGTGCCTGCGACGTTGACGAGTTCGACGGGCACGCCCTTCGCTGAGAGGACTTCTTCGTAGCCCTTGCAGCGTTCGTGCAGCGCCGCTGATTCGAGCGCCTGGATCTCACAGGCCGCCCCTGTTGGCGTGCCAGCTTCGAGCGTGTGCCTCGCGGCTTCCTGGCCTGCCTCGTATTCGTTCGCTCCCACATAGAGGAGGTAGGGTGGGGTTTTGCTCGGGCTTTCGGCATTGATGTCGATCACCGCGATGCCATCTTCCTGGGCCTTCTTCATCAGCGGCTCGAAGGCGGATGGTTCGATGTCGCTGACGACAAGCACGTCTGGTTTCGTCGAGATCGCGACTTCCATGCGCTTCACCGTTTCGGACGTCGAGAATTCGGTGCCCTGGGTCCACGTGATCTGTGCGCCCGTCTGCGCCGCCGCTTCTTCGGCGCCCTTCTTCATCGCTCCCCAGAAGCTGTTCGCAATCGCGAATGTGGCGAAGTAGATTGTCGTCTGGTTGCTGGACTGCGCCGACTCCTGACCGCCAGAGCTGGCCGCTTTGCTGCTGCCGCCTCCGCCTCCACTGCTGCCGCAGCCCGCCGCGAGCAGCGCGATGGCTACGAGCGGCACGGCGGCCCAGGCGATGCGCTTCCTGGATTTGGGTGTTCTCATGGGTTGCATATGTCTCCTCCACCTCCTGTGGTATTGACCGACGACTCTGTGACCCCAGGACTGGTACGCACGCCGACGATCAGGTCGGCGAGATCCGTCGCGCTTGGGAAGGTAGATCCGTCCCTGCGTGACGCGTGCGCGATCGTCCGTCCAAGCGCGAGGACGATCACGCGGTCGACGATTGGGTAGATGCTGCTGATGTTGTGGGTGATGACGATTACGGCGACGCCTTTGCGGCGGGCGGCCTCTATGTAGCCAAGGACCTTCGCCGACTCCTTCACGCTGAGCGCTGAGGTCGGCTCGTCCATGATCAGGAGCTTCGACTCGAAGTGGATCGCTCGAGCGATCGCGATCGACTGGCGCTCTCCGCCTGAGAGCGAGCCAACGGGCACGTCGATCGACTTCACGTGCACGCCCAGCTCTGCGAGCAGGCGCCGCGACTCCGCGCGCGCCTTGCCTACGTCGAGCATCTGCAGCGGGCCAATGCGCCGCGAGACCGCGTCCTCGCGCCCAAGGAAGAGGTTGCGGTAGATCGTCATCGAGTTGACGACCGCAAGGTCCTGATAGACGACGGATATGCCAAGCCGGATCGCCTCGGCCGGCGATGCAAGCGAGATCGGGCTGCCTTCCCAGGACATCGTTCCCGTCGTTGGCCTGTGCACGCCGGCGAGGATCTTGATCAGCGTCGACTTGCCAGCGCCATTGTCGCCAAGCAGGCCGACGACCTCGCCTGGCTCGACCTTGAGGTCGACGCCACCAAGTGCGGCGACCCGACCAAAGCGCTTCGTGAGGCCCTGCGTCTGAAGCAGCGGCATCGTCAGCTCCTCGCCCGCATCGTGAGCTTGCCGGTGTAGAGGTTGATGAGGACCGCCGCGAGCAGGATCAGCCCGACGATGCCCTCGAAGAAATAGGGCGGCACGGCGGCGAGCTGGAGGCCGACCTGGATCATGCCAAGCGTGAGTACGCCAAAGGTCGCTCCGACGATCGACCCAGAGCCGCCTGAGAGCTGTGTGCCGCCGATCACGACGGCGGCGATCGCCGTCAGCTCCATGTTCTGGCCGATCGTGGGATTGGCTGAGCTGTAGCGGCCGACTTCCATCAGGCCCATCAGCGAGGCGAGCACCGCGGTGAGGACGAACATCGCGATCTTCACGCGCCGCGTGTGCACGCCAAGGTTGCGCGCCGCGCCGGCGTCGCCACCGGTCGCGAAGATGTGGTTGCCGAGCCTTGTGCGCCGCAGGACGAAGCCGAAGATGACGACGACTGCCAGCCACCAGAGGATCGAGACCGAGAATTCGTGCCAGGTGCTTGCGAAGAGCGTGCCGACGAGGCCGTAGCCGTGGAGCGGCTTGGAATAGCCTTCGGTCGAGGCGAGCACGACGCTCTGCCAGAAGAACATCCCGCCAAGCGTGACGATCAGCGACGGGGCCTTGGCGAAGGTGACGAAGACGCCGTTGATGAGGCCGATCGCGATGCCCATTACGAGCACGATGATCAGCGCGAGCACGACTGAGACGCCTTTTGCGCTGAGGACGGCGAGCACGAGCGCGGCGAGCGCCGCGACGGAGCCAATCGAGAGGTCGTACTCGCCCGTGATCATCAACAGCGTCACGCCGACCGCGACGACGCCAAGCTCGGCGCTGAGCAGGAGGATGCTCGCCCAGGCGCCAAGCGAGAGGAAGTGCGGCGCGACGATCACGAAGATGACGAAGGCGAGCAGCGCAGATACCGCCGCTCCAAGCGACTGCCAGCTGAGCAGCGAGGCGAGCGCGCCGATGCGCTCAGAGGCGGGGCCGCCAGCGGCGCCGCTGCTCGTCACGTCGCCGCTGCTGATCGTGCCCCCGTCTTCCGCAGATGGGCTCGACTGCGACGACGCGAGGTCTGGCGCCCTCATCGTGGGGCCTCCGTGGACAGCGACTGCTCGACGTCCTTCAGATAGGCGATCGCATCGGCGGTGTAAGGGTTGCGGAACTCCTCGGCCCCGCCCTCCTCGAGCACCGCGATTGGGTCGGCAGAGGCTGGCAGCAGCTCGATCACGAGGTAGCCGCGATAGTCGACGTCGCGCAGCGCGTTGAACACCGCTGCGAAGTCGACGTGGCCCGACCCAGGTACGGAGCGATTGCTGTCAGAGAGGTGGACGTGGCGGAGCAGATCGCCCGCTTCGCGGATCGCGTCGTCGATCGCCCGCTCCTCCACGTTCATGTGGAAGACGTCAGCCATCACGCCGACGTTCGGCAGGTCGATCTCCCGCGCGAGGGCGGTCGCCTGGTCGAGACGGTTGAGCAGGTGCGTCTCGTAGCGGTTCCAAGGCTCGATCGCCAGTTCCACTCCGAGCGAGGCGGCGTATTCGCCAGACTGCCGGAGGGCGTCGACCATGCGGCTGTGCTCCTCGCCGTTGCGAGGTCCGCCATGCGTGCGACCGCAGGCGGCAGGCGCGAGGATCGCGACCGGGGCGCCTGTCGCCGCTGCCATGTCGACGATCCGGCGCACGTACCTGTCCGCCTCGCGGCGGATGGCCTCATCGTCGGCTGAGAAGTCACGATCGGTAGAGAAGACGGAGCCGATCGAGGAGACGCCGAGGCCATGGGCCTCAGCGATCTCGCGCACGCGTCTCGCGTCGTAGCGATCTGGCTCGCCCACCAACTCGATGCCGTCGTAGCCGGCTGCCTGCAGGCGCGCCGCGCTTGTCTTGACGTCCTCGGTGCCATAGACGAAGTTGCTGTAGCTGTAGCGGAATGGTGCGTTCATGCGTCATTGACCTCCGTCACATTTGGCTCATGCCCAAGCTTTCGCGAGATCGCATGGGACGCGTCGGTCGTGAGGCTGCCAAGCTCAGCGATCCGCTCCTGCGTGAGCCTGTAGGCAGGCCCTGAGATCGCGATCGCGCCGACGACCTCGTCGCCCCAGCCAAGGATTGGCGCAGCGACCGCGATCACTCCAGGGCGGTGACGGCCTTCGTCGATCGTGAAGTGCGTCGCGAGGCTGTTGTCAGCGTGCGCCTGCGCGACCGCTTCGCCGATCGCCGAGCTCTCGAACGCGAAGATCTCGCCGACATTCGAGGCGACCGAGACCGGCTCGAGCGAGAGCTCGCGAGCGACGCAGACAGGCAGCGTGCCGCCAGGCGCAGCGGCGATGTGCACCGTCTCCCCGGTGGCATCGCGCAGCTCGCGCATGATCTCGCGGCTTGCGATCACGAGATCGTTGTCGCGGACCATCGCCGCCGCGATGTGAACGAGCCTAGGCGTGAGCAGGTAGTTGGAGCTCAGCTTGTCCTGGAAGGCATAGCCCGTCTCGACGAGCGAGGCGAGCAGCCTGTGCGCCTGCCCGACGTCCATGCCGATCGACTGGGCAAGGTTGCTGACGCTCTCGCCTGTGCGCGACTGCGCAAGGCGTTCGATCAGAATCAGCCCAGAGACGAGCGTCGGCTTCCTGCGCTCAGCCATCATGCCGCTGCTCCTTTGGCGGCGCGTCTTCGACGAGCTGCGCAGCTGCGGGCGCGCCGGCGACTTGGGCCGCCGCGAGGGCGTCGTCTACGAGCTTTGCCGCCGCAAGCGCGTCGTCGAAGCTGGGCGAGGGCTGAACGTCTGTGGCGAGGCATTCGAGCAGGTGCTGGATCTCGGCGGTCTTCGAGTCGGCGAAGCCGACGCCAAGCCCACGCACGGGGGAGAAGGTTGCGTGCAGGGGGTGCTCAGGCCCGAGCACGATCGTGCTGAAGCCATCGAGCGGGGCTGTCCCGCGCTCGTAGAGCTCGAGCTTGTTCATGTCCTGGAGGTCCCAGCGCAGCGCGCCGCTCGTGCCAGTGAGCGTGAGGCTGAAGTCGACGGTGCTGCCAGGCGCGACACGGCTGCCCTCGAAGCGGCCAAGCGCGCCGTTGGCAAAGCGGGCGATCACGACGAACGCGTCGTCGGTGTCGACGCGCTCGAGCTGCTCGCCATGCCGGCGCTGCGGGATGTAGGTGTCGATCGCCGCTGCGACGAGATCGAGCTCGCCGACGAGGTGGCGGGCCATGTCGAACAGGTGCGAGCCCGTGTCGGCGATCGCGCCTGCGCCCCCGAGCTTCGCGCTGAAGCGCCAGTCCCATGAACCCTCTGGGTCAGCAGCCCAGTTCGAGTCGAAGGACATCGCGACGTTGCGAATCTCGCCGATCCTGCCTGATTCGACTATCTGCTTCGCGGTTGCGATCGCAGGAATCCAGCGGTAGTTGAAGCCGACGAGCGTGTGAGCCCCAGCGGCCTTTGCCGCGGCGGCGAGCTCAGCCGTCTCGGCGATGTCGAGCCCAACGGGCTTCTCGCAGTAGACGTGCTTGCCCGCGGCGATCGCCGCCATCGCGACTTGGTGGTGTAGGAACGGTGGCAGGCAGATGTCGACGACGTCAACTGCGGGGTCCTCTACGACCGACTGCCACTCGGCGCTATTGCGTCCTGGGCGCCAGGCGTCGGCGAGCGCCTGGGCGCGCTGAGCGTCGAGATCGGCGACGACGACGAGCTCAGGCTCGACGTCGAGGTCTGGCCGCAGCGCCCTTGCGAGCCTGTAGCCGCGGGCGTGTTGGCTGCCCATGAAGCCGGCGCCAATCAGACCGATGCCGACGCGCCTCATTGGGCCACCCTGGCTTCCAGGGTACGGTCCGCCTCGTCCTCTCGAGCCTGGGCCACCCTGGCTTCTGAGGAGGGGTCGGACACGGTCGCGAGCAGTGCGTCGACGATCCTTGCGCTGCGCAGGCCGCCGCCCGCGTCTGGGTCGCGCTCGCCCGCACAGGCGGCTGCGACGAAGGAGGCAATCGCGTCGCGAAACATTGACGCTCCAGTCGTCTGCCAACACATCTCGCGATCGGCTTCGATCAGACGCACTTCGCCGTCTACACCGAGGCGCAGGCAGTCGATCGCGCTGATTCGACCGTTGTGGCCGTCGATGTGCAGGTCTGCACGCGCGCGAGGCGCACACTGGTTGGCGTTGACGCTTGCGACCATGCCGCCCTCGAGCTCGAAGACGGCGAGCGTCGCGGTCTCCAGCTCGCCCGTTGGGGCGCCAAGCACGGCGGCGACACCAAGCGCCCGCCTGCCCGTCAGCCATTCGACAAGGTCGTAGGCGTGAACGCCGATGTTCAGCGTCGCACCCATCCCGGCGAGCGACGGGTCTGTGCGCCAGCCGCGCAGCTCGTAGGCGCCGCCCGTCTCCATCTGCAGGATGCTCGGAGCAGTCAGGGCTTCCTCTGCGAGCAGCTTGCGCACGAGCCGCAGACCAGGATGGTGCCGGTACTGGAAGTTGGTGCGCAGCAAGACGCCCGCGGCGGCGCATGCCTCTGCGGCACGCTCTGCCTCCTCGCTTGTGAGCCCAAGCGGCTTCTCGCAGAGCACGTGCTTGCCATGCGCAGCGCAGGCGATCACCTGCTCGGCGTGCAGCGCGTTCGGGGTCGCGATGTAGACCGCCTCGATCTCGGGATCGGCCAGCAGCTCCTCCGCGGAGCCGTAGGAGCGCTCGAAGCCATGACGGATGGCGAGCGCAGACGCCTGCTTGGCATTGCGTCCAGCGATCGCGAGCGGCACTGAGCCTGCGTCGCCGGCGATTGCGGGTGCAGCCCAGAGGTCTACTACGCGACCGCTGCCCAAGATGCCCCAACTGATCATGCCTGCCTGCTCCTCAGAACTGCTCGAACTCGACGACGTTGCCTTCGGGATCTCGCACGAAGATCTGGTTGAGCCCGCTGATCCCGATCCTGCTCCAGTCGATCCACTCGACGCCAGCTGCCGTGAGCCTTCGCTTCAACGCCTCGATGTCGTCGATGCGCACTGCGAAGTGCGGCTGTAGGGAAGGGTTGATCGATACGCCCATGCGCTGCGCGAAATCGGGGCTGCGCTCGATTACATGCAGCTCATGCTCGCCAAGGCGCAGCCAGCTGAAGCCCATCATCTCGGCGCTCTGGGCCGCTGGCGTCGCGATTGGCTCGAGCCCGATCACGTCCGTGTAGAACCTTTCGAGCCGTGCGACGTCAGCGGCGACGACGCCGACGTGCTGGAAGCTGAAGCGAGGTGATGGCATCGCTGGTCGCTAGGGAACCGCGAAGAAGCGGCGGAACTCGAGATGGGTCCCTACGCCCCGGTCGTAGAGGATGGTGTCGATCGCCGCCTGATCGCCATAGTGGAAGACGATCCGCTCGAGGCTCTTCGGCACCACATGGACGTGCGGCGGGTGGTATGGATGCTCGAGGATCACGTTGACCACGAGCTCAGGGAAGCCAGCCTCGGCGGCCGCGGTTCCCGCGAGCACCGCGTGGGGGTAGGTCCTGCCGATCGAGCTGAGGCGGGCGCCCTCGGGCGCTGGCTCGTACTCGACGAGCTTCGAGACGTCGTGCAGCGCGGCGATCGCCCGTAGCGCCTCCATGTCGCAGGAGAGCCCGCACTCCGTCTGAGCGACCTCTGCGACCGCCCGCGATATCGCCCAGGTCGCCCGCACGTGGCTCACGAGCGAGACGTCTGGCGCTTCGACGAGCGCAGGGGCCTCAGCGAGTGTCTCCCAGGCCGAACGGCGCAGGAAGTCGGTCCAGATCGCAGCGCATCGTGCGCTCCAGCCTGGTGTCGCGAATTCGAACATGAAGCCAAGCTGCTGCTCGAGCGCCTCGTCTGTGCCAGGCTCGACCATCAAGCCTCCTCCACCTGCTGCTGGGCCTCGATGATCGTGCCGTTGGGCGAGCGGAAGAAGACGACCCGTCGGCGCCCATGGCCTTGGGGAACCACCTCATATGGCCCGAGCAGCGGCTCGATGCCCGCCTCGGTAGTGGCGGCAAGCACCGCGTCGAGGTCGCTCGTCATGAACGAGACGTGTCCAATCCCGCCTGGGAAGCTCGCGTCCTTCGCCTCCAATTGCGGGTCGTAGACGGTTTCGGGAAAGATGAAGAAGCGCGACCCGGCGAGCATCACAGAGACGATCTCTTTCGGTCCGAAGTCCGCGTGGCGCTGCACGCGCTCGACCGAGTCTGGGCTGAAGGCGCTGATGAAGGCGATCTCCGCGTCGAGGTCAGGCGCCTTGATGCCGACATTGAACATCGCTTCGAACGGACCTGGCTTGCTGCTCATTGCGCGACCCACCCTCCGTCGACGGCGAGCGCGTGCCCGGTCACCATCGCTGCTGCCCTGCTTGACAGGAAGAGCACCGCCGCGGCGACGTCGGTGGGCTCTGCGAAACGTCGAAGTGGGATCTGCGCCACCATCCGCTCTGCGTAGGCGGGGTCCTGCAAACGCTCTGCGACGAGCGGCGTGCGCACGAGGCAGGGGCAGACGCTGTTGACGCGGATCTGTGGTGCCCATTCGAGTGCGAGTGCCCGCGCCAGCCCGACGACGCCAGTCTTCGAGGCGACATATGGCGCGCGCCGAGTGTGGCCGACCAATCCGAAGTTCGACGCGACGATCGTGATCGAGCCGTCCTGTGCCGGCGGCGCGAGCATCTGCCTAGCGAACGCCTGGCAGGTTAGGAACGTGCCCTTCAGGTTGACGTCGACGACGTGATCCCACTCGTCCTCTGAGATCTCGAGCGCGTCTCGCTCGAGACTGACGCCTGCGCTTGCGACGACTACCGTCGGCACGCCGATCTGCTCGACGATCGAGGCGGCTGCTTCGTCCAGCTCGCCAGGCGCCGAGATGTCGACGCGACGGCTGAGGGTCGTTCCCGCGGGCGGCTCGTCGCGCTCGGCGGCGAGGTCGAGCACCGCGACCGTCGCGCCAGCGCTCGCGAGCATCTCCGCTATCGCTCTGCCGATCCCGGAGGTGCCGCCTGTGACCACCGCGACCTGGCCGTCGAGCCGAAAGGCGATCGGCAGCTCAGGAGCGCTCGATTCCGTCGTGCTCATCACAGCGATCCTGCCTCCATGCAGAGCACCGTAACACGGGCCCGGATTAAAGTCAACGGCTTTGACTTAGGTCTGCTGAGATGGGCTCCGAGCTTGGGATGGGCTCTGGCTTGAAGCTGCTCAGACTTGGGATGGGCTCTGGCTTGAGGCCGGTCGCAGGCTTGGAACGAACTTCGGTTCGAGGCGGGCTTCAGGCTCTATGGGCCGCGCAGCCAGCGCAGCAGTCGCCGCCAGGGCGCGGCTCGATTGCCCGCTTTGACGCGCGAGCGTGGACGTCGCCAGCGGGCAGGCGGGGGAACGGTTGCGCGCACGAGCGCGACCCACTCGGCCAGCGGCAGCTCGCCTGAGATCAGCCGTCCAAGCGCGCTCGTGACCGGCGCCGCGACCCCTGCGTTCTCGAGCGTCTTCGCGAGCAGCGGTACCGCCTCGAGCGCCTCGACCGCCTGGCCGATCTGGGCCGGGATCTCGGCAGCGCTCATGCCCGAGGCGAGCAGCTCGCCGGCGCGCCGGTTGCGGCTGTCCTTTGCGAGCGCCGTCGCGACGAGGTCGCCAGTGCCCGCAAGGCCGATCATCGACTCAGGCCGCGCGCCCAGCTGCTCGGCGTAGCGCCACACCTCGGCGAAGATGTGGCCCGCCGCGGCACCTGCGGCGTTTGGGCCCTGGCTCGCGGTCGCGCCGCTCGCCAGCGCGGCGGCGTTCTTCGCTGCGCCCGCGAGCTCGACGCCGACGGGGTCGTTCGATACCTCGCAGACGACGCCCGCGCCGGTGAAGACCCTCGCGAGCTCGCTTGCGAGCTCCTCCGAATCGGAGGCGACGACGAGGCCCGCCCCTGAGCGGACCATCTCCTGGGCGTGTGCAGGACCGCCGATGCAGGCGACGCGCCTGCCGGCGAAGGCCGAGCGCAGCATGACGGTCGGGGGGTTGCCATCCGGCGGCACAAGCCCCTTCGCGACGGAGACGACCGCTGTGCGCCTGCCAAGGCTCGAAGCTCGCAGCGCTGTGAGTGCCGCGACGATCTCCTTCGAGGGCACGGCGAGGAAGACGTAGTCCGCGCGTGCGACACCCGCGGAGGTCGGCTCGATCCGCAACTGTTGCGGCAGCTCGAGGCCAGGCAGGTAGCGCGAGTTCTCGCGCTCGGCCTCGAGTGTCGCCGCCTGCTCGGCGGTGCGCGCCTGCAGCGTCGTGCGCAGCCCGCCACGCGCGAGCAGCACCGCGAGCGCGGTGCCAAATGACCCTGCGCCGATCACGGTCGCGCGCTTGCCTCCAGGGCTCGGCAGCGAGCGCGAACGCGAGGGGGTAGTCTCAGCGTCGGACATTCCGGTGAGCGAGCCTAGCGATCAATGGCGCAACTGGGCAGGTGACGAGCATTGCCAGCCTGCTGCGATCGAGCTTCCAGGGAGCATCGAGGAGCTCTCTGCGGCGATAGCGACGGCTGCACGCCTGGGCCTGCGGGTGCGCGTCGCGGGCTCTGGGCACTCCTTCAGCGACATCGCCTGCAGCGACGGGATGCTGCTGAAGTTGGACAGGTTGAACAGAGTGCTGAACGTCGATCGCGTCAGCGGGCTCGTCCGCGTCGAGGCGGGCATCACGATCCACGCGCTCAACCATGCCCTCGCGGCACAGCAGCTGGCGATGCAGAACCTTGGCGACATCGACGTCCAGACGATCGCTGGCGCGATCTCGACCGCGACGCATGGCACAGGTGGGCGCCTGCAGAACATCCCCTCGCAGGTTGTTGCGCTAACGCTGATGCTCGCCGACGGCTCGCTGCTCTCTTGCTCGCGCGAGGAGGATCCAGAGACCTTCAGGGCCGCGGTCGTGAGCCTTGGCGCGCTTGGCGTGATCGTCGAGGTGACGCTGCAGTGCGTGCCCGCGTTCAACCTCGACGGCTTCGACACGACCGCGCCGCTGATGGAGACGCTCGAGCGCTTCGATGAGCTTGTCGCAGGCAACGACCATTTCGAGCTCTACGCCTTCCCCTACGCGCCGCTCGCGCTGACGCGCACGAACAACCGCACAGACAGGCCTGCAAAGCCGCCAGGCAGCGTCTCCAGCTACCTCAACGACGTGCTGCTGACCAACCATGCCTTCGGCGTGCTCTGCAGGCTGGGGCGCAGGGCGCCGAGGCAGATCCCGCGCATCAACCGACTCGTCACGAAGCTCGCGGGCAGCCGCAGACGCATCGACCGCTCCGACAAGATCTTCGCCTCGCCGCGGCTTGTGCGCTTCACCGAGATGGAGTACTCGCTGCCACGGCAGCACACGCCAGAGGCGGTGCGCCAGGTGATGGCGATGATCGCGAAGCAGCGCCTCGCGGTGCCCTTCCCGATCGAGGTGAGGACGGTCGCCTGCGACGACGCGTTCCTCTCGACCGCGAATCGCAGGGACAGCGGCTACGTCGCGGTGCACATGTTCGAAGGCATGCAGTGGCGTGGCTACTTCGAGGCGGTCGAGCAGATCATGCTCGGCCTCGAAGGGCGCCCCCACTGGGGCAAGCGCCACTTCCAGACCGCTGAGACGCTGCGTCCTCGCTACCCCGACTGGGACCGCTTCCTTGCGGTCCGCGCGCGCCTCGATCCTCAGGGCGTCTTCGCCAACGCCTGGATCGACAGGGTCCTCGGACCGGTCCGCACGCCCGCAGAGGCGGGGGCAGAGGCGGAGGCGGAGGCAGAGGCAGAGGCAGAGGTGCGGTGATGGCAATGGCGGTTGGCGGCAAGGCCGATCTCGCGCGCGGCGCGGCCGGAGGCCTCGATGCGCTCGCAGAGACAACGCGTGCGCGTCTGGATCGCGCGACCGCTGAGCTGCAGCCGCCGTTTGCGATCGTCGATCTCGACGCGCTCTCGGCAAATGCCGCCGACATGGAAGCGCGCGCTCTTGGCAAGCCGATCAGGCTCGCGAGCAAGTCTGTGCGCTGCAGGCCGCTCCAGGAAAGGGTCCTCGCGCGCAGCGGCTTCGAAGGGACGCTCGCCTTCACCCTGCCTGAGGCCCTCTGGCTTGCGGAGCAGGGCTTCCAGGACATCCTCGTCGCCTATCCAAGCGTCGACTGCGACGCGCTTGCCAGGCTTGCAACGCTCGCCGCGGAGCGCCCGCAGGCAAGGCTCACGGTGATGGTCGACTGCATCGAGCATCTGCGCCTGATCGAGCGGTGCGGCGCAGGCGCTGCCGCTCCTGTGCGGGTCTGCGTTGACATCGACGCGGGCTGGTGGCCGCTGCGTGGCAGGTTGAAGATCGGCGCAAAGCGCTCCCCGGTGCACACTGCCGAGCAGGCGCAGGGGCTTGCGCAGGCGATCCTCGCCAACCCCGCCTTCCAGCTCGTCGGCATCATGGCCTACGAGTCCCAGATCGCAGGCCTTGGCGACGCGCCACCAGGCAAACCAGGCAGGGCGCTTGCGATCAGGGCGCTGCAGGCGCTCTCCGCGTCTGAGCTTGCCAAGCGCCGCGCCGAGATCGTCGCCGCGGTGCGCGAGGTTGCGACGCTCGAGTTCGTCAACGGTGGCGGCACAGGCAGCCTCACAGGCACCGCCTCTGAGCCCGCAGTCACGGAGATGGGCGCTGGTTCAGGCCTCTATGGGCCGACGCTGTTCGACGCCTACCGCACCTTCCAGCCGCGCCATGCAGCAATGTTCGCGCTGCCAGTCGTGCGCCGCCCTAGCCCTGCGGTCGCGACTGTCCTCGGCGGCGGCTACCTCGCCTCGGGACCGGCCGATGCCGCGCGCCTGCCAAGGCCACAGCTGCCTGAGGGCCTGCGCCTCGACGGCATGGAGGGGGCAGGTGAGGTTCAGACTCCCCTGCTTGGCGGCGCGGCGCGCGAGCTTGCGATCGGCGACAGGGTCTGGTTCAGGCACGCTAAGGCGGGCGAGCTCTGCGAGCGCTTCAACTCGCTCTACGCGATCGAAGGCGACGCGATCGTCGCCGAGATGCCCACCTATCGAGGCGAGGGCCGCTGCTTCCTGTGAGGTTATGGCTTGTTTGATTGGGCAGGTGCTTTTTGCGTCCCTCATCGTGCAGTCTTGCCAGGTGGAGTAAGCGGCCAGTCCTCGGGTTCGTACCGCTTCGCCGAGTGGCGCCGTCGAGCAGGACGAGCGGAGGTAGGGATCTGCATGGAGTGCCGCAAAAGGGCCGGGCGAGGTGGCATGCCAGGCAAACTGCTGGCCGACGAGCGCCCTTGGGCAACCCGCCGGGTCGCTCGTCGCGCGTGCGGTGGACCTGCGGACAATCGCAGGCGTCCAGTAAAGCTCTGGGCCGGATAACGGATAGGAGGCCGCCTGTAGGGACGACATTCAGAGAGTGTCACGAGCTTAAAGTGTGCTTTCTCACCTCTCCGAACAGGCGTGCTGAGGACGGCCACGGAGTCTAGAACCCAAACGGCTCGCAGTCCGGTCAGCAACTCGGACGCTGCGGCTGCATCCCAATCCGGTGGTCGCGGGACTCACTTTCTCGAGGATTAAGGCAGGCGCTCACCGCGGGCGAGGCGTTCGAGCTCCTGCGGAGGAATTTCGTTCTGTCTGGCCTCGAAATGCCACTCGGCGCGGGTCGCGGTGTGCGTCGTCGTATCGTAGTAGACGGTCCGAAGCGGGGTGGAGCTTCGTCTGAAATCGCCGAGCCTAAACACCTCCTCGCCACCGCGCGTCAAACCAACGCGGTGCGGCCACAGCCATCCCGCTTCCTTCATCGCACTGAGCCACGCCTCAGCGACGCTTGGCGGCAACTCGAGGTAAGGCTCCGCTTCGCCGTCGTGATTGACGGCTTCGCGAATGAGCACGTAGCTGCCGCGGCCAGTGGTGACGAGATAGTAGTCGCCACGTTCGTGTGTCGTTCCGGCCGGGTATCGGGGGAACGTCTTCGGTCCGCCGACGGCCCCGTACTCTCTGGTCAGCGCGGCGATTTGCTGTACGGCAGGTGCCAGGTAGATGTGCGCCCCCTCGTACGCCTTAGAGTAAACGACGATGCTACACGGCTCCGAGCATCCGGCACCTTCACCAAGCGCGGTAACCACTAGGCCGAGAGGGGTCTCGTGCTCGGAAGTGCTCTGAGGGCAGCCGGTCCCCGGACCCGGTTCGCTGAAGGCGAACTCGATCGCCTCAGCGATAGGCTGTGGAACGTCATCTGCAGTAAGCGGAGCGCACGGCTTCGTCTCCACAGTGCCCATTTGTCCGGCGCGCTCATATTCGCTCTCTTCTGTAGAGACAACTTGTTCGTTTTCGGGAGCCGTCGACGGCTGTTCGCTCTTCGGATCACCTGCTTTGGAACGCTTGTCTGCGCGAAGGGACGGCTCGCCCTCGAGCGCCACGGTAACGGCGGCCAAACTGCCGAACGCGATGGCAACGAAAATGAGCACCGCTGCGCACTGCCTGAGACGGATGACTAGACATCGGAGCGTGCCCTTCCATGAGGCGGTGACCGTGACGTCGAGCAGGCTGGAGAGATGTCCGGTAAAGACCTTCTCCCTCGGGTTGTCATCTGCTCCCGGCGCGCGCAACGGCGGGTTCGACTCCCGGAAGTACCGATGGGACGCGAGCATAAGCGTGAGGGCCAGCACGATGACACCGACCGCCTGCCATGTAGGTGCAAGAAGGAGTCCGGTGAGGCCTGCTGCCAAAAGTGCAAGACAGCGGAACGCGATCGCGACACGGTGCCGCGGAAGGGATGGTCCCAGGCCGGGAAGGTCACTGCAAAACGAGAAGGCTGCCAGGGGAAAGAGCTCGAGCAGTGGAATGAGCGCGAGGCACACGATCGAAACGAAAGGCTGCATGACGTGTGCAAGCGGGACAACTTGGTCGATGCCCAGTGCGATGCCGAGGGCCGTGCAGAACGCTAGTAGCGGCTTGGTCACCCTGCGAAGCGCCCACTCCGCGACGGACTCCTCGCGACCTCCATGCTCGTACCGGGGACTGTGAGAGGGGATATTCCCACGGGTTCGCTCCCCGTGAGGACTACCTTGCTCCGAGAAGCTGTCGACATGCTGAGGCGTGTCGAGTGGCTCGTCTTCATCTGGGTGCTTCGAATCCCAGCTCATCGCTCGCTACCTCCTGAGATCTCAGGCGCGCTCGGCGGCCTTTCGGCGGGTCTGGACGCTGGGCGCGAAGATCGTCCAAGAGACGCCGGACCTGCCTGATGGCGTGTCGCGACGATAGCGGAGGGCATGGACCAGCTAGAGGAGCGCTGTGCGCTCGGGTGAAGCTCTACATCACGTGGCAATACATAGGCAGGCATTTCCATATGGGGCTCCAACGATCAGGGTCTTTCGGACAGGCCGAAGGCGTCCACGGTCGGCGATGCAACTCAGCGTCAAAGCGCGTGCGGGAAGCGCGGGGGCCGCGTTTCGGACTAGCACTGTGCTGTTGGCGTTGGGCATCAGGAGCCTCCTCAGGATCATCGGATTACATATAACTGCCTATCCGTTGATCCTAGCAGCAAGTTTGGACGGACAGAAAATGATGTCTGTCGAGAATCATTTGATACCGATCGGAACTCAGGCAGGACCGGCTCGGAAGGTTGCCGGCGCTATCGTGAGCGAGGAGCAAAAGGCATGTCCACCTCCCCCTCAAGCCCAGTGCTGTCGCGGCGCGCAAGCCGCATTGCCGCGGTGCTTGCGCGGAGTCGTAACGGCATAGCGAGGTCCGACCTCGCTGGCGCGGCTGGGATGTCGGTGCCTACCATGAGCCGGGCGCTTGCTGACCTCCGCAGCCACGGGCTAATCGAAACGGCCGATGGCGGCCAAGGCATGCAGGTGCGTTTGAGTCGCAGGGTCGGGCTGGTCGTCGGAGTGGACATCGGACGTACACATGCGCGCGCAGCGATCGCCGACGCTCATGGGCTGATGATTGCAGCCCCGGTGAACCGCGACCTCAACGAGCACCCCGACGACGGTGGCCCGCACCTGCTCGTGCTCGCTGCGGAACTGATCTCTGAAGCAATCACCGCTGCGAACGAGAGTATAAGCGGCGGATCCCGCGCGATCATGCTCTCGGATCTGCGCGCGATCGGCGTCGGAATCCCGTTTCCGGTGAGTCCTCACGGAGCAACAGTCGGCATGTTCGCTCCGCGGCTGAGCGGGATGCCGCTTGCAGAGATCCTGCGGTCATTGCTCGCAGCTGGGGTAGCAGGCAAGGGTGGGTTAAGCGCAGAATCGGCGATCGTGTTCGCGAAGGACGCGGATCTCGGGGTGATGGCCCTGTGGCGCGAGCGCCGTCAGGCGCGCGTCGAGGCCGGCGGGGACGACGTGGACTTGCCCAACGAGAGCTTGGTCTTCATGAAGGCGAGCTTCGGGATAGACGCGGGGGTCATCTGTCACCGCATGCTGATCACCGGCGGGCAGGGACTTGCGGGGCAAATCGGCCACATGTGGCTCCCGCGGCTACACGGATCGCTCGAGTCGACGATTGACGATGACGCGCTCGCCGAGCCACCCTCTCCCTGTCCGCGCTGTAACAGCCGATATTGCCTAGAGAACGTGGCGTCTGGGCGAGCGATTCTCGCGCAGCTGCGCGCCAGCGGCGCCGCGGGGCCGAGCAGTGTGTCCGAGCTCGTCAAGATGTTGAAGACCCACCAGACCGAGCGAATCGACGTACGAAATGCGGTCATCGGGGCGGCAGGCCTGATAGGTGTCACGCTCGCAAATGCCGTGCGGATCGCCGACCCTACCGAGATCGTGGTCGGCGGCCTGCTGGCGGAAGCAGGAGAGATCTTCATGACGCCACTGCGTTTCGCGTTCGCGGAGGCAAGCCTCCCCGGCCTCGAACCGAGCATCAGCGCGGTGCCGCCGGGGGATGTGCGCACGCTCGAGTTGCGAGGTGCGTTGGCGCTGGCGCTGAAGCACGTTCGCTTTGAGTGGGTTTGAGTGCGATCGCCCCAAGTAAGGACTAAATGACAGCAGGAGGCTAATCCTGATCGCACTGCAGACGACCTCGACAATCAGCCACTAAAGAGCCACTGGAGGGTTGCGCAGCCGGCATGCACCGCGAGTGCGCCTCCCATCAAGGGGAGCGCTCAGCTCTGCCTTCCCCGAGGCTCTTCCTTTAGCGACGAGTGCTGAAAGCGGGGTGCTAAGGCGTTGCAGTCTGCGTCCTGGTTTTGAGATGACGAGATGTCGGTCGATATGTCTGATCAGCGACCAGCGGACCATCACGTCTGCCCTGCGGCGCGACAACCGGATTTATGACGTGCGTCAGGTCAACTCGGCGAGCTTGCGTCCTGCGCCTGCGAGCGTGCGCGTGGTGCGCGCCTCGAACACGACCTGTAGATCGAGGATGCGGGCGTCGAAGCGCTCGATCGCGTCCTCCGCGGTGATCGCATAGGCGGGGACGCCTGACTGCCTTGCGCGCGTCGCCAGCTCGAACGTAAGGCTGCCCAGCAGCGTCTGCTCGTCGAGCCTTGGGGTCGCGATCACGAGCGCCCTTGCCGCCTTCATGCGCGCATCGAAGTCGAGCGCTTCGAGCTGGGTCGCGTCGAGACCTCCTCTGCCCGCCCCTGTGCCGCGCCTCGTCTCCGCCTGGTACCTCGCTGCCGTCCCGTAGCCGTCGTCGCCCCCAAGGGCGAGGATGTCCGGCGTTGGCATGCCAGCGTCGAGCAGCCCACTTCCGATTGCCTCCGCGACACGCTGATCGTCCAGCTTCGGCCCGAAGTCGAGCGCCGCGATCAGCAGGGTCTCAGCAATGCCAGGCACGATCGTGCGGATCATGCCACGGTCACATCGCGCCAGCGATACTCGTCTAGAGAGATATGGCGGATGGCGAGGTCTCAGACCAGATCTCAGACCTCGAGCTCCTGGGCGCCGCACGCGAGGGCGACGGGCCCGCGTTCGGAGTCTTCTACCGTCGCCGGCATGCGCTGCTGCTCGCGTTCCTTGCGCGGCGCACCGGAAGCCCTGAGCTGACCGCCGACCTGCTCGCCGAGACGTTTGCGGTTGCGCTTGCAGCGGTGCTCGACAGACAGCGGGAGCTGCCCAGCGAGCCGGTTGGCTGGCTGCTCACGATCGCTCGCAACAAGCTGACAGACGGCCTGCGTCGGGGGCAGGTCGAAGCTGCGGCGCGCGCACGCCTGGAGATGGAGCCGCTGGAGCTGCACGACAGGGACCTCGTGGAGATCGAGCGGATCGCAGAGCAGACGGACCTGCTCGCCCAGCTCGCGAAGCTGCTGCCTGACGATCAGTTGCAGGCGCTGCGCGCCCGCGTCCTCGAAGAGCGCGACTATGCCGAGATCGCAGGTGAGCTGAACTGCTCGCAGGCCGTCGTGCGCAAGCGCGTCAGCAGGGCCCTGAGGACCCTGCGCAGGCAGCTGGAGGCGAGGATATGAGCGGGTTCCTCGAAAAGCTGGAGGCACAGCTGGTCGACGCTGCCGAGCGCAACGCTGCGCAGGCGGGCGCCGAGCGGGTGGACGTCAGCGCAGGCGAGTGGGCAGGCGTCGACCCCGGCGCGGGGACCGGGCGGCGTTGGCTGCGGGCGTTCCCGGCGAGGCGGCGTCGGAGCGGGGCGCCCTCGGGGAAGCGGCGTCGGCGCAGCACGACCTCAGGGACCGGGCAGCGGCGACGGCCGTTGCGCGTGATCGCGTTTGCCGCATCGCTCCTGCTCGGGCTCGCGGCCGTCGCGCTCGCCGCCACAGGGGTGCTCTCCACGGGCGCGTCGGTGAAGGTCGCGCGTCATCCGAAGCCGTGGTCTGGCCTTGGCATTCCCAAGCCGGGACGCGCGCGACTGATCGCCCACACCGTGCCCGACCCAGAGGGCGGTCCGTCCTGGAGCATGCGCATCGTGAGCACCACTCGTGGCTACGTCTGCCTGCAGGTCGGACGCCTCTACAACGGCAGGCTCGGAGTGCTCGGCGAGGACGGAGCCTTTCACGACGACGGCCTCTTTCACCCGCTGCCCCTGAACGCGTTTTCGCATCCGAACGAATGCCATCGGCGTCGCGTCGCCACAGAGCAGGAAATCTGGGGCATGACCGCGAGCGGGCAAACTCCACCCGGGGGAAAGCCTGGTCCGCTCAAGCAGGAACGGCGGATCTACTACGGAATGCTCGGCCCGCGTGCGATCAGCGTCACGTACCGTGTCGACGGGCATCTAAAGACGATCCCGGTGGAACGGAGCACAGGCGCCTACCTGATCGTGCTGCCGGTAAAGGAACCGCAGCCGCCGGTAATCGAGTGGGGCACGGTGTACGGCTATCCCGGGGAAATGCAGGGGAGGGTGAGCGCGGTGCCTCCACTGACCCAGATCGCCTACGAAACCAGCAACGGCACCTGCATCGAAGGCAACCTGCAGCCCGTTGCGCATGACCCGTGTCCGCGAAAGTCGACTGCCGCCCACGCGAGCCGTGGCCACGAGCGGATCCGCAATCTGCATGTTCCGATCGAAGCGCGGTTGCAGCCGATGCGTCCTGGCAGCCCCGGGACCAGGCGCAGGGAAGGTGCGATCGACGGTGTTCACTACGAAGCGCTGGTCTCTTTCAAGGCGCCTTTCGCTGTTGACAACGCCGGGAGCAACTACACGCTTGCCCAGCGCATCGGCTGCTCCATGCTGGTTCACGACACCAGGATCAAGCCCTACTCACCGCATGCCTCAGTGTCATACGGTTCGCTCAAGCGCGACGTTGACAAGGGGTCTGTCGTGCATGTACGCGACCCCAACATCTTCCTCAGCGACGAATGTGGAGCGCCAATGACGATCGAAGTGATCTACGACAACATCTATGCTGCGCCTGGCAAACGCACAGTGCTCCTTGGCCGCGTCAAGCTGAAAGAGCCCTGAGCCTCTGCGTCCTCTAGCATCACCTCGATGACCGCAGAGAATGCGACAGTCGCCGAGGAGGAGTACCTACAGAGCCTCTTCTGGCTCTACGAGGCAGGTCTGCCAATGACAGGCGCGAACGTCGCGCGTGCGATGCAGCTCTCAGCTCCAACGGTCCACGAGATGATTGGGCGCCTCGAGCGCGACGGCTACGTCACGCGCGACAAGGAGCGCACGATCTCCTTCACCGAGTCTGGCGCCGCTCACGCTGAGAGCATCGTGCTGAGGCACCGTCTGATCGAGCGCTTTCTCACCGACGTGCTTGGCATCCCCTGGGACGAGGTCCACGAGGAGGCAGAGCGTCTCGAGCACGCGATGTCTCCTGTCCTGGAAGAGCGCATGCTCGCGGCGATCGGCGATGCGAAGACATGTCCCCATGGGCACCCGATCGTTGCGGGCGCTCGGATCGAAGGCGTCCCGCTCGCAGACGTCGAGCTTGGCGCCTCAGTCGGCGTCCTGCGTTTCGAGAACGAGGCAGAGGACCTGCTGCACTACCTGAAGGAGTCAGGCCTAGAGCCAGGCCTGCAGGGCAAGCTCGTCCAGCGCGACGGCGACGAGGTCGTGATCGAAACGACCGACGGCCGCCGCTGCGCCGTCACCCCAAGCGTCGCCGAGACGGTCTCTGTGACCGCCGACCCCTCGCCGCCGCCGCGCACCGCGCTGCCCGAGCAGTTGATCCTCGGCCAGCGATACGGTCGTTGAGGCTCGAGAGGCGGCGCGCTGCGGCGTCCTCACTCGCTCGTGTGCGAAGCACACTTCGCTCGCTGCGTCCTTGCATCGCTTGCCTCTCGAGCCTCAACGGGGACTCGAGAGGCTCCGAGTCTCACTCAAAGCGAGTGATACGCCTCAGCGAGGCGCTTCACACCCTCTTCGATCTGCCCGACGGTCACGCCTGAGTAGGCGATGCGCAGCGCGTTCTCGCCGCCCTGCAGCAGGAAGTCGCTGCCCTTCACGAACGCGACGCCACGATCGGCGGCGGCGGTGAAGAGCGCGTCCACCTGGGTGCCAGTGGGCAGCGTCACCCACATGAAATAGCCGCCCTCTGGGGCGAGAAACTCCGCCTCAGGCAGCTCGCTGTGAAGCGCTGCCGCCAATGCCTCGACACGTTCGGCGAGCGCTTTCTTGACCGTCTCGATCGAGCGCTCGACCGCGCCAGAGGCACAGAACTCGTAGACGATCGCCTGCGAGACCATGCTTGGCGAGATGTAGGTGTTCGTCGCCAGCTGCGCGATCGCTGCGATCTGCTGAGGCGGGCCAACGAGATAGCCGACCCGGATGCCTGGGCAGACGGTCTTCGAGAAGGAGGAGGCGTAGATGACGCGCTCTGGGTCGAGCGAGACCATCGTAGGCAGCGACTCGCCTGCGAAGCGCAGCTCGACGTAGGGGTCGTCCTCGAAGACGAGGAAGTTATGCTCGTTCGCAAGCGCAAGCAGTTCCTTGCGCTTCTGGAGCGAGAGCGTGAAGCCTGCGGGGTTCTGGAAGTTCGGGATGATGTGCGCGAGCTTTGGCGAGACGGGTGCTCCGCCGTCTCCCTTCAGCAGCCGCGAAAGCGCGGCGGTATCGATCCCGTCGCCCTGCAGCTCGACCGCATGGACCTTCGCACCGCGCGTCTGCAGCGAGAGCAGCGTGCGATCGTAGGTCGGCCGCTCGACGATCACCTCATCACCGGCGCGCAGCAGCTGCTCGAAGAGGAAGGCGTCAGCCTGCATCGAGCCGTTCGTGACGATGACGCGCTCTGGCTCGACCCCATGCTTGTCGGCGATCCAGGCGCGCAGGCGGCCATAGCCGACCGATGTGCCATATGCGGTCGCGCCGCCAGGGTCGCTGTCGAATGCGCGCTCAGCGGCGGCCCGCAGGCCTGCAACGTCGACGATGTCGAGCGAGGGCGCCCCGCGCGCAAAAGAGATCGTGGTGTTGACAGCCATCGGCGAGGAAGCTTATCGGGGCACGATCTCGGGCGGCCGCTACCGACCCGCGAGGCGCCTGCTACTCGCCTGGGGTGCGCCCACCTGGCTGCGTTGGGCGCAGCGAGATGATCTTGCTGTACTCGTCGACGAGCTCGCGGGTGAGCTGCTCGAGCTTCTCGCGGAACTGGACGAGCTCCGCGAGCTCGATCGTCTCGCCGCTGATTCGCATTTCACCAGAGATCTGCGGCTGACCTGAGCCAGGTCCCTGAGGGGCGACGCGAGGCTTTGCGGGTGGCGCCGCGGGCGCCGGCGGCGACGGGCTCGCAGTCGACGGCCTCGCAGTCGACGGCCTCGCAATCTGGGCTCCGGCTGGGCCCTGCCCAGTAGCGCGCTGTCCAGCAGGGCTCTGCCCAACAGGGCTCTGTCCAGCAGGGCTCTGTCCAGCAGGGCTTTGCCCAGCTCCTCCGCCTCCGGCTGGTCGCAGTCCGCCTGGTCCGGGGCCTGCCGGCCCTGGACTGGGGGGCCTGTTGGACGTCTCTCCTATACCTGGGCCAGCTGGCCTTGCCGCGGCTGTGCCTGGCATCCTCACGTTTGCTGGTCCCGCGTTGCCTGGCGCCGTGCCGCCTGGACTGCCAGGGCCTGTGCCAGCGGGACGCATGCCGCCTGGTCCGGGGCTACCTGGCCCCTTGTCTGCTGGCCCTGCCCCGGTGGGCCTAGGCTCGCTTGGGCTCGTGGTGGCTGGTCGTATGCCGCCTTGCGCGGGGCCGGCTGTACCTGCTCCTGCTGGCTTCGCATCGCCGGCCGCGGACGGTGTGCTACCTGCTGTGCCAGGCATCCTGACGTTCGTGGATCCCGCCTCGCCTCGTGCCGTTGCACTTGGATCGCCCAAGCCGGCGAGTCCTGCACCGGCAGGTCCCGCGCTGAGGGATCCTGCGCCGGCGGGTCCCGCGCCGGCGGGTCCTGCGCTGGGGGATCCTGCGCCGGCGGGTCCCGCGCTGGGGGATCCTGCATTCGCTGGCCTCACGTCGCCTGGGCGCGCTCCGATGGGGCGCACATCTCCGGCCGTTGGCGTGCCGGCTGCGCCTGGCATCCGCACGTTCGCTCGTGGCTCCACCTCGCCTGACGCTGCGCCGCCCCCGCCGCCTGGGCCTGTGCCTACGGGCCTGACGTCACCGACAGGCCGCACGTCTGAGGATGGGGGCCGCACGTCCGAGGATGGGCCTGTGGAAGTTGCTCCTCGCGTCGCTGGCTCATCATCGGCATTCGCGTCTCGCGGCGAGGTCTTTTGGGGTGCAGCGTTCGCAGGGCCGTTGCCTGCCGACTCGCCTCCAAGCGACAGCGGGGTGCGCAAGCCAGGGGCAGCGGTGGAGGTGCCCGCTGAGGGCGCGCGCAGCCCTTGCTTGGCCTCGCCGTTGTCGATGCCCTCATCGACCAGGCGGGCGACTGGGCCTGAGGTGCTTGCGGACGGAGCGTCGGCGCCTGACGGAGCGTTGGCGCCCAGCGGCGCACGCACGCCCGCAGGTGGGCTGCCTATGTCTGTAAGTGGGCTGTCTGGGTCGCCTATCGGTCCGCTGCGCGCGGCTCCGGTCAGTGGCTCACGGGCGCCTGGCCGGGGAGCAGCGGGTCCTGGCCCGAGGGGAGGACGTAGGCCCGGCGCTGCTCCGGGCGTCGCCGAGCTCTGCGCCGGCTCGCGGCTCGGCCTCTCAGAAGCCGCCGGCTCGCTGTTCGCCTTCTCTGGGGCCTGTGGCTCGGTGTCTACAGCCGAGCGCAGTGCCTGCTCAAGCTCATCGAGCTTGTGCTCGAGCTCTGCAAGCGTCCTCGAAACATTGTCATCCATGCCATTAGCGTATCGGCGTCGATGACGGGTCCTCAAGTGTTGCAACGGCTATGTTGGCCACTTCGGTCGGTGTGCGCGCGACACGCACCCCCTTCGCTTCCAGAGCCTTCGCCTTTGCCGCTGCTGTTCCGGAGGAGCCAGAGACGATTGCGCCTGCGTGGCCCATCTGCTTGCCAGGGGGCGCTGTGAAGCCCGCGATGTACGCGATCACTGGCTTGCTCACCGCTTCGGCGATGTAATCGGCGGCCTCTTCCTCGGCGGATCCACCGATCTCGCCGGAGAGCACGATCAGCTCCGTCTGCTCGTCATCCTCGAAGAGCTGCAGGATGTCGACGAAGGACGAGCCTGGGACCGGGTCGCCGCCGATGCCGACGATCGAGCTGCAGCCGAACCCTGCCTGGGCGATCTCGTTGCCGATCTGGTAGGTCAGCGTTCCAGAGCGGGAGACGACGCCTACATTGCCCTCGCTGAAGAAGGACGCAGGGATGATGCCGACGTTCGCCTTGCCAGGCGAGAGGATCCCTGGACAGTTGGGCCCGACGAGGCGCGTGCCTTGATGGTCGCGCTTGATCGTGTTGTAGACCTTCAGCTCGTCGTGAGCAGGGATGCCCTCAGTGATCGTGATGATCAACTCGACGCCCGCGGCTGCAGCCTCGAGGATCGAGTCGGCGGCGAAGCGCGGCGGCACGAAGATCATCGCGGTGTTCGGCTGGGTCTCGCTCATCGCGTCGGCCCAGCTGTTGAACACAGGGATGCCATCGACGTCTTGGCCGCCCTTGCCAGGGGTGACGCCGCCGACGACGTTCGTGCCGTAGGTGCGGTTGTTCAGCGTGTGGAAGGTGCCCTCGCGGCCGGTGATGCCTGCGACGGCAAGGCGTGTGTCGCTGTCGATCAACACTGACATGTCAGGCGCTCACTCCCGAGGATCTCTCCGCAGCCAGGGCCACGACCTTCTCGGCGGCCTGATTCATCGTCTTCGCCGGATGCACGTTCGGCAGCGCCGCGTCCTCCAGCAGCTTCCTGCCCGCCTCGTCGTTCGTGCCGTCGAGGCGCACGACGAATGGGACGTCAGGGTTGATCTCGGCGAAGGCAGCGATCAGGCCCTTCGCGACCTCGTCGCAGCGGGTGATCCCGCCAAAGATGTTGAAGAGGACCGCCTGCACCGAGTCATTCGCGAGGATCAGCTGGACGGCCTGCTTCACCTTCTCCGCGTCTGAGCCGCCGCCAGCGTCAAGGAAGTTCGCGGGCTTGCCGCCAGCCTGGGCGACGACGTCGAGCGTCGACATCACTAGCCCTGCGCCGTTGCCAAGGATGCCGATGTCGCCGTCAAGCTTCACGTACTGGACGCCCTGTTCTTTGGCCTGGCGCTCGATCGGGTCTTCGTTCTCGCTGTCAGAGAGGTCCTGGTTCTCAGGGTGGCGGTAGAGCGCGTTGCCGTCGAGCGAAACCTTCGCGTCGAGTGCCTTCACCTGACGATCGGGCGTCACGATCAAGGGGTTGATCTCGGCGAGCGTCGCGTCCTCGCTCAGCCAGACCTCGTAGAGGGCGACGAGCGCGTTTGCAACACCCTCGCGCACGTCCTCGTCTGCGTCGCCCTCGGTCGCGATCTGCAGCGCCTCCTCGCGGCTGAGGCCGTTCAGGGCATCGACGTGATGGCGCACGAGCTTCTCAGGGCTCTCCTCTGCGATCTGCTCGATCTCGACGCCGCCCTCGGTGCTGAAGATCACGAGCGGCTGCTTCGCTGAGCGGTCGAGCAGCACGGAGGCGTAGTACTCGGTCGCGATGTCAGAGGCGTGCTCGATCCAGATCGTGTGCACAGAGTGCCCGCGGATGTCCATGCCAAGGATGTTGCCCGCGTGCTCCCTTGCCTCGTCCGGGTTGGCGGCGAGCTTCACGCCGCCAGCCTTGCCGCGTCCGCCGATCAGAACCTGGGCCTTGACGACGACGGGGTATCCGACCTCCTCCGCGGCGGCGAGGGCGTCGTCGACCGTCTTCACGGCCTTCCCCTTCGAAACCTCGAGCCCATGCCGGGCGAACAGCTGCTTGCCTTGATACTCGAGCAGATCCATGTCGCGGCCGCACTCTAGCCGATGGCGGGTGACTGCGGCCCCGCTCGCTTGGAAGCTCGATGCAGTCGATCGTGCAGCGGCGTCGCATGGGGTGCCAGCTGGCGGCGTCCTTGCTCCAGGGAAGGCATAATGCCCGGCCTATGCCGATTCCGAAGAACGTCACCTGGGTCACTTTCGATGTCTATGGCACTCTCATCGATTGGGAGACGGGCATCTACGAAGCCTGCACGAAGGAGGCTCAGCGCGATGGCTTCGAGCTGCCCGATCGCAACGAGCTGATCGCGCTGTTCCACGAGGTCTGCACCGAGATCGAAGCGGGCTCCTACGAGCTCTACGCGGAGGTTCTCAGGCGTACGGCGCTCGAGATGGCGAAGCGGCTCGAGTGGGACCTCGAACCGTCCCGCTCAGGCTTCCTGCCTGACTCGATCCCGCGTTGGGCGCCCTTCAAGGAGACCCAGACGCAGCTGCAGAAGCTCGCGAAGAACTTCAAGCTTGGGCTGATCGCGAACATCGACGACAAGCTGCTTGGCCAGACGAGGCGCCACATCAAGACGGACTTCGATCTCGTCGTCACCGCCCAGCAGGTTCGCTCCTACAAGCCAGAACCAGCGCATTTCGTCGAGTTCGCGCGGCGCATCGGCGGCAAGAAGGGCTGGGTTCACGTCGCCGCGAGCCATCACCACGACGTCGGCCCCTGCGTGAAGCAGCGGGTCCCAGTGATCTGGGTCAATCGCGGCAAGCAGACGCTGGAGTCCTCCCAGAAGAAGCCGACGGCCGAAGCGCACAACTTGCGCGATGCGTTGAAGCTGCTCGAAAGCAGCTGAAGTCTCGCCTGGCGCTCGATTTCGCAGTGCCAGGCAGGCGCTGCCTGGCATCTGGATTTCGACGATGCCTACTCCGCTGGCGCGGAGATGGTCGCAATGGGAGCGCCCGCCGCGATCGGGGCGCCCTCGCTGATCGGCAGCTCGGCGATCACGCCGGCCTTGTGGGCGGTGATCTCGTTCTCCATCTTCATCGCCTCGATGATGCAGAGCAGCTGGCCCTCGGCGACGGTGTCGCCCTGTTTCACGAGGACCTTCCACATGTTGCCTTGCAATGGCGAGGCAAGCGTGTCTGGCCCGCCTGCGCCGGATGAGCCGCCGGAGCGCCCGGAGCGTCCTGGCTTGCGGGCGCCAGGGGCGGCTGCGCCGTTGCTTGCCACCGCGGCGCCTGCGAGGTAGACGGGCGGCGGGCCGACGACGCGCACGTCGAAGCGCTTGCCTGAGACCTCGACCGTGTAGGAGCGCTCGAGCTTCTCCTCGTCCTCGTCGCTAGCAGCCGTCGCGTCGGCAGGCTCGAAGGCGAGCTCCTTCAGCCACTTGCGGTCCTCGACGAGGTCTCTGCAGGTCTCGCCTTTGCGCCACTGCTCGGTGTTCAGCAAGGCCGTGTGGAAGGGCAGCAGCGTCTTCAAGCCCTCGATCTCGTATTCGGCCAGCGCGCGCAGCATCCGCTTCGTCGCCTGTTCGCGGTCGGCGTCCCAGACGATCAGCTTCGCGACCATCGGGTCGTACATCGGCGAGACTTCGCCGTTCTCACCGACACCTGAGTCGACGCGCACGCCAGGGCCGCGCGGCTCCTCGTAGCGGCCGATCTTGCCAGGGGCGGGGGCGAAGTTCTTTGACGCGTCCTCCGCGTTGATCCTGCACTCGATCGCGTGTCCGCGCAGGCTCACATCGTCCTGGCTCACCGCGAGCGCTTCGCCTGCGGCAGCCCTGATCCCTTCCTTGACGATGTCGATGCCCGTCGTCATCTCAGTCACACAGTGCTCGACCTGGACGCGGGTGTTCATCTCGAGGAAGAAGTACTCGCCATCCTGGAGCAGACCCTCGATCGTGCCGGCGCCGACGTAGTTCACGGCCTTCGCGGCCTCGACGCCGATCTTGCCGATCTTCGCGCGCAGCTCAGGGCTGACGACCCATTCGGGGGCGGGGGACTCCTCGATCAGCTTCTGGTGGCGGCGCTGGATCGAGCAGTCGCGCTCGCCGAGGTGGATTACGTTGCCGTGGGTATCGGCGAGCACCTGGACCTCGACGTGGCGGGGGTCTGGCAGGTAGCGCTCGAGATAGACGGTCCCATCGGAGAAGAACTTCTCGCCTTCGCGGCTTGCGCCCTCGAAGGCGCCCTCCAGCTCCTCAGCGCTGAGGGCAACCCTGAAGCCCTTGCCGCCACCGCCGCCTGCGGCCTTCACTGCGACGGGGAAGCCGATCTCTGCCTTGATCACCTTCAAGGCCTGCTTTGGGTCGGCGATCGCCTCGGTCGTGCCAGGCACGATTGGCACGCCAGCCGCCTGCATCAGCTCCCTTGCCTTTGTCTTGCTGCCCATTGCGTCGATCGCGGAGGCGGGCGGGCCGATGAAGACGATCCCGGCATCGACGCAGGCCTGCGCGAAGGGGGCGTTCTCGGCGAGGAAGCCGTAGCCAGGGTGGATCGCCTCCGCGCCGCAGCGCTTCGCCGTCTCGAGGATCTTCTCGACGTTCAGGTAGTTCTCAGAGGCGGGACCGTCGCCGAGGTTGTAGGCCTCCTCGGCGCGCTTTGCATGCAGCGCCTCGCGGTCGAGCTCGGAGTAGACCGCGACCGAGGCGATGCCCATCTCCTCGAGGGCGCGGATCACGCGGATCGCGATCTCGCCCCTGTTCGCTATCAGGACCTTCGTGAACATTGCGGCGGGTAGCTTAGTTGACCGTCGCGGTCGCGGCATGAGTCGGCTTCGAAGCTGCAGCCAGGACGGCTGCCGGCGGCTCCGTCGGCAGCGTCGTCAGAGCCCTCGCCTCAGGAATCGCTGATCATGCCGGCGCCGACGGTGCCGTTCGTCGCCTCGTCGATCAGGATGAAGCTGCCTGTGCGGCGGTTGGAGGCGTACGAATCGATGCTCAGCGGCGCGCTCAGGCGCAGCGTCACGCGGCCGATGTCGTTCAGCCCCAGCTGCTCTGGCTTGCCGCTGCGCTCCAGCGTGTGCACGTCGACGTGGTCCTCGATGTCATGGACGATCGCGTTCACGGTCTTCGTCGTCTGCTTCAGCAGATACCTGCCGCCTGGCTGCAGCGGCCTGTCGGTCATCCAGCAGACGTCGGCGCTCAGCTCGCGCACCACGTCAGGCGCATCGGCTGGCCTGCAGATCAGCTCGCCGCGCGAGACGTCGATCTGGTCGGCGAGGCGCAGCGTCACCGACATCGGCGCGAGCGCCATCTCGACGCTGCCGTCGAAGGTATCGATCGCGGCGATCTTCGTCTGCTGCCCGCCTGGCAGGACGACGACTTCCTCGCCGACGCGAAACGCGCCGCTTGCGATCTGACCCGCGTAGCCGCGGTAGTCCGCTTCGCCGGCGTTCGTCGTCGCCGGGCGCACAACCCACTGGACTGGGAAGCGCGCAGGTGTGTCGAAGGGGTGGTCGTAGGCGACTTCGACGGTCTCCAACAGCTCGAGCAGCGTCGGGCCCTCATACCAAGACATGTTCTCGCCGCGCTCGACGACGTTGTCGCCGTTCAGGGCTGACATCGGGATGTAGGCGATGTCGAGGCTGCGCTGCAGCTTTGCCGCGAACGTCGAGAACTCCTCGACGATCTCGTCGAAGCGCTCCTGGGAGTGGTCGACGAGGTCCATCTTGTTCACCGCGACGACGAGGTGGGGGATGCCAAGCAGGGCGCTGATGAACGCGTGGCGCTTGCTCTGCTCGACGGTGCCATGGCGCGCGTCGATCAGGATCACTGCGAGGTCGGCTGTAGAGGCGCCCGTCACCATGTTGCGCGTGTACTGCTGGTGCCCTGGGCAGTCGGCGATGATGAAGCGCCTGCCTGGGGTCCCGTCGTGGGAGATCGTCGCGAAGTAGCGGTAGGCGACGTCGATCGTGATCCCCTGCTCGCGCTCGGCGCGCAGGCCGTCGGTCAGCAGCGCGAGGTCGAGCACGCCCGCGCCGCCACGTCGCATGCTCGCCTCTGCGACGTGCGCGAGCTGGTCGTCGAAGACCTGCTTGGTGTCATAGAGCAGCCGCCCGATCAGGGTGCTCTTGCCGTCGTCGACTGAGCCGGCGGTCGTGAAGCGCAGCAGATCGAGGGTCATGTCGCTGCCGCTGCCGTTCTCGGGACCGCCGTTGTGCGCCTGAGCGCAACCCCCCCACCCATTAAAAATAACCTGCCTTCTTGCGATCCTCCATCGCGGCCTCTGAGACACGGTCGTCCGCACGCGTCTCACCGCGCTCGGTGATGCGCGTCGAGGCGATCTCGGTGACGACTTCGGCGAGCGTCGCGGCCTGCGAGCGCACGCCGCCTGTGCAGCTCATGTCGCCGACGGTGCGGTAGCGGACGGTTGCGCTGAAGATCTCCTCGCCGTCGATCAGCTCGGTGCCTTCGCGCCAGGCGTAGAGCATCCCGTCGCGCTCGAAGACCTCGCGATCGTGGGCGAAGTAGATCGAGGGAACCTCGAGGCTCTCGCGGTCGATGTACTCCCAGACGTCGAGCTCGGTCCAGTTCGAGAGCGGGAAGACCCGCACGTGCTCACCCTTGCGGATCCTGCTGTTGTAGAGGTTCCACAGCTCAGGTCGCTGGCTCTTTGGGTCCCACTGGCCGAAGTCGTCGCGGAAGGACATCACGCGCTCCTTCGCCCTTGCGCGCTCCTCGTCGCGGCGGGCGCCGCCGAAGGCCGCGTCGAAGTCGTGCTCGGCAATCGCGTCGAGCAGGGTCACCGTCTGCAGGCGGTTGCGAGACGCCCTTGGGCCCTTCTCCTCGACGACCCTGCCCTTGTCGATCGAATCCTGGACGGAGGCGACGATCAAGCGCTCGCTCAGTTCGGCGACGCGCCGGTCGCGGAACTCGATCACCTCAGGGAAGTTGTGCTCCGTGTCGACGTGCATCAGCGGGAAGGGGAAGGGCGCAGGCCGGAAGGCCTTCTCTGCGAGGCGCAGCAGGACGATCGAGTCCTTGCCGCCGCTGAACAGCAGCACGGGCCGCTCGAACTCCGCAGCGACCTCGCGCATCACGTGGATCGCCTCAGACTCCAGTGCCTGGAGGTGGCTCAGCTCTGGGCGTTGGGCGGCGACGCTCACAGCTGCCTCGCAGTCATCATCGCCTGGACCGCGAACGTTGCGGGGGCACGCGCAGGCTCGGCTTCGGCCGATGTGCCTGTAAGCGTCTTTGGCGCCGTGCCTGAGAGGGCGACGACGGCCTTCTGCTTGCCCCGCTCGCGGCGCACATGCATGAGCCAGCCGACGATCCCGACGACGATTGGCGGGCCGATGATCTCTACGGGGCTCAGTGCGAGGCCCGCCTTGTCGACCATCGCCAGCGCGGAGCCAAGCAGGACGGCGCTCAAGGTGACGCGTAGTGCCTGGGCGGGAACGCGGTTCACGTAGTGCGAGCCGACCCATACGCCAGGGATCGAGCCGATCAGGATGTTGCCCATCAGGCCGAAGTCGACGACGCCGACGGCCATGTAGGCGATGCCTGCGACCCACAGCAGCAGGGCGCCAAGGAAGACGCTTGTGCCTGCGACTCGCTGTGGGGTGAGGCGGAAGAAGATCAGCATCGCGACGCCGATCAGGGCGCCAGTGCCGACGGAGGTCAGGCCGAGGATCGTGCCAAGGATGAAGCCGAGCGGGAGCGAGACCGCCTTCGAGCGCGGCGTGAAGTGGAAGGTGTGGCGCTCGCGCTGGCTCAGGTGCGTCATCAAAAGCGTGCGCACGAGCACGACGACCGCGACGCTCATCAGGGCGACGGCGACGCAGATCAGCAGCGCTTCGTCGATTTTTTCTCCGTATGAGCCATGCAATCGCGCGACGACGAGGACCCCGATGAGTGCGCCAGGGACGCTGCCGAACGCAAGCCAGAGGGCGATCGTCTTGTCGACGGTGCCCTTGCGCAGATGGTTTGCGGCGCCGAACGTCTTCGTGATCGCCCCATAGGCGAGGTCGGTGCCGATCGCCGTCACCGGCGCAACCCCGAGGACGAGGATCAGCAGAGGCGTCATCAGCGAGCCGCCGCCGATGCCTGTGAGGCCGATCAGGACGCCAACGATCAGGCCGAAAAGGATGATCTCAGGTTTGATGCCGAGCACTGGGCGTCACCCTAACAGAGCACTAACATTTGATTGCGCAGAACACATGGTTGGCGACCCCTCGCCGGCCTCAGGAGCCTGGGCTCTTTCCAGCGGCTGCCGAGATCGTCGGCAGGTGCAGGCCGCACTCCGTCTTCTCGCTGCCTGCCCAGCGCCCGTCACGGCCGCTGCCTGGCTTCGTGCAGGTTGCGCAGCCGATCGAGTCGTAGCCGCGATCGTGCAGTGGATGGTAGGGCAAGTCACGCTTGTGGATGCGCGTCCAGAGATCGCGCTCAGTCCATCCTGCAAGCGGGTTGTACTTCATGATGCCGCGGCTCTCATCTGGTTCGACTGTCTTGACGTGGGCGCGCGTTGGGCTCTGCTCGCGGCGGATGCCCGTGATCCATGCCTCTGCTCCCTCGAGCGAGCGTTGCAGCGCTGCGACCTTCGCCTCTGAGCAGCAGTTCTCAGGTCCTGTCCAAGGCCCGCCAGGCCCGCTTGCGTCCTGGACCTCGACGGTGATGCCGAAGCGCTCCTCGAACTCCTTCCAGGTCTGCAGCGTCTCAGGGAAGAGCACGCCGGTGTCGATCGTCACGATCCTCACCTTCGTGCTGCCGTCGCCGATCTGGAGCAGCTCGTCGAGCAGCACTGACTCCTCCTTCTGGAAGGAGCAGAGCAGGACCGCGCCTGAGCCATGGCGCTCTGAGGCCAGCCTCAGCGTCTCATGCAGCTCCGCCGCAAGAGCGTTGGCGTTGTCCTCGCCGCCTGCCAAGACGGCGCTTGGAGCGAGGCCCACAGCCGTCGCTCCACCTGTCTCCAGGCGCTCGCTGGAGCTCAGATTGCGCACTCGCCCTCTCCGCGAATCACTTCGAAGGGGGCGTTGCGGTTCCAGTCGATGAATTCGTTCATCGTCTCGATCCCGAAGTCCATCGGCAGCGAGAGCTCCTTCACCAAGCCTTCGAGCTCAGGCGTTCCCACCCGCTGCACGAACTCGATCCAAGTCTCGCCGTCGTTGTGGTTGCTCTCATAGTGCTTCAGCCAGCGAGCGACAGCCTCAGGCACGCGCTTTGCGGGGAGACGCAGCTTCAGGCGCTGCCCGAATTTCACCTCGCCGCCTTCGAAGACGCCCATCACGTGGGGGATGTAGGCGGGGATCGTGTGCGAGCCCACCTTGATCGAGGCGCCAGTGAAGCCGATCGCGCCGAGGTGGTGCTGGCCGCAGCCGTTTGGGCAGCCACTGATCTTTATATGGACCTGGCGCACCAGCGGATCCGTGATGCCAAGCGAGGCGACCTTCTCTTCGATCGCCGAGTTCAGGCCCATCGAGCTCGTGATCCCCAGCTTGCAGCTGTCGGTGCCAGGGCAGGAGACGATATCGCCGAGCTCGCGTGAGCCGGCGCCGCCCAGGCCCAGCTCCTGCAGGGCGCTCCAGACGTCGTAGGCGCTCTCCTTGCGAATCCAGCGCAGGACGATGTTCTGTTGGACGGTCGTCCTTGCATAGCCGCCAGTGTGCTGTCGCATGATCGCGGCGAGGCCGCGGAACTGCTCAGGGCTCAGGTCGCCACGGGGGATCTTCACCTCGATCGCGACGAAGCCCTCCTGGCGCTGCTCAGTCGCGTTGCTTGACATGAAGCGCTCGAACTCGGAGAGGTCGCCGTTTGGCGAGCCATAGCTCACTGGCACTGGCGGCGCATCGGCCTGCTCGTCGTTCTCGTAGATCAGGCCGTCGATCGAGAAGTCGCGTTCAGCGACCCAGTCACCCTTCAGCTCCTCGTCTGCCTGGGCGCGCAGCTCGTCGATGCCGTACTTGTCGACGAAGACCTTGATGCGGGCCCTTGCGCGGTTCGCGCGCAGCCACTCTTGGCGATCGAAGATCCGCAGCACGGCCTCCGCCTTCTTCAGGTATTCGCCGTTGTCCAGCTCAACGAAGTCGTAGATCAGCTTCGCGGTGCGAGGCATGATCGCGGTGCCGCCGCCGACGAGCATCTCCACGCCCTTCACGCCGTCGCGTTCGCGGGCGATGAAGGCGATGTCATGGATTTCGCTGATCGCGCGGCCGGCGCTGCTTGCGTCGAAGGAAGTCTTCACCTTGCGGGGCATGCCTTGGGTCGTCGGATGCCGCACGAAGTAGCGCACGTAGGCGGCTGCGTAGGGGGTGAGGTCGAAGAGCTCGTCGCTTGCCACGCCTGCCCAGGGATCGCCTGTCACGTTGCGCATCGTGTTGCCGCAGCCCTCGCGGCTGGAGAGGCCCGCCTCGCCCAGCATGCGGATCGCCTTCTCCGCTTCCAGGAGCGGTATGTGATGCATCTGGATGTTCTGACGGGTCGTGATGTGGCCCTTCTTCAGGGGCGCATAGAGCTCGACGACGTCTCCGAACTTGTCCATCTGGGCGGGCGTGATGCCGCCGAAGGGCACCTTCGTGCGGACCATCTGGA
Organism: Solirubrobacteraceae bacterium; assembly: GCA_036490555.1. Taxonomy (GTDB): domain Bacteria; phylum Actinomycetota; class Thermoleophilia; order Solirubrobacterales; family Solirubrobacteraceae; genus Palsa-744. The sequence goes on along the minus strand of DASXDO010000030.1, from coordinate 78,522 downwards.
CGTCAGGCTGGCGCTGCCCATAGACGCCCTGCTTCAGGCGGAACTTGATGAAGGTGTCTTCCTCGAGCTGGTTGTCGAGGAAGCGGGTCGCCTCGGTCTTGAAGTCGTCGTACTCCCGCTGCAGGATCGGGATCACGTGCCCAGGGACGTGCTGGATCACCTCTGGATCGTCCAGAGAGCCCTTTGGCGGCGTGCCCTTTGCGGTTGGAAGTGAGACTGGCTCCATGTAGAAAGTCCTCCTGGTACTGGCCCGGAAGTCGGGGTGGGATGCAGACCTTGCCGGCGGCTTGCCGAACCCTGCGAACCCCAAGACCCCGAAAATCCTAGCGGGTTTCAGGCATTTATCCAGGGCTCCGGGAGATGTTCGGCGAAACCGCGGTCGACGCCTTCTTGCAAGGCGGTTTCCAGCCACGGTTCTCGGCGGACCTCATGCCCCACGCTCGCGGGCGCCACGTCGCGCAGCAGCTGTTCCAGCGCCGCGACGACGGCCGCCGCCTCCTCATCGCAAGGAGCGCCTGTCATGCTCGAGATCTCTGCCCTCACCTCTCGTGCTGCCATCGTTGCATTGTGACGCATCGGCGGGGCCATCGCCAGACTTGAAGCGGGCGGCCCCTGGGGCCGCCCGCGCGCGCCGTCAGCTCAGGCCTACTTCTTCTTTTTCTTCTTCGGCTTCTTTTTCTTCTTCGCCTTCGACTTGAAGGTCAGCTTCTTGGTAACCGCAGGCGTGCTTGCGCCCAGGGGCGTCACGCTCAGATCGCCGGAGACCTTGTGCAGCTGGGCGAGCAGCTTGCTTGCGGCTTTTGACAGCGTCAGCGTCACGGTCTGCGTGCTCCCTGCGGCCAGCGCGTAGGATCCGCTCGCGAAGGTGATCGTCTTCTTCTTCGCCTTCGCTATGAGAGCTGTCGCGGTCTTGCCCTTCAGGTGCTCGACGCCCTTGATCGTCAGCCTGCCGGCGCACGTGGCGCCTGAGCAGGTGAGCACGATCGTCGCCTTCTTGCTTGACGTCTTCGCGTAGGCGATGCCAACCTTCGCCACCGGCGGGATCGCCGTGGCTGTGATCGACAGGCTGGCCGAGGCGGTCTGGCTCGGTGGCCCGGGGTCGCTCGCATTGGCGGTGAAGCTGCTCTGGCCGCCAGTTGTCGGGGTCCCTGAGATCACGCCCGTCGAGGCGTCCAGCGCCAGCCCCGCCGGCAGCGATCCAGAGGAGAGCGACCACGTCTGCGAGCCAGTTCCGCCCGTAGTCTGCAGCGTCGCGCTGTAGGGCACGCCGACGGTCGCCGCCGGCAGCGAGCTCGTCGTCACGGACAGCGGCGGCGCTGAGTTGGCGAAGAACGTGGTGATGGATGGGGTACCGCCTTCGAGTCCGCTGATTTCGAGGCCAGAGACCACGCAACGCCCGGCGGATGCGCACGTCATGCTCGTGAGGAGCTCCTCACCGCTGGTCGACAGCGGTGCGAGCGAGGACCACGTGCCGCCGGTCTCGCTGCCGACAGCAGCCTCGATAGCCGGTGTCGGGGTGATGGCGAAGTTGATGCCGGCGATCGCGCAGTCGGTGGCGTCAGAGCACCAGATCCCGTCGATCGCAGACTCTATGGCAGCGCCGCCCGTCGCCGACAGCTCGACGGGCGTGCCCGGGGCGCCGTTCGTGATCGGAACGGCGACTGGGGCGACCGATACCGCCGTCGCGTACCCGCCCGCGGCCGTGCAGGCGCCGGCGCTTGGGCAGGAGACCGTGCTCAGCCCGTCCACGATGATGCCGAATTCGCTGAGGTCGATCGAGGAGGAGGAGGGGCCGGGGTCGAAGTTGGGAGGCAGTTTGACGGTCTCGCCCATCCCCGTCACGCCATTCGTCACTTCGATGGCCCACGGATACAGATTGCCTTCGGCATTGGCGTAGTTGCCGACCGCCTCACATGGGCCGCTGCTTGGGCATGAGATCGAGGTCAGCGTGGTTTCGCTTTCCGCCGCTGACGGAGCCGTCACCTCTTTGGCGCTCCATTCGCCGCCGGCGCCAAGCGTCGCGATCATCGCCTGGGTCTTTTTGCTGGATTCTTCGACGTAGTAGCCGACCGCTGTGCAGTTGCTTGCGCTCGTGCAGGAGACGCCAGTCAGTGCGGCGTGCTGTTCCGCACTGACGGCGCTTATCGCTTCATTTGGCAATTTGATGGTCGATGCGGCTCCAGCGGTCGCGGTCGAGCCGGACACGGCGATCGGCACGACCATCGGGTCTGTCCCTGTTGCTTCGTTTTCGTACTCGCCGACGGCCTCGCACGACGTCGCGCTCGCGCATGACACGGAGCGGAGTGCGTCGACGGTGCTGCCGGAGGTGCGAGCTTCGGGCGGCAGCGACGTCACCGTGGATATCGGGCCCCAGGCTCCTCCACTCTCGGCGGCGAGCACTGGCTCGGCTCCGGAGCCAGGCGCGTCCTCGGACTCTCCCACCGCTACGCAGCTCCCGGCGCTGGTGCAGGAGATGGACAGGAAGAGCGTCAATGACAGGCCCGAGCTCCCGTAGGGCACTGGCGGCCCCCATACCGGACCACTGCTCGCCGCGACGGCGCTCGTCGCCGTCGCAAGCGCCACGGCCACCGCCAGGGCGGCGCCCATCGCCCACCGGCACATCAAAAGAACACGCTTCATGAGCTCCTCCTTCTCCTCCATGTAAGGCGGGGCTCTCTCCCTCCCGCATCTGACGATGACCGGTGGGATCGTATCCGCCGTATTTGCAGGGTCAAGGGACGCTGCGTCTGCAACAGCTCAAGAGTCGCGGCCTCCGCGACCCAGCGTCCGCTACAGCGGGATGTTGCCGTGCTTGCGCCTTGGCCCTGGTTCGCGCTTGCTCTCCAGCGTGTGCAGGGCGGTGATCAGGCGCGGGCGGGTCTCGTGCGGGACGATCACGTCGTCGATGTAGCCACGCTCCGCGGCCGTGTATGGGTTTGCGAAGCGGGCCTTGTAGTCGTCCATCAGCTTCTGGCGCCGCTCGTCGGGCGTCGGGCTGGCGGCGATGTCGCGCCGGTAGATGATGTTCACCGCGCCCTCGGGACCCATCACCGCGACCTCGGAGGTTGGCCAGGCGAAGTTGAAGTCTGCGGCGAGGTGCTTCGAGGCCATCACGTCGTAGGCGCCGCCATAGGCCTTGCGCGTGATCACGGTGATCTTCGGGACGGTCGCCTCGGCGAAGGCGTAGAGCAGCTTCGCGCCGTGGCGGATGATGCCGCCCCACTCCTGGGCGGTCCCTGGCAGGAAGCCAGGCACGTCGCAGAAGGTCAGCAATGGGATGTTGAAGGCGTCGCAGGTGCGCACGAAGCGGGCCGCCTTCGCGGAGGCGGCGATGTCGAGCACGCCAGCGAGCTGGCTTGGCTGGTTGCCGACGATTCCGATCGAGTAGCCATCGAGGCGCGCGAAGCCGCAGATGATGTTCTTCGCGTGGTGCTCATGGACCTCGAAGAACTCGCCATCGTCCACGATCAGGGAGACGACCTTGCGCATGTCATAGGGCTTGTTCGGGTTGTCTGGGACGACGCTGTCGAGCTCCTCGTCCATCCGCTCTGGGTCGTCGCTTGGGGTCACCCTTGGCGCGCTCTGGAGGTTGTTCGAGGGCAGGAAGCTCATCAGGTAGCGGCAGTCCTGTAGGCAGGCGTCCTCGTCGTCTGAGGCGAAGTGGGCGACGCCAGACTTCGTGTTGTGGGACATCGCGCCGCCGAGCTCCTCGAAGCCGACTTCCTCGCCAGTCACCGTCTTGATCACGTCAGGCCCAGTTATGAACATGTGCGAGGTCTCCTTCACCATGAAGATGAAGTCGGTGATCGCAGGCGAGTAGACGGCGCCGCCGGCGCAGGGGCCCATCACGAGGCTGATCTGGGGGATCACGCCAGAGCTGCGCACGTTGCGCAGGAAGACATCGCCATAGGCGCCAAGCGAGACGACGCCCTCCTGGATGCGAGCGCCGCCAGAGTCGTTGATGCCGATCACGGGGCAGCCGATGCGGGCCGCGAGATCCATGATCTTGCACATCTTCTCGCCCATCACCTCGCCAAGCGAGCCGCCGAAGACGGTGAAATCCTGGCTGAAGACGCAGACCTTGCGGCCTTCGATCGTGCCATGACCGATCACGACCGCATCGCCCCACGGCCGGTTGCGCTGCATGTCGAAGTCGTGGGTCCGGTGCCTGACGAAGGTGTCGAGCTCCTGGAAGGAGCCCTCGTCGAGCAGCTTCTCCACCCGCTCCCTAGCGGTGTACTTGCCGCGCGCATGCTGCTTCTCCTCCGCCTCTGGGGCAGAGTGCAGCGCGGCCTCGCGCAGCTCGTTCAGCTGGGCGAGCTTCTCCTCATATGTGACAGGGGCGCTCTGGCGCATCGGCGCGGGATCTTATCCATCGCCGGCTGGGCGCCGGGGATCAGGCCCGCGAGAACGGCCTGTGGTGCGCCGCGCCGAGACGGTCGAGAACCCCGTTGAGCAGCTCGACGCTCTCGGCTTCGAGGGCCTCTTCGGCGGCCTGTAGCTCGGCCGCGAGGTCCTCGCCCTGGTTCGCCACGTCCTCGCCCTGGTCCTCGGCTTTGGTCTCGGCGGGGGGCTCGGCCTTGGTCTCGGCGGCGGGCTCGGCTGCGGGCTCGCCGGCCGCCGGCTCCTGGGCGGCAGTTGGCTCTGGGGTTGTCGCTGGATCCGGTGCTGCCGGCTCTGGCTCCGCGGCGGGCTCTGGCTCGCTGTCCGCGGGCTCTGCCTTCGCCTTGCGGCGGAACAGGCGCGCGAAGAAGCCTGGCTTCGGCCTGGCGCTTGACGCCGTCTCCGCCACGGCCTCGCCCGTCGACTCCGGCTTGACCTCCAGCGCCGGCTCGACGGCCCGATCCGGCTCCGTGGACGACTCCTGCTCGACGATGAGCTCTGGCTCCGCGGCGGGCTCTGGCTCCGCAACGGGTTCTCGCTCTACAGCTGATTCTGGCTCCGCTGTGGGTTCTGGCTCCGCTGTGGGTTCTGGCTCCGCCGTGGGTTCTGGCTCCGCTGTGGGTTCTGGCTCCGCTGTAGGTTCTGGCTCCGCTGTAGGTTCTGGCTCCGCCGTGGGTTCTCGCTCCCCAGTGGACTCTGGCTCCAAAGCGGGCTCCGGCTCGCCTGTTGCCATCTGCGGCTCGCGCCGCAGCGACAGGATCACCTTCGTTCCCCACCCTGATGGCGCCAGCTCGATTTTGCCCGTAGCGGCCTCCGCCTCCCATTCGACGGTTCGCTCGGGCTCCAGCCTCGTGATGTGCACCTCTCCCAGCGCTCCAAGATGCCTCGTGAGCGCAGTTGGATCGCTCAGCTCGGACCAGAGCTCGGGTGGTGACTTCACCAGGGTGCGCTGCACCTCTGAAGAGATCATCGCCCACGATTTCGAGCGCACGCGCCTGACTCCTTCAGTCGCAAGGCTCCTGTTCGCCGCCTACGAGGTGCCGCTCGTACCTGCGACGCCCGCCGATTGACCGGCGGCGGGCCGGATCAGCCCGCGCTCGTGCAGGAGCTCGGCGAGCTGGACCGCGTTCGTCGCGGCGCCCTTGCGCAGGTTGTCGGCGACGATCCACATGTCCAGCGCCTGCGGATGTCCTGGGTCGCGCCGGATGCGGCCGACGAAGACGTCGTCGTGGCCGTTTGCCTCGATCGCAAGCGGATAGAGCGCGGCTGACGGGTCGTCGAGGACGCGCACGCCTGGAGCGTCGGCGAGCAGCTCGCGTGCCTGCTGTGGCGAGAGCGGCTCGCGGGTCTGGACGTTCACCGCCTCTGAGTGGCCGTTGACGACGGGCACGCGCACGCAGGTTGCGCTCACCGCGATCGCGTCGTCCTCGAGGATCTTGCGGGTCTCGTTGATCAGCTTGCGCTCCTCGTCGGTGTGATCGTCGCCGCTTGCGAAGCTGCCAGCGTGGGGGAGGGCGTTGAAGGCGATCTGGTGGGCGTACGCCTTCGCCGGCTCGATCTGCCTGTCGTGCAGCAGCGCATCGGACTGTCCAAGCAGCTCCTCGACCGCATGCCTGCCCGTGCCTGAGACGGCCTGGTAGGTGGAGATCACGAGGCGCTCGATGCCCGCTGCGGCGTGCAATGGCTTCAGGGCGACGACCATCTGCATCGTCGAGCAGTTGGGGTTCGCGACGATGCCTTGGTGGCGCTCGAGGGCGTCAGGGTTGACCTCGGCGACGACGAGCGGGACGTCGTCGTGCATGCGCCAGTGTGAGGAGTTGTCGACGACGACGGCTCCCGCCCGGGCGAAGCGCGGCGCCCACTCGCCTGAGGTCGAGCCTCCGGCGGAGAAGATCGCGAGGTCGAAGCCTGCGATCGACTCATCGCTCAGGCCCTGCACGATCAGGCCGCCCTCGAGCTCTCGACCGACGGAGCGCTCCGAGGCGAAGGGCACCACCTCGCTTGCCGGAAAGCCACGCTCTGTCAGCAGGCGCAGCATCAGCGTCCCAACCTGGCCAGTGGCGCCGACGACAGCTACTCGATATCCCTGGCCGCTCACCCGACCAGCGTATCGAGACTCAGAGTTTGTAGGCCATGAAGAAGATCGTCACGAGCACGAGCGTGCTGAGGCTGCCGCCGACGATCGCAAGCCTGCGCACGAGCGCCCTGTACTCGGCGCTGAAGGTGACTGCCGAGTCCGCTCCGCTCGCCTCGATGTCGCGGCGGCTGAGCGCCTCTGCGCGCTTGCTCGTCGGGATCATCACGGCGCCGGCGAGGCCGCCGATCACGATCACCGCCGCAAACCCCCACTGCACGAAGAACTCTTTCCAGAGGTGCGCGTCGCTGGCGAGGTAGATGCCTGCGCCGAGCACGAGGACGAGCGCCGGGTTCAGAACCCAGCGCTCGAAGTTGTACTCGAGGCGGTGCAGCAGCGGCAGGCTGCGCGGCTCCTGGCGTGAGCCGATCGCAAAGAAGAGCGGATAGGCGAAGGTCGCGCCAAACGCGATCACGACGGCCATGATGTGGATCGCGAGCACGATCTTGAAGCCAACGCTCGAGTAGGCGGAGGCGGAGTAGAGGTGCAAGGTGTCCAGCACGTGCACAGAGGATGCAGAAGGCGTGTTGCTCATCGACAGGCCGGGAGCCTACAGGGGCACTCAGAAGGTGGTCTGCAGAGGCGTTAGAAAGTGGGGGTGTAGCGCCCGAAGACGTCCTGCATCGCGCCACAGACCTCGCCGAGCGAGCAGCGGTCCTTCAGCGCCTGCTTGATGAAGGGCATCAGGTTCTCGCTGCCCTCCGCTGCGCTGCGCAGCTCGCCAAGCCGCTGCTGTGCAAGCTCCTGGTCACGGTTGGCCTTGAACTGCTTCAGGCGTCCCACCTGTTCGCGCTCCGATGCTGGATCGACGCGCAGCAGGTCGGGGACCTCGAGCTCCTCCTCCTCGAACGCGTTCACGCCGACGACGACGTCCTGGCCGATGCGGTAGCGCTCCTGATAGCCCCAGGCCGACTCGTCGATCTCGCCGGTGATGAACTCGATCGCGTTCACCGAGCCGCCAAGCGCGTCGACCTTCACGATCAGCTCGTTCGCGCGGGCTTCGATCTCGTCCGTCAGCGCCTCGACGAAGTAGGAGCCTGCGAACGGATCGACGGTGTCCGCCGCGCCTGACTCGTGGCCGATGATCTGCTGCGTGCGCAGCGCGATCTTCGCAGCGCGCTCCGTCGGCAGCGCGAGCGCCTCGTCGAAGCCGTTCGTGTGCAGCGACTGGGTGCCGCCGCAGACGGCGGCGAAGCCCTGCAGTGCGACCCTCACGATGTTGTTCTCAGGCTGCTGCGCGGTGAGCGTCACGCCGCCCGTCTGGGTGTGGAAGCGCAGCATCATCGACTTCGGGCTCTTCGCGTCGAAGCGCTCGCTCATGATCTTCGCCCACATCCTGCGGGCCGCCCTGAACTTCGCGACCTCCTGGAAGACGTTGTTGTGCCCGTTGAAGAAGAACGCGAGCCGTGGCGCGAAGTCGTCGACGGCGAGGCCCTTGTCGATCGCCGCCTGCACGTAGGCGATCCCTGAGCAGAGCGTGAAGGCGACCTCCTGGACGGCTGAGCAGCCCTTCTCCCTGAAGTGGTAGCCAGAGATCGAGATCGTGTTCCACTTCGGGACGTTCTGCTGGCAGTACTCGAAGAGGTCGGTGGTCAGGCGCATCGTCGGCTGCGGCGGGTAGATGTAGTTGCCGCGCGCGATGTACTCCTTCAGGACGTCGTTCTGGGTCGTGCCGCGCAGCTGCACGCTTGGCACCCCCTGCTCTTCGCCAACCAGCTCGTAGAGCGCCAGCAGGCAGCTCGCGGGCGCGTTGATCGTCATCGAGGTCGAGACCTGGTCGAGCGGGATCCCGTCGAACGCCGTCAGCATGTCGTCGATCGTGTCGATCGCGACGCCTGTGCGTCCAACCTCCCCAAGGCAGCGGGAGTTGTCTGAGTCGAGGCCGAGCTGGGTCGGCAGGTCGAAGGCCATCGAGAGTCCCGTAGATCCCTTCGAAAGGAGGTATCTGTAGCGTTCGTTGGACTCCTTCGCCGAGGCGTACCCGGCGTATTGGCGCATCGTCCAGAGCTGCTTGCGGTACATCTCGCGGTGCACGCCACGGGTGTAGGGAAACTCGCCTGGCGCGCCGAGCTCGAGCTGCTCGGGCAGGTCCTCCTCTGTATAGAGCGGCGCGAGCTCGATGCCCGAGTCGCTGAAGCGCCGAGGATCCTCTGGTCCGACGATCGGCGCGACCGTGAGGCGCTCCTGCGCCTGTTCTGCACTCGCGGCGCGATGGTGCTCGGTGGTTGCCATGGCGAGGATGATATGGACTGACGCGCCTTGCGCACCGGTATCCTTCGCCAGATGCCAACCTGTCTGGTTACGGGCGGCGCCGGCTTCCTCGGCTCGCACCTCTGCGACGAGCTGCTTGCGAGGGGCAACAGGGTGATCTGCGTCGACAACCTCGAGACGGGGTCGCTCGTGAACATCGCGCACATCCGCGATCCCGAGCGCTTTGTCCATCTCAACGTCGACATCATCGAGCCCTACACGGTCGACGAGCCTGTCGACTTCGTCTACCACCTCGCCTCACCAGCTTCGCCGATCGACTACCTGAGGTTGCCGCTGCACACGCTGAAGGTCGGCTCCTACGGAACCCATCACACGCTTGGGCTTGCGAAGGCGAAGCGCGCGCGCTTCCTGATCGCCTCCACGAGCGAGGTCTACGGCGACCCCAAGGAGCATCCACAGTCGGAGAGCTACTGGGGCCACGTCAACCCGATCGGCCCGCGTGGCGTCTACGACGAGGCGAAGCGCTACGCCGAGGCGCTGACGATGGCCTACCACCGCCAGCAGGGGGTCGATACCTCGATCGTCCGCATCTTCAACACATACGGGCCGCGCATGCGCCCGCACGACGGTCGCGCGATCCCGACCTTCCTGCGTCAGGCGCTTGGCAACCGGCCGATCACGGTCTTCGGCGACGGTGGTCAGACGCGCTCGTTCTGCTTCGTCAGCGATCTGATCCGCGGCATCATCGCGCTATCGGAGTCAGGCTTCCACGACCCGGTGAACATCGGCAATCCCGACGAGTTCACGCTGCTGCAGCTCGCCGAAACGGTGCTCGAGCTGACCGGATCGAGCTCTGAGGTGGTCTTCGAGGCATTGCCGACAGACGATCCCAAGCAGCGCAGGCCCGACATCACGCTCGCGCAGGAGCTACTTGGCTGGACGCCGGAGGTATCGCTCAGGGATGGGCTGCACCGCACGATCGAGGCAGCGGGCACAGAGGTCCTTGTTGGGTGATCGCGCCCAATGGGTGCATCACGACGCTACATTCGGGAACAGTAGGGGTTGTGTACCTAGGAATGCGAGCTGGCGATGCCAGAAGCTGACCACAGTCGGGGTGCGTCACCCGGTGCCGTCGCGGAGCCCCACGGGGCGGAGCGGCGCGCCGTCGGGACGCGCGTGAGCGATCGCCCGCCGGTTGGCGTGATCGCGCCCTCGATCGCTCTGCGCAGCGTGACCCCAGGCGACCGCGACATGCGGGCGAAGCGGCCTGCGGCGCTGTCCTTCGTGCTGCGCATGGATACTGCGCGTCGCGTCGCGCGCATCCTCTCGCTGCTCGCGCTCGACTTCGTCTCCGTCGCGCTGGCGATCTTTACTGCCCTGATCATGAAGGCGGCGGTGCTCGGCGACGCGAGCTTCACCTCGACGCTGAAGGAGACGCGCGGCCTCGTCGCGCTCGCCTACCTGATCACGGCGCTTCTCTTCGCGCGCTCCGGGCTCTACTCAGGCCGTGGCCAGCGGCCTGGCCTCACGCGCATCGTCGCCTGCCTCTTCCAGGTCACGGTGCTGCTCGCGTTGCTCGCGATCGTCCAGGAGGAACACTTCTCCAGCTACTACCTGTTCTACGGGTCCTTCGCCTTCGCCGTCCTCTACGTCGCGTCCTTCCGCTACGCCTATGAGCGGCTCACCGGCGCGATGCTGCGCGCCGCCGGTTACCGGCGCCGCGCGGTGCTCGTCGGCAGGGGGCCTCAGATCAAGGACGTCGCCCATGCGCTGCGCGATGGCTCGCGCTCGCCTGCGCCAATCGAGGTTGTCGGGTTCCTCTCGCCGGTTGGGCTGCCAGCCAACGGCCTGCGGCGGCTTGGCGCCTTCGAGGACCTCGACGATGTGCTTGGCAGCGAGCACATCGACGAGATGATCATCGCCGATCCGGAGTTCCCCGAGGCGCAGGCCGTCGATCTCGTCGATCGCTGCCACCGGCGCGGAATCCGCGTGAAGATCGCGCCCTCGACGATGGAGCTGCTCGTGCAGCGCGCGGAATTCGTGCCAGGCGAGTCGGTGCCACTGTTCGAGCTCGCGCCGCCCGTCTTCGAGGGCATCGACTTCGCCCTCAAGCGCGCGTTCGACGTCGTGCTCGCGATGATCATGCTGCTCGCGCTCAGCCCGCTGCTGCTGATCATCGTGCTCGCGGTGCGTCTCTCCTCGCGCGGCCCCGTCCTCTTCCGCTCGGTGCGCCCTGGCATCGGCCAGCAGCCCTTCCCCTGCCTGAAGTTCCGCACAATGCACACCGACGCCGAGCAGCGGCTCGCCGACCTCGAATCGCTGAATGAGGCCTCTGGGGCGCTTTTCAAGATCCGTGACGATCCGCGTCTCACGCCGATCGGACGCTTCCTGCGACGCTTCTCGCTGGACGAGCTACCGCAGCTCGTCAACGTTCTGCGCGGCGAGATGTCGCTCGTCGGTCCGCGTCCGCTGCCGCTGCGCGATTACGAGCTGATGCAGGAGTGGCACCGCAAGCGCTATCTGGTGCTGCCTGGGATGACGGGCCTGTGGCAGGTTTCGGGCCGCTCGGAGCTCGACTTCGACGACCTTGTGCGCCTCGACTTCATCTACCTCGAGCGCTGGTCGCTCGCGCTCGATCTTGCGATCCTCGTCAAGACACTGCCCGCGGTGCTCTCGCGGCGCGGCGCCTACTGAGCGGCGACACGCAGGCTTCGTCGCGGCGCGCGAACGCGCGGCGGTAGACCTGCCAGGTGGCTCTGCCGGCGTCCTCCCAGGTCCAGCTTGGCGGCGCCGGGGCGGGCCGGCGTAGCTGTTCAGCGGCTTGCATCAGACCCTCGAAGTCACCAGGGTCGACGAGCGTCGCCTTGCCGCCGACCACCTCGCGCAGTGCGGGCTGGTCGAAAGCCGCAACCGGGGTGCCGCACGCGAGCGCCTCGACCGCGGGCAGCCCGAAGCCCTCGTCCTCGGAGGCGAGCACGAGCGCGTGCGCCCCGCCATAGATTGCGGCGAGATCGCCGTCTGAAACCTGTCCAGTGAGCGTCACGCCCGAGAGCTCGCGCGCCCAGGCGCCCGCACGCCCGACGAGCACGAGCGGCAGCTCGCGCCGTGTCGCGGCGAGCTTTGCGACGTGCTTGCGCGGGTCTGGGCGCTGCATGCCGCCGACCCACACGAGGTAGCGCTCGGGCAGCTTGTAGCGCTCACGCGCCGCGGCGATCTCCGCCGCCGAGCGCGCGAAGAGCGCAGGATCTGGCGCCTCCGGGATCACGACGATGCGCTCGCGATCGATCTCCAGCTGCGCGACGGCGTCCCTGGCAACCGCCCTCGTCGGCACGATCACCTCGGTTGCGCGCTGCACTGCGAGGTGCTTCAGACGAGGCAGGGTCGCCATGCGCAGATGCTCGCTGTGGCGCTTCAGCGCGGCGAGATCGTGCAGCGTCACGACCATCGGGCAGGGGCTGCGCAGAATCGCGCCTTGCATCCAGGGAGCGTGGTAGACGTCCGCTTGGCGCGGCCTGTGCGTCTCGACGATCTCCACGTCGTCGCTCGCGGTGTCGCGCAGCGCACGCAGCAGGCAGCGGGCATAGCGTCCGATGCCACCGCCGTCAGCCGACGGCCGGGTATCGAAGGCGACTCTCATCGCTCACTCCCCCGTATGGGCACATCGGCACAATAGCCCCTCAGCGGCCTGTATGACTAGCCTTGAGAGTGGGATTGCGCACAGTGCGCAAACGTTCGGGCTTGGATAGCCTCGCGATGGCGGATGCCGTCGCGCCAGTATCACGAAAGCCTCTGGGAGGCCGTGCCCGAGGGCCTCACGCCACAGTTCGCGCAGCTGCGGCGCAGCTTCCTGCTCGCACGCGTCCCAGCGGGCGCACGCGTCCTCGACGTCGGCTGCGGCGAGGGCTGGTTCGCGGCTGCACTGCTCGACGCCGGCGCCCTGCCGGTCGGGATCGACGTAGCCGCGGAGCCCTTGCGACGCGCCGGCGCCGCACGGCCGGAGCTCGACCTGCGCCTCGTCGAGGAGGGCGGCGCCTGGCCGTTGCAGGACGCCGAGTTCGACGTCGTCTGGGCAGGGGAGGTGATCGAGCACGTCACCGACACGGCGGGCTGGCTCTCGGAGGTGCGCAGGGTCCTGCGCCCGGGCGGCATGCTGTTGCTCAGCACGCCTGCCCACGACCTGCTCACGCGGCTGAGGCTCGCGTTCGCGCCAGGAGCCTTCGTCGACCACTTCGACCCGCGCGGCGACCACCTGCGCTTCTACACGCGCGCCAGCCTGCGCAGCCTGATCGAGGACTTCCGCTTCGACGAGGTGCGGATCGCTGGCGCCGCCGGTCTGCCTGGCGCCAGGCGCCTGCTGCTCGCCAGCGCGCGCAGGCAACGGTTCTAGGGGTTGCGGCGGCGCCGGCTCGCGGGCTTCAGCGGGTCTTCGCGTCGCGCAGTGCCTGCACGTACTTGTCCTGGATTTCGATCTTCTGCGGGTTCAGGTAGAGCGCCGCCTGCAGCGCTCGTACCGCTGCGCTCGCATTGCCTGCCTCGAGCTCCTGCCGGCCGAGGTAGTACCAGGTTTCTGGGTTCGCTGGCTGCAGCTTCACGGCGTGCTTCAGAGTCGCGGTCGCCTGCGCCTGCTTGCCGTCCAGCCCCTGGATGTCGGCGAGTCGGAAGCGGGCCTGGGCGGACAGCGGATCGCTTGCGACGGCCGCTTCGGCAGCCGCAAGCGCCCGCGCTTGTTCCTGGGCGTTGCCGCCGCTCAGCACGAGCGCTTCCTGGGACTCTTCTGCCGAATGCTGTGGCTGCCATTGCGACCAGGCGGCGAGCAGCGCCACGACGATCGCCGCAGTAGCAGCTGCGAGCTTCATGCGGGACGGTCCGCTTGGCGCGAGGTGTCGCCAACGCTCCGGTGCGTCGAGCGGCTCCTGCAAGGGCCCGCGTCCCGCCAGCCAGCCGGCGCAGATCAGCGCGGCGATCGCTGTGCCGGGCACGTACCAGGTCCAGTCCACGAGCGAGTGCAGTCCGAAGGTCACGACCACGCAGAGCATGCTCAACAGCGCTACGCGCTCAGGCGTGTAGGGCAGCGAGAGCGTACGCCAACGCCAGCCGCTCCAGCGTCTGTTGAACGGGTGCGTCGCGTTGCCCGCGGCGGCCATCCAGGCGGCGAGCAGAGCGAGCGTCAGCACGATCCCGACGATCCCGAGGTCCGCGAGCGTCTGCACGACATAGCCGTGGGCGTGTTTGGCGTCGAGGTTCGCCGGCCTGTAGCGCAGGCTCGCGGTCGCATAGCCACCGCCTCCGGCGCCCAGCCCAGGGTGTGCGCTGAAGACCTGGAGCGCCTCCTTCCAGTAGCGCGCACGCACGCTGCTGAGCGCGGTGAGCCGCCCCGGCGTGTTCGCCGGCACCGCCGCGCTCGGGTTGGTCAGCGTCGAGACGCCATGGGAGATCGTGCCTGTAAAGCCGCGCTGCGAGGCCGCCAGCGCACCCACCACGGCGAGGATTGCGAGCGCGAGCAGCACGAACAGCGTCGCGCCTGCGCGCCGCCGCAGCGCTTGCGAGGGTGCTCTGCGGCCGGCTGCGAAGCCGATCGCGATGCCGAGCGCCAATAGCAGCAAGAGCATCGCAAGCAGCAGCACGCCAAGCCTGTGCCCTGCGGTGATGCGGCTGGCGAGGGCGACTTTTTCGGAGCTCAGCACGGAGCTCGCGAAGTCGTAGGAGACGATGCCCGCGGCGCATGCGCCTGCGACGATCAGCAGCGTCGCGCCGCGCAGCCGCAGCGGCACGATGCAGAGCCACAGTGCCACCCCGATCGCTGCGACGACGAGCGCCCCACGCGAGTAGGAGAGCATCAGCGCCACCATCAGCAGGCCCGCCGCGGGGTAGGCGAGGGCGTTTACGAGCGCGTGCCCGGTACGCCGCGAGCCGAGCCAGAGGCAGGCGACCAACCCCATTGCTGCCGTCAGACCAGTCGCATTCCAGTACCCGTAGGGGGCCAGCAGGCGCGCCCATTGGTTGTTCGGTTCGAGCGTCGGGAACACCTTCGTCAGCAGTGCATAGCCGCAGACGATCACGGCGGCGAGCGCGATGCCGCCGAGGACGGCTTCGCAGCGGTTCGGCACCGCGCGCGCAAGCGCGACCGAGGCGATGAAGACCGCGCTGTAGGCGAGCAGCAGCCCCGCTTCCTGCCAACTCGCGTCGGGCGTCACTGACCATGAGGCCGAGATCGCGGTCAGCGCCGTGAGCGCGAGCAGCAGGCCGGCTGGCCAGATGCCGGCTATGCGCCTGCCCCGCGGAGTGCAGAGGACGGCTGCGGCGATCGCGGCCCCCGCCAGCAGCGTGAGCACGATCTCCACCATCGTCGTCGAGCCGAGGCGTTCGCTGCTGCGGCCGAGGAATGCGGCGAAGCAGACGACCGCTGCTGCGCCCAGCAGCGCTGTGCTGCGGTAGATCAGCGTGTGCGATATGCCGAGGCGAGGTCCGGCGTCGTTGCCGGCGCTGCCATTGTCGGCGCTGCCGTTGTCTGCGCCTGCGGGCACGCCCTGGATGCTCGCGCCTGGCTCGGTCGGTGGTGGTGGTGCAAAGGTCGTCGTCGACATCGTGCTCAGCTTCGCGGGAGTGTGCTCAGCCTGGATGGTTGGCGGATAGGACGCGTTCTCTGATCGCCCACCCGCCCAGCGCCACGACTCCGGCGATCAGGGCGATCAGCACGACCAGCAGCGACGTCGGCAGGGAGTTGAAGGCGGAGGCGACGTCAGCGTGCACGACTCCTGGGTGGATCGTGCCCATCGGGCCACTCCCGAGCTGCACCGGCGTCGGGCCGCGGCGCGCCTGTTCGATCTGTTGCTGCTCTTCGTGCGTCGGAACGACTGGCTGCGAGGTGCCTTCTGCGTTCGAGGATGGACCGCTCCCGCCTTCGCCGGGCCCGCCTGTGCTCGGCGAGCTCGTCGATCCGCCGTGCTTCGAGCCGCCATGGCGTTTGCTGCCCGCAGCTGCGAGCTCCGCTTCTTCGATCTGCTCAGGGCATTCGCTGTACTCGACGCCATACGCTTCGATCTCGCTCATCGCGCGGATGTAGTCCTTCTCGCTGAAGCCTTCGAGCGACTTGTCTTCTTCGCACAGCGTGATGATCTTGTGGCCTACGTCCGCCTCAGCGCTCGTGGCTGGCAGCAGCATGGCGCTTACCAGCACGAGCGCGGCTGCGCCTATCGCAGCTGCACTCCTGGCGGCTCTGATCTCTGCAACTCCCCTCATCGTCGAGCTTCTCACGCTACCAGTGAGCGCGGGCGAGGTCTCCGCTTGACGGTAGCGTCGGCTGGCTGCGCTCGCACCGCGCCGTCGACGGGGATCAAGGGGGAGCCAGATCCCACGCCGACGAGGACTAGCGCGGCGGAGGGCACCGCCGCGCCCGACGCTGTCAGGCTGCAAACGGTCACCCTCATGAACACTTCCCGCCTCGAAACCCACATAAACCGCGACCATCGCCGGCTTGCCAAGGCGGGAGCGGCGCATGGCATCCGCTCTGC
The DNA here is from genome assembly GCA_036490555.1 of Solirubrobacteraceae bacterium. Lineage (GTDB taxonomy): Bacteria > Actinomycetota > Thermoleophilia > Solirubrobacterales > Solirubrobacteraceae > Palsa-744. Next base: position 62,283 of record DASXDO010000030.1, on the reverse strand, counting down.
GACCGAGACTTCCCGCACGATGCTGCGCTGCGCGATCGTCCCACCCGTCCCTGTTCCCTACAGGGAGCCGCTCTTTCAGCGCCTCGCGGCGCGCCCGGAGATCGCGCTCAGGGTCGTCTATCAGGCTTCCTCGCAGGCGAGCTGGGACCAGGCGGCGGGCTGGTTCCCAGCCGAGCACGGCTACGACGCGGTACATCTGAAGGCGCGTCATATCGCGCGCCGTGGGCGCAGCCCGATCACCTGGGCGCGCGGACTCGAGCGTGCCCTTGCGGACTTCGATCCCGATGTCGTAGTCGTCTCGGAGTTCGGCCCCGCGACGCTCAGGGCGCTCGCCTGGTGCAGGCGGCGGCGGCGCGCGCTCGTCGTCCTGACCGAGGTCACTGCTGCTGCGGAGCTGACGCTGTCGCAGCCGCAGCGGCGGCTGCACCGCTGGCTCGCAGGGCGCGTCGACGGCTTCGTCGCGGTCAGCGGCGCTGCGCGCGACCGTCTTCTCGCCCTTGGCGCCGACCCTGAGGCGGTCACAGTCAGCCTGCAGCCCGTCGACGAGGACGCCCTCATCGCAGCCAGGCAGGCACGACATCCGCTCGATGCAACGTCAGTCGAAACGTCAGTCGAGGTGCTCACGGTCGCGCGCCTCGTGCCGGACAAGGACGTCGGCGGGCTGATCCAGGCATTCGCGCAGGCGGGCCTTTCGCCGGCCGAGGCGACCCTGTCGGTCGTCGGCGGCGGGCCATTGGAAGATGAGCTGCGCTCCCAGGCCCAGGCGCTTGGCGTAGGCGCGCACTTCTTTGGCGCCGTGCCCGCGAGCGAGCTGCCGGCGCGCTACGCGAGCGCCGGCGTCTTCGCGCTCACATCTCGCTACGAGCCGTTTGGCGTTGCGCTGCGCGAGGCGGTCGTCGCCGGGCTGCCAGTCATCTGCTCGACCGCGGTCGGTGCCACGGGCGACTTCGCGCACGCCGATGCCAATGTGCATACAGATGCGAACGCGCATGCCGATGCCAGCGCGGATGCCGGTGCCAGCACGCATGCCGGTGCCAGCGTGGATGCTGGTGCCAGCGCGGATGCCGGTGCCAGCGTGGATGCCGGTGCCAACGCGCTGCTCGTCGCCCCCGGCGACGTCGATGCGCTTGCGCGGGCACTTGCGCGGCTCTGCCGCGATACAGAGCTGAGGCGCGCACTTGGCGCAGCGAGCAGGCGAATTGCCTCCGAGAACACGCTTGCCGCAGACGTCGATGCGTTCGCTTCGATGCTCAGCCGAGCAGCGCGGGCAGCACGCGTTCGGCGATGAGCGCCTGCACGGCCGCTGGGCGGTAGGCGGCCATCCGCTCGCGCGCCTGCGATCGGTAGCGCGCCGCCTCGGACGCGGGCAGCGCAAAGGCGTGTCGAAGCGCGGCCGCGAGCGACGCTGGTCGCAGGTCTGGCACGCACAGCTCGCCGTCGAGCGCGCGCGCATGCGCCAGGGCCTCGAAGGGGCCTCCCGTCGCGCCGCAGACCAACAGCGCGCCATCTGCCAGCGCCTCCAGCTGCGCGAAGCCGAAGTCCTCCCAGCGCGCCGCTGTCAGGAAGACATGCGCGCGCCGCAGCGCGTCGCGGAACTCCGCCGCTGGGACGCGCCCACGCCAGACGACGCCAGACGGCTCCGGGATCCCGCATCGCGCGAGATGCCTGCGCGCCAGCTCGGGCGTGATCCCGAAGACCTCCATGCGCGCGGGGTCATGCATCTCTGCGCCGCCTGAGCCTGCCCGCATCCCCCTGTTGGGGTCGGCATCGGCAGGGGGGTCGGCATCGGCAGGGGAGTCGGCATCGGCAAGGGGGTCGGCATTGCCAAGGGGGCCGGCATCGGCACGAGGGTCGGCATCGGCAAGTCCCGCCTGCGCCCAGGCGGCGATTGCGATGTCGAGTCCCTTCGCCTTCGGGTCGGGCGTATATGCCACGACGAGCGGCTCACGGTGATCCGATGGCGCGCCGGACGGCTCGATCGGTTGCGGCAGGACCACCGCCGGCGCGGCGCCCATCGGCAGCGCGTCGGCCGCGTTTTGGCTGAATGGCAGCACGAGTCGCGCGGCGCCCATCCGGCGGCGCTCGAGCGCGTGCTGCAGCGCATTGCGCGCGCCAGGGCGGTTGAGCCGCGCAGGCGCGTCGAGTCGCACCGCGTAGGGCACGCCTGGATTGCCTGCCAGCAGCGAGGAGGTCGTCGTCGAGAAGATCACAGCCTTCGGGCGCACCCCTGGAAGCGCGCGCGCAAGTGTCCTGCGTGCCGAGGTCGCCTCGACGAGGTCGGTCACCGGATAGGCCCGTCGCAACGCCGCCGACGCACCCAGCTCGACCTGAACGACCTCCACCGAGGCGCCCGCCTCGCGGATCAGGCCCGCGAGCGCTTCGTCGCCTGCGCGCAGGCCCACGGTCGTACCCAGCGACAGCAGCAGGATGTCGGTCATCGCGGGCCTCTCATCGCAATGCGCCCGCGCAGTCCTCTCATCGTCGCGACGCTGCGCAGTCCTCTCATCGTCGCGACGCTGCGCAGTCCCCTCGTCGTCGCGACGCTGCGCAGCACGCTCACCTAAGCGCCGCCTCGTATGCTGCGACCGTCTCTGCGCCGCAGCGCTCCCACGTGAACGCTCGCTCCACGGTCGCGCGCGCTGCCGCGCCGAGCCGCTCGCGATCCCGTAGGCAGGCCTCGATCGTGCTCGCCAGGGCGCGGTGATCGCCGGGTGTCACCAGGACCATGCCCTCGCCTGCCGCTGCGATGTCCTCGGGGCCGCCCTCGCCCCTGCAGCCGATCGCGGGCACTGCGCCGGCCATCGCCTCGATGTAGGCCACTCCGAATGGCTCCTCGACGCTTGGCATCACGCACAGGTGCGCTCGCCACGCCTCGGCCATCGCTGCCTCGTGGTCGAGTTGCCCGCGGAAGCTCACCCACTGCGCGAGTCCCAGGCTGTCGCGGAGCTCCTCCAGCCGCCCTCGCATCTCGCCCTCACCGACGATCACATAGTCCGGTCGTCGCGCTTGATCGATCTCCGCCAGCGCTCGCATAACCTCTGCATGGCGCTTGCGCTCCTGCAGATGCGCGACGGTCACGAGCGTCGGCTGAGCGTGGCGCGTCGGAGGCTGCGGCGGTAGGTCTGCGCCGAAGTGCACCACGCGGGCGTGCAGCGCTGTGCCTGCAAGCGCTTCGCAGCGCTCCTGCGCCCAGCGGCTGTTTGCGATCACCACCGACGCGTCCTGGAGTGTCCTGCGCGTCGCGGCTGCGGCCCTCGCGCTGCGCTGCGCCACGTGGATGATGTCGGGGCCGTGCGTCGAGACTACGAAGCGCGGCCGCCTCTTCCCGCTCAGTTGCTTCGCTTCGCGTCTTTGCCATCGCTCCCGTCGCACCGCGTCTCCGGTCGGCAGCACGTTGTGTGCGTGGACGAGGTCGAAGCGCTCGCGCGCGAGCGCTCGGTGCAGCGTCGGCGCGATCCATGCGCCCCAGCTCGCATATGACCATGGCCGTGGTGGCGCCAGGAACGGCACCGGCTGGACCTCCAGCCCGTCGAGCCGCCAGGGCCGCATCTCTTTCGCCGCGTCACGCAGCCAGCGTGCCACCGCGGTCGGCCCGGAGCGTGCCACGGCGATCGGGGGGATTGGGCGGCGCAGCGCCAACACCTTCACCTCAGCGCCCGCGTCGCGCGCGGCGAGCGCCTGGCGGTGCGCCCAGATGCCGTGCACGGGGTCGGCCTGTGAGGGATACCACTCCGCGACCACGAGCACTCGCATGCGCTGGGACGTCATCGAGAGCCTTGACCGTTCATCGCAGCGTCGCCCTCATCGCAACGCCGCCTCGTACGCCTCCACAGTCTCGCGACCGCAGCGCTCCCAGGTGAAGCTCGCCGCGACCGTCCGCCTCGCGTGCCGGCCCTCGGCGCGCAGCCGCTCGCGGTCGCTCAACAGCTCGTCGATGCGCTGGCTCAGCCGCTCGACGTCGCCAGGTGGGACCAGTACGAAGCCGCTCCCTGCGGCGGCGATCTCCTCAGGGCCTGGTTCGCCGCGGCAGCCGACGGCTGGCAGGCCGGCGGCCATCGCCTCGATGTATGCGATCCCGAACTCCTCCTCTGTCGAGGGCATCACGAAGAGGCTGCAGTGGCGCAGTCGCTCTCGCGCGGCGGCCAGATCGAGTGCGCCCAGCAGTTCGACGCGGTCGTCGACGCCCAACCTTCGAGCAAGCCCTTCCAGGGTGGCGCGCTCTGGTCCCTCGCCGATGATCGCGTAGCGCAGCTTTGGGTGGCGCTCGCGCAGCACCGCGAGCACGCGCAGGACGTCGGCATGGCGCTTGTGGGGGACTAGGTGGCCGACCGTCACGAGCGTCGGCGGATCCTGGCGCGCAGGCGCGGCGGGCTCTGGCAGGTCGGTTCCTGGATGCACAACGCGTGTCTGCCCCACACCCATCTCGCTCGCGAGGGCGGCGATCCCTGAGCTGCCAGCAAGCGTCAGGCGCGCGCTCAGCAGCGTTTGCTCGATCGCCTGCGATCCGGGGGCGAAACGGCGCGTCGCATCGAGCACGTCCTCGCCGTGGATCGAGACCACGAGCGGCGTGTCGGGCCGGCGCAGCAGCCGCAGCGCGTGCAGCGCAGCCTCGCCGGCGGGCACCGCCTCGTGGGCGTGCACGATGTCGAAGCCTCCCCGTAGCCGCGCGAGCGCCAGCGCCAGCAGCGCCGGCCGGCGCAGCCTCAGCAGGTGGACCTTCGCGCCCGCCTGCTGCGTCGCGAGTGCCTGGCGGCGGATGCGGGCGCCGGGCAGCGGGTCGCCGTTGCCTGGGTCCAAGTCCGCGATGATCGCGACTCTCACCAACGGCGGTGATGTCGCCAGCGGCAACGCGCTCACCAGCGGCGATGCCGCCAGCGGCGATGCCGCCAGCGGCGATGCCGCCAGCGGCGATGCTGTCACCGGCGGGGGCGCTCTCACCAGCGACGGTGGGTCGTGAGCGTGCGCTGGGCCTCGTCAGCGCGAACGTATGGCTTGTCCGCCAGGAAGGCGCGCGCCTCCGCGATTGCACGCTCGCGCGAGTAGGAGCTCGCGGCGGGCGCCGCCAGGTGGCGGATCGCGACGGCGTCGACCACGCCGCAGCGCCAGCCCTGCTGCTTCGCGATCGCCGCCCAATGAGCTTCCAGGCCCCAGCCCATGCGCAGCGGCGGAAATGGCAGGAGCGTCGAGAAGGTGCTTTTCGCAAACGCTGTCAGCGGCCCGATCTCGACGAAGCACGTCTCGCGCGCGACGCTGCGTGGTCGCCGCCGCGTCACCTGCCAGGCCGCGTGCGAGGCACGGCGGTGGGCTGGCTGGGCGAGGTCCAGCTCGAAGCGCTCGGCGAGGAACAGGAAGCGGTCGAGGAAGCCGTGGGGCAGCTCGATGTCGTCGTCGAAGACGATCAGCCAGTCGTAGCCGTCGGTCGGGTGCTGCTCCAGCAGCGCGTTCAGGTTCTCGAACTTGCCCCAGCCTGCGGGGTCGGCTGTGTGCAGCTCGACGGCGTGCCGCGAGCTCTTCAGCTCCGTCACGATCGCCTCCGTCAGGGCACGGTGCTGCTCGCGTGTGACTCCAAGGGCGAGCACGCGCCGCTGCGGCAGCCGCTTCGCCGCGAGCGCCAGACGCAGGCGCCCGCCACCCAGGACTTCGCGTCCTGCCGTCGCTCTGTCGGCCAGTTCGCGACGCAGCCGGTCGAGCCCGGCGACGGTGCCGCTCTCGCCTGAGAGGAAGTCGTCGATTGGCTCTCCGCCCAGGTGCTGCCTGCCCTCTGCACGCGCTTCCCTCAACCTGCCCGTCGAGTGGGCGACCATCGTCAGCCCGCTTGGGCAGCGGTAGCGCAGCACGTGGCCGACGCAGCCGAGCAGCGTCGCTAGCTCCCTCATTGTCGATGGCGCCGCGCCGCGTCGCAGATCGAAGCGGCGGCTCTGCTCGCCGCGCGCGTAGGCGACGCGCAGCAGCGCCCTCAGCCTCGCATCGCGCGGCTCGCGGCGGTGCAGGAGCTTCGCGCCTGCCACGTAGAGCACCTCGCCGCCGCCGTCGCGCCGCAGCCTTTCCTGCCACTCCTGCTCCTCGCCCTGCCCGTGCAGAGAGGCGTCGAACGGGCCGATCCGCCGCAGCGCGGAACGGCGGATCGCCATGTTCGCGCTCCATGCGAACTCCGCCTTCGCGTCCACAGGACCCAGCTCCAGCGTCGTGATCGGCGGCCGCTCGCGACCGCAGGAGCGCGGTGGGCGACCTTCCAGCAGCGCCCCGATTGCGCCTGCGAAGACCTCCGTCCTGGGATGCTGCTCGGCGGCTGACAGGAATGCCGCAAGCCAGCCGTCGCAGGCCTGCACGTCGTCGTCGATCAGGATCGTCAGCTCGCCGGAGGTGCCCTGCAGGCCGGTGTTGCGCGCGGCGTTCGCCCCCAGCGGACGCGAGTGGGCGACGTAGCGGACGCCTGCATGCTCGGCGACGGCGCGGGCCGTCTCTGCGGTACCGGAGTCGTCGACCACCAATATCTCGCAGCCGTGAGCCCTTGCCTGCGGCACGATCGAGGACAGCGTGCTCTCCAGATAGCCTGGCCTGTTCCGCGTCGGGATCACGATCGACGTGCTCATCGCAGGCAGAGTCTAGGTTTTGTCTCCACATGATCCTCTTCCTGCACAACCGCTACCGCACGACTGGTGGCGAGGAGCGCGTCGTCGAGGACCTGCTCTGGCTCGTCAGCGAGCTGCTTGACGAGCCTGCGGAGCTGATCTCGCGCGACTCGCTTGCGACGGGCAGGGCCAGGGCTGCCGTTTCGCTGCTCGCCGGCGGCAGCGCTGCGCATGAGGTTGCGGAGGCGGTCAGAAGCACTGGCGCGCGGATCCTGCACGCACACAACCTGCATCCGCTGTTCGGCTGGCGCTCGCTCGCGGCGGCGAAAGCCGCGGGCGCGAAGGTCGTCCTGCATCTGCACCAGTACAGGCTCGTCTGCGCCGTCGGCGTCTGCTTCACGGCGGGGCAGGAGTGTCTGCGCTGCCATCGCCGCAACACGCTGCCGGGCGTGCTGCACAACTGCCGTGGCAGCCGCGGCGAGGCGCTCACATATGCGGCTGCGCTCGCGCTCTGGCAGCGTCGCATGCTCGCGCAGGCGGATGCCGTCGTTGTTCCCAGTCGCTTCGCCGCGGCGCGGCTGCGTGAGCTTGGCGCGCCGCTGCCGCAGGATGTCCACGTGATTCCGCCTCCGCTGCGCACGCTTTCCGATGTGGATGCGCCGCTGCCGCGCGATGGCTACGCGCTGATCGTCGGGCGCCTCGCGGCAGAGAAGGGCGTCGAGGTGGCGATCGACGCCTGTGCCGCGGTGGGCAGGGAGCTCGTCGTTGCGGGCGATGGGCCCTTGATGGAGGATTTGAGGGGGCGCGCTTCGCGCGCTGGGGTGGGTTACGCTCAGCGACACGAGCGAGCTTCGCATGTGCAGGTGCGCTTCACCGGCACGGTTTCGAGCGAGGAGCTCGCCCGTCTGCGCGCAGGCGCGGCGCTTGCGCTTGTGCCCTCGCGCTCGGCGGAGACCTTTGGCATCGCCGCCGCGGAGGCGATGGCGGCGGGGCTGCCGGTGCTCGCCAGCGACGTCGGCGCGCTGCCGGAGCTCGTCGAGGCGGACGGGCTCGTGCCGCCTGGCGACCCTCAGGCGCTCGCCGCCGGGATCGAGCGCCGTTGGGGAGATCGCGAGGCCGGCGCGCGCGGCAGGGGTCGCGTCGCCGAGGTCTGCGCTCCGCAGGCCGTCGCCGCGTCGCTCGGCGAGCTCTATCAGCGCCTGCGTGCGGCCTAGCCGCCGCGTAGACTGCGCGTAGCTCATGACGGCGGTGGGGATAATCGGGCTTGGCTACGTCGGATTGCCGCTGGCCGTCGCGTTTGCCGAGGCGGGCTGCGAGGTTGTCGCCGTCGACGTCGACTCTCGCAAGGTCGAGCTCGTGCAGGCGGGCCGCTCCTACATCGAGGATGTCGCCTCTGAGCGGCTTGCGAGTGCGGGCGAGCGGATCGAGGCGAGCGTCGACTATGCGCGGCTGTCGGAGGTCGATGCCGTGATCGTCTGCGTGCCGACGCCGCTCACCCCCAACCGCGAGCCTGATCTTGGGCCGCTCGTCCAGTCGGGCGAGAGCCTTGCGCGCGTGCTGCGGGCTGGGCAGCTCGTCGTGCTCGAGTCCACGACCTACCCTGGCACCACGCGCGAGCGCCTTGCGCCGCTGCTCGAGGCCTCTGGACTCGTCGCTGGCAGCGACTTCAACCTCGCCTTCAGCCCGGAGCGCGTCGACCCGGGCAGGACAGACTTCACGCTGCGCAACACGCCGAAGGTGATCGGCGGCCTCACGAGCGCCTGCGCCGAGCGGGCGGTCGCCCTCTACGAGATCGTCTGCAGCAGGATCGTGCGGGTCTCCAGCCCCGAGGCGGCGGAGCTCACGAAGCTGCTCGAGAACATCTTCCGCTCGGTGAACATCGCGCTAGTCAACGAGCTCGCGATGCTCACTGACCGCATGGGCATCGACATCTGGGAGGTGGTCGAGGCTGCGTCCAGCAAGCCCTACGGCTTCATGCGCTTCGAGCCGGGTCCGGGGATGGGCGGCCACTGCCTGCCGGTCGATCCCTTCTACCTCTCCTGGAGGGCGCGCGAGTTCGACCTCGCGACCGAGTTCGTCGAGCTTGCTGGCAAGGTCAACCAACAGATGCCCTACCACTGCGTCGCCAAGGCGCAGCGTGCGCTCAACGACATCGGGCTCTCTGTCAAGGGTGCGAAGATCGCCGTGCTTGGCGTCAGCTACAAGGCCGGCGTCGGTGACATCCGCGAGGCGCCTGCCCTGAAGATCATCGAGCTGCTCGCGGAGCTTGGCGCGGAGCTGCGCTACCACGACCCACACGTGCCGCAGTTGCTGGAGCAGGGTCTTGCGAACGTCGCGCTCGAGCAGGCCCTCACGGGCTGCGACCTCGCCCTGATCGTCACGGCGCACCCAGGAATCGACTATGCGATCGCCACGCGTGAGGCGCGCGTCGTGCTCGACCTGCGCGGCGTCACGCGCGATCTCGACGCCGAGAACCTGGTGCGCCTGTGAGGCAGGACCCGCGCGCGTCGGGGCTGCTGCTCGGCGATGGCGTCGAGATCGGCGCCGATGTCGGCTTCGGCGCCTACGCGGTCATCCACGACGGTGTCAGGATTGGAGACGGCGCCACGCTTGGCGCCCATGTCGTCATCCACGATGGCGTCAAGATTGAGGACGGCGCCATGCTTGGCGCCCATGTCGTCGTCCACGAGGGCACCGTGATCGGCGACGGCTGCGTGATCGAGGACCACGTCGTGCTTGGCAAGCGCCCGCGGCTCGCGCGCAGCTCTTCCGCCAGGGGCGATGTCGGAGCGCTGCGCCTTGGCACGCGGGTCACCGTCTGTGCAGGAGCGGTCGTGCTCGCTGGCGCACGACTTGGCGATGAGGCGATCGTCGGCGACCAAGCCTACGTGCGCGAGCGCGCCGCGATCGGCGCAGGCTCGCTCGTCGGCCGTGGCAGCGTCGTCGACAACGACGTCGTCGTCGGTGAACGCGTGAAGTTGCAGACCAACGTCTACATCACCGCCTTCAGCACGATCGAGGATGACGTCTTCGTCGGTCCTGGCGCGAGCACGACCAACGACGACACGATGTCCCGTCATGGCTCGGAGACGCCGCTGCGCGGCGCGACCCTCCGCAGAGCCTGCAGGATCGGCGGCGGTGCGGTGCTCACCCCAGGCGTCGAGGTCGGCGAGGAGGCGTTCCTCGCCGCTGGCGCCGTCCTCACCCGCGATCTGCCCCCGCGTGCGGTCGCGATGGGCGTGCCTGCGCGCGTCGTCAGGGAAGTCGGCGAAGAGGACCTGATCGAGCGCTGGCGCTAGCCAAAAGTGTTCGGTTCATTTTTTCTTTCCCCAGCCAAACAACATAAAAAGTGTTCGGTACAATTTGCTTGTGCCTATACCGAACAAAAAGTGCCCAGGAGATCCTCGACGGGGCCGTCCTCCGCGCGGACGGCTGTCTACGAGCGCCTGAGGACACAGCTGGCCGAGCTCCAAGATCGTCTTGGCGGGCTGCCCTCGCCTGTCGAGGCCCAGGGCATATGGCATGGGATCTGGCTGGAGGAGGCGCACCACTCGACGGCGATCGAGGGCAACACGCTCGTGCTCAAGCAGGTCGAAGCGCTGCTCGCTGAGGGACGGGCGGTCGGCAACGAGGACCTCAGCGAGTACCTCGAGGTGCAGGGCTATGCCAACGCCGCCGACTGGGTCTACGCACACACCGCCGAGCCGGGGGATTGGTCGAGTGGAGATCTAATCTCGCTCACCGAGATGCGCTACGTGCATCGTCTCGTGCTGACGCCGGCATGGGACGTTGCACCGCATCCCGCAGCGAACGAAAGCGAGCGGCCGGGGTCGTTCAGAGAGCATGAAATCGAGCGTTTCCCCAGCGGGATGAAGCCTTTGTCGTGGCCGCAGGTGCCGGCGGAGATCGCTGGCTGGATTGCCGAGACGCGCTCGCTCACCGCGATCGCGGGCGCCATCGACGTCGAGGCGCTCGCCCGGCTTCACGCCCGCTTCGAGCAGATCCATCCCTTCATCGATGGCAATGGCCGGGTGGGCCGGCTGGTGCTGAACCTGTTGCTCGTGCGCCTCGGCTTTCCCCCTGCGATCGTCTACAAGCGCGATCGCGCTCGCTACATGGCTGCTCTGCGCAGTGCTGACGGTGGCGATCATGGGCCGCTTGGCGCGCTGCTCGCACGCGCGATACTCGACAACCTGCACAGGTTCGTGATGCCTGCGGTTGCCGGACCGATGCGACTCGTGCCGCTGCAGGCGCTGGCCACGACCGAGATATCGGCCAACGCGCTGCGCGTCGCGGCGACGCGTGGCAGGCTCAAGGCTTCGAAGGGGGCCGATGGCTCCTGGCGCAGCACGCGTGCGTGGGTTCAGGAGTATCTCGACGCTCGCTACAGGCGTGCAGGGCAGTCGCCGCGAGGCTGACCGACGCAGATCGGGCTCAGACGCCGGCGCTCTGCAACCGCTCGCGCAGCCACTCGACGGTCGCGGCGATCCCATCCTCCAGCTCGATCTGCGTCTCCCAGCCGAGCAGCTGCTTCGCCTTCTCTACCGAGGGCCAGCGGCGCTGCACGTCGACGGTGAATGTCGGCAGGTGCTCCAGCTCGAAGTCGGCGGGGTCCTTGCCGCAGGCGCGCCAGATGATCGCTGCGATCTCGGCGACGCTCAGCTCGCGCGAGGCGGAGATGTTGAAGTCCTCGTTCAGGCCCGCAGGCGAGCTCATCGCCGTCACGATCCCGTCGGCGATGTCGTCGACGTGCGTGAGCGTGCGCGTCTGCTCGCCAGAGCCGAAGATCTGCAGCGGCCGCTGGCCGGAGAGGACCTTCGCGATCAGGTCTGGCACGGCGTGGGCGATGCCTGGTTCAGCGTCTGGCATCTCGCCGGGGCCGTAGGCATTGAAGGGCCTGCAGATCGTGTAGGGCAGGCTGTGCTCTTCGTGGGCGGCGCGGCACTGGATCTCGCCGGCGAGCTTTGAGAAGCCGTAGGCCGACTGTGGCCAGGGGCAGGCGAGGCGGTGCTCCTCCGTCGTCGGAAACTCGGTTGCGCGCTCGAAGACCATCGAGGAGGAGACGTAGGTGAAGCGCTGCACCTGCTCGGCGATCGCTGCGCCGATCACGCCGTTGTAGAGCGCCCCGTTCACTTCGGTGAGCGTGTAGGGCAGGCGGTGGAAGTTCGCGATCCCGCCGACGATTGCGGCGAGGTGGATCACGTGGCTGCAGCCTGCGGTTGCGGCGCGTGCCTGCGCGGGCAGGCGCAGGTCGCCGGTGTGCACTTCGCAGCCTTCGCGCATCCAGGTCGGCGCGACGCGCTGATCGGAGACGCGCACCTCGTAGGCGGGGTCGGACAGCAGCCGTCGCACCACGGCGGCGCCAATCGTGCCGGCGGCGCCGGTGACAAGGACCCTGCTCATCGGCCCGGCAGACTATCCGAGCGCAGCACGTCGCTGTTGCTGGCGGCGCTCACCGCGGCGTACCCGTAAGCGCAGCCAGCTCGGAGGTATAGGCGAACACCTGGCCGGCGCCCCAGCAGTTCCAGGGATCGACTACGAGGCAGTGCTCCACGCCCAGGCGCGCGATCGCAGCAAGCGTCTCGGGATCGCGGATCTCCGTGTGGTTGGCGGCGACGAACACGGCCTCCGCATCCTTCAGGGCCTCCGCCAGCGGCAGCGTTGGGCTCACCACATGTGGGTCGTGGACCGCGACGTCGGCGAGCTCGCGCTCCAGCAGGCGGACCAGCTTGTGTGCGAGCGAGTCGCGCTCGTCGTCCGTGTCCGCCTTGAATGCGAGCCCCAGCACCGCGACGCGTCGCCCTGAGAGCGTGCCCAGGCGGCGCTTTGCGCCCTCGAGGAGAAACAGTGGCACCGACTCGTTCACGCGCGAGACGGCGAGCAGCATGCCAGGCGCATTGGAGCGCTCCTCCGAGAAGGCGAAGTCCTTGCGCAGGCAGGTGCCCGCGGTCAGCCCAGGCTGCGCGATGCCGCCGCGCGGGTAGTCGCGGTTGATCAGCTCGATCACCTCGAACACGTTCGCGCCATGGCGCTCGCAGTCCATCATCAGCAGGTTCGGCAGCGCGAAGTGCGTGTAGCGCAGGATGTTCGCCCAGATCTTTGCGAGCTCCGCCTGGGCGGGCGTCGTCTGGACGATCGGCGCGGAGAAGCTTTCGAACAGCTCGGCGACGACCTCGCCGGAGCGCTCGCCGACGCCGCCGACGATGCAGGGCAGCGTGTCGATCTCCTCGAGGAAGCGACCCGCGGCGATCCGCTCGGGCACGTGCGCGACGAAGACCTCCTCGCCAATGCGAAAGCCCCTGTGCTTGCTCAGGTAGCCGGCGACGAACTCGGTTGTGCCTGGCGCCACCGTCGAGCGCAGCGTCAGCGCGTGGCCTGGCTGCAGCACGCCGAGCAGGTCGTCGAGCGCAGAGCGGATGTCGCGCATGTCGATCTCGATGTGCGAGAAGGAGGGCGTGCCCAGCGTCAGCACGATGTGGCGCGCCGCCGCGGCCGCCCCCACATGCTCGGAAAGGCTCAGGCGTCCGCTTGCGTGCACGCGCTCCAGCACCTCTTCGGCCCCCTGCTCGACGAACGGCATCGTGCCCGCGCCGACCGCCTGCAGACGGGTCGTATCGCGATCGACGCCGATCACGGAGAGCCCCCTGTCGGCGAGGCAGAGCGCGAGCGGCAGCCCCACGCGCCCGAGGCCGACGACGGCGACTGTCGGTTTGAAGTCGTCCATCCCCGCCAGACTATCGGCGTCTGCGGCTTCCTGGCGACGCTGGGAGCCCGTGCAACGCTGCAAGCCTGCGCGAGGCTGGAAGCACGCAGCAACCGGCGCCGGCCGCCATCGGCCTTTCGCCAGCCTCTGCGTGGGCATCTCTCGTTTTCAAAACTCACAACCAATTGGTTGTGAGTTTCAAATCGATACCGACCTCAGATTCGCCTGCGCAGCAGCTGACGCGCAAAACCGGCGAGGAACCTCGGGTTCTGGCTCGCGTAGCGCCGCCATAGCCGCCGTGGCTCGCGTGAGAGCCGGTAGAGCCACTCCAGGCCATGTCCCTGCATCCAGCTTGGCGCCTGGCTGACGAGGCCCGCGTGGAAGTCGAACGCCGCGCCTACGCCGACGAGCAGCGGGGCGCTCAGCAGCGGTCGCATCTGCGCCATCCAGAGCTCCTGCTTGGGCTGGCCCGTTCCCACCCAGACCACCTTCGCGCCGCTCGCATCGATCGCTGACGCGACTTCGCGCTGCTCAGCCTCTGTCAGGGGTCTGTAGGGGGGCGAGTAGCCGTCTGCGATGTGCAGGCCGGGAAAGCGCTGCGTCAGCCGCTCGCGCAGTAGCTGCAGCGCGTTCTCGTCGCGGCCGCCATAGAGGTAGATCGGCATGCCCGAGGCTGCGGCGCGCTCACAGTGGCGCAGCATCAGCTCAGGGCCATAGACGCGCGTCGCCTGCCGCTCGCCAAGCGCGTGCAGTGCCCATACGAGTGGCTGCCCGTCGGGGACCGCAAGCGTCGCCTGCGAGACGGCCTGCCTCACCGCCGGGTCGTCATGGGCGGACATCAGGAGGTTCACCGCCGCCGCGGTCATCCAGCCACGCCCGTCGTGCGCGACCATCTCATCCATCCAGTCGAGCACGCACTCGTAGTCTGCGACGGCGAGTGGCACGCCAAGCACCTCCGCGGTTGGCGGACGCAGGGCACGCTGGGAGGCAGGCCCTGCGACGTGGAGCTGCTCCACGTCGGGGTTGTGCAGGTGCTGCTCGTCGCTCACTCGCGCGGAGCCTACCGGCGGCCAGCCGCTACGCTGCGCGACCATGCCGATCGATGGGGATCTCTGGCGTGGGCGGCGCGTGCTGCTCACGGGCCACACCGGCTTCAAGGGCGCCTGGCTCTCGCTCTGGCTCCAGCAGCTTGGCGCCGAGCTGACGGGGCTTGCGCCTGGCCCGCCGAGCAGACCCTCGCTCTACGAGCTTGCGCGCATCGCAGATGGGATGGCGGCTGAGCTCGCCGTCGACGTGCGCGACGCCACGGCTATGCGCACCGCGCTCGCCGAGTCGCGCCCCGAGGTGGTCTTGCATCTCGCGGCGCAGCCGATGGTGCGCCGCTCGCTGATCGATCCCGTTGGCACCTACGAGGTCAACGTGATGGGCACCATCAACGTGCTCGACGCGGTTCGCCATGCCGGCGGCTGCGTGCGTGCCGTCGTGGTCGTCACCTCCGATAAGTGCTACGAGAACGACGGCTCCCTCACCAAAGGCCCCTTTCGCGAGGGGGACCCGCTTGGCGGCAGCGATCCCTACTCCAGCTCGAAGGCCTGCGCCGAGCTGGTCGCGGCCGCCTATGGCCATTCGTTCTTCGATGCGCCCGACGCGCCGCGCCTCGCTACCGCTCGGGCGGGCAACGTGATCGGGGGCGGCGACTGGGGCGAGGACCGCCTGCTGCCGGATGCGGTGCGCGTCGCGACTGGTCTGGCCCCGGCGCCGCTGCGGCTGCGCAACCCGGATGCGGTGCGTCCCTGGCAGCACGTCCTCAACCCCCTGAGCGGTTACCTGCTGCTCGCCCAGGAGCTGCTGCGCTCGAGGCGGGGCTGTGGAGCCTGGAACTTCGGTCCGCCGCACCAGGATGCCCGCCCGGTTGGCTGGATCGTCGAACGCCTGCGCGAGCTC
This sequence comes from Solirubrobacteraceae bacterium, assembly GCA_036490555.1. Lineage (GTDB taxonomy): Bacteria > Actinomycetota > Thermoleophilia > Solirubrobacterales > Solirubrobacteraceae > Palsa-744. The sequence goes on along the minus strand of DASXDO010000030.1, from coordinate 47,064 downwards.
TGGGATGGGGCGCCCGCCTGGCAGGTCGATCAACGACCGAACCCGCCAGAGGCGGGGAGGCTCGAGCTCGACTCGAGCCGCGCTCGTGAGCTGCTTGGCTGGGAGTCGAGATGGGATCTCGAGCGCGGGCTCGCCGAGCTCGTGCGCTGGCACGTGGCGCAGGTCGGCGGGCAGGACATGCGCGCTGTGAGCCTCGAGCAGCTCGAGCAGTTCCTAGTGGAGGGCGAGCGCCTTCCCGTCGCGCAGACAGACGTCCGCTGAAGGGATCTGTTCGGGTCATTCGATGGGCCGTGTGGCGCATCGAAGAACCGATTAGAAGCAGTCGATCCGCTCATTCCGACTCGTCGATCAGCCGATCAGCGGCCGGTGAGTCCTCTGCATCTGCGCCGCTATCGAGCCGAGCGACTGCTGCGCAGCGAGTTCGAGGGCCTGAAGGGCCGCGTGCTGGGGGCGCTGCGTGGACGGCTCGCCGCCAGCCGCGTGACGCTGGCCGATGCCGATCTCGAAGCTTGCTATGCGCAGGCGTGGCAGGGCCTCTACACCGCGATCCTCGATGGCGAGCAGATCGCGAACCCCGCTGGCTGGCTCGTGACGGTCGCCTTCAGGCGCGCGATCGACGAGTACCGCACCCGCTCGCAGCCTGGCAAGGCCGCCGCAGACGCGCACGAGCTGAGCGAGATCGACATGGCAACCGGTGGCGAGCATGACTTCGCCGCCGCGCTCGACGACAGGGTGCGGCTGCGCCAGCTGCTCGAGGGCATCAGCGGCGAGATGAGCGAGCGCGAGCGCCAGGCAGTTGCGCTCTGCTGCCTGCAGGGTCTCTCGAGGGCGCAGGCGGCAAGGCAGATGGGCATCGGCGCACGCCGCATGGAGCGCCTGATGGACGGTCGCGGCAACGGCAGGCCTGGCGTCACCGCAAAGCTCGGCGCGCTCGTCGAGACGATCGCCGCTGGCCGCTTCTGCGAGCAGCAGGCCTCGCTGATGCGGGCCCTCGCCTTCGGCGTGCTCGACCCGGAGGGCGAGCGCCACCGGCTCGCGCTCGCCCACCAGCGCTCATGCCCCGCCTGTCGCGCCTACGTATTGCAGCTGCGCGGCCTCGCCGCGGCGCTGCCGCCCGTCTTCCTGCCGGTGCTGCTGCGCGGGCTTGGGTCACAAGCCACCACGATCGGCCGAGCTCGTGTGTGGCATTTACATTGGCGGCCGCGTCCGGGGAATGGGTTGCCTGGTCCTCTGGCCGGCTCCAAGCTCGCGGTCACCGGCCTCGTGCTCGCCGGCACGGGGGTGGGTGTGGCGACGCTTGTGAGTGGCGGAAGCCACCACCATCTCCGATCGCACGCGCGGCCCCCGATCACAACGGAATTCTCGTCTGCGGGCGCGGCCACGCCCAATACCGGTGCGCGCGCCGGTCGCAGGGCCGCAAGCGGCCGTCGTCATCGCAGGGCGGCCATGACTGGCATCAAGCATCTCGATGCCGACTCGCGTCGTGCCGCGACGCCAAGCGTGCCAGCGAAGCGCGAGTTCAGCTTCGAACGAGCCGCCGCGAAGCGACAGGTCGGCGCCGGCTCCACCGCGCGATCGACAGGGCAGGCTGGGTCCGTGACCAGCTCGACCGCGACTGGCGGCGGGTCCCAGGCGCTGCGCGAATTCGGAATCGAATGAGCTGGAGCGCGGCCGTCGCTCAGCCGCGCGGGAAGACCTTGCCCAGCTTCGCCAGCCCAAGCGGGTTGCCACGCGGGCGCAGCTTGCCTGACGCGACCGCCTTGATCGGGTTCAAGCGGTTGCCGATGATGTCGACGAAGTCCTGGTAGGACACCTTCAAGCGCAGATCGGGGGAGCTTGCAAGGCCCTCCTCGACGGTGCTCGAGCCGTTGTTGACGATCAGGTGCCAGGGGGAGACGTCAGGGTCGGTGAATTCCCACTGGAAGGTCGTCGGTCGGCGCAGGCCATGCTGCGGGTTGACCTGGCGGCGGATCGTGTCGAACAGCAGCTCGACCGTCTCAGGGTCGCGCTTGGACGGGCCTTCGCGCACGCCGATGATGCCGGCCTGGGCGAGCAGCCGCCCGCGGCGGCTCATCTCCTGGACGGTCATGCCTGGCGGCATCACCGGCGGCCCTGGCAGCTCCTCCATCGGCAGGCCCGCGGAGCGCAGCTTCGTGCGCAGCGAGAGCGCGCCCTCGCCACCGATCCGTTCGAAGTCGTAGCCGAAGCAGGTGATGTAGCGCTCGTCCCAGCCTGGCGGCATCATGACCTGGGCGAGGTAGGGCGTGATTTCGCGCAGCAGCCCCGCGACGGCCGCCGGCACGCGCGCGTCTTCGCGGGCGAGATCTGAGAGCAGCTTCACGCCGAAGCCGATATGGCGCTGCTCGTCGGCGGCGATGTTCTGCATGCCCGCGGTGAACGCTGGCAGCTGTTTGCGCTCTTCGAGGTAGCTGACGATCATGTGCTGCCCCGGCTGGGCCATCGTCGCCTCGATCACGACGTGGTAGAGCGTCACCGCCGCGGCGAGCTTCGGGCGCGAGCGGTCGGCGCGCAGCTCGTCAGCCATCGTGTCGAGGCGTTCGAAGATCTTCCTGAAGCCTGGCGACAGCTGCGGCTTGATTGCGTTCAGGCCGCTCGCGGGCGAGCCGTCGCCGATCCCACAGACCTCGTTCATGAAGCGCTTGAAGAAGACTGCGTGCCGCGCCTCGTCGACCTGCTGGGTGGTGAGGAAGTACTTCTGCTCCTCCAGTGGCGCCGCATCGATGTAGGGAGAGAGGTTGTCGGCGACCGCGTCCTCGCCCCAGAAGAAGAGCGCGTAGTTCCAGAGCGCCGCCTGGCGCTCGAACTCGGTGAACTGCTCGCGCCACTGCTTCGCGTCCTCGCTGAAGTCGAGGTCCATCGCGCTCCAGTTGCCATGCTCCCAGCGCCTGTAGAGGTCCTCGTAGGTGATCGCGTCAGTCGGCAGGTGAGCGGCATCGGGGCCGGCCGCCGCTGCATCGGCTCCTGCTGTCGTGGTGCTTGCCGCCATGTCTCCCGCTCCTTGTGTGGGTCGATGCTCGCTGGCCGACTATCTTTCAGATAGCGTACATTATCGCAATAGCGATCGCTCCCTAATCTACAATTGCCTCGTGGCAAGCATGAGACTCACGCGCGAGCAGAGCAAGGCCCAGACTCGGGAGCGGCTGCTCGACGCGGCGCGCACGGTCTTCGCGCGGCGTGGCTTCCATGGCGCGTCGGTCGAGGAGATCGCCGCGGAGGCGGGCTTCTCGACGGGCGCGCTCTACTCCAACTTCGAGGGCAAGGAAGACCTCTTCCTCGTGCTCATGGACCACGTGATCGACACCTACGCTCAAGAGATCTCCTCAGAGGTCGACGGGCGCTCGACGGTCGCCGAGCGCGCGCGTGACGGCGCCCGCCACTGGATGGAGATCGTCGAGCGCGAGCCGGAGATGCTGATGCTGTTCGTCGAGTTCTGGGCATACGCGGCCCGCGACCCTGGCGCGCGTGAGCGTGTCGCCGCGAGCTTTGCCCGCGTGCGGCAGGTGCTCACACGCCTGATCGCCGACGGAGCACAGGAGTTCGACCTGCGCCTCGAGCTGCCCGCGGAGCACCTTGCGATCGCGATCGACGCGCTCGCCGATGGCATCGCTCGTCAGAAGCTCGCCGATCCGGACGCGATCCCTGACGACCTGATGGGCAAGGTCCTCTCGCTGCTGCTGGCCGGCGCCACGCGGCCTGCGGCTGAACGCTGAGCTGCCGCACACTATCCTCGCGCGAGATGTCCGCCCAACCTGGCCTAGCGGGCCCGTCGCCTGACGACACGTATCGCATGACGACTCCGAATCGCGGTCCGCTGTCGCGGCTGCTCGCTGCCGACCCGGTCGCGCTGCCAGCGCTCGGCGCGCTCGCGCTGCTCATCGCCTGGGCGGCGAACCAGGCTGGCTACCCGCAGACCCACTGGGCGCCTGGCGGGCTGATCCTGCTCGTCCTGCTCGCGATCGCGATTGGCGTCGTCGGGCTGCGCCGGGCGAAGACGCCGGCGACGGTGCGCCTCGCGCTCGCCGGACTAGCCGCCTATACGGCGCTCAGCTTCCTCTCGATCCTCTGGGCGAAAGTGCCAGGCGACGCCTGGGAAGGCGCGGATCGCACGCTCGTCTATCTCGTCGTCTTCGCGCTGTTTGCGACCTGGCGGCGGACTGCGGCGAGCGCCGCGCTGCTGCTCACGGCCTGGATCCTCGCGCTCGCAGGGCTCGCGCTCTTCACGATCCTGCACGTTGACGCGGTCGCTGGCAACAGCGCACAGCTGCAGACGCTGATGCCCGGCGGGCGCCTCGTCGACCCCGCTGGCTACACGAACGCCAACGCTGCGCTCTGGATGATCGCCTGCTTCCCGGCGGTGCTGCTCGCCTCGGCGAAGCGGATGCCGTGGCTCGCGCGCGGACTGCTCGCCGGCGCTGCGGTCGCGCTCGCCAGCGCCGCGCTCTATAGCCAGAGCAGGGGTTCGGTCTATTCGACGCCGATCGTGCTCGCGCTCGTCTTCCTGTTGCTTCCGGGCCGGGCGCGGACCTTCGCGACGCTTGTGCCGATCGTCGCCGGCGTTGCCGTGGCGGTGCCCTCGGTCCTGCGTCTCGACGAACACATCGAAGCTGGTGAAAACGCGGTCTCCGCGGCGCACTCGGCCACCCTCTGGGTGCTGCTCGCGACCGTGCTCGTCGCGCTCGTCGTCGCGCTCGCGGCCGCGATCGAGAGCAGGACGAAGATCTCCAAGCATGCGGAGGCGAGCGTGCACAGGAGCGTCGCGACGGTTGGCGTGATCGCGCTGATCGGGCTCGTCGCAGGCGGGCTCGTCGCGGTTGGCAATCCGATCAAAGAGGTCAAGCATGAGTGGAAGACATTCACGAGCCTGAAGGGTTACGGCGCCAACGAAGCCGGAGAGAGCCGCCTCATCTCGGGCCTTGGCAGCAGCCGCTCGGACTTCTACCGTGTCGCCTGGCACGAGTTCGTCGAGCATCCGCTGCTCGGCATCGGCACGGACAACTTCGCTGTGCCATATCTACGCCTGCGGCACAGCGGAGAGTCCCCGCGCTACCCGCACAGCGTCGAGCTGCGCGTGCTCTCACAGACGGGGATCATCGGCGTCGTGATTACGCTGCTCGGCCTCGGCGCGGCATTGTTGGCCTGCCGCAGGGCGCTGCGCAGCGCCGACTCGCTGACGCGCGCGGTCGCCGCCGCAGCGCTCGCGGGCTTCGGCTACTGGGTCGTGCACGGCTCCTTTGACTGGTTCTTCGAGTACGCCGGGCTTGGTGCCGCCGCGTTCGCGCTGCTCGGGCTCGCCTGCTCGCTGAGCCCGCCCGACCCCGTGGGGATCGCGCTCGGTGGCGCAGGCTCCGCCACGATCACTGTGCGCGGCTCAGGCAGCGGTCGCGCTCCGCGTCTGCTTGCGGCCGCCTGTGCGATCGTGCTCGCGCTCGCCGCCGCGGCCTCGCTTGCGGCGCCGTGGCTCTCGCGCATGGAGGTCGAGAGCGCGGGGCGCCTCTGGCCGGCGGCGCCGGCGAAGGCATACGCTCGCCTTCGCGAAGCCGCGCGCCTCAACCCGCTCAGCGACGAACCGTATCTCGTCGCTGGCAGCATCGCGCTACGTCTCGATCAGCTGGACCGTGCAGATCATCAGTTCGAGCTCGCGCTGCGGCGCGCGCCGGACGAATCGTATGCGACACTCGAGCGTGGCGCGATCGCCTCCGCTCGTGGCGAACGGGCGCGGGCGCTGAGGCTGCTGCGGCGAGCAGTCGAGCTGGATCCGCGCGATCCCCTCGCCCATGAAGCGCTTGCGACTGCCGAGCACGGCACGGTCGATGTCGTCGCGCTGAACCGCTCAATCCTCCTCGAAGCTCAGCAATTCTCCTAGCGGACTCGAGGGTTGCACCCAATCCGTGCTTGAAATCAGGGTTTCTCCCCTCGACATACCTGCCTAGCTTCGCTAGCGTTTGTTGCGACTTGGACGCAGTGCTCGTGACGCTGGGAAACCGGATGTCGTGGAACTGACAACGACATCCGGTCGCAAGCTTTCTACGTATGGCCCAGTGGAGCGATGAGCCGCAGATCAGACACCCATCTTTACGGTAGGGAGGAATGAGACCGAACCGCATCGCGGTGACGATCGCGGCAGCGATGCTCCTTGCTGCGCCTGCATCTGCAACTGCCGGCGAATCTCCGCTGCTCAGCGGCTACGGCGGTCCTGGGGCTGGCGAGCAGCAGCTGATCGGCGCGACGCTGGTCGGCGGCCGCGGGTCGAGCTCTGGGGGCGGGGGTCCGACCTCTGGCAACGGCGCTGGTCAGGAACGCGCGGCGGTTGCGCCGAGCGAAAGCTCGAACAGCGCCGAAGACGCGGGCTCGAACGGCGCCGAAAACGCGGGCTCAGGCGGCGGTCCTCAGCAGGGCGGCGGCAAGGGCCAGAGCCACCGGCGCTCTGGGCATGCCGGCCTCGCGCCTTCGCACAAGACGTCTGGGCAGCCGAGCGGTCCAAGCTCACAGCCGGCGCCTCGAGCTCCGCTCGCGGCGAGGAACGCCGCCTCGCAATCGCTCGCGCTTGGCCTCTCTGGCAGCCAACTGCTGATGGTCGTGCTGCTCGCGTTCGTGCTGCTCCTGATCGCTACCGCGACCTGGCGGCTCACCCGGTTGGAGTGGCATCGCGATCCTGCCGATACCAACCTCATGAGGACCCCAACTCGATGAACGGCAGGATGGAGGTCACGCGACAGAGCACGGATCAGGCGCTGCCGTTCGCCGGCAGCCAGTCCGCCCTGCGCGAGCGGCCGCACCTCCGCGCCCGACGCCGCTGGCGCCACGAAGGCCCACCGCAGACCCTGCTCGAGGGCAAGGGCTGGAACGCCCTGCGGGCAGTCTGCGACTTCGTGCTGCTCTACGCGGCCGTCGTGCTCTCGCTGGGCGGCATGCGCTCAGTGCTCCATGCCTCGGCGAACACGCTGCCGCTGCTCGCCCTGCCGCCGCTCGCGATGATCGCACTCTACCTCAAGGGTCTCTATCGCGTGCGCATGCGGGCGCTGATCCTTGATGGCCTCGTGCCGCTGCTCAGCGCCGTCTCGGTAGCCGCGATGGCCGCCGACACGATTGGTCTGCTGATCAACGGCCATGCATCCAACCCGACGGATCTGATCCGCACATGGATCTATGCGCTCGTCGCGATTGGCCTTGGCAGGGCTCTGCTGGCGCTCGCCCAGCGGCACGCGCGTATCGCTGGCGCGATCGGCAAGCCGGTGCTGATCGTCGGCGCAGGCATCGTCGGCGCCCAGGTCGCGCGCAGACTCGAAAGCCACCCTGAGTACGGCCTCGTGCCCGTCGGCTTCCTCGACGACGAACCACGCGCGGTCGCGGAGGTCGGAGGCCGTGAAGTGCCTGTGCTTGGCACGGTCGAGGAGATCGACCAGATCGTCTCCCAGGAAAAAGTCCGCAATGTGATCGTCGCCTTCTCCTCCGTCGCCGACGCGAGGCTCGCCCGTCTGATCCAGCGCTCCCACGACCTTGGGATCGAAGTCTCAGTCGTGCCGCGCATGTTCGACACGATCAACAACCGGATCGCCTACGACCCGGTTGGAGGCCTGCCACTGCTCTCATTCAGCGCCGTCGATCCGAAGGGGCTGCAGTTCACCGTCAAGCACGCCTTCGACCGCCTCTTTGCAGGCCTGCTGCTGCTGTTCACCGCGCCGGTGCTTGGCGCGATCGCGCTCGCCGTGAGGCTCAGCTCGCCAGGGCCAGTCCTCTATCGCCAGCGCCGCGTCGGTCGTGACGGTCGCTCCTTCGCCCTCTACAAGTTCAGGTCGATGCGCCTCGACCCCGTGGCCTCAGGGGACGGAGAGGATGCCGCTGACATCGGCACGCTGCTCGGAGGTGACACTGCGCCAGGCGGAGTCGAGGGCCAAGACAGGCGTACGACGATCGGCAAGCTCTTGCGCAAGACCTCGCTCGACGAGCTGCCGCAGTTCTTCAACGTCCTGCGTGGCGAGATGAGCGTCGTCGGCCCCCGCCCTGAGCGCCCCGAGTTCGTCGACCTCTTCCAGCAGGACGTCGTCCGCTACGAGGATCGCCACCGCGTGAGGTCAGGCATCACAGGCTGGGCCCAGGTCAACGGCCTGCGCGGCCAGACCTCGCTCGCCGAGCGCGTGGAGATGGACAACTACTACATCGCTCACTGGTCGCTTGGCTTGGACCTGAAGATCATTCTGCTCACCGCGCTCGTGGTCTTCCACGACGCCGAGTGAGCTGCGAGGCGGGGTCGATCGCTCTGCGTCTCAGATGCTGCGCTGGGCGTCGAAGTGAGGACCCAGCCAGTACTGGTAGACCAGCACCGTCACGTCGCTTGTGCCAAGCACCTTCGGCAGCTTGAAGGAGTAGCGGTTGAAGCGGTTGAGCGTGAAGATCGACTGGTAGCGCAGACGACCGCCGACGAACGCCTCGAGGCGCATGTAGTCGCCGACGGGGGCTGAGCCGCTCGCAAGGACCTGGCCGCTCTTTATGCGCAGGTGCAGGGAGACGGGGGTGGGCGAGCCGAAGGGTGAGCGCAGCACCTTCGAGAGCGCGTTGAAGGCAGGCTTGCGCTTGCCAGCGCTGGTCAGCATCCCAAACTGTTCGCTTGCCGAGTCGCGCAGGTCGTAGGGAAGCAAAGCTGCGATGTAGGGCGCTCGCACGAGCTCTCTAAACGCGTTGGTGATGTTTTCCGCCTGCACGCGCGGAGTCACGCAACCCTGTTCCTGCTCGATCTTCTGCTTTGGCCAGCAACTGCTCCAGCCGAACTCGTCGAGCCAGAGCGGTGTGTGGTCGCCGTTTTCCAGCTGGACATCGCGAAAGTGGCGCACTGAGCCGAGCACGAGCGTGTAGAAATGCACCGCCACGCCGTCGTAGTAGCCCTTGATGCCCTGTTTGTAGAGCGCCTTCATGAATGTGCCATTGGATCCGACGAGGGAACCTGCGAGAACCTTTATGTTGCTGTCTGCGCTCTTGATCGCGGGGTAGGCCGCGCGCAACAGTTCCGCATAGTGCTGCGGCTTGTTCGGCCCCTCGAGGTAGTCTTGGTTGGCTTGGTCGGGCTCGTTCCAGACTTCGATCGCGGCGAGCTCGTTGCCGTAGCGCTGTGCCAGCCAGCCGACGAAGGCGCCGTAGGCGGTGGGGTTCTGGGGCGGCCACGCTGTCGCCTTGCCCAGGTTGCCAGGCGAGCATCTCGCCAGCAGCGAGGGTGGCGCCGTCGACGCCCAACAGGGTGTGCCCTCGACCAGCGCGATCACCTTGATGTGCGCCGCAGCGGCGGCCTGCATCATCTGGTCGGCAACCGCAACCGCCGAGGGGTTGAGCTGACCCTGTTCATTCGGTTCGAACTGCGCCCACGGCAGTTCCATTCTCATGAGCTTTGCGTGCAGGGCCTTCGCTGCGGCGATGTCGCCGGCGATGCGTTCGGCCCCTCCCTGCACGTAGGGGCTGCCGATGTTGATGCCGCCGAGCGGGGTGATGCGATTGCTCTTGGCAGCGGCGCTGGCGCTCACACAGGAGAGCAGGACACAGGCAAGTGCCAATGCGGTGAGCCGCGAAAGCAGGCGAGCTGACATCCGACGACTCTAGCCGACGGGCCTATGCCGCGAGACGGTAGTCTTCCCACACATGTCGCCAACGTGGATCTGGATTCAGATCGCGATCGTCCTCTTTGTTCTCGCTGGAATGGTGATCGCGATCACGAAGCTCGCCTGACCGCCGAAGCGAGGCATGCCACTGGACGTTTGATCTAGCGGAGGATGACGTCCGTCGGCAATGAGCGGCCACGGGTAGGAGATGCGTCCAAGCGCGCTTGAGATGCGCCAGATGAAAGGAGGGTGCGACCGAGAACTGGTTGCATGCGGACTTCATGCGACAGTCTCCTCCACCGCGCACTGCGTGCGACGCGTCTCCCGTTCCTTGCGACCCTCCTCTCCTGCTTGCTGCTCACTTGCGCGCCGCTCACATCACAGGCGGCTACCGTCACGGTGTCGCCGTCGACGCTTGCCGTTTACACGGGCGGAGGCAACGCCGGCGGCTTCACCTCCTTCTCCAACTGGCTTGGTCAACGTCCCGTCTACGCGACAGACTTCCTCGCGGGCGGTAGCTGGAGCGAAATCGAGCAGCCCTCCTGGTTTCTCAAACAGTGGGCTGGCGTGGACACACAGGCAATCCTCAGCGTGCCGATGCTGCCGGGCTCCGGCGCGACGCTTGCCCAAGGCGCGACGGGCGCTTACAACTCTTACTTCACAACGCTTGCGCGCTCGCTCGTCTCCAACGGAGATAGCGACGCGATCCTGCGGCTTGGCTGGGAGATGAACGGAAACTGGTTCCCATGGTCGATCGAGAACGGCAATGCAGCCAACTACGCTGCTTACTGGCGCCAGATCGTAACTGCGATGCGCGCGGTCTCTCCAGGCTTCCGCTTCGACTTCTGCGTCAACGGTGGCAGCTCCACCGTCTCGGGCAAGCTCCTCAACCCTGAAGAAGCCTACCCTGGCGACGAATATGTCAACTATATCGGTCTCGACGCCTATGACAACAGCTGGGTGTCGAACGCGAGCGTGTTCGCCAACCGCTGGAAGGGCTGGCTGACTCAGTCGTACGGCCTCGAATGGCAACGCAAGTTTGCCGCTGCGCATGGCAAGCAGGTCAGCTTCCCTGAGTGGGGGCTCTCCAATGGAGAAAAAGGCGGCGGCGACGACCCGCAGTTCATCCAGTCCATGTATGAATGGATGGCTTCCAGCAACCTCGCCTACGAGTCGTATTTCGACTTCGACGAATCCAATGCCGACCATGAGCTCGAAGACTTTCCGAAGTCTGAGGCGGTCTACAAGCAGCTCTTCAGCGCGCCTGGAGGTGAAGCCGTCGCGCCGGCACCTGAATCCAAAAGTGAACCCAAGCCTGAACCCAAAAGCGAACCCAAGCCTGAACCCAAAAGCGAACCTGAGCCAGAACTCAAAAGCGAACCGGAGCCAGGACCTGAAAGCGAAGCTCAGCCGGAATCCAAGAGCGAAAAGCCGGAAGAACCTAAGGGCGAAGCGCCGCAGGAATCGAAATCTGAAAGCGCTTCGGGGCCGAAAGCCGAAGCTCCATCGAAAGCTGAACCCAAAGAACCTTCCCAGTCGAAATCGACGACAGGGACGAAATCGGAACAGCCATCTGGCGCCAAATCTGAACAGCCGTCCAGATCACAGCCTGAAAAGGCGTCTGGCACCAAAGTCGAACAGTCGTCTGGCTCGAAATCCAGCCAGGGCACGAGCTCGAAACCAGAACAGCCGTCTGGCTTCAAAGTAACGCGCGCGCCCAGCTCGAAATCCAAGCAGGGCTCGAGCTCCAAAGCGAGTCGCGCGAGCAGCTCGAAGCTCAGCCTCACCACTTCCAAGTCCACGATGGGTGCGAGGGCGCGCGCCGCCGTCGCACGTCGTCGTCGGCGTGCCCTGAGGCGCCTGCGCCATGAGCGCTCGCCGCGGCACTCGCGAGCCTCGCGTCGTCGGCACTGAGGACGGCGCCGGCGGCGCTCCGGCTATCGTAGGCCCATGACTGACCGGGCCGCCCCATCGATGATCTCGCTGACGGCTGCGAGGGCCGCAGCGAAGCGCCTCGTGCTGGCCTCGCCGATCGCCCCGCAGGCGCGCCGCGCCGTCCAGCTGCTCGATCGCAACGCGCGTCGAGACCAGCGAGACAACGAAGCGCTTGTAACGCTGCTCGCGGCGACGCTCCCGCGCGACGGAAGCGCGATCGACATTGGCGCGAACGAGGGGCGCGTGCTTGGCGACATCGTCAGGGTTGCGCCTTCAGGCCGACACATCGCCTATGAGCCGATCCCGGGCCTGGCTGACGAGCTTGTACGCCGCTTCCCCAGCGTCGAGGTTCGTCGCGCCGCCCTCTCTGACGAGGCGGGCGAAGTTGAGTTCACGCACGTCAGGAGCAGCACCGGCTACAGCGGCATGCGCGAGCGGCCCTATCCCGGTCCGCAGGAGCTCGAACGGCTCCAGGTGCAGGTCGAGCGTCTCGATGACGTGCTGCCCGAGGGATTCGTGCCCGCGTTTCTGAAGATCGACGTCGAGGGCGCCGAGGGCAAGGTCCTTGCAGGTGCAGCCGAGACGCTCGAGCGCCATCGACCAGTGGTCGCCTTCGAGCATGGCAAGGTCGCCGCCCCGATCTATGGCACGACCCCGGCTGACGTCCACGCGCTGCTGGCCGAGCGTGCACGGCTGCGCATCTTCGACATGGACGGCGGTGGGCCCTACAGCCGCGATCAGTTCGAGCAGGCCTTCGAGCTCGGCACGCACTGGAACTTCTTCGCGCGACCCTAGCCTCCGAGCTGCGCTGGTCAACTCGTAGCGGGCGCGAGCATCGGATCCTCCTCGCTGCCTTGGGGTGGGCGCTGCTGCGCGCCGCGTAGGATGCGTTGGAATGGCAACTCCACGCCGTGGTGAAGCAACTGTGCGGCGACGATCGAGATCGCGAGGCATAGCGTGACCATCCCGAGGCCACGTAAGTGCAGCTCATGCTCAAAGTTGACGATCACCAACTCGTGCACCAGGTAAAAGCAGAATGACAGCTGGCCCGCATATATCAGCCAGCGATGGGTGAGCCAGCTCCGTCGACCGTCGAGGTCGCGTATGGCTGATGCGACGATTATCAGAAGGAAGGGCAGAGTGAAGAGTGCGTAGTCGACTGCGACTGAGAGACCAGTGAGTGTGGCGCCCACATAGAGCCCGACCAGCAGAGCGAAGCTCCACGTCAGGGACCAGCGGGGGCGCCAGCCATCCATCATCTCGAGGCCTGCCACGGCACCGAGAAGGAACACGCCTATCTGAATGAGGGGGTTCGAGTCTGTGACTGGAAGGCTCAGCCACGAGAGTGCAGATGCGACAAGCAGCGCTGCTGCGACACCCCACCACGCGAGCGCAAGCGTCCATCGAGCTCTGCGCGAGGCTCCCCGCAACAGCAGGAGCGCAAGCGGCAGGCAGAGGTAGAAGAATGCCTCGCAGCTCAGGGACCAAGAGACGCCATTCATGCCGTAGAGGTAGCCCGGGTAGGAGAACCAGGCCTGGGTGAGCGTCGCTGAGATCGCCGCTGTGACCAAGCCGCGATGGACCGCTACCACGGGAACGATAGCCGCGATCCCGAGAGTGACCAGGTGCGATGGGTAGACGCGGGCTATGCGGCGTCGATAGAAGGACAGCGCTCGGTCATGCAACGGGCTGGCCCACACGAGCACGAAGCCCGAGAGCATGAAGAAGAACGTTACGCCACAGGATGCGCGTCGAGCGATGCCGAAGTCGCCGATGATCCTGTACTGCCAGATGTGGCAGGCAAAGACGGCGAGAGCTGCGATGCCACGCAGCGAGGTGAGACGATCGAGGCTCCGGGGTTGAGGCGGTTGCGGCATGTCTGCGCGGGACGGTCAGTTGACTTGTCGATCGGGCTTTGTGACTTCGGGCGCTATGCGGGTCCAGGAGGTCGGATTGAGCAGGGGCCTGTTCAACGGATGTCGGCATGCGCTCTGCGCGGCGAGGCGTAGTAGTAGCCAGGGGTCTGTCGCTCCCCCGCGCCGCGACGAATGCGGTTGAGGACCACGCCGATGATCGTCGTCTGGGTCAGCTTCAGGACCTGCAGCTCGGCTTCCAGCTCGGCCGGCTCGCGGCGGCGCACGTCGATCACGATTACGAGCGCATCGACCATCGAGGCGATCAGCGGGGTCTCTGCTGCCAGCAGCGGTGGCGTGTCGATCAGCACGAGCCTGTTCTCGAGCGCCTGGGCGACCTGCGGTAAGGCCCGCTCGATCACACGTGCTGGCTGCTCGACTGGGGTGCCGGCGGTGACGATCTCCAGGCCGGCGAGATCTGTCGGCTTCGCCCTGATCGCTGCTGTGCCATTCGCCGAGCCGTTGCCCAGCTCGGCGACGCCGCCGGCAACGTCGAGGCCGAAGGGCAGGTGGATCGACGGCCGCCGCAGGTCGAAGTCGACGATCGTCACCTCGCGTCCGAGCGACGCAAGCATCCAGCCGAGGTTCGCGGTCACCGTGGTCTTGCCCTCGCCCTGCGTCCAGGAGGTGACCGCGATCGTGTGGTAGTTGCTTGCGAGCAACTCGAAGTTCGTGCGCAGCCGCTGATACTCCTCTGAGAGCTCTCTCGACCCACCCTCTCCAAACAGCTCTGCGGGGCGTCGCTTGAAGCGCCGGGTCTGGGTGACTTCGCCGAGCACCGTCAGGCCGAAGCTTTCGCGGATCGTCGCGGCGCCGGCTACGCGCTTGCGCAGCGCGTCGGCCACCAGCGCAGAGAACAGCGCGACGATCAGGCCAAGCACGAGGCAGCCGAGCAGGATTGGCTCCTTGCGTGGGCTCGAGGGCGAGCCGGGCGTGAATGCAGGGTTGAGCACCGTGAGCTTGATCGCCGTCGTGAGCGGCTTGCGATGCAGCTGCTGAGCGGCGGCGTTCGCGGCCAGCGCTGCGGTGTGCGGGTCGGTGCTTTCCGCGGTGACGGTCAGCACGGCAGTTCCGGCGGCGCTCGAAGCGGACAGCTTCGCGCCGGCGGCGGCTGGGCTTGCCCTCAGCACCTGATTCTCGAAGCGTTGAGTTGCGACCTGCTGTTCGAGCGTAGGCAGCACGAGGGCGACGACGGTGACGGTCCCGTTGTTGAGCGCCTGGGCGCTGGTCGGCTGCGCGAAGAGCAGCGCGGTCGCCTGGTAGTGCTTTTTGGGCAGGAAGGAGGCTGCTGCGCCGATTGCGAGGAAGAACGCGAGGACCAGCAGTGCCAGCGGCCAGAAGCGACGCAGCGCACGTGTCACGTCATTGCGGGTCATTCGCGCACCAGCCCACGGATGTCATCGGCACCGGCGAAGCGCAGCTCACGCTCGGGGACCGCCTCCTCCAAGCGTGCGGCCGCGAAGCTGATCGACATGCCGATCAGGATGCCCATCAGCAGCACGATGCGGTACTTCTCGAAGATCGATTCGAACATGCCCTTCACGATCAGGCCGACGAATGCGGCGGTGCAGCCGAGCGCAAGCGCCTTCAAGCGGGGGTCCAGCTCCTGCACCGATGCGACGATCGAGTCGCGCACGGTGCCGGCCGTGGCGAGCAGGAACAGAATCAGACCGACGACGCCTGTCCTCAGAAGCAGATCGAGGATGATGTTGTGGGTGAGCTCGGTGGTCACGAATTCAAAGCTGCCTGGGGAGTAGTACGCGTATTCCTTGCCTAGCCCCCAGCCGAACCACGGGCGGTTTGCGATGAGGGCGCGGGCCTGCGCCCATTGATTGACTCGGTCTTCCGCGGAGAGCTGCTTTCCACGGCTGTTGAAGGTTTCCTGTATTTCTCGGGCGAGCGGCAGCGAAACATTAGTCTTGCTGGTGAGCGTCGCGATCACGACCAACGCCGTGGCGACGCCTGCGATAGCAGCGACGAGCAGGCCAACCTCAGTCCAGGTGACACGGATGTAGCGCCGCGAGAACGGCGCGGCTAAGACCAGCACCGCTACGGTGGCAGCGAGGCTCAGCATCGCCGCTCGCTGTCCAGAGACGAGCGGCGCGGCGAGCATCGGCAGGGCGGCGGCGATCGTGCGCATGCGGTTTCGCTCGCTGCATGCGCCCACTGCGAGGGTGACGATGCCAAGGATCGCAAAGGTCGTCGCGGCATCGGTTCCAAGCGAGCCGAGTTCCTCGAGCGGCAGTAGCGGCAGTTTGACGCTGATGGCGAAATGCGCTGCCATCGTGACGACGAGGAACGTGGAGAGCACCGACGCCATCCCGATCACGCGGCGCAGTGCGGTGCTCTCGAGCCACCGCTGTGGAGGCACCGCGGCGATCAGCACGAACATGCCGATGTAGATGATCGCCTTGGCCTCGTAGCTCACTGCGTTCTTCGAGTTGCCGCTCATCAGCCCCTCGATGCCCTCGACGGCGATCCAGACGAGGAACATCGACCAGAAGAGCGTCTGCAGTGGAGCGCGTCGCGCCGGCGGGCGTGCGATGAAGCGGGCGGCGAGCGCGAGCGGAATTAGCACGTCGAACAGCCTGAAGCTCAGCGGGCCAGCCTTCGGGTGAAAGAGGCCGACTGGGATGAGGTCGGGGTTCTGGTAAAGGCTTGCCTCGATCACGAGCAGGCCGAGCAGCAGCGCAGCGATCCGCTCCGGGCCTGTGGGGCTGCGGCTCGTGAGCAGCAGCCAGCGAAAGACCAAGCCGCCGACGAGCAGTGTGCCTACGCCAGCGAGAAACAACGTGATTGGGCTGCTGCTGCTCATCGCATCCAGGCTACTAACGAGGTCTCGACTAATGAGGCGAGTGAGCGGTTCGTCGGCCTGCTCACCTTGCCTGCTTCGGCCACAGCGCGAGTCGGTCGCGGCGCAGGTATCTCACCATCCCGCCGAACGCGACGAGCTGCAGAGACAGGACCTGGGCGGCGATCGCCTCGGCGCACGAGACCCGTTTGCGTCGCATCGTGCGTATCAGTGCCTGTGTCGCCACGAGATGAGCGAGCAGGAACGCAGCTGCCAGACGGCTGCCAGCGACGCGGCGAAGGGCCCAGAGCAACAGCGCAGCATGCGCGATCGGACCGGCTGACTGTCGCACGAGCCGGTGACCCCAAAGCTCCACTGCCACGGGGCTGCGCCGCGGGTCCAGCAGCTGTCGTCTGCGCCAGAGCACGTCGAGTGCGCCAGAGACCACGCGGGTGCGCCGCTCCCAGTCCTCGCGCCAGGTCTCGCCGGGCTGCTCGAGCGCGATTGCCGCCGGCTCGTAGATGATCCGCAGTCCCTGCTCGACGACGTCGAGGGCGAGCCAGAGATCGTCGACGGCGAGATCCTCGGGCAGCGGTTTGTAGGCGTTGCGTCGCACCGCAGCGAGCTCGCCGACGAGGCCGATCGTGCTGCCGCGCATCGACTCGCGCTGCTTCAGCCACGACTCGAAGCGCCAGTAGGCGCTCTCGTGGTTGTCGCTGATCTGCTTCTGGCCCGCGACGGCGCCTACCTCGGGGTTGCTGAACCAGCGTGCCAGCGCAGGCAGGGTGCCTGGCGCGAGCATCGCGTTCGCATCTGTCATCACGACGATCGGATGACGCGCCGCGGCGAATCCCCGGTTGAGCGCGGCGGCCTTGCCCTCGCGCCGGTCTGGCTCGATCAGATCCACGCTCGGTCTGCGCGCCGCCGAAGCCGTCTCCGGGTCGTCGGCCACGATGATGATCTGTCGCTCGCCTGGGTAGTCCGCGCGTTCGAGGTCGTCCAGCTTGGCGCTGAGGATGCTGTGCTCGAGATAGGCGGGCACGACGAGCGAGATGCCCGGCCAGTGCTCTGGATCTGGCGGCTCGGGGGCGACGGCGCCGCGTGTGGCCCAGGCGAGCCATGCGGGGTAGCCGATCGGCCCAAACGCGGCGACGGCGATGAGGCCGAAGATCCTCAGCAGCCCGTCGGGTCGGGGCATCGTCCCATCGTTGCCATTGTGCTGGCCGATCATCCGGGGAAGTGTGACCGAATCTCATCGACGGGCATACGTAGTGAGCCGTGATCCTGTCCGCCGATTGACTGTTTTCGGGCGGCTGCGCGACCTACGGCGCGGTGGTCGTCTCGACCGTCGCCAGTACGTTATCGGCTCCAGCTGTGCTTTTGATGAGCCAACGTCGAGCCGATCTGAAGCCGGGGCCAAGAGGTGGTCATGCGCTGTCTGCGGCCGCGAAAGGGCTTGTGCTCAGGGAGCTGCAGTGCGCCTGGGATGCCAGTAGATGGTCAGCACTGCATCTGGCTCGGCCACTCGCTGCTTGATCTCGTATCCGGCTGCGCGCGTGGCGGCCTCGAGCGCGGGCAGCCCCAGTGCCTCGGCGCGGTAGGAGGTTGGGACAGCGATCACGACGAGGTCTACGTGCAGCTGCTCGATGAGCGACCGATAGGCCGTCTCGGAGGCGGTGCCCTTGGAAAGCAGGATGTCCGCTGCGGTGAACTGCTGTTCGCGTGCTTGGCGCGCAGCCCAGACGAAGCCGTTGGCGCTGTAGAGAACGTCTGGCGGCGCTGCGACGAGCGGCGTCGATAGATGCTCGCTCGCGGCTGCTTCGGACATGGTTACAGCCAGCTTCTGCATGCGGGACTGCCAATTGCGCAGGGCGGCCGGCAGCCGCTGCGTGGTGCTGCTGAGCGGATAGCCTGCTTCCTGCAACTCGGCGTACAGATGGTTCTCGCTGTTGAAGACAGGCTGCACGCCGAAGCCCGGAACTCGCATCGAGACGGCATTCAGCGATTTGATTTCGCTGGAGGCGCTCAGGAGCGCGAGGCACGACGCGGCCAAGGCGGCCGTTGTGAAGGCCGCGGCGACGATCTGTCCGCTCCGCATCTGCCCGCGCGTGAGTCGTGCGACCCCGATCACGGCGAGCACGACGATGATCGGAAGCAGCGGCAGGTCAAAGCCGGAGCCGACATTCTGGGTGGAGGACAGGATCAGATAACCCTCGATGAAGATCACCACGAGAATCGTGACCTGCGCTCCAAGCACCGCGCGAAGCTGCAGGTGCCTTCCCTCTCGCAGCCTGCCGACGAGGAAGACGACTCCGCAGACGATCCCGATCAGCACGACCGCCCCAAGCGGGACGTTGAAGTCGCCGAGCATGATCCGCGCCTCCTTGCTCCAGAACGCCCAGGAGAAGAGTGGATGGCTGGCGCCGAAGTTACTGGCATCGCCGCCATAGCCAAAATGGAGTAGGTAGTGCGCGACGTACCTCACGTTCCTGCCGTACCAAATCGCGGCGACGATGACGCCGGCAACCACCGCAAGCACGAGGTTCGACGGTGCACGTGGACGGCGGTGCACGGCGACCTGGAGTCCTGCGGCGACGACCAGGCCTGGGAGGAAGGCGAGCGTCATCGTCCTCGTCAGGAGCAGGATTCCGGCAAGGACCCCCACGCCGATCGACCAGCCGCGGCGGCTCAGTCCCTCTGAGCGGAGCAGCGCGTATATCGTGAGCATCATCGCGGCGGTCGTCGGGACCGCGAACTCGAAGAACCTGCTGTACCCGAGCACCGCCGGTATGCAGGCTGTGACGACGGCTGCGAGCGCGGACCAGGCCGGGGAGACGAACCGGCGTGCCACCCCATATGTTGCAAGCACGGCAGCGATGGCTGCAAGTGGCAGGACGGCAAATCCGACGTCGGTGGTGCGGGAGATCAGAACCTCGAGGATGCCCGCCAGGAGTGGAACGAGCGGGGCCTCATAGTGCTGGCCGACGAATTCGCTGATGAGTGCCCAGGGCCCATGAGCGCGCAGCGCGTCTGCGTTCGCAAGCGCGATGTTGAGGTAGCCCGACTCGTCGATGGTGAGAGGTCCGCCTGACTGAAAACGACTCAGCCAGATTAAGTCAAAGACGGCGATTGCGATCGCGAAGGCGAAGACGAGCAGTGCCCAGCGCCTGCCCCGCCAGGCCGCGAGCTCGAACGATGGGAGACTGTGGCGGGACTGTGAAAGGTAACCTCGCCACCGCGTAGTGCCAGGCTCTGCTGAAACGCTGGAGCCGACGCCTTCCTGCGTGCCGGCGGACTCTGCATCCCCCACGGGCTGATCGTATCAAGGCCAAACGTGTCAGGCTTGGCATCCGCGCGCGCGCCGATCCCGTCAGCTACGATCTTGCGCCAATGGATGGCACTAGCGGGCCGCGCAGGAGCATAGGAGCCCTACGCCGGACATATTGGTTGGGCGTCGTCACGATGGCTTCGACGCCCGGCATCCTCGCCTTTCTGCGTGACAAGGCGATCGGCGCTGACTATGGAATCGGCTTTTACCGCAAGCTACGGCTGCTGCTCCGCTTTCGTCAGAATCTCAAACGAGTGGACACGCTGAGCACCTTGCTTGAGCACCTGGAGCTTGCGGGTGCCGTGCTCGCGCTACCACGCGCAGTCGAGGGCGACGTGGTCGAATGCGGCTGCTATGTAGGCGGTAGCGCGGTCAATCTCTCGCTTGTATGTCAGCTGGTGGGCAGGCGCCTAATCATCTGCGACTCGTTTGCGGGCCTGCCCGAGCCTGGACAGTATGACCGTGCGCACGAAGCCGTCCACACGGGTCATGTCGATGAGTATGAAGAGGGTCTCTTCGCCGCACCGCTTGAGGTGACGAAGGGCAATATCGAGCGCTACGGATCGCTTGATACATGCGACTTCCTCGTTGGCTTCTTCGATGAGACGATGCCCGGTTTCGATCGCAAGGTGGCGATGGCATTTCTCGACGTCGATCTGATCGACTCACTGAGGCCCTGCCTGAAGGGGCTGTGGCCGCAGTTGCAGCCTGGCTGTCGGTTTTACCTGCACGAGGCGCGCAACCTGCCGCTTGCCGCGGTCTTCTTCGACGCGCCATGGTGGCGTGAGAACCTGGATGCAGATGCGCCTGGGCTCGTCGGCGCTGGCAGCGGCCTCGCGTTGAGAGCCGTGTGGGGCTCTGAGCTTGGATACGCCCAAAGGGACATCGCGCAGGCCGCGACGTCCTGAGCTCGCTGCGAAGTCGCTCCACGTCCATCGGCGTGCGGGTCGTTCAGTCGGGCAGATCGACGCGGCCCGCGGGCGCGCGCAGGGAGCGGCCGAGCGGGCGGCGGAGCGCATCGGGAAGCAGCCGTCGTCCAGTGCGCCGCAGCGCAAAGATCGCGGCCGTCTGGCGCGGGTATGTCCAGAGCGTCTCGCTGGGTCGCGTCTGCGTGGCGTGCCTTGCCTTCATCTCCGTATGGCCCACGCTCAGGTCGAACTCGAGCGCCCCCTCGTCGGCGGCTGAGTGCAATCCGTCCACGAGTGCGAGACGCCCGAGACCCAGGGATGCCCAACGTGGATCCCAGGCCAGCAGATAGCCGGTACACCGCTCGCCCACCCGGAAGAAGAGGTTTGCGGCCGCGATCTCGCCGTCGAGCTCGAGCAGGCGTAGGCGCAGCCAGCCGTGCTGCAGGGCCAGGCCCGCGAAGTCAGAGAGCGTGCCGCGCATCTCTGGCAGGTCATAGGTCGAGCCTCCCAACGCATCGCGTCGCAATGCGTGAAGGCCGAACAGGACGTCGAGCGCGCCCTGCAGCTCATCGCTGCTGCCCACCATCCGCGCGGAGACCTCATGGGTGTCGCGCAGACGCTGTTCAGCACGGCGCAGCTCGTGTTTGAATTTCGAGCGCTTCGCCGCAAGGTAACCATCCCAGCCGTCGCTGAGATCGGCTGTCAGCCAGGGTTGCTCGCTGCGCTTCTCGATCAGGCGTCCCGTACGCCCGCCGAGCAGGCCGCGCTTGAAGGCGTCGATCCATGCTGGGCCGGCGATGAGATGGTCGAGCGTCAGGGCGCGCCATCTGGGCTTGCACTGCGCGAGCAGACGGCCCGCGGCCTGCGCCAGCTGCTGCTCCTCGCCGGCGCGTGCAAGGGCGGGCAGCGCCATCCAGAAGTTCGCCCCTGCGACCTGCACCTGTCGCAGCGCGTCTTGCGTGATCACCAGCGGCAGCAGCCCGCTCAGCTCCCCCGCGTCGTCGAGCAGCACCGGCACGTAGGGGTGGGCATGCTCGCCGTAGTTCTCGATCCATGCCCGAAAGAAGTCCGGTGTGACGTGGGGGCTGCCCTGTGCCACTGCGAGCGCGCGCCATGCGTCTTCGAACGGCTCGAGCTCGGCGAGGTCGGTGACGAGGAACGCGTCGCCCTGCCCTGAGTGCGTGCTGCCACGCGGCGTGGGCCCGCGCTCGCCGCCTCCGATCCTGCGCGGGCTCACCGGACCCTCACCGCAGAGCCTCGAGGTTGCGGACTCCGATGCCCTCGCCGCCCCAGCCGCTCTCATAGAGTCGGATGCGGCCGACCACCCGTCCGCCGAGATGGTCGAGCTGGGAGGAGTAGGCCGCGATCGCCTTGGCCTTTGCCGTCTGGGCGGCGCGATCGCTGGCCGCGGCGATCCACTGCGGCGCCGGAAACAGCTTCTGAACCCCAGCGTCGCACGCTTGCGGCTGTTGGGAATGGCGTCCCGCCGGAGTTCGCAACGCGACGCGAAGCGCAGCCAGCAGCGGCCCGCGGCTGTAGCCGCGACCAATCACCTTGAGATTCGCGTAGGGCTGCTCGACATAGAGCGCAAGGCGAGCGTCGGCAGGCATGCGCTCGAGCAGCAGCCGCGTGAGCCAGGCATGGTCGGGGTGCTCGAGCGGAAAGCCGGGAGTCAGCACCAGGTCTGCCTCGGCCAGCTGAGGTGCGAGAGTCGACCACGCCTCGTCGTCGCTTCTCAGGGGTGCGTAGTCGGCGTCGGCGAGCTCCAGCCAGCTGGGCGTGGCTCCCATCAGGGCACAGGCGCGCTCGTCCTCGAGGCGCCGCTCACGTGCGGCTTCACCGGCTGTGGCGAAGCCACAGGCTCGATCCCAGCCTGCCGCAGGCGCGAGGCTGGCGGGATCGCCGCCGAAGACCGTGAGGGCGGTCACATCGGACCCGAGGCGGCTCGCGTGCGCGATCGTGGCGCCGAGTGAGAGCGCGGCATCGTCGAGATGAGGGGAGATGACGAGAATGCGTGGCGCCTGCACGACGATCCGTCGCACGCTCACGAAAGCGACCCCTGCGTGAACATGTGCATATGAGCTGCTCCGTCGGCCAGCGCTGGTCCCGGCTTCAATCGTGACAGCGTCATGCCGCGGACGCCGATCTGCTGTCTGGGAAGATTACGGGCTGGCAAGGCAGACGGTCGTGTGGCGATGAGATCGAGCGCGCGCCCGAGATGACGCCGACCGGCGGGGCTTGCGACTCTAGTATTAGAGCACCCTTGTGGTTGAGCCCCGCCCCGTCGGGCGCAGCGCTCCATCGGCAGACGGTCGTCTCTCTGCGGCGGGCACGTCAGGCTGTGCAGCAGGTCCACAATCGGGTTCCGGCGAATTCGACGACGCACATGTCCACTCTTCCAACCCGATTCAAGCGCAACGCGCTGAGCAACTATCTCAGCACCTTCGTCTCGATAGTGATGGCGGTTGGGGTCACGCCGCTGCTCGTACGCGGGCTTGGCAAGGAGGCATATGGCGTCTGGGGGCTCGCGATGTCAGCGGTTCTCTACTTCGGCCTGCTCAATGTCGGCTTCGGTCGTGCGACAGTCAAGTTCGTAGCCGCGAGCCACGCGAGGAATGACGAGCGCGAGCTGCGGAGGGTGGTTGCGACCTCGGCATTCTCGCTGATGCTGCCTGGCCTGTTCATCCTTGCGATATCGCCAGGACTGGCATTCCTGTTTCCGGTCCTCTTCCATGTGCCGCATTCGCTGCTGGTGCCGGCGATGGTGCTCGTCGTCCTGTCCTGCGTCGACCTTGCCTTTGCGATCAGCTCGGACACGTTTGGGGCAACGCTGATGGGTCTCCAGCGCTACGACTTCCTGAATCTCACTCTCGCGAGCACCGCGCTGGCGCAGGCGGCTGCCTGGACGGTGATCGTTCTGCTTGGCGGTGGGCTGATTGCGCTTGGAGTGGCCACGGTGACCTTCAGCTTCATGGGTCAGTTCGCGCGCTACGTGCTCGTTCGCAGGGAAGTTGGCGCGGACGTGCTGAGGCGGCGCAACTTCTCGCGTCGCCTGGTCCGGAAGCTGCTCGGCATGTCAGGTTGGATTGCGCTCAGCGAAGTCTCGGACACCGTGATCGCCGAGCTCGACGCGCTCGTCGTCGGGCTCGTGGCGGGCGTGCCGCAGGCGGCCGTGTACCTCGTCGGACAGAAGCTCGCAGGCTTGGGCGCGGGCTTCACCTCGCCAGTCGCGGCACTCTTCTACCCACACGCCGCTGCGCTTGCCGCCAAGGAAGACCACGACGCGCTGCGGGCAACTGTCTACGCTGGCACGCGAATCAGCCTCGCAATCGCGATACCGTTGCTGCTCGTGCTCGCCATGCTCGCCAAGCCGGCGTTGCACATATGGGTTGGCCCGGGCTACGAGCAGGCGGCGCTCGTCGTCATCTTCCTGTCCGCCAACCAGGTCATCGCCACGGTGCCGCGCGCGGCCGTCTATGTGCTTCGTGGCATGGGCGAGGTGCGGATGCCGGCCCTGTTCACGAGTCTCGAGGCTGCTCTGAATCTACCGCTGAGCGTGGTGCTCGGCCTGACGATCGGGTTTCAGGGGGTCGCGCTTGGCACGCTGATCGCCGGCGCCATCGTGAGCCTTGGCCTGCTGCTGCCCTACGCGTGTAGACGAGCTGGCATCTCGACTGCCTCGATGCTGCTGGCGGTGCTTCGCACCAATCTTCCAGCGACGGTTGTCTCGCTCGCCGTCGGGCTGCTGCTGCGTCACCAAGGCATCGTGCTCGCGGGCGGCGTGATCGGCGTGATCGGCGTGCTGCTCGCGGGAGCAGCGATGCTGCTCGCCTATCTGCTCGTGCTCTTCCTCACTGGGCTCTCCGGTGCGGAGCGCGGTCGTGTGCTGGAGGCGGTTCGACTGCGACTGCGGCGGACGGAGGCCGCTTTGGACGGTGCGGGTCCTCATCGTTGATCCCTCCTCGCGTGGAGGGATCCCGCTGTACACGGCTCTGATCGCCAAGGCGCTGCAGCGCAGTGGCATCGAAGGCGTGGTGCTCGGCAGCCGCGGTCTCGAGGAAGTGGCCGACGGCGTTCCAACCCTGCGCCGGCTACCGGTCGAGGACTGGGGCAAGCCGGCCGCGGCGGGGCCTGGCTTCTACGCGCGTCGGGCGCTGACATGGCTGCGCTCGGCGGCGATCGTCCTTGCCGCCGTCCGGCGTGTGGACCCTGACGTCGTGCACTTTCAGATGCCAATCAATCGCCGCTTCGACGTCCACCTGCTGCGCTGGCTCGGTCGCCGACGCCAGGTGGTCTGGACGGCTCACAACGTGCTCCCATTCGAGAGCACCGAGGCCGATAGCAGGCGTTTCGCGGCGATCTACAGAGCCGTGGACGGCGTGATCGTGCACACGCGGCCGGCGGCTGAGCAACTCCAGGCGATCGCTGGCGTGAAGGCGGTTGTGATCGAGCATCCGGTGCCCGAGGGGATCGCGCGTGTGCCGGCAGCCGAGGCGCGCGGGCATCTCGGTCTGCCGGCGACGGGCCGTCTGCTCTGCGCGCTTGGCTTCATTCGCGCCTACAAGGGATATGAGCTGCTGGCTGACGTCTGGGAGCGCCTCGGGCGCGACGCACCGAAGCTGCTCGTGATGGGCGAGCTGCTTGCGCACGATGAGCAGCATGTGCTCGACAGGCTCGCCCGCTGCGACCAGGTGGAGCTGCGACTCGGTTACGCAAGCGAGCGCGACCTCCAGCTCGCTGCCTGTGCCGCCGACGCGCTTCTGCTGCCGTACACGGTGGCCAGTGACAGCGGTCTCGTCCACCTCGCGCGCGCGACCGGCGTGCCCGTGATCGCCTCTGACGCACCCCAGCTTGCCGCCTCGGTCAGCGCCACGCGCAGCGGCACGGTGCTGCCGCGGGAAGTCGAGGCATGGGCGAGCGCGGTCACCGGTGAGCTGCCGCAGCCGCCTGCCCCGCCACCGCCGCTGGAGGCGGTGGGCGCAGCACACGCCGAGGTCTATGGGCAGCTGGGCGCTGCTCGCAGTCGCCGCCGGCCGTTGCGGATCGTGCTCTACACAGACGCGACCGAGCGCGGTGGGGCGGAGGGTGTGCTTGCGATGCTCATTGCGGGCCTCGATCCGCAGCTCGAGGTGATCCTGATGGGCGTGGACGAGACGATCGTCGAGTGGTTGGCGCGTGGGCGCGCTGCGATCCGCACCTGCGTCGTGCCGCCGGTGCGCGACAAGCGCGATCTGCGTCCCTTGATAGCGCACTGGCGGGCGCTGCGCTCGCTGCGGCCAGACATCTTCCAGGCCAACCTGCGCAACCCCTGGTCGTGTCAGTACGGGATCCTCGCGGCTC
Source organism: Solirubrobacteraceae bacterium (assembly GCA_036490555.1). Lineage (GTDB taxonomy): Bacteria > Actinomycetota > Thermoleophilia > Solirubrobacterales > Solirubrobacteraceae > Palsa-744. The sequence goes on along the minus strand of DASXDO010000030.1, from coordinate 21,244 downwards.
TGCTCACGCCGAGGACGAAGGTCGTTGCCCTCGAGCACCTGCCCACACAGCCCACCGCTCAGCTGCAGCGGCGACTCAAGCGCATGACGTCGAGGCGGCTCGACGCGCACGTCGCGGTCGGCAACCAGTCCGCACGCGAATTGGAGCGCTTGATCGGTTTGCGTGAAGGAGCGGTTCGCACGATTCACAACGGCGTCCGCGCCGAGGCTTCTGAATCGCCGCAGGCGCTCGCCCGCCTCACCGCCGCTGGGCATGGCCGTCGGATCGTTGCCGGGCTCGGTCGACTGACCCCACAGAAGGGCTTTGACATCCTCTTCGCAGCGCTCGTGCAGTTGCCGCACCTCGAAGCGCTGATCGTCGGCGAGGGTCCCGAGCGGCAACGGCTGGAGCGTCTGCGCGACGAGCTCGGGCTTGGTGAGCGTGTGCGCCTGCCAGGCGCGACCGATGACCCCGCTGCGCTGTTGCAGGAGATCGACGCACTCGTGCTGCCGTCGCGCTCTGAGGCGCTGCCGCTGGTCGTGCTCGAGGCGATGCACGCTGGCCTGCCAGTTGTCGCGAGCGACGTGGGCAGTGTCGCCGAGGCCGTCCTGGATGGCGTCACTGGCCTGCTCGTCCCAGCCGAGGATCCAGCTGCGCTTGCTGTCGCGATATCGCACGTGCTCGACCCCGAGGTTGGCGCGCGCATGGGCGCCGAGGGCAGGATGCTCGCCGCCGCGCGGTTCACATGCGAGCGCATGGTGCGCGACTACGAGCTGCTCTACGACGAGCTCTGCGGATGAGCATTGCTCCACGGCGAGACGCGCGGGACGAGACGATCGCGATCGTCTCGAGCGCTGCCCAGTTTGGGGGAGCGGAGCTTTCGTTGCTGGCGCTGTGCGATGTGCTGCATCGGCGTGTGCCCCTACGACTGCTCGCCAGCGCTCACGGACCGGAGGAGCTCTACCGGCGTGCGGCGAGGATCGGTGTCGCAGTGGATCCCATCGGCGGCCTTGCGCGGCGGCCGTCGCCCCTTGCTGTGCTGCGCCTGATCCGTGCCCTGCGCCGTGCGCGCCCGGCGCTCGTGCATCTGAACCTGAGCGATCAGGGGGATGGCCTCGTCGGGCTCCTCGCGGCCCGGGCTCTTCGGATCCCGGTCACGGCTACCCTGCGCCTCGTCCTGCCCGAGCGCAGGCGGGCTCTGGAGCGCCTCTCGCACGCAGCGCTCAGCCGTGCCGGGGAGGTGATCGCGGTCTCGGACTCGGTTGCGCAGTATTTGGCTGGCGCGTCGATCGACTCCACCACCGTCTACAACGGCATCGATCCGGTGCCGCCTACGCCAAGCCCGCGCGCACTGCTAGGGCTCGAGCCGGATGCCTTCGTGGTGGGAGGCATCGGGCGATTGGACGTGCAGAAGGGGTGGGACGTCCTCTGCGCGGCGGCTGCGCTGGTGCGCAGGCGACTGCCGCAGGCACGCTTCGTGATCGTCGGCGATGGCCCGCAGCGAGGCGCGCTGGAGGAGCCTGCGGCTGCAGCGGGAGTCGAGCTCGTCGGCTATCGAGAGCAGGCGGGTGGGCTGGTGCCCGCGTTTGACGTGTTTGCCGTGCCCTCCCGCTACGAGGGCTTTGGCCGTGTCGCCGTAGAGGCGATGTTGGGGGCCGTTCCCGTGGTCGCCTGCTCCGCCGGCGGGCTGCGGGAGGTCGTTGGCGACTCCGGTCTGCTCGTGCCCGTCGATGACCCCGGCGCCCTTGCGGATGCGATCCTTTCGCTGGCCGAGAATCCGGGTCTGCGTGCCGAGCTCGGCCGGCGCGGGGCGGAGCGGGCCCGCACGTGCTTTGGGCGCCAGCGCATGGCCGAGGAGACGCTCGCCGTGTGGCGGCGTGTGCTGGGCGGCTCCGGCGCAGCCTCGCTGTGAGCCGAACAGGTCCGGTATGGTCCTGGCGCAGCGTTGGGTTGAGTCAGCCTGTGCTCCACATTCGCATTGACACGCTTAGGGGCTGGGGGTGGTGCCGATGAGTCTTGGTGAGGATCGAGTGCGTCCAGTCGCTGGAGGCCGTCCGCCGGCGCCCAGGCCGTCGCGTGCTCTTGCGCTGACCGCTGCCTGTGTGCTTGCGGGCGCGGTCGCTGTGCTCGTGGCTTTGACGCTGTCCACGGCGGCGGTTGCGGCACCGAGCATCTACTGGACCTATGAAGACTTCGGAGCCAAAGCGGTTGGGGCGATGTTCATGGGTGGCATCGGAGGCGGTGCCTACGAAACCCTGTTCACCGAATCCGAAAGAACCGCGCCGGAAGGCATCGTGCTCGACCCTGCGACGAACAAGGTCTACTGGGCCGACGACGAAGCGGGGAAGATCCTCGTTGGCGGCATGGGAGGGGAAGCGGAAGGAGGTCCCACCACACTCGTCGCTGCTGCGGGCGAAGGCACCTCTGGCCTGGCGATCGATGCGCCTGCGGGCAAGCTCTACTGGACCGACGAAGGCACTAACGAAATCCGCTCGGCGAACATCGATGGCACGGAAGTCAAGACGCTTTTCCGGCGCGAGTACAGGCCAGTTGACATCGCGGTCGACGCCAAGACGGGCGAGCTCTTCTGGACGGACAACGGCTCCGGCGACGTACGCCTTGGCGGCGTTGGTGGCGAAGCCGAAGGAGCGGCGGTCACCCTCTATGAAGGAGAAGGCGAACCGGCTGGCATCGCCGTGGAGTCGCAGACGGGCAAGCTCTTCTGGACGGACGCTTCCTACAACGAAATTCGCGTTGGCGGCATCAAGGGCGCAGGGGCCGTGCCCGCGAGCACCCTCTTCAAGGGTGAGGGCGCGCCGGTGGGCATCGCGATCGATCCGTCCACCGACAAGCTCTATTGGGCTGACTACAACACCGGTCTGATCAGGGTCGGCGGTCTCGGCGGCGAATCGGAAGGGCCTGCGACGACGCTCTTCGAGAATGGCGACCACGGCCCCAACTTCCTTGCATTGCTTGGATCTCCTGTGGGCAGTGGCGCACCGACTGTCGCTGGGGTTGGGGCGATTGGCGAACCACTGTCGTGCAGCCAGGGCGCGTGGGCGGGCGATCTGCGCGGGGTCTTCTTCTATGAGGCGCCGAGATCCTTCGCGTTCCGGTGGGATCGCAATGGCACCGCGCTCGGGGAAGCGACGGGCTCGACCTTCACGCCGACAGAAGCTGGCTCCTACACCTGTCAGGTGACGGCCACCAACCACGCTGGCTCCACCTCCCAGGTCAGTGCCCCGGTTGTGGTGCCCCCGCCCTCCGAAGGCGACGAAACGTGCAAGGTGACGAGCCCGGAATCCTCCCAGGCCGCCAAAGCGGCCGATGGGACCGAGCAGGCCGTGACGCCCGGCGGGGCGCCGTTTGCGCCCGTGTCCACAGACCCGCCTGCGAGCGTCCGCGCCGGCGTCGCCGGGGCCTCGCCTGATCGTGTCGTGCTCGGCAGCAAGCGGCTGCTCGTCTCCGGCCATGTGGCGCATCTCATCGTCTCCTGTGACGGCAGTCACGCTTATCCCTTTACGCCAGGTAGATGTGTTATGCTTGTTGCATGGCGTCGGTGGACCGCAACAGCCCGCAGCGACGTAGAGCTTCGGAGTCGCGCTATTCGCTGATGGAGTTCATGCGCGAATGCCCCGATGATGCGGCGTGCCTGGACATTCTCTGGCGCGAACGCTTCTCAGGCGATGGACATCATGCGCGCTGCCCGAAGTGCAAGCGCACCCGCAAGTTCCATCGGATCAAGGCCAGGCCCGCGTACTCCTGCGACACCTGCGGGCACGCGCTCTACCCGCTAGCCGGGACGATCTTCCACAAGTCCTCGACCTCGCTGCACCTGTGGTTCTACGCGATCTACATCATGGCGAGCACTCGCTGCGGAGTCTCAGCCAAGCAGCTAGAGCGCGAGCTGGGAGTGACCTACAAGACCGCGTGGCGAATGTTCAACCTCATCCGCAACAAGCTCATGGCAGACAACGATGTGCCCCTACGCGGCGACGTCGAGGTAGACGAGACCTCCGTAGACGGAAAGCCACGCAAGCCGCAGGGCAAGCACGCCTATCTCGGCGACCCGGCCGCTAATCGGCGCTCGCAGGCTGCAAAGCTACGCGAACGTAGTAGAGCCACCGTCTTTGCTGCCGTCGAACGCGGCGGGCGCGTCAAGGCGACCGTGCTGCCCTCACGGCGTGGGCCTCGTCTGAAGCAGCAGGTCATCGAGTGGGTTCAGCCGGACTCGATCGTCATCACCGACGAGTGGGGCGCCTACAACGGCCTGGAGCAGCACTTCATCTCCCATAGTCGGATCAACCACTCCGCGGGCATCTACGTCGAAGGCGACACACACACGAACACAATCGAGGGGTTCTTCGGGAACCTCAAGACCGGCATCCGCGGCAACTACAAGAAGGTCTCCCACAAGTGGCTACAGGGCTACCTCAACGAGTACACCTGGCGCTACAACCACCGCCACGACGAAGAACCCATGTTCCACCTGCTCATCAGTAGAGCAGCACAGGGACTCTAGGACCGCTCGCGCTCGTCAGAGCGCTCAGGCTTCGCGACCTTCCTGATCGCCGCGCGGATAGTGCTGACCTTCGGCACCGGGATCACAACCGGTTCGCCCTTCTTGGGCTGCGTCTCCTGCCACTTCGGCGTAGGCTCTTGCGCTTGATCTTCCGGCATCTACAGGGAGGGTAGCGAGGGGATGAGCGCTAAGGCCTGCATCCTTTGCGGCGCGATACCGCCACCGCCGCTGACGGGTGAGCACATTTGGCCTGACTGGTACAACCGGCAGCAGCCCGGCTTTCGATACGAGTTGGAGAGCGTGGTAGATAGTGAGGTTTCGGTGCGGCCGACGCCCTCAATGAACCTTAAGCCGAAAGTGCTGTGTGAATCATGCAACAGCGGATGGGGCAGCGATCTAGAGAAGCGCATCGGGCCAATCCTCACGCCGATGATCCACGGGGAAGCGTGCCGTCTCGGGAGCCGTGAGATCCAGATCATCAGCGCATGGTTCTTCTTGAAGTGCATGGTGTCCGAGTGTCTCGTCCCAGCTAGCACCCATCCACAGCGGTTTTTTGACCTCAATGACGGTCGTCACCTGAAGGCCACGCTCGAACCGCCAGCGGGCGTCGTGATTTGGATCGGGCAGTATGTCGGGAGCCGCTCGGATGCTGGATGGGTGACGGGTCGCAACACGCGGCGCCGATGGCAAATCTCAACTGATCCCGCCGCCGGAATTCATTGGCATTCCGTGACCTATTCCATCGGCCAGGTTCTACTCCACCTTTTCGCCGTCACCGACCCAGTACTCTTCGCATCCGGTAGCTGGGAGCTTAAAGAGCCTGTCTTCGTCGAGGGCAATATCCCGATTGCTCCGGGTAACTGGGCCACGGGCTTGAGCCGCATATGGGAGCCTCCAAGTGGTGCGGTGAGCTGGCCTCCGGAGAAGGCCTTCGATGACAAGCATTTCGTATACCTCGCGGATCGGTGGCAGTCGAAGCAGCCTCCACGCGCGGAACCGTCGTCTGAGGTAGTCAACGCGCCCGAATAGAACTCGCGGTCGTCGGATGGCAAGAGCAACGCGAAGCATGCGCTACGTAGCCCTCGTGAGCAGATGGGGTCCGACGCTCGGCCGGACCCCAGCCCCGAAAGTCTCTAGATCGTGAGCGCGTCCGCAGCAAGCGCCGCTCGCGTCGCCCAGACAAACTCGCCGCAGCGATGCACAAGCCCGCAGCCGTAAAGATTGCCGAGCGCATCCGAAACGAGGCGCGCGTCTCCGATCTCTAGCTCGATCTCGCGTACTGACCACGGCCGCTGCTCGTCCCGATCGACAAGCATCCCGTGGATTGCCGATTCGATCGCGCCCTGGCGCTCGTCCTGCTCCTGTATATGGTCTCCCTGCATGGGAAGGCCCGTCCTTTCCGTGCAAAGGCTCCGGCGGCAGCCCAACTGTCGCCGGAGCCGACTTGGCATTTGCACGAAAGCTAGGCCCAGAGCCGGACAGATCAATACCTGGCGTCATGGGATAAGCGTGACGGCAGTGACACATGCCGCGGCGAGCTCTCGCTCGCGCTGCGCGTGCGGCGCGATGCCCACGAGGACCCTGGGCACGAGGTGACTCGCACGTTGCTGCTCGCTCGCGTCCACTACGAGGTGGTGGCGGCGCACGGTGAGGCTGCCCACGCTTCCAGACACAGCGCGGCCACGATGCGCCTCAGCGGCCGGGGCCTGCAGTTGCTGCGCAAGGCGTACGGGCATCACCTGGTGGTGCGTCTGCGTGCCACCCTGCAAGGCGGTGGAACCGCACATCGCCAGGTCGTCCTTCAGCTGAAGACAGCTGGCGGCAGGTAGCGCAGGCCCCGAGCCGGCTGCGCCTCGCGGGTGCAGCTGTCTGTCGGTAGGCTGCAACCCCATGAGGGCGACGCGCGCCGATCTGCTGTTCGCGCTCCCGCGATCCGTCGAGCGCGCGCTGGTGCTCGACGGGGCCGAGGCGTGGAAGGAGCCGCTGCGAGCGGCCGGGGTGGAGCTGGTGGGGGATGGCGGCTGCGACCTCGTCGTGGCGGCTGCCTCCGAGATCGACGTGGCCGCGCGCAGCGAGGCGCCGATGCTGCTGCTCGAGGGCAACGTGAGCGGTGGTCGACTGCGACGGGCAGGCTTCTCCGGCGAGCGCTTCCTGCCTGTGCCGTCGCTCGATCATCCGTCGCTGCTGTTGCCGCTGAACCGCGCGCGCGGAGCGCGCTACGCCCTAACCAAGCTGCTTGCGCCTCCGCAGAGAATCAAGCGGCTGCGCAATCGCATGCTCGCGCTGGCGATCGGGTGCGGTGTCAGGCCGCGCGGAACGGTGACTCTCGCATCGCGCGCGGGGGCGCCTCCGCTGCTCGTGGCTGCGACGAGTGGGTTTGGAATGCCTGAGGGGCTTGGCTGGGTGCTTGCGCTTGGTCGTGCAACCGAGCGCGGCGTCTTCCATCTCTTCGAGGCCGGCCGATCCCTGCCGAGCTGGGTGCTGAAGTTCAGTCGCGCGCAGCTGAGTGAGGTGGAGGCGCCGAGCGATGCCCGGGGACTTGCAGCTGCGGCGGAAGTCGCGGACGTGCCAGGCCTCCACGTGCCACGGCTGATCGGCGTCGCCGAATGCGGGGGACGCCCGTTTGTGGTCGAGACCGCGGCCATTGGCGCGCCGCTCGTGAATGTCCTACGCAATCCTCGTAGGCACGAGCAGAACACGGCGCAGGTCGACGCCGTCGCGGGCTGGCTCGTCGAGCTGGGCAGCGCCTCGATTCTCGCCGCCAAAGCCGGACAGTCGCCCGTGGATCTCGAGCCAGCTGCGCGGCTGGCCCCTGAGTTCGGCGTGGACTTCGCAAGCCTGGTGGCGCCGCTGGAGCACCTGCCGACGATGCTCGAGCACGGCGACGTGGGTCTCGAGCACCTGATCGTGGATCGTGGCTCCTTCGTGCTCATCGACTGGGAGCGGGCTCAGCGCCACGGTCTGCCGCTCGCCGACCTTGCCTTCTTTCTCGCCCAGGCGCTCCCGGTGATGAGCGGCGAGCTCGACGATGCGCGCTATGGACGTGACAGGGCCTTTGTGCGGCTCTTTCGGGGCGAATCGCCGTCTTCGCAAACGTTGTTTCGCTGGCTTGCCGCCGCACGCGAGGCATGGGCGCTCGATGCGGACGCGATCGCTCCCCTGCTGTCCGTGATCTGGCTGCGCCTAGCCCAGGTCGACATCCGCCGCCACTTCGCCGCGGCATGGTTCTCCGAGCCTGGGCTGGGTCCTGGCTGGAGCGCTTCGCGCATGCCCTGACTCGCTCTGCGCCTGCGTTGGCGCTCGTTATCCTTTCGCGGGTGCGCAGCGAGCCCCCAGACTGGCCGCTGTCGGTCGTGAAGGCGCCGCGGCCGCTAACTCCCATCGAGCCGGTCACGCAGCGCCCGACCATCGCGGTCGTGATCGCGGCTTATCAGGCCGCTGAGACCGTTGCCGCCGCGATCGACTCCGCATTGGAGCAGACGCTGCCACCGGACGAGATCGTCGTCTGCGACGACGGCTCCACCGACGGGACGAGCTCCGTGCTCGCAGGCTATGGCGATCGGCTGACGGTGATCAGCCAACGCAACAGCGGTGAGGGTGCGGCCAAGAACGCTGCCGTCCGCGCCGCGTCGTCGGACTTCGTCGCGATCCTCGACGCCGATGACCTGTTCATGCCCAGGCGACTGGAGGCCATAGCTGAGCTGGCGATGGCGCGCCCGGACCTCGACGTGATCACGACCGACGTCGTCGCAGAGGTCGACGGGCAGCCGGTGGGGCTTCAGAGCGAGATGCACAGCTTCCCTGTCGAGGTTGCAGCTCAGCGCGCTGAGATCCTGCGCCACAGCTTCCTCTCGTGCCCGGCGATCCGCCGTGTGCGGATGCTGGAGGTGGGCGGCTATGACTACACGCTGCGCATCGGCGGGGACTGGCATTGCTGGATGAAGCTGATCCTTGGCGGTTCGCTCGTCGGGTTGATCGACGAGCCGCTCTATCGCTACAAGCTCATGCACGGAAGTCTCGGCTCTGACCCAATCGCCAACCATCGAGCTAACGCTGCGATCCTCGAACGGCTGCTCGGAGACTCGCGGCTGCTGCCTGAGGAGCGCGCGATCGTCGCGCGTGGAATCAGGACCCATCAAAGCACCGCCAGGCTGCTCGATGCGCAGCAGGCGGTGCTTGCAGGGCGCCCCGATGCGCGGCGCGCTGCACTGGGCGTCGTGCTGGGGCGTGGATTCATGCTGCGCTCGCGCGTGAAGGCGTTTGCCTCGGCATTGGCGCCGGCGCTGACGAGGCGGGTCTTGGAGCGTCGGCGCGCGGGATCCCCCGCGCACGGCGTCGACGTCACGCACCGTTGATGGCGGTGACGCTATGACTCAGACGAGGTGAGGCCGTCGGAGCGCGTGGTGCTCTCGTCGATGTGCACCCCTGCAGCGCCGACCCAGGAGTCGCGCTGGCGTTGCGTCAGCCTCTCGGCAGCATGCTTGGGAAAGGCGGCGGACGCCATGGCCTTCAAGCGCGTGCGCAGACCGTAGCCCCCGCCAACCGCAATGCGCATGAGTCCTCGCCGCGCATGCGGCCGTCCCTGCCTCAGGGCCTCTTGAGCCTCCACGAGCGCGAGCCTGCGCTGGCGATGGCGCATCGCCTGTGCGAGCACGCTGTGCTCCTGTCTGCTCAGGTCCGCGTGCAGCGCGGCCCGCTCGAGGCAGCGGATCCCGCCTCTCAGCATCGCGGGCGTGTCGGTTGAGAGGCTGCCGGCCCGCACGCGATAGCGCGCCAGCGGCTCTGGGATCAGACCCGCACGCGAGCCGCTGAGGATCATGCGCAGCCAGAGATCCCAGTCGGCGACGGTGCGCATCTGGTCATCGAAGCCACCGACTGCGAAGAAGCGGTCGCGCTTCGCTGCGGCGTGTCCGAGCACGAAGTTGCGTTCGAGGATGCCACGGCGTTGGTCTTCGACCTCGAACCTCCAGGTCGCGTCGTAGGCCTCGCGCACGACGTTGCCATCGACCTCGATGCCGGCGTTGGTCGCGAGGATGTCGAGATCGGGGCGTGCCGCGGCGGCGGCGCCAAGCGCCTCGATCCGGGTCGGCAGATACACGTCGTCGGCGTCGAGGAACACCAGGTAGTCGCCGGAGGCATTGGCAGCGGCGGTGTTCTTCGCCGCGCCCTCGCCGCGGTTCTCCTGGCGCACGACGACCAGTCGCTCGCGGTACGGCGCAAGGGCTGCCTCGAGGTCGTCGGTCGATCCGTCGTCGCAGACGACGATCTCGTGTGCAGGCACCGTTTGGGCCAACGCCGACTCGATCGCCTCGGCGATGAATGCCGCAGCTTCATATGCGGCGATCAGGATCGAGAAGCTGGGAACTGGCCCAGGCTCGACTGCGTGCTGCGACTCGGGTGCAAGCAGTGTGGGCATCTAGGATGAGCGGTGGGATTCGTAGAGCACGATCGTCACACCCGCGAACTTGCGCCTCGGCCCAGCGCTGAAGCCCGCCTCCCCGAGCCCGCGCAGCGTGGCAGTGTAGCGCTGGTCCACCTGGCCGTTGATCGAGGTATGGCTTGCGACCAGCCAGATGCGCGAGAAGCGCGCCGCGCTGCTGCGCACGTCCTGCGCGCTGATCGGTATGTAGTAGTCGAAGCGAATCTCGTCGGAGCCGAACGGCGCCGAGGGGTAGACGGGCTTGGGCGCGATGCTGCGCCTCGCCTTTGATTCGCGGTCGAGATAGACCCCGAAGGAGAGCCGCACGTAGGGCGCGACGAACATCACGCCGTCGCCTGGGCGGTCATTGGCGATCACGTAGCGGGTGGCGCCGCGCCATTCCTCGGTCGAGCCGCTGTGGTACCAGCGCGCGTCGTCGGCGAGGCTGCCGAGCAGGAGGATCGCCGTAAGCCCAACCGCGAGCACGGTCTGTGGGGCGCGCAGGCGCTCGATCAGCAGCGCTGCCAGCAGCACCGCGGCGGGCAGGCAGACCATGAAGTAGTAGGGGACGAACAGTGGCCGCACGACGACTGCGACGACGACGACGATCGCGGGCGGGACGATCAGCCAGCAGAGCGGCAGCGCCCAACGCCAGCTCTCCTGCGAGCGGAAGGCGCTGCCGCGCCAACGACGCAGCAGCAGGACCGAGGCGATCGCGAGCGCTGCGCAGAGGAGCAGGAAGAGCGCTGCGAGCGGCGGGTGTTCGTGGAGCTTGGTGAACAGCCGGCCGATCGGGTTGCCCGCCGACCATTCGACGCCGGACGAGGCGTTCTGGGAGAGCAGGTAGAAGAACGGCAACAGGAAGACGAGCAGCGCGCCGGCGGCGCCGAGCAGCTTGCGCCAGCGCAGCCGCTCGGGTGGGACGCAGATCAGCGAGAGCGCGTGCGCGGCGGGTATCAGCAGCGCGAAGAAGTGCGCATAGACGCCAAGCGCGGCAACGAGCGAGTAGCTCAGCCAGGCGCCCCAGGTCTGCCGCTCCAGGGCGCGCGCGAACAGCAGCGTCGCGCAGGTGACGAGCAGCACGCTCAGCTCGTAGCCGCGCGCTGTCTGCGCGTAGCGGATCATGAACGGGTCGACAGCGAGCAGCAGCCCGGCGAGCAGCGCGACGCGCTGCCCTGCGAGCCTGCGTGCAAGCCAGTAGAGCGCGGCGACGCTCGCGACGAACGCGATCACCGACAGCAGCCGCACGACGGCTTCGGAGCTGCCGAGGTGCATCCACCCGGAGAGCAGCAGGTGGTAGAGCACCATGTTGCCCTCGCGCGTCCTGACGATGTGCGTGAACTGGTGCCAGGGCAGTTTCGCGATCGTGACGCTGACCGTTTCGTCGAGGAAGAAGCTGCGTCTGCCGATCGTGACGATCCCAAGCAGCGCCGCAAGCAGCAGCTCGGCTGCGAGCAGATAGCGCGTGGGCGGCAGCCGCCGCCGAGGTGCGAGTTCACCCTGGGGAGCGAAGGGGATGGACGGCTCGCTCTGCGTGCTCATGCGCTTCTGTCCGGGGACAACGACTCGGCGCGCATCGTTTCGAGCATCGGGCAGTGGTATCAGACCCTTGAGCTCTGCAAGCGCCTGATCCTGCCTGCCGCGATCCGCATAAGCTGCTCCGATGCCGGCCCGCGTGCTTTTCCTCACCCACGAGCCGCCGCTTCCGCTCGTGAGCGGGGCGCGCCTGCGCAGCTACCACCTGATGCGGGAGCTCGCTCGCCACAGCCACCGCGTCTCGCTCTTTGCACTGGTCTCCGACGGCGCGGTCCCACTCGAGGCGCGGCGCGAGTTGGAAGAGCTCTGCGAGCGGGTCGAGTTGCAACCGTTCGCGCCGTCGCAGCTGAGGCGCCGCATGCGGCTCGCGGCCGACTATGCGTTGCAGCGACCGTTCGAGCGGCGCTACTTCTACAGTGGCGCCGCTGCCGCGACGCTTCGCTCGCTGCTTGGCGAGCTGCGCCCCGATGTGATCGTCGTCGGGCAGCTCTATATGGAGGCATACATGCACGCCGCTGAAGGGTCGGAGCGCCCGGACGCCGCGACGATCTTCGACAGCCACAACGTCGAGGCGCGTCGCGTCGCGACGATGACGCGGGCGGGCGGGTTGCGAGCCTGGATGGCGGCACGCCAGATCGATCCGGTCGCCGCGCACGAGGCGGCGGTCGTCGGCCGTCTCGGTCGCACCTGGGCGGTCTCCGAGGAGGAGCGCGAGCACTTCGAGCCGCTCGCTCCCGGTCGTGTCGACCTCGTCCCCAACGGCGTCGACTGCGCCGCGCTGCCGCTGCGCGCCGCCCCCGCTACTGGCGGCGAGCTGCTGTTCCTCGGGCGGATGGACTACGGGCCGAATGTCGACGGCGCTCGCCACCTGCTCGAGGACGTGCTGCCGCACCTGCGCAGCCGCGCAGCGGTCCGGATCGTGGGTGCCAATCCGCCGTCGCAGCTGTACCGGCTTGCGGAGCGCTCCGCATTACCGGTCGAGGTCAGCGGCTTCGTGCCAGAAACCGCCCCCTACCTGGAGACCGCCCGCATGCTGGTCGTCACGCTGCGCGTCGGAGGAGGCACCCGCCTGAAGATCCTCGAGGCGCTTGCGCGTGGTGTGCCGGTGGTCACGACGACGCTTGGCTGCGAGGGCCTTGGGCTCGAGCACCGGCGCGAGGCGCTGATCGCCGACGACCCCGTCGAGCTGGCGGCCTGCATCGACCTGCTGCTTGGAGACGATGCGCTCTGTGCCGAGCTTGCGCGGCGCGGCCGCGCCGCCGTCGAGCAGCGCTTCGACTGGCGGGCGATCGGCGCCGTCGCCGAGGCTTCGCTGCAGCATCTGCTCGCCGAGAGTGGGCGTGACATCGCGCAGATCGACGGCTGAGAGCTCTCGAGCCTCGCGCCGCGGCCTCTGGGCCGCAGCGGTGTCTCAGCCCTCGCGGCGCAGACGCGCGAGCAGTCCGCGCCGCTGTGTGCGCTCGAACGCTGGCTGCGGCGGGATCTCCGTGCCCGCGAGGATCGCGTCGGGCACGCTCTGCGTGAGCCACTCGCTCAGCTCGCCGAGCCCGGCACGCACGAGCTCGGAGGCGAGCTGCGGCGGGCGTCCGCGCACGTCATGGGCGTCGGAGGCGACGTTGTGGACGAGCTCCTCGTCGAGCAGGCGCATCGCAAAGCGTCGCACCTGCTCGCCGAAGCGTCCCGTGAACGAGCTCGCCGTCACCGAGCAGAGCGCTCCGCTGCGCACGAGGCTGCTGACCATCCGCGGTTCGCGGTGCAGCGCTGGGCAGCGCTCCGGGTGCGCGAGCACGATGCGATGGCCTTGTCTCATGAGGTCGAGCACGATCGCGTCCAAGCCGATCATCGTCGGTGTGAACGGTGGCTCGATCAGCAGCCAGGGACTGCTGCCAAGGGTGAGCTCGTGCAGCTCGCCAGGGTCGAGCTCGGCGACGCGGGTAACCGCGATCTCAGCCCCCGGCAGCACCTCGACGGGGATGCCCTCGGCGGTCAGCCGCGCGTTCAGCTCCCCGGCCAGCTGTGCGATCATCCCGGCCTTGTTGGGGTAGCGCGAGTTGACGTGCGGGGTGGCGACGATCCGCGCTGTGCCGTTCTGTGCGGCGGCACGCGCAAGCGCGAGCGAGGACTCGATCGTCTCAGGCCCGTCGTCGATGCCCGCGAGCACGTGGCAGTGGAGGTCAGTGCGCATCGCGCAAACGTTAGGCGAGCCGTCGCGTGCGTTCGTAGGTTGACGCAGTCGCACGTGCGATCGCGCCCCAACCCAGCTGCTCCTGTGCGAAGTGGGCGGCGAGCTCGCCGCGACGCGCGCACTCGGCGCGCCCTTCCGCTGCGATCGCGCGCAGCTCCTCGGTCAGGGCGCCAGGATCCGCCCGCGCGCAGATCCAGCCCGTCTCGCCCGCGCGCACGTACTCAGGCAGGCCGCCGATCGGATAGATGACGACGGGCCGCGCATGCCCGTACGCGAGCAGCAGCACGCCGCTTGCGCTCGCACGGTGGTAGGGCAGCGCGACGAGGTCGCAGGCGGCGAAGAGGCGCGCAGCCGTCTCGTCGGCGACGAAGCCTGGCATGACGCTCACGCGGTCGCGCAGCCGTGGATCCTCGCGCAGGCCAGCGACCTCCTCGACGGCGCCATGGTCTTCGCCGGCGGCGACGATGCGCAGGCCAGGCAGATCGATTGCAGCCCGCAGCAGGTCGGAGAGGCCCTTGTCGGGGCGCAGCTGGCCGAACATCAGCGCGAGCAGCTCCCGCTCGCCGACCCCGAGCTGCTCGCGACAGGCGCCGCGATCGGGCGCAGGGCCGCTGCGGGTCGCGACCCTGCCGTATTCACCATGCGGGATCACCGACGTCTTGGCGGCCTGGCTCGCTGGCAGCGAGCGCAGATCGTTCTCGGAGTGGACGATCATCGCCGCCGCGCCGCGCCTGATCAGGTTGTTCGTGCGCTCATAGGAGTGCGCGCCGCGCTCGAAGGTGTTGTGCATCGTGTAGATCATCGGCCTGCGTGCTGCGCGCAGCATCAGCATCAGCGCGGCGCCAAGCGGTGGCCACTCCTCGCCCTGGACGTGGACGATCTCGCAGCTCCTGGCGATGCGCGCCGCGAGCGCGTTGCCGACGAGATGGGCGATCCCGTTGACGATCCGTGCGAGCCCGATCCTGCGCGCTAGGCGCGCGGCGGGGCGTCGCCCCCGCACATAGGCATAGACGCGGTGGACGGCGATCTCAGGCGGCAGCTCGAAGCCGTGGTCGCGCGCGGTCGCCAGCTGCACCCTCCAGCCGATCGCCGAGAGAGCGCGCGCGAGCTCGCCGGTGTAGTCGCTGACGCCGCCGCTGCCGCCGACGTCGATCAGCAGCACGCCGCCCGCGCGCGCGATGCTCTCGCGCCTGCTCATGCGATGTCCTTGCGTCCGCTCATGCGATGTCCCTCGCGCCTGCTCATGCAACGTCTTCGCGCCCGCTCACGAGGCTCGCGAGCTCGATCGAGGGCGCAGGCGCGCGGCGGCGGCGTGCAGGCGGCCGCGGGCGTGCTGCATCGCGATCCATCCGTCATCTTGGAGCCTGCGGCGCAGGCCGGTGCCCTGGACGTTGAAGCGGGAGGCCATGCGTGCGGGGTCCGCGAGGTCGCGGCGCAGGCGCTCGGTCCTGCCCTTCGCGATCGCATTCGCCGCGCGCCTCAGGCTCAGGCCCTTCTCCGCGGGCACGTGCCAGAAGCCGAGGCTGAGCGCGTTCTCCACAGGGGGAGCGCCATGCCTGGGGCCCGTCCAGACGCGTTGGGCGACGTGCGTGAGGTTGCAGTAGTCCACGAGCCCAAGCGCGCCGGCGAGCGTCAGCACCTGCTCCTCGGCTGGCAGCGCCTGCCCGCGCTGCGCCAGCCGGGCGTCGAGGGCCTCGCAGGTGGCGACGAGCGCGCGCAACGCCGGCGGCGTGCCGCTCAGCAGCTCGCCGCCGATCCAGGGCGGCAGCGTCGCTGCTCCGCCGAGCTCGGATGCGAGCCTGGACATGTCGCTGCGCGTGCGCCCGGCCTCTGCGTATTCGACGATCATCCAGTCAGGCGGATAGGGAATGTCGATCGCGCCGATCTGGCCTGGCTGCGGGGCGTTGCCAAACACGAGCTGGGCGTTTGGCCAGACGCAGTCGAGGTCCACGAGCCACAGCTGGCGCTCGTCAGGCTGCCCCTCGACCGCCGCGAGGATCGCGTCGAGCACGTAGCGAGAGGACATGAACATCTCGACGTCCTGCGCTGGGCGATGGCGGTAATCGGCGTGCAGGATCTGCACGCCAAGCGCATCGAGCTGCTCGAAGCGGGCCACGCCCGCGCGTCCAAGCGCGCTTGGGTCGCGCAGGTTGGTCGCGAGCGCGAGCTCGCAGTCGACGTCCCGCAGGCGCAGCGACGCGGCCTGTGCGATCGCGCACTCGAGGTAGCGGCAGGCGAGCCTCGCCGCCGAGGCGTCGCTGCGCGCCGTGGGGTAGAGGAAGCTCTCCTCAGGGGCGTGAACGTAGAGATACTGGACGACCAGCGGGGTTGGCTTCAGAGGCATGAGCTCGTGGCGGTCGCTCGACGGCGCCTGCTTGCGACCGCCGCTTGCAGGCTAGGGCCGGTGCCGGTCGCGTGCGGGAATAATAGGCTGCCAGTCGATGAGGATCGCGGGCGAGGGCAGCCGATGAAGATCGTGAGCATCATGACCACCAGCTCGCGCGGCGGCGCGGAGTTCGCCGCCGTCGAGATGCTCGACGCCCTGCGCGAGCGCGGCCACGAGACGGTGCTGCTCTCCGACCTCGACGGAATCGGCAGGGACACCGGGGTACGGGTCGTGCCCGTCGAGCTTGGGCCGAAGCTCGCGCGTGGAACCTGGCTGTCCTTGGCGCTGCGCACTCCCTCGCTGTGGCGGCAGACGCGTGCCGCCCTGCAGGCGGAGATGCCATATGACGTGCTGCTCGTCCACTACAAGAAGGAGCAGCTGCTCGCGCGCATGCTGCCAACCTCGCTGCGGCGCACGACCGTCTGGGCCGAGTGGGGGCCGGTGCCCTACCCGCTGCGCCAGGGGTTGCCGCGTCAGGCTTATCTGGCGGCCGCGAGGGACGCGAAGCTCGTGATGGCGATCTCCCAGGGCACGCTCGACTCGGTCGTCTCGGTCGGGGTCGATCGCGGCAAGGTCGCCGTCGTGCCGAACGCGATGCGCGCCGATGAGATCCGCTTCACCGCCGAGGGCAGGCGCCGCGTGCGCGAGCAGCTTGGGATCCCGCAGGATGCCTTCGTCGTCGGCTGCATCTCGCGCTTCCACCACAAGAAGCGCAACGACGTGGTCGTCGACGCGGTGCGGGCGCTGCAGGATCCGCGGATCCACCTGATCCTCGCCGGCGACGGCGAAACCGAAGGTCAACTGTGCAGCCTCGCCGAGCCGCTCGGCGAGCGTGCGCACTTCATCCCGACGCCCGGTGGGGAGGTCGCCGAGGTGCTCTCCGCCTTCGACCTCTCGGTCTTCTGCCCCAGCCCGACGGAGGGCGCGCCGCGGGCGGTGATCCTTGGCATGCTCGCCTCGCGCCCCTGTCTTGCGACCGGCGCCGAGGGCGTGGCCGACATGATCTCGCCGGAGATCGGCGGCATCGCCAGTCCCGAGAACGACCCTGGCGCGCTGCGCGCGATGATCGCGCCCTACGTCGAGGATCCGGCGCGCATCGAGCGCGAGGGCGCCGCCGCCCGCGCACACGCCGAGGCGAAGTACGCGGCCTCCGCCGTCGCGGCCGAGATCGAGTCGCTGCTCGCGCCGCTTACGGGCCGTGGTTGACGCCTGCCGCGAACGGCAGCGACTCAGGCGTCTCGGACGCGAAGAAGTAGAGGTTCTGGCGCATGCTGTCCGGGGTGCTCAGCACCGATACGTGGGGAAACTCGCTTTCCAGCAACGCGGCCAGCTGCTCCGGCGCGGTGAAGCTCATGCGCGAGTAGGCGTAGTCGGAGCCGGGCTCGATCACGGTGTACCCGGAGAGGACGCCGCCAGGCCGCAGGTGCTCGCGCGCCGCGGCGAGCAGGTCACGGGCTTCGCGCTCGGAGAAGTGGTGGATCGCCGAGTCCCAGACGATGTTGTCGAAGGCGCCGTCTGGCAGGCCGTCGCGCACGTCGTGGCGCCTGTACTCGATGTTCGGCCTGCCGTGCAGGCGACGTGCGTGGCGCAGCGCCTGCTCGTTGTAGTCGAGCGCGAGCACCTTGGCGGCGCGGGCAGCGTAGAAGCGGTGGGCGTTGAAGCCGTCGCCGCAGCACAGCTCGAGCACATCGGCGCCCTGGGAGATCACGAGCGTGTTGAGCACGCCGCGCTCGAGGAACAGCGAGCGCTCGCGCGCGACCCACTGCCACTGGACGTCGATCTCGTGGTCGAACCACTCCGCTGAAGGTCGCAGGAAGCCCTCGACCTTGTACTGCAGGTGGTGGCTGGTCGCGACGAGCGCGCGCAGACCCGCGTTGAAGGCGCGCAGCGCCGGCACGAGCAGGCGGTAGGCGGCGTCGCGCACAGGCGGCTTGCGCATGGCCGGTCTGGGGAGCCTGTCGCCGACGCGCACCGGGTCCACCCTCGCCTCCGATACGTGACTGGCGTTCATCCGGCCTAGAATACAGCCGCTTCCGCGATGAGCCCGCCCATCAAGTCCAGGTTGAAGAGCCTCTCGCCAAGCTGGCAGAACCGTCTGCGACGCCTCAATCGCCTGCGCTGGCTGGAGAAGTCGCGCATCGTGCGTCGCTACGGAGCGTCGTTGCGCCGCGATCCGCTGGGCGTCGGCGGCTATGTGCTGCTCGATCCTGAGCTCGGCGACTTCTCCTACGAGTTGGAGAACGAGGACGAGCTGGCCGGCTTTCTCGCGAGCGCACTCGGCTCCGATCGCGCGACGGTCGCCGGCTATCTCGCCGAGGCTCACGAGGCGCCGAGCCTCACCACGGAGTTGGAGGCGCGTGTGCGCCTGCGGCCCGACATCAAGCGCCCCGTGCAGCTCAGCATGCGCATCTCCTGGTACGCGGTCGCGCGCCTGCTCAAGCCACGCCTGATCGTCGAGACCGGGATCTACCACGGCCTCGGCTCGCTGGCGCTGCTCACGGCGCTCGAGCGCAACCGCGCAGAGGGCAGCGACGGGCGCCTGATCTCCTTCGACCTCGACCCTGGCACCGGCTGGATGGTGCCCGAGCAGCTGCGCGCAGCCTGGCAGCCCGTCTACGCCTCGACCTTCGACGCGCTCGATGCGACGCTCGCGGGCGAGGCGGTCGACCTCTTCATCGGCGACACGCCGCCGGAGTACGAGATCGAGTCCTTCGAGATGCACGGCGCGATGCGCCACGCGGCGGAGCGGATCGTGCTGCTCTGCGCCGGCGGCGATCGCACGCCGGCGCTGCCAGAGCTCGCCGGCGAGCTCGGCGCGGAGTACCACTACTTCAGGGAGCGGCCTCGACATCCGGTGTTCTCCGGCGCCGGGATCGGGCTCGTGGCGCTGACCGGTCAACGGGCTGGCGTCGAGCGGTGAGCAGGCGCGCGGTGATACTCGCCGGCGGCGAGGGCACGCGCCTGCGGCCCTACACGACCGTGCTGCCGAAGCCGCTGATGCCGATCGGCGATCGCCCTGTGCTCGACATCGTCGTGCGCCAGCTGAAGGCGCATCGCTTCGAGCAGATCACAATGGCGACCGGCTACCTCGCGGAGCTGATCGAGGCGTTCTTCCGCGACGGCTCCTCCTATGGGATCCCGATCGACTACTACCGCGAGCGCGAGCCGCTGGGCACCGTTGGCGCGCTTGCGCTGATCGACGGTCTCGCCGACGACGACGTGCTCGTGATGAACGGCGATGTGCTCACGGACATCGACTACGGCGCGCTGCTCGAACGCCACCAGGCCAGCGGCGCCGCGGCGACGATCGCGACCAAGCTGCGCCACATCCAGATCTCGCTCGGCGTGCTGCGCTTCGGCGAGGAGAGCGACCCGACGCGCCTGACCGGCTACGACGAGAAGCCGGCGATCGACTTCACCGCGAGCATGGGCGTCTACTGCTTCGCGCCGCGCGCGCTCTCGTTCATCGAGCCGGGGGAGCGTCTGGACTTCCCGGATCTGATCCTGCGCCTGATTGCGGCGGGCGAGGTCGTGAGGGCCTGGCCAAGCGAGGACTACTGGCTCGACATCGGGCGCCACGACGACTACGAGCAGGCTCAGGAGGAGTTCGCCGCGGTGCGCGAGCGGCTCATCCCGCCTGAGTGAGCGCGGCGCGCACGGCGTCGCAGACCAGTTCCACCGCGTTCTCGTCCATGCTCGAGCTGAGCGGCAGCGCGCAGTGGCGTGCCGCGGCCTGCTCGGCGCCCGGCAGGCCGCCCGCGGGAGCAAAGTCGCTGTAGCCGCTGAAGCTGTGCAGCGCCGGGTACCAGGTCGTCTGGATGCCGGCGGCCTTCAGCTCGGCCCGGAAGCGGTCGCGCGCCTCGCGGTCGGGCAGCAGCACGGGAAAGGCAAAGTGGCTGCCGCGCTCGACGGCGATCTCGTCCCACGGCAGCTCGAGCCCCGGCGTCTGCGCGAGCCGCTCGCGGTAGGCGCGCACGAGCGTGCGGCGCTTGGCGATGTCGTCGTGCAGACGCGCGAGGCGGCTGAGCCCAAGCGCGGCGCGCGGCTCGTCGAGACGGAAGTTGAAGCCGATGTCGACGATGTCGTAGGCGGGGTCGTGGCCGCGGTGGCGATCCCAGGTGCCGCTCGTCATCGCGTGCGAGCGCAGCATGCGCACGCGCCGCGCAAGCTCGGCATCCGCGCTGCTCACCATTCCGCCCTCGCCGACGCAGAGCTGCTTCTTGGAGAAGAAGCTGAAGGCCCCCAACTCGCCGACGGTGCCCACCTGGCGCCCTGAGCCATCCACGTGGGCTCCGATCGCCTGGGCGCAGTCCTCGATCAGGATCAGGCCATGCTTGTCGCAGAGCGCGCGCAGCGCGAGCACGTCGGCGGGGTAGCCGCAGAAGTGAACCGCGACGACGGCGCGCGTGCGCGGGGTGATCCGTGCTGCGACGTCGTCGACGTCGAGGTTGAAGTCGTGTGGTCCCTGCACGTCGCAGAAGACGGGCGTCGCGCCTGCGTAGCGTGCTGCGCTTGCGCTTGCGATGAAGGTCAACGCCGGCACGATCACCTCGTCGCCTGCCTTCAGCTCGGCTGCGAGGCAGGCGAGGTGCAGCGCCGCCGTGCCACTGGAGACGGTGATCGCGTGCTCGACGCCCACGTGCTCCGCGAGCGCGGCCTCGAAGGCCTGCGTGCGCGGCCCCATCGTCAGCCAGCCCGAGCGCAGGCAGTCGAGCACCGCCTCGACGTCCTGCTCGGGTACGACGATGTCCGTCAGCGGAACGCGCCACTCGCTCACAGCCCGATCACCTCCGCCAGCGCTGTCACGACCCTGTCCTGGTCGTCGTTGGACATGTGCGGATAGAAGGGCAGCGTCAGCTCGGTCCGCGAGGCCAGCTCGGTGATCGGCAGCGAGAGCCCAGGGAAGCGCTCGCGGTAGGCGCTGAAGCGGTGGATCGAGGGGTAGAAGATGCTCGTCTGGATGCCGCGCGCGCGCAGGCCCGCGCTCACCTCGGCCTGGCGCCCGTCCTGCTCGAGCATGATCGGGATCACGTAACAGGAGGACTCGGCGACCTCCCCGTCCTCGAAGGGCACGACGATCCCCTCGACATCCGCGAGCAGGCTGCGATAGCGCCGCGTGAGCTCGCGCCGCCGCTCGATTTCGCGCTCCAGGCGCTCCAGGCGCGAGAGCAGCAGCGCCGAGCGCGGCTCGTCGAGGCGGTAGTTGAAGCCGAGACC